>NZ_CP094357.1:0-1247837 GCF_014779555.2 Lysobacter capsici
ATGGAAGCCTGGCCCCGCTGCCTCGAACGCCTCGAAGCCGAATTTCCGGTCGAAGACGTACACACCTGGTTGAAACCGCTGCAAGCCACCCAGCGCGATACCGTGACGGTGCTTTATGCGCCGAACGCGTTCGTAGTCGAGCATGTGCGCGAGCGCTACCTGGGCCGGATCCGCGAACTGCTGTCGTATTTCGCCGGCAGCGAGGAAGTCAGCCTGGAAGTGGGTTCGCTGCCGCGCGTGGTCACCGCGCCCGCGCGCGAGGCCGACATCACCGTCGCCGCGCCGCGGCCGGTGGCGCCGCCCGAACCCTTCCAGGGCAATCTCGACAATCACTACACCTTCGATAATTTCGTCGAAGGCCGCAGCAACCAGCTCGGCCGCGCCGCCGCGCTGCAGGCCGCGCAGAAACCCGGCGAACGCGCGCACAACCCGCTGCTGCTGTACGGCGGCACGGGCCTGGGCAAGACCCATCTGATGTTCGCCGCCGGCAACGCCATGCGCGAGGCCAATCCGGCCATGCGGGTGATGTACCTGCGTTCGGAGCAGTTCTTCAGCGCGATGATGAAGTCGCTGCAGGACAAGACCATGGATCAGTTCAAGCGCCAGTTCCAACGCGTGGACGCGCTGCTGATCGACGACATTCAGTTCTTCGCCGGCAAGGACCGCACCCAGGAGGAGTTTTTCCACACCTTCAATGCGTTGTTCGACGGCAAGCAGCAGATCATCCTGACCTGCGACCGTTACCCGCGCGAAGTCGAAGGCCTGGAGCCGCGGCTGAAATCGCGCCTGGCCTGGGGCCTGTCGGTGGCGATCGAGCCGCCGGACTTCGAAACCCGCGCCCAGATCGTGATCTCCAAGGCCAAGGAACGCGGCGCCGCGATTCCCGAGGAAGTCGCCTTCCTGCTGGCCAAGAAGATGCGTTCGAACGTGCGCGACCTGGAAGGCGCGCTCAACACCCTGACCGCGCGCGCCAACTTCACCGGCCGCGCGATCACCGTCGAGTTCGCCCAGGAAACCCTGCGCGACCTGCTGCGCGCGCAGCAGCACGCGATCGGCATCCCCAACATCCAAAAGACCGTGGCAGACTACTACGGCCTTCAGATCAAGGACTTGTTGTCGAAACGGCGTACGCGCTCGCTCGCCCGTCCTCGTCAGGTCGCCATGGCGCTGACCAAGGAACTGACCGAGCACTCGTTGCCGGAGATCGGCGATGCCTTCGCCGGCCGCGACCACACGACCGTGCTGCACGCCTGCCGCCAGATCCGCACCTTGATGGAAACCGACGGCAAGCTGCGGGAAGACTGGGACAAGTTGATTCGCAAGCTCAGCGAGTGAGGCCGGTCGGGTTGAGGGCGTTGGGTGATTCGGAAAGAACGAAAGACGAGTTGATCCGCGAGCTCAGCGAGTGAAGCTGGCTGGGTTGAAAGTGTTGGGTGATTCGGAAAGAACGAAAGACAAGTTGATCCGCGAGCTCAGCGAGTCATGACGGCTGCATCGCTGCCAGTCAGTGATTCGGAAAGAACGGTGGATAAGTAAGCTCAGCGAGTGATCGGCTTCAGGCCAGAGCGCTGCTGTGGTTGTACAAGTAAGAATGTAAAAGCACGTCGATTCGATAGTCTGAGGCCGAAGCCTGCGTTCGCTGAGAACTGCGGCGTCGACCCGGAAACGAAACGACGGTGTTGCGGCATGTTGGAACGGTGGCTCGGACGCTGCGTTTGCGCTCACCCATCGGGATCGCAGGACAGCAGCGGTTGAGGTTCGTTCGCGATGTTGTTTGGTGGTACGCGGCGACCCGTGGTTCGCGATAAGACCGGATGCCCGTCATCCGTTGCCCATTCGCCGAACCGATCGCTGCGCCGCGGTTCGCCGATGTCGCTCGTTCGCCGCGGTGGTCCAGCGCGACGAGGGACAAGGTAATCCGTAAGCTGCGCTGGCGAAAGGCACAACTTGGGGGATCAAACTCGTACAAACTGTGGACAACTTTGAGGCCGCCGCGAGGCGCGCAATCTATCCACAGGTTGCACCCGCCCTACCAAGCCAGTTCTACCCGCTTTTGAAGTACCGAAAAAACCATATAGATCAAAGGTTTAAGGCAGTTCTCCAACGATTTTCGCTGCTCCACCGCCACTAAGCTTTTGATTTATACATCTCTTTAGTAATTGGGTTTGAGCCCACCGATGGGTTTGCGCCCACAGACGGCCAAGGGGTCCGCATGCGTTTCAGTCTGCAACGCGAAGTCTTTCTCAAGCCGTTGGCCCAAGTGGTCAATGTCGTCGAACGCCGGCAGACCTTGCCGGTCCTCGCCAATCTGCTCGTGCAGGTCAAGGACGGGCAGCTTTCGCTGACCGGTACCGACCTGGAAGTCGAAATGATTTCCCGCGTTGCGGTCGACGATGCGAAGGACGGCGAGACCACGATCCCGGCGCGCAAGCTGTTCGAGATCATTCGAGCCCTGCCCGACGGCAGCAAGGTGACCGTCAGCCAGGCCGCGGAAAAGATCACGGTTCAGGCGGGGCGTTCGCGCTTCACCCTGGCCAGCCTGCCGGCCAACGACTTCCCGTCGATCGATGAAGTCGAAGCCACCGAGCGCGTGCGCGTGCCGGAAGCGGCGCTGAAGGAACTGATCGAACGCACCGCGTTCGCGATGGCCCAGCAGGACGTGCGCTATTACCTCAACGGCCTGTTGTTCGATCTGCGCGAAAACAGCCTGCGCTGCGTGGCCACCGACGGTCACCGTCTGGCGCTGTGCGAAGCGGCTTACGAGGGCGGTTCGCAGACCAAGCGCCAGATCATCGTGCCGCGAAAGGGCGTGCAGGAACTGCAGCGCCTGCTCGAAGGCGGCGATCGCGAGATCGAGATCGAGATGGGCCGCGGCCACATCCGGGTCAAGCGCGATGATGTCACCTTCACCAGCAAGCTGATCGACGGCCGTTTCCCGGATTACGAAGCGGTGATTCCGATCGGCGCCGACAAGGAAGTGCGGATCGAGCGCGAGGTGCTGCGTGCTTCGCTGCAGCGCGCAGCGATCCTGTCGAACGAGAAGTACCGCGGCGTGCGCATCGAGGTGACCCCGGGTCAGCTCAAGATCAGCGCGCACAACCCGGAACAGGAAGAAGCGCAGGAAGAAGTCGAAGCCGACACCAAGGTCGACGACCTGGCGGTGGGCTTCAACGTGAACTACCTGCTCGACGCCCTGACCGCGTTGCGCGACGAGCATGTGGTGATCGCGCTGCGCGACGCCAACTCCTCGGCGCTGGTTCGCGAAGCCTCGAACGAGCGTTGCCGCCATGTGGTGATGCCGCTGCGGCTCTGATCCACGGCATCGGACTGGGTTTCACGACCCGGTTCCACGTGGAACATCACACGCCCGGCTTGTCCGGGCGTGTTTGTTTTTCGGGAACGGGTCGCGACAGCTTGTCTGCCGGCTACGCAGACCTTTGCCGGTCGCTGCGGCGACGACGGGACCAGTTTCTGCCGCCGATTGGTCTGTTTGCTGGGCTCGTGATCGGGCGAGTGTTCGCACGGGCCAGCGTTCTTGCATGGCGACGAACCTGGCCGAGAGAGCTTTTGGCTCTCGGGTCGGCCCCAGTCGGCCTTCCGCGGTTTGCGAATAACGACTCGGTCGGCGGAGCTTTCGCCCGACCGCCCGACGTAGCAACGCATCAGTCGGCTCCAATACACCGGATTGGCCGGTATCGGCGTCGCCTAGCGCCTTGGCGACCCCGGACACGGCTTTTCTGCGATGATCCTGCTCCGCTCCCGCCCCCGAAATTCCGCCGAATCGTGGTTTTCGGGGTGTCTGGCGCGGTCCGCGCCCTTCCCCGAGCCCTTCTGCGATGATCCCGCGATGCATGTAACCCGCCTGGACCTGCGCGGATTCCGGCGTTTCGCCGACGTCAGCCTGTCGCCGCAGCCCGGGATCAACCTGATCACCGGCGAAAACGGCGCGGGCAAGACCAGCCTGCTCGAAGCCCTGCACCTGATGGCTTACGGACGCAGTTTCCGTGGGCGGGTCCGCGACGGGTTGATCCGCGCGGGCGATCCGGCGCTGGAGGTTTTCGTCGAATGGCAGGAACTGCGCCGCGACCAGAAGCGCAAAGCTGGGATGCGGCATTCGGGCCAGGATTGGACCGGGCGGTTGGATGGATCGGCGGTCTCCCAGCTTGGCGAACTGTGCGCCGCCCTGGCGGTGGTCAGTTTCGAGCCCGGCAGCCATGCCCTGATCACCGGCGCGGCGGAAATTCGCCGCCGTTACC
The DNA here is from genome assembly GCF_014779555.2 of Lysobacter capsici. Taxonomy (NCBI): domain Bacteria; kingdom Pseudomonadati; phylum Pseudomonadota; class Gammaproteobacteria; order Lysobacterales; family Lysobacteraceae; genus Lysobacter; species Lysobacter capsici. The sequence goes on from NZ_CP094357.1 coordinate 4,257, forward strand.
TGGATTGGGGTTTGTTCCACGTGGAACCGGACTTCACTCCGCTGTGGCGGCGTTATACCCGGGCGTTGAAACAGCGCAACGCCCTGCTCAAGGCGCGGGCTCGCGACGGCCAGATCGATGCCTGGGATCATGAGCTGGCCGAGGCCGGCGAGCCGCTGACCCGGCGCCGTCAGCAATATCTGGATCAGTTGCAGCCCAGATTCGCCGCGTTGGCGACGGATCTGGCGCCCGCGCTGGGCGAAGTGCGCCTGGATTACCTGCCCGGCTGGCGCCGCGAGGAGTTTCCGCTGGCCGATGCCCTGCTGCTGGCCCGGGATCGCGATCAGTTGGCCGGTTACACCTCGGTCGGCCCGCACCGGGCCGATTGGCGGATCGGATTCGGCGGTTTGCCGGGTCGCGAGGCTTTGTCGCGCGGCCAGGCCAAGTTGACCGCGTTGTCGGCCTTGTTGGCCCAGGCCGAGCATCACGCGGCGGTGTTGGGCGAGTGGCCGGTGGTGGCGCTGGACGATCTGGCCTCGGAGCTGGATCGCAATCACCAGCGGCGGGTGTTGGAGCGGTTGTTGGCGTCGCAGGCGCAGGTGTTCATCACCGGGACCGACGATCCGCCGGCGTTGGCGGGAATGCAGGTTGAACTGGCTAGGTTCCACGTGGAACACGGGGAGTTGGTGGATCGGTAAGCGTGGGAGTTCCACGAGCGGTTTCACGAGCGGCGGTCGGGAATGGGTTCTTGCCTCGCTTCCCGCAGGATTCGCGAGTCGAAGCCTTGCGTCTGTTCCACGTTATCTAGTGGTGCTTCCTAAAGCCGCATGGGTAGCGCCGGTAGGGACGTGAGGTGGCGTGGTTCTCCCGCTTGCAGCCGGTGGCTTCATTGGCGGGCATAGCCAGCCTGCGAAGTCGCTTGATTGGCGCGGTCGCGGCTCGCGCCGCTCCTACAGAAGGCTGTCGTGTTCCACGTGGAACACGGGCGGGCGACGGGTTTAAAACGGCGTTTGCAGGCCGCATCTATGGGGTGGGACCGAATCGCCGGCCCGGCCTTGCGCGCAGCGCCTGCAGCGCGTTCCAGGCCGCCATCCGGCCCCTTTCGACGGCTCGGGACCCCCCGCCCGCCTGCTATACTTCAATCACTTATCTTCTGTGTCTCGACGCACCCGGCGGCCCCGCCGGAGCCCGCGTCGATCGGAGCCTGTTGACGCAATGACCAACACCGAGCACGACCCCTCGACTGAATCGGCCACCGGTTCGACCCCGCCGCAAAGCGCGCAAACCCCGCAGACCTACGACTCGAGCAAGATCACCGTCCTGCGCGGCCTCGAGGCGGTGCGCAAGCGCCCGGGCATGTACATCGGCGATGTCCACGACGGCACCGGCCTGCATCACATGGTCTTCGAGGTGGTCGACAACGCGATCGACGAGGCCCTCGCCGGCCACGCCGACGATGTGGTGGTGACCTTGCACGAAGACGGTTCGGTCTCCTGCTACGACAACGGCCGCGGCATCCCGGTCGATATCCACAAGGAAGAAGGCGTGTCGGCGGCCGAGGTGATCCTCACCGTGCTGCACGCCGGCGGCAAGTTCGACGACAACAGCTACAAAGTCTCCGGCGGCCTGCACGGCGTGGGCGTATCGGTGGTCAACGCGCTGTCCGAGCACCTGTGGCTCAACATCTGGCGCGACGGTTTCCATCACCAGCAGGAATACGCGCTGGGCGAGCCGATCTACCCGCTCAAGCAGCTGGAAGCCTCGACCAAGCGCGGCACCCTGCTGCGCTTCAAGCCGGCAGTGGAAATCTTCACCGATGTCGAGTTCCACTACGACATCCTGGCCAAGCGCTTGCGCGAGCTGTCGTTCCTCAACTCGGGCGTCAAGATCACCCTGGTCGACGAGCGCGGCGAAGGCCGCCGCGACGTGTTCCAGTACGAGGGCGGCATCCGTTCCTTCGTCGAGCATCTGGCTCAGGTCAAGACGCCGCTGCACCCGAACGTGATCTCGGTGTCGGGCGAAATGAACGGCATCACCGTCGACGTGGCGTTGCAGTGGACCGATTCCTATCAGGAAACGATGTTCTGCTTCACCAACAACATCCCGCAGAAAGACGGCGGCACCCACCTGATCGGTTTCCGCGCCGCGCTGACCCGCACGCTGGCCACCTACATCGAGAAGACCGGCGCGGCCAAGCAGTCCAAGATCGCGCTGTCGGGCGAGGACATGCGCGAAGGCATGATCGCGGTGCTGTCGGTCAAGGTGCCCGATCCGAGCTTTTCCTCGCAGACCAAGGAAAAACTGGTCAGTTCCGAGGTGCGCCCGGTCGTTGAGAACACGTTCGGTACACGTTTGGAGGAGTTCCTGCAGGAACACCCCAACGAAGCGCGTGCGATCACCAGCAAGATCATCGAGGCGGCGACCGCCCGCGAAGCCGCGCGCAAGGCGCGCGACCTGACCCGCCGCAAGGGCGCGCTCGACATCGCCGGCCTGCCCGGCAAGCTCGCCGACTGCCAGGAAAAAGACCCGGCCAAGTCCGAACTGTTCATCGTCGAGGGCGACTCCGCGGGCGGCTCGGCCAAGCAAGGCCGTAATCGCAAGACGCAGGCGATCCTGCCGCTCAAGGGCAAGATCCTCAACGTCGAACGCGCGCGTTTCGACCGCATGCTCGGCAGCGCCGAGGTCGGCACCTTGATCACCGCGCTGGGCACCGGCATCGGCAAGGACGAGTACAACCCGGACAAGCTGCGTTATCACCGCATCATCCTGATGACCGACGCCGACGTCGACGGCTCGCACATCCGCACCTTGCTGCTGACGTTCTTCTACCGGCAGATGCCCGAGCTGATCGAGCGCGGCCACATCTACATCGGCCTGCCGCCGCTGTACAAGATCAAGCAGGGCAAGAACGAAATTTATCTGAAAGACGACGCGGCGCTGGACCAGTACCTGGCCAACAACGCGGTCGAAGGCGCGGCATTGATTCCGGCGACCGGCGAGCCGCCGATCGAAGGCGCGGCGCTGGAAAAACTGCTGCTCGCCTACGCCGGCGCGCGCGAGACGATCGCGCGCAACTCGCATCGCTACGATCCCAACGTGCTGCAGGCGCTGATCGATTTCACTCCGCTCGATACCGAACACCTGCTGGCCAACGTCGATGAGCGGCACGAACTCGACGCTCTGGAAAAGCGCCTCAATCAGACCGGACTGGGCAAGCCGCGCTACGCGCTGCAGCTGCATCCGGCCAACGAGACGCGTCAGGCGGCGCTGCTGGTCACCCGCACCCACATGGGCCAGCAACTGATCCAGGTGCTGCCGTTGTCGGCGTTCGAAGGCGGCGAACTGCGTTCGCTGCGCGAGGCCGCCTCGATGCTGCACGGCCTGGTGCGCGAAGGCGCGCAGATCATTCGCGGCAATCGCGCGCAGCCGATCAACAGCTTCGCCCAGGCGCAGGCCTGGTTGCTCGAGGAAGCCAAGAAGGGCCGCGCGATCCAGCGCTTCAAGGGCCTGGGCGAGATGAACCCCGAGCAGCTGTGGGACACCACGGTCAATCCCGAAACGCGCCGTCTGCTGCAGGTGCGCATCGAGGACGCCGTGGCGGCCGACCAGATCTTCAGCACTCTGATGGGCGATGTGGTCGAACCGCGCCGCGAGTTCATCGAGGACAACGCGCTCAAGGTCTCCAATCTCGACGTCTGAGCCCGCCGCGGGTCAGGACACCGGCGACGCGCGCGAGCGCGTCGCCTCCGCGCCGTCGTCGGCTCTCGCGCCGCCGACCGCGCCATCGGCGCGAAAAAACGCCTCCACCCCACTCCCGCGGTTTGCCGGAGTTGGCGGTTTCCTTGTCGATCTTTTGCTATCCATCGTTCTGATGGCGGCCTTGTCGCTGCTCGGCACCGCGCTGTGGGGTTTCGCGCAGGGTCTGGGCGGGTCGAATTCCGCGCAAATCGGCGCCGACTCGGGCGCGATGATCGTCATCAGCCTGATCGCGACCGCCGCCAGCGCGCTGTTGGTCTACTACTTTCGTCGAAGGTCCAGCGCCGCCGAACGGGCCGCGTCGTGGCGCGCGCTGTGGCGGATGTCGACCTGGGGCTGGATCGCCCTGGCGGTGATCGCGTGCCTGACGTTCAACGCGCTGATCGGCGGGTTCGCGCAACAGCGCGGCATCGAAATGACCCCGACCAACATGGTCCTCGGCGACGCGATCCGCGCCTATCCGGTGGCGTTGCTGATCTTCGCGGTGGGGCTCGCGCCGGCGTATGAAGAATTGTTGTTTCGCCGCGTGCTGTTCGGACGCCTGTGGGCCGCGGGCCGGCCCTGGCTCGGCCTGGCGCTGAGCTCGGCCGCGTTCGCGCTGCTGCACGAACCGCCCGGACTGAGCGCGAGCCACGGCTGGAGCATGCTGCTGCTGTGGGCGGTGTACGGCTTCATGAGCCTGTGTTTCGGCTGGGTTTATTACCGCAGCGGCAGCCTGTGGGCGGCGTATGCGGCACATGCGATCAACAATTTGATCGCGGTGGCGGCGGTGCTGGCGAGCAGCTGAGTCACAGGCGCGAAGCGGTTTCGCGGCGGCCGGTTCGCCGGGCGAAAACCGGAATTGACGAAGTGTTAATCCACGCGGCGCTACAAGGTCTGATTGCTACGGGGAAAGCTCGCATGAAACGTATCCTGCTCGGGGTGTCGATCGCGCTGATCGCGACCGCCTGCGCCACCACCATCTCGCCGACCGGGCGAACCCAGCACGTCGGCGCGGTCTCGCAGGCCCAGCTCGACCAGATGGGCGCGCAAGCGTTCGCGGATGCCAAAAGCAAGCAGAAACTCAGCACCGACGCGCGCAAGAACGCCTACGTGCGCTGCGTGGTCAGCTCGATCACCCAGCAGCTGCCGCCGAACTGGCAGGCGAACTGGGACGTGGCCGTGTTCGTCGACGAATCGCCCAACGCCTTCGCCCTGCCGGGCGGAAAAGTCGGCGTGAATACCGGCATTTTCACCGTCGCCAAGAACCAGGATCAGCTCGCGGCGGTGATCGCCCACGAGATCGGCCACGTCGTCTCGCGCCATCACGACGAGCGCATCACCCGGCAGATGGGCGCGCAGACCGGCCTCAACATCGTCGGCAGCCTGCTCGGCGCGCGTTACGGCGAAGGCGCGGCCAGCGCGACCGGGCAACTGGGCGGCGCCGCGCTGCAGACCGCGTTCCTGCTGCCCGGATCGCGCACCCAGGAAAGCGAGGCCGACGTGGTCGGCCAGCGGCTCATGGCGCAGGCCGGTTACGACCCGCGACAGGCCGTGAATCTGTGGCAGAACATGATCGCGGCCAGCAGCTCGCGCCCGCCGCAATGGCTGTCCACCCACCCCGACCCGCAATCGCGCATCCAGGAACTCAATGCCCGCGCCGGCGCCCTGATCCCGGTTTACGAACAAGCCCGCGCGGCCGGCCGTACGCCGAAGTGTGGATGAAAGCGAATTACTGAACAGTGGTTCAGACCCGTATCGCGTCGACCCGAGTTTCTGTTAGGTTGGCGGCCCCTTGGCCTTGCGCCGTTCCGCCGCAAGGCCCCCGGTCCGCGGCCGCTGAGTCTCTTAGAGGTGAGTCCATGAACAAGCAACCCACCCGCAACAGCACCCTGCTCGCCGCCGCTATCGGCGCGGTGCTGGTGTTCGGTGCCGTGTCCCAGGCCACCGCCCAGACCGCCTCGGAGCGTTCGGCCCAGCGCCGCGCGGCACGCGAAAGCAACAAGACCGCCGGCGCGCCGGCCAAGGTCGAGAACCAGTACCCGAACGCGACCCGCACCGCGCCGGACGCCAAGGCCTCGTCCAAGGGCGGCGCCAAGCTGCAGAAGATGATGGACGCGTTCGACAAGGAGAAAGCCGCCGATGCGCGCGCCCAGGCCGACGCGATCATCGCCGACACCTCGCTCAACGCCTACGAGCGTTCCTTCGCCGCCCAGATCGGTTTCCAGGTCGCCTACGACGCCGACGACAACAAGGCCGCGATGGAGTACCTGAAGAAGGCGATCGAGATCAACGGTCTCGACAACAACAGCCACTTCGACCGCATGTTCGTGCTGGCCCAGTTGCAGCTGCAGGAAGAGCAGTACGCCGAGTCGCTGGTCACCATCGACCGCTTCCTCAACGAATCCAAGAGCACCAAGCCCGAGCACCTGATCATCAAGGGCAACGTGCTGTACCGCCTGGAGCGCTACCCGGAAGCCGCCACGGTGATCAAGCAGGCGATCGACGCCTCGCCCGAGCCGAAGCCCGAGTGGCAGAACCTGCTGATGGCCACCTACGTGGAAGGCAACCAGGGCGCCGAAGCGGCCAAGGTCGCCGAGCAGATCGCGGCCAAGAACCCGAACGACAAGCGCGCGCAGATGAACGTCGCCGCGGTCTATTCGCAGGCCGACATGCTCGACAAGGCCGCCGCCGTGCTCGAGAAGATGCGCGCCGCCGGCCAGTTCACCGAAGACAAGGATTACCGTCAGCTCTACTCCACCTACCTCAATCTGGAAGGCAAGGAGAAGCAGGCGGCCAGCGTGATCACCGAGGGCCTGGAAAAGGGCATCCTCAAGCCGGATTACCAGGCTTACGTCGCGCTGGCGCAGTCGTACTACTTCTCCGAACAAGCGGGCAAGTCGATCGACGCGTACAAGAAAGCAGCCCCGCTCGCACCCGACGGTGAGACGTATCTGAATCTCGCTCGCGTGCTGTGGTCGGAGGACCGCATTCCAGAGGCTAAGGAAGCCGCCAAGCAGGCGATCGCCAAGGGCGTTAAAAAGCCCGACGACGCCAAGAAGATTCTCGCGCTGAAAGGCAAGTAATTTCGGCAAAGAGAGCCTGACCGCGCTTGGAACCTGTGACGCGGTTTGGTATATGCTAGGAGGTTCGCGCGACTGGAAACGGTTGCACGAACCGAACGATGGCCCGAGGCGCCCCGGCGTCCGGAAACACCTCCCGAGCTGACGGCATGACGCAAGACCTCGAACTCCAAGTTAGGAATGATGACGACCGCGAAGGTTTGAACTGGGCACGTATTGCCGGTATCACCTGTGCGATCGCCGTGCATGCCGCGGCGCTCCTGCTGTTGCTGGCCCCGATGACGCCGCCCGCACAGCAGCAGGAAGAAGAGCAGGTGACGATGGTCAACATCATCAAGCCGCCGCCGCCGCCCCCGCCGCCGCCGCCGCCGCCGCCGGACCCGCCGAAGCCGATCACGACGCCGCCGAAGGAACTGTCGCCGCCGCGACCGACTCCGACGCCGCCGCCGCCGGATCAGCCGCCGGTCGAGAATCTGGACCCCAGTCCGATCGATCCGCCCGCGCCGCCGCCGGCTCCGCCCGCGCCGCCGGCCGCCGCCAGCGATATCAATTCGGGCGTCGATCCGTCTTCGCGCCGCCTGAACCCGCCTAAGTACCCGCCGACCGAAGCCCGCCAGGGCGTGGGCGGCACGGTGGTCCTGGTGATCAGCATCGATGCCCAGGGCAACGTGCTGGACGTGCAGGTCGAGAAATCCAGTCGCAACCGCAACCTGGACCGCGCGGCCATGGATGCCGCACGCAAGTGGCGCTTCAACCCGGAAGTGCGCAACGGTCAGCCGATCGCCAGCCGCGTCCGAGTGCCCGTCGATTTCGTCCCGCCGAACTGATCGGGTTCCACGGACAGTTGTAAGTCGCATTAAGTAATACGTACTACCTTCTTTCCTTTCCACGACATTCAAAGGTAAGCGTCATGCTGCAGCAAACCACCACCGCCGCCGCCGGAGGCTCTAACGCTGAAGCACTTCAGCAGATGAGCTTCTCGCATCTGTTGCAAAACTTCGACGCCGTTGGCTGGATCGTGTTCATCACGCTCACGCTGATGTCGGTGTTGTCGGTCTATTGGATCGTCATCAATTTCGTCAAGAACCTCCGCCTGCGCGGCAGTTCCGACCGCGTCGTCAGCACGTTCTGGGAAACCCCGAACGCGCAGGACGCCATCCGTTACATGGAAGAGCAGTCGCGCAGCGAGCCGTTCTCCAAGATCGCGCTCGATGCCGCTCAGGCCGCCGCGCACCACCAGCGTCACGAAGGCTCGCGCCTGGTCGAGTCGCTGAACCGTTCCGAGTTCGTCGACCGCGCCCTGCGTCAGGCCGTCACCCGTGAGAGCTCGCGTCTGGAAGCCGGTCTGACCGTGCTCGCCACCGTCGGCTCGACCGCTCCGTTCGTCGGTCTGCTCGGCACCGTGTGGGGTATCTACCACGCCCTGCTGCGCCTGGGCGCCAGCGGCGAGTCCTCGATTCAGGCCGTGGCCGGCCCGGTCGGCGAGGCGCTGATTATGACCGCGATCGGTCTGTTCGTCGCGATCCCGGCGGTGTTGGCGTACAACTTCTTCGTCCGCCTGAACCGCGTCACGAACAACAAGTTCGACACCTTCGCGCACGACCTGCACGACTTCTTCGCCACCGGTTCGCGCGTCGGCGAAGTGGCGAGCAAGCGCTAAGCAACACACGCCTTCACTTTTAGCGTAGTTGGAGTTCGGACATGGCCTTCAGTACAGGCAACGACAACGGCCCGATGGCTACCATCAACGTCACGCCCCTCGTGGACGTGATGCTGGTGCTGTTGATCATCTTCATGATCACCGCACCGCTGATGACCCATAAGGTCGAGATCAAACTGCCCGAAGCCACCCTCGCCAAGCCCGAGGAGCCGTCCAAGGTCACGCCGATCACCGTGGCCATCCAGGACAGCGGCGCGATCTACTGGAACGATGAGCCGGTCACCATGGATCAGCTCGAAAGCCGTTTGTCGGTTGAGGCGCAGAAAACGCCGCAACCGCCGATCAACGTCCGCGGCGACCGCACCACGAAGTACAAGGTCGTCAATTCGGTGGTGACGGTTGCGCAGCGGCAAGGCATGCGCAAAGTCGGCTTCGTCGCGATCAAAGAACGTTAATCGGAGAACAGTCCCATGGCTTTCAGTAACAACTCCGATAGCGGCGCGATTTCCGACATCAACGTGACCCCGCTGGTCGACGTGCTGCTGGTGCTGCTGATCATCTTCATGGTCACGGCACCGACGGTGTCTTACCCGATCGACGTCAACCTGCCCCAACCGACCAGCGTTCCGCCGCCCGTGACGCAAGAGCCGCCGCCGCCGATCCAGCTGCGGATCGATGCGACCGGTCAGGTGTTCTGGAACAACAACCCCACGCCCATCGCGGCGATCCCGGGGATGATGAAGGAAACGGTGCAGCGCGATCCCACCAATCAACCTCTGCTAGAAATCGACACCAACGAGGATGCCGAATACGGCACGCTCGCCAAGGTGCTGGCTTACGCCAAAAACGCAGATATGAAAAAGATCGGTTTCGTCCAGAAGTAATTCCGTCCGGAACCGACGCTTACCGTCGTGAGAACGCCGCCCATTGGGCGGCGTTTTTTTATGCGTGCCGGCTTCGTGCCCGTGGAGCGGATCGCCGACGTGCGGGTTACGTCTTGCGCGGATAACTGTGACGGGATTAACGTAAAGCCGGGCACCCCGCCCATGGAGGGAGATGCATATGGCCGGCTCCACCTACTCCGCTTCCGCCTATTCCGGCGACGCGCCTGTCGCCGAGATCAACGTCACCCCGCTGGTCGATGTGCTGCTGGTGTTGCTGGTGATCTTCATGGTCACCGCGCCCGTGCTGACCGGCAATTTGAACCTCGGCTTGCCCGTTCCCGGGCCGCAACGCGACACGCCGCCGCCTCGGGCCGAATTGATGGTGCAGGCCAGTGGCGCTTTTACCCTCGATGGCCAGACCCTGACCCGCGCGGAGTTGCCGGTGGCGCTGAAGGCCTTGGTGCAGGCGGCGCCGAACACGGTGGTCGAGGTCGGTGCGAATGCCGATGCCGACTATCAGGCGTTCGCGCACGCGCTGTCGGCGGCGCGCGAGAGCGGGGTGCAGAATATTTCCACTCGCTGATTGATCGCGGTTTGCGAGGCAGCGGCCGTCCCGGTGGGGCGGCCGTTGTCGTCTGAGGCGACGCGATGGAGTGGGGTCGAGGGTTGCGCGGCGTTGAAGGCAAACCCCTGCCCGCTTTTCAATGCAGCAAGCTTCGGTTCGGGGTGGCTCGCGAAGGATTGCGCTCGGTTGTAGTCGAAGGCAGGGGCCACGACTTCGTCGCTTGCGTCGTGGTTGTGGTGGCGCGGTCGCGGCTTGCGCCGCTCCTACAGGGAGGCCATGGGGCTCTCACACGAGCTTGGATTTCTGCGCGGTGGTGTTTCGCGGTGTAGTCGGCTTAAGCGCGGGAGCTGCCGGGATGATGGATGGCATGAATGCCGCGATCGTCGAAGTTCGGCGTGGAACATGCGCTCGACGTCGACGACGAAAAACCCTGGAAATCCAGGCATTTCAGCGATAGCGCCGCGAGTGCGGCGAGCCGATCAGCGCCGCGGCAAGAGCTCGACGTTCAACCCGCTTTCGCGATCACGTCCAGATACGCGCGCACCGTCGCGTCGAGGCCGGCGTACAGGGCTTCGCCGATGAGCGCGTGACCGATCGATACTTCGAGCACGTTCGGAACGCCATGCAGGAAGGCGCCGAGGTTGGCCTGACTCAGGTCGTGACCGGCGTTGACGCCGAGGCCGACGGCCTGGGCGCGGCGCGCGGCGGTCGCGAAGGCTTGCAATGCTGCGTCGATATCGCCGTGAGCGAAGGCGTCGGCGTAGGGACCGGTGTACAGCTCGACCCGGTCGGCGCCGAGTTCGGCCGCGCGCTCGATGCCTTCGCGGTCGGCGTCGGCGAACACGCTGACCCGGCAGTCCAGTTCGTGCAGTTGCGCGATCAAGGGACGCAGCGCGTCGGCATCGCGTTCGAAATCGAAGCCGTGGTCGGAGGTGAGTTGATCGTCGCCGTCGGGGACCAAGGTGACCTGCGCGGGCCGGGTGCGCCGGCACAGTTCGATCAGGCCCGGATAGCCGGCGCGCGGCGGCGCGAACGGATTGCCTTCGATGTTGAACTCGACCGCGCGCGCCTGGGTGAGTTCGGCCAGCGCGTACACGTCGTAGTCGCGGATGTGCCGCGCGTCGGGCCGCGGATGCACGGTGATGCCGTGCGCGCCGGCGTCCAGGCAGGCCTGCGCGGCGCGCGATACATCGGGTTCGCCGCCGCCGCGCGAATTGCGCAGCACGGCGATCTTGTTGACGTTGACGCTCAGGACGGTCATGGCTTCAGCCTAACCCGCCGGCTTGAATGCGGCGAGTGCGCAGTTTGGCCGCGCGCGAGGGCACGACCGACGAGTGATAGCGACGGGAAAAAGCAGGCGGATCGATCGCGGCCGGAGCGCGGCCGTGCGCTCAGCGCTGGGTCGGTTCGGACTGCGACGAGGCGGCGAGCTTGCGCGCCTCGGCCTGCTCGCGCAGACGGCGCAGTTCGACCGGATCGATGATCACCGAGACATCGCGGCTGGTGTTGTCGAGGCGACGCGCCAGCAGGCTCATGACGCCGGCGATCATCAGGCCGAGCGCCGCCAGCAGGCCGACGGCCATCAGTCCCGGCGAGGTGGTCTTCAGCGCCAGGCCGAAGGCGGCGATGGCCAGCAACAGGTAAACCCAAGGCATTGCGGCGTGCTCCCTGACGAATTCGATGACCGCTCTGCGCGCCCGCCCGCTTCGCTGCGAGCCCGGCGCGTGGACCTCGGCGGGCCCGGTTCGAGTGTAGCGCGGCGCGGTGGCGGCGGCAGCTGGGGCGATCCCCGGCTGCGACGGTCGGCACAACGGCGGGTAAGAGCGGTTTGCCTGAACGGCCCGGACCGGGACCGGCGGGCGCGAAACCGGTTCGCGGGTACCGCGTCGCCGGGGCTGTCTCGCCCGCGGTCCGCCTTATCCGAACCGTGTTGGCGGGACGCGGCGCATCCCTGTGTAGATATCCACAAAGGCGTCTATCGGTTCGACCTACGGATCCACACCGGGAAATTGCCGGCCGAATAATCCACAGCCCCGGCTTGCGACGAAGGTCAGACCGCCGGATGCTTTTCCCGAATCCCGAATCCCGAATCCCGAATCCCGAATCCCGAATCCCGAATCCCGAATCCCGAATCCCGAATATCAAAGCAACGGCGACACCAACCGGGCCAACGCCTCGGGCAAGCGCGTACGCCACAGCGAGCGCTCGCGATCGCTGCGCGCCCGCGGCGCGCGCGAGCATTCCTGCTCGATCAGCGCGGCCAGTTCGCCGGCCAGGGTCGCGTTGTAGAACATCACCGAGATCTCGAAGTTCAGGCGGAAGCTGCGGTGATCGAAATTGGCGCTGCCGATGATCGCCATCTCGTCGTCGCACAGCAGCGCCTTGGTGTGCAGCATGCGCGGGCCGTACTCGTGGATCTTGACCCCGGCCTCGAGCAATTCGTCGAAGTACGAACGCGCCGCGTAGGTCACCAGCCGGCTGTCGCTGAGCTTGGGCACCAGCAGGCGCACGTCCAGGCCGCCGAGCGCGGCCGAGGTCAGCGCCATGCGCGCGGCTTCGCCGGGCACGAAGTACGGTGTGACCAGCCAGACCCGCTTGCGCGCGGCGTGGATCGCGCCGACGTGGACGCGATGGATCGCTTCCCAGCTCGAATCCGGCCCGGAACTGACCACCTGCGCGGCGATCGTGCCCTGCACCGGCGCGGCGTTGACGTGGCGGATCGGCGGCTCGCCGGTGGCGTAGCACCAGTCCTCGGTGAACACCAGTTCGAGCTCGCGCACCACATCGCCCTCCAGGCGCAGATGCAGGTCGCGGTAAGCGTCCTCGCGCAGGCGTTCGTCTTCCTCGTCGGTGATGTTGATGCCGCCGGTGTAGCCGACCCGGCCGTCGATCACCACGATCTTGCGATGCGTGCGCAGGTTCAGCCACGGCCGCCGCCACAGCCAGCGCAGCTTCATCGGGTGGAACCAGGCGACCTGCGCGCCGGCATCGATCAGCGGCTGGATGAAGCGCTGCTTGGTCGCGCCCGAGCCGACCGCGTCGAGCAGCAGCCGCACCGTGACCCCGGCGCGCGCGCGTTCGATCAGCGCATCGCGCAGCGCGGTGCCGGTGCGGTCGGGTTGATAGATGTAGTACTCCAGATGGATGCGCTCGCGCGCCTGGGCGATGTCGGCCAGCAGCGCGGCGTACTTGGCGCCGCCGTCGATCAGCAGACGCGCCTGGGTCGCGGTGGTCGGCGGCAGCCCGGTGGTGGCCTGGCCGAGCCGGGCCAGTTCGATCGCCTCCGGCGACGGGGTCAGCCCCGGCGGCGGCGCCGGCAGCGCCGCGCGCGCGCGCACCCGGCGCATGCGCTGGCGATGGATGCGTTGCGGGCCGAAGAAGTAATAGATCAAAAAGCCCAGGTACGGCAGCGCGGCCAGACTGATCAGCCAGCTGATGGTCGCGACCGGCTCGCGCTTTTGCAGCACGATCCACAGCCCCAGCCAGACCAGATAGAGCGCCCAGCCGGCGGTGAGGTACACGCCCAGGTAGGGAATGCTGACCAGGGTTTGCCACAGCTCGGACACGTCGGGCTCCATCGGGGCGATCGCTGCGGCGGTCGCCGGCGTGGGCTAAGGCTAGCCCGCCGGGGCATGAGCGCAAAGTGTGCAATCGGGCCGTGCAACTCCGGGCGCGCGTGGCCGCTCGGGATGAGCGCCGCGAACGATCGCAATGGCGACGGCGCGGGGCCGGTCTCGCGGGCGATCCAGGCGCGGCATGCCGGGATCGCAACTGCCTCCGCGCCGGTGCGGACCGACGATCGCCCGCGTCGCCACGCCACGGTTCGATCGCGTTCGTCGGCCGGGCTCGCGTCCACGCGTCGCTGCGACTACTGTTGCGTCCATCCCGTCCGCGCCGCTTGCCGGCGCACCCACCCATGGAAGGCCGTCATGAAATACCGTCTGCTGTTCGTGCTCGCCCTGGCCGCGTTGCCCGCCCTGCCCGCCTTCGCGCAGAAACCCAATCGCAGCATCAGCGTATCGGGCGCGGCCGAAATCAAGGTCGCGCCGGACGAAGTCCTGCTCAATGTCGGGGTCGAATCGCGGCACCCGCGGCTCGAGGAGGCCAAGCGCCAGAACGACGAAAGCATCGCCAGCGCGCTGGCCTTCCTCAAGCGCAACGGCGTGCCCGACAAGGACGTGCAGACCGACTTCATCACCATCGAGCCCGAGTACGAACGCGACGATTCCAGCCGCTCGGCGCTGGAGCGATCGCGGGTGGTGCCGCTGCTGTACACCGTGCGCAAGAGCATCGGCATCCGCCTGACCCGGGTCGGCGATTTCGACACCTTGCTGTCGGGCCTGCTCGGCAACGGCGTGCAGTACATCCACGGCATCGAATTCCGCACCTCGCAGCTGCGCAAGCACCGCGACGCCGCGCGCGCGCTGGCGATCCGCGCGGCCAAGGAAAAAGCCGATGCGCTGACCTCCGAACTCGGCGTCCGCCGCGGCGAGGCGCAGACGATTTCGGAATCGTATTCGGGCGGTTGGTGGCGCAGCGGCGCCGGCTGGGGCGGCGGCGGCGGGCAATTGATGCAGAACGTGGTCCAGAACGCCGGCGGCACCAGCGGCGACGACGGCGCGACCTTGGCGGTCGGGCAGATCAGCGTGAATGCGTCGGTGGATGTGACGTTTGCTATCGAGTGATTGCGGTCGCTCGCCATCGCCTTCGCCGCATCGATTCATCGTCGCGACTTCGTTCAAATGCGACACGTCGTCATTCCCGCGACGGCGGAATCCACGAGTCTCGTCGATAGCTTCAAGTCGTCATTCCCGCGAATGCGGGAATCTACGAGTTTCGTCGACAGTTTCAATTCGTCATTCCCGCGAACGCGGGAATCCAGGGGCTTTCGGGCGAAAGGGTCTGGTATTTCGACAGTCGCGATGATCGCGATGTCGCATGCATATCGTGCGGTCTGGCGCCATGCATGCGTCCGAGACTTCACGGGTTTTCGCTCGAAAAGCCCTGGATTCCCGCCTTCGCGGGAGACGGTCATGGGGACGCTCGGCATTCAAGGCGCCGTAGCGCTGATCTACGCTTTTGCGCGCGCGGGCGACAGCGTCGGCATCGATTTCGGGACCGACCGTTCAATGCAGAGAGCTGAAACGATCCGGCCGCCTCGCTACTGTGTACGGGCGGTCAGCCGAGCAGGCCGCAATCGATCCACCCGGTCATACTTATCCACATCCACGCATCTACCATTCACCCATCCCCCGCTCGTTCGCCCCGCATCGCCTCGCACCCCACGTCGCACCCGCTGAGACACCCCCGCCCTACCCTGCGCTCATGGATTCGGCTCGCAAAACCCAGGTCTCGCTCCAACCCACCGCGTTCAAGGGCCGCGGCTCGGCGTCCTACGTGCCGGGGCGGTATGCCGTCACCACCGCGCACGGCGAGGACGACGGCTGGGGTTCGGTGTACGTCGACGACGGCACCAGCGCCCGCCCGGAAACCCAGGTCACCGAAGAAACCGCGCGCAGCATCATCAGCCGCAACGATTCGCCCGATATCGCCTTCGGCCAGTCGATCAATCCCTACCGCGGCTGCGAGCACGGCTGCGTCTACTGCTTCGCCCGGCCCTCGCACGCCTATCTGGAACTGTCGCCCGGGCTGGACTTCGAAACCCGTTTGTTCGCCAAGGTCAACGCCGCGGAGCGATTGCAGAACGAACTCGCGCGCCCGGGCTATCGCTGCGCGCCGATCGCGCTGGGCATCAACACCGATTCGTATCAGCCGATCGAGCGCCGCTTCCGCATCACCCGCGGGGTGATGGAAGTGCTCGACGCCTGCTCGCATCCCTTCAGCCTGATCACCAAGAACGCATCGATCGTGCGCGACGTCGAACTGCTCGCGTCGATGGCGAAGCGCGGCCTGGTGTCGGTGTATTTCTCGGTCACCACGCTCGACAACCAGCTGTCGGCGAAGATGGAGCCGCGCGCGTCGGCGCCGCACTCGCGGCTCAAGGCGATGCGCACCCTGGCCGAGGCCGGCGTGCCGGTCGGGGTGATGGTCGCGCCGACGATTCCGATGATCAACGACGGCGAACTCGAACACATCCTCGCCGCGGCGCATGAGGCCGGCGCGCGCGCCGCGGGCTACGTGGTGCTGCGCCTGCCGCACGAACTCAAGCAGGTCTGGCGCGAGTGGCTGCAACTGCACTACCCCGATCGCGCCGCGCACGTGATGAGCCTGATCCAGCAGATGAGCGGCGGCAAGGACTACGACAGCCGTTTCGGCCAGCGCATGCGCGGCGAAGGGCCGTTCGCGCAACTGATCGCGCAGCGTTTCCAGAAAGCCTGGCGCCGGCACGGATTCGGCCGTCTGCCGGCGCTGGACACCAGCCGGTTCGTCGCGCCGCGCAAGCCGACGCCGCAGCTGGAGCTGTTCTGACGATTCAACCTGTTGCCGCGCGCCGTCGTTGCGCGCGCGCGGCGGCGACCGCGGCATCGCCACGGCAAGCGCGATCTACCCCGACTTCGCCCCGCCGTCGGCAGGCGGTTCCGGGCGCTGATCACCCGCGTCGCTGATGCCCGGCACGCAGCGTCGCGCGTAGCCGAGCTGGTCGGCCAGCCGTCGCGCCCAACGCCGCGTCGGATCGGCGCCGCCGACGTGTTCGGCGAATCGGGCCGGCAGATAGTCGTGGTGTTCGAGCTCGGACAGCGCGACCCGCGTGCTCGCCGCGCAATCGCTGCCGGGCCCCAGGTGGCGTTCGCAATACGCCAACTGCTGGCCCAGCAAGGTCAGCGTCTGATCCTTGCGGCACGAGCTCAACGCGTAGGAAGCGCGATACAGCAACGCCTTGCTGGCCACCGAATGCATGGTCGGGCGGATGTGGTCGCCGCGCTCGATGTGCGCGATCACCTCGGCGAACAAGCCATCGGCCTGGGCGTCGCGCCGGCGCCGGACGAGCAACTGGGCCAGGGCGAAATCGCTGACCAGTCGGATGTTGGCGTGAGGCGGGAAATATTTACGGTTCTCGATCTGGCCGTCGATCAACAGGCGCTCGGCATGCTGCTGCGCGGCCTCGCCCGGTTGTTCGGCGAAGGCCAGGGCCAGCTTGGTTTTCTCCAGCGGCATCGGGATGTCGGTTTCCTTGCCGGTGCGGATCACTTCTTCGAGCATGCCCACGCCTTGCTTGAACGACTCGGTGTCGCTGGCATCGCCGCTGAAGACCAGTTTGATCGCCAGGTTGTACTTGGCGCGCAAGCTGCGCTCGTGGGTCGGGCCCAGCGTCGTTTCCAGCAAGGTGTTCGCCGCGCGCGCCTTGGCGATGGCGGCGCGGCCATGCCCGAGCACGGCATCGTTCTGCGATTCCTGGCGCAGCAGTTCGGCGTACTCGGGATGCTGCTCGCCGTAGGTCGCCACGATGATCGCGCGCGCGCGCGCCGCCGACTGCACCGCGGCGGACAGGTCGCCGCACAGGTACTGGGCTTCGGACGCGAGCACCCAGGCGCGACCGGTTTCCGGGTGCCGTTCGCCGAAGGCGCGGCGGCGATACGCCAGCAACTGTTCGGCCTGCGCTCTGGCCTGCAGGTCCAGATCGTTTTTCAGCAGCGTATGCACCAACTGGAAACGCGCGGCGTCGGCGAGCAGGGGATTGCCGCGTTCGGTCATGGCGATGGCCTGCTCCAGATCGCGCTCGGCGGCCCGAAGCTGGTACTCGCGCGTGCGCCATTCGCCGCGCAAGGTCAGCAGTTCGGCGACCGAATCGCGCGCGGCCGGGCCCAGCGCTCGCGCGTCGGCCAGGGCCGATTCCAGCATCGCCATCGCGCCGTCGTCGTCGGCCAGCCCCCATTTGGCGCGCGCCAGCTCGGTCTGCAACGCCAAGCGGCGCATGCGCGTGGCGGCGTCGCGCGCGTTCTGCAACGGCCGCAACGCTTGACTGGCGAGCACTTCGGCGCGGTCGTAGCGCGCCTGCAGATTGAGCAGCGAGGCCGACGCGGCGTCGACGCCCGGATCGTCGATGCCGTGTTCGCGCAACAGCCGTTCGGCCTCGTCGATCAACGCTTGCGCATGCGGGTAGTCGCCGATCACCGTATAGCTGCGCGCGAGCACGGCCAGGCCGCGCGCGCGCACCGCCGGTTGATCGTGCGGGCACAGACGGCGCAATGCGGCTTCGGTCGCGATCAGGTTCGCGCGCGACACGAACGGCAAGCGGCCCAGGCCGGAGGTCGAGGCGATGCCGAGGCGCGATTCGAACAGGCGGTCCAGGGCCGCGGTCGCGCGCGCCGTTTCCTGTGCGCGCTGTTCGCGCCAATGTGCGTAAGCCCAGCTTGCGGCGAGCGCGAGAATCAGCAACGCCAGCGCGACGGCGATCGTTCGCCGATGGCGCGGCGATCGCGGCGCGCCGCCGTCGTCGCCGGCGGAATCGCCCGCGTCGGGCTCAGCGCGCGCGTTGCGCACAAGGATCATGCATGCCGCCTAATGCAGTGACTTCGACAGACGAATCGAAGATCCGACGTTGATCGATCCGATCGCGTTCGATCCGGCCTGGATCGATCGAACCATCGCAGAGCGAACATGCGGGCGAACGCATGGAGTGGTTTTAACATGCATACAGAAGAACTCAATTTGGCACGCATGCCTTGAAACGGCTTTCTTATGCTGGATTCGCGCGACTGAAACGGCAACCACTACCAAAGAATGGGGTTCGATTTCACGGCGACATCGCCAATACCGAGGCCCGCTGTCGTAGGTATCGAGCCGCATGCGGATGGGAGGACATCGCGGCGAACGATGGCGCCGCATCGCGATGCGGCGTCATCGGTCATCGGGTCGAATGTGTTCGCCATCGATGCATCGGCAGGCATCGCGCGAATCGGCGACCGATCCGCATCAACCCGCGCAATCAGGCGTGAGTACAGTTTCGTTCGTTACCGTTTCGCGAGCGCCGCTGTCGGTCGCATCGTTGCGGATCGTCGGCATCGCCGGCTCATGCGCCGAAGCATTGCCGAGCAACGCCAATACCAGTGCGGCGATCGCCGCGGTCGCCGCGGCCAGGCCGTACATCAGCCAGGCGAAGGCCTGGTCGTAGCCGCGGACGAGTTCGGCCGGATCGAGTTGCGGCAACAAGCCGTGAGCGCGCAGTGCATCGCCGGTGGCCAGACGCTGCGCGGCTTGTGCCAACACCGCGCCATCCACCGTCGTCGTGCCGCCCAGGCGCAGTTGCAGCAGACCGGCCAGGGCGGCGGCCACGACCGCGATCGCGATGCCTTCGCCCGACACCCGGCTGGCGCCGAATACGCCGGCGGCCATGCCGGCGCGTTCCTTCGGCACCACGCTGATCGCCAGGCCGTCCATCAAGCCCCACGGCACCGCCGAGCCCGCGCCGATCAACAGCATCGGCGCGACCAACCCGGCGACCGAGCCATCGGCTGCCTGCAGGCCCACCCAGACCAGACCCGCCGCGGCCATCAGCAAACCGATCGCGCACAAACGCCCGGCGGCGATGCGATGGCTCAACACCGCGGCGATGAAGGGCACGACCAGCATCGGCGCGGACAGCGCGATCATCATCAGGCCGGCGTCGAGCGCGCTGAGTCCGTGGATGCCGATCAGCCGCACCGGCAACACAATGATCAACGCCAGATAGCAGAACCCGGTGCCGATCGGCAGCAACTGCGCGCCGACGAAGCGCGGGTACTTGAGCAGGCTCAGGTCGAGCATCGGCCGCGCCGCGCGGGTTTCCACCCGCACGAACAGCGCCAGCATCGCGGCCGAGCCGAGCAGGGCGGCGAGCACCCACGGATCGCTCCAGCCGCGTTCGGGCGCTTCGAGCACGCCGATGGTCAGCAACGCCAGCATCGCGGTCGAGCTCAGGCTGCCGGGCAGGTCCAGTTTTGCCGCATCGGGGTCGCGCGATTCGCGCATGCGCGGCACGCCGAACACGGTCGCCAGCACCGCGATCGCCAGACTCGACAGGAACACCGCGCGCCAGCCCTGGGTCTGGACCAGCCAGCCGGCCAGGCTGGGGCCGAACGCCAGGCCCAGCCCGAACGCGGTGCCGAGCAGGCTGAACGCGCGGATCCGCGCCGGCCCGTGGAATTCCTGCGACAGCGCGGCATTGCCGCCGGCCAGCGCCAGCGCCGCGGCGACGCCTTGCAGCACGCGCAAGGCATTCAACGTGAGTAGGTTCGGTGCCAGCGCGAGCAGCAGCGACACCACCGCGTAGGCGACGATGCCGATCGAGAACACCCGCTTGCGGCCGTAGGTGTCGGCCAGGGTGCCGGCCGCCATCAGGCAGCTGCCGAAGGCCAGCATGAAGGCGTTGGTCATCCAGTTCAGCGCGATCGGGCTGCCGCCGAGTTCGGCGGCGATGGCCGGGATCGCGACCGGCGGCGCGGTGAAGCTCAGTGGCAAGACCAGGCCGGCCAGGCACACGGCGCCGAGGATCAGGAAACGGTCGTAGCGGCCGGGCAGGGCGGCCGCGGGGAGCGGGGAGGGCATGGGAAGGTCGCGTCGGGGGCTGGAAACCAGGGTAGCCGCGCCGCAATCGACGAAAAACACCGGCTTGGGCCGGTCTTTGTGGAATGATTGGATGTAATGGGCGGGAATCGGGAATTGGGAATCGGTAGAGCCAAAGCCGACCTGACCCGACCCGTCGCCGCCGCTCTCCGATTCCCTACTCCCGATTCCCCATTCCCGGCCCCATGGACAAACTAGCCAGCCTGCAAGCCTTCATCCGCACCGCCGAGACCCGCAGCTTCGTCGCGGCCGGGCGGCTGATCGGGGTGTCGTCCTCGGCGGTGGGCAAGAGCGTGGCCAAGCTGGAACAGCAGCTCGGTGTGCGCCTGCTCCAGCGCAACACCCGCAACGTGCGCCTGACCGAGGAGGGCCGCCAGTTCTACGAGCGCTGCCGGCCCCTGCTCGATGAGCTGGCCGAAGCCGAGGCGATGCTGACCCACGCCATGCAGGCGCCGCGCGGACGCCTGCGGGTCAGTCTGCCCAACGCGGGCTATCGCTTCCTGCTGCCGGTGCTCGGCGAATTCCGCCGGCGCTATCCCGAGGTCGAGCTGGACCTGGACTTCAACGATCAGCTGGTCGATGTGATCGAAGGCGGCTTCGACCTGGTGATCCGCAGTGGCGACATGCCCGACTCGCGCCTGCGCGCGCGCCGGCTGGGGCCGTTCTGTTTCATGCTCGTCGCCTCGCCCGAGTACCTGGCGCGGCGCGGCGAACCGCGCGCGCCGGCCGATCTGGAAGCGCACGACTGCATCCATTTCCGCTTCGCCAACAGCGGCAAGGTGCAGGAATGGTCGCTGCGCCTGGAGCCGGGCGAAGCGCCGCCGCATCTGCCGGCCTCGCTGGTGTGCAACAACAGCGAAGCCGCCGTGCTGGCGGCGCTGCACGGCTGGGGCATCGTCTACTCGGTGGATTTTCTCGTGCGCGATTACTTGGCCTCGGGCCAGCTGCGCCGGGTGCTGCCGGGGTTCGAAACCCAGCGCGGGCAGTTCTGGGCGCTATGGCCGGCGCACCGGCACGTGTCGCCGAAGCTGCGGGTGTTCGTGGATTTTCTCGATGAGCATTTGTTTGTGCAGGGGGCGGTGGTTTGAGGGGACGGGCTTCGGCGTCGACTCATTGCGCTTATCGGTATTTGCCATGAACGTACCCACGGCCTTGCGATTCGCCCGCGTTCCCCCCAGCCGTCATTCCCGCGAACGCGGGAATCCAGCGACTTTCGTGCGAAAGAATTTGAAGTCGAGTCTGTGTTGCGTATGCCGGTGCCTTGCGCAAGTCCACAAAACGCATCGGCATCGCAGGTTCGCGAAAGTCACTGGATTCCCGCGTTCGCGGGAATGACGGCTGACAGAGGCGAGGGCAGGCGAGAAGGCGACTATCGCCGTGAGGATGCGGTTGCCAACAAAGCCCAGGGCCTGTCATCGCAACGACAGCGGCGCGGCCATATGACGAATGTAGTAACGACATTGATGCCGTCGCATCGTCACCAAGCGGTTACCCGCAACGCAGCGCGCACCTTCACCGCAACCTCCGCTCCGCCTCTTCCCCAAACCCCCGCCGATACGACGTCGGGTTGGTTCCCACCGAGCGCGCGAAACGATCGCGGAACGTCGTCGCCGAGGCGAAGCCGACCTGCATCGCGATCTGCTCGACCGACAGGTCGGTGGTTTCCAGAAACTGTTGCGCGCGGCGGATGCGCGCGATCAGCAACCACTGCAAGGGCGTGGTGCCGGTCTGTTCGCGAAAACGCCGGTTGAGCGTGCGCGTGCTGATCGCCGCGCGCCGCGCCAGCTCGTCGATCAGCAACGGCCGGTCCAGGTGCTGCTCCATCCAGCGCAGCAACGGCGCCAGCGACGCGTCCGATTGCGGCGCCTCGTGGACCACCAGCGGCGAGTGATCGGCGCCGCGTTCCATCGGCATCACCGCCCAGCGCGCGGCGGCGGCCGCGGCGGCCGCGCCGCAGTCGCGCCGGACCAGGTGCAGGCACAGGTCGATGCCCGCCGCCGATCCGGCCGAACTGAGAATCCGGCCGTTGTCGACGAACAACACGTCCGGATCGACCCGCACCTGTGGATAACGCTCGGCGAGTTCGACCGTGGTCGACCAATGGGTGGTCGCGCGCTGATCGTCGAGCAGGCCGGCCTCGGCCAGCACGAAGGCGCCGGTGGAGATCGAGGCGACCCGCGCGCCGCGTCGCGCGGCCGCGCCGATCGCGCTCAGGGTCGCCGGCGAGATCGGCGCGCGCCAGTCCGACAGGCCCGGCACGATCACGGTGTCGGCTTGATCGAGCGCGGCCAGGCTGTCGGCGAGGATCAGCTCCAGCGAGCGCGTCGTGATCCGTTCGGTTTCGGCGCAGATCCGCACCTCGTACGCCGGCTCGCCGTC
The DNA here is from genome assembly GCF_014779555.2 of Lysobacter capsici. Taxonomy (NCBI): domain Bacteria; kingdom Pseudomonadati; phylum Pseudomonadota; class Gammaproteobacteria; order Lysobacterales; family Lysobacteraceae; genus Lysobacter; species Lysobacter capsici. Next base: position 27,045 of record NZ_CP094357.1, read on the forward strand.
GGCGCGGCGAACCGAGGGAAACACCAGGCCGGGAATCGACAGCTCGAACGGCAGGACACCCTCTACAGCAACGACAGCGATCCGATGCATTAACGGCGACTTCGTGGGGTGGGGGATGCCCCGATTCTAGCCACGGCTCCGCGGCCGCACCGGGGACCGCGGCCGCAGCTTGGGCGATGGCCGGAAGCAGGCGCAATCTGGCGGTTTCGACGCCATCGGCGCGGCGCCGGCTGGTGCGCGCGCGCGGGCTCGACCACAATGCGGCGTGTAGGCACAAGCGCGCGACACCGCGCCGCCGTCAGGAAGACCCGTCAAGGCCCGGATGCCGCAACGCCGCCGTCACCCACTTATCCACCGCCGCTGCCCGCGCCTGTTCTGGGTCCCGGCTGCTGAAGCCACATTCGTGTGCGAGGTGGGATCGCGCCATTCCAGCGATGCCGCCGCGCCGGTTCGAGCCGGCGCCAGGCGATCGCCGCCGCGCGCGCCCTCCGGGTCATCCCACTTCGTCCCGATCGATGCGGCCGCCGCGCCGCGAGGAATCCTCATGCCTTCCCGTTCCGCCGCGATCCGCCGCCTGTTCGCCCTGGCCCTGACCGGTTTCGCCCTGCTCGCCGGCAGCGCGCAGGCCGCCGGCTTCGACTGCAAGCGCGCCCGCACCACGGTCGAAATCAGCATCTGCGCCGATCCCGGGCTGTCGCGCCTGGACAGCGAAATGAACGAGCTCTACCGCCAGATCCAGTCCGAGACCGCCGGCGTCGACGGCGAAACCGGCCGCCGTATCGATCCGATCGCCGCCGAGCAACAACGCTGGCTCGCGCGCCGCAACGCCTGCGTCGACCGCGCCTGCCTGGATCGCGCCTACCGCGATCGCCTCGCGCAGATGAAGCGCGACTGGTCCGACGCGCTGCAACCCTCGGCCAGCGCGCCCGGCCCGGCGGTGTACCGCTACGAGCGTCATGGCGACTTCAAGGTCTTCATCGCCGATTTCCGCCGCGCCGTCGCCGCCGGCGATCGCGCCGCGGTGGCGAAGATGACCGCGCAGCCGTTCCTCGACTACAGCCAGGGCGAGAGCTGCCTCGACCGCCCTGAACCCTGCGACGCCGAGCAGCGCAGCCACGACGCCAGCGCGAGCAACGAACGCGAAGTGATCGGCCTGTACGACCGCATCATCACCGCCGCGGTGCGCTCGGCCCTGCAGGCCAACAAGATCCGCGCGTACTCGCAGCGCATCGACGCGGCCAAGGACGAAAACGGCGAGGTGCAGGTGCCCGGGCCGATCGGGCCGGGCGAGTACCTGCTCGACAGCGAGGACGTGTACGCGCAGCGCGTGTTCAAGAAAGTCGGCGGCGTTTACAAGTTGCAGCGCGTGCCGTTCTATTCGTAAGCCGAACGCCGCTTCGCGCGCCGCGCCGCTTCGCGCGTGATCGATTTCGTTTTTCACCCAATGATTTCCAACGAGCCCGCCATGTCCGCAACGCCGAACCCGATTCGCCTTCGATCGCTTCTGAGCACACGTGCCGCGTCGCTGGCGCTGTGCCTGAGCCTGTGCGGCGCCGCGCAGGCCGCCGCGCCCGCCGCGACGACGTCGCCGTTCGACGGTTACTGGCAGACCTGCGAGCGCTACCAGGGCGAGGAGTACTGCGAAAGCCTGCAACTGAGCCAGCAAGGCGCGACGATCCGCGCGGCCTGGAACTGGCGCGCCAGCCAGACCGGCGGCACCGACCTGCTCGTCGGACGCATCGAAAATGGCCGCGCCGTGTTCGACACGCCCGGCTGCGAAGTTACCTCCGACAATGAATGCCGGCCGAAGCAACAGGCGCGGCCGACGTTGATGGTATTGCTGCGTTGCGGGCGCGACCTGTACTGGGTCCACGATCGCAAGCGCGGCTGCGCCGAGGTGAAAGCGAGCGAGCGCTATCGCCGCGTCGAGCCCAAGGCGCTGGCCGCGGACGTGGTCGACTTCGCCGGCTACGACTTCTTCCGTCAGCCTTGATCCATTACCGCGCTCGCCGACGCCCAGTCCAAGGACCTCTACGCATGCGTTTGAACCGTACCGCTTTCCGCCTGACGACCCTCGTCGCCCTCGTCGCCTTGCACGGCGCCGCCCAGGCCGCGTCGCCCGCGCCGCGGCCTTCGTTCGATTGCGCCCGCGCGGGCAGCGAAGTCGAACGCGCGATCTGCGCCGATCCGCGACTGGCGCGCGCCGATGCCGAACTGGCGCGGGTCTACCGCGACAGTCTGGCCGGTCTGGATGCGCCGGCCGCCGCCGCTTTACGCGATGAGCAGCGCTGGTTCCTGCAGATACGCGACGCGGGTTACGCCGATGCGGCGGCGCCCGAGAAAGCCGAGGAGTTGCGCAGCACGCTCGACTATCGCAGCAAGTATCTGGGTCAGATTCAGGCGCATCCGGCGCCGGGTTTGGCCGGCCGCTGGCGCAACATCGCCGGCGAAATCGAAATCCGTCGCGACGCGAAAGGCCGCTGGGACGTGCAGGCCAACGCCGCGCATCCGCTCGACGGCCGCTGGGTCTGCGACGCCGCCGGCCGCGACCGCGGCGAGGCAGACGCGGCGAGCGTGCATGTCGACGACGACGACAGCGTGCTGAAGCTGGAGCGCGCGGGCGCGACCTTGCAGGTGACCGCGCTGAATGCGAAGGGCGAGCGCTTGACCACGCCCGATTACTGCGGCCACAACGGGTCGCTGGAAGGCACCTACTTCGCGATGCCGCCCGCCAAACGCTGAGCCGCCTTCACCGCGCGCGGCCGCTGTCGGCGCCGCGCCGCATGCATCGATGCGTGAATCTGCAATGCCGGTTGGCGGCCTGGAGCGAGGCCGCGTGCGAGATCGACGCACCGCTGCGCGAGGCGCGGATCGTGCGATGCGGACCGAGGCGGCGCGGTATGTGGAGAGCGAAGCCGTCGAGGCTCGATCGGTCGCGCAGGCTTACCCGTAGAGACCTGCTCGATCGCGCAGGCCCACAAGCTACGCGTGCAGGTCACGCAATCCTCCTGTAGGAGCGGCGTGAGCCGCGACCGCGGACGCATGCGGGGTTTCGCGGTCGCGTCTTACGCCGCTCCTACAGTCGCTTTCGGCCGCATCTCGGTGTCTGATTTCATGGATGGTCGATGCGGCCCCAACGCGCGCAAACAAAAAGCCCCCACGCCATTGAGACTTGCTTAATCGCGCCGACTTACAAGCTACGCGTGCAGGTCACGCAATCCCCCTGTAGGAGCGGCGCGAGCCGCGACCGCGACCTCGCGGCATCGACGCATGCAGGTTTCGCGGTCGCGGCTCACGCCGCTCCTACAGTCGCCTTCGTCCGCATCCCCGCGTCTGACGTCATGGATGGTCAATGCGGCTCCAACGCTCGCAAACAAAAAGCCCCCCACACGCCGTCAAGACTTGCTCGATCGCGCAGGCCCACAAGCTCCGCGTGCAGGTCACGCAATCCCCCTGTAGGAGCGGCGCGAGCCGCGACCGCGACCTCTCAGCAGCGACGCATGCGGAGTTTCGCGGTCGCGGCTCACGCCGCTCCTACAGTCGATTTCGGCCGTATTCCCGGCACCTGACATCATCGTTGGTCGATGCGGCCTCAACGCGCGCAAACAAAAAGATCCCCACGCCGTTGAGGCTTGCTTGATCGCGCAGGCTCACAAGTACCGAGTGCAGGCCACGCAATCCCCCTGTAGGAGCGGCGTGAGTCGCGACCGCGACCTCGCGGCGACGACGCATGTGGGTTTCGCGGTCGCGGCTCACGCCGCTCCTATAGTCGCTTTCGGTCGCATTCCCCGCGTCTGACGTCATCGATGGTCGATACGGCCCCAACGAGCGCAAACAAAAAGACCCCCGCGCCGCAGCGCGGCGCGAGGGTCGAACAACCACCAAGCCGGCTTGGGACAAGCCGGCTCAAATCAGAGCACGGGTAACGCTCAGTTCTTGCAACGCGCCGCGGTCGAGCCTTCCGGCAGACCGACGTTGACCGCTTCCCACGCGCACGCCACGGTCTTGACCGCGCTGGCCTTGAGCAGGCCGCGATCGACCAGGTCCTGCGCCGCGGTCTGGGTCGCCACGCGCGCATCCGGGTAGCTGGCCTGCGAGGTCAGGTACAAGGTGTTGGCGCGGTACCAGATCTGGCCGGCGACGGTCGGGGTCAGGCCCTTGAGCCCGGTCGCGCCGTTGCACACCAGATCGGAGGGCAGCACGGTCTTGCGATGCGACTTGGGCACCTTCTGGCCTTCGGCCAGCAGGTAGAAGAAGTGATTGCCCACGCCCGAGGTGTAGTGCGGATCTTCCTCGGTGAAGCCGCCGGCCGGATAGCAGTCGAACGAACCGTTGCCTTCCTCGTCGGCGTCCAGGCTCGGCTTGAACATGTAGCGCAGCGGCACGCCGCTGAGCATCACGTTCTCGCCGATCAGGTAATCCGGCGGATCCTTCGGGCTGTTGTCGAAGAACTCGACCAGGGTGCCGTGGATGTCGGAGGTCGCTTCGTTCAAGCCGCCGGCGTCGCCCGAGTACATCAGGCCCGAGGTCGCCTGGGTCACGCCGTGCGACATTTCGTGGCCGGCCACGTCGAGCGCGACCACCGGATTGGACAGGCCGTAATCGCCGTTGCCGTAGACCATGCGCTTGGCTTCGCCGTCCCAGAACGCGTTGGTGCCGCCCACGTCGATGAAGAAGAAGTAGGTGAAGGTGACATTGACGAAGCTCTGCACGCCGAGGCTGTCGCCGAAGATGCCGACGCGGTCGTAGAACTTCTTGTAGTAGTCCCAGGTCTTCGACACGCCGTAATGCGCTTCCACGCCGGTGCGCTCGATGTTGGTCATCTGCTCGTTGCCCCAGACGTTGTCGGCATCGAACATCGGCGGCGCGGTGAAATCGCCGCCGCCGAACACCAGATCGACGACGGTGCCGCCGGTGTTGTGCACGGTGCCGCCGCCGCGCTGGTCGTCGCGCAGCAGATAGCCCGCGCCGCGGCCGTCGCTTTCTTCCGCGCCGACCTTGCTGGTGGAGATCGGCACCTTGCCGCGGGTGATGGTGAAGCCTTCGCCCTGCGCCGCTTCGGCGGTGTAGATGCGGCTGTCGCGGCCGAGCAGGCCGCCGTTGTCGGCATCGACGTAGATCAGATCGTGGACCGGACGCTGCGCCTTGTTGAGGCCGCGGAAGGTCACTTCATAGGCGAGCTTGGGCTCGTTGTTCTGGGCGAAATACACCATGCGCGAGGACGGCTTGTCGATGAAGCGGCCGGCGAAATGCACGCCGGCATCGGCGATCGCCTGCGCCGACGACAGCTTCGGCGTGGCCGCGCCGCCCTGGCCGAGCTTGAGGTCCATGGTCTTGCTGACCGAGGTCAGCAGGCCGCCCTTGAGATGCGCGACCAGATCGCCGCCGATCACCGGCAGGCCCTGGTAATCGCGGTTGAACCGCACGTGCTGGCTGCCGTCGGCTTCGACGATCAGATCGCGCGGCACATAGCGCTCGGCTTCGATCGCGGCGCGATCGGCGCCGGCCAAGGCCTGCGCGCCGGCGCTTTGCAGTTTCTGCGCCTGCAGCAGTTCGCGCGCGCGGGCCACCGCCGGGCTGAGTTCGAGCTGCGCCGACGGCGTGCTGCCCGAGGCGGTCGCATAGGCGCTGCGCGCCGCGCTCGACGAGGCGGTGTTGGCGTTGGCGTGCGATGCGGTCTGCGCGGCGGCGTCGCCGCGATCGTGCGCGCTGGCGTTGGCGGTGCTGGCATTGCTGTCGCGTTGCGCGGTGACCAGCGCGGTGGCGGTGGTGCCGGTGATCGCCAGCAGGATCGAGGCGGTCAGGATGCGTTGTTTCATGGACATGCGTAGCTCTCCGAGTCATGCAACAAAGAATAAAAAGAGAAGCAAATCGCCGCGGCGCGATCGTGGTCGCGAACGGCGTTACTGCACAACGGCAGGGATATCGATGCGACTGCGACGATGCGATCGACCGCGGACTTCGCTGTCGCTTCGTCAGCATTCCCCATGCATCCGAACGCTGCCCGACCGCACACCCCCCACCTTTTCCACACGCGATGTGGTCATGGAATGTGCGAAATGGGATGCGCGTCAGAAGTCGTCGAACGCTCGCATGCGCGCGGATGAAACTTAGTAACAAGTCTCGATGCGCGATGTGCGGCGATGGATTGCGCGCGGATGCGCGCGTGTGCGCGCGAGCGCGAGGAGCGCGGCGCGTGGCGTCGCGTAAAGAATGCTTAAGACGCCGGGTAAAGGCTGCTTACGGCGACAACCAGCCGCGTACGTCCGCGGAGTTCGCCAGTTTCAACGCACCGATCGGCGTGTTCCAGGCGAAGTCGTCAGCGCGACTTGGAAAAGCGCGCACCGCTCAAGACCGCGGCAGGGATTTGCGGGCGGTTCGTGCAAGCTCGGGCAGTGCCGCTTTCAGCAGCGGGTGAGGGCGCTCATGTCGTTGCGATGCGAGCAAAGCGAAGAACATCGGGGCCGAATGCCTTGCCGACAAATCTTCGCGGCGCTCATCTGCAACGCCGGCGCGCAGGCCTTGGCCGTGCGCCTTAGCGCGGCGGCGCCGGCATGATGTGCGACAGGTAGATGCGGCTGTCTTCGAAGATGCGGATCGCCACCGGCAGGCCGAGCTGCACCGACAGATGGAAGGCTTCGCTCTTGGCCGCGGCCGACGCCGCGGCCGGGTTGTCGAAACGTTCGTCGGCGACGTCGCACGACAAGGTGCGTCCGAGGTAGGTGGATTCGTTGAGTTGCACGGTGTACGGCATCACGGTGACCAGCCTTGTCGGACGAATCGGAGTTGCCCCGGCCCAGCTTGACCGCTTGCTCAAGGCGGCGACCCATTCCTTTGCTGAGCGGCGTCCGTTGCCGGCGCATAAGTCGTGCTGCCGGGGCGGAGATAAGGTGACTTAACCGTTCATGGTTTGCCCTAGGGGGACCACGAGATGCGGCGTAGGAAATTTCCTACGCTGGGGTAGGGCGTTGTGTGGCGTTGCGGGAGGGTTGTATGCGCGGGTAGCCGGTGGTGACGCCGCAACGTGCGGCTTCGCGGTCGCGACTTGCGTCGCTCCTACAGGTCGCCCAGGTGGGAGCGGCGCGAGTCGTGGCCGCGCCACTCGCATGAACCGTGGCTGTAAGCCGCCGGCCACCCACGACTTTCGACGGATTCTGGCGCCCGATCGATCGCCTAGCGTCGCAGCTCGTTCTCACGCGACCGCGACCAGGACGGCGCCGATGCCCGCCATTGCCAGCACCCAGCCGGTTTCGCGCCGCCTGCCCGCGTTGCGCGACCGCATGCGCGGTTCGCGCCGGTGGCGGGGCTGGCGCGTGCGCTTCGCCTGCGCCGCGCTGCTGTGGTCGGTCGGCTGCGCGGGCATCGCCATCGCCCGCGAAACGCCCGCGTCGCGATCCGCGCCGAAGTCATCGCCCGCGTCCGCGCCGAAGCTTCACCCGGGTCGCGACCCGGGCCGCGCGATCCAGCGACGCCCGAGCGTCGCGCCCGCTCCTGCCGCCGCGGCGCGACGCGAATCCCTGCATTGCCCCGGCCTGTCCTCGCGCAGCAGCGAAACCCAGCGTCAGTCGCGCCGTGGCGCCTGCCTGCGGCGGGCGCAGGCTCAGGAAAAGGCCGGCCAGAACGGACCGTCAAGCCACAGCCAGCGCGCCATCCAGGCGCTGACCAAGGCGATCAGCGTGGTCAGGGGCAAGCCGATGCGCAGGAAATCGCCGAAGCGGTATTGACCCGGACCGAGGATGAGCAGGTTGCCGTGATGCCCGATCGGAGTCAGGAACGCGACCACCGCGCCCAGCGCGGTGCACACCACGAACGGCGTCGGCGGCAGGCCCAGCGACTGCGCCAGCGAGATCGCGATCGGCCCGAGCAGCACCGTGGTCGCCGCGTCCGACAGGATCTGGGTCAGCAGCGCGGCGGCGGTGAACATCACCAGCAGGATCATCAGCGGCGACCAGCCCGCGATCACGTGCAGCATGCCCTGCGCCAGCAATTGCGCGGTGCCGGTCTGCTCCATCGCCACGCCCAGCGGGATCACCCCGGCGATCATCACGAAGATGCGCACGTCGATCTCGCGATAGGCCTGTTCGACATCGACGCAGCGGGTGGCGACCATCGCCACCGCGCCGAGCAGGAACGCCAGCGGCGCCGGCAGCCATTCGGTCGCGGCGGTGAGCACGGTCAGCGCCAGGATCGCCAGCGCCAGCGGCGCGCGGATGCGCCGGCGCGCTTCGCCGGCGAACGGCACCAGCATCAGGAAGCCGTGGTGCGCGGCCAGTTCGGTGAAACGCGCCGGCCGGCCCCACAGCACCAGCAGATCGCCCTCGCGCAGGCGCGCGTCGGACAGGCGCGGCGCGACCGCGCCCTGCTGCCGCCACAGGCCGGCGATCACCGCATGGAAGCGGCGGGCGAAATCCAGTTCGCGCACGCTGCGGCCGATGAACTCCGAACCCGGCGCGACCACTGCCTGGACCAGCTGCGGCTCGCCGTCGCCGTCGGCGTGTTCGCCGAAACGCTTGATCGCGTTGAGATCGAGGCCGGCGTCGTCGTGCAGCGAGGCCAGCGCGTCGGCCGAGGCCTCGACCAGCAGGATGTCGCCGCTGATCAGCGGGCTGCTCGGGCCCAGGTCCTGACGGCGCTGGCCGTCGCGCAGCCAGCCGGTCATCACGAAGCGGTCGCCGAGCGCCTTCTGCAATTCGGCCAGCGGCCGCGTGCTCCAGCGCGAGCCGTCCACGATCACCAGTTCGGTGCGGTAACGGTCCAGGCGCAGATAACCGTCGTCGCCGTGCTCGCCGCCGCGCTTGGGCAGGAACCAGCGCGCCGCCAGCATGTACAGCACGCCGATCGCGATCAGGGCCAGGCCGATCGGGGTGATCGAGAAAATGCCCAGGCCCGGCGAACCGGTGCGTTCGAGCAGGTTGTCGGCGAGCAGGAAGGCCGGCGCACTGACCAGGGTCAGGGTGGTGCCGAGCGAGGCCGCGAACGACATCGGCATCAGCAGGCGCGAGGCCGACAGCCCGCGCGACTTCGCGAACCGGGTCAGGATCGGCAGCATCATCGCCGTGACCATGACGTGGTGGGTGAACGAGGACAGCGCCGCGACCGCCGGCATGGTCACCGCGATCGCGCGGCCCTCGCCGTGCCCGGCGGCGCGACCGATCCACTGGCCCAGCCGCTCGGTGATGCCGGTCGCGGCCAGCCCGCCGGAAATCACGAACACCGCCGCGACGATGATCGCCGGTTCGCTGGCGAATCCCGACAGCGCCTGCTTGGAATCGAGCACGCCGGTCAGCACCAGCGCCAGCAGGGTCAGCATCGCCGTGACGTCGACCCGCAGCCGCTCGCTGACGAACAAGTACAGCGCTGCGCCCAGGATCAGCAGGAAGGCGATTTGCGAAAAGTCCATCGCCGCATTGTGCAAGACTTGGCCGTGTCGACGCCGTATGCGCCATCCACCGGGCCGTCACGACGGGTTTGGGTACACTCCGCGGTCACCCCGCCCGAGCCATGCCGCACTACGCGATGAGCCTGCCGCACGCCCCGAGCAACGCCCCCAAGGCCGGAGACGACCGTTTCCGCCAGGCGATGACGGCATCGAACATCGGCATGGCGATCGTGTCCATCGACGGGATCTGGCTGGAGGTCAATCCGGCGCTGTGCGCGATGCTCGGTTACCGCGTCGACGAACTGCGCGGCCACCACTACAGCGAAGTCACCCATCCCGACGATCTGGCGATCAGCCAGCATCTGGTCGCCGCGCTGGTCAGCGGCGCGCTGGCCTCGGTCGACGAGCACAAGCGCTACGTGCATCGCGACGGCAGCGACGTGTGGGTGCAGCTCAACGTCGCGGTGATGCGCGACGAAGACGGCACCGCGCAATATTTCATCTCGCACATGCGCGACATCCGCGGCGAACGCGAGGCCGGCATGAAGTTGAGCGCGCGCGCCGAGGAACGCAGCGCGCAGCTCGACGCCTCGCACCGGCAGCTGCAGTTGTTCGCCGATGCGGTCGCTCACGACCTGCGCGCGCCGCTGCGCTCGATCGAAAGTTTTTCCGCCCTGCTCAACGAACGCGCGGCCGAGCGCCTCAACGAAACCGACCGCGACTACCTGGCGCGGATCCGCGCCGCGGCCTCGCGCATGACCGGGCTGCTGGCGGCGTTGACCGAGCTGTCGCACGTGACCCGCACGCAGATGCGGATCGCGCCGGTCGACCTGAGCCTGCTCGCCGACTGGGTCGGCGCCGAGCTGCAGGACGCCGACCCGCATCACCGCGCCCAGATCAGCGTCCAGCCCGGCCTGCAGGTCGAGGGAGATGAGCGCCTGCTGAAGCTGATGCTGAACCAATTGATGCACAACGCCTGGAAATTCACCTGCGAACGAAGTGCCGCCCGGCATGCTGCCGCGCAAGCTTCAGCCCAGCCGGCCGGCGAGCCCGAACCGGTCCGCATCGAGGTCTTCGGTGAACGGTCCGGCGACCGGTTGGTGCTGTCGATACGCGACCAAGGCACCGGATTTGACATGCGATATGCTCACAAATTGTTCGAACCGTTCCAGCGCCTGCACGGGCCGGATCAGGGCGGCGGTCACGGCCTCGGGCTGGCGATCGCCTGGCGCGTCGTCGAGCGCCACCGCGGTCAGATGCGCGCCCATTCGCAGCCCGATGCGGGCAGCACGTTTACCGTAGAACTGCCCGTCGTGTCCGCGGGCGAGGACATCCCGAATGCATAAGGAAATCCTGCTGGTCGAAGACAACCCCGACGATGTCGAGCTGACCCGGCTCGCCTTCGACGAGGCCAAGATCGCCAACAGGCTGGTGGTGATGGGCGACGGCGCCGAGGCGCTGGACTACCTGTTCGCCCGTGGCCGCTATTCCGATCGCGATCCCAACGATCTGCCGTCGATCGTGCTGCTCGACCTCAACCTGCCCAAGGTCGACGGTCGCGAAGTGCTGCAGGCGATCCGCGCGCACGAACCCACCCGCACCCTGCCGGTGGTGGTGCTGACCACCAGCACCGAGCCGTTCGACGTCGAGGCCAGTTATGCGCTCGGGGTCAACAGCTATATCCAGAAGCCGGTGGATTTCGAGCAGTTCGTGTGGGCGGTGAAGCAGGTCGGGTTGTATTGGCTGGTGTTGAATCATCCGCGCAATCCGTGAGGACGGGGCGGGGCGCGGAAGCTTTAAGAGCAAAAGCTAAGAACAAAAGCTAAGAACAAAAGCTAAGAACAAAAGCTAAGAACAAAAGCTAAGAACAAAAGCGAATCCCCCCTGGCCCCCCTTTTGCAAAGGGGGGAACCCCTTGCGGCGAAAGCTCGGCGACCGGAGCCTTTTACGATTCCCGATTCCCGATTCCCGATTCCCGATTCCCGATTCCCGATTCCCGATTCCCGATCGGAATCGCATCGATAAGACGCCTTCAAGCGCGTGAACGAACGCCACCAAGCGCGGCAATGAGCCCACTTTGAAAAAGGGGGCGGGCGCCCGGCGAAAAACCGTCGCGGCGACAGCACCCTCAGCGCCGGGGGATTTGCTTCACCCCAGCGCGCGCCTCATCCCACGCATCCCCCGCGCGCAATCACCCCGCGTACAACCGCTCGGCGCGCTGAAACAAAATCCAGCTGGTCGCGATGTACTTATCCCCACCCTTGGGCCGATTGCCGCGATGGGTGTGGGTGAACGCCGCCGGCGCGATCAGCAGGTCGCCCGCGCGCGGCGCGATCTTGCGGCGCTGATAGAGGAATTCGGTTTCGCCTTCCTCGAAGCCGTCGTTCAAGTAGATCGTCCACAGCACGTGCCGGTGCAGCGTCTCCGCGCTCTGATCGCGCGGGTACAACTCGCAATGCCAGTACGGATAGCCGCCGCGGTTGGCGGTGTACCGCTGTAGGTTGATCGCGCCGGGACGGAACACGGTCTGCGCGATCGGCGACAAGGCGTTGTCGTCCATCTCGGCCACGCGTTCGGCGGTGAGCCGGTGACGCTTGCCGTCGGCGCTCGGCGCTTCGAGCATCAGCGGCGCGATCATCGTGTGGGGATAGCGGCGCAGGTACTGCAACAGGCCGCGGAACACCGCCAGGTTCAAGGCGAGCTCCATGTCCTTCCAGCCTTCGCGGCCGGTGATGGTGAGATCGCGGCTGTCCTTGAGGTCGGGCATCACCCCGCCGCCGACCCGGCCCGGCTCGCTGTCGCGGCTGGCGTCGAAGCGCTGCACCAGCGTCGCGCATTGCTCGCGCGTCAGCGCCTGTGGATAGACCTCGATGAAATCGGCGGCGCTGGAGTCGGTGGTCGATGACATGGCGTTGATGGCTGGAAGAGGGCGCCCCGGGCCGGGCCCAGGGGAAGGCGGGCATCGTCGCACGCGCGCCCCGGGTTGCAAAAACGCAACGCCACGGCACGTGAGCGCAAGAACGGTCAACCAAACCGCCAAAGGCCCGACGCAGCAAGCCTGAGCGGTGAACGGTTCATCCGTTGACGCTGCGCAGCATGTCCGCGTTCAGCGCCGCGCTGCGTAACCGCGGCGCAACGTTTTATCGCCCAAGTCGCCGAAGTGTTTTCGGGATTCGGCCGAAAAACCAGAAATTTCAGCCACTTGGAAGCTTGGCACGACTCTCGCGTAGGTCCTCTCGCGCCGCTTCGACTGCCCCCGAAGCGCACGCCCTGAGTCCTCGCTTCGGAGTACGTCGTCATGTTCGCCATCCCCCGTCGGTTCGACCGCACCGCGCTGCAGCGGGCGATAAGCGCCGCTTTGCCCCGTGCCGTCGCGGCGCTGTTCGCGCTCGCCGGTCAAGTCCACGCCCAGGACGCCGCGCCGAACGCGAACCCGAGCGAGGACCCGAGCGAGGACCCGAGCGTGGTGATCGCCCGCACCGTCCACCCGCGCATCGCCTACCGCGCGCTGCCGGCGCAGGACAATCCGGTACGCACCCAGGCCACGACGTTCCCGGCGCAGATCTTCCACGGCACCCTGGAACGCTCGCTCGCACCGTTGATCGGCGACGCCGAACTCGATCAGCACGGCTCGGCCGGCCTGAGTCCGGCGACCGCCACGCAGGCGTTGACCGGCCTGCTGGTGCCGGCCGATGCGATGGGCGCGGCCAATCCGAATGCGATGCTCGGCGGTTCGGCTTCGGCGCCGCCGATGGGCCCGACCATGAGCGTCGGCGGCGCGGTGAAAAGCGCCACCGCCGGGATCGGCGACCTGGTCACGGGCAGCGTCATGCAGGCCCTGGCGCCGCAAGTCGCGCCGACGCAGGGGCCGGGTCGATGAGCGCGCGGCTGCGTCCACAGCGGCTGACGCCGTTCGGCTTGGCGGCGTGCCTGTTGGCGACCGCGATCTGCAGCGACGCGCGCGCCGCCGAGCCGACCGCGCCCGCAGGCAGCGACCGCGCCCGCATCGCCGATGCCGCCCGCGGCCTCGACGGCCGCGCCGCGATCAACCAGACCGCCGGCGCCGGTAACGCGCAAGCCAATCTCGCCGCGTTCGCGCTCTCGCCCGATGGCCTCGCGCTGGCATCGCTGCATGCCGACCAGCGCATCGGCGAGACCGACATCGATATCGATGCTGACGCCGCACACATCGCCTCCGGCCGCGCCGCATCCGCGCGCATCGACGCGCACGCCGTCGCCGACAGTCGCGGCCTGCTGCAGTTGAACCAGAGCGCGGGCACCGGCAATCGCCAACTCAATGCGTTCGCGCTGAGCAACGGCCGCATCGCGACCGGCATCGTGGTCGCCGGACTCGACGATGCCGCGCTGGCGTCGGTGGCCGGCGCGACGACCGACGACGCCTACAGCGCGAACGCCGCGCCGAGCCTGCGCGAGGCGGTCATCGCCGACGACGCCTTCCGCGGCGGCCAGGGCGTGCTGCAACTGAATCAGACGGCGGGGACCGGCAACGCGTCGGTCAACGCCATCGTGCTCCAACTGCCCGGGGGCGTTCCATAGAAAAAACGGCAGATCGCAAGGTCCAAACCACCACTACCAGGAGTCCGACCCATGAACGTTCAATTCACTCTGCTGGCCCTCGCCCTGAGTCTGACCATCGCCGCGCCGGCCTACGCCGAAGGCGACGATGCGCAGATCCACAGCTCGACCCGCATCGGCAACAGCATCGACGTGTCCGGCAAGGTGCATGTGAAAGGCAAGATCCGCGTCGCGTCCGAATCGGCGGCGACCGTGGATCAGGATCAGATCACCGACAGCAACGAATCGTGGGGCGACGGCGATCACACTGCGCACCTGGGCGGCAACGCCTTGTCGGATGCGCAGGGCAACATCGGCGCCAACGTCGCCGCCGGCGTGGGCAACGCGCAGGCCAACGATACGGCCCTGTCGGCGGTCGACGGCGAGAAGGTGTTCGCTTCGGCGATGACCTTCAACAGCCAGGGCTCGAGCTACAACTACGCGTACTCCTCGCAGCAGGACACCGAATACCGCGCGACCCTCAACGGCGACGCGCTGTCCAACGCCAAGGGCAACATCGGCGTCAACGTCGCCGCCGGCGTCGGCAACGCGCAGAGCAATGCGATGGCCGCCTCGGTCAACAGCTCCGGCACGATCGCCAAGGCCGCCTCCGACAGCGAACAGGATGCGTGGTTGAACGAACTGGCCGCCAATTGCGACCTCGACACCTTCGCCACTCTGTCCGGCAATGCCTTGTCCGGCGCGCAGGGCAACATCGGCGCGAACGTCGCCGCCGGTGTCGGCAACCTGCAGCACAACGGATTGTCGATCGCCACCGCGTCGTGCGGCAGCTGCCAGTGATGCGTGCGCGGCCGCGGCCCGCGCCGCGGCCGCGAACGTCCCGCATTGCATCCGCTTCCCTGAGGAGAACGCACATGAAACTGCACACCACGTTGCTGGCGATCGCGCTGGCCTCGGGCATCGCCCTGCCGGCCCTGGCCGAAGGCGACGATGCCGTCATCGACAGTTCCACTTACGTTGCCAACCAGATCGACGTATCGGGCCGGGTCAAGGTCCGCGGCAAGATCCGCGTCGCATCCGAATCGGCGGCGACCGTCGATCAGGACCAGACCACCTTGCTCAACAGTTCGCTCGGCGACGGTGATCACGACGCGCACTTCGGCGGCGATGCGCTGTCGGATGCGCAAGGCAACATCGGCGCCAATGTCGCCGCGGGTGTCGGCAACGCCCAGGCCAACGACACCGCGCTGTCGGCGGTGGACGGCGAAAAAGTGTTCGCCTCGGCGATGGTGTTCGGCAGCCAGGCCAGCCTGGGCAACTACGCCACCACCAACACCGATCACACCTATTACGACGCCACCCTCGACGGCAACGCGCTGTCCAACGCCAAGGGCAACATCGGCGTCAACGTCGCCGCCGGCGTCGGCAATGCGCAAGGCAACGGCATGGCCGCATCGGTCAACAGCTCCGGCCGCCTGGCCATCGCGACCGCCGACAGCGAACAACTGGCGATCTCGAACCTGCTCGACAGCGACGGCCGTCGCCTGAGCCTGGACCTGTACGCCTCGCTCGACGGCAACGCGCTGTCCGGCGCGCAGGGCAACATCGGCGTCAACGTCGCCTCCGGCGTCGGCAACCTGCAACACAACGGCCTGTCGATCGCGACCGCGTCGTGCGGCGCCTGCGCGCCACCGCCGCCGCCGACCTGCGGCAGTGGCTGCGGCGACTGAATCGCGTTCCACCGCAACCACCACGGTGGCCGTGACGCGGCCACCGTAGTTCCCGCTTCGATCGCGCAACGTCCAGGTGCCGTCCCGCCATGACCGTACATCGAGCCTCGCTGATCGCCGCTGCCATCGCCATCGCGACCCTCGCCGCGCTACACAGCGGCGCCGTTCGCGCGCAGCGCCCGGACGACAGCCGCGCCACGGTCGACCTGACCCGCCTGACCGGCAACGGCGGCATGCCGGTGTTCAAGCCGATGCGCACGCTGCGCGATCTGCGTTACCGCGAACTGCTGCGCCAGCGCTACGACTTCAGCTGCGGCTCGGCGGCATTGGCGAGCCTGCTGCATTACGGCTACGGCCTGGACGTCAGCGAGCCGGAGCTGATCAAGAAGATGATGGTCGGGGTCGATCCCAAGGAAGTGGTGCGCAACGGTTTCTCGATGCTCGACATGAAACGCTACGTCGAGAGCATCGGCATGCGCGCGCACGGCTTCCGCATCGACGCCGATGTCTTGTACCGCTTGCAGATGCCGGTGATCGCGCTGCTCGATCTCAAGGGCTACCGCCATTTCGTCGTGGTCAAGGGCGCGGCGGGCGGGCGGGTGTTCGTCGCCGATCCCGCGCTCGGCCACCGGGTCATGCAGGAAGCCGATTTCGTGCGCGGCTGGAACGGCATCGTGCTGGCCGTGGTCGGCGACCAACCCATGCGCGCCGATTCCTATCTGGTCAACAGCCGCAGCTCGCCCGCGCTGCAGCGACGCGTGGACGCGCTCGATCGCGTCACCGCGCCGCCGCGCGTGGTCGAGTTCGGGCTGGTGATCACCGATCTTTTTTGACGTCGTTTCGCACGTTTCGAGGTGTCCGATGAACTGTCCACGACTCCCCCCGACGCTGTTCTCGGCCCTCTTGGCAGCGGCGGCCGCGTTGCAACCCGCGGCCGCCCTGCCACCTTTGAAAGCTCATGCGGTGACCGCCCATGTCGTCGATGACGCCACCCTGGGCACGATCAGCGGCAAATACTTCGGCGCGCAGATGCTGGTCGGCCTGCGCGTGGACCTGGTGTCCAGCCTCAACACGCCGCAGCACGGCACCGCCTTCGCCAGCGGCTCGTTGCTGGTCGAACGTCGCGGCGGCGGTTTCGAGGTTCAGGTCGATGCGCGCAGCGGCGCCGATGCCGGCAACGCGACGGTCGCCGCGGGCGCGGCCGACGCGAACGCGAGCGGCGCCGAGTCGGTGCAGGTGCGCGGCATCGGTCAGATCGCGCAGATCGCCGGCGACGACAATCGTTTGGGCAACCTGACCTCGATCGGATTCGTCGATCGCGTCGATGCCTCCGGCTTCAACGGCCAGTCGCACAGCCAGGCCAGCGCCGGCGCGATGAGCGCGCGGGTGACCTTCCTCGATGGCGGCGCGCGCATCGCCGTCGACGGCCCCGGCGCATCGCTGCAACAACGCCTGGATCCCGGCGCCAGCGGCGGCATCGCCCAGCTCGGCCGCATCGCCGGCAACGGCGTGGACGCGAGCAATCGCATGCAGCTGCAGATCGTGACCTCGGCGATCACTCCGGAACTGAGTCGGCAACTCGGCTTGCAGCAGGCGTTGGACAGCCTGCGCGCAGTGCCGCGCTGATCGTCTTCCCTCCCTCTTGTCACGGACGCCGAGACCATGCGCCCTCTGCTCGCCCCACTGTCCGTCGCCCTCGCGCTCGCCCTGAGCGCGCCGGCCCACGCCGACGAAGCCGCCACCGATTTCAAGTCGCTGCACCAGCGCATGCTCGACATGAGCCGCGAACTGGCCGCGCAGAAAGCCGAGATCCAGCGGCTGCGCGGTCAGGTCGACGAGCTCGAACTGACCCAGCGCGGACGTGGCCTGAGCGGCGCGCCGCCGTCGCCCGCGCAGCAAAATGAGGCGACCGACAACGCGCGCGATGTGGCCGAACAAGCGCAACGCAAGGCCTCGGCGACCGTCGCGCGCGACGAAGACGACGACGCGCCGGTGCAGGTCGGCCAGACCCAGCGCGCCGAGGACGCGCAGCGCCGCGAACAGGAAAAAGCCCTGGTCGTGCGCGAACACGCGCCGCTGTTCGAACGCAAGTTCACCCTCGACACCGGTTTCAGCTACAGCTATTACGACCGCCGGCAACTGGCGTTGAGCGGCTTTCTGGCGCTGGACGCGATCTTCCTGGGCAGCATCAACCTGGACCAGACCAAGGCCAGCGTCGGCACGTTCGAGCTCAGCGGCCGCTACGGCCTTAGCGACCGGCTCAGCATCGAAGCCAGCCTGCCGTACGTCTACCGCGACTCGCGTTTCGTCAGCGGCGGCGCCGGCGGCGCGTCCAGCGTGGTCAGCGAAGTGCGCATGCGCTCGCAGGGCATCGGCGATGCCAGCATCGCCGCGTACTACCAATGGGTGAAGGAATCGCAGCGCTGGCCCGACATCGTCACCAGCCTGCGCGTGCGCGCGCCGACCGGACGCGACCCGTTCGGCCTGAAACTGATCCAGCCCGACGGCGACAACAACAACCTCAACATCCCCGAGGATCTGCCGACCGGTTCGGGCGTGTGGGCGGCGACGGTCAACGTCTCCGCGCTGCGCACCTACGATCCGGTGATCCTGTTCGGCAACATCGGCTACACCTACAACCAACCGACGAATTTCGACGACATCTCGCCGGTGGCCGAGCAGGTTTCGCCCGCGCGGGTGGAACTGGGCAACAGCATCCAGCTCAGCGGCGGCCTGGCGATCGCGCTCAACGATCGCTCCGCGGTGAGTTTCGCCGTCGCCACCGCCGTCACCGGCGCCACCCACCTGACCGCGCCGGGCGGCGAAAAACGGCGCGTGCCCGGCAGCTCCAGCAACTCGACCACCTTCAATATCGGCGCGAGCTACGTGCTGCCCTCGGGCTGGACGCTCAACGGCCAACTCGCCGCGGGGCTGACGCCGGATGCGCCTAACTTCGTGTTTTCGATGCGCGGGTCGCGGTCGTTTTGAGCGAAGCCGCCCGCATGCGCGCAAGCGCGGGCGGGTGAGCGGTGGCTAGGAGCAGGCCCGGGTGAAATACACTAGGCACAAGGACAACGTAAGGACGCGAAATGCCGAGCGAAGCAAGAATTGCGCTGGACAAGAATCTGGAAGACATCAAAAGCCTACTGTCGCTTCATGGCAATGGAAAAGACGCGGTCGATACGAGCGCGGACGGGATCGAGGTGCTCAATCGCTCGGCCATCGTGCTCCTGACGTCGTTCTGGGAAGCCTATTGCGAAGATATCGCCGCCGAAGGGCTGCAATGCATCGTGGACAACGCGAAGAACGCCGATGCCCTGCCGAAGGAAATAAAGAAAGTCATCGCCAAAAAGCTCAAGGAAGATGCCAACGAACTGGCGCTGTGGTCAATCGCCGACAAGAAATGGCGGGATGTTCTTGGCAGCTACATGGCGGAGCTTAAAGAGGCCAGAGACCGAAAGCTCAATACGCCAAAGTGGGAACGGATCGATGATCTGTTTCGGTCGGCGGTGGGACTGTCGGATATTTCCAAAAACTGGAAAGTGGACGGAAAGCTCAGCGTCGAGGATGCGCGCAAGCAACTGAATGCGTATGTCGAGCTTCGCGGTGAGATCGCGCATCGGGGAAACACGAAAACGGCCGTTTCGAAAAAACAGGTGACGGACTATCTCAGTCTTGTGAAGACCATCGCGTCAAAGACCGGCGGAGCCGTCAAGAAACATGTCTATGCTGCCTGCAAGGTGAAGCTTTACTGAGAACAAGCGATCGTAAGATCCGCAGCGATCCGGATCTCCGATTATGGTTTGAGGTTCGACGGGTGTCTGGCGGTCACGCGCTACGCAGCCGCGGCCAAGCCAGCGTTCGACGATCGAGAAGATAACCAAAAAGCAACGGGCTCACCGCGAAATCGAGCCCGTTGCTTTTAGTTGGCTCAGCCTCGGGACGCGAACGGGCCTCTCATACTCCGAACCACCGATCCTTGATCTCCTCGCAAGCCGCGCCCAGATCGCCGAGCCGGCGCTTGTTGGCTTTCGGCGCGCTCAGAATGCTGCGCGTGGCGATATCGACGACGTAGCAACGATCGGGATTGACCGTGCCGGGCGCCGACAGGTTGTGTTCCAGATGCGCGCGCAGCGCGGTGGCGACGTAGGCGGCGCTGCGGCCGTCCAATGGCTGGGTGCGGGAGAAGTGCAGCTTGACGCAGCCGACGACCTCCTGCGTCGCCGGGTCCAGCAGCAGCGCTTCCGGACGCATCACCACTTTTACTCCGGCCAGTTCGAGCCCGTCGCTGGAAAAGGTGTCCACGCGCACCGCGGTCAGCGCGCCGAGCTTGATGTCCTCGCAGATATCCAGGAACGCGGTGATCGCATGCGCCGAATGTATGCGGTCCTGGACCGCGAAGTCGCCGCCGTCGGTGTTCTCGCGCAGCGCTTCGGCCGCGGCCAGCGCGGCCGCGTCGTCGACCATGTTCGAGGCGATGTGCTCGGCGATCACTTCGCGCGCGTCGCGGTAGCGGGTGGATTTGAACAGCGGCGGGTTCTTCTGGTCCTTGACGATCTGCCGCCGCCGCGTCGGCGTGGCCATCATGTATTCGCCGAGTTGATTGACCGAAATCCTTGGCTTCATCCCTGACTCCCCAGTCTTGGTTAGTCCGGAAATTATGGGTGATCGCCGTCACACGGCCTGAGATTCCTCATCGGCTTCGTCCTCGCTGCCGCGCATGCCCAGACGTTGCATCAGCCGGTACAAGGTCACCCGCGACACGCCCAGTTCGCGCGCCGATTCGCCCAGGCGACGGCGGTTGCGGTGCAGGGCGCGTTCGATCGCTTCGCGGGTGGCGGCGTCGCGAGCTTCCTCCAGGGTGACCGGCAGGCCGTCGCCGGCATCGTCGATGTGCAGGTCGGCGGCGGTGATGTAGCGGCCTTCGGCCATGATCACCGCCTGGCGCACGCGGTTGATCAGTTCGCGCACGTTGCCCGGCCACGGGTGGCGGTGCAGGGCCTGGCGCGCGCACGGCGAGAAGCCCTTGATCCCGCGCGAGGTTTCCTGGGCGTAGCGCTGCAGGGCGTGGTCGGCGATCAGGTCGATGTCGCCGCCGCGTTCGCGCAGCGGCGGTTGTTCCAGACGCAGCACGCACAGGCGATGGAACAGGTCGGCGCGAAAGCGCCCGGCGGCGATGGCGTCGTCGAGGTCGTGGTGGGTGGCCGAGACGATGCGCACGTCGACCGGAATCTGTTCGTGGCCGCCCAGGCGCTCGATCGAACCTTGCTGCAGGAACCGCAGCAGCGAGGCCTGGCTGTCCATCGGCAGGTCGCCGATCTCGTCGAGGAACAAGGTGCCGCCGTTGGCCATCTCGATGCGGCCGAGCTTGCGCTGCTGCGCGCCGGTGAAGGCGCCGCGTTCGTAGCCGAACAGTTCGGACTGGACCAGGTTGTGCGGGATCGAGCCGCAGTTGATCGCGACGAAGGGATGGCGCTGGCGGTGCGAGTGGCGGTGGACCGCCATCGCGGCCAGTTCCTTGCCGGTGCCGGTTTCGCCGGCGATGAACACCGGCGCGTCGGTCGCGGCGGCCTTGTGCAGGCCGCGGCACAGGCTGCGGATGGGCTGGCTCTCGCCGATCATGCCGTCGACGCCGCCGGCGCCGATGCTGTCGGCGTCGTGGCCGCAGGCCAGCGCGGCCATGCCGTAGGCGTGGCCGATCACCGTGTGCAGCACCGCTTCCGGGCACGGCAGGGTGACGTAGTCGTAGCAGTAGTCGCGGATCAGCCGGCGCGCGTGTTCGTCGTCGAGCTGGGCCGCGGCGATGCCGGCGATCCAGCCGGCGTTCTGGGTCGCCAGGGCCGGGCCGAGTTCGTCCAGATCGCGGGCGTCGAAGCCCTCGCGCAGGTCGATCAGCACCGCGTGCGGCAGCTGCGGCTGGGACTGCAGCATGCGCAGGGCGGTGCGCGCGTCGGCGGCGCGGCGCAGGGTCCAGCCCAGGGTCTGCAGCGGCGCCAGCGCATGCATGCGGCCGGCCCCGCCGGGGCTGAGGTAGATCAGCTCGCGCGCGCCGTCGCCGCGCGAGGCGATCGAGCGGGCGGCGGCATGACGGCTGTTGGTACGACGACTCCCCAAGTCGCCGCGAGTGGTGTTGGACATTGGAGCTTCCCCGCCGGCGCAAATGCGCCAGCACCTGCAAGTCCTTAGGCAAACGCGGGGCGCGGCAAAAGCCGGTCATCGGCGGCCGGTGCGGCGGGCGCGGCGCGTTTAAGCGACCGCGCCCGGGTCCGGGACGCACCGTACGCGCGCGAACAGCGCGCTTCGTCTTCAGTCGGCCGGTGGCGGGTCAACCGGTTGGGCGCGCGCGAGACATCGAGGTCCCGCCGGGACGGCCCGATAGCGCGCGCCACGAAAGCGCGATCCGGCTCAGCCCTGCCCGGCGTCGTACTCGTGGTGGTAACGCACCGCGGTTTCGACCTCGCTCTTGCTGCCCAGGAACACCGGCACGCGCATGTGCAGGCCGGTCGGTTCGACCTCGAGCATGCGCTGGCGTCCGGTGCTGGCCGCGCCGCCGGCCTGTTCGACCAGGAACGCCATCGGGTTGGCCTCGTACATCAGCCGCAGCTTGCCGCCCTGGGCCGCGCACTTGGCGTCGAGCGGATAGCTGAAGATGCCGCCGCGGGTCAGGATGCGATGCACGTCGGCGACCATCGAGGCCACCCAGCGCATGTTGAAGTCCTTGCCGCGCGGACCTTCCTTGCCGGCCAGCAGATCGCCCACGTAGGCCTGCATCGGCGGCTGCCAGTGGCGCTGGTTGGACATGTTGACCGCGAATTCCTTGGTGTCCTCGGGGATCCGCATGCCGCGCGTGGTCATCACGAAGCTGCCGACTTCGCGGTCCAGGGTGAACGAGTGGGTGCCGTTGCCGATGGTCAGCACCAGCATCGTGCTCGGGCCGTAGGTGGTGTAGCCGGCGCAGACCTGTTCGCTGCCGGGCTGCAGGAAGTCCTTGTCGGCGGCCTGGGTGACGCCGTCGGGGCAGCGCAGCACCGAGAAGATCGTGCCGACCGAGATGTTGACGTCGATGTTGCTGGAGCCGTCGAGCGGATCGAACAGCAGCAGGTAGTTGCCGCGCGGGTAGACGTCGGGGATCGGGTGCGAGGTGTCCATTTCCTCCGAGGCCAGGCCGGCGAGGTGGCCGCCCCAGGCGTTGGCTTCGAGCAGGATCTCGTTGCTGAGCACGTCGAGCTTCTTCTGCGCCTCGCCCTGGATGTTCATGCTGGCCTGTCCGGGCGTGCCGGCCTCGCCGAGCACGCCGCCCAGCGCGCCTTTGCCGACCGCGATCGAGATGGTCTTGCAGGCGCGGGCGACCACTTCGATCAGCAGGCGCAGGTCGGGGTTGATGCGCCCGGCGCGCTGTTCTTCGATCAGGTAACGGGTCAGGGAGATGGGGCTGGTGCTGGGATTGAGAACGGCGGACATGGCTCGGGGCGGTGGCGGCGAGGGCCGCCATTGTCGCCGATGCGGATGACCGGCCGGGCGGCCGCCGCGCGACGCGTTCAGTTTTTTGCGGGTGCGAGCGAGGCCGGGTGGGCCGGTTGCGCGCCGGGGCGGCCGCCGCGTTCTGGCTTGGCCTGGACGGCGTGCTGCTCGCGGTGGGGCCGCTAGGGCCTGCCCCAGACTGAGCGCACGGCGCATCGAAAACGCCGGTCGTGCTGTCGGGATGCTGCTGTGATCGGAGCATCCTGATTGCGATCACGACCTGGCCTGCCCGGCATGCGAACCGAAACGTGTCGATAGCGGCGGTTGCCTTCTGCACTGCTATCTTGCAGCCATCGAACCGCACAGGCCCCACGGGACCTTGGACGCATGAAACTGGCGGAGTACAACCGGCTGAGGGCGCCCACCGATTCCGGTCCGCTGCTTGCCTGGATCGCGATTGTCATCGCCCTGCTGGGCAGCCTCGCGCAGTCGACCATCGTCGTCGTCGCTTCGGTAGCCATCGCGATCTTCATTCTGGTGGGGCTGAGCGTGCGCTCGGTTCGGCGACTCAACAGCGCCGATCAATTTCGCTGCCCGACCTGTGGCAACACGCCGCACCAATGGGTGGCCCCCGACCCGTCCGACGACAGGGTATGCACCAACTATCAGACCGACGTGTGTCTCCACTGCCGATCGGATCTGCGCCGGCCCGAAGATAGCAGTGCATGACATCAGGCGGCGGGCCTGTGCTTGAAGGGGATGCGGAGGGGACGCGCGCCGGGTGGAACGCGATCGCCGCGCGGCCGTGAACGCGCGCGGCGGGCCGCGCTCAGTTCTTCGGCCCGCAGGTGGCGTCGTCCGGGTCGGCGGCGGGGCGGTCGGCCAGCTGGATCGAATCGGCTTCGCGGCGCAGGTGGCGTTCGGTCACGCCGAAGCTCTGGGCGACCTCGCGCTGGCTGCGCCCGGCGCGCACCGCGGCGCGGATCGCGACCCGGCGCAGGCCGACGAACACGCCCCAGGCCGAGGGGATCTCAATGGTGCCGGCGGCGCTGGCGCGGTCGAGCAGGCGCCGGTGGGTGGGCGCGTCCAGGGCCACGCCCAGGCGCACCGAACACGCGGTGCGCCCGCGCGGCAGGTACAGCCGGCGGCCGCCGTGGCGGCGCACCAGCCGCAGCATCGCGGCGAACCCGCCGAGCGCGGCGACCTCGGCGGCGACCCACGGCAGCGAGGCGAGCACGGTGATGCGGTGGTCTTCGCAGAACCGGCACAGCGATTCGAAATCGGCCGAATCCGGCGACGGCAGTCCGGCGAAGTAGGGATGGGCGAGGGCGGTGGTATCGCCGGCGTCGGTCCGCGGGCTGGGGGGATAAGTCATGCCAGTCAGAACGCGGGGTCGGGGTGGCCGTGAAGGGGCGCGGCCTCGCGCGGCGTGGGAATGTCTGGTTCGATCCGGTTGCGATGGCGTGGGCGATGAATCGCCGCATCGGTCGGGCAACGGTGGCGCGATCGCGATGAAGTCGCGACGGATGCATTGCGCGCCTCGGCCATCGCGACCATCGCAGCCTCCGGCTTGAGGCGCCGGCCCGATATCGCGATCCAGCCGACACCGGGGCCTGCGTTCAAACACGTCGGCGATGTACGGCGCGCGCGGTCGTCGCGCCGCGCGCGCGCCTCGGCCGCGGATTCACGAACCCGCTCGCGAAGCGTTTGTACAGGCAACCCGGTTCGCAGCGCGGGCCGGTCCCGCCTCGTGTTTCCATTACCTCATTGGAGTCCGCCATGATCCACGCCGCCTCGCGTCGCGTCCCCACCGTCCGCCGCGTCCTCGCCGCGCTCGCCGTCCCGCTGGCCCTGTGCGCCGCGCCGGCGTTCGCGCAGGTCGCCTGCACCAACATCAACACCGTGCAGATTTCGTCCTCGCCGCTGATGAACAACGAATACGGCGGCCATCTCAACGCCCACATCCGCGGCCAGGTCCCGCCGCAGGGTTTCACTCAATACAACCGCACCCTGTTCCGCGACGCGCAGGACTGGAACGAGGCCTACAACACCCTGGCCGCCCAGAACCCGCCGCTGTACTGCGCGCAGAATCCGCAGCCCGACGCCGAGGCCGCGCGCGATCTGCCGATCCAGTTTTTCTCGTACCAGTGCACCGCCGCCAACGCCGCCGGCGTATGCACCGCCGGTCGCGAAATCCAGACCAATACGGTGCGCGTGGTGATGCGCTTCATCAACCGGCGCTGGGTGCTTTACACCGCGTATCCGATTCCGCGCTGAGGCTCGTGCCCGCGCGACCGGGCGTTTGACCACGCACCCGCGCGCGGCGTCCTGCCGCGCGAGGGCGCGTCGGCGCCCGACGCGAGCGACACGCAGGACCGCGCGCGGCGCGAATCCACCCGCGCCGGCAACGGCCGCCGCGCGGCCAGGCGCTACCATGCACGCACCCGAGCTTTCGCCGATCGTGTGCCCGAGTCCGCGCCCCGCCGCAAGATCCTGCATGTCGACATGGACGCGTTCTACGCGTCGGTGGAGCAGCGCGATGCGCCGGAACTGCGCGGCCAGCCGGTGGTGGTGGCCTGGCGCGGCGCGCGCTCGGTGGTGTGCGCGGCCAGTTACGAGGCGCGCAAGTTCGGCGTGCGTTCGGCGATGCCGGCGGTGCGCGCCGAGCGTTTGTGTCCGCATGCGGTGTTCGTGCCGCCGGACTTCGTGCGCTACAAGGCGGTCTCGCGCCAGGTGCGCGAAATCTTCGCCCGCCACACCGACCTGATCGAGCCCTTGTCGCTGGACGAAGCGTATCTGGACGTCACCACGACCAAGACCGGATTGCCGTCGGCGACCGCGACCGCCGAGGCGATCCGCGACGCGATCCGCGAGGAAACCCGGCTGACCGCATCGGCCGGGGTGGCGCCGAACAAGTTCGTGGCCAAGATCGCCTCGGACTGGAACAAGCCCGACGGCCTGTTCGTGGTCAAGCCGCATCAGGTCGAGGCGTTCCTGGCGCCGCTGCCGGTCGGGCGTTTGCCCGGCGTGGGCAAGGTCATGGAGGCCAAGCTGGCCGAACTGGGCGTGAGCATCGTCACCGACCTGCGCGCGCTCGGCGCGCTCGCGCTGGAGCAGCGCTTCGGCCGCTGGGGCCGGCGCCTGCACGAACTGGCGCACGGCATCGACGAGCATCCGGTCGAACCGGAGCGGCCGACCCTGCAGATTTCCTCGGAAGACACCTTCGAACGGGATCTGCCGCTGAGCGAGGTCGAGACCGACATCCGCCGCCTGGCCGGCAAGACCTGGGCCGGCTACCAGCGCGAACTGCAGCGCAACCCGGGACGGATCGCGCGCACGGTGGTGCTCAAGCTCAAGACCTCGGACTTCCGCATCCTGACCCGCAGCCTGACCGCGCCGCACCCGCCCAGCGGCGAAGCCGAGCTGGCCGACCTCGCCAGCGCCCTGCGCGCGCGGGTCGATCTGCCGGCGCAGACCTTGTACCGGCTGGTCGGCGTGGGCCTGTCGGGTTTCGTCGATGAAGACGAGGACGCGGCGATGTTGCAGACCGATCTGTTCGATGGCGAAGACGACATCGACGATCAGTAACCCGACACGCCGCGAATACCGCCGAAAGCGACTGTAGGAGCGGCGCGAGCCGCGACCGCGACCTCTCGACGACGACGCATGCGAGGTTTCGCGGTCGCGGCTCGCGCCGCTCCTACAGGGAGATTGCGTGACCCGCACGCGCGGCGTGTAGGCCTGCGTGACCGATCAAGCCTGGGCGACGTCGCTTTCCATCCGCATCACATACCGCACCGCCTCGATCCGCACCGCCTCGATCCGCACCGCGCGCAGCGGCGCATCGAGTTCGCGCGCGGCTTCGCTCCAGGCCGGCGACTGGCATTGCAGGTTGAGGCAGCCGAAGCGCTGGGCGGCGTCGAGCGCATGGCGCAGCAGTTCGGTCTCCACGCCGCGATCGCGGCCGGCCGCGCGCAGGTAGGGCTCGTCCAGATGCAGGCAGTAGGCGCGTTCGAGCATCGAGAAGCCGGCGGTCGCGCTGGCGTAGCCGACCACCGCGCCGTCGATTTCGGCGATCCAGGCCCAGGCGCCGAACGGCGGCTCGAACAGCACCTCCAGCAGTTCCAGCGGCTGCGCGCGCGGCGGGCCGTAGGGACGGCGCTCGAGCGCGCGGTTGCCGGCGTGCTCTTCGCACAGGGCGATCAGGATCGGCGCATCGGCGCGGACGACGGGACGCACCACCAGCCCGGGGGCGGGTAAGAGGTGGACGGCGGCGGTTTCGGATACGGCGAGCGGGGCATTCATCGCGGAGGTCCGGGACAGGGGAGGAAGGGGCTGCGCCACGGCGCATAAGCGCCGTGACGGGATCGATCGCCGGTACGGCCGCATGCCGGCCACAGGCGTAGCATCGACGCCGCGGACCGGTGGCCAGGCCAGAGCCCGCCAATGCGCGACGGCGCGGCGGCGGCGCGGTCGGCGGCGATCATGGCAACGGCGTCGGAGCGAGCATGCGGGACATCGTGCGCGCCGGCTTTTAAGAAGTTTTTAATCGTGCGTGGGCATTGTGCAAACGACGATGCGACCAGGTGACGCAGTACTGGGTATGAACATTTTGTTGGTGGAAGACGACGCGATGCTGGCCGAAGCGGTGCGCGCGGGACTGACCCACGACGGCTGGTGCGTGGAGTGGGTCGCCGATGCGCCCTTGGCCAAGACCGCGCTGGTCGATCACAACTTCGACGCGGTGGTGCTCGATGTCGGCCTGCCCGGCGGCTCCGGCCTGGGCGTGTTGGCGACCCTGCGCAACCGCTACGACGCCACCCCGGTGCTGATCGTGACCGCGCGCGACAAACTCAGCGAACGCATCGCCGGGCTCGATGCCGGCGCCGACGACTACATCGTCAAACCGTTTCAGCTCGACGAGTTGTGCGCGCGCCTGCGCGCGGTGATGCGGCGCAGCCAGGGCCGGGTTTCGCCGGTGCTCAGCTGCGGCGCGGTGGTGCTCGATCCGGCGCGGCGGCTGGTCACCCGCGACGGCGAGCCGGTCGCGCTCAGCGGCCATGAATTCCGCACCTTGATGCTGCTGCTCGAACGCCAGGGCCGGGTGGTCACGCGCGAGCAACTGGAAGAATCGGTGTACGGCAGCTCCGGCACGATCGAGAGCAACACCATCGCGGTGTACGTGCATCAGCTGCGGCGCAAGCTCGGCGAGCAATTGATCGTGACCGTGCACGGTTACGGCTATCGGATCGGCGGAGTGTCGGCATGAGCGCGATCGGCGGCGGCGGCACGCCGACGACGAACGACGCCGGCGCGCCCTCGGCCAGCGAGCACGAGGAAAGCCGCCGCGCGCGCTGGTGCGAACTCGAAGCGCGCCACCGCGCCTGGCACGAGCGCCACGACGTGCGCTTCGACGGCGGCCGTTCGCTGCGCTGGACCCTGACCTGGGTGCTGATCAAGACCGTGCTGCTGGCGTGGTTCGTATGGTTGGCCTGCCAGGTGTGGCAACTCAGCCGCGAGCATTCCGGGATGCTCGACAACTCGCTGCGCGAGATCGCCGAACAGGTGCTCGCCTCGATGCCCGAAGGCCTCGAACGCCTGCCCTCGCGCGATCCCAAGCGCGCCATCGTGCCGGTGAGGGCGGACCAGAAGATGAGCTTCCAGGTCTGGGCGCAGGGCCGCAACGTGGTGTATTCCGCGTCGGCGCCGTTGCAGCCGTTGAACCCCGCGTTCAAGGACGGCTTCGCCCGGCGCATGATCGATGGCGAGCGCTGGCAGGTGTATACGCTCAGCGATGCGCGTCGCGGCCTGATCGTGCAGGTCGGCCGCACCAAGCGCATGGCGATCCAGGAACTGCAGGGCTGGATCATCGGCAGCCTGTTCGCCGCGGCGCTGATCCTGGTGTTGTTCGGATTGGCGACGTGGAAGGTGATCGGCATGGCGCTGCGCCCGATCACCGCGCTGCGCGACACGCTGAAGGGCCGGCCGCCGCTGGACCTCACCCCATTGCCGACCCAGGCCCTGCCGGCCGAGTTCCGGCCGCTGGTCGACGCGTTCAACGATCAGCTCGAACGCGTCGACGCCGCGGTCCAGCACGAGCGCCGCTTCATCTCCGACGCCGCGCACGAGTTGCGCACGCCGCTGGCGGTGCTCAGCACCCATGCCGAACTGGCGCTGCGCGCGACCACATTGGAAGAGAAGAACGCCGCGTTGCTGCGGCTCAACGCCGGCGTGCAGCGCAGCGCGCGCTTGTCGGAGCAGTTGCTGGACCTGGCCCGGCTCGACGCCGGCGCGGAGACGGTGCGGCTGGCGCCGCTGGATCTGTCCGACCTGATCGTGCTGGTGATCCGCGATTTCGAAACCCTCGCGCGCGAACGCCGCCAGCGCATCAGCCTGCGCGCCGGCCCGGCGCGATTGCTTGGCGATGTCGATCAGCTCGGCATCCTGCTGCGCAATCTGATCGACAACGCGGTGCGCCATGCCGGCGCCGACGGTCAGGTCGCGGTGTCGTGCACCGCCGAAGCCGACGGCACCGTGG
Organism: Lysobacter capsici; assembly: GCF_014779555.2. NCBI lineage: Bacteria > Pseudomonadati > Pseudomonadota > Gammaproteobacteria > Lysobacterales > Lysobacteraceae > Lysobacter > Lysobacter capsici. The sequence goes on from NZ_CP094357.1 coordinate 56,689, forward strand.
TGCTGCGCGTGGCCGACAACGGCATCGGCGTGGCGCCGGAGGATTGCGAGCGCATCTTCGACCGTTTCTACCGCGCGCCCGGCAGCCCCGAGGGCGGCAGCGGCATCGGTCTGTCGCTGGTGGCGCGGATCGCCCAGACCCATGGCGCGAAGATCGAATGCGGGCTGGGACTGGAGCGCGGCGCCGAGGACCCGCGCGGGCCGGGGCGCGGGTTTGAGGTGTGTGTGCGGTTTCCGGCTGCGCCTTTGGTGGCGTAGCGATCTGACTGCAAAAGCAAATCCCCCCTAACCCCCCTTTTTCAAAGGGGGGAACGCATTGCGGCGATCTGCCACGACATCGCGCAACCTTCCTATCGGTTCCCCCCTTTGAAAAAGGGGGGCCAGGGGGGATTTGCTTTTAGCCGCAATCGCGACGTTATCCCGCAATTGCGATTCCACGCCCCGCCCCATCCCTACTGACAACAAGCTGGCAGCAGCCCCCGCCCACCATGCCTGCGTGCGATCGGCACAGTGGGGAGCGCGCGATGGACCGGCAACGACGAACAATCCTGCAACTGAGCGCCGGCGCGCCCATCGCCGCGCTGGCCTCGCGCCTGCACGCCGCGGCGCCGAGCCCGGCCGCCGCCGGCCAATCAGCAGCTGACGCGAACACCGCGGCCATCGACGGCCCCCACGACTTCGATTTCTATTTCGGCCGCTGGCAGGTCCACAACCGCCGCTTGGCCAAGCGCCTGGCCGGCAGCAACGATTGGATCGAATTCGACGCCACCGACGAATGCCGCCCGGTGCTCGGCGGCCTGGGCAGCGTCGATCGCTACCGCACCGACTGGAACGGCGGCATCGAAGGCTTCGCCCTGCGCCTGTACCGGCCGCAGACCCGGCAATGGCTGGTGTATTGGGCCAGCGACCGCGACGGCGTGCTCGAAGCTCCGCTGACCGGCGGCTTCCAGGGCGGCGTGGGCGTGTTCGAAGGGCTGGAAGCGCACGACGGCGCGATGTTGCCCTCGCGCGCCACCTGGTCGCGGATCCAGACCGATAGCGTGCACTGGGAACAGGCGCTGTCGCCCGACGGCGGCCGCAGCTGGGAAACCAACTGGGTCATGCGGATGACCCGGATCGCATGAAACGCCGCGCACAACCGCATCGCCACGAGACCGACGCCATGAACGACACCAGCGCGCGCCACGACGGCCGCCACGATTTCGACTTCCTGCACGGCCGCTGGCAGGTGCATAACGAACGCCTGAGCCAACGCCTGGCGGGCTCGGACGATTGGGAGATCTTTCCCGCGCAGCAGACCTGCGAGCCGGTGCTCGGCGGCCTGGGCAACGTCGACGCCTTCCTCAGCGACTGGAACCGGCCCGGCGCGCAGGACACCTTCCAGGGCATGACCTTGCGTCTGTTCAATATCGAACAGCGACAGTGGAGCATCTGGTGGGCCGGCAATCACGACGGCGTGCTGGAACCGCCGGTCAGCGGCGGTTTCGAACGCGACAACGGCGCGCTGCGTGGCGTATTCAATGGCGAACTGGAGCACGACGGGCGTCCGGTGATGGCCCGCTTCGTCTGGAGCGACATCAGCGCCAACACCGCGCACTGGCATCAGGAATTCTCCGCCGACGGCGGCAACAGCTGGGAAACCAACTGGCATATGTGGATGCGCCGCAGCGACGAACACGGCCGCCTGCTGCACGAGGACGCGGTGATCGAGCTGCGCCAGTACCGCATGCAGCCGGGCCGCCGCGACGACCTGATCGAGTTGTTCGAAAACGAATTCATCGAATCGCAGGAAGCGGTCGGCATGCACGTGATCGGCCAGTTCCGCGATCTCGACCACGAGGATCGCTACACCTGGGTGCGCGGGTTTCCGAATCAGGCATTGCGCGCGGCCTCGCTGAGCGCGTTCTACTTCGGGCCGACCTGGAAGCGTCATCGCGATGCGGCCAATGCGACCTTGCTCGACAATGACGACGTGCTGATGCTCAAGCCGGCGTGGCCGGGCGCGGAGTTCGCGGCCGCGGCGCGGGCGCGCGAACCGCGCGGCAGCCGCGCGCTGCCCGATGCGGTGGTCACGATCGGCATCTGCGCCTTGAATGCGCCGGCGCAGGACGGGTTCGCCGACCTGTTCCGTCAGCGTTTCGCGCCGTTGCTGAGCGAACACGGCGCGCGCTTGCACGGCGTGTACGTGACCGATGCCTCGCCGAACGGATTCGCGCGCCTGCCGGTGCGCGAGGGCGAGTCGGTGCTGGTGTGGTTCGCCGGTCATGCAGGCGCCGATGGCATCGCGCGCGTGCAGGCCGATCCGCGCTGGCGCGCGCTGCTGGCCGACGCCTTGCTCGGCGACCTCAAGCAGGCGCCGCAATGGCTGCGTCTGTCGCCGACCGCGCGCTCGGAGTTGCGCGGATGAGCGCGTGGCGGGGATCGCGACGTTCTGCGCGCCGCAACGGGGCCGGGACGGACTGGGACGAGCGCGCGCCAGCGCTTGAGCCGGCGCGCGCGGCGCGGGATCATGCCGCATGCGCCGCGCCGACCGACTGTTCCTGCTGATCCATGCCTTGCGCGGCCGCCGCCATGCGATCACCGCCCAGCAATTGGCGCAGACCCTGGAGGTCTCGCTGCGCACGATCTACCGCGACGTCGCCGACCTGCAACGCTCCGGCGTGCCGATCGAAGGCGAGGCCGGGGTCGGTTATCTGCTGCGCAAGGGCGCGGACATCCCGCCGCTGATGTTCAGTCCCGACGAGCTCGAAGCCCTGGTGGTCGGCAGCCGTTTCGTGCACGCCTTCGGCGGCGAGCGCCTGGGCCGCGGCGCGACCGCGGCCCTGCTCAAGATCGAAGCGGTGCTGCCGGCGGAGCTGCGCGCGCGCAGCGAACGCACGCGGATCTTCGCGCCGCAGCTGGGCAACCGGATCGAATCCAGCGGCCTGATCGATGCGCTGCACGGCGCGGTGCTGGAGCAGCGCGTGCTGCGATTGCTGTACCGCGACGGCGAAGCGCGCGCGAGCGAACGCGACATCGAACCGCTGTGCCTGTCGTTCTGGGGCGGCAGCTGGACCCTGGGCGCATGGTGCCGACTGCGCGAAGACTTCCGCAGCTTCCGGCCCGATCGCATCGTCGAGTACGCCGCCACCGGCGAGGCTTTCGTCGAAACCCGCGAACGGGGCCTGCACGGGTATTTGCGTTCGGTCGGGGCGCAGGGGTTGGACGCTGGGTAAGTCGAGGTATGCGGCGGGGTACGATCCGCGATGTGCGATCCACGATGTCGTTACCAGCCAGCCATCGATGCGGTCGCCTTTATCGCCATCGCCATCGCCATCGCCATAGGCCATCCGCGATCGGCGACCGCCAACCCGTCGAGTCGCAAGCGCCGAATCCCGATCGGCACGCGTCAATCAGCCCACTTTGAAAAAGGGGGCGGCGCGTTGCGTCGGCTGGATGTCCAGCAATAACCAGCCGCGCGGGGGATTCGCTTTTCGCGCGAAGTGGCATCGATCAAGCGAATCAACCCACCCTCAATCAAAACTGATGTACCTGTCGCATAGATACTGAAATGCATCGCGATCCGGTGTGAGGGGACGACCTCAGCGCCAACCCCCACCCTCACCGAATCGCCACCGCCTCCAGCCGCGCCAGCTTGTCGGGATTGCGCATGATGAAGATGTCGCGCAAACGATCGTCCTCGTCGTAGCCGAAACTCACCGCCGCCTCGATCTTGCCGGCGCGTTCCAGGATCACCCCGCGCGAGCCGTTGAGGTCGACAAAGGTCCAGCGGTCGTCGCGGCAGGCCGGATGCAGCACCTGCTCGATGAAACCCAGCACCGCGTCGCGGCCGTGCAGCGCCTGCGCCAGCGCGGTGACCTTGCCGCCGCCGTCGGCGCGCAGGGTGATCTGTTCCGACAGCAGCGCCGCCAGCGGCGCGGTGCGGCCCTCGCTGAGCGCGGTTTCGAACGCGGCCAGCAATTGATCCTGCTGCTCGGCCGGGGTGACGTGGCGGACCTTGGCCTGTTCGACATGGCCGCGCGCGCGTTGCACCAGCTTGCGACAGGCCGCTTCCTCGATATCGAGGATGCGCGCCACGTCCGGATAGGGCTGATCGAAGATCTCGTGCAGCAGATAGGCCGCGCGCTCCTTCGGGGTCAATCGTTCGAGCAGCAGCAGGAACGCGGTCGACAGCGAGGACGCGAGCGACAGTTGCTGCTCGGGCTGGCCGGCGGCTTCGGTGTGGATCGGTTCGGGCAGCCACGAGCCGACGTAGTCCACGCGCGTGCGGTGCGCCGAGCGCAGCAGGTCGATGCAGCGGCGGGTGCAGGCGGTGGTCAGCCAGGCGCCGGGGTTGTCGATGGTGTCGCGATCGGCCGCCTGCCACTTCAGGAAGGTGTCCTGCACCGCGTCCTCGGCGTCGGCGCGCGAGCCGAGGATGCGATAGGCCAGGCCGGTGAGCATCGGCGCGGATTGGGCGAACAGGCGGGCGTCGTCGGAGGCGGTCATGGTCGGTGCGGTGGGGGAGCGGGGGAATGATAGGGGTTGGGGTGTGGGGCGTTTGAGTGCGTGGTCGGTGTTGTGGATGTCCGACGGGTTGGGCGGATCGCTGTTTGCTTGATCGGGGATGAAGTTGCGCGGCGATTGCGGCCCTCACCCCAGCCCTCTCCCGCTTGCGGGAGAGGGAGCAAGGCGGTGCTCAGTGCTTGGAGACCTGCAGGCGGTTCCACAGGTTGATCATCATCACCACCGAGGTGATCGTGCCGATCTGCTTGTCGTCGTAATGCGCGCGCAGCTCGCCGCGCAAGTCGCCGTAATCGGCGCTCGCATCGATCGTGGTCAGCGCTTCGGCCCAGGCCAGGGCGGCGCGTTCGGCGGCGCTGAAGTCCTCGACGTGGCGCCACACGATCAGGCGGTCCAGGCGGTCGTTGCTCTCGCCGTCGGCGCGCGCCTCGCGCAGGTGCATCTTGATGCAGTACGCGCAGCCGTTGATCTGCGAGGCGCGCAGCTGGATCAGGTGATAGATCGCGCGCGGCAGGCTGTTGGCCTCGATCGCGCCCTGGATCGCGGTGTGGACCTTGCCCAGCTGGGTCAGGATCTCGGGGATTTCGCGTTCGTACTTGACCGCTTCATTGGTGCTCATGGTGATGTCCTCTCGGGGTTGGGATTGCCTACACCCTGAGTGACGATCCACCCCGCCGGCCCGTGACATGCCCGGCGAAAAAATTTCGCGGCGACCCGCTCCGCGCCCTCACCCACCCCAGGCCGGGCGGCCCAGCGCTCAGATCACCCGCAAGGTGATCGCCTTCAACACCGCGCGGGTGCGATCGCGGGTGTCGAGTTTTTCCAGGATCACCGACACGTAGTTCTTCACCGTGCCCTCGGCCAGGAACATCGCCCGGGCGATTTCCTTGTTCGAATAGCCGCCGGCCATCAGCCGCAGCACCGACACCTCGCGTTCGGTGAACAGCGCGCGCGGCGCGTCGTCGGCATGGTAGCGGTAGCGCGCGCGCACCGGCTCGGTGCTGACCGGCTGCAACAGGGTTTCGCCGGCGGCGACCCGCGCGATCGCGTCGCGCAGGTCCTCGGGCGCGGCGTCCTTGAGCAGAAAGCCCTGCGCGCCGGCTTCGGTCGCGCGCAGCAGCAGGTCGCTGTCGTCGAAGGTGGTCAGCAGCAGCACCGGGGTGCGGTCGCCGCGTTCGCGCAGTTTGACCAGCGCCTCGATGCCGTCGAGGCCGGGCATGCGGATATCGCTGAGCACCACGTCGACCGGTGTGTCGGCCAATTGATCGAGCAGCGCCTGGCCGTCGTCGGCCTCGAACGCGATCGTCAGGCCCAGGCGTTCTAGCAGCGCGCGCAAGCCCGCGCGGACCAGCATCTGATCATCGGCCAGGGCCAGGCGGATCGGCGTGGAAGGCGTCATGCGGGGCTCGTGGCGGTGCGGGCGGTCAAGGGAAAGCTCGCATCGATGTGCAGCCCGCCGCGCGGGCCGACCTCGATGCCGGCGCGGCCGCCGGCTTCGGCGATGCGTTCGCGCAGGCCCGACAGGCCGTTGCCTTCGCACAGCGCGCCACGCACCCGGCCGTCGTCCTCGATCCGCAGATGCATCGCGGTCGCATCGCGATCGATCCGCACCGTGACCCGCTCGGCCTCGGCGTGGCGCGCGCTGTTGGTCAGCGCTTCCTGCACCACCCGCAGCAGGGTTTCGGCCAGCGCCGGGTCGGTGATTTGCACGTCGTCGGCGATTTCCAGCTGCAGTGTCGGCTTGGGGATCGGCGCGGCCAGCGCGCGCAGCGCGGTCGCCAGGTCCAGCCCGCGGGTGTCGCGCAGCGCCTGGACCACGCCGCGGATGTCGCCGAGCAGTTCGCCGGCCAGTTGCTGCGCGAGCAACACCTCGCGGCGTTGCGCGAAATCGTCTTCGGCGGCGAGCACGCGCAGGTTCAACATCATCGCGGTGAGTTTATGCCCGGCCACGTCGTGCAGCTCGCGCGCCATGCGCAGGCGCTCGGCGTCGCGCGCGCTGTCGGCCAGCAGGGCGCGGGTCGCGAGCAGGTCGGCGTTGACCAGGGCCAGGCGGTCGCGCGCCTGTTCGGCGCTGCGCGCGTAATGCGCGATCAGCGCGGAGAAGGATTGGAAGCCGGCGAAAATGATGGTGATCACCACCGGCGCGGGGCTGCCTGCTTTCAGCAGGATCAAATACAGCGCCAGATTGATCGCGATCGCCAGCGCGATCAGCACGCGCGGCGGATACACCATGGCCAGCTGCGCGACCAGGATCACCAGCAGCGCCGGCGCGGCGCCGCCGCGCGAGGCGAACAGGCACACGGTCAAGGCGCCGGCCGTTTCCAGCGCGAACAGCAAGGCCCGCCAGCGGGCATGGCGGGCCTTGAACGCATCGTGGGCGAGAAAGCAGATCGCGAACACGATCATCGCCGTCCACAGCACCGGCGAACCCTTGTCCTCGTTGAAGCGCAGCGACAACGCCACCGCCAGCCAGGTCAGCACCGCCGGCAGGTTCATGGGTTGCAGCAGGGTCTGGCGCAGCAGCGAGGTCATGCCGGGCATGCTGCGGCGCGGCCACCGCGCTGGCAATGGCTCGCGCGCCGAAAGTGACTTCCGGCAGGTGCAGGTGGTGACCGCCGGGACCTGCCGCGGCGCCGCGTCCGGCCGAGCATGAGCCTGCCCCGGCCCGGTCCGCCGGGTTGGGAATGGATGACATGGAATCGGCTTACGCAATCGTTAAATACCTGCACATCGCGATCGGCGCGGCGGCGCTGATCGGCTTCTGGACGGCCGGCCTGGCGCGCAAGGGCGGCACGCTGCATCGCCGCGCGGGGCAGGTGTTCCTGCTGGCGATGACCGGCATCGTGATCACCGCGGTGCCGATGGCGCTGTACACGCTGCATCGCGGCCATCCGAACACGGCCGCGTTCCTGGGCTATCTGACCGTGATCACCGCGACCGGCACCTGGGCCAGTTGGCGCGCGATCGTCGACAAGCGCGACGTGTACCGCTACACCGGCGCGGTGTTCACCGCGCTGGCGGTGCTGTCGATCGCCTCGGGCGCGGCGATGCTGGCGCTGGGCACGAGCATCCGCGCGCCGCTGTTGATCGGCTTCTCCGTCGTGGGCCTGTATACCGGCTCGGACATGCTGCGCAAACGGCGCCGGCGCGAGCAACTCGCCGCGCGGCCGCGCTGGTGGTTGGTCGAGCATTACACCGCGATGATCGGCAATGGCATCGCCGTGCATATCGCTTTTCTTGGCATCGGCCTGCCGCGCTTGTTGCCGATGGTCGATGGCGCGGCGCTGCATTACCTGGCGTGGTTCGGCCCGCTGGTCACCGCGATCGGCGCCAAGCTGTGGGCCGATCGCCGCTGGGGCCGCGCGGCGACCGCCAAGCCTGCGTCCGACAAAACCGCGCCGCGTCCGGCGCCGGCGCGCGCGAAGACCGAGCCCGCGTAAACGCGGTACAACCCGCGCGGCATCACCGGCGAAGCACATCCCGCGCGAAAGCGACAGTGGCGACGGTTGTGCCGATGGCCGTGTCGAAGTTGCAACCGTTGCGGCGAAGCTTGCATCACAAAGGCAGTCCTCCCGTCACGGCCCACGATATGAACCGAGTCATCGTTCGTCCCGCCCAATGGCTGACCGCGCCGCTGCTGGCCGGCGCCCTGTTCAGTGCGCATGCGGCCGAACCCGCCGCGACCGCCGCCACTACCGCCGCGGCTTCCGATCAGCGTTGCCACGTCGGCGCCTACCGGCTCGACGACGGCAGCGTGGTCGCGGTCACCCAGATGGACAAGCCCACGCAGTTGCGCTGGCGTGCGTTCGACGGCCGCGTCGGCAAGCTGAGCTGGGAAAACGGCCGCTGGGTCGGCACCCGCGGCTGGACCGATCAGCCCGACCCGGTCGCGGTGTCGTTCGGCGATTGCAGCGACGAAGGCATCCGCTACGACGGCCACGCCGGCAAGAAACTCAAGTTCGACATCGTCGACACCAAGTTCGAAGGCAAGGGCGTGAACCTGCGCGGCCGCTTGGTGCTGCCGCAGGGCAAGAGCAAGGTGCCGGTGGTGGTGCTGGTGCATGGTTCGGAAAACTATTCCGGCGTGGATTCGTACTTCCAGCAGTACATGTTCCCGGCCGAAGGCGTGGGCGTGTTCGTCTACGACAAGCGCGGCACCGGCGGTTCCACCGGCAAGTACTCGCAGAATTTCCACGACCTGGCCGACGACGCGTCCTCGGCTCTGCGCGAGGCGCAACGCCTGGGTAGCAAGCGCATCGGCCGGATCGGTTTCCACGGCGGCAGCCAGGGCGGCTGGGTCGCGCCGCTGGCGGCGAGCAAGACGCCGCAGGCGAGCTTCGTGTTCGTCGGCTTCGGCCTGACCGACGGTGTGCTGGCCGAGGACCGCGACCAGGTCGCGCTGGACCTGCGCGCGGCCGGTTTCGGCGATGCGGAGACCTTGCGCAAGGCGCGCGAGGTCAGCGACGTCACCGGTTTGATCGCCTCGACCAGCGGCAAGCGCGGATACGACCAACTCGATGCCTTGCGCAAGAAGTACCAGGGCGAGCCGTGGTGGAAGGCGCTCAAGGGCGAGTACAGCGGCTTGATCGCCTCGCACACGCGCGAGGAAGCGCTGGCCGAACTGGCCAAGTTCGATTTCGAAGTGAGCTGGGATTACGACCCGATGCCGGTGCTGCGCAGCCTGAAGACGCCGCAGCTGTGGATCGTCGGCGGCGACGATGTCGAAGCGCCGTCGGCCGATACGCAAAAGCGCCTGACCGAGCTGGGCGAAGCCGGCCGTCCGATCACCTCGGTGGTGTTCCCGCAGGCCGATCACGGCATCCTGGAATTCGAAAAGGACGCCAAGGGCGAGCGTAAGTACACCCGCATCGCGGAGGGGTATATCCGCATGCAGCTGGATTGGATCAAGCACGGGACGTTGAAGGGCTGGCCGTATGGGCAGGCCAGGCAGTTGGCGGGGCCGAAGTAATTTCGATCAGCAACACCGCTTGTCTCCCTCTCCCGCTTGCGGGAGAGGGCTGGGGTGAGGGCAAGCACGAAGCGTGATCGCAACGACGCGCCGATGGCGCCCCTCACCCTAACCCTCTCCCGCAAGCGGGAGAGGGAACTGTTCGCGGCGATTGGATAAACCCCAACCCCCGTTACAGTTTCACGTCACCCATCATGCCGATTCGTCATGACGAAGTTCCGCTTCGTCAGCGCCGCTTTACGAAGCGGTAACCCCGCCTTTACGCATGCACTCACGCGATCCACTAGAACGGTGACTCCTCAATCGCGTCGCGGAGCCCAGTCATGCGGATCACCATCGTCGGAGCGGGTTTCAGCGGCAGCGCGCTCGCCAGCGAACTGGCGCGGCAAGCCGGGCCGGGCGTCGAGTTGTGTCTGGTCGGCGTGGCCGACAGTTATGGTCGCGGCGTCGCCTACGGCGAAGCGCGGCCCGAGCATCTGCTCAACGTGCGCGCCAGCGATCTGGGCGCGACGCCCGATCAGCCCGGCGGTTTCGCCGATTGGCTCAACCTGACCGATCGCGCGCGCGGCAGTTATCTGCCGCGTCTGTTGTACGGCGAATACCTGCACGCGCAATTGCAGACCGCGGTCGCCGGCAGCACCGCGGGCTTCAGTCAGATCCGCCACGAAGCGATCGCGGTGGAACGCGCGTCGGCCGGGTTCCGCGTGCATCTGGCCGACGGCAGCGATTTCGTCAGCGACCGGGTGGTGCTCGCGGTCGGCGCGCTGCCGCCGCAACCCTTGCCCGGGGTCGGCCCGCGTCTGGCGATTCATCCCAGTTACCTCGGCTGGCCGTGGCAGGACGGGGCGATCGATGCGATCGCGCCGGATGCGCGGCTGCTGATCGTCGGCACCGGCCTGACCATGGCCGACGTGGTGGTGACCTTGCAACGGCGCGGCCATCGCGGGCCGATCGTCGCGCTGTCGCGGCACGGCCTGTTGCCGCGCGCGCACGGCGAGTATCCGCCCGAAACCATCGCGCTGCCGCCAGCGGTGTTGCAGGCGCTGGAGACGCACGCGCCGCGCGAACTGCTGCGCGCCTTGCGCACCTTGTCGCCGGTGGTCGCCGACTGGCGCAGCCTGATCGACGCGCTGCGGCCGCACCTGCAATCGTTCTGGCACGGTATGCCCACGCCGCAGCGCGCGAGTTTTCTGCGCCATCTGCGTTCGTACTGGGAGGTGGCGCGACATCGGATCGCGCCGCAACTGGCGCAGGAGTTGCAGGCGCTGCAAGACAGCGGGCAGTTGCGGATCCGCGCCGGCCGCCTGCTGCGCGCGCGCCGCGGCGACGACGCGGTCGAGGCGCTGATCCGCGAACGCGGCGGCACCACCCTGCGCAACGAGCACTACGACCTGTTGATCCGCGCCACCGGCCTGGACACCGATGTCGAACGCAGCACCCATCCCTTGATCGCGCATTTGCGCGAATCGGGTCTGGTCGCGGCCGATCCGCTGGGCCTGGGCCTGAAGACCTCCGATCGTTTCGAAATCCTCGACGCCAAGGGCGGCGCGGTGCGCGGGTTGTTCGCGATCGGGCCGCTGCTGCGCGCGCAGCTGTGGGAGATCACCGCGGTGCCCGAGCTGCGCAAGGCGGCGCGGGATCTGGCCACGCAGTTGCTGGCGAGCTCGTCGTCGGTGCGCGCCGCGCCGCGGGAGCGCGCGGCGATCGCCTGATGCGGCGGTTCGCGCGCGCCGCGATCGGTCGATAAGGCGCCGATCGCGTCGTATCGCACGGACCTTGTACGGGCCGGCGCCCACGCGCACCGGCCGCGAGTGACTTCCGGCAGGTCGAATCGGTGACCGCCGGGACTGGGGCGCGGGCGTCGCGCGAACGAGCATGGTCGACATACAGCAGCGAGTCCTCGTCCACCGCATCCGCGCCGGACGCGGACTTGCCGCTACCGCCGCCACGCTCCGCCGCCGAGATCCCGCCATGAACGCCATCCTGCAAGGAACCCCGGTCTGGGTGTTCGCCCTGTTCTTCGTCCTGGTCTGGCTCGGCGCCAAGCGCCTGCGTCCGCACACCACGCCGCTGGCGCGGGTGTGGACGGTGCCGGCGATCTTCATCGTCTGGGGCTTGTCGGGATTGGCCGCGCACAACGGCGCATCGCTGCAGATCGCCGCGCATTGGCTGCTCGGCGCCCTGGTCGGCGCGGCGTTGGGGGCGTGGTCGCTGTCGCCCGGGCGCCTGCAGTTCGATCATCGCAACCGGTTGGTGCGCCAGCCCGGCAGCGCGCTGCCGTTGCTGCGCAATCTGGCGATCTTCTTCGGCCATTACGCCTTGCAAGTGTTCGCGGCGACCCATCCGCAGATGCGCGACAGCGCGATGAGCTGGGATCTGTACGTGTCGGGCTTCAGCGCCGGCTTCTTCATCGGCTGGGCGATCCGCTTCGTGCTGGGATTGCGGCGTGCGCCGCAGACGGATCTGCTGGTCGGCGCGGTTTGAGATCGGGCTGGCGCCGGCCGGCGATGTGATTTCGTCGATGTCGGAACGAACCACGTCGTAGTCGACGCCGCCGCCGCAAGCCCCCGCGATTGCGCAACAACGCAAACGTCAGCGTCGCAGTTCGTGCTTCGCAAAGACTGCAATGCGATGCATGTCGCGGTGAACAGGCGTGGCCCCGACACGCTTTGCTCACAGCGCCGCAGCGCTCACGACCGGACCCACAAGCGCGCCATCAAACCTCGACCGTCGCCGCATACGGCCGTTCCACCGGCAGCAGCGCCTTGGCCTCGTCCAGGCGATCGGCCTGGACCAGCGCATGAATCCGATGCGCCAGCGGCGTCACCTCTTCGATCCGGCGAGTCCATTGATCGGCATACCGCGGCACCGCCTCGCCGCTGAGGCCGATCTGGATCGCGCGGTACGGCAGCGCGCCCAGGCGCAGGCTGCGTTCGGGGTCCCATTGGATGCGCACCGGCGTGGCCTCCTTGTAGCGCTTCCATTCCGAAGCGCTCATCGACGGATCCGGATGCGAGGGGCAGCTGTGGGCCAGCGCCCATTCGAAGCCGGCGCGGTCGAGGTCGATGGCGAGGATGCGGCGCTGGTTGTCGTCTTTGTAGCCCCAGCCGGCGCGGTACATCATCCACAGGAACGAGGGCTTGATCCAGGTCATGCGCGAGCGCGAGAACGGCGCGACGAAGCGGCCGTGGGCGAGCGCGGCGTCGGCGATCTGGTCGCAATAGGCCTGGTAGACGCGGATCGTGGTGTCGTCGTGGACGGCGCGGATCTGCTGGTAGGGGATCTGTTGATCGGGAGCCGCGGTGTCGCCGCGGGTTGAGGCCGCACCCATGTGCGGGGTCTTGCTCGGGTTGTCGTCGTTCATTGCGCGAAAGTCTAGCGCGCATCAACCGAATGTAGGAGCGGCGTAAGCCGCGACCGCGACATCGCCCCTACATCGGTGCCGACGTCGTAGCTGCGATGTCGCGGTCGCGGCTTGCGCCGCTCCTACAGAGGGAAACGGGACTAGACGTCGCCGTCCTGCAGCCAGCCTTCGCCGTTGCCGCGCTGGAACACGCTGTCGGTCGCCAGCACGTCGCCGGCCGGGATCGAATCCTGCGTGGCCAGGCGCTGATAGATCGGGGTGAAATCCGGCTCGGTCGCGCGCATCAGCTGTTCGAAGCTGTCGATGACGAAGTAGGTCTTCTGGAAGGTGTCGATGCGGTAGCGGGTGCGCATGACCCGCTCGAGATCGAAACCGATCCGGTTCGGTGCCGGCGATTCCAGGCTGTGGATCGATTCGCTCTTGGACGAGACGATGCCGCTGCCGTAGATGCGCAGCCCGTCGGCCTGCTTGATCAGGCCGAATTCGACCGTGTACCAGTACAGCCGGGTCAGGTGCACCAGCGCTTCGGGATCGATGGCGTGCGCCTTCACCCCGCCGCGGCCGTAGGCTTCCATGTAGTCGGCGAAGACCGGATTCATCAGCAGCGGCACGTGGCCGAACAGGTCGTGGAACAGGTCCGGTTCGCTGAGGTAGTCGATCTGTTCGGGCTTGCGGATCCACCAGGTCACCGGGAAACGGCGGTTGGCCAGGTGATCGAAGAAGGTCAGCTCGGGCAGCAGGCCTTCCACGCCGATCAGCTCCCAGCCGGTGTGCGCGCGCAGCACCCGGTTGAGGTCGTCGAACTTCGGAATGCGGTCGGGCGTCATCTGCATCGCGCGCTGCGCGGTCAGGAACTCGTCGCTGGCGCGGCCGATCAGCACCTGCTGCTGGCGCTCGAACAGCTGCGCCCACACCGCATGGTCCGCGCTCGAATACGACGCCCACGGCTGTTCGACCACGGCGGTCGTATAGACCGGCACATAGCCCTTGTCGGTGAGTTGGTGTTCGACGCGTTGCGGGGTGGCGGGGTTCATGGCGGTGTCGCTCCTGGGCCCGGGCAGTGACAGGCCGGGGTCTATCGACTTTAACCGCGCTCAGGCGCAATTAGCTTGCGTTGTTGCGTGTCCTGGCCGGTCTGGCGCAAGATTGTTGCGTCATAATCCGAAAGGGCGCTGAAAATGGCCACCGTCGAACTGGACCGTACCGACATCGTCGTGCTGGCCGAATTGCAGCGCAACGGCCGCCTGACCAATGCCGAGCTGGCCGAGCGCGTGCACCTGTCGGCCTCGGCCTGCCTGCGCCGGGTGCAGCGGCTGGAACGCGAAGGGGTGATCTCCGGTTACCGCGCCGAGGTCGACCCGGTGCGGCTGGACCTGGGCCTGCAGGCCTTCGTGCGGGTGCGCCTGGGCCGCCACGACAGCGAGGCGGTCGGCGCCTTCGCCGAGTTCGTCGAAACCTGGGACGAGGTGGTCGCCTGCTACGCGCTGACCGGCGACATGGACTATCTGCTGCAGATCGTGGTGCGCGACCTGGAGCATCTGTCGCGCTTCCTGCTCGACCGCCTGCTCAACCAGGCCGGCGGCGCCGACATCAATTCCAGCCTGGTGCTGCGCACGGTCAAGGCCTTCAAGGGCCTGCCGCTGCCGTCGCGCTGACGGCAGCGGCGGCGCCGGATCAGCCCGCGTGGGCGCTGCGTTCGGGCGCGGTTTCGCTGGGTTGTTCGTGCTCGGGTGCGTCGGCGGGTTCGGAATGTTCGACCGGCGGCTGGTCGATGTCGAGCGGGACTTCCAGGCGATCGTTCGTGTCCTGATCCGATTCGCCCGCGGCGCCGGCGCCGCCGAGCAGATCGATGCGATCGCCGCTGGCGTCGATCGCCAACTCGATCAGCGAGTACGTCCAGCGATCGGCCTCGCGCTCGCCCTTGATGTAGACGCGGCCGCTGCCCTTCGGGCCCTTGAGCGGCATCGACAGATCGGCGTGGCCGCTGGAATTGTCGGTCTGCAGGGTGCCGTTGATCATCATGCCCGGTTCCAGCGGCGTGCCGAGCGCGGCGACCGCGGCCGGATTGGCCTGCGCCAGCGCGATCGCGTGGCGGACCGGTTCGCTGGAGCCCATCAGGCTCGACACGCCCTTGATGCCCAGACCGATCAGGCCGAACAGCAGCAGCCCGGCGAGCAGGATCACGGTCAGGCAGCCGGTGGGCACGAACCATTTCCAGTTACGACTCCACCAGCCGGGGTTGGGACGGTCGTTCATCGCGGACTCCTTGTGATCGATAGGCGGGCAGTGTCGCTGCATGTGGGGTGGGATGCCACCTTTGGGGAATGGGGAATGGGGAAACGGGGAACGGGTGACGGGCGAACGATGCGTGCATCGGCCTGAGTGGCGTGGCGAAACGCGTTGATGCAGTTAGGCGCGGAAGTAACGCTTGGTGCATCGACACCGCCAAGCGCGACATCACCGCATGCGCTAACAACTCCACCCGAAGGATTCCCCCCTTTGAAAAAGGGGGGCAGGGGGGATTTGCTCTTGCTCGCACGTCGCCGTTGACCATCAAGGCGACAGCAACAGCAACAGCAACAGCAACAGCAACAGCAACACCAACAGCAAATCCCCCGCGCTACCAACAGCATCGGTTCTTCGACCTACGCCGGGCGCTGGCCCCCTTTGTCAAAGGGGGCGAAAGACCGTGGCTTCGTTGTTCGGGCCCGCACATCGCGTGGCCGTGCGATCGCTCACGACCGGTCAAGACATTTCGCTATTGATCGAACGCGGTGAAAAATCGTGGCTCGTGGCTTAGGCACGTCTGGGACGTCTGGGTCGCTGATGCATTGAGACTTTCGACCATTAGACACCGATGGTGACGTCGTTTCGCTAGCCCGAAAATTGTCAGATCGTCATTCCCGCGAACGCGGGCTCTGCTTTACTTCGGCGGAGCCGAACATCCAGTGACTTCGAGCGTTCTCGCACGAAAGGCCGTGGATGTTCGGCTCCGCCGAAGTAAAGCAAAGCCCGCTTTCGCGGGAATAACGGTAGGAGGTACGTCGGCGCGTGGAAGTACGTTACTTCGGATGACTTGCGTAACCAACAGGAGGGAGCGCTACGCTCTTCCCGATTCCCGATTCCCGATTCCCGATTCCCGATTCCCGATTCCCGATTCCCGATTCCCGATTCCCGATTCGCCCAACTCAACCAATCGCCGCCAACGCCGCCGCCCGCGCATGCAGCGCCGTGGTATCGAACAACGGCACGTCCACATCCGCCGGACCGATCAGCAAGCCGATTTCGGTGCAGCCCAGGATCACGCCCTGCGCGCCGCGCGCGGCCAGTTCGGCGATGATCCGCCGGTACGCGGCGCGCGATTCGTCGCGAATCCGGCCCAGGCACAGCTCTTCGTAGATCACTTTATGCACGAGCTCGCGACCGTCGTCGTCGGGCACGATCACGTCCAGGCCGTGCCGCTCGATCAGCCGCTGCCGATAAAACGCCTGTTCCATGGTGAAGCGCGTGCCGAGCAAACCGATCTTGGTCAGACCGGCCGCGCGGATCGCCGCGCCGGTCGGGTCGGCGATGTGCAGCAGCGGCAGGCCGCTCGCGGTTTCGACCGCGTCGGCGACCTTGTGCATGGTGTTGGTGCAGATCACCAGCAGCTCCGCGCCGCCGTCGCGCAGGCTGCGCGCGGCGCGGCCGAGCAGGGCGCCGGCCGCGTCCCAGTCGCCGGCATGCTGCAGGCGTTCGACTTCGGCGAAATCCACGCTGTACAACAGCAACCGCGCCGAATGCAGACCGCCGAGGCGTTCGCGCACGGTTTCGTTGATCACGCGGTAGTACGGCAGGGTCGATTCCCAGCTCATGCCGCCGAGCAGGCCGAGGGTTTTAGTGACGGTCGCAGTCATGGCGCGAGTATAGCCACGGCGTGCGAATGCCGATGCGCGGCGCGACTTCGCCGATGCGGCGTCATCGCGACGGCGATGCGGCCGGTGTCGCTTCGGCGTCGGGTTTGCCCGCATCCAGTCCGCCGAAGCGCTGGCCGAAGAAATCGCCGGGGTTCCAGCGCGGCCGCTGCGGCGCGTCGGCGATCAGTTGGCCGATGCGCGCGTTGAGTTGCGCCAGACGCGCGGCGTCGGCGTACTGGATCGGTTGTTCGGCATCGTCGTCGGGCTGATGGTAGTGGTCGGCGAGGAAGGCGCGGAACTGCTGACGCGCATCGACGCCGGCATCGCGCGCGACCATGCCGCCGGTCAGATACACCGCCGGCACGCCGGTGCGGATGAAGGCGTACTGGTCGCTGCGGATGAAGATGCTTTCCTCCGGCGACGGGTCGGGCGTCAGGTCGACGCCGACTTCGGCCGCGGCTTGATCGAGCACCGCCTGCAGGCTGGAATGCTCGACCCCGATCGGCACCACGTCGCGGGTCGGCACCCGCATCACCGGCATGTCCATGTTGATGTTGGCGACCAGCGAATCGCGCGGCACGCTCGGGTTGCGCGCGAACCACTCCGCGCCGAGCAGGCCTTTTTCCTCGGCGGTGACCGCGACGAACAGCAGCGAGCGCTTGGGCGGTGTTTTCGCCAGCGCGAGCTGCTGCGCGGTCTCGAGCATGATCGCCACGCCCAGCGCGTTGTCGAGCGCGCCGTTGTAGATCGCATCGCCCTTGACCGGCGCGCCGATGCCCAGGTGATCGAGATGCGCGCTGAACACCACGTGCTCGCGCTTGAGCGCGGCGTCGGTGCCGGGCAGCAAGGCGACCACGTTGCGCGACTGGGTCTGCTCGATCCGATTGCGCGCCGACAGGGTGATCGTGCCGGGCAGATCGAAGCCACGCAGCGTGCCTTCGCGCGCGTCGCGGAACAGCTCGGCCGCGCTGTGTCCGCCGGCGGTGAGCACCGCGTCGGCGCTGGCCGCGCTGACGTTGGCGACTACCGCCAGTTGCGGAAAGGTGTCGATCGCGCGGCCGTCGCTGCCGCGCAGGCGCATGCCCGGCCGCGCCCAGTTCTGCGCGCCGCGCGCCCACGGCTGGCGTTTTTCTTCGTCTTGCGTGGCCACGATCACCGCGCCGACCGCGCCGCGTTCGACCAGGGCGCGGAATTTTTCGCGGAACGAGCTGTAGAACGCGCGCCGGTCGGTATCGAAGCGCTTGGGCGCGCCGTGCATCAGCACCGCGATCTTGCCGCGCAGGTCCAGGCCGATGAAATCGTCGTGATCGAGCTCGGGCGCATGCACCGCCTGACCGACGAACACGGCCGGCGCGGTCACTTGCGACTGGGCGCGATCGAAATCGAGCTGCGGCAGGAACTGCTCGCGAAATTTCAATTCGACCGTGCCGGTGTCGCGCTGCACGATCACACTGCCGCCGCCGTCTTCGCGACTGGCGCGAAGCAGCGGCACGCGCTGGAAATAGCCGCCGTCGTCGCCGGCCGGGCGCAGGCCGATCGCGCGCAGGCGCTGGGCGACGTACAGCGCGGCCAGGTCGAACCCGCGCGTGCCCGCTTCGCGGCCTTCGAGCAGGTCGTCGGCGAGAAAGCGCACGTCGGCCTCGATCCGGCGCGCGTGCGCGCTGGCGGTTGCGTCGAAACCGTCGGCCGGCGGCAGCAGCGGCGCCGGACGCTGGCAGGCCGCGAGCAGCAGCGCGAGCGCCATGGCGGCGGCGCGGTACGAACGGCGGTGCAGACAACGGTACTGGAACGGCGTGCGCGGCATGCGGCGGCTCCCGGCGATGGCTGGACGCCCTGGCGCGGGCGCGCAGCGACGCTAGCACGCGGCGCGGGCGGTGTGCCTGGGTGTGGCCGATTCTTCGATGGACGGCGCCGACACCGGGCGCAGTGGACCACCGTGCCGGCGCAGTTCGCCGCGAACGGGCGTGCCGTCGGCACCCAAAAGCACGGTTTGAGCCCGGCGTTACATTCGCTTACACCGCGTTACAAAACTTTGTCGCGGGCGGGCGGGGGTGACCGAGAAATCCACGTACGTGGTGTGGTTTTTTTCGGCATTACCCTGCGCCGCGAATGAATGCCGATTCACGATCGGCCGGAAAATAACGGAATAACTATGTAAATAAGCCACCAAGATCGGCCCGCAATGCCGTGGCTTATCTGTTCCTTAACTTGCAATGTTTCGCGCCTGCCTAGTGTCCGCGATCAATCGACACCCGGCCCGCGACACGATGCGCACTCCATCCCCCGACACCCCGCTCGCCACGCCATCGCGCACCGGTCCGGGGTGGCGCGTGGCGATGCTGGTGCTGGTCAGCGCGGCGACCACGGCGCTGTTGCTGCTCGACGATCGCCTGCAGCAAGCGGTCAGCGCCAACAATCGGGCGGTGCTGCAACCCGGCTGGGTCGCGGGCTTGATGACGATCGTGACGTGCCTGTGGCTGGGCGGCAGCCGCTGGGTCGCGAACGCGGTGATCGGTGCGTTCGCGGGCATGCAGTTGTTCCAGCTGTGCCATATCGCCGCGATCGGCCGCGCGCTGACGCCGCTGGACGTGGCGATGATCCCGCATGAGTTGAGCGACATCGCGCAAGCGGTGCGGGCCGGCGCCGGCGCTCATTGGCCGACCTTGTTCGCCGGCGGCGTGCCGTATGCGCTGGCGTTCGCGATGTTCAACCTCGGCCTGCCGCGGCTGCGGCTGCCGCGCTTGCGCTGGGCCTTGTTGATCGTGGCGCTGGTGTTCGCCACCCAGTTCTACAACGCCAGCCGCTACACCATGAAGCGCTTCATGCCGCGGCCCGAGCGCAGTTCGCTGCACAACTCGCTGTTGGCCTTCAGCTATTGCGCGGCCAATCTGGTCGGCAAGTCGGTGCGGCGCAATGCCTTGAGTTACCGCGCCTACACCGTGGTCGCCCGCGACGATCCCGACGCGGCCCGCGAGCGGCCGCGCGATGTGTGGCTGGTGATCTTCGATTCGACCCGCACCGATCACTGGGGCCTGGCCGGCTATGCGCGAGCGACCACGCCCACCATGTCGCGCTGGGTCGCGCAGGGCCGGGCGCGCTGGCATCGCGGCCTCGCCGGGGCGGTCTCGACCCGCGCCTCGCTGGGTCTGTTGTTCAACGGCGTGCGCGAGCCGGGCAACATCGCGCAACTGCGCTCGCACGAGGCCAATCTGCTGCGCCTGGCCAAGCGCGCCGGTTACCGCACTTATTGGCTGTCGACCCAGCACGGCGATCTGCTCGACGAGATCGACGCGCCGAGCATCGACGTGATCCGCACCCGCGACAGCGACGAGGCGCGGATCGCCGCGGTCGGCGACGACGCGGTGCTGGACATGCTCGACGCGGTCGACCCCAACGCGCCGCGGCTGGTGGTGATGATGCTGCGCACCGCGCATATTCCCTACGACGATGCCTATCGCCGCCACGGCGGCCGCTATCGGCGCTGGCCGGACGGCGAGGGTCTCACCGAGGGCGCGCGCCTGCTCAATGCCTA
Source organism: Lysobacter capsici (assembly GCF_014779555.2). Classification (NCBI taxonomy): domain Bacteria; kingdom Pseudomonadati; phylum Pseudomonadota; class Gammaproteobacteria; order Lysobacterales; family Lysobacteraceae; genus Lysobacter; species Lysobacter capsici. Next base: position 76,952 of record NZ_CP094357.1, read on the forward strand.
CGACAACGCGATCGTCTATCAGGACGCGCTGGTCGAGAAGCTGTATCGGCGGTTCGAGCGCGGCGGCGGCGACGGTCTGTTCGTGGTGACCTCCGATCACGGCCAGATGCTCGGCGAGGACGGAGTGTGGGGGCATAACGTGCTGACCCCGCAGATCGCCCAGGTGCCGATGCTGGTGCGCACCCGCGGCGCGGCGCAGATGCCGCTGGCCGGCAACGGCGACTGGCTCAGCCATCACGATCTGGCGCGCGCGCTGGCATGGCGGATGGGGTTTTCGATCCACAATCCCAACGCGCGCGCCGGGGTCGATTATCTGCAGGGTTCGGATCTGTTCGGCGACAACCTGTTTCGCGAGCTGCGCATCGTCGATGGGCATCTGCAGTTGGGCGAGTTGTCTGGGCTCGGGCATTCGCATGAGGGGCATGCGCACGGCGCGGGCGATCGCGAGAGCGATTGAGTCGTCGCAGCTTCAGCCCAGGCTGACATTCATGACGAAGCTTCGCGCAGTTTCTTCTCGGCCTCGACCAACGGCGGCGCATCGGCTTCCAGGTTCAGCCGCATCAGCGCGATCGCCTGTTCCAGCAGATTGCGCGCATCCGGGCGCCGGCCCTGGCGCAATGCGACGTCGGCGGCGACCAGTTGAATCTTCGACAGCATCACCGGGTTTTTGTAGGCCGGGCTCTGCGCGGCGCGTTGCAGCGCTTCGTCGGCGAACACCGCCGCCTGCTTGAGATCGCCGCGGCCCATCGCGACCTGCGCGGCCAACGAGGCGATCCCGGGCAGGAAGTTGATGTCTTCGGGCCGGGTCGCCAGGTTCACTTCGGTGCGCGCCTGATCCAGATTGGCCTGGGCGCGATCGAACAGCTTGTTCATGACCAGGGTCTGGACCAGGCGCAGTTGCGTGCCGATCGCGCCGTCGCCGTCGCCGGCCTGGCGCTGCAGGGCGATGGCGGCGTCGAAATCGGCGTAGGCCTGATCGAAACGCCGCAACCGGCTGTAGGCCACCGCGCGCACGATGTGGGCGCGCGCGCGCCACGGCAGCGCGATCGGCTCGTGCTGGTCGCGCAGGCGCTCGAGCGCTCCGGTTTCCATCTCGATCGCGCGATCGTACTGGGCGAGCGTTTCGCCGTAGACGCCGCCCATGTTGATTTCCAGCATCGCCACGGTCTGCGGATCGAGCCCGATCGCCACGGCGATCGCGCGGCCGCGTTCGAAGTGCTCGATCGCCTCCTTGCTGCGCCCGAGTGCGTTCAAGGTGGTGGCGATGTCGTTTTCGATTTCGAAGGTGTAGCGGCTGCGTTCGCCGTAGACCCGGTAGGCGATGCGCAGCGCCTGCTCGCCCGCGGCCAGCGATTCGGCATAGCGCACCTGTTCCTGGCGCAGGCTCAGGGTGACCCGGTACAGCTGATACCAGCTCAGGTGGTCGGGATCCCAGGCGGTCTTCGCGGCGCGCTGGGCGGCCTGCAGGCGGCGGTCGGCCTCGTCGAGCGCGCCGGCGCGCAGCGCGGGCGGGACAAGTGCGAGCAGCAGATTGGCGTACTGCTCGGAACGTGTACCGCCGGTCGCCGCGAGCAGCGCCAGACCGCGCCTTGCATAGGTTTCGACCTCGTCGTCGCGGCCGGCCTGCACGGCGACGGCGATGTAGTCCAGGTGGGCCTGGGCCCGATCCAGCGGGTCGGCGCGTTGGCGTTCGCGCAGCACGACCAGCTCGCGCAGGGTCTTGAGCGCCTCGTCATGGCGCTCCAGTGCGCTGAGCAGCGAACCGCGCACGCTGAGCAGGCGCGCATGCAGTTCGGGGTCGATCGGCGGGTGTTTGACGAGCACGGCGCCGGCGCGTTCGGCCGCAGCCAAGCCGGGCCTGGGGTCGTGGGTGGCGTCGTAGACCTCGGCGATGGTGAGCCAGGCGACCGCGCGGGTGGCGTCGTCCTGGTGGCTGTCGGCCTGCAACTGCTCGGCCGCGCGCGCCAGCAGCGCCGAGACCGTGATCGGTTCGCCGCGCAGTGTGTCCGGCGAGGTCTGCGCGAGCACCGAGGCCAGGAACTGGCGCGAGGCCTCGGTGTAGCCGGCTTCGCGTTCGGCGCGCAGGCGCGAGGCCTGGGCGACGCGCTCGGCGGCGAGCGCGCGTTGCCGCTCGACCTCCAGCCGCCACACGAACGCGCCGGCGGCGATCAGCGCGAGCAGCGCCGCGGCGGTGGCCAGGCGGTGGCGGGCCACGAACTTGCGCAGCCGGTACAGCGGGCCGCCATTGGCGACCGAAATCGGCAGGCCGTCGAGGTAACGGCGCACGTCGTCGGCGAGCGCGGCGGCGGTGGCATAGCGCTCGCCGGGGTCTTCGGCGCAGGCGGTCAGCACGATCCGGTCGAGGTCGCCGCGCAGGCCGCGGCGCAGCGCGGCGTCGTCGGTCTGGCGGCTCGGCGCGGGCACCGGGCCGTCGCGGCCGCGCAGGTCCGACAGCTTGCGGCCGGTCGTCAGGTCGAACAGCAATGCGCCCAGACCGAACACGTCGGTCGCGGTGGTGGCGGCCTCGCCGCGGCGTTGTTCGGGCGCGCCATAGCCCGGGGTGAAGGCGACGGTGGCGGTCTGGGACGGATCGGCGCCGTCGATCAGGGTGGCGATGCCGAAATCCAGCAGCGCCGGCCGGCCGTCAGGGCGGACCACGATGTTCGACGGCTTCAGGTCGCGATGCAGCACCAGCCGCTGGTGCGCGTGCTGGACCGCCTCGCACAGGCCCAGGAACAGCTGCAGGCGTGAGCGCAGCGAGCCCGGCGCGTCGGCCAGGTGCTGGTGCAACGGCACGCCTTCGACATAGTCCATGACCAGATACGGCTGGCCGGCCTCGGTCAGGCCGCCGTCGATGTGACGCGCGATCAGCGGATGGTCCAGGCTCGCCAGCAGGCCGCGTTCGCGCGCCATGCGCCGGATCGCGGACTGGGTCGGCAGGCCGTGCAGCAGTTTCAGCGCGGCCCGCTGCACGCCGTCGCCGGCTTCGCGTTCGGCCAGGAACACCGTGCCCATGCCGCCGGCGCCGAGTTCGCGCAACAGCCGGTACGGGCCGATCGTGGAGGGCGTGCCGGCGGCGGCCTGGGCGGCGAAGGCCGCGGCCAGCCGGTCCGACAGCGGATCGGCCGGTGCGTCGGCGTCGGCCTCGCCGTCGTGCGCGGTGACGCGATCGAGCAGGCGCCGCACCGCCGCGCGCACCTCGGGGTCGGGTTCGGTGTCGAGCAGGTACTGGCCGCGTTCGCCCGGCGGCCGGGTCAGCGCCGCATGGAAGGCGTGTTCGATCCGGGCGAACTGCTCCGGGGTCATGGCGCGAGCTGCTCGCGCAGCCAGGCCTTGGCGAAACGCAGGTCGCGTTCGACCGTGCGCACGTTGATCGCCAGGGCGTCGGCGATTTCCTGCTGCTTGAGCCCGACCAGGAACGCCAGCTCGATCACCCGGCACTGGCGCGGGTAGGGTTTGTCGAGCGCGACCAGCGCGTCTTCGACTTCCAGCCAGCGCTGATCCGGGGTCGGGCCGTGCGGCGCCGATTCGCGCGCCGGATCGAACGCGGTGATCACCACGTCGCCGCCGCGCTTCTCGGCCTGGCGCTGGCGGATCACGTCGATCAGGGTGCAGCGGATCGCGGTCGCGGCGATGCGGAAGAAATGCTGGCGGTCCTGCGCCTGGATGCGGTCGCCGAGCAGGCGCAGCAGGGCTTCGTTGACCAGTTCGGTCGGGTCGATGATCGAACGGCCCATGCGCGCCAGGCGGCGGATCGCGATGCCCTTGAGCTCGCCGTAGACCAGGGCGTACAGCGCGTCGCGCGCGGATTCGTCGCCGGCGCGATAGGCCTGCAACAGACGGGTCACGTCTCCTTTCGTTTGCTCGTCCGGCAAGTCGGGTCCTCCTGACCACCCAAGCATACGACGGTCACGCTATTTGCGCCTACCGACACGATAGTTGTGACGGTCAGGCCGAAGCGGTCCGCTGCGAGCACGATTCCGCGTCGTGCGAGGGCTTCGACCCCCAGCCTTTCGATCCGGGTATCGCTCAGCAAATCCGCCGGGCGATGTCGGGTTTTCGGATCGGTTTACGAACTGGGGAATGCGGCTTGCCCATGCAGCGCGCGCGGCGCGCCTACCCCGGCATGGACGCCAACGCCGTGTCGTGCATGGGCAGGACGCGCACGCCGAAAATCCAAGAGAACGTCCGCATGAACACGCCCGATCCCGCAGCGCCGGCCGAACTGGCCCAGGGCAAGGACGCCGGCCGTGACGAAGCTGCGCCGTCGATCCCGGCGGCGCGCGCCGAACCGGGCGACACGGCCGGCGCGAACCGCGATGCCGGCCCGCAGTCGGGCGAGAACGCACGCGACGAGAACGCGCGCGCCACGCCACCGGCGAGCGAGCGTGATTTGCGCGCGGGGCTTTTCTTCGCGCCCTACCGCTGGTGAATCGCGACGGCGCGAACGACTTCGCCATCGCAGCCGCGCTGCCGTCGATGCCACGCCGTCCGCCGGCTACTTACGAGCTCGACGTCGATCCGGGAATCGCCGCATCGACGCCGTTGTCCAGACTGAAGCCGAACGCCGCCGCCACGCCCAGCAGGATCAGCAGCCACAGCACCGCGCCGATCGCGATCCAGGCGTAATTCGCCACGGTCAGGCGCGCGTTGGATTCGCCGCGTGGATCGCCGCAGGCGGCGTTGGCCGCGCGCTGGATCCGCAGCAGGCTCCAGCCCACCGGCAGCAGGGCCAGCACGCCGAGCAGGTCGGTGTGGGGCGAGCCGATGCCGCGCGCGCTCAGCTGGTCCAGCACGGCGTTGCCGATGGTCGCGATCACGTACACGGTCGCCATCGCGCCCGGCGCCCACGCATGGTCGCGCCCGGTCTTGCGCAGGACTGCGTCGATGCGCGCGGTCAGGGCATGGGTGTAGAAGATCGCGAACAGCGTGCGCACCAGCGGCCACAGGTACTCGCCGCTGGCGGCGCGGTAGCGCGCCCAGTGCATGTACGACCAATACAACTGGTATACGCCGAAGGTGGCGAAGAACAGGATGCAGAACTTGCGCGCGGAGACGATCAGGAATTCGTCGCCGCGGTCGGCCGGCCCGGCCGGCTGGGTCACCGCGGCGGTCGGCGGGGCGTAGAGGTTGGGTTCCATGCGTTGTCGAAGCGCTCCTGCAAACCAACGGGGTCGATCAGTCGAACAACACGGCCACGCCGATCCCGCCTTGCAGGTCCGGACTGTCGCGGTCCAGGCCCCAGTCCAGCGACGCGTCGAGCTGCACGCGCGAGGTCGCCATCCAGGTCACGCCGGCGCCGGCGACCGAGGTCGTCGATTGGTGATCGATATGCGAAATGCCGGCTTCGATATAGGCCCCGACCGTGTCGCTCAGGGCGACGCTGAGGCTCGGCGACCAGGTCCAGGTGTCCTCGCCGTCGCTGCGGTCAAGGTTGAAGTACAGCGCGCCGGACACGCGCTCGCTGAAGTCGTAGCCCAGGGTGGTGCCGAGCGTGTATTGCGTAGCGCCGTTGCTGAAATCGCGCGCGCCGCTGGCGGCGGTGACGGCGCCGAGCACGGCCCAGGAAAACTTGTCGTGCGAAGAAGGCAGCGCGACCTTCAACGCCAGCCCGGTGTCGCCGGCGCCGTGGCGCGAGCGGCGGCCGCCATCGTCGTTACGTTCGCGCAGATAGTTGTACGGCGAGGTCGCCAGTTGCAGCTCGACCGTGTCGCTCAGGCCCAGGCGCAAGGTGGTGTTGGCGTTGTACTGGGTGCTGCGGGCGCCGCCGTCGTCGTCGCGCTGGAAATCGGGCAGGCCCTGCTCCCAGGCGAAGCGGCCCTTGGGCAAGGTGCCGGTGGAGAACGCGATGCCGGGACGGTCGAACGACGGCGCGTCGTCGGCGTGGGCCGGCGCGGCCGTGCCCAGGCCGATCAACGCGGCCATGCACAGCGGGATCGAACCCGGCTTCATGCGCATGCTCGCGTCCGCCGCCGATGACGATCGCTCGACGCGTCCAGGCGCAGTTTCCCTTCCCGCATTGCTTTACTCCCTTCGTTCCGGGCAGCGGCGCCTTACCGCCGCGCGCGCTTACAGCTTCTTCCAGCGGCCGCGCTGGTTTTCGCAGGCGGCCTGCAAGGCGGCGAGCTGATCGGGGGTGCGCTGGTAGTAGTAGATCTGCGCCGGCGCGCCGCGCGGCGAATCGCACACACCGCCGGCGCCGCTGGGGCACGACGGAACCAGCCGCATGTCGACCTGGCCGCCCATGCCCTCGAGTCCGGGCGCCTGGCCGCTGCACTGCACCTTCTGCTGGCCTTCGGACAGGTTCATCTCGGTTTCGGTGCACTCGTTGATGACCTGACCCATGATCTGGCCCTGCATCATGCAGGCGCTCTTGGCGTAGGCGAGCGGGCAGGCGAGCAGCAGGGCGGCGAAAGCGAGCGGTGCGGTAAGACGGCGCATGGCGAGGGCTCCGGAGGCGACGGGAAACCGCGGCCCCGAGGGGCGCGGCAGTCAGGAGACGAAGCGCGTGACGCATCGAGGCGCCGAGCGGTCCATCCCCATGGACACCACATCACTCTAGCGCGCCTGGATGACCGGTGGCACACGTTCGGCTCGGACCAGCCGCTGCCCGCGTTGCGAAGCGTGAAGCCTCAGCGCGTGGATACCGGCGCGCCGCACTGCGTATTGCGATGAACGCAGCCGGCGGTTGCGCGACTACTCTTCCTGCCCGTTGCGCGGCGGAAACCGCAGCACCACGCCGGTCTGGTGCTCGGGGCGGTTCCACAGCACCGGCACCTCGCGCGGGCTCGGCGGCTCGAGTTCCTCGTGCGCCGGGACCATCGATTCATCCTCGTCTTCCCAGCTGTAGCGCTTGCGCGGCGGCAGCGGGTCGCGCAGGCGGAACACGAAGGCGGCGATCACGCCGGCCACCGCGCCACCCAGGTGGGCCTGCCAGGACACGCCGATCTCGCGCGGCAGCACGGTCAGCAGCATGCCGCCGTAGAGCAGGAACGCGATCATCGCCGCGGCGATCGAAGGCCGGTCGCGGCGCAGCAGGCCCAGGGTCATGACCAGGAACATCAGGCCATGGGTCACGCCGCTGGCGCCGAGGTGATAACTGCCCGGATCGCCGAGCAGCCACGCGCCGATGCCCGAGCCGATCCATACGATCGGCAGCGCCCGCACCGTCGCCTTGGGATAGACCGCGCCGGCCAGGGTGCCGAGCAGCAGCAAGGACGTCGCGTTGGCGGCCAGATGCTCGACCGAGCCGTGCAGCAGCGGCGCGGTCAGCAGCCCGATCAGGCCGTGCAGCGACCACGGCTGGACGGTGAAGGCGCGCACGTCGAAGCTGCTCTGGGCGGCGAACACCGCCACCAGCAACAGCACGAACGCCAGGCTGGCGTTGAGCGCGCGCAGCAGGCGGCGGCGGTCGGCCTTGCGCTGGGCCGGGGTGTCGGGGACGGGGGCTTCGGTGGGCAGTTGCATGCAAACCAGATTGGCACCGCCGGCGACCTTTGCAAGCCGGCCCGGGCGGGCTTCTTTGTCCCACCCACGGGAATGTGGCCGCGGTCAACAACCGGCCCGGCCCCGCCCGCGCGGGCGTCGACGGCCACCCAGTCCGGGAGGAACCGCCCGGCCCCGGTAGAATGGGCCGATGAATAACGAAATCCCCACCGTACGCCTCAAGAACGCCTGGAAATCCACCCACCCCTGGATCTTCCAACGCCTGGTCGACAAGCCCGCCCAGCGGCCCAAACCCGGCGCCATCGTCAACGTGGTCGGGGTCGACGGCGTCTGGATCGGCCGCGGCTTCTACAACGGCCATTCGCGCATCGCCCTGCGCATGCTCGAAAACGACCCGGACGTCGAAGTCGACGCCGAGTGGTTCGCGCGCAAGATCGCCGCCTCCGTGTCGCTGCGCCGCGACGTGCTCAAGCTCGATCAGGTCAGCGACGCCTGGCGCGTGGTGCACAGCGAGGGCGACGGCATCAGCGGCCTGGTCGTGGACCGTTACGGCGATCTGTTGGTGGTCGAATACTTCAGCGCCGGCGCGTTCCGTCATCGCGAATGGATCTACGACGCGCTGCGCGCGCAGTTCCCGGGCTGCCGCTTCTACGCCTTCGCCGACGAGCACGTGCAGAAGCAGGAAAGCTTCGACTTCCGCGGCACCGAACCGGTCCCGCCGTCGACCATCACCGAATACGGCATCAAGTTCCGCGCCGATCCGGCCGGCGCGCACAAGACCGGTTTCTTCGCCGACCAGCGCGAGAACCGCGAATGGTTGTCGCAGCAGGTCGCCGGCAAGCGCGTGCTCGACCTGTGCTGCAACACCGGCGGCTTCGGCGTCTACGCCAAGGCGCGCGGCGCCGAGGAAGTGATCGGCGTGGACATCGATGCCGACGTGCTCAACATCGCCAAGGGCAACGCCAAGCTCAACGGCGCCAACGTCAAGTTCGTCCAGGCCGACATCTTCCCGTACCTGCGCGACATGGGTAACGCGGGCGAGCAGTTCGACGTGGTGATCCTCGATCCGGCCAAGATGACCCGCGATCGCGAGCAGGTGATCGCCGCGCTGAAAAAGTATCTGGATATGAACAAGCTGGCGCTGGGCGTGGTCAAGCCGGGCGGTTTGTTCGCGACGTTCTCGTGCACCGGTCTGGTCAGCGAAGACCAGTTCCTCGACATGCTGCGCCGCGCCGCGTTCTATGCCGGCCGCACCGTGCAGGTGCTGAAGGTGTCGGGCGCCGGCGCGGACCATCCGTGGCTGGCGCAGGTGCCGGAGTCGCGGTATCTCAAGGCGGTGTTTTGCCGGGTGCTGGATTGAGGTGAGGTGGGTTGCGCGTCGGCATTCGCGCAGCCATCCGCCTACGACGCAAATGTTCCCTCTCCCGCTTGCGGGAGAGGGCTAGGGTGAGGGTATGAGCGCCGAAGGCGCGAATGCTTTTGGTTTTCGCCAGACCTCGCGCCCCCTCACCCCAACCCTTTCCCGCAAGCGGGAGAGAGAGCGGTACGCGGTGAGAGGAAATAGAACGATCAATCGGGCGCCCGAAACCCCGCCACATGCCGCGCCTTGTAGCTATCGGGCCGATACGCTACCTCGCGCGCCAGCGCATCCACAAACCCCGGCTCCCCGATCCGCGCACGTTCGCCGGCATCGAGTTCGAGCGTGAGTTCGTAACTGGCGATCGTGCCGCACAGCACCGACAGATAACGGCGCTCGCCGTCGGCGTACAGCGTCCAGGCCCAATCGCGTTGGTCGATGAGTTGCATTCCGGTTTCGCCCACGCGTTCAGCCGAATATGGTTTGCACATAACCGATGACGCCGACGAACTTCCACTGCCCTCGCTGGAGCGCGAACAATTCCATTCGACCGTCCTGACCCGAGTTGCGATACGTCGTCTGGACATACACCAGGGCGTGATCGCCGCGCGCCGACACGACCGGCCGGCTGATCCGGAGGATGCCGTTGGCCTGCGGATAGGCTCGGTAGAAGGCCGGCGGAATGCCGCAGTAGAACACCGGCGGGTCCTCCTGCATCGAAAGAATGGCCGTTACCCGCTCGCGGTCGACCGGAACGATGCCGGGCACCGAGCGTGTGTCCAGCGGCTGTTGCCGGACGTTGAAGCGCCGCAAGGCATCGACCAGCGTCTCGGACAGATTCCGATCGATCAGGTGGATGGAGCGATCCGGGGAATTGCCAGGATCTTCGTACCATTCCGGTGTCAGCTCGCTGCAACGCTCCTGACTCTGCGGAGGCTTGCCGCAAATGGATACGGTGGCGTTTTCCAATGCGAGGCGACGTTGCGATCCATTGGCGTCGAACGTCGGCGACCGTTCGGTGATCTGCTGATGTTCGACGACCGCAATCAGAATCGCGCGCTGCTCCGCGGCCGTCGCCACGCGCGGTTTTCCGACCGGTGCGACGAACAAGTTCGTTTTTGAAGAATTGGGCACGATGACCAGCGCCACCGCCACCACGATGCAAGCGGCATACAGCAGCGACGTGAGCAGCGACGGAGCACGCGCGCCGTGGCCGTGGCCATGAGAACCATCGCTCGATGAACGGGAAGACGATGCAGTCATGGTCGAGCGTCTCTGCGCGCTTGCGCGATCGCGGCAGCGTAGGCGCAGGCGCGGCCGGCGGGCAATACGTTCAGCCGATCGAAGGCCCGCGTCGGTTTCCGGCTCAGGCCTTCCACCACAGAATCGTCGGCGGGTCCTCGGGACGGGTCTGCTCCAGGCGCTGCAGCGCGCCCACGTCCAGGCCGGGCAGATGCACGCTCATCGCCATGGCGACTTCGCGATAGCCCGGCCAATCGGTACGCAGCTCCAGGCGCTCGCCGGTCGCGGTGCCGACCTCGACGAAGATCAGCCGGCGCTCGTTCGCGTCGATCGCGTAGCCGTCGATGCCGTCGATGTCGGTCCAGCGGATGCCGTGGATGCGTCCGGCGCCGTCGTCGCGCCAGACGCCGCGCGGATCGGCGTACAGCCTGGGATCTTGCGGGTTCATGCGAACGGTCCTTGCACGGACGGGGCGGCTGCTGCCGAACCGGTGGGCAGGCAAGATTGGCACATTGGATATGCGCAATCGGGTGCCGTACGGAACACAGGAGGCATGGTCGAGTGGTCAAATGTGATTGTCGTCACGCTTACTCCGGGCATCGGATCGGTCGCCCAGCCTCGCCTGCGCGCTACGCACCGGTTGCGACGGCAGCCACGACCGCCCCCCTGTAGGAGCGACGCAAGTCGCGACCGCGACCCCGCGCCCGCGGCGCAGGCAGCATGCCGCGATCGCAGCCGGCGACCGAAGCAAATCCCCGTGCGCGGCAGCTCCCGCATCGGGAATCGACGCCATCGCAGTGCGACCACCTGAAGACCACCCCACCCACACCGACGCGCTCCGCCCCTCGCCGCCCCCGCGTCGCAGGAACTGAGACTCACCCGCTTAGACTGGCGCCGTAAACTGGCGGTCCCAGGCGCCCGATCGGTGCCCGCCCCCGCCCGGCGGACCCCCGCCGCGCCGCGCCGGCCGCGCCGTCGCCTCCCTTCCCGCCTTGCAGAGACCCCATGCCCCTGACCGCCGCCCTGTTCGCCATCGTGTTCGCGTTGCTGATCGGCGCCGCGCTCGCCTGGCTGCTCGCGCGCGCCGGCGCCGCGCGCGCGCTGGAGGCCGCGCGCGGCGAGCTGGGCGCGCAGTTGAACGCGGCCAACACCGAGCGCGCGCAGTTGCTCGAGCGCAGCGCGCGCATTCCCGAACTGCAGGGGCGCCTGGACGAACTCGAGGACCTGCGCGACCGCCTGATCCACGACAGCGGCCAGCTGCGCGAGGCCATCGGCCGCGCCAGCACCGAGCTGGAAAAGGAACAGCAGGCCCTGCACCGCCTGCGCGCGCAGCTGGAGGACGCCGAACGCCTGCGCGACGCGGCCAATGCCGAGCTGCAGCGGCGCAGCGTCGAACTCAGCCGCATGAGCACCCAGCTCGATGCCGAGCGCAGCCAGTCGCAGGAAAAGATCGCCCAGCTCAAGGACGTGCGCGACGAACTGACCACCCAGTTCAAGAACCTCGCCAACGACATCCTGGAAGAAAAGAGCAAGCGCTTCACCGAACAGAACCGCAGCCACCTGGGCCTGCTGCTCGATCCGCTGCAGCAGAAGCTGGCCGAATTCCAGACCCGGGTCGAAACCGTCTACGACAACGAAACTCGCGACCGCACCGCGCTGGGCGAACAGGTGCGCCAGCTGATGGCGCTGAACCAGTCGCTCAGCGAAGACGCGAAGAACCTCACCACCGCGCTCAAGGGTTCCAGCAAGACCCAGGGCGCGTGGGGCGAGTTGATCCTCGAACGCGTGCTCGAATCGGCCGGGCTGCGCAAGGGCGAGGAATACGACGTCCAGGAAAGCCACGGCACCGAGGACGGCGAGCGCCGCCCCGACGTGACCATCCACCTGCCTGAAGACCGGCATCTGGTGATCGATTCCAAGGTCTCGCTGCTCGCCTACGAGGAGTACGCCAGCGCCGAGGACGAGGAGCAGCGCGGGCGCGCGATCAAGCGCCATCTCGACTCGGTGCGCGCGCACATGCGCGGCCTGTCGGACAAGCGCTATCAGGAGCTGTACGGCCTGCGTTCGCTGGATTTCGTGCTGATGTTCGTGCCGATCGAACCGGCCTTCATGCTCGCGGTCACCCACGACCGCAACCTGTTTATGGACGGCTGGCAGCGCAACGTGCTGGTGGTCAGCCCGTCGACCTTGCTGTTCGTGCTGCGCACCGTCGCCCATCTGTGGCGGCAGGAGGCGCAGAACCGCAATGCCCAGGAAATCGCCAAGCGCGGCGCGCAGCTGTACGACCGCTTGTGTTCGTTCGTGGCCGACCTGGAGAAAGTCGGCGACCGCATCGACCAGGCCAAGGTCAGCTTCGACAGCGCGCGCGACAAGCTCAGCCGCAACAAGGGCAGCGTGATCCGCCAGGCCGAGATGCTGCGCGACATGGGGGTCAAGCCGATCCGCGCGTTGCCGGCGAAACTGGTCGAGTTGTCGGCCGACGATGCATCGACCGACGACGGCATCGAACCCGACGGCCCGCGGCCGATCGAGGGCGCGGCGGGGCTGCTGAGCGCGGAATCCGACAGCCCGGACGATGCAGGCGAGCGGGTGGAGGCCGAGGAAAACGGCGGCGACGGCGGTGAGGATCGCGGCGAGGCCTGATCGATCGGTCGAGCCTGGTCGCGAGCGGGTTTCAGCCCGACTTGCTCGCTCCGCGGCGAGCGAATTCGAGTCGATCCGAAACCGCAGCGTCGGGACTCAAGCCCCGCCTGAGAGACCTCGACGCCAGGTATCAGGGTTGTTCGACCCACTGCGCAAAACCGGCCGCATCGAGCCGATCGCGCACCGCGGACGAAGGCGCCGGGTCGATGAGAACGCGCAATACGTCGTTGTAGCCCGAGCCTTCGTGGTTGCTCCATACATCGGCCAGCAGCGCGAGATTGCTCTGGCTCATGTGCTCGGCCAGCACGCTCAGCAGCGGCAGATAGTCGGCGGAGGGAATCCCGTGCGGGTAGGCGCGCGCCACCAGCTCGGCCGTGCCGCGCAGGTGATCGGGAACATCGGATGAGGTCATGGCGTGGGCCGAGTCGGACGGTGGCGGTCGCGGATTCTTATCATCCCGCGCGGACAAGACGACGCCGGCCGCATCGCGGCAGGCTTGCCAGCGCGAGTCGGGCCGGCGATTTGCGACGGCGGCGCGGGCGGCCACTTACAGCGCCCGTATCGCCTCCTCCCAATCGCAATGAGTGGGCAAGTCGATAACCGTTCCATCGCGCTCGACCAGAATCGGCCCGTTGCCGGCCAACATGGCGCTGGTGTTGCCGGTCTCGACGAATTCGCGGCTGTTGTAGAAAAACACCCAGCCGCGCGCGGTCTCCCGGGTGTGCTCCGGTACGAGTACGAACTCGTCTTGCCCCAAATGCGCGTGGCTCGCGATCCTGGTTTGCGCCAGATGCCGCGCCGCTTCGAAATCGATCGCCGCCATGCCTGATTCCCCAAGTGGAACGATGTCCGATCTTGTCGGCTCGGACGGGACAGATCGCATCGCCGCCGCGCAAAACAAAACGGCCCGGATTCGCATCCGGGCCGTTCGTGGATTCAGGCGTGCAGCGACGCTATGCGGCGCTCAGCGTCCGCCGTCGGTCGGCATCACCGGCATCGCATCGGCCGGGACGCTCGGGTTGCTGTCGTCCTGCAGATAGTCGGGCAGCTGCTCGTCGCTGTTCTTGTCCATGCGGTCGCCGAAGATCTGGTAGTCGCGGCGCTGGGTCCACGAATCGCGCACCAGCGCGTATTCGTCCTCCGCGCCTTCGCGCAGGCTGTCCAGCGGCAGCAACTGGGCGCGCACGTCGACCAGTTGCAGGCCCTGCAGCGGGATGCGGATGCGGTCGCGATCGACCTGGCGCAGCGGGCTCAGCGGCGCGTCGCCGAGCGCGCCGAACGCATCGCGCACGGTGCGCGGCCCGAACAGCGGCAGCTCGAGATAGCGCGAACGCTTCCAGCCCCACACGCCGAGGGTCTGGCCGAAGTCTTCGCTGCGGTTGGGCAGCTTGGCGTCGCTGGCCGGATCGAAGATGCCGGCGATGCCCAGGGTGGTGTTGAGCGCGAACCGGCCCAGCGACTGCGCGGCCTGCTTGGGCTTGCCCTGCAGCAGCGCGTTGAGGGCCGACACCGGCTGGCCGAGGTTGCTGAAGAAGTTGCTCACGCCCAGGCGTATCGGACGCGGCACGACCTTGGTGTAGGCGCGCGCCAGCGGCCGGGCGATGCCCTTGTCCACCGCCATGTTGAAGCGGTGCATCTTGCGGTTGTACTTCTCCCACGGATCGTAGGCGCCGGGCACGTTGGCCGGCGTCGGCAGGGTGGGATCGGCGACCGGGTCGTAGCCCTGCGCGTTGCCGTAGATGTCGTCGAAGTCGCGTTCGGCGTCGGTGCGCGGGTCGGCGACCGGGTCGGTCGGCGGGGCCGCGGTCGGGTCGAGCGCCGGCGGCGCGGGCGGATCGACCTGAGCCAGGCTGTAGTCCAGATCCAGCTCGAGCGGCACCACGGCGAAGTCGTCGCTGTGCGCGGCCGAGGCCTGCTGCGGCGACGAAGCTTCGGCGGTCGCGGTGGCGGTGGCGTCGGCATCGACCGGCGCGCTCGCGGCGATGCCGGCCGCGGACAGCGCGCTCGCCGAATCGGTCTGCACCGGGGCCTGCGTTGAGGCCGCGATCTGCGCGGATTCGGCCGGGGCGGGTTCGATAGCCACCGGCGGCGAAGCCTCGGCCATCGCATCGGCGGCGACCATCGCCGTGGCCGGCGCGGTCAAGCCGGAGGCCGGGCTCGCGTCCTGCGCGAGGGCCGGTGCGGAGTGCAGCGCGGCCAGGATCAGGCCGAGCGCTAAGGGGAGTGCGTGGGGGCGCATGGTTGCAGTCTAGTCTTCCGTTACATCGGTGGGGGCGGCCAGGCCACGTTCGTGGGCGTCGGCGACCGCAACTGTGAACGTGTACGTATGCGGTGCGATCAGCCGCCGAAGCCGAGCGAGGCGTCGAGCCGGTAGGCCGCGCGCAGCTCGGCCAGGCCGGCCGGTTCGCCCTGCACGTCCACGCCGGGCGCCTGCCCGGCCAACTCGGCCAGCAGCGCCAGCCCGGCGCTGTCGACCGAACTGACCGCCGACAGGTCGAACCGGCGCGCGCCTGCGACCAGCGCGCGCGCCTGCGGCCACAACGCGGCGGCCGCGTCGCGATCGAGCTCGCCCGCGAACACCAGGGTGTCGCCGTCCTTGCGCAGGCTGGCCGCGGCCGCGCTCATCTCAGTTGCCGCTCGCCTGGGCCTGCAGCTTGCCGGCCTTGATGTCGGCGGCGACCTGGGCGATCGACTTCTGGTTGAGCGGGGTGTCGAACTGGTTGCGGAAGGTCTGCACGAAGCTGACGCCTTCGACCATCACGTCGAACACCTTCCACTGCGCGCCGTTCTTGCGCAGCAGGTAGTCCACCGGCACCGGCTCGCCGCCCTGGCGCAGGAACTCGCTGGACACCTTGACGATGGCGCCGCCGCGCAGCGGGGTTTCGGACTTGATCCGGACCTGCAGGCGGGTGTTGAAGTCGAGCAGGGCCGAACCGTAGCGCTGCATCAGGCTGCCGGTCAGGGCATCGGCGAACAGGCCGACATCGGCGTCGGACGCGCCGCGGCCGTGGGTGCCCAGGACCAGGCGCGCGGCGTAGTCGCGGTCGAACACCGTGTTGAATTCGGTGGTGATGAACTGGCTCAGCGCGGCGCGGTTCTTGCTGAACTCGGCGCGGCGCGATTCCAGGGTCGACAGGATGCGGGTGCTGTTGGCCAGCACCATCGCGCTGGGCGAACCGGCGGCGGGCGCGGCCTGGCCCGGGGCCGCGGTGGCCTGGGCGAACGCGAACGAGGGAGCGCCGGCGATCAGGGCCGAGGCGAGGACGGTAACGATCAGGGAACGCTTCATTTCTTGGTCTCGTCGGAGGGGGCGGCTTGTTCGCCCTGGAGGTAATCGGGAACGCCGGCGTCGGCGGGCTTGGCCGCGGCCGCGCCGCCGCCATTGCCGCCTTGTGCGCCACCGCCGCTGAACATGTACTTGCCGACCAGCTGGATCAGGTCGACCGCCGGCTGGGTCAGGAAGATCTGGTCGCCGGGCTTGAGGTTTTCCGGGTCGCCGCCGGGGCTCAGCCCGACATAGCTCTCGCCCAGCAGGCCGCTGGTGAGGATGCCCGCGGAGGTGTCGGCCGACAGCGTGTAGCGCTTGTTGATCGCCAGGGTCACCACCGACTGGTACTTGACCGGGTCCAGCGAGATATCGGTCACCTGGCCGACCGTCACGCCGCCGATCTTGACCGGCGCGTTCGGGCGCAGCGGGCCGATCGTAGTGAATTTGGCGGTGATGTTGTAGCTATCGCCGCCGAAACCGAACTTGCCGTTGGTCGAGGCGATCGCCAGCACCAGCAGCGACGCCAGGGCGAGGAGCAGGAATGCGCCGACGGCGAATTCGATGCGGGGACTGCGGATGGACATGGCACCACCTTGGGGATAAAGCCCGCGTGGATCAACGCGGCTGTGGGAACGGTATGCATGGAACGGTGTGGATGCTGCGAAGGGGGCGGCCCCGTCGCGGCGTCGAAGCCCCTCTCCCGCGGGCGGGAGAGGGGTTGGGGTGAGGGCGCGCTTCGCGCTGCAACCTCGCCGTGTCCCTCATCCGCCCTTCGGGCACCTTCTCCCGCTTGCGGGAGAAGGAAGATCGAGCACTCCTCCCGCGAGCGGGAGAAGGGATTACTTACCTGAACAAGAACGCCGACATCACGAAATTGAACATCAGCACCAGCAGCGAGGCGTTCACCACCGCGCGGGTGGTCGCCACCGAGGTGCCTTCGATGGTCGGTTCGGCATGGAAACCGACATAGGCCGCGACCAGCGCCGCGGTCCCGCCGAACACCGCCGACTTCACGAACGCCATCAGGAAGTCGTTCTGGAAATCGACGCTGTCCTTGAGCACCTGCCAGAACGTGCCGGCCTCCAGGCCGATCACGTGGACCGACTCGAAATAGCTCGCGCTAATCGCCAGGCTGCAGAAGAACCCGGTCAGCAGCGGCACGCACAGCACCGCGGCCCAGAACCGCGGCGCCACCGCCTTGCCGATCGGGTCGATCGCCATCAGGCCGAGCGCTGTGATCTGGTCGGTCGCGCGCATCAGGCCCAGTTCGGCCGCGATCGAGCTGCCGGCGCGGCCGATGAACAACAGCGCGGTCAGCACCGGGCCCAGTTCGCGGTACAGGCCCAGGCCCAGCATGGCGCTGACCTGGTTGGCGGCACCATAAGTATCGAGTGCGCGATAGCCCAGCAGGGTCACCGAAAGGCCGACGAACGCGCCGCCAACGGCGATGATCGGCAGCGAACGTGCACCGATCTTGTAGATTTCACGCACCAGCTCGCGGAAGAAGTCGGCGGTCGGCTTGGACGCGCGCAGCACCGACAGCGAGAACAGGCCGGCGCGGCCGAGCGAGCGGGTGGCTTCGATGAAAGGCATCACGCGGCCTCCGAGGTGCGGGGGGCGGCGTCGAAGCCGATCGGGCCGTCGGGCTCGCCGCGCAGGAACTGGCGGACCAGCGGGTCGGTGCTGTGTTCCAGCTCGGCCGGGGTGCCGGAGAACACGATGCCGCCGTTGGCGATCACGATCGCGTGGTCGGCCACCGGCAGGGTCTCGTGGACGTGGTGGGTGACGATGATGCTGGTCAGGCCCAGAGTGTCGTTGAGCCGGCGGACCAGGCTCATGACCACGCCCGACGCGATCGGGTCGAGCCCGGTCAGCGGTTCGTCGTAGATCATCAGCGGCGGGTCCAGCGCCAGCGCGCGGGCCAGCGCGACCCGGCGGGCCATGCCGCCGGACAGCTCGCGCGGATACGCATCGGCGGCGGCGCGCAGGCCGACCGCGTGCAGCTTCATCAGCACCAGCCGGCGGATCAGCGCGGGCGGCAGCTTGGTGTGCGCGCGCAGCGGCAGGGCCACGTTCTCGGCTGCGGTCAGATCGGTCAGCAGGCCGTTGCCCTGCAGCAGCACGCCGATGCCCTTGCGCAGCTCGAGCAGGTCGCGCTGGTTGTGCGGCACCGCTTGGCCGAACACTTCGACCGTGCCGGAGGCCGGCGCGAGTTCGCCGGTCAGCGCCGACAGCAAGGTCGACTTACCGCTGCCGGACGGGCCGAGCACCGCGACGATGCTGCCGGGCGGCACCGACAGATTGATCCCGCGCAGCACGCTGCGGCCGCCGCGGTCGAGGCGCAGGTCGGTCAGGCGGACGATGGGCGTTGGCGTCGTCATGCGGGCAGGCTATCCGTGCGGGGAACGGGCGAACGGCGGAACGCGCCGACGGTCAGGGCCGGCGAAGCGGCGCAGCTTGGCCCACTGCGGCTGAACGGGGGTGGAGCGTCGGACATTGTCGCAGCTTAGCCGGCCGGGCCCGTGCCTGTACCGCAACGGGGTGTTCGACCGGTGGGGTCGGTGGCTGGGGCGATGGTGATGGGGGGCGATTAAAACGGTTTTAAGTGGGCGTGGGTGTGGGGTGGGTGGGAGCAAAAGCGAATCCCCCTCGGTCCCCCTTTGCAAAGGGACGGGTCGCTGCGCATCAAGCGTGCGCGGCTTGTCGCAAGCGCGCCCACTTCCTGCTTCGTCTGTGCGGCGCAGGCTTTGCCAATCCGTCCCGTCCCGTGCCTTTGCAAAAGGGGGACCGAGGGGATTCGCTTTTCGCTCCCAAGCCACACCCCAATCGCCACACCGTCTCCAGGCGTCCTGGCACCCATTCCGGCAAGATGGCGCAATGCCTGCGCGTCCCGATTTCCGTCTCTACCATTCCAATGCGCTGGACGTCCTCGCCGGTCTGCTGGCGCAGGAACTGCGCACGCCCGCGCCCGGGCAGGCGCTGCTGACCCCCGACACCATCCTGATCCCGCAGGTCGCGATGCGCCGCTGGCTGCAGGCGACGCTGGCGCAGGCGTACGGGATCGCGGCCAATCTGGAGTTCCTGACCCCGGGCGAATTCGTCCAGCGCGCGCTCGACGCCAACGAACCCGACATCGATCCGGCCGAGCGCGGCGACGACCTCGACGCCGCGGCGATGCGCTGGCGCCTGTACGGCGTGCTGTCGCAGCCGGCGCAGCTGCGCGAACCGGCGCTGGCGCCGCTGCGCGCGTACCTGGACGGCGACGACCCGATCAAGTCGTGGTCGCTGTCGGGCGAGCTGGCCTCGCTGTTCGAGAAATACCAGGCCTGGCGCCGCGACTGGCTGCTGGCCTGGGACGCCGGCCGCGACCGCAACGACGCCCAGGCCGCGCTGTGGCGACGCATCGCCGCCGGCCGCCGCTACCGCGCGCGGCGCATCGACGATTACCTGAGCCGCTTCAACGACGACGGCGGCGAGCACGGCCCGGCGCGGATCCCGCGCGGCCTGCCCTCGCGGCTGTTCGCCTTCGCCACCCTCAATGTGTCCCCCGACGTGCTGCGGGTGATCGCGACCCAGGCGATCGCGGGCACCCTGCATTTCTATCTGCCGACCCCGACGCGCAAGTACTGGGGCGACCTGGGCACCCTGGCCGAGCGCCTGCGCCAGGGCGAGGACGCCGCGTTCGGCGAGGACGACAACCCGCTGCTGCAGGCCTGGGGCACGGCCGGGCGCGACTTCATGGCGGTGCTCGGCGGCTACGAGGTGGTGCATCCCTCCGGCGAGATCGCCGCCTACGCCGATCCGGAGGACAGCCGCCACGACGACCCCTCGCGCGACACCTTGCTGCAACGCCTGCAGCGCGACCTGCTGCATCGGCGCGCGCTGCCGGCGACGCCGTGGCGCGCGCAGGTCGACCGCCTCGACGCGAGCGTGCAGGTCCACGCCTGCCACACCCGATTGCGCGAAGTGCAGGTGCTGCACGATCAACTGCAGGGCCTGCTCGACCCGCAGTCCGAACAGGGCCGCCGCTTCGACCCGCCGCTGCAGCCGCGCGAGATCGCGGTGCTCGCGCCCGACATCGACCCGTACGCGCCGCATATCGCCGCGGTGTTCGGCGGTCTGGCCGGGCGGCCGGGCTTCATCCCGTATGCGCTGGCCGACGTCAGCCCGCTCGCGGCCGAGCCGCTGGCCGAAGTGTTCCTGCGCCTGCTCGCGCTGCCGGTGTCGCGTTTCGGCCTGAGCGAAGTGCTGGACCTGCTGGCGACGCCGGCGATCGCCGATCAGGCCGGGCTCGACGCCGCCGGCCTGGAACGGCTGCGGCTTTGGCTGGGCCAGGCCGGCGCGCGCTGGGGCATCGACGCGGCCCATCGCAGCCGCCACGACGCGCCGGGCGATGACGCCTATACCTGGGCGTTCGCGCTCGATCGCCTGCTGATCGGCCACGCCGCCGGCGACGGCGAGGCCGCCGACAGCCTGGTCGCCGGGATCGCGCCGTACGCCGAACTCGAAGGCGCGTCGTTGGACGCGCTGGATGCGTTGATCCGTTTGCTGCGCGTGCTCGCGCGCTTCGAACGCGGCCTGGCCGGCGACCTCACGCCGGCGCAATGGGCCGACCGCCTGCTCGGCCTGTTGCGCGCGCTGTTGCCGGAACGGCCGCGCGACCACGCCGACCAACGCACCCTCGAACGCCTGCGCAGCCTGATCGAACGTTTCGCCAGCGACGCCGACCACGCCGACTTCAACGCCACCGTGCCGCCGGAAGTGATGCGCGCGCATTTCCGCGCGACCCTGGCCGAGGCCGACACCCGCGCGCCGCTGCTGAGCGGCGGGGTCAGCTTCGGCCGGATGGTGCCGATGCGGCTGATTCCGTTCCGGGTGATCTGCCTGCTCGGCATGAACGACGGCGACTACCCACGTCGCGACCCGGCCGGCGGCATGAACCGGCTCGCCGCCGAACTGGGCACCGCCGCGCGCCGCCACGGCGACCGCTCGCTGCGCGACGACGACCGCTTCTTGTTCCTGCAGCTGTTCGCCGCCGCGTCCGACGCGTTTTATCTGAGTTATCTCGGCGCCGATCCGCGCGACGGCAGTCAGCGCGAACCCTCGACCCTGGTGTCGGAATTGCTGGATGTCGCCGCGCGTTATCACGCCGACCCGGCGCGCGCGCGCGGCGAGTTCGTGGTGCGCGAACCGCTGCAGCCGTTCGCGCCGGCCGCGTTCGGCGCCGATCCCGACGGCCGCGGCGGCGAGATCGACCCGCGCCGCTTCAGCTATCGCAGCGAATGGCGACCGGCCGCCGATGCCGGCGGCTACGGCCCGCGCACGCAACTCGGCCCGTGGCTGGAGGACGCGTTGCCGCCGATGCCGGCCGATGCGGATCAGGCCACGCTCGCCTATCAGGACCTGCGCGCCTTCCTGCGCGATCCGCCGAGCGCGTTCCTGCGCCAGCGCCTGGGCCTGCGCCTGCCCGACGAAGTCGAGAGCGGCGAAGACGTCGAACCGCTGGTGTTGCCCGGCCCGGGCCTGATGCGCCAGCAATTGCAACGCGCGGTGTTCGACGATCTGATCGCCGGCGACGGCCGGATCGATCGCGATCGCCTGCAGGCGAGCCTGCGCGCGCGCGCGCTGCTGCCGACCGGTCCGTTGGGACGGCGCCAGCTCGATGCCTTGCTCGGTCAGGTGCGGCCGTACGCGGACGCGTTCGCGCGCTGGCGCGACGGCGAGGGCCAGGCGCTGCCGTTCGAACTCGATCTGGGCGGCACCCAACTGCGCGGCCGGCTCGACGATGTGTATGCCGGCGGCCTGGCGCGACTGCGTTTCGACAGCCTGCACGGCCCGTCGCAGATCGCGCATGGGCTGGACTGGCTGGTGCTGTCGGCGCTCGGCGATCCGCGTCCGCTGGCGCAGTTCGCCCACACCGCCGAAGGGCCCGGCCCGCATCTGCGCAATGCGCTGTCGCCGCGCGAGGCCAAGGCCGCGCTGCGCGCGCTGCTGCGTCTGCGCGACTACGGCCTGCGCATGCCGCTGCCGTTCCTGCCGCGCGCCGGTTGGCTGTGGTACGAAGCCGCGGCGCAGGACCCGAACGCCTGGAACAAGGCCGGCTGGAACAAGGCCGAAGCGCAATGGCACGGCAGCGCGCGCAGCTGGGGCGAGGCGAGTTCGGCCGCGGTGCGGCTGGCATTGCGCGGACGCGATCCGTTTCTCGATGCCGATTCGGGCGAGCAATTCCGCGACATCGCCAAGCTGGTGTTCGACGCGGTCGTGCACGGTCGCGACGAAGGCGGGCCGGCATGAGCGCCGTGCGCGATCCCTTTCTCGACCTGCCGCTGGACGGCCTGCGCCTGATCGAGGCCAGCGCCGGCACCGGCAAGACCTATACGTTGGCGACCTTGGTCACCCGTCTGGTGATCGAACGCGGCCTGCGCATCGGCGACATCCTCGCGGTGACCTTCACCGACGCGGCCACCCAGGAACTGCGCGAGCGTTTGCGTCGGCGCCTGCTGCTGGCCGCGCGCATCGCCGCCGACGATCCGGCGCTGATCGCCGCGCAAGACGACGGCGAACGCGCGATCACCCGCGAACTGGTGCGCGCGCAAGCCGAGCATGAAGGCGCCGCGGCCTTGCGCACGCGCCTGCAACGCGCCGCGCGCGAGATCGATCTGGCCGCGGTGGTCACCATCCACGGCTTCTGCGCGCGCGTGCTCGCCGAGCATGCTTTGGAAACCGGCCAGCCGTTCGCCGCGCCGGAGATGATCGGCAGCGAGCGCGAGCTGATCGACGAGATCGCGGTCGACCTGTGGCGCGCGTTCGGCAACGATGCCGGTCAGGCCGAACTGCTGTCGCTGCAATGGCCCGCCGGCCCGCGTGCATTGGCATCGGACCTGGGCGCGTTGATGCGCGCGCCGGTGTTGCTGCCGTCGGCGCCGGAGCCATCGCCCGATCCGTTGCCGGCCTTGCAGGACGCGGCCGAATCGCTGCGGCTGGCCTACGAACAGCATGGCGCGCAGGCCTTCGACGCGATCGAAGCGGCGATGGCGGCCAAGGTCCTCAACGGACAGACCTGGCGCGCGACCCTGCCCGGACAACTGCGCCAGGCGCTGGATCGCTGGTGCGCGAACGGCGATCCGGTCGAACCGATCGAGCCCCGCATCGATCGACTGACCCCGGCGGTACTCGCGGAAAAGACCAACAAGGGCAAGCAGGCGCAGACGCCGTCGTCGCCGTTGTTCGTCGCGGTCGAGCGCTATCTCGATGTCGCCGCGCAGCGCGCGCAATGGCTGGCGCGGCAGGCATTGCGTCTGGTCCACGATATCCGCGACGCCGGACGCGTGCGTCTGGCCGAACTCAAGCGGGTCCGGCGCGTGCAGAGCTTCGACGACTTGATCGCCGATGTCGCGCTGGCGCTCGACGGGCCGCACGGCGAGGCCTTGGCGCAGCGTTTGCGCGAGCAATACGCGGTGGCGCTGGTCGACGAGTTCCAGGACACCGATGTGCGCCAGTGGCGGATCTTCGAACGCGTGTTCGGCGAAGCCACAGTGATGGAATCGGGCCTGGGCGAACCCGCGCGGGCCGCCGGCCTGTTCCTGATCGGCGATCCGAAGCAGGCGATCTACGGCTTCCGCGGCGGCGACGTTCACACCTATCTGTCGGCGGCGGCGCTGGCCGAAGCCGCGCCGCCGCTGGATCACAATTTCCGTTCGCGGCCCAGTGTGCTGCGCGCGATCTCGGCGCTGTACGCGCAGGCCGGCGACACCGCCTTCGTCGATGCCCGCATCCGCTTTCGCGAAGTCGCGCCCGGCGGCGCGGTCGCCGATGCCGATCTGCAACGCGACGGCGCGATCGCGCCGGCGTTGACGATCCGGCGTCTGCCGGCGCCCGACGACGATCGCAAGAAACCCGAATGGAGCGCGCCCGAATCGCGCGACCTGGCCGTGCGCGCCTGCGTCGCGTCGATCCACGCCTGGCTGCGCGATGCGCGCGAGGGCCGCGCGAGCATCGACGGCCGCGCGCTGCAGCCGGGCGATATCGCGGTGCTGGTGCGCAGTCACGACGAAGCCGCGCGCATCCAGCAGGCGCTGATCGCCGCCGGTATCGCCGCGGTCGCGGCGGGCCGGCGCAGCCTGTTCGCGACCGAGCAGGCGATCGAATTGCTGACCGTGTTCGATGCGGTGCTGCATCCGGGCGACGGCGGGCGCTTGCGCGCGGCGTTGGCGACGGTGTTGATCGGGTTGGATGGGGAACGCATTGCGGCGTTGGGGCTGGATGAGGCGGAGCAGGCGGTGTGGCAAGCGCAGGCCTTGGTTTGGCGCGAGCGGTGGCAGCGGCACGGGCCATTGGCGTTGGTCAGCGACTTGTGCGCCGAACACGCGCCGCGCCTGCTCGCGCTGGCCGATGGCGAACGCCGCCTGACCAATCTGCTGCAACTCGGCGAAACCCTGCAGGAAGCCGACACCCGCTCGCTCGGCTTGCACGGTCTGCGCGACTGGCTGCATCTGCGCATCGCCGAAGCCGACGACAGCGACGAAAAGCAGCAACTGCGTCTGGAATCCGACGCGCGCCGGGTGCAGATCCTGACCCTGCACAAGAGCAAGGGCCTGGAGTTCGCCCTGGTGTTCCTGCCGTTCGTCGCGATCGGACGCGAGCCGCGCGGCGGCCGTTTGTGCGAATACCCCGACCCGCTGCACGGTCGGGTGCTGCAGGTGCAAAGCGAGGTGTTCGATCCGAACGCGCCGGATTGGGACAGCGCGCGCGAACGCGCCGCGATCGAAGCGCGTTCGGAAGACGCGCGCCTGCTCTACGTCGGCCTGACCCGCGCGCGCCATGCCTTGTGGCTGGCGAGCGGGCCGTTGTACCTCGCGAACGCGTCGCCGCTGCAGGCGATGCTGGCCGATGCCGACGCGCTCGCGCATCAACATCCCGACGCGATCGTCATCGACGACGCGCCGCTCGAGCACCCGCCCGCGCCGCTGCCGCCGCCCGCGGCCGGCGCGGTGCCGCCGGCGCGTCGCGCGCGCCACAGCGTGCCGCGCGACTGGTGGGTGTACAGCTTCACCCAGTTGACCAACGAGGACGACGGCGCCGGCCAGGGCGCGCTGGTCGCCGACGAGCGCGGCGCCGAAGACGAGCCCGACATCGCCGCGGTCTTGCTGACGCCCGGCGACGCGCGCTACTCCGGCAGCCGCTTCGGCAACGTGGTCCACACAGCGTTGGAACGCGTGGATTTCGGCGCGTGGCGCGAATGGACCGCCGACGCGCCCGCGCCCGACGGCGAAGCCGCGTGGCTCGCGTCGGCGTTGCGCGGCGAAGGCTACACCGATGCCGATATCGACGACGGTCTGCCGCTGCTGACCTCGCTGGTCGGCCTGACGCTCACCGCGGCGCTGCCGGAAGGCACGCGCCTGTGCGAACTGCCCGAGCGCGAGCGGCGCAGCGAGATGGAGTTCCATTTCGCCCTGGAGTCGGTGCCGGTCGATCGCTTGCTGGCGACCCTGCACGCACACGGCTGGCTGCGCGAACGTCAGGCCTTCGGCCTGCGGCGCCGCCTGGAAGGCCTGATGACCGGCAAGATCGATCTGGTCTACGCCTTCGAAGGCCGCTACTACGTGCTCGACTACAAGACCAACCGCCTGCCGTCCTACGATGCGATCCAGGTCGACCGGGCGATGGGCGAAAGCGAGTACACCCTGCAATCGCTGATCTATACCGTCGCCCTGCACCGCTGGCTGCGCTTCCGCCTCGGCGATGACTACGACTACGCGCGCGATTTCGGCGGCGTGCGCTATCTGTTCTGTCGCGGCCTCGACCCGGCCGATCCCGCGGCCGGCCTGTACGCGCACCAACCCGCGCGCGAACTGGTCGACGCGGTCGATGCGCTGTTCGCCGGAGGCGCGGCATGAGCCTGCTCGACGCGCTGCATCGCGAAGGCAGCCTGCGCACGGTCGACCATGCGTTCGCCCAGGCCTTGCGCCGGCTCGATCGCGACACGCCCGACGCGGTGCTCGCGGCCGCCGCGCTGGCTTCGCAGGCGATCGCGCGCGGGCATGCCGCGTTCGACCCGCGCAGCCCGCAGTGGCTCAGCGAAGCGACCACCGACTGGCCCGATCCGGAGCAGTGGCTCGCGCTGCTGGCCGATTCGCGCTGGGTCGCCACACCCGCGCCCGGCATCGCCGCGAGCGCGCATGCGCCGTTGGTGCTGGAGCGCGGCCTGCTGTATCTGCGTCGTTACCGCGAATACGAACGCCGCCTCGCCGACGGCCTGCGCCGGATCGCCGCGTTCGCGCCGCCGCCGACCGATCTGGCCGCGCTGGCGCCGTTGTTCGCCCTCCTGTTTCCGAACGCGCGCGATGACGACCGCCAGGCGCGCGCGGCCGCCTTGGCCTTGCTGCAGTCGCTGCTGCTCGCCACCGGCGGCCCCGGCACCGGCAAGACCACCACGATCGCGCGGGTGCTGCTGTTGTTGATCGCGCAGGCGCGCCTCGATGGCGTCAGCGCGCCGCGCATCGCCCTGGCCGCGCCGACCGGCCGCGCCGCCGAGCGCATGGCCGAAAGCCTGCGCGCGGCCGCGCTGCGATTGAGCGCGCTCGACGGCATCGACCCGAGCCTGTGCGAGGCCTTGCCGACTCAGGCCAGCACCTTGCATCGCCTGCTCGGCAGCGTGCCCGACAGCCCGCGCTTCCGTCACGACGCGCGCAATCCGTTGGCGTTCGACGTGATCGTGGTCGACGAAGCTTCGATGATCGACCTGCCGCTGATGTGCAAACTGGTCAAGGCGGTGCCGGCCGGCGCGCGTCTGATCCTGCTGGGCGATCGCGATCAACTGCCGTCGGTGGAAGCGGGCGACGTGCTCGCCGCGATCGTCGATGCGGCCGGCGACGACGACGGCCTGCCCGCGGCGTTGGCGCAATCCTTGCGGCCGCTGCTCGGCGAGATCGCGATCCAGGCCGACCCGGCGCCGCTGAGCGCTTACCGCGTGCATCTGCGTCGCGGCTACCGCCAGGCCGAAAGCCTGGAACTGGCGCCGCTCGCCGAGGCCACCCGCGCCGGCGACGCCGACACCGTGCTCGCGTTGCTGCGCGGCGGCGAATTGGCCGGCGTGCAGTTCCACGAAGACGTGCACGACCCCTTGGCCGGCGCCGGCCGCGACTGGCTGTTGCCGGCCTGGCGCGCGCTGGCCGCGATCGACGATCCGCTCGAAGCGCTGCAGGCCGCCGCGCGGCTGCGCCTGCTGACCGCGTTGCGCGACGGCGGTCAGGGCGCGGCGCCGTTGAACGCGCGTATCGAAGAAGCGCTGGCCGGCGCGCACCGCCCGGCGTACTTCCACGGCCGCCTGCTGCTGATTACCGAAAACAGTTATCGCCACGGCCTGTTCAACGGCGACATCGGCATCTGCCTGCGGCCGCGCGACGCCGACGGCCGCGAACTGGCCAACGCGGCGACTGTCGCCTGGTTCGCCGGCGGCAGCGAAGGCGTGCGTCCCTTCCATCCCTCGGCCTTGCCCGCGCACAGCGGCGCGTTCGCGATGACCGTGCATAAGGCGCAGGGCTCGGAGTTCGACGCGGTCTGGCTGCAACTACCGCGCCAGGACGCACGCCACCTGTCGCGCGAACTGCTCTACACCGGCATGACCCGCGCCCGCCGCGAGCTGCACATCGCCGGCAGCGAAGCGGTGCTGCGGTTGGCGCTGTCGCGGCATGCGGCGCGGGTGTCGGGCTTGTCGTGGCGGTTGGCGGAGCGCTGAGGTCGGTATCTCCCTGTAGGAGCGGCGCAAGCCGCGACCGCGACATTTCGGCTGCGTCGAAACTTGCGCCGTAATCGAAATGTCACGGTCGCGGCTTGCGCCGCTCCTACAGGGTGCACCAAAAAAAACCGGCCGTCGTGAGACGGCCGGGATGGTGAATCGCAGGTTGGGATCGCGCGGATTTACACCAACGCCGCATCCTCATCACTCGGCGTATCGTCCTTGCGTTCCACCTCGTCGCCACGCTTGCCCACGCGCGCGGGCGTTTTCGCCGCGCGCTTGTCGACCGCTTCGGTGATCGCTTCGATCGCTTCGACCACCGGCACGGCGATGGTGCGCGGTTCGCTGGCCGCTTCCTTGGCCAGGCCGTGGGCCATCGCCGCTTCGGCTTCCTCGGAGGCCTTGCGGAAGCGCTTGGCGTCCGGGCACAGCACCTGCATGTAGTCGGCGTCGAAGTTCAGGCGTTCGACCAAAAAGTCGACGAACGCGCGCACCTTCGGCGATTGCACCTGGCCGCGCGGGAACACCGCGTTGAATTCGTACTCCGGCCCGGTCCAGCCGGCCAGCACGCGCTGCACATAGCCTTGTTCGGCGAAGGCCTTGACGGTGACGTCGGCCGCCAGCATCAGCGCTTCGCCGCACAGCAAGGCGCCGCGCAGCGGGCCGGGGTCGTTGGCGACCATGACCGGGTCGATCACGTAGTCGACATTGCGTTCGCCGTCGCTGAGCGTCCACACGTACTCGTTGTTGCGCCGCGACTTGGGCATCGCCAGGGTGCGGTGATGGCGCAGGTCGTCGGGGTGCAGCGGTTCGCCGTGACGCGCGAGGTAGTTCGGGCTGGCGTAGATCTGGGTGCGGAAGATCGCCAGCCGGCGCGCGACCAGGTTGGAGTCGGGCAGGTCGCCCACGCGCAGGGCGACGTCGATGCCCTTGTCGATCATGTCGACGGTTTCGTTGCTCAGGTTCATCTCCACCCGCACTTCCGGATGGCGCGCGTGGAACTCGCCGAGCAGCGGCGCGATCCAGGTGATGCCCACCGAGTACGGCGCGGTGATGCGCAACCAGCCGCGCGGGCCGCCCTGCAACTGGCCGACCGCGCTTTCGGCCTCGGCCAGTTCGCGGGCGATGCGCTGGCAATGTTCGAAATACAGATTGCCCGCTTCGGTCAGGCCGAGCTTGCGGGTCGTGCGATGCAGCAGCTGCGCGCCCAGGCGGGTTTCCAGTTCCTGCACCTTGCGGCTGACCGTGGTCTTGGGCAGGCGCAGCGCGCGCGCGGCGGAAATGAAACTGCCGGCTTCGACCACCTTCACGAAGATCAGGGTGTCGTTGAGATCGTGAGCCATGGGCAATGGCCTCCTTGGTAAAGATCGAAACGCAGCGGCGCGAGTCGGGGACGGCTGCGCAGGTTCGCTTCGAAGGCGGAACGAAAGTGGGGTCGGGTGCGGGAACGGCGGAGCGGAAGCGGTGTACGAGGGCGGCAAGCCAGTGAGTCGGTAAGCGAGAGCGGCGGAACGGATCAGAAGAACAGATCGGAAGAATTCGGATATCGCGCCGGCGCGGCCGCCGGTTCAATGCATGGCCTGGGCGATGGCTCGCTGTCCGTGGCGTGGCGCTCGCCGGTTCCGACCGGCCTGGTGATGGGTGACGCGTGTCATCGGTGTCGGCTGATCCCGGCCACTGCCGCCGCGGCCGGCGCAGGCCGACAGTGAGGCGGTCGATGGTATCGATGGCTCTCGATCGCTCCGGTTTCCTTCTAGATCCCCTTCTGGTTAGGGGGCCGTGCCGGGGCTTTCAAGGGGGCGTTCGGGATATTGGACCGTTGCCGGGACAATTATTCCCTTAATCCATGGCTAATCAAGTGCCATTCCCATCTCTACTCTGTGCCGCAGATCGATGGAGTCCCCCGCCATGTTGACCCCCCGCCAAGCCCGTTTCGCCTTTCTACCTTTGATGCTGGTGGCCATGTCCGCCCTGATCGGGCTGGCCGTGGTCGTTTTCCGACAGGGCCTTTCCCAGGGCCCGGAAGAAGCCTGGATGCTGGCCTGGGTGCTGGCCTTCACCATCGCCCTGCCCGCGGCGATGCTGCTGATGCCGGCGATCAGCGCCGTGCTCGCGCACTACACCCGGGATGACAAGCGTCACGCGATCATCCCGCGAGTGGGAGAAAAAGTCCCAGGAGCGGGACAATGAAAGCTCCACTGGTTGTACTCGGTGCCACCGGCGGCGTCGGCCGCGGGGTCGTGCAGGCGGCGATCGACAGCGGTCGCCCGGTGATCGCGGTCGCCCGCCAGGCCAGCGAACTCAAGGCGCTCAAAGCCGGCTACCCCCACGCCGACCTGACCACGATCGCCGGCTCGGTCAGCAGCGACGCCGCCGGCGCCAAGCTCGCGCGCGCCCTGCGCAAGCTCGACCGGCCGCTGGCCGGCGTGGTCGCCGCGGTCTGCGGCGGCGCCGAGCGCGGCCGCCTGCTCGACAACCCGGCCGACTTCCTGCGCCGCAAGCTCGACGAGGATCTCCTCCCCCACCTCGCCGCGGCGCGCCACCTGTTGCCCTTGCTGGCGCAATACGACCGCGGCGGCACTTACGTGCTGATCGGTGGTCCCGGCAGCGAGCACCCGTGGGCCGGTTACGGCCATCGCTCGATCGGCGCGGCTGCGTTGCGCATGCTCGCGCGCGTGTTGCACGACGAGGCGCGCCAGCTGGCCGTGCGCGTGCAGCTGCTCGCGGTCGACTCGCCGGTGTGCACCGAGTTCAACCAACGCCATTCCTGCCCCGAATGGCCCAGCGCGCTGTCGGTCGGCCAGCGCGTGATGGCGCTGATCGATCACGAAGTCAGCGGCGAGCCGCCGCGCGCGATCGTGCCGTACGCGCTGCGCCAGCCTCCACCGCAGCTGCCGCCGCGCAGCGCCGCGCGGCTCCCCCCTTCGCCCGCCAGCGCCACCGCCAGCCCGCCCCGCTCCGCCGCCGATTCGTATTCCACCACTACCAGCCGCACCAGCACGCCCAAGACGATCACGGCCACAACGGCTTCCAGCGATGCGTGTCCGCAAGATCCGGGCAGCCCCGCCGACGAAAAGACGCAACGCTGTCTGCAGGACGCGCGCGCATTGCTCAAGTCGTTGACCTCGAATAATCCCAAACAGGAACCCACCCCCCGATGAGCACTCGCAACTCTCCCGCCCGCTCCGGCCGACCCGGCCTCGGGCTCTCGCTGCTCGCGTTGACCGCGAGCGTCGTCATCGCCCTGGCCGCCGTCGGTTGCGGCAGCCAAGCCGCCACCCCCGAAGGCGGCGCGCCGCCGCCGCCGGAAGTCAGCGTCGCCCAGGTGCTGAGCAAGCAGGTCCGCCAGTGGGACGACTTCACCGGCCGCGTCAGCGCGGTGGAATCGGTCGAACTGCGCGCCCGCGTCAGCGGCTACGTCGATCGCGTCGCGTTCAAGGAAGGCCAGGAGGTCAAGAAGGGCGACCTGCTGTTCGTGATCGACCCGCGCCGTTACCGCGCCGAGCTCAACCGCGCCCAGGCCCAGCTGGAACAGGCGCGCGCCGAAGCGCGTCTGGCCAAGACCCAGGACAAGCGCGCGCAGACCCTGGTCGAGGCCAAGGCGATCTCGCGCGAAGAAGCCGAGACCCGCCGCGCCGCCACCACCCAGGGCGACGCCGCGGTGCGCGCGGCCGAAGCCGCGGTGGCCTCGGCGCAGCTGGACCTGACCTTCAGCGAAGTGCGTTCGCCGATCGACGGCCGCGCCGGCCGCGCCATGGTCACCGTCGGCAATCTCGCCTCGGCCGACCAGACCGTGCTGACCACGGTGGTGTCGCAGAACCCGATGTACGTCTACTTCGAAAGCGACGAACAGACCTACCTGCGCTACAACGAACTGGCGCGCAAGGGCCAGCGCGAGGGCAACAAGAACCCGGTCCGCATCGGCCTGGCCAGCGAAACCGGCTACCCGCACGAGGGCACGGTCGACTTCACCGACAACCAGGTCGATCCGACCACCGGCACCATCCGCGCCCGCGCGGTGGTCGACAACGCCGATCGCGTCTTCACCCAGGGCCTGTTCGCGCGCGTGCAGCTCGAGGGCAGCGCCGAGTTCAAGGCCATGCTGGTCGACGACAAGGCGGTGCTGACCGATCAGGACCGCAAGTACGTGTACGTGCTCGGCCCGAAGAACGAGGCGGTGCGCAAGGACGTGGTGCTCGGCCGGATGATCCAGGGCCTGCGCGTGGTCGAATCGGGCCTGGCGCCGACCGACAAGGTCATCGTCCACGGCGTGCAGAAGGTGTTCTTCCCGGGCATGCCGGTGTCGCCCAAGACCATCGCCATGGGCGCGGCGGCGCCGTTGCCGGCGGCGCCGGGCGCGGCGGCCGGAGCTTTGTAACCACCGATGACGGACGCGCCGCGGCTTGAACGCCGCGGCGACGCTCGAACAGCAAGAAACCGCGAAGCCCCGCCCCGTCGTTCCCGCGAAAGCGGGAATCCAGGGCCTTTCGGGCGAGAACGTTTGAAGTCTCTGGATTCCCGCGTTCGCGGGAACGACGGGCCAAGGCAAACGCACTCACAAGGTTTCCGTAATCAAGGCCCGCGTCCCCACGGCGCAGGCCGGGGACTCATGCGGCCAAACACCGCACCAAGGAATCCGTCATGGACTTTTCCAAATTTTTCATCGATCGACCGATCTTCGCGGCGGTGCTGTCGATCGTGATCTTCGCCGCCGGCCTGATCGCGATACCGATCCTGCCGATCAGCGAATATCCCGAAGTCATCCCGCCGTCGGTGATGGTGCGCACGGTGTACCCGGGCGCCAACCCGAAGGTCATCGCCGAAACCGTCGCCACGCCGCTTGAAGAAGCGATCAACGGCGTCGAGGACATGATGTACATCAAGTCGGTCGCCGGTTCCGACGGTGTGCTGGCGATCACCGTCACCTTCCGCCCGGGCACCGACCCGGACGACGCGGCGGTGCGCGTGCAGAACCGGGTCAGCCAGGCGCTGGCGCGACTGCCCGAGGACGTGCGACGGCAAGGCGTGACCACCCAGAAGCAGTCGCCTGTCTTCCTGATGGTGGTGCATCTGACCTCGCCCAACGGCAAGTACGACACCTTGTACCTGCGCAACTACGCGCGACTGCACGTCAAGGATCAGCTCGCGCGCCTGTCGGGCGTCGGCGATGCGCAGATCTTCGGCGGCGGCGATTACGCGATGCGGGTGTGGCTGGATCCGGACAAGGTCGCCTCGCGCGGCCTGACCGCCGGCGACGTGCTGCGCGCCATGCGCGAGCAGAACGTGCAGGTCTCGGCCGGTCAGCTCGGCGCCGAGCCGATGCCCAACAGCGAGTTCCTGACCCTGATCAACGCCAAGGGTCGCCTGCAGAGCGAAGAAGAGTTCGGCAACATCGTGGTCAAGAGCGGCGAAGGCGGCGAGATCGTGCGCCTGTCCGACGTCGCGCGTCTGGAACTGGGCGCCGGCGACTACAGCCTGCGTTCGCAGCTCGACGGCAAGAACGCGGTCGGTATCGGTATCTTCCAGTCGCCCGGCGCCAACGCGCTGGACATCCAGGAACAGGTGATCGCCAACATGGATCGCCTGTCCAAGAGCTTCCCGGAAGGCATCAAGTACGAGGCGGTCTACGACACGACCATCTTCGTGCGCGACTCGATCAAGGCGGTGGTCACCACCTTGCTCGAAGCGATCCTGCTGGTGGTGCTGGTGGTGATCTTGTTCCTGCAGACCTGGCGCGCGTCGATCATTCCCCTGATCGCGGTGCCGGTCTCGATCGTCGGTACGTTCTCGGCGTTGTATCTGCTCGGTTTCTCGATCAACACCTTGAGCCTGTTCGGCCTGGTGCTGGCGATCGGCATCGTCGTCGACGACGCGATCGTGGTGGTGGAGAACGTCGAGCGCAACATCGAGGAAGGCCTGAGCCCGCTGGAAGCGGCGCACCAGGCGATGAAGGAAGTGTCCGGCCCGATCGTCGCGATCGCGTTGGTGTTGTGCGCGGTGTTCGTGCCGATGGCGTTCCTGTCGGGCGTGACCGGCCAGTTCTACAAGCAGTTCGCGGTGACCATCGCCATCTCCACGGTGATCTCGGCGATCAACTCGCTGACCCTGTCGCCGGCGTTGGCCGCGCTTTTGCTCAAGCCGCACGGCGCGCCGAAGGATGCGCCGACGCGTCTGATCGATCGTCTGTTCGGCTGGCTGTTCCGTCCGTTCAACCGCTTCTTCGCCTCCAGCTCCGAGAAGTACCAGAAATCGATCTCGGGCATCCTCGGCAAGCGCGGCGCGGTGTTCGTGGTGTATGCGGTGCTGCTGGTCGCCACCGGCTTCATGTTCAAGATCGTGCCGGCCGGCTTCATCCCGCTGCAGGACAAGCTGTACCTGATCGCCGCGGTGAAGTTGCCGGAAGGCTCGTCCATCGCCCGCACCGACGTGCTGCTCAAGAAGGTCACCGACATCGCCGGCAAGATCGACGGCGTGCAGAACACCATGGCCTTCCCGGGCTTGAACGCAGTGCAGTTCACCAACACGCCCAACACCGGCGTGGCGTTCCTGCCGCTCAAGCCGTTCAGTCAGCGTAGCCGCAGCGCGGTGGAAATCACCGCCGAGCTCAACCAGAAGATCGGCGGCTTCCAGGAAGGCTTCACCTTCGCGTTGATGCCGCCGCCGATTCTCGGCCTGGGCAACGGCGCGGGCTATCAGATGTTCATCGAAGACCGCAGCAACCTGGGTTACGGCGCGCTGCAGAACGCGGTCAGTGCGTTCCAGGGCACGGTCATGCAGACCCCGGGCATGGGCTACGCCAACAGCACCTATCAGGCCAACGTGCCGCAGCTCGACGCCGAAGTCGACCGCGTCAAGGCCAAGGCGCAGGGCGTGCCGCTGACCGAATTGTTCGACACCTTGCAGACTTATCTGGGTTCGGCCTACGTCAACGACTTCAACCAGTTCGGCCGCACCTGGCAGGTGATCGCCCAGGCCGACGGTTCGTTCCGCGACAGCGTCGAGGACATCGGCAACCTGCGTACCCGCAACGAACGCGGCGAGATGGTGCCGATCGGCTCGATGGTCAGCATCAAGCAGACCTTCGGTCCCGACCCGGTGCTGCGTTACAACGGCTATCCGGCCGCCGACATCGCCGGCGACGTGGATCCGCGCGTGATGTCCTCGGCTCAGGCCATGGACGTGGTCAGGGACGTGGCCAGCAAGGTGCTGCCGCACGGCATGGAAATCGAATGGACCGACCTGAGCTATCAGCAGGACAGCCAGGGCAATGCCGCGTTGATCGTGTTCCCGCTCGCCATCCTGCTCGCGTTCCTGGTGCTGGCGGCGCTGTACGAAAGCTGGACCCTGCCGCTGGCGGTGATCCTGATCGTGCCGATGTGCATGCTGTCGGCGCTGATCGGCGTCAAGCTGACCGGCGGCGACAACAACGTGTTCGTGCAGGTCGGTCTGGTGGTGCTGATGGGCCTGGCGTGCAAGAACGCCATCCTGATCGTCGAGTTCGCCCGCGAACTGGAACTGCAGGGCAAGGGCATCGTCGAAGCCGCGCTGGAATCGTGCCGCCTGCGTCTGCGTCCGATCGTGATGACCTCGATCGCCTTCATCGCGGGCACCGTGCCGCTGGTGCTGTCGCACGGCGCCGGCGCGGAAATCCGCTCGGTCACCGGCATCACCGTGTTCGCCGGCATGTTGGGCGTGACCTTGTTCGGTCTGTTCCTGACCCCGGTGTTCTACGTCGCCCTGCGCAAGATGGCCGGCACCAAGCTGGTCTCGCACGGCGACCACCACAACGCTACGGAGAAAGTCCATGCGTAATTTCAAACTCCCCGCGATCGCCGTGCTGAGCCTCGCGCTGGCCGCCTGCGCCGTCGGTCCGGACTATGTCCGGCCGACCCTGGCCACGCCGGACGCGTTCGCCCGCGCCGATGCCGAAGCGGGCACTGACGGCACCGCCGCGCCGGAACCGGGCGCCGAGTTCTGGCGCGGGTTCAACGATCCGCTGCTGACCCGTCTGGTCGAGGAATCGCTGACCGCCAACCACGACCTGCGCATCGCCCTGGCCAACTACGACCGCGCCAATGCGCTGTTGCGCGGCGCCAAGTTCGATCGTTTCCCGACCATCACCGGCAGCGCGAGCGGCAGCGACACGCGTTCGAGCTCCGACCAAATGCCGGGCGTGTCCAACAACGGCCGCGACAACGAAAGCTACAGCGCACAGGCCAACGTGAGCTGGGAACTCGATCTGTTCGGCCGCGTGCGCCGCAACGTCGAGTCCGAGCGCGCCGAAACCTGGGCCAGCGCGGCCGACCTGCAGGCGATGCAGGTGTCGATCGTCGGCGAAGTGGCGCGCAGCTATGTCGAGCTGCGCGGCCTGCAGGAACGCCTGCGGGTCGCGCGCGAGAACGCCGAGAACCAGACCGAGACCCTGCGTCTGGTGCAGGCGCGCTTCGACGCCGGCCGCGGCACCGAGTTCGACACCTCGCGCGCGCGCGCGCAGCTCGAGGCGACCTTGGCCCGCGTGCCCAATCTGGAAGCGCAGGTCGCGGTCACCGAGCATCGCCTCGCGGTGCTGACCGGGCAGACGCCCGATGCGTTGATCGCCGAGCTCGACAAGGCGGTGGCGTTGCCGTCGCTGCCGCAGCGCCTCGACGCCGCCACCCCGGGCGAACTGCTGCGCCGTCGTCCCGACGTCGCCGCGGCCGAGCACCGCCTGCACGCGGCCACCGCGCGCATCGGCGTGGCCACCGCCGATCTGTTCCCGCGCTTCACCCTGAGCGGCCTGATCGGTTCGCAGGCGATCGACACCAGCGCCTTGTTCGAACGCGCCAGCGAAACCCGCCTGGTCGCGCTCGGCATCGACTGGTCGTTCCTCGACATCGGCCGGGTGCGTTCGCGCATCAAGGCGGCCGACGCGAGCGCCGAGGGCGAACTGGCGCGCTATCAGCAAAGCGTGTTACTGGCGCTGGAAGACACCGAGAACGCGCTGGTGCGCTACGCCCGCGCGCGGGTCGAAGACCAGCATCTGGAACGCGCCTCGCAGGACAGTCTGAAGGCCGCGAAACTCGCGCGCGTGCGCTACGAGGCCGGCGCGACGGATCTGTTCGAAGTGCTCGACGCCGAACGCACCCAACTGCAGGCGCAGGACGCCTTCGCCGACGGCCGCACCCGCAGCGTCACCGGCGCGATCGCGCTGTACAAGGCGATGGCCGGCGGCTGGCCGGACCGCGAGCCGGTGCGGGAGGGTGTGGCCAGCAAGTAGCCGGGAATCGGGAATCGGGAGTAGGGAATCGGTAAAGCCGGCTTCCGATTCTCGATTCCCCATTCCCCATTCCCGTTTCTTGACCGACGACCCACGGCCACGGCGACGCTCGCTCCCCCTCTCTTTCGCCGTGACCGTCGTCGGTCCTTTTCATAGCAATCGAAGTGCGCGAGGCAGTGCGAAGGGTTGGTGATGCGCGGTCGCCTTCGGCGGCCGGGATGTCCGCATCGCACCGCGCCGTCCCCGCGGCTTCACACCCACCCGACGGACCGGTCGCGAAGCCATCGCGGCGTGGTACTGGGTTCCGCTGCCTGCGGACCGTCGGATGCGCGACCTGGTAGCGCGCATCCGGCGTCAGGCGGAACGGCCGGCCCGTCGGTCTTCTTGCGGCATGGACGCTGTTCGCCGTTACAGGCGAACAGCCACTCCCCGACGCCGCGCGTCGCACCAGGCTCGGCGCGCTTGGGTTGCGAACTTAGTTCTCCGCTTCGTCCCCAAGACGCCATCCCGCTTCGAAGGCGGTGATTTCGCATGCCCCCGGTTGGAGCATCGGACCTCGAAACAACCTCAAGTCGCCGCCGGCGTCATCGCTGGTGTCGGTGTCGAAGTGAAGTCGAAGCCGGCAGCGGCAACGGCGATAGCATTGGCACTAGCACTAGCACTAGCACTAGCACTAGCACAGGCACAGGCACAGGCACAGGCACAGGCACTGGCACTGGTATGAAGCCTGACACCCGGCGCTGTTGCTGTTCCCCCCTTTGCAAAAGGGGGGCTGGGGGGATTCGCTTTTGCTCCAGCTTCCGCTCCCCAACTCCGCGCACCCCAAGCCACAACCGCGCCACACCGCCGCCGTCATCGCCCGTCGCGCATCACCGATCGCAACGACCAACCGAACGCCCGCGCGCGATGGCTCGCCTTCCGCTCAAGCCCCGACCTGAGCCACCCAATGCTCGAGGTTGTAGTAATTGGTGACCCGCTGGATCTTGCCGTCGCGAATCTCGAAGAACGCGCCGCCGGGCAGTTCATAGCGTTGGCCGCGCGCTTGCGGCAGACCGGCGTCGGTGACCAGGTATTCGCCATGGACCACATACTCAGCGGCCGCGCGCGTCCCATCGGGCGACACCATCACCACGATGTCGCGCAACTGTTCGCGGTAATGCCGCGCCATGCGTTGCAGGAACGCCGCGAACGCCTCCACGCCGGTTTCGCGCGCGCCCTGATTGAGGTCGTGCACGACCTGCGGGCCGAGCGTGGCGAGCATGCCGTCCCAATCGGCGCGGTTGAATGCGGCGTAGTAGGACAGCACCAGTTCGGTGGCGCGGTCGTGGCTGCGGGTGCCGTCGATCTTCATGGGCTGGGTCCTGCGCGATGGGCGGGGCGGGGACATGATGGCGCATTCGGGTGATGGCGAGAATGTCGGCGGCGTTGGGTGGGTTGATGTGGGCGCGGCGCTGGCCGGCTGAAGCCGGGCGGATCTGACTTCGCGCGCATCCTGCCAAACCGTCATTCCCGCGAACGCGGGCTCTGCCTTACTTCGGCGGAGCCGAATATCCAGCGACTTCAAGCGTTCTCGCACGAAATGCCCTGGATTCCCGCGTTCGCGGGAATGACAGTCTGAGAGAATGCGTCGCCTGTTGGATTCCAAAGCAAGGGTCAGATATCGAACCATCGCCCATACCAAGCCAACCACCCATCCCAAAAGAAAAGGCCCGCACTCGGCGGGCCTTTTCCAGATCAGGCGAACCTATCCCGCCACGCCCACCGCATTACCGGCAAGCGCCCACCAGCAAACTCAGATCCGCACCATCGACCGCTGCCGCTGACGCAGCAGGCTGATCGTCAGCACCGCCGCCAGCAGCGCGGTGGTGACCACGAAGATGCCCACGCCCAGGTAACCGCCGCTGACGCCGCCGGCGACCAGCGAAGCGCGCGCCTCGTTCGGCACGAAACTCGCCGCGAGCATGCCGGTGTAGTGCATGCCGCACACCGCCACGCCCATGACCAGCGCGCTGCCGAGCATCTGGCCCCAGCCGCGCAGGTTGAAGGCCAGCCACAGCGCCACGATCGAGGCGACGATCGCGATCCCGGCCGAGGCCATCACCAGGGTGCTGTTGTAGACCGTGTCGGCCGCCATCAGCATCGCCGACATGCCGGCGTAGTGCATGCCGGTCACGCCCAGGCCCATCAGCACGCCGGCGATGATCAGCTTGCCCCAGTTGAACAAGCCGGTGCCGGCGATGGCCAGGCCGGCCATGCACGACACCACCGCGACCACCGCCGAGCCCAGCGTGATCGGCAGGTCGTAGGTCACCTCCACGTTCATCTGGCAGGCGAGCATGGCGATGAAATGCATCGCCCAGATCGCGCCGCCGCCCATCGCCAGACCGGCCGCGGCGACCGCGCGCCAGCGATGCGCCGAACTGGTCGCGTTCGGAATCGCGATCGCCAGCTGCAGGGCGGTGAACGAGCCCAGCACCGAGACGACGTAGGACAGGATGACCAGCAACGGGTCATGGATGCATTGAATGGCTGGATCGTGCGGCATGGCGAACCCCCTGGGTGGATGGGTTGAAGTGGCAATGGGCCGCAACGGCGTCGTCCCGCGCCGCGTCGGCGTCGCACGTCGGCGCATCCCGGCGTGCCTTGCGCCACGGCGATCCCTGCCATGGACGACCGGAATCGGACCGGTCAGGCTTCGAATTCGAACCGGCAGCTTTCCGCGCCGGTGTTGCGGCACTGGCTTTCGACCACGCGCACGCCGTCGGCGCCATGCTGGCCCTCGAGCAGACCGCCGAGCATGCCGCGCAGGAAGTGGCAGCACTCGCCGGTTTCGCCGCGATGGCAAAAGGGGCTGTTGCGGACCTTGAGCACGTCCTCGTGCAGTTCGGCCTGGACCAGCTGGCGCATCGCCGGCAGCGCGATGCGGCGCACCGAATCGGCCAGCGGCAGCTGTCCGCCCAGGGCGAAGTCGCGCTTGTAGACCCAGGCGCCGACGCGCTGACCGATATAACGCAAGGTCGCCTCGCGCTGGGTCGGCGGCAGCTCGCGCTCGAGCGCGACCAACTGCAGCAGGATGTTGGGGTAGTTGCGCGCCAGTTGCGGCAGCAGGGTTTCCACCCGCTGGGTATCGATCGGCGCGGCGGTGGCGGCTGCGGAGGGCGCGGCGTACGAGGCCGGCGCGGTGTTCGCGCTCGGCGCGGCGGCGGCCGGGGCATGGGTGGACGCGCCGTTGCGCGCGGCCGGAGCCGGGGTCGGCGCGGCGGCGGGCGCCGGTTCGTACGGCGAGGCTTCGAAACTCTGCACCAGATGGTGGGTGCCCAGACGTTCTTCGAGCATCAACAAGGCTTCGGCCGGGCCGCGCACGACCATGACCAGCACCACGCCTTCCTCGCTGTTGAGCATGCGCTGACGCAACAGAGTGAAACCGTTGGCGATGACCACTTGCCCGAGCGCGAGCAACAAGCCATCGCGACGATCGGACACCACGCGAAATTCGACATCCACCATGTTGCAACTCCCTGGCCTGTGCGCTGGTCCGGTCCCGACTCTTATAACGAGCCGCGCGCATGGCTAGGGACTGGCGCGCGATGGCGCAGCGTGCCAGCTGTGGTCACAAAAAACACAAACGAAGATCACAGAAAATGCCGGGTTTTCTGCGGCTTATGCGACTAAAAGCGCAGCTTCGAAAACGCGTCGCATAACAAACGCAAAGCAGCTCGCCGACCGGTCACCTCATGCGCGCGCGAACCATTGCGCGATCAGATCCAGATCGACGTTGCCGCCGGACACGATCAGACCGATGCGACGATTTGCGAATCGTTCGCGATTGGCGAGCACGACCGCGAGCGGCACCGCGCCGGACGGCTCGACCACCAGCTTCATGCGCTCCCAGATCAAGCGCATCGCCGCGATCACCTGCGGATCGTCGACCAACAGAATGTCGCGCAGATGTGAGCGAAGGATAGGAAAGGTGAGCGTGCCCAGTTCGGCGCGCAGTCCGTCGCAGATGGTGTCGGGCTTGCGGCCGGTGATGCGGCGGCCTTCGCGCAGCGAGTCGTGGGCGTCGCGCGCGCCTTCGGGTTCGGCGCCGTAGACCTCGATCGCCGGGTTGTAGCCGTGGGCGGCGATCGCCGTGCCGGACAGCAGTCCGCCGCCGCTGACCGGCGCGATCACCGCGTCCAGGGTCGGCGCGCTGGCGAGCAGCTCCAGGGTCGCGGTGCCCTGGCCGGCGATCACCCGCGGATCGTTGAACGGATGCACCAGCACGCCGCCGGTCTGCGCCAGCACCTGCGCGGTGGTCGCGTCGCGCGAGGCCTGATCGGGTTCGCAATGGACGATTTGCGCGCCGTAGGCGCGGATCGCGGCGAGCTTGACCTGCGGCGTGTTGTGCGGCGCGACCACGGTCGCGGTGGCGCCGCGCAGGCGCGCGGCCAGCGCGATCGCGCCGCCGTGGTTGCCCGAACTCTGGGTGACGATGCCGCGCGCGACGTCCTCGTCGCTCAACGAGAACACCGCATTGCTGGCGCCGCGGAACTTGAACGCGCCGCCGCGTTGCAGGTTCTCGCATTTGAAGTGCAGCTCGCAGCCGGCGAGCTCGTCGATCGCGCGCGAGCGCAGCACCGGCGTGGCGTGCGCGAGCGGCGCGATGCGCGCGGCCGCGGCGAGGATGTCGGAATAGGTCGGCGCGACCGGCTCGGCCGAGGTCGTGTGCGGGTTGGCGGAGGCGGACTCGACGCCGTGCGGAGCGGAGAGATTGTTCATGGCCCAAGCGTAGCGCAGCGACGGGCGGGCCGGGGTGCGGGGCTTGGCCGGTTGGGGCGGGTTTTGCGCAGGCCTTGGGAGGCGGGAATGGCTTGGGGACGATGAGAAACGAGTTCGGAGCAGTGAGAAACGAGTAAGGGCCGCGGTTACTCGTTTATCGCTGCTGCATGCTTGTTCTTGGGCCAAGGCGGCGGATGGGAGCTTCGGTACGAAGCGAGGGGCAGCCGACCATTGAAGGTCAGTGGTCAAGCGCCCGCTCAAATCGGGTGCGCACAGCCTCCTTCAAACAAAGCGAGAAAACCAGTGCGCACTTTTGCAATAGGGAGAACGCATTCGGGAGAGCCCAAAGAATCCGCTCTTGCTTCAAACAACGAAGCGAGCAAACCGGTGCCCACTTTGTAAAAGGGGGCAAGCGCCCGGCGTAACCTCAGGATGCGGAAAGCCACAGCGCGGGGGATTCGCTTTCGCTTTTTTGCTTTCGCTCGGCTTCAAGAGAAAAACGAATCCCTGACCACTTTATTTCAAAGGAGAACTCATTCGAAATATCGCGATGAGTCCGCTTTGCTTCAAACGAAGCGAGCAAACCGGCGCCCACTTTGTAAAAGGGGGCAAGCGCCCGGCGTAGCGTCAGGATGCGGAAAGCCACAGCGCGGGGGATTCGCTTTTGCTTTTGCTTTCGCTCGGCTTCAAGAGAAAAACGAATCCCTGGTCACCCTATTTCAAAGGAAAACTCATTCCAAATAGCGCGAAGAGTCCACTTTGCTTCAAACGAAGCGAGCAAACCGGTGCCCACTTTGCAAAAGGGGGCAAGCGCCCGGCGTAACCTCAGGATGCGGAAAGCCACAGCGCGGGGGATTCGCTTTTGCTTTGCTTTCGCTCGGCTTCAAGAGAAAACGAATCCCTGGTCACCCTATTTCAAAGGAGAACTCATTCCAAATAGCGCGAAGAGTCCAGTTTGCTTCAAACGAAGCGAGCAAACCGGTGCCCACTTTGCAAAAGGGGGCAAGCGCCCGGCGTAGCCTCAGGATGCGGAAAGCCACAGCGCGGGGGATTCGCTTTTGCTTTTGCTTTCGCTCGGCTTCAAGAGAAAAACGAATCCCTGGTCACCCTATTTCAAAGGAGAACTCATTCCAAATAGCGCGAAGAGTCCACTTTGCTTCAAACGAAGCGAGCAAACCGGTGCCCACTTTGCAAAAGGGGGCAAGCGCCCGGCGTAACCTCAGGATGCGGGAAGCCACAGCGCGGGGGATTCGCTTTTGCTTTGCTTTCGCTCGGCTTGAAGAGCAAAAGCGAATCCCCCCTGGCCCCCCTTTTCCAAAGGGGGGAACCCATCCGGTGGGAACGAAAAGGATTTGCAGCGATGCTCGCTTCGAGCCGGTTGGACGACTCAGTCCCATCACCAATGACTCATTCGTGCGCCGCTATCAACTTAGCCGTGCCGCAACCGACTCAGTCCGCCGCAGCTACCTCAGTCATGCCGCAACGCCGCGATCGGATCCAACCTAGCCGCCTGTCGCGCCGGATACACGCCGAAAGCCAGCCCGACCGCCGCGCAGAACAGCGCCGACAGCAGCACCGGAATCGGAGCCCAAGCCACCTGCCAGCCGGCGAAGGTCGCGATCAGATAGGCCAGCACGATGCCGAACACCAGCC
This sequence comes from Lysobacter capsici, assembly GCF_014779555.2. Lineage (NCBI taxonomy): Bacteria > Pseudomonadati > Pseudomonadota > Gammaproteobacteria > Lysobacterales > Lysobacteraceae > Lysobacter > Lysobacter capsici. The sequence goes on from NZ_CP094357.1 coordinate 120,315, forward strand.
CCAGCGCGGCGCCGGACACGCAGATCACCGTCGCCTCGCGCAGGAACTGCGCGATCACGTCGCGGCGGCGCGCGCCCAATGCGCGCAGCAGGCCGATCTCGCGGCGCCGTTCGAGCACGTTGGCCAGCATGATGTTCATGATGCCGATACCGCCGACCAGCAGGCTCACGCCTGCGATCGCGCCCATCACCACGCGAAAGATGCGCTGGGTCTTCTGATGCTGCTGGAACAACTGTTGCGGCACCACCAGGCGGAAATCGGCCATGCCGGCGTGGCGCTGGTTGAGCACGGTCGACAGCACCCGCGCGCCGGTCGCCAGTTGCGACGGATCGCGCAGCCGCAGCAGGAAGCGGTCGATCTCGTCCTCCTGCGGCTGGAACTTGAAGCGCGCCCGCGCGCTCGCCAGCGGCAGATACACGCGATTGCTTTCCAGCCCGAGCTGCACGCCTTCGAACTGGTCCTTGCTCAGGTCGCGATCGGCGAGCACGCCGATCACTTCCAGCCACACGTGATTGACCTTCAGATAGCGACCGACCGGATCGACGCCGGGAAACAGATCGGCCGCGGCCTGATGCCCGAGCACCGCGACCGCGGCCAGCGCGCGATCGTCGGCATCGGTCAGGCCGCGGCCCTTGGCGATGCGCAGCGACGACAAGGCGAAATAGTCCGGGCTCACGCCGCTGGCCTGGGCGTCGCTGCGTCCGTTGTCGCTGAACACCGAGTGGGTGCGGATCGGTTTCTCGGCGGCGTAGCGTTCCGCGCCGGGCACCACCGCCAGCGCGGCGTCGGCGTCGGCCAGGCTCAGGCCGAGGCTGCGCGCGCGGGTTTCGCGCAAGGTGTTTTCGTCTTGCGGCTTGGCCTCGGCGATCAGGTTGTTCAAGCCCAGGCTCTCGACCAGATGCAAGGCTTCGCGCCGGCTGCCTTCGCCGACCGCCTGCATCGCGACGATCGCGCCGACGCCAAAGATCAGCCCGAGCAAGGTCAGCAGGGTGCGCAGGCGCCGCCGCCACAATTCCTCGATCGCTTCGCGCCAGATCGTCGGCAACCACTGCAGCGCGCGGTTCATCGGCGCACCGCCGGGCCGGCTTGGGTGGGAGCGGGCTTGGCGTCGTCGGCCGTCGCCGGTTTGCCCGCAGCCGCGTCCTCGCCCGGTTCGCTCGGCGTGGTGATCGCGGCGACCACGCCGGGCTCGGCCAACAGCACTTCATCGCCCGCGCGCAGGCCCGACAGCACCTGCGAGCGCGCCGGTCCGCGCACGCCCAGTTCGATCGGGCGGCGCAGGAAATCGGCGCCGTTGCGCACCCGCACGTACTCCTTGCCGTTGTCGCTGTCGATCGCCACGTTGGCCACGCTCAGCGCCGGCGCGTCGAACAAGATCACCCGCGCCTGCAGACGCTGGCCCGGGACCAGCTTGTAGCGCGCGATCGCCTCGGCCGGAATGCGCGCCTTCATCGTCAGATACTTCACCGGGCTTTCCTGGCTGCGCACCTTGGCCGCGCTGGCCACCCACGACAGCTTGCTGACGATCTTCTGCTCGGGCCGGCCGACCGGGAACATCTCCACCGCATTGCCGACCTGGATGCCCTGCGCCTCGATCTGCGGCAGGCTCAGTTCCAGTTCCATCGCCGACGCGTCGGGCAGGCTGCCGTAATCGAAGCCGGCGCGCAGGGTCGCGCCGACGTTGGGTTTGTCGCCGGACCAATTGGTCGACAGCATCAGCACGCCGTCGTTGGGCGCGCGCAGTTCCAGCGCGTCCAGATCGGACTGGCGCGCCTTGGCGGTGATGTCGAAGGTCGCGCGCTGCGCGTCGAGCACGCCGAGTTCGGCTTGGCCGCGCACCCCGGCCTGGCCGCGCTGCCATTGCAGGGTGTCGCGTTTCTCGCTGAGGAAGCGCTTGTCCTGGACCGCGTCGAGCACTTCGTTGCGCGCCATCGTGCTCAGGTCGGCGGTGGCGTAGCGCTCGGCGATGCCCAGTTGCACCGCGACCTGGGCCAGGTCGACCGCGACCTTGCTCTGTGCGGTTTCCAGTTCGCCCTGCTTGGCCGCGCGCGCCAGTTCGTTGCGCTGCAGGTCGATCAGGGTCTGGGCCAGTTCCTGCTTGCCCTGTTCGGCGGAGAAGCGCGCGATCAGATCGCCTTTCTTGACCGCGCTGCCCTCGGGCAGCATCCATTCGACCTGGCGCGCGGCCCAGTTGCGTCCGGGCACGTTGAGCGGGGTCGACTTGGCCGATTTGAGTTCGCCTTCGCCGCGCACGCTCAGATTCAGCGGCGCGCTGGCGACGGTTTCGGTCGCCGCCGGCGCGACTTCGCCGCCGCAGGCGATCAGCATCGCCGGCAGGCACAGCAACGCGCCGTAACGCAGGGTGTTTCGACAAGTCATTGCGAACCGCATCGGTTTCATCGCGCCGCCTTCCGTGCCGCCGCGCCGGCGGCCGCCGGCGGCTGGATCTCGACCCGCACCGCCTGCCCGGGCCGCAGCGGCGCGCGCGGGTCGTCGAGCTGCACGTCCAGATCCAGCACCGGCACCGGCTGCACCTGCGATTTGCTGCGGATCGCGCGGCCGATCGAGGCGATCTTGCCGCTCAGCACGCTGCCGGCGCCGCCTTCGACCACGATCCGCACCGGCACTCCGACCGCGACCCGCTGCAGATCGCGCTCGGCCAGTTCGGCGCGCACCGCGAGCGTGCTCATGTCGGGAATCTCCGCGACCGTCTGGCCGACCCAGACCTGCGAGCCGACATCGTATTTTTCGCCTTCGAAATTGCTTCGATGCATCATCAAGCCGTCGCGCGGCGCGATCACGTTCAAGGCCGCGAGCGAACGCTGCAGGCGATCGACATCGGCCTGCAACTGGCCCAGCTCGGAGCTGAGCAGGCGCCGTTCCTGGCGCCGCTGCTCGGCCGACAACACTTCGCGTTTGCGCGCCAGCGCCATCTTGCGTTCCATCTGGGTGCGCTTGACCAGCAGCTTGCGGTACTCGATGCCGGCGATCAGCTCGACCGGCTGCTGGGTCTTGCGCTGGGCTTTTTCCAGCTCGGCCTGGGCCTCGGCGGTGGCCAGGCGTTCGCTGCGTTCGCGTTCGGCCAGTTCCAGGTCGAGCTTGCCCAGCTCGCTTTGTTTTTCCTTGAGCTGGCTGCGTTTTTCGGTGAGCTGCTTGATCACGTCGTTGCTGTCGAAGCGGATCACCGGCTGGCCTTTCTTGACCGGGGTGCCGTCGGTGGCCAGTTCGGTGATGTTGAACTGCCACATGCGTTCGACGCTCGGCGGCATCAGCGGCGAACTGCGCCGCGCGTACACCTCGCCGTCGACGCGCAGCGGCGCGGCCGCGAACGCCGGCGCGGTCGCGAGCAACACTAGCAAGCACCACGCGCGGCTCATCGTTGCGCTCCGCTGCGCGCCGTCGCGCCCGTCGCGGCGGCGGCCGGCGCCGGCGGCGTGGCCGCGGTCACCCGCACGCTCATGCCCGGCAGCAGGCGCAGCCCGTGCGCGGCCGGCAGATCGATGTCGACGCTGAAGTAACGGCCTTCGCCCCATTCGGATTTGCGGTCGGGCGCGCCGGCGATGTTGCGGATGCGGCCCTGCACGCGTTGCTTCGGCAGGGCATCGAAACTCAGCTGCACGTTCTGGCCCACGCGCAGGCCGCGGCGGTCGGGTTCCAGCGCCCAGGCGCGCACTTCCATGCGGCCGCCGTCGACCACCACCGCGCCGGCCTGGCTGCCGGGCATGGTCGAACTGCCTTCGTCGATGCGCCCGCCGATCCAGTTGTTGTTGAAGCCGTGGACGACGATGCCGTCCTGCTGCGCGCGCACCTCGGACTGGCGCAGCAACACGCGGTAGTAATCGCGCTGCACTTCCAGCTTGCCGACTTCCAGCTCGCCGTCGCGCTTGCGCCGGGCGACCGCGGCGCGCGCGGCGTCGAGCTGTTCGCGCTTGAGCTTGCTTTCGCGCTGGGTCTTGTCGAGTTCGCCCTGGTGGCGGTCGTAATCCAGCGCCGAGATCAGCGCGCGCGGAATCGCCGCTTCGATCCTGGCCGTGGCCAAGGCCGCATCGGCCTCGGCGAGCGCGACCTCGGCGTCGACCTCCTTGACCTCCAGCTCGGCCAGTTCCTTGGCGGCCTTGGCGTGGGCCTGCTCGATCTTGGCTTCCAGGTCAGGTATCTGGGTGCCGGCCTGGCCCGGGTCGATCCGCAGCACCACGTCGCCGGCCTTGACCGGCTGGCCTTCGGGCACGAAATAGCGGATCGCGACCGGCGCGCTGTTGGATTGCGGCGTATAGATGGTCTGGCCGCCGACCGAACGCACTTCGCCGGTCAGCACCACCGCCGCGGCCGGCAGCGCCGCCATCGCCAGTGCGAACATCGCAAGCCGCATCGCGAGCACCTCAGGCCGCCGAATCATGATCGACCTTGCCGTCGTGCAGGCGCACCTCGCGCGGCGCGCGCGCGGCGAGGTCGCGGTCGTGGGTCACCAGCACCACGGTCTGGCCGCCGGCATGCACTTCCTGGATCAGGTCGAGCACGTCGCCGGCGCTTTTCGAATCCAGGTTGCCGGTGGGTTCGTCGGCCAGCAACAACGCCGGCTGCAACAGCAGGGCGCGCGCGATCGCCGCGCGCTGCTGCTGGCCGCCCGACAACTCGCTGGGCCGGTGGTTGCTGCGTTCGCCCAGGCCGACCCGCTGCAGCAACGCCAGCGCGCGATCGTGGGTGCCCGGCGGCGGCTCGCGGTGAAAGCGCAGCGGCAGCAGCACGTTCTCCAGCAGGCTCAGCCGCGGCAGCAGATGGAAGCTTTGGAACACGAAGCCGATGCGGCGGTTGCGGATGTCGCTGGCGGCCTCGTCGTCCATCGCCGCGACGTCGCGGCCTTCGATCAGATAGCGGCCGCGGGTGGGCCGGTCCAGGCAACCGAGGATGTTGAGCAGACTGGATTTGCCCGAGCCCGAGGCGCCGGTGATGGCGACGAATTCGCCGCTGGCGATCTTCAGGTCCACCCCGGCCAATGCATTCACCGCCTGTCCATTCATCTCATAGCGACGATGGACCGCATCCAGTTCGATCATCGACAACAGCCACAGGTGATAGGGAATATCCGGCGGAGCGGCGCGTGCGGACCGCTGCGTTCCTCATGCAATCGACCCGGCGCTGACGCCAAGGTTCCCGCCGCGGCCCCGCCGCGGGCCGGTGAGGCGAGCCGGTGCATGGGTCGTGCCGAGCGCGGACCGTTCCATGGCCGGGTGCCGCCGTTCGTGGGCTAGCTTACCTCGCAGCCGGCGCGGTCAACGCGCCGCTGTCCCTGCGATGGATGTCATGCACGAGGCGTTTTGTGAGCCCGTACCGCTATTGCGGTTTGCGCGACCGCTAGCTTATGCACAGGGTCATGGAAGATTTCAGCGCCAAATACCTACTTTCGGTGCACGTAGCCATACGGATGGCTGCCTGTCGGGTTTCGCGCATAGGATGTTCCACGGTCGAACCGCCGCTTCAGGGCCGGACCCGACACGCTCGCGGCCGCGGTATTCGCGGCCGCACACCACAAGGCGCGGTCGTATCGACGCCCACCACAGGGGAATATTCCATGCTCCGCAAACTCTCGGTATGTCTGCTGATCGTTCTGCTCACCGGCTGCATGCCGCCGCCGCGCTTTATGCCCGACGAGCTGAGCCAGGCGCCTCACGCGCACGCGACGGCGAACAGCGCCAAGTCCTGAACCGTATAGGCTCCGGCTGGCTGAGTTAAGCCCGAGTTCAACGCATCAGGCAGAAGCTGAATCCCTACTCGGGGGGTCTGCCCATGATCCGCAAATTGATGATTCCACTGGTCGCGGCCAGCCTGTTGGCGGGCTGCGTTTCCGACTATTCGCTGCGTGGCGGCGGTGGTTCGTATTACTACGGCCGCCCCAGCGTCGACTACAACTATTACGGCGGTTACGGCGGCTATTACGGCCCCGGTTACGGCTATCCGTATGGCGAGGCCTATCGCTACCGCGGCTACGGCTATCCGGGCTATTACGGCGGCGGCTATTACGGTGGCTATCCGTATGGCTACTACCCGCGCCCGTACTATCCGAACCGACCGGGCCGTCCGCACAACCCGTCGCGGCCGCCTAACCCGCCGCGTCAGGACGGCGGCGTGCCGTGGCGCGACACGCATCGGGTCAACGGCGGCACCTGGGCGCCGAACAACCCGGTTCAACAGCAGCCGCAGCCGCGTGCCTACTCGACCCCACAACCGCGCAGCTTCTCGCAGCCGCAGATGCAGCCGCGTATGCCAACCGCTCCGGCGGCCCGTCGCGATGGCGGCCGGGCGTGGAAGGACGTCGAGCGCTGAACCGTCTGCCCGGCATCTGGTCGAACGCCGCCCCGGTTCGGGCGGCGTCAGCCTGAACCGTTTCTAGCCGGTCGTCCGACCGGTGGTCGGCTGTGCCGAAAGTGGAACGGGGCGCACTTGCGTTCACGCCGAAGTGACAGCAATCTACCGCTACTGACCGCTTGCGTCGCATTTGGACGTTTTCGGTAAGCACAGGCTTCTATGTCGGCGCCTGGCGAGGAATCACGGATCCCCCCTGTTCCGTCCTTGTCAGGCGTCGGCGCCCATTCCCTCGGCGACGAGGCACGGCGAAAAAACGCGCGCATCGACGCGCGTTTTTTCGTTTCCGGTCAATGGCTTGGTGATTTGCCCGAGCGGCCGCGCCAGCTCGGACGCCTGAGCCGCACAGGGCCTGATGGCCGCACGGCCCGCCCAAACGCCAGGCAATAAAAAGGGGCCGAATGTCCCCCGACATTCGGCCCCCCGGCTTCCCCCGCGAGCGCTTGGCCAGCCCCTGTTCCAATTCCAGCCGGCGTCTAGCGCCTGCCCCGCAAGGTGCATGAGTAGCTACGCATGATCCGTGCCAACCGATGAGGCCGGGAATCGGGAAAGGGGAATCGGGAATGGGCAAAGCGCGGCGCCGTGAGACCATATGTCTGCGGGAGCCGCGGCTTTACGCTGTTGATTCCCGATTCCCGATTCCCGATTCCCAGCACCCAAGCCATGAACGACTCCTTCTATCGCTACGACGTCATCGTGATCGGCGGCGGCCATGCCGGCACCGAGGCCGCGCTGGCGTCGGCGCGGGCGGGCGCGCGCACCTTGCTGCTGACCCATTCGGTCGAGACCGTCGGCGCGATGAGCTGCAACCCGGCCATCGGCGGCATCGGCAAGGGCCATCTGGTCAAGGAGATCGACGCGCTCGGCGGGATCATGGCGCGCGCGGCCGATGCCGCCGGCATCCAGTGGCGCCGGCTCAACGCCAGCAAGGGGCCGGCGGTGCGGGCGACCCGCTGCCAGGCCGATCGCGGCCTGTACCGAAGCTTCATCCGCCGCGCGGTCGAAGCGCAGCCGGGCCTGACCCTGTTCCAGGCCGCGGTCGACGACATCGTGTTCGACGCCGGCCGGGTGAGCGGCGTGCTGACCCAGACCGGCCTGCGTTTTCACGCGCCGGCCGTGGTGCTGACCGCCGGCACCTTCCTGGCCGGCAAGGTCCACGTCGGCCAGACCACTTACGCCGCCGGCCGCGCCGGCGACCCGCCCGCGACCGCGCTGGCCGCGCGCCTGCGCGAAGGCCCGTTCGTGGTCGACCGGCTCAAGACCGGCACCCCGCCGCGCATCGACGGGCGCAGCCTGGATTACTCGGCGATGGAGGAGCAGCCCGGCGATGATCCGCGTCCGGTCATGTCCTTCCTGGGCACCCAGGCCGACCATCCGCGTCAGGTCTCGTGCTGGATCACCCATACCTCCGAGCACACCCACGAGATCATCCGCGGCGCGCTGGACCGCTCGCCGTTGTACACCGGCCAGATCGAAGGCATCGGCCCGCGCTACTGCCCCTCGATCGAGGACAAGGTGGTGCGCTTCGCCGAGAAGGCCAGCCACCAGATATTCGTCGAGCCCGAGGGCCTGGACGTGGCCGAGATCTACCCGAACGGGATCTCGACCTCGCTGCCGTTCGACGTGCAGCTCGATCTGGTGCGCAGCATCCGCGGCTTCGAGAATGCGCACATCACCCGCGCCGGCTATGCGATCGAGTACGACTTCTTCGACCCGCGCGGGCTCAAGAGCACGCTCGAGACCAAGGCCGTCGCCGGCCTGTTCTTCGCCGGCCAGATCAACGGCACCACCGGCTACGAGGAAGCCGCGGCGCAGGGCCTGCTGGCCGGCGTCAACGCGGCGCGGTTCGTGCGCGGCAACGAGGGCTGGAGCCCGCGCCGCGACGAGGCCTACCTGGGCGTGCTGGTCGACGACCTGATTACCCACGGTACGCTCGAGCCGTACCGCATGTTCACCTCGCGCGCCGAGTACCGGCTGCAGCTGCGCGAAGACAACGCCGATCTGCGCCTGAGTCCGACCGGCCACGAGCTGGGCTTGGTCGACGAGGCGCGCTGGTCGGCGTTCGAGCGCAAGCGCGAAGCGATCGAGCGCGAAAGCGCGCGCCTGGCTGGCGTGTGGGCGGCGCCGAACAATGCGCTGGGCCGCGAGATCGCGCAGACCCTGGGCATCGAGGTCAGCCGCGAATGCAGCGCGCGCGATCTGCTCAAGCGACCCGAGCTGGACTACGCCAAGTTGATGCAGGTGCCGAGCCTCGGCCCGGCGGTGGATGCGGCCGAAGTGGCCGAGCAGGTCGAGATCGGGGTCAAGTACGCCGGTTATCTCGATCGCCAGCGCGAAGAGATCGAGCGACAGCAGCGCAACGAAAGCACCGCGATCGCCGAGGATTTCGATTACGCCGCCGTGCGCGGCCTGTCGCTGGAAGTGCAGCAGAAGCTCGAGCGCGTGCGGCCGCAGACCGTAGGCCAGGCGCAGCGCATTCCCGGCATGACCCCGGCGGCGATCTCGCTGCTGCTGGTGCATCTCACGCGCGCGCGGCGTTCGCGGGTGGCGTGAGCGCGGAGCGCGCGCGGTGCCGCGATTGCGACTGTAGGAGCGGCGCGAGCCGCGACCGCGACATCACCGTTACGACGGAACTCGCGGCGCAGTTGTATTGGCGCGGTCGCGGCTTGCGCCGCTCCTACAGGGTTTGCCGTGAAATCGCAGCGCGTTTGCAAGCGGGCGGCTGTGACGCCACACCGCGCTTGCAATGACCTCAGTACACCTTGCGTTCGCTCTTCGCCGGCGGCGACCACTGATACAACCAAGTCTCGCTGAGCGCGCCGCTGGCGTCCTTGAGGAACAGCCGCAGATCGATCTGTTCGGTCGAATCGCCCGGCGGCACCGCGTCGAACATCACCCGGTAGCCGTCGATCTCGTGCAGCGGCCGGCACGACACGGTTTCCAGTTTTCCGCCGCCGCCGATCTGCAGCACCGGTTCGACCGTGGCGTCGCGCCTGGCCAACGCGGCCAGCGGGCCGCCGGCGAAATCCACCGCGAAGCGCCAGGAAAAATAATCGCGCTTGAAGCCGATGCGCCCGCCCAGGCCGGTGCGGGTGGCGACGCAATGCGCGAGCTTGGGCACCGCGGGCGGCTGCGCGCCCCAGTACAGCCGATAGCCGTACAGCAGTTCCTGCCCGGCCTGCGGTTTGTCGCGCGGGTTCCAGAACGCGACGATGTTGTCGAAGGTTTCGTCCAGGGTCGGGATCTCGACCAACTGCACCGAGCCCGCGCCCCAACCTTGCTTGGGTTCGACCCAGAGGCACGGGCGCTTGTCGTAGAACACGCCGTCGTCCTGGTAATGATCGAAATTGCGGTCGCGCTGCAGCAAGCCGAAGCCGCGCGGGTTGTCGTCGCTGAACATGTTGAAGCGCAGGTGCTCGGGATTGCACAGCGGACGCCAGATCCATTCGCCGCTGCCGCTCCACATCGCCAGGCCGTCGGTGTCGTGGATCTCCGGGCGCCAGTCCCAGTCCATGCGGCGGTCGTTCTCGCCGGTCTGGTACATGCTGGTGCACGGGCCCAGGCCGAGGCGCTCGATGGTCTTGCGCGGGTACAAGGCGCAGTCGATGTCCATCAGCAGCACCTCGCCGGGCGTGATCGCGAAGCGGTAGGCGCCGGCGATGCTGGGCGAGTCGAGCAGGCCGTACACGACCACGGTGTTGGATTGCGGCGACGGGCGTTCGAGCCAGTAGGCGACGAAATCCGGGAACTCCTCGGCGTGGCCGGTGCCGGTGTCGATCGCCAGACCGCGCGCGGACTGGCCGTACTGGCCCTCCACGCCGACCGCGCGGAAATAACTGGCGCCCAGGAACGCGGCGAAATCGCGCTCGGGGTCCTGACGGGTATTGAGGCGGAACCCGGCGAAGCCCAGATCGGCCGGCAGCGGCTTGCCGTCCAGGCCGCTGCGCTTGCGGTCGAACATGCCCGGGTCGTAGGCGATTTCGCGCGCCTGGCCGGCGTCGACTTCGTACATGCGCACCGGCGATTTGAAGAACAGGCCCAGGTGGAAGAACTGGGCGAGGAACTTGCCGTCGCCGCCGCCCCACAGGGCGTGATCTCGATTGAAGCGGATCGACTGGTACTGGTCCCAGTTCATCGCCGCGACCGGCGCCGGCAAGGTGCTGCTGCGCGGCGCGTAGGCGCGTTGGGCGAGCGCGCGGGCCTGGCCCTTGAGCGCGGCGAAGTCGAACGGCTGGGCCGGCCCGAGCTGGGTCGCGGCGGGGCCGGTCAGGGCCAGCGCGGGCAGGGGCAGGCCGAACGAGGCCAAGGCCGCGGCCGCGGATTTGAGGAACTCGCGTCGGATCATGGGGCAGGCGACGGGGTAGCGATGGGGGTTGAGCATGCTAGCCAATCGCGGCGCGGCGTTGGTTAGGGGTTTGTCTAGGTGGGGGAGTGGGTCGCGGTTGCGGGCGTGCGGCCCTCATCCGCCCTGCGGGCACCTTCTCCCGCAGGCGGGAGAAGGGAGCGAAGCATCGCTTGCGTCTCAGGTGGCGTCGCCTCCTGGACTCCCTCTCCCGCTTGCGGGAGAGGGCCGGGGTGAGGGCACGCGCAAGCGCGGTGCTGGCGACGACGACCGCCAAAAAACCACCCACCCACGAAGCCTCTTAGAATATCGCCATGCTTCGAATCACCGACCTCCGCCTGCCGCTGGATCATTCCGAGCGCGCACTCACCGATGCCGTGCTCGCGCGCCTGCGCATCGACGCCGCCGACCTGACCGGTTTCACCGTCGCCAAGCGCAGCTACGACGCGCGCAAGCGCGGCGGCATCGTGCTGATCTATTCGCTGGACGTGGATACGCCGCGCGAGGCCGAGCTCCTCGCGCGCGAACAGGCCGGCGTGGAACCTGCTCCGGCGAAGAAACGCGACAAAGGCCCGGCCGACACCAGCAAGGTGCTGCGCACGCCCGATACCGAATACAAATTCGTCGCGCGCGCGCCGGCCGCGTTGCCGCTGCGGCCGATCGTGATCGGGATGGGCCCGTGCGGCCTGTTCGTCGGTCTGGTCCTGGCGCAGATGGGCTTTCGCCCGATCATCCTCGAACGCGGCAAGGCGGTGCGCGAACGCACCGTCGACACCTTCGGCCTGTGGCGCAAGCGCGTGCTCAATCCCGAATCGAACGTGCAGTTCGGCGAAGGCGGCGCGGGCACGTTTTCCGACGGCAAGCTCTACAGCCAGATCAGCGACAAGCAGCACCACGGCCGCAAGGTGCTGACCGAATTCGTGAAAGCCGGCGCGCCGGAGGAAATCCTCTACGTCAGCAAGCCGCACATCGGCACGTTCCGGCTGGTGTCGATGGTCGAGAACATGCGCGCGACGATCGAGTCGCTCGGCGGCGAAATCCGCTTCTCGCAGCGGGTCGAGGACGTGCTGATCGAAGACGGCAAGGTGCGCGGGGTAAGCCTGGCCGACGGCCAGCAACTGCGCGCCGATCATGTGGTGTTCGCGATCGGCCACAGCGCGCGCGACACCTTCGCGATGCTGCACCAGCGCGGCGTGTTCATGGAGGCGAAACCGTTCTCGATCGGCTTTCGCATCGAACACCCGCAGTCGCTGATCGACGCCGCGCGCTTCGGGCCGCAGGCCGGGCATCCGATCCTCGGCGCGGCCGACTACAAGCTGGTGCATCACTGTCGCAACGGCCGCTCGGTGTACAGCTTCTGCATGTGCCCGGGCGGCACCGTGGTCGCCGCGGCGAGCGAGCCCGGCCGCGTGGTCACCAACGGCATGAGTCAGTACTCGCGCAACGAACGCAACGCCAATGCAGCGATCGTGGTCGGGATCACGCCGGATGACTACAAGGCTTACGACGACAGCGGCTCGCCGCTGGCCGGCGTGGCCTTGCAGCGGCATTGGGAAGCGCAGGCGTTCGCGCTCGGCGGCGGCGAATACGAAGCGCCGGGCCAGACCGTCGGCGATTTCCTCGCCGGCCGCGCCTCGACCGCGCTCGGCGCGGTGCAGCCGTCGTATACGCCGGGCGTGCGATTGAGCGATCTGAGCGCGTCGCTGCCCGACTACGCGATCGCCGCGATCCGCGAAGCGCTGCCCGCGTTCGACAAACAGATCAAGGGCTTCGCCCTGCCCGACGCGATGCTGACCGGGGTGGAGACGCGCACGTCCTCGCCGGTGCGCATCACCCGCGGCGCCGACGGCCACAGCCTCAACACCCGCGGCCTGTTCCCGGCCGGCGAGGGCGCCGGTTACGCCGGCGGCATTCTGTCGGCGGCGGTGGACGGGATCCGCACCGCCGAGGCGGTGGCGTTGAGCATCCTCGGCGACGCGGCTCGCGCGGCCTGAGCCGCCACGCGGCCTGATCGGCGGCGCGCGGCATCGGCGCGCATCGCGATGAGGCGAACGCCGACCTGACTTCTGGCCATGTCGCCGGCGCGCGTGGCTGGTTAAGGTCGGGGTCGTTTCCCTGCACAGGATGTGGCGCATGCGCGTCTGGATGTCGCTGGCGCTGAGCGCCGGTCTTTGTGTCGCGCCGTCGCCGCGCGCGTTCGCGGCCGAGGCGGCCGCCGCCACGATGGTGCAACCGGCCTCCGCGGTCGAGGTCGGGGCTTACGCGCGGCAACTGCTTGCCGACAACGCCGCCGCCGACGGCCCGGGCATCGCGATCCTGGTCGCGCGCGGCGATCAGGTGCTGTTCCGCGGCGCGCGCGGCCTGGCCAACGTCGAACTCGGCGTGCCGCTGGCCCCGGACCAGGTGTTCCGCATCGGTTCGGTGACCAAGCAGTTCGCCGCGGCCGGCGTGCTGAAACTGGTCGAGGCCGGCAAGGTCGGTCTCGACGATCCCTTGTCCAAGTACGTCAAGGATTATCCGAACGGCGGCGCGATCAGCGTGCGCCAGTTGCTCAATCACACCTCCGGGGTGAAGAGCTACACCGGCATCGACGGCTACATGACCGAATCGATCAAGCGCGATCTGAGCACGCAAGCCTTGATCGACGTGTTCAAGGACCTGCCGGTGGATTTCGCGCCGGGCCAGGGTTATGCCTACAACAACTCGGGCTACGTGCTGGTCGGCGCGGTGATCGAAGCGGCCAGCGGAAAACCCTGGCATGCCTACCTCGACGAAGCCTTGTTCAAGCCGCTCGGCCTGACCCAGACCCGCTACGGCGACGTGCACGCGCTGATTCCCGGTTACGTCAACGGCTACACCCGCATCGACGAGCGGGTCGCGCCGATGGGCCATCTGGACATGAGCCAGCCGCACGCGGCCGGCGCGCTGGTGTCCACGCTCGACGATCTGCTGCGCTGGAACCTGGCCTTGCATCAGGGCAAGGTGCTGCAGCCGGCGAACTACCGCGCGATGACCTCGCCGCAAGGCAAGGCGGCGCAGAGCGATTACGGCTACGGCATCAGCCGTATCACGGTGCGCGGACGCACGGGGTATGCGCATGGCGGCGGGATTTTCGGTTTCGCGTCGTACCTGCTGTACCTGCCCGAGTCGAAGACGACGGTGGCGGTGCTGACCAACACCGATACCGGTCTTCCGGACCGGCCGGGCCTGGACAAGCTCAGCCGCACGCTCGCCGCGGTGGCGGTGGGCGACGCCTATCCCGTTCCCGTCGCGGTGCCGGTCGCCGCGTCCTCGCTGCAGCAGGCCGAAGGCGTGTACCGGCAATCGGCGCAACGCGCCTGGGTGCTGCGGGTGGTCGATGGCGCGCTGACCGTGCAGCGCATCGGCGGCAAGCCGATCGCGCTGACGGCGGTGGCGCGCGATACCTTCGTTTATCCCGATCGCATCGCGCGCATGACCCTGGAGCGCGATGCGAAGGGCGCGGTGACCGGGATGCGGTTCTTCCCCGATGGCAGCGGCAAGAGCGAGTTCACCGCGCGCAGTAGTGGCGAAGCGATGCCTTGATTCGGGATTGGGGATTCGGGATTGGGGATTCGGGATTGGGGAAGCGGGAGGTAACCGGCCGGTGCGCCGAACTGGCCTGGCCATTGTCCCGATCCTGCGCCGCCGCTTTGCCCAATCCATCGCCCCGGACCGGCGGCGCGCGTCCATGCCCAATGGCAGGGGGCAAGCCCGGCGGCATGGTTAGGATGCTCAATCCAGTCCCAGGCCTTGCCGGAGCCCTCATGCGTCGACTCACTCTCGCCCTGTTGCCCGCGATGCTCGCCGCGGCGCTGCCCCTGTCGGCCGCGCACGCGCAGACCGCGGCGCCGCGCGATACGCCGTATCCGGGCACCCTGCAACTGGAGGTCGACGCCACCGACATCGCCCGCCGGGTGTTGCACGCGCGCCAGCGCATCCCGGTCCAGGCCGGGCCGCTGACCTTGCTGTTTCCGCAGTGGATCCAGGGCAACCACTCGCCCAGCGGCCCGATCGACAAACTCGCCGGCCTGCGCATCCGCGGCAACGGCCAGACGATCGGCTGGACCCGCGATCCGCTCGACGTTTACGCCTTCCAGCTGACCGTGCCCGACGGCGTGAGCGAGATCGAACTCGACTTCGACATGCTCACCCCCACCGGCAGCAACCAGGGCCGGGTGGTGATGACGCCGGACATGCTCAACGTGCAGTGGAATCAGGTCGCGCTGTACCCGGCCGGTTATTACGCGCGCGGCATCCAGATCGCGCCGACCCTGAAACTGCCGCCCGGCTGGCAGGCCGGCACCGCGCTGGACCTGGACTCGCGCCAGGGCGACACCCTGCGTTATCGCGCGGTGCCGTTCGATACCTTGCTGGATTCGCCGGTGTACGCCGGCCGCCATTACAAGCAGATCGATCTCGACCCGGGCGCGAAAGTCCCGGTGCGGATCAACATCGTCGCCGACGCGCCCAAGTTCCTCGAAGCCAAGCCCGAACAGATCAAGCTGCACCGCGAACTGGTCAGCCAGGCGTACAAGCTGTTCGGCTCGCATCACTACGACCACTACGATTTCCTGTTTTCGCTGTCCAGCCAGATGAGCGGCAATGGCCTGGAGCATCACCGCTCCAGCGAAAACGGCGTGGACCCGGACTATTTCACCGGCTGGGACGGCGCCAGCATCGTCGGCCGCGATCTGCTCGCGCACGAGTTCGTGCATTCGTGGAACGGCAAGTACCGCCGCCCGGCCGGCATCACCTCGAGCAACTTCAACCAGCCGCTCAGCGACGGCCTGCTGTGGGTGTACGAAGGCCAGACCCAGTACTGGGGCTATGTGCTGACCGCGCGCGCGGGCCTGTGGAAACCCGAGTTCGCGCGCGATGCGCTGGCGATGGTCGCGGCGCGTTACACCGACGACCGGCCCGGCATGAGCTGGCGTTCGATCCAGGACACCACGCTCGACCCGGTGATCGCGATGCGCCGGCCCAAGTCGTACGGCAGTTATCAGCTCAGCGAGGACTACTACAGCGGCGGCCAGCTGGTGTGGCTCGCGGTCGACGCCAAGCTGCGCGCGCTCAGCGGCGAGAAGCGCTCGCTCGACGATTTCGCGCGCGGCTTCTTCGGCGGCGAGAACGGCGATTACCAGGTCAAGCCGTATCAGTTCGAGGACGTGGTCGCGGCCTTGAACCAGGTCGCCGCCTTCGACTGGGCGAGTTTCCTGCGCGAACGCATCGATGCCAAGGCGCCGCCGCTGGACGGCCTGGCCGCGAGCGGCTGGAAACTGAGCTACACCGACACGCCCAGCGACTTCATGAAGTTCGCCGAGGCCGATCGCAAATACACCGACCTGACCTATTCGCTGGGCCTGAACCTGTCCGGCGACGGCGCCATCACCACCGTGCGCTGGGACGGCCCCGCGTTCAACGCCGGCATCGCCCCGGGCAGCACCCTGCTCGCGGTCAACGGCTACACCGCCAGCGGCGAGCGGCTCAAGGACGCGGTCACCGCGGCCAAGGACGGAAAGCATCCGATCGAACTGATCGTCAAGAACGCCGACGTGATCAAGACCGTGCGCATCGATTACCGCGACGGCCTGCGCTATCCCAAGCTCGAACGCATCGACGGCACGCCCGATCGCTTGAGCAAGATCTTCGCCCCCCGCTGACCGCGTGGCCATGCCTCCCTCTCCCGCGACGCGGGAGAGGGCCGGGGTGAGGGCCCGCGCCCGAAAACCCGCATGGCATACTTCGCCCATGAATAAAGGAAGCACCACCGGCGCGGAGCCCGCCCACTACCTGCTGATCGATTTCGAGGCCACCTGCGCCGACGACCAATCGATCGCCCGCGCCCAGATGGAAATCATCGAGATCGGCGCGGTGATGGTCGAGACCGAAACGCTGAAGGTCATCGACGAATTCCAAAGCTTCGTGCGTCCCGTGCGGCATCCGCGCCTGACCGCGTTCTGCACCCAGCTGACCTCGATCCGCCAGGCCGATGTCGACGCGGCGCCGTCGTTCGCGCAGATGCTCGACGCCTTCAAGCCTTGGTTGTACCGCTATCGCGATTTCG
Organism: Lysobacter capsici; assembly: GCF_014779555.2. NCBI lineage: Bacteria > Pseudomonadati > Pseudomonadota > Gammaproteobacteria > Lysobacterales > Lysobacteraceae > Lysobacter > Lysobacter capsici. Next base: position 137,102 of record NZ_CP094357.1, read on the forward strand.
TCTGGGGTTCGTGGGGCGATTACGACCTGCACCAGTTGCGGCAGGACTGCGATTTCCATCGCCTGCCCAATCCGATCGGCGCGGCCCATCGCAACATCAAGCAAGCCTTCGCGCAGGCGCAGGGCCTGACCAAGAAACCCGGGCTCGGCGGCGCGGTGCGCATGGCCGGGCTGACCTTCGCCGGCACCCACCATCGCGGCATCGACGATGCGCGCAATATTGCCCGGCTGATGCCGTACGCGCTCGGCCGCGAGACCCTGCCGTCGCGCTGAGCCGTCGCGCTGATCGCCGCGTCCGCATGTTCCGGTCGGCGTGCCTCGATCTGTCCTTGTGGCGGTCCGCGATCGGGCGCTAGAGTCGGCGCGCACTCGCCCGCCCCAGACCCGCATGCCGTTCTACCGACGCCAGTTCATCGTCCTCACCGGCGTGGCCGCGCTCGCGTTGGCGCTGCCGGGGCATGCCGCCACCACGGAGACCCGAACCATGTACGGATTGATCGGCAAGATGAAAGCCGCCGCCGGCCAGCGCGACGCCCTGATCGCGATCCTGCTCGACGGCATCGATGCGATGCCCGGCTGCCTGAGCTACATCGTGGCGCGCGACCCCAAGGACGCCGATGCGATCTGGATCAGCGAAGTCTGGGACAGCCAGGACAGCCATCGCGCCTCGTTGACGCTGCCGTCGGTGAAGGCCGCGATCGTCAAGGCCAAGCCGATGATCGCGAGTTTCGATGAGCATCATGAGATCGAGCCGGTCGGTGGGCACGGACTGACGAAGACGCGTTGATCGCGTCGGTCGTCTGCGTCGCATGTAGGTGATTGCCGTGGCGATCGTCGTTTGTGCGGTGTCGCGGTCGCGGCTCGCGCCGCTCCTACAGTCGGAGCCGTAAGTCACGTATCTACCTGTAGGAGCGGCGCAAGTCGCGACCGCGAACCCCGCCAACCGGCGCACCCCAAACGCAGCCCCGATCTCAACGCACGGACGCATCCTTGACAGACGAGGTACCCGCCTCGTCCGATGCAGGCGGCAACGCGCCGTCATCGCGCACCCCACGCCGCCACACCATGCTGCGCAACACCCCATCGCGTCGAATCAATCCGTGATACAGCGCCGCCGCCAGATGCAGCAGCACCGTCGCGAACAACAGGTAAGCCAGCGTGCGATGCAGCCAACGCAACAGCGCGAATACGCTCGGGTCGAACGGCGCGATCGGCGGCAGCACGACGCCGGCGCCGAGGCTGACCGGATAACCGCCGGCCGACAGCATCGCCCAGCCGATCAGCGGCAGCGCGAACATCAGCGCATACAACAACCAGTGCGAGGCGTGCGCGGCGAAACGCTGCGATAGTGGCAAGTCGACCGGCAGCGGTGGTGGCTTGCGCAGCAGACGCAGCGTCAGGCGCAGCACCGCCAAGGCCAGGATCGAAATCCCCAGCGGCTTGTGCAAGGCGAGCAGCCAGGTGTGCTTGTCCGACACCGTCGCGACCATGCCGGCGCCGATGAACAGCATGCTCACGATCATCAACGCCATCAGCCAGTGCAGTACGCGCGCCGGCCACCAGAACACTTCGTCATTGCGGTTCATCGCGGCAGCTCCTTCGGCGGATGGCCGCCGGCCCGCGCTTCTTCGGCGGTGCGGCGGCGGTAGGATTCGGCGTACGCGGACGAGCGCGCGGCCAGCAGCGGATCGTCGGAGCCGGCGATGCCGTCGGGCAGGATCAGCGGGTCGTAGTTGATGTCGCGGCATGCGCCGGCGTCCTGCGCTTGCGCGCGCGCGAGCACGATGCGGCCTGCGTCGATTTCGCGTCGGTCGGATGGCCACACGCGGGTGGCGTCGGCGGTTGGATCGCCCGGCGCGGCCAGGGTCACCCACAATCGCCACTGCAGCGGCCCCTGTGCCAGGCGCCGATCGAGTTCGTCGGCGAGCACGTCGTGATCCTGCGCCGTCAGCGGCGCCGTCGCCGCGCCGTTATCGGGTTCCACTCGCCAGCGCACTGCCTGACGCGCACCGGCGGCGTCGATGAAATAGAACGCGTTGAGGCCGTAATAACGTTCGGTGGCATAGCTCGCCGAGGGCTTGCGGTCTTTCGCCCAGGCGCGAAATGCCGCGGTTTCCGGATGCGCGGCGAAGAACGCTTTCTGTCTGGCCGGATCGGGTTTGCCGGTGGCCGGGTCGGGCGCGCCGGCCCGCAGTTGCTCGAAGAACGCCTGAGGCGTGGCGACCGGAAACACCGGCATATTGTTCATGCCGGTCCGCCACTGCTGGCCGTCGGCCTGGGTGAAGCGCAGGGCGAAACTGCGGATCGGCACGCCGCCGTCGGGCGCGTAGGGGTTGCCGCCGGGCAGGGCGAAGCGCCCGACCACCGGCGTGCGTCCGCGCGCGAACACGCCGGCCTTCGAATACGCCGCGGCCGCGCCGTTGCTGTCGAAATAACCGATCACGCACACGCCCTTGGCGTGGTTGCGGCGATACCTCGGATGCAGGCCGCCGTTGGCCTGCAGATGATCGACGATGCGCTCAGGGGTGAGCCGCTGCGGGTCGAGCGGGCCGGCGACATAGCCGAACGCGGCGGCCGCGGCGCTGATCACGAAAGCGATCAGGGCATAGCGGCCGAGCGGCGCGGGCAACCGCGAGGGCGCGGACGAAGGAACGGTGGAATCGTTGGCTGAGTCGGGTTCGGACGGCGACATGGCGGGGTCTCGGTGGGGGCGCGATACCGGTACGACGCCCGGCCGCGCGGTTTATTCCCGCCTCGGCGGATTAATCGGCATAACGACCCGACCGAAGCGACGGAATAAACTGCGGGCTGCGGCGTCTCACCCATGACGTCCTCTCCGAGCGCCCGCTCCGTCCGCCATGCCCGCCCACGAGCTCGACACCGCCCTGCGCGAACAACTGCCGTCGTTGCGGCGGTTCGCGCGTTGGCTCGCGCGCGATCCGCACGCGGCCGACGATCTGGTCCAGGCCGCGCTGGAGCGCGCGATCACCCGCTGGCACAGCCGCCACGACGATCAGGCGCTGCGGCCGTGGTTGTTCGCGATCGTCTATCGCCAGTTCCTCGATGCGCAGCGGCGTTCGCAGCGCTACGCCGGGTTGTTGTCGCGCCTGGGCCTGGCCGGCAACGAGCATCAGCCTTCGGCCGAGCGCGAGTTCGTCGCGCGTTCGGCGCTGGAGGCGATGCAGCGTCTGCCGGTCGAGCAGCGCAGTCTGTTGCTGTGGGTTTCGGTGGAAGGGCTGAGCTATCAGGACGTCGCCGACATTCTCGAAGTCCCGATCGGCACGGTGATGTCGCGGCTGTCGCGCGCGCGTCAGGCCTTGCGCCGGCTCAGCGAAGGCGAGACGCCGGGACCGGCGTTGAGGTTGTTGAAATGAAGTCAGGCCGCGAAGTTGTTCGAATGAACCCGCCCCATCGTTTTCCATCGCATTGCGCGAGCGCCATCGAATGAACATCCCCAGCGAACACGATCTGCATGCTTACGTCGACGGACGGCTCGACGCCGCGCGCCGCGCCGAAGTCGAGGCCTGGCTCGCGCGTCATCCCGAATCGGCCGAGGAGTTGCGCGCATGGCAGCGCGATGCGCAGCAACTGCGCGCCGCGCTGGCCGGCGACGCGCTGAGCGCGCAACCTGAGCTCGATCCGGCGCGCGTGCGCGCTGGCCTCACCCGCAAGCGCAACGCGCGTTACGCGATGGCCGCGGCGATCGTGCTGAGCATCGGCGTGGGCGGCCTGGGCGGTTGGCAGGCGCGGACGTGGTCGCAGTCGGCCGACGCGCCGTCGTTGCAGGCGCAAGCGCGGCCGTTGCCGATGGCCGATGCGATCGCCGCCCATCGTTTGTTCGCGGTGCGTCACGATCTGCGCCTGGATCGCACGGACGGTGCCGGCGACCTGCAGTCCTGGCTCGACGCCAACTTCCGCGCGCCCATGCGGCTGCCGGATCTGAGCGCGGCCGGCTTCCGTCCGTCGGGCGTGCGGATGCTGTCGACTGAACAGGGCGCGGCGGCGCTGGTGGTGTATGCCGACCCGTCCGGCAACGCGATCAGCTTCTACATCCGGCCGCCCGGGCCGCGGCGCCATCTGCTGCCGCGCGGCGACCGCCGCGACGGCGATCTGTTCGCGCAATACTGGTCGCGCGGCGACTACAACTATGCGATGGTGAGCCGTGGTGATTCGGCGAACGTCGTCAGGCGTGCGCTGGCAGGCGCGATCTGATCGCGCACGGTTCGATTTCGAGGAAAACGGTCATGACGGCGGTTTCGAAGGAAACGCAGCAGGCGCACGACGGGTTCGCTGATTTTCTGCACTCGTTGGCCGAAGGCTCGGCGACGCAACAGGACTGGCGACGCCACGCCATCTCGCACAATGCCGACGCCGCGCTGGAAACGGCGCGGATGGAACTGATCAAGGTGTCGCAAACCGATTCGCGCATGCCGACCGATTCGGCCAAGGTGCGCGACGCCGCCAGCGAGATCATCCGTCGCCTGGCTATCTGAGCGCCGCGTCGCGGCGGGATTCGGTCCGCGCAAGGCGTCGGGGCCGACGGGTTTTTCGAGGTTTTTTGATCCGCAGCTTAGCGCACTGCGATGCGATTGGATCGGGTTGGCGTGAATCTGTCCGATATCGGTCTGAGTCGATCGGATTTGGCGGTGTTCGGGGCTGCTTCGTCGGCGCGACTGGCTTGCGCGTTTCGCAGCGATCTCACTCGGCGCTTTAAAAGCAAATCCCCCCTGCCCCCCTTTTTTAAAGGGGGGGGGAACAGCACGGGAGGATCTGGTCGAAATCGAAGCGACGTCACCCACACGACCTGAAATAACCCTTCTGGGGATTCCCCCCTTTGAAAAAGGGGGGCAGGGGGGATTTGCTCCTGCCCTTAGCCCATAAAAAAACCCCGCTTTCGCGGGGCTTTTTATTTCAACCAAGCAACCCTCAAGCCGCCTGCACGATCCGCAGCGGATTGCGGTATTCCTTCAGCAACTCCGCCTCACGCGCCTTGGCCTTGTGCAGGTGCTCTTCCTTGACGTGGCCGTAGCCGCGGATGTGCTCGGGGATGCCGGCGATCTCGGCGGCCAGGTCGACGTTGCCGCCGTCCAGGGTCGGCAGCAGGTCGCTGATGGTCTGCTCGTAGTCGGCGATCAGCTGGCGCTCCATCTTGCGTTCTTCGGTGTAGCCGAAGATGTCGAAGGTGCCGCCGCGCAGCTTGCGCAGTTTCGCCATCCACTTGAACGCGGTGAACACCCACGGGCCGAATTCCTGCTTGATCAGGCGGCCTTGCGCGTCCTTCTTGGCCAGCAGCGGCGGCGCGAGGTGGAACTTGAGCTTGTAGTCGCCCTCGAACTGCTGCTCCAGCTTGCGCTGGAAATCGCCGCTGGTGTACAGGCGCGCGACTTCGTACTCGTCCTTGTACGCCATCAGCTTGAACGAATAGCGCGCGACCGCCTCGGCCAGATCGGTCGAACCCGGCGCCTTGGCCTGCTCGGCGCTGCGCACCTTGGCGACGAAGTCCGAGTAACGCTTGGCGTAGGCGGCGTCCTGATACTCGGTCAGGAACGCGACGCGGCGCGCGATCAGTTCATCGAGCGAACGCGACAGGCGCAGGTCGTCGAGCGGCAGGAAGGCGACATTGTCGCTGTCGGCTTGCGACGGCACATGACGCAGTTCGTCTTCGTTGCGAGTCGCGCGCGGCGCCGAGGTGGCGCCCCATTCGTTGCCTTCCCATTCGCCCGGCGCCAGATGCGGCAGGTCGCGCGGGGTGGCTTCGGCCGCGGTCGGCACCTTGCGGGTCACGCCGGCGGCTTCGGCGACCGATTGCGGATCGATCGCGGCCAGGCGGCCCCAGGCGAACGCGGTCTTGTTCATTTCGATCGCCGCGCCGTTGAGCTCGACCGCGCGCATCAGCGCATCGAAAGTGATCGGCACCAGCGCGCGCTGCCAGGCGTAGCCCAGGATGAACAGGTTGGTCGCGATCGCATCGCCGAGCAGCGCGGTGGCGAGCTGGGTCGCATCGACGATCAGCGGATCCTGGCCGCCGAGCGCCTGCTTGATCGCGGCGACGATGTCGGTCGCCGGGAACTGCATGTCCGGACGGGTGGTGAACGTGCCCGGCATTGCTTCGTAGCTGTTGAGAACGACCTGGCTGCGGCCGGCGCGCACCTTCGACAAAGCCCAGTAATCGTTGACCACGACCATGTCGCAGCCGAGCACGAGGTCGGCCTCGCCCGCGGCGATGCGCACCGCGTGGATGTCGTTCGGCGTCTTCGCGATGCGGATGTGGGTGGTGACCGCGCCGCCCTTCTGGGCCAGACCGGTCTGGTCGAGCACGCTGGCGCCCTTGCCTTCCAGGTGTCCGGCCATGCCGAGCAGCGCGCCGATGGTGACCACGCCGGTGCCGCCGACGCCGGTGATCAGGATGTTCCACGGCGTGTCGAGCGAGGGCAGCGTCGGCATCGGCAGATCGGCGAGGCGATCCTTGGCCGAGCCCTTCTTCTTGCGCACACCGCCGCCTTCGACGGTGACGAAGCTCGGGCAGAACCCGTTCACGCAGGAATAGTCTTTATTGCAGTTGGACTGGTCGATCTCGCGCTTGCGGCCGAACTCGGTTTCCTTCGGCAGCACCGACACGCAGAACGATTTCTTGCCGCAATCGCCGCAGCCTTCGCACACCAGCGTGTTGACCATGACGCGCTTTTGCGGATCGACCATCTTGCCGCGCTTGCGGCGGCGACGCTTCTCGGTCGCGCAGGTCTGATCGAAGATCAGCACGCTGGTGCCCTTCACTTCGCGCAGGCGCTTTTGCACCGCGTCGAGTTCGGAGCGGTCGTAGAACTCCATGTCGCTCGGGAAGATTTCGCGCTTGTTCCACTTGCCGATGTCGTCGGACAGCAACACGATCGTGTGCACGCCTTCCGAACGCACCTGATGCGCGATCTGCGGCACCGACAAGGTCCCGTCGACCGGCTGGCCGCCGGTCATCGCGACCGCGTCGTTGTAGAGAATCTTGTAGGTGATGTTGACGCCGGTCGCGACCGACTGGCGGATCGCCAGCGAACCGCTGTGGAAATAGGTGCCGTCGCCGAGGTTCTGGAACACGTGCTGGGTTTCGGTGAACGCCGCCTGCCCCGACCAGGTGACGCCTTCGCCGCCCATGTGGGTGAAGGTGTTGGTGTCGCGGTCCATCCAGGTCACCATGTAATGGCAACCGATGCCGCCGAGCGCGCGCGAGCCTTCCGGCACCACGGTCGAGGTGTTGTGCGGACAGCCCGAGCAGTAATGCGGCACGCGCGGGAACGCGGCGCGCGGCAGGGCGAGTTCGCTTTCCTTTTCCTCCATCCAGCGCAGCACGTCGCGGATGTGCTCGCTGTCGTGGAAGCGCTGGATGCGACGCGCGATCACGCCGGCGATGCGCGCCGGGGTCAGCTCGCCGGTCGAGGGCAGAATCCACTCGCCGCTTTCGTCGTACTTGCCGACGATCGACGGACGACGCTCGCCGTCCCAGTTGTACATCGACTCCTTCATCTGGCTTTCGATGAAGGCATGCTTTTCCTCGACCACCAGGATGTCGTCCAGGCCGCGCGCGAACGCGCGCAGGCCGACCGGTTCCAGCGGCCAGGTCATGCCGACCTTGTACACGCGGATGCCCAGGTCCGAGCACGCGCGCTGATCCAGGCCCAGATACTCCAGCGCCTGCAGCACATCGAGGTAGCTCTTGCCGGTGGTGATGATGCCCAGGCGCGCGTTCGGCGAATCGATGACGATGCGATCGATCTTGTTGGCCCGTGCGAACGCCTGCGCGGCCTTGACCGCGTACTGGTGCAGGCGCATTTCCTGATCCATCGGCGGATCGGGCCAACGGATGCTCAGGCCGCCCGGCGGCAGAACGAAATCGTCGGGGGTGATGATGTTCAGCGCGAGCGGATTCACGTCGACCGACGCCGAGGATTCAACCGTCTCGGCGATGGTCTTGAAGCCGACCCAGCGGCCGGTGTAACGCGACATCGCCCAGCCGATCAGGCCCATGTCGAGGATGTCCTGGACGCCGGCCGGGTTGAGGATCGGCATCATCGCGCTGGTGAACTCGCCCTCCGAGCCATGCGGCAGGGTCGAGGAGCGGCAGGCGTGGTCGTCGGCGGCCAGCGCCAGCACGCCACCGTACTTGCTGGTGCCGGCGGCGTTGGCGTGCTTGAGCACGTCGCCGGTGCGGTCCACGCCCGGGCCCTTGCCGTACCACATGCCGTACACGCCTTCGACCTTGGCGCCCGGGAACAGATTGGTCTGCTGGGTGCCCCAGACCATGGTCGCGCCGAGGTCTTCGTTGAGGCCGGGGGTGAATTTCACCCCGGCCGCTTCCAGGTGCTTGCGCGCGCGCCACAGCTCCAGGTCGAACCCGCCCAGCGGCGAGCCGCGGTAGCCGGAGATGAAGCCGGCCGTGTTCAGGCCCGCGGCCTGGTCGCGCAGGCGCTGCATCAGCGGCAGGCGCACCAGCGCCTGCACGCCGGACAGGTAGATGCGGCCTTCCTGACGGGTGTACTTGTGCTCCAGCCCGTAATCCGGGTCGAGGACGCTGTTGGTCAGGGAGGTATTCGCCGACGAGGGCGAGCTGAGTTCTGCGGTGCTGGTCATGGCGGGCTCTCGCGGCGGTGCCGCGGGTTGGCTGGCGGGGGCGTTCGGCGGACGGTGCAGCGGCGGGCCGGGCCGGCGGTGGCGCGCCGGGGACCGAGCAAAGACTCGGAATTATAGCAATCGCGGGGATTGGGGCCGAAAGGCGGACCGGGTGTGCCGCGATGCGGGCGCCCTGGCTGCGGCCGACAGGGACGTGCGCTACCGTGTGGTCCGCAAGCGCGTGGCTCGGAACCGTGCGGCGGTCTGGTCGTAACACGGCGGCGCGGCGAGCGCATTGCCGCTGCACACAAGCGAAGACAACACGATGCCGTCAGCCTCCAATCAACGCCCCGCCGATGCACGAGTGCTGTTCGAACTGCTCGCGCCGGAGCAGGGTGGGCGAACGAACGCGGTCCTCAGCGGTTACTCGCCGGCCTATGCGGTGCGTGCGGACTACTGGACCTCGGTGCGGCATGAGTTCATCGATGCCGATACGGTCGAACCGGGCGCGCGGGCGCAGGCATTGGTCTGGTTCGTCACCCCCGAGGTCTATCCGGGCAGTGTGTGGCCCGGTCGCGTGTTCGACGTGGCCGAAGGCGAGCGGCGCGTGGCGACCGCGACCGTTGTCGAGGTCTTCAATGCGGTGTTGGCGCGGGGTTCCGCGTCGGCGCAGCGATAGCTCGCGACGCGGCGACGCGGCGTTTTTTGCCGGTTCGTTGCGGCCGAGCCTTGTCCGTAGCCGTCGCCTGATTCGAGCCGGTCATGTCTCGCCCGATTCGGGGCGAGACCCGCCGGCTCCGATCCACCGCGCCGGCGTTTCCGCCGACGCCATCTAGCCGATCGAGCGCGCTCCGCGCGACGGCGCATCCGGCTGCACCGCTTGTTGAGTCTCGGGCGCTTGCGCCGCCTGCTGCTCCTGGCGATCGACGGCGGCCACCGCCTGCCGGCGCATCTCCTGACCCGCGGGCAAGTTGCGCGCTGCGTCCAGGGCGTTGCGGTCGCCGGTCATCAATCCATGGATCAGCGCGTTCGGGTCGTCGGTGGCCGATGCGGTACGCGGGCCCGTCGGCGCGCGACCCTCGACAGGCGTCGACGGCTCCACCGCGCTGCGGCGGTCGGGCAGGTGATCCCTGGACGGGGCCGGCGAGCGCGAGCCGCCGCCGAACGGGAAGGTCAGATCGAACCCGATATAGCCCTGCGGCCGTCCGTCGGTCACCGAACCGCCCGCGCGCACGCTGAAAGGGCTGTCGGGCATCCGATAGCGGAAGTCGGCGCCGGCGGTGAACGAGTCGCGTCCGCTCAGGTCGCGCTCGAACCGGGCCTGGCCGGTCGCGGTGAAGCCCGGCGCGAGGGTGGCCGAAACCGTGGGGCCGTAGCTGTGCGCATCGCCCGGCCCGACCGAGCCGGCCAGGCCCACGCGCAGCCAGTCGTTGGTTCCCAGCGGCGCGTTGGCGGCGCCTTCGATCCGGGTGCCCTGCGGACTGAGCACGACCGCTCCGTTGAGATTGAAGCCCTGCGGCCCGCCGGTGTAGGCGGCGTTGAAGCGGGTGGTGTCGGTCGCGCCGTTGTAGTTCACGCCGGCGCTGAGCGAAGCCCCGCCGCCGAGGTCGCGCGCGGCGCCCAGCGATGCGCTGGCCCCGGCCGGCGATTGCGCGTACTGCACGGTCCACTGGTTCACCCCGAGCTGCAGGCTGCCGAAGCCGGTGTAGGTCTGGGTCTGCAGGTTGCCGGCCACGCCCAGCGACAAGGTGTCGACGCCGTTGGTCTGGCTGCCGGCGACCACGAAGCCGTTCTGGTTGCCGCCGATGGCCAGGTTGAAGGGGCCGGTACTGCCACCCGCGAACCCCGACACCGCGCCGGTACGCGGATCGGTGAGAGTGGCGCCGATCGAGGTCACGCTGCCGTCCGCGCCGGCGATCGTCTGCCGCTGAAAGTGCCCGAGCAGCGGGATGTTGCCCGACCAGGTGATCCCCGATCCTTCCGACCGTCCGGGCAGGGTGACCGGCGCCGTCAATCCGGCCGCCCCCAGGCCCGGGCCGAGCACGCTCAGCGGATCTTGCGAGGGCGGTATCCGGAAACCCGGCACCGTGCCCGGTGGCGACGCCGGCGGCAGCGGCCAAGGCCCGGTCGCGGACATGTCCGGCCACTGCGGCTGCGGTAATGGAATGCCGAATGGCTGCAGGCGCACGTCCGGCGGTGGCGGGGTCGGTGTACCGCTCGGCGGCGGTGTCTGTCCATTGCTGGGACCGGTGGGCTCAGCCATCGTGCATCTCCGTTTGCTAGACCGTATGCGTACTGTGCTATCAGCGGCGCCGACAGGTATAAAAGTTGTGTGAAATGGACGGATTTTCAGGATGAAAGGCGATCGTGGCCGGGTCCGTTCCGCGCCGTCACCGCGCCTGTTTCACCGACGCTTGGTTCGACCGATGCGGCGTCCGCCCACCCATGCCAGGAACACAATCCACATGCACCTGATGCTGCACCTGCGCACGCTCGACCCCGGCATGGCCGAGGCGTGGCGGGCGGTTTTCAGCGAATCCGAAGCGACGGTCGAGGTCGGCGACATCCTCGACGCACCGGCCGACGCGATCCTGAGCCCGGCCAACAGTTTCGGCTTCATGGACGGCGGCATCGACCTGCTGTATTCGCGCTACTTCGGCTGGGAGCTGCAGGACGCGGTGCAGGCGCGAATACGCGCCGAACATGGCGGCGAACTGCCGGTCGGCCAGGCGATCGTGGTCGCGACCGGTCACCCGAAGTTCCCGTTCCTGGTCAGCGCGCCGACCATGCGCGTACCGATGCCGGTGGACCGCACGGTCCATGTCTATCTGGCCTTCCGCGCCGCGCTGATCGCGATCGACGCGCACAACCGCGGCCGAACCGACACGATCGCGTCGCTGACCAGCCCCGCGCTCGGCGCCGGCATCGGCGCGATGCCGTTCGATCGCGTGGCGCGGCAGATGCGCGCGGCCTACGCCGATGTCGTGCTGGGCGACACCGACTGGCGCAACAGCGCGCGCGGGGTGTTGGCGCAGCATGCGGGGTTGATGCGGTGATGCTGGCGGCGGATGTGCGGACAGGCCCGTTGCCATGGCGTCATTGGCTCGATCGCCATTGACGCGAATCGAAAAACAAGAATCCAACGCAAGGACGCACCCACGTGGCGAAAAATCTGCACTGCTGGCGATGCAAGACGCTGATCCCGATGCTCGACGAGCGCGAATGGGCGTTGATGTCGCCCGCGTTGAGCAAAACCATCGAGGACATCCAGGCCTATCGCAGGAAGACCGGCGCCAGCCTGTCGGAATGTCCGCCGCAGACCTCGGCATGCCATCTCTATGCCCGCCTGACCGGATTCGTCGAGACCAATCCCAACGCGATATGGCATCGCCGCGCCGCCGACTGCGGTCCATTCTGCCGACACTGCCGACGCCCGTTGCGCACGGCGCGCGCGAGTTTCTGCGCCGGCTGCGGAACAACGGTGGATCGAGAATCCGCCGTGGATGACACGCCGAACTTATCGTGGTCGGTAGAACATGGCGTCGACGCGCGTGTGTTCGGCGCAAGCCATCATCAGGTGTTGGCGGCGGTGAGCCAGGCGATCGGTCCGCTGATCGCGCAGACCCGCGACGCGGGCGATCCTCACACCTATCTATGCGCCGACGCGCATGTATCGGTCGTCACGCTGGAAGGCGCGCAGATCGGCGTGAGTGTCTATCGATCCGGACGCTGGGCTAGGTCGGCGGATTTCGGCCGTTTTCTGGCCCAGACGCTGGTCTGCCGGGTGTATTGCGATGGCGGCGATGAGGCGCCGACGGTCAGCGACGGGTATAAGTTGCTGGAGATCGAAGGCGGGCAGGAGCGTTGGGCCATGCAGGTTCCAAAATCGGAGGCGCAGGCATGAGCGCGACGACGCCTTCCAACATGCGCGCGCCGCGATGCGGTTTGCTCGCGATGCTGCTGTTTCTTTGCGCGATCAGCGCGGCAAGGACATCGGGTGGAGACGCCGATCTGCCCGCGGGCTGGCGCCTGCCCACCGATAAAGAATCGAGTGATCCCGCGCGCGAGGATTCGCGCTCGCGCTATACCGAAGTCCGCGCCGACTTCAATGGCGATGGCGTCGAAGATCTCGGCCGGATGCTCAAAACCCGTACTGGCGGCGGCGAAGCCTTGTGGGTCCGACTGTCGCAAGCCCGCCAGGGCCCGGCCTGGATCAAGCTGGACGAAATCCCCCGCAGTGAGCGCGGCAGTGCGGACCTGATCATGGCCATCGACACCGTCAAGCCGGGACTGATCGCCTACGCCTGCTTCGACATGGCGCCCGATTGCAACTTCGGCGCCGATGCGCAGCGTCCGAAGCTGCGCCTTGCCGATGCAAGCCTGCTGTACTTCAGGCCCGAAAGCGCTGCCTCGTTGTTTTTCTGGAGCAACAAGCATCGCAAGTTCATGCGGGTCTGGCTCAGCGATTGATTCGCGAAGCGGCACTGCATCGGCGCCCGGCCCCCCCGCACACGCCAAGCACGGACAAATGCCGCGGCGGCGGAACGCTGATACTGCGGAGCGGACGCGCTACGCGGGCCGTCGTCGTTTCGTTCGCGGTGGATCATCCGCCGCAGGCTGGGGAGCCGTCATGAACTTGAGTCGTTCGATCGTGTTCGCGTTGTCGTTGTCGTTGTGCTTGTCCGTGGCCGCCGGCGCGGCCGAGCCGCCCAAACCCGCGGCCGCGCCGGCCGCGGCGAAGGCGCCGGCCCAATCGCCGTTCCTGGCCTATGAGCAATCGTTGCTGGCCTTCACCCATGCCGATGTGGTCGACGGCACCGGCGCGCCGATCCGGCGCGATCAGACCTTGCTGATCGAAAACGGAAAAATCCGCGCGCTGGGCGCGAGCGGACGCATCGCGATTCCGAAGCACGCGACCGTGATCGATGCGCGCGGCAAGACTTTGTTGCCGGGTCTGGTGATGATGCACGAGCACATGTTCTATCCGACCGGGCACGGCAACTATTCGGAAATGGTGCACAGCTTTCCGGCGCTGTATCTGGCCGGCGGCGTGACCACCCTGCGCACCGCCGGCGCGATGCTGCCGTATGCCGATCTCAACATGCGCGCGCAGATCGCAGCCGGCGCGATCGCCGGGCCGGACATGGACGTGACCGCGCCGCTGCTCAACGGCCCCGGATTGGCGGTGCTGGCGGTCAAGGTGGTCAACGGCGCGGACGATGCCGAACGCGCGGTGAGTTACTGGGCCGACGAAGGCGTGGATTCGTACAAGGCCTACATGCACATCCGCCGCGATGAGCTGCAACGCATCATCGAAGTCGCGCACCGGCGTTCGCGCAAGGTCACCGCGCACCTGTGTTCGGTGACTTTCGCCGAAGCCTCGGCGATGGGCATCGACAATCTTGAACACGGCTTCGCGTTCGCCTCGGACTTCGTGACCGACAAGCAGGCCGATGCCTGCCCGGCCGCGATCACCCGTTCGCTCGCCGATCTCGATGTGGATTCGCCGCGGATGCGCGCGCTGATCGATCTGCTGGTCGCGCGCAAGGTCGCGCTGACCTCGACCCTGCCGGTGTTCGAGACCCTGGTGGCGCAGCGGCCCAAGGTGCCCGAGGCGGTGCTGTCGCTGCTGTTGCCGGAAGTGCGCGAGCAGTACGAGGCGGGTTGGGCAGCGATGCAGGCCAAGCCGGCGGATTGGGAATGGGTGCGCTTGTTTCCCAAGCTCGGCCAGTGGGAGAAGCGCTTTGTCGACGCCGGCGGATTGTTGCTGGCCGGCACCGACCCGACCGGTTACGGCGGGGTGATTCCTGGCTATGCGAGCAAGCGTCAGATCCAGTTGATGATCGAGGCCGGTTTCACGTTCGAACAGGCGGTGCGGGTGGCGAGCTTGAACGGCGCGCGCTATCTGGGTCGCGATGCGAGCATCGGCAGCCTGGAAGTGGGCAAGCGCGCGGACGTGGTGATGATCGATGGCGATCCGACCCGCGATGCCGGCGCGATCGAGCGGATGCCGTTGGTGTTCAAGGAAGGCAAGGGCTACAGGACCGACGCGATCTTCGAGGCGATGCAGGGGAAGGTGGGCTTGCATTGATCGCGCTTGGTCTGTCGTTACCGCGACTATTCGTGGGCGCGCAGAGTAGTGGTGCGTTCGTAATGTCGATAACGTTGTTCGGACAGGCGCATTGGATTGCCCCCTTTGAAAAAGGGGCGGGCGCCCGGCGTTTATTCGGTAGCGAGGTGGGCGTTTGCGGCGCGGGGGATTTGCTTTTTTCCGGGCTGTTGCTGCGATCTGAGCGAAAAGCGAATCCCCCTGCCCCCCTTTTCCAAAGGGGGGGGACAGCAAAAGCGCGTGCGTTACTTCATCCCTGATGTCTCACCGCCGACATCGCCGACCCCACCGACATCGCCGACATCGCCGACACCATCGGTACTGTCATAGCCGTCGTTGTCGCATGCAGACAGCACGCGCAATCACATAGCCCACTTTGGAAAAGGGGGCGAGCGCCCGGCGCAAGTTCGAAGCGAGATCGTCTGCATAGCGCGGGGGGATTCGCTTTTCGCTGGGATGTCGCAGCGATTTGAGCGAAAAGCGAATCCCCCCTGCCCCCTTTTCCAAAGGGGGGAACAGCAAAAGCGCGTGCGTTACTTCATCGCTGATGTCTCACCGCCGACATCGCCGACCCCACCGACATCGCCGACACCGTCGATGCCATCGATGCCGTCGATGCCGTCGATGCCGTCATAGTCGTCGTTGTCGCATGCAGACGGCACGCGCAATCACATAGCCCACTTTGGAAAAGGGGGCGAGCGCCCTGCGTAAGCTCGAAGCGAGATCGTATGGATCGCGCGGGGGATTCGCTTTTCGCTGGGATGTCGCAGCGATTTGAGCGAAAAGCGAATCCCCACAGCCCCCCTTTTTCAAAGGGGGGAACAGCACGAGCAGGTGTTGCAATGCGCGGGATTTCAACGAGCAACGGCTTGAACGATCGCGCGACGCGAAGCGCTCAGCGCAAGCCGCCGATCCAGCTACCGGTCACCCGCAAACCATCGTCCAACGCCACCAGATCGGCGCGATACCCCGGCGCGATGCGGCCGAGTTCGTGGCCCAGGCCGATGAAGTCGGCCGGGTAGGCCGAGGCCATGCGGCAGGCTTCGTCCAGCGGCAGGCCGAGCCGCTGCACGGTGTTGCGCACCGCGGTCGCCATGTCGAGCGCGGAGCCGGCGAGGGTGCCGTCGGCGGTGGTGCATTTGCCGTTGCGGCAGGTCATGGTCTGGCCGTACAGCGTGAAGTCGTCCTGCTCGCCGCCGACCGGCGGCATCGCGTCGGTGACCAGGAGGATCTTGCCGCGCGGTTTGGCCGCGATGGCGATGCGCAACGAGGCGTCGTGGACGTGTTCGCCGTCGACGATCACCCCGCACCACGCGTTCGGATCTTCGATGCACGCGCCCACGCCGCCGGGTTCGCGGCTGCCGAGCGGGGTCATCGCGTTGAACAGATGGGTCACGCCGCTGACGCCATGAGCGAACGCGTCGCGCAGACGGTCGTAATCGGCGGCGGTGTGGCCGGCGCTGAGCACCACGCCGCGCGCGGCCAACGCCTGCAAGGTGGCGTTGTCGAAACGCTCCGGCGCCAGGGTCAGCAGGGTCTTGCCGACCTCGAGCGAGGCGATCTGATCGAGTTCGGCCTCGCTGGGCGTGTGAAACTTGTCGGGGTTGTGCACGCCCTTGCGCGCGGCGGCCAGGTACGGCCCTTCCAGGTGGATGCCGAGAATGCCGGGCACGTTCTGCGCGATCGCCTCGCGCACCGCGTCGATCGCGCGCAGCATCACCGACACGTCGTCGCTGATCAGGGTCGGCAGCATCCCGGTGGTGCCGAAGCGGCGGTGCGCCTGGGCGATGCGGCGCAGGCCGTCGACATCCGGCGCATCGTTGAACAACACATCGCCGCCGCCGTTGACTTGCGTGTCGATGAAGCCGGGCACGAGGTACTGACCGCGCAGATCCACGACCTCGACGCCGTTCGGGGCGGGCCCCGGCAACACCGCGACGATATGCCCGTCCTCGACGATGACGCTCAGATCCGATTCGAACCCGCGTTCGCTCAGAACGCGGCCGTTGACGAAGGCGAGGGCGCCGGCGGTGACGGACATGGCGATGCGTTCCTCAGACCGTCTCGGTGACTTTGTTGAGATGCGGCGGCAGATCCGGGTTGTAGCCGCGCGCCACCGCGAGCGCGTTGACCGCCTGGTAGAAGCTCGCCACGGTGATCAGCGGCGTCATCGCCGGATGCGAGGAACGCGCCAGCGGCAAGGCGTCGCCGCCGTGGATGCCCGGCGCGGCCAGCCACACCGGCGCGCCGCGCGCGCGGAACTCGCGCGCGACCGCGACCGTGCCGTCGCCGGTGCCGTCGTCCTGGGCGAAGGCGAGCACCGGAAAACCGGGGCCGACGATCGCCATCGGCCCGTGCTTGACCTCGGCGCTGCTGAAAGCCTCGGCGTGCAGGCCGCAGGTTTCCTTGAACTTGAGCGCGGCTTCCTGCGCCGCGCCCAGGCCCAGACCGCGGCCGATCACGAACAGATTGCGCGCATCGGTCAGGCCTTCGACCAGCGGCGACCAATCCTGCCGCGAGGCTTCGCGCAGCGCATCGGGCAAGGCATGCACGGCGTTGAACAGCGCCGCGTCGTTGCTCCAGCGCGCGGTCAGCTGCAGCAGCGCGGCCAGCGAGCACAGATAACTCTTGGTCGCCGCGACGCTGGTTTCCGGGCCGGCGTGCAGGCCCAGCACGGTGTCGGCCAGCTGCGCCAACGGCGAATCGATCACGTTGACCAGCGCGACCACATACGCGCCGGCGGCTTTGGCGATCTCGGCGTTGCGCAGCAAATCCGGACTCTTGCCCGACTGCGAGATCGCCACGAACAGCGCGCCTTCAAGCTTGGGCCGGATCGCATACACCGAACCCACCGACGGCGAGGCCGACGCGGTGACCAGGCCCAGCTGAGTTTCGAACAGGTATTTGCCGTAGGTCGCGGCGTGATCGGAGCTGCCGCGCGCGCAGGTCACGATGAAGCGCGGCGGTTGTTTCTGCAGGCGTTGCGCCAGATCGTCGACGCTGTCGGCGTTGGCGGCGAATTGGCGCGCGACCGCGTCGCCGGCTTCGTGCGCCTCGGCGTACATGCGGGTGCTCGTCGGGTCCAGCAGGGTGTGGGTGCTCACGGCGTGGGTTCGCTCTGCAGTTCGGCGACGAAGTCGTAAGCGTCGCCACGGTAGAAGGATCGGGTGAACTCGACGACACGACCGTCGTCGAGAAAAGTGCGGCGTTCGATGAACAATCCCGGTGCGCCTTCGGGCAGATTCATCAGCCGCGCCTGTTCGGCGTCGAAGGCGATCGCGCGCAGCCGTTGCAGGGCGCGCGCGGGGCGGATGTCGAGTTTGGCGAAGGCTTCGTACAGCGAGTTTTCGACCAGGGCCGGATCGGGCAGCACCGCCAGCGGCACCACCGTGCGCTCCAGCGCGAGCGCCACGCCGTCGGCGGTGCGCAGGCGGTAATAGCGGATCACCGCCGCGCCCGGCGACAGGTTCAGCGCCATCGCTTCTTCCGGGGTGACCTCGCCGACGCCGCGTTCGAGGAAGGTCGAGCGCGGATCGAGCCCGCGCGCGCGCAGGTCGTCGGTGAAGCTGGTCAGGCGCGAGAACGATTTGACGATGCGTTCGGCGACGAAGGTGCCGGCGCCCTGGCGCTGCACCAGCAGCCCGTCGGCGACCAGGCCGGCGATGGCCTTGCGCACGGTCACCCGCGACAGGTCGAGCAGCTTGCCGAGCTCGCGTTCGCCGGGCAGGGCCTGGCCGGCGGTCAGTTCGCCGTTGTCGATCGCGTGCTGCAGGGTCCGGCGCAGGTGTTGATAGGCCGGTGCGCGGCGCGCGTCGGTCTGGCGGCGGAACTCGCTTTGCAAATAGGACTGCATGGTAAAAAGATACCAGTCGTAGACCACTGGCGGCAACAAAGCCGTGATAAACCTAGATAAATCGTTGATTTATTGTCTATTTGTCGAAGTGGTATCTTACTGGTATCTTTACTGGTATGGTTAAACCCAGACCTGTCCGAGCCCGTCCATGAGCGTCTACACCGTGCCGAACACCTCCCAAGCGCCGCATCTCGCCCCGTTGGCCCCGTTCGACCTGGTGATCTTCGGCGGCACCGGCGACCTGGCCCTGCGCAAGCTGCTGCCGGCGTTGTTCCACCGTTATGCCGACGGCCAGATCGTCGCCGGCACCCGCATCGTCGCGATCGCCCGCGACACCCAGAGCGACACGGACTACCGCGGCCGGGTGCGCGAGGCGCTGGCCAAGTTCGCCAATCTCGATGCGCGCGAGTCGGCCGCGATCGACGGGTTTCTGGATCTGCTGCTGTACCGCCGGCTCGACCTGAGTTCGGACGGCGGCTGGCCGGAGTTCGCGGCCGAGTTCAGCGGCGACGAACGGGTGCGGGTGTTCTACCTCGCGGTCGGCCCGGACCTGTTCGGCATCGTCGGCGACCGTTTGCAGTCGCACGGGCTGGTCGGGCCGAAGACCCGGGTGGTGGTCGAAAAGCCGCTCGGCAAGGACGGCGCCAGCGCGAATGCGATCAACGATGCGCTGGGCCGGGTGTTCAATGAGACCCAGATCTTCCGCATCGACCATTACCTGGGCAAGGAAACGGTGCAGAACCTCACCGCGCTGCGCTTCGGCAATGCGCTGTTCGAGCCGCTGTGGAAGGCCGAGCACATCGACCACGTGCAGATCACCGTGGCCGAAACGGTGGGCGTGGAATCGCGCGCGCCGTACTACGACAAATCCGGCGCGCTGCGCGACATGGTCCAGAACCATCTGCTGCAGCTGCTGTGTCTGGTCGCGATGGAGCCGCCGTCCTCGCTTGCCGCCGATGCGATCCGCGACGAAAAATTGAAGGTGCTGCGCGCGCTGCGCCCGATCGTCAACGGCAACGCGGCGCAATCCACCGTGCGCGGCCAGTACAAGGCCGGCGCGGTCGACGGCGCCGCGGTGCCGGGTTATGCGCAGGAACTCGGCGCGCAGTCGCTCACCGAAACCTTCGTCGCGATCAAGGCCGAAGTGAAGAACTGGCGCTGGGCCGGCGTGCCGTTCTACCTGCGCACCGGCAAGCGCCTGGGCGAGCGGGTGTCGGAGATCGTGGTGACCTTCCGCCAGGTGCCGCATTCGATCTTCGAAGAACTGACCGAACAGGACCCGTCCAGCCGCCTGGCGCCGAACAAGCTGGTGCTGCGCCTGCAGCCCGATGAAGGCGTGAAGCTGTGGCTGATGAACAAGGTGCCCGGCCCCGGCGGCCTGCGCCTGCGCCACGTGCCGCTGGACATGAGTTTCGCCGCGGCGTTCGGCGGCCGTCAGGCCGACGCGTACGAGCGTCTGCTGATGGACGTGGTGCGCGGCAATCCGATGTTGTTCATGCGCCGCGACGAAGTCGACGCGGCCTGGAAGTGGATCGATCCGATCCGCGCCGCCTGGGCCGCGAGTGCCGACGCGCCGCGTCCCTACACCGCCGGCAGCTGGGGCCCGAGCGCCGCGGTTGCCTTGATTGAACGCGACGGGAGAACCTGGCATGAAGATGCAGGCTGAGCGACTGACCGTGATCGAACCCTTGCCGCTGCCCTTGCACGAGCGCCTGTTCGACGACGGCGAACAATTGGCGCAGGCGCTGGCCAAGCAGGTCGCCGCCGATCTGCGCGGCGCGCTCGCCCGTCACGGCGAAGCGAGCATCGCCTTGTCGGGCGGCAACACGCCGAAACGTTTCTTCCAGGCGCTGTCGACGCAAACGCTGGATTGGGCGCGGGTGACCGTGCTGCCGATCGACGAGCGCTGGTTGCCGCCGGAGCATCCGCGTTCCAACGAACGCCTGCTGCGCGAGAACCTGTTGCAGCACAACGCCGCGGTCGCGCGCCTGTTGCCGCTGTACCGGCCGACGGAAACGCCGGAGATGGCGTTGATGCCGGTGCTGACCAAGATCGCCAACGAAGGCCTGCCGCTGGATGTCGCGGTGCTCGGCATGGGCGACGACGGCCACGTGGCCTCGTTGTTCCCGGACCTGGGTTACGACAACCCGGCGCTGCGCGAGATCGGTCTGCAACCGCGCGGCCGCGCGCCGGTGATGTCGGTGCGCACCGCGGCGATGCCCGAGCCGCGCATGACCCTGACCCTGAGCGCGATCTTCACCGCGCCGGCGCTGTACCTGCATATCGAAGGCGACAAGAAGCGCGCGGTGCTCGATACCGCGCAGCGCGATCCGCGTTGCAGCTTGCCGATCCGTTCGGTGTTGAGCGGCGCGCCGTCGGCGCCGACGCTTTATTGGAGTCCGTGATCCGTTCGAATCGAAGATCCGCAATCGTTTCCAAGTGTTTCATTTGACGCCCGCGACCTGATTGGGTGTCTCGACAGCCAGGCCAGAGTTCCCTCCCCTCCCACTTCGGCCTTTGCTGTCGCCCCCTTTCAACAAAGGGGGCCACGCCGTTTATCGGCGTGGGGGGATTTGCTTTTGCCTTTGCTTCTGCGGAAGGTGTAGGAAGAGCAAATCCCCCTAACCCCGCTTTTTCGAAGGGGGGAACTGTTCGGCCTCTTCGGAAGGGGCCTCGCACCGAACGAGTAAACGTGAATACCCCATTGCATCCCGTCGTCGCGCAAGTCACGCACCGCATCCAGGAACGCAGCCGCGCGCGCCGCACCGCCTACCTCGCCCGCATCGATGCGGCCGGTAGCGGCGGCCCGCATCGGCGACGCCTGTCCTGCGGCAATCTCGCCCACGGTTTCGCCGCCTGTTCGAGCGGCGACAAGGCCGCGTTGCGCAGCGGTTACGCGCCCAATCTGGGCATCGTCACCTCGTTCAACGACATGCTCTCGGCGCATCAGCCGCTGGAGCGCTATCCCGATCTGCTCAAGGCCGCCGCGCGCGATTGCGGCGCGACCGCGCAGGTCGCCGGCGGCGTGCCGGCGATGTGCGACGGCGTGACCCAGGGCCGCGAAGGCATGGAGCTGTCGCTGTTCTCGCGCGACGTGATCGCCATGTCGACCGCGATCGCGTTGTCGCACGACATGTTCGACGCCGGCCTGTACCTGGGCGTGTGCGACAAGATCGTGCCGGGCCTGCTGATCGGCGCGCTGCATTTCGGCCATCTGCCGGGCATCTTCGTGCCGGCCGGGCCGATGACCTCGGGCCTGCCGAACGACGAGAAATCGCGCGTGCGCCAGCGCTACGCGACCGGCGACGCGACCCGCGACGAACTGCTCGAAGCCGAGGCGCGCAGCTACCACGGCCCGGGCACCTGCACTTTCTACGGCACCGCCAATTCCAACCAGATGCTGATGGAACTGATGGGCCTGCACCTGCCCGGTTCCAGCTTCGTCCATCCCAACACGCCGTTGCGCGATGCACTGACCGCGCTGGCCGCGCAACGCGCCGCGCAGATCACCGCGCTCGGCGACGACTACCGCCCGATCGGCCGCATCGTCGACGAGAAGGCGATCGTCAACGGCGTGATCGGCCTGCACGCGACCGGCGGTTCGACCAATCATCTGCTGCACCTGATCGCGATGGCCGCCGCGGCCGGCATCGATCTGCGGCTGGAGGATTTTGACGCGCTGTCCTCGGCGATTCCGCTGCTGGCGCGGGTGTATCCCAACGGCAGCGCCGACGTGAACCATTTCCACGCCGCCGGCGGCCTGGCCTATCTGATCGGCGAGTTGCTCGATCACGGCCTGCTGCACGGCGATGTCGAGACCGTGGCCGGGCATGGCCTGGCGCGCTATCGGGTCGAAGCGCGACTGGGCGCCGATGGCCAGGTCGAATACGTGCCGAGCACGCCGACCAGCTGCGACACCGCGGTGCTGCGGCCGGTCAGCGAACCGTTCCGCGCGGACGGCGGGCTGCGCGTGCTCAGTGGCAATCTGGGCACCGCGGCGATCAAGGTCTCGGCGGTGCCGGAGGATCGCTGGGTGATCGAAGCGCCGTGCCGGGTGTTCGTCGAACAGCAGGAGGTGAAGCAGGCGTTCGAGCGCGGCGAGCTCGATCGCGACGTGATCGTGGTCGTGCGTTTCCAGGGCCCGCGCGCGAACGGCATGCCCGAACTGCATCAGCTCACGCCGACCCTGACCGTACTGCAGAAACGCGGCCATCGCGTCGCGCTGGTGACCGACGGCCGCATGTCCGGCGCGTCGGGTCAGGTGCCGGCGGCGATGCACATCACGCCCGAAGCGATGGCCGGTGGGCCGTTGGCGAAGTTGCGCGACGGCGACGTGCTGCGGCTCGACGCGATCGAAGGGACCTTGAACGTGGTCGAGCCCGCCGATTGGGGTGCGCGCGAGAGCGTGACGGCCGATCTGTCCGGGCATCACGTTGGCATGGGCCGCGAGTTGTTCGCCGCGTTCCGCGATTACGCCGCGCCGGCGGATCGCGGCGCGGGGGTGTTTGGGTCGGTGACGCTTTGATTGGATTGGTCTGATTTGATTCGATTCGATTCGTTTCGGTTTGGTCTGGTTTGCCCGATTCGATTCGGAGATGGAGAAGTAGCCGATGCCGTTGCTCTGTATGCCCACGAATCCATCCAGCCGTCATTCCCGCGAAGGCGGGAATCCAGAGACTTCAGCGCCATTCCACCAGAACGTCATTCCCGCGAAAGCGGGAATCCAGTGACTTCAAGCGTTCTCGCACGAAAGGCACTGGATTCCCGCTTTCGCGGGAATGACGAATCAAAAAGTCGTCGCAACCCGTAGCCTTTTCCGAATCCCGAATCCCGAATCCCGAATCCCGAATCCCGAATCCCGAATCCCGAATCCCGAATCCCGAATCCCCGGACGCCCCCATGCCCGCCCCCGCCCGCACCACCTTCCTGTTCGACCTCGACGGCACCCTGGTCGACAGCGTCTATCAGCACGTGCTCGCCTGGAAGCAGGCGCTCGACGCCGACGGCATCCCGCTGTCGGTGTGGCGCATCCATCGCAAGATCGGCATGAGCGGCGGCTTGTTCACCAACATCCTGCTGCGCGAGACCGGGATCGACATCACCCCGGAGCGGATCGAGCGCCTGCATCGCCTGCACGCGGAAGCCTACGGCCGCCAGGCGACCCAGATCCGCCCGTTGCCGGGCGCGGTCGAACTGCTCGCTTATCTGACCGCCAACGACATTCCCTGGGCGATCGCGACCAGCGGCCGCATGGAAACCGCGCGCCACAACCTGGTCGCGCTCGGTGTCGATCCCGAGCAGCGGGTGGTGATCACCCGCGACATGGTCAAGTACGCCAAGCCCGATCCGGACCTGTTCCTCGCCGCCGCCGACAAACTCGGCGCAGACATCGAGCATTCGGTGGTGGTCGGCGACAGCATCTGGGATCTGCTTGCGGCGCGCCGCGCGCGGGCGCTCGGGGTGG
Organism: Lysobacter capsici; assembly: GCF_014779555.2. Taxonomy (NCBI): domain Bacteria; kingdom Pseudomonadati; phylum Pseudomonadota; class Gammaproteobacteria; order Lysobacterales; family Lysobacteraceae; genus Lysobacter; species Lysobacter capsici. Next base: position 161,122 of record NZ_CP094357.1, read on the forward strand.
GCTTGTTGTCGGGTGGCTATGGCCAGGAAGAGCTCGAGCGTGCGGGTGCGTTTCGGGTTTACGAAGATCCGGCGGATCTGCTCAAGCACATTGATGAAGTGGCTGCGCGGCCGTGAGAGGCACCGCGAATTTTTTACTTACTATTCCTGCGAGAGCGAGTCGGTCTTATTTCGGCGGAGCCGGACGTGCAGGCACTTCAGCATCTCCCCTTCCAGACCATCCTTCCCATGAAGACGGGCGCCGTCCCACTTAGGCGGATTAGAGCGTACGGAGACTTCAGCGTGATACTTCCAGACCGTCATTCCCGCGAACGCGGGAATCCAGCGACTTTCGTGCGAGAACGTTTGAAGTCACTGGATTCCCGCGTTCGCGGGAATGACGGTTTGAAAGAGTCGCGAAGATTCATGAGCGCATCGTGTGCGCGGTTGAATGGATCGCTTTCCACAAACCCAAGCCCCACCGTCCCAACCCAACCGGAGCCAAGCAATGAGTTCGATGCAGGATCTGCAAGCGCGCGTCGCCGCGGTATTGGCGCTCGCGCCGGTGGTGCCGGTGCTGGTGATCGACGATCTCAAGGACGCGGTGCCGCTGGCGCGCGCGCTGGTCGCCGGCGGCTTGCCGGCGATCGAAGTGACCTTGCGCACGCCGGTCGCGCTGGACGCGGTGCGCGCGATCGCGGCTGAAGTCGAAGGCGCGGCGGTCGGGGTCGGCAGCGTGCGGCGGCCGTCGGATTTCGTCGATGCCTTGAAGGCCGGGGCGACCTTCGCGGTGTCGCCGGGCAGTTCGCCGGGCTTGATCGCGGCCGCGCGCGAGGTCGATCTGCCGTGGCTGCCGGGCGCGGCGACCGCGTCGGAAGCGATGGCCTTGCTCGAGCACGGCTACACCCAGCTGAAATTCTTTCCGGCCGAATCGATCGGCGGCGCGACCGCGCTCAAGGCCTTGGGCGGCCCGTTGCCGGAGCTGCGCTTCTGCGCGACCGGCGGTATCGGCGCGAACAACGCGCACGAGTATCTGGCGTTGAAGAACGTGCCCTGCGTCGGCGGTTCGTGGGTGGCGCCCGCGGCGGCGGTGAAGGCGGGGGATTGGGCGCAGATTGAGGCGTTGGCGCGTGCGGCGGTGGGGTTGCGTGGTTGAGCGGGCGAGTGACTGAGTAGCTGCGTCATCGAGTAGCTGCGTGGTCGCGGAGTAGCTGCGTGATTGCACGACTAAGCAAGAGTCGCGGCTGTTGCCCATGCTGTTGCTGTTCCCCCCTTTGGAAAAGGGGGGCAGGGGGGATTCGCTTTTGCTTTGCGCTTGATCTTTTCAAGTAACGAATGCGCCGCAGCCAGAGTTGAAGCCAAAGCCAAAGCCAAAGCCAAAGCCAAAGCCAAAGCGAATCCCCCCTGCCCCCCTTTTCCAAAGGGGGGAAAAGCAACGGCAACAGCGGAGAAGCTGCGGACTCGCTACAGGCGGAGTCGAGGCGGCGGAAGCGGCGGACATTGCGCGAGCATCGCGCATATCAATCGATGTCGACCCGATCGATACTGGATTCGAGCGTCGAGCGTCGAGCGTCGAGCGTCGAGCATCGAGCGTCGAGCGTCGAGCGTCGAGCGTCGAGCGTTGAGCGTCGATGCATCGAGCATCGAACCGACCCCACGCTCAGCGCAACTCAAGCCCCCGCAAGCGGCCGCGGCGGCGCGGTCGAGCCGCGCACCACCAGGATCGGGCTGAAGCCTTCGTTCGCCGGCATCTCGGCCTGTTGGTCGCCGTCGCGACGCAACTCGGCGATCAGGCGATACGCCGCATGCCGCGCGATCTCTTCGGTCGCCTGGCGCGCGGTGGTCAGGGTCGGCCAGGACTGCTTGGAGAACGGGCTGTCCTCGAAGCCGGCGATCGACAGGTCGTAGGGCACGTGCATGCCCGAGGACTTCGCCGCCGCCAGCACGCCGGCGGCGATTTCGTCGTTGCTGCCGAAGATCGCGGTCGGCCGGTCGGGCAGCGCGAACAATCGGCGCGCGCCGCGGAAGCCGTCGTCGAAGGAATAGTCGCCGGGCAGGACCAGGTTTTCGTCCTCGACGATGCCGTAGTCGGCCAGCGCCTGGGCGTAGCCCTTGTAGCGCTCCCAGCTCGACAGATGCGACTTGCCGCCCCACAGGAAACCGATGCGCTGGTGGCCGAGCTGGATCAGGTGCTCGGTGATGTCGTAGGCGGCGTCGCGGTCGTCGACCCAGACGCAGGGCGAGCCGTCCTTCGGGTCTTCGGCGGCCGAGACGATGCGGACCAGGCGGATGCCGTGGGCGACCAGTTCGGCGACCAGTTCCTTGCGTTCGGACATCGGCGGCGCCAGCACCAGGCCGGCCAGGCGCGCGCCCTGGACCAGGTCGATCAGGTCGGTGGCGAGCAGCGGCGAGGACGAATCGCAGGGATGGATCTGCAGGCCGTAGCCGGTCTCGCGGCAGGCGGCGAGCACGCCGTTCTGCACGCTGATGATGTAGTACGGATTCGGGTTGTCGTAGACCACGCCCAGCGCATACGGCTGGGCGCTGCGCAGGCTGCGCGCGGACGGGTCGGGGCGGTATTCCAGTTCGGCGATCGCCTCGTGCACCCGCGCGCGGGTGCGGGCGCGGACGCCGGATTCGTCGTTGATCACGCGCGAGACGGTCTTCAGCGAGACCTGGGCCAGCTCGGCGACATCTTTGATGGTGGGTCGGCGCACGGAGCCTCGCGGTGGGCGCGGTGCCGGCGCGCTGAACGTGCCGGACGGGACCTTAGCCTACTCGCCGCTTCAGATCTTGGGTACCACGGCCAGGGTCAGGCGCGAAATGCAGGCGAGCTTGCCGGCCTCGTCCTCGATGCGGATGTCCCAGACCTGGGTGCTGCCGCCGACATGGATCGGCCGGGCGGTGCCGGTGACCGTGCCGCTGCGCACGCCGCGCAGGTGGTTGGCGTTGATCTCGATGCCGACGCAGACCTTGCCTTCGGCGCAGCACAGGTTGCCGGCGCTGCTGCCCAGGGTTTCGGCGAGCAGGACCGAGGCGCCGCCGTGGAGCAGGCCGTAGGGCTGGTGGGTGCGGGCGTCGACCGGCATGGTGCCGCGGACGTAGTCCGGGCCGATCTCGGTAAAGACGATGCCGAGCGGTTCCATCGCGGTGTTGCGCGAAAGCCGGTTGAGGTCGTCGACGGTGGTCGTGCCGCGGAACAGTGGACGCGCGGCGGTGGATGCGGGGTCTGATGGGTTCATCGCTGCACGATAGCGGCGATGGCCGGTCCGGGCCAGTCGTGGCCGGTCGGTCGGTGCTTCTGAGGTGCTGCGAAGGTGATGCGGTGCTGCCGGAACGGTGATTCGGGGACGTCCTGGTCTCAGTGGACCCGGAACGGCGCGCGGGGGAGGTCGGGGGTGCGCGCCGGTCCGGGTGAGAACGAGAGGGAAGAGGTCCTTGCCGGAATCAGCCGGTCCATGGACGGTCAGTCCGCGATCAAGCGAAACGGAAGCGCGGCTGGACCCAGTTGCTGGCGTAGCTGCGGTTGCTGGCGTAGCCGCTGCTGTTGCCGTAGCCGACGCCGAAGTCGCGCTGGCGGTGCATGTGGCGGGCGACCGGGGCGGTCGGGGCGGCGGCCGGAGCGGTGGTCGCGGTGGTGGTGGTGACGGTGTTGGCGGTCTGGGTGTTCATGGTGGCTTCCTGTGTCGTGGGGTTGTAGTGCTTCGGTGTGTTGGTAATGTACAACACCTAGGTAGAAGTAACTATGTGCCGGAAGTCATATCCCCCTTTAGTCATGCCCCGGTGGTGGGTGTTGCCGGGGGTACCGCGGGTGGGTGGAGCGTGGCTGCCGGGTTCGGTAATAGAGATGTGGCGGGGGCGGCAACGGTTGCAATCGCGCACCCATGACTGAAGACCTAGGTGGGGGGCGGGATGTGACCGCGAGGTCGCCGGCGGCTTGTTTGCTTTTGTCTTGAGCCGCCCAGGCGGGGGGGCCGTCGCGACGACCTCGCCGCTCGCGTCGTGGCTGTGATGTCGCGGTCGCGGCTTGCGCCGCTCCTACAGGGAGGCCATGCAGCTTCGGCTTGAGTCTGAAGTCGCGCAGTTCATCCAGCGCTGCGAAGCCACTATCTCGCGAGAACAACGGCACACCCGAAGGGCGGCGCACATGGATGTGCGCCGTGCGCCACCGAGACAGGATGTCTCGTGTGGCGCATGCCCGCGAATGCACCGCACGCGCGGGCCCTTGATTCAAAGAAAAGCGTTTTTCTTTGGTTACCTTTCTTTTGTCGCTTTTGACAAAAGAAAGTAACTCGGCCGCTTGCGGACGAAAGCTGTTGATCTTGCCTCTGACTTCAAGAGCTTTAGAGCTTCAAAGCTTCAAAGCTTCAAAGCTTTCAAAGCTGCAAGCAGGATCAAAAGCGTTCCGCCGCTGAAGCGGCGGGTCACTTTCTTTTGTCTAAAGCAACAAAAGAAAGGTAACCAAAGAAAAATGCTTTTTTGTGAATCAAGAGCCCGCGCGTGCGGAGCAGACGCAGGCATGCGCCACACGGGACATCCTGTCCCGGTGGCGCACGGCGCACATCCATGTGCGCCGCCCTTCGGGTGTGCTCTTGTTCTCGCGAGTTCCGAGCTTCGCAGCGCTGGATGAACTGCGCGGCTTCAGGCACGAGCCGGACCTGCATGGCCTGTAGGAGCGGCGCAAGCCGCGACCGCGACATGACGACAACTGCGCAACCGGCACCGCAGCCGCATTGCGCGCCCGCGATGTTGCGGCGACGATGCAACAACGTGGTTGCATTCCCGCGTCGCGACTTGTGATCGAAGAAAATCCCCGTGGAACGGCGCTCCCGCCGCCGCCGCGATGCGGCCGCGTCGTTCGCCTGCAACGGCGCGAACAAAAAATCACCGCAACGCGCATCAGACGAACGAGCCGCCACGGCGGCAAACCCACGCGCCGCGCACCCCTCAAAGAATCGGCGCCAACCCCGCCCCGAACGCGGTGAATATGCGCGTGGTCAGACTCTTGACCCCGAGGTTGACCTCGGGAAAATCGCCGACCGGTTTGTAGCAGGCGCGAAAGCCCGGGTCGGTGCGGTACAGCGGCGACGGGCAGTCCGGGCCGGGCACGAATTCGTAACTGGTCGCGTAACGCACCGGCCACAGGTCGAACAGCGGCAGGTGCTCGGAGATCTTCGCGATCGAATACTCCAGCCCGGAGAAGATCGGCGGCTTGTCGCGGCGCGCGATCACCCAGGAATTGGCCGGCGCGATGTCGCGGCGGATGCTGTCGGCCAGCGCGCGCGCGAACACCGGATCGTCGATCACCACCGCGCTCTCGGTGTTGTAGTGGTCGCCGCGCGGGTCGAAGTTGTGGGTGCCGATCACGCCGATGCGTTCGTCGATCACCATCGACTTGGCGTGCATGCCGATGCGCACGCCGGCGCGCTTGAGCGGCACCGGTTCGTTGCTGCGCCGGCGCGCGTAGCGGATCGCCGCGTACTCGCGCGCCAACGGCTGGCGGTAGCGCTGGCGGTAGATCACGCTGTTGCGGTCGGGTCCGTCGCCGCGCCGGGATTCGGCCAGGCCGCCGCCCTGCACGGAATTCGGATGGGCGCGGTCGTCGCGTTCCACCAGCCCTTCCAGGCCCAGATCGGGCAACGAGGCGCCGGTGGCGGCGATGTCGATCGGCGCATCGGCCGGGAACGGTTTGTACTCGTAGATGTTGAAGCCGAATTCGCGCAGGTAGCGGCGCTTGTACTTGTACGACAGCGCGTAGGCGATGAAGGCGTCGGTCGCGGCCAGGCTGTTGGTCGAGACGATCACGCGCGGCGGGTCGGGGCGGTCGTGCAAACCGCGGAACAACTGCTGCGCGGATTTCGACAGCACCAGGTACGGCGTCTGCAGCATCACCTCTTCGCGTGAGTGGGTGATCAGGTTGCGTAGCGAATCGGAGGCGAGCGCGTTGTTCTCGGCGTTCTCGCGATGCTTGTCGGGCGTGTCGGAGATGTAGCGCACCGCGCCGACCTGGATCGCGTGCGCGACCAGGCGTTCTTGAATTTGCGCGTTGTCGGCGGCGGCGTCGCGCATGGCCTGGGCGCGCTGCGGGCGCTCGAATTCGATCGGCGGGAGCGCCGGCACGCCGTCGTCGATGATGCGCTGGCCGACGTCGGCCAGGCGTTCGACCGGGACGCTGCGGCGATCGCTCCAGAACACTTCGAAGTCGGTGCCCATGACGTCGGCGACCGGGCCGGCGACCAGCACGTCGCGGTCGCGGAAGTTGTACTCGTCGTCCCAGTCGTAATAGTCGTCCTGGTAGTTGCGCCCGCCGGAGATGCCGATCTGGCCGTCGGCGAGCAGCAGCTTGGTGTGCATGCGCTGGTTGAGCCGGCGCCAGCAGCAGGCCGCGGCCAGCACGTAGCGCGGGTAGGTGATGCGGGCGCGGTGCAGCACCGGGTTGTACAGCTTGACCTCGAAATTGACGTGCACGCCCGACAGCGCGGCCAGGGTGTCGATATGGCGCAGCGCGGCCAGCTGATCGAGCAGCAGGCGCACGCGCACGCCGCGGCGCGCGGCGGCGAGCAGTTCGTCGAGCACCAGCTTGCCGGCGTCGTCCTCGTCGAAGATGTAGGTCTGCAGGTCCAGGCTGTGGGTCGCGCTGCGGATCAGGTTGATGCGCGCGAGCAGGGCGTCGGGGCCGCGGTCGAGGATCACCGCGTAGTGCCGCGGCTGCTCGGGCGTGGACGCGGCCAGCGCCTGGCCGCCGAGCGCGTGCAGCGGCGAGGCCTGGGCGCAGGCGTCGGCGGCCGCGCAATCGATCTGCTGCGAACGCGCCGCCGCGGCGATCGCGCTGGCGCGGTCGCGCTGGGCCGGGCTGAGCGAGGCGCAGGCCGACAACGTCAGGGCGAGCAGGGCCGCAAGGCCGCGCAACACGGGGTTCAACGGGGTGACTCCTTAACGCTCCGCGGGCTTGGCCGGAACAGGGTCCGGATTCCTCGACGGCGCGGGCTTGGGAACCGCGGATTTCGGCGGCGCGAGCTTACTTTGTGTGGATTGCAGGCGTACCTGCATGGTGAAGCGTACCCGGTCCCCGAGCGCGAGTTGCCATCCGTCGAGCCCGTAGTCGTCGCGGCTGACGCTGCCGTGGGCGATGCCGTCGCAGTCCTCGCCGGGTTTGGCGCAGGTCGCCGGGGCCAGGATGAAGGTTTCCATCCGGCTCACCCCGTGCAGGGTCAGCCGGCCGCGCAGCGGGCCGCCGGTGCGGGCCAAGTCGGGCGAGTGCGGCTCGGACAGGAATTCGATATAGGGATAGCGCGGCGCGTTGAAGAAGCGCTCGCCGCGGGCGAGCCGGGTGTAGCGCTCGGAATCGCCGACCACGACCGCGCCGGCGGCCAGGCGGATGCGCACCTGATGGCGGCCGTCGGCCAATACGGTGAGTTCGCCGTCGTAGCGCGGAAACTGGCCGGCGACCTTCTGGCCCCAGCGGGTGCGCAGTTCGAAGCTGAAACGGGTGTGCTCGGGGTCGAAGGTCTCGATCGAGCGGGCCTCGCCGGGGCGCTGTTCCAGCGCATGCGGCGGGCCGGCGGCCGGCGGCGCGGCGACTGCGACGGCCGATGCCCAGGCCAGGGTCGCGACGGCCGCGACCCGATGGCGCAGCCGCCACCCGGGCGACCGCGCCGTCGCCGCTGGGCTCACGGCCACCAAAAAGCGCTGAGCTGGGCCGAACCCGGCTCCAGGCTGACGCCGGCCGGCACCGTGAGCACGGCGACGCCGCCCGGCGGCATGCCGCGGTAATCGCCCGACTGGCCGCTGTGCAGCAGCGCGGCCAGGCGTTCCAGGCCGGGGTTGTGGCCGACCAGCATCAGCCGCTCGGCCTCGTGGTGGGTGTCGGCCAGGGCGATCAGGGTGCCCGGGGTGGCCTCGAAGATCGACGGCTCGATGCGCTGTTCGACATAGCCGATCGCGCCGAGCACCGCTTCCAGGGTTTCGCGGGTACGCCGCGACGGCGAGCACAGCACGCAGTCGGGGATCAGTTTGTTCTCGGCCAGCCAGCGGCCGGCGGCTTCGGCCTCGGCCAGGCCTTCGGCGGACAGCGGGCGGTCGAGGTCGGCCTGGCCATTGGCGGCTGGCTCGGCGTGGGCGTGACGCAGCAGGATCAATTCGCGCATGGGGGACCGATTACGAGTGATGAAGGGAGGTGCGCGAACGCAAGCGAAGGATGCCTGTCGGGGCGGCGGATGGGTAGCGGGGCGATGTGAAGGGCGGGCCGACGCCCGGCTTCACTTCTTCAGCCACTTCAGCAACGGCTGCCAGTCCGCCTGATGCTCGCGGATCTGCTGGGAGTGGTAGTCGAACAGGCTCTTGCCCAGCGCGGTCATGACCACGTAGGCCTGGCTGTCGCGGATCTGCGCGACCACCGGGTAGGGCCATTCGCGCAGCAGCTCGATCGCCTGCTGGGAGGCGTTGGTCCACGGCTTGAGCTTGTTGCCGATCAGGCCGACCCGCAGCTGGCCGCGGCGGACCCGCGGGTGCTGGGCCAGGGAGTCGAGGAACGGCACGGTGGCCTCGATGTCCAGGGTCGAGGGCTGGATCGGCACGACCACGGCGTCGGCGAACTCCAGGAAGCTCTCCAGATCGTCGGCCATGGCCCCAGCCGGGGCGTCGATCACCACCCGTTGGGTGTCCTCGGGCAGCTGCTTGCGCCAGGCCTTGCGGCGGGTGCCGTCGAGCGCCAGCACCGCGCTTTCGAGCACCGAGCGGCGCTGCGCCCAGCGGGTCGAGGAGCCTTGCGGATCGGCGTCGATCAAGGCCGTACGCAGGCCCTCCAGAGCCGCCTGCGCGGCGAGGTGGGTGGCGATCGTCGTCTTGCCGACGCCCCCCTTGGAACTGGCCACCAGCACGGTCTTCATGCGAGCTCCCTCCGGATGGAAGCCGCAGCGTACACCGGGGCTGTGGACCGGGTCATCACTGGATGGGCGGCGGCGGCCGGGGGCCGGGCCGGCGGGGTGCCCGCGGGGATGCTCGGTGTGCCGCGTGCCCGTCGGGTGTCTGGCCTTGCGAACGCGGGCGCCGCATTCGGCATCGATGCACGCGAGCGACGCGGTTACATCGCGGCCCCTGTAGGAGCGGCGTGAGCCGCGACCGCGCCACTACGACAACCTCGAACCCGCGTCGTAACCGTAATTCGCGGTCGCGGCTCGCGCCGCTCCTACAGGTAGGCCATGCAGGTTCGGCTCGGGCCAGAAGCCGCGCAGTCCTTCCAGCGCTGCGGTGCTTGGAACTCGCGAGAACAACAGCACACCCGAAGGGCGGCGCACATGGATGTGCGCCGTGCGCCACCGGGACAGGATGTCCCGTGTGGCGCATGCCCGCGTCTGCATCGATCGCGCGGGCTCTTGATTCAAAGAAAAGCGTTTTTCTTTGGTTACCTTTCTTTTGTCGCTTTTGACAAAAGAAAGTAACTCGGCCGCTTGCGGACGAAAGCTGTTGATCTTGATCTTTCTTCTGCCTTAAAGGCATTGAAGCTCAAGCTTTTAAAGCTTGAAGCAACATCAAAAGCTTCCGCCGCTGAAGCGGCGGGTCACTTTCTTTTGTCATAAGCAACAAAAGAAAGGTAACCAAAGAAAAATGCTTTTTTGTGAATCAAGAGCCCGCGCGTGCGGTGCTTCCGCGGGCACGCGCCACACGGGACATCCTTGTCCCGGTGGCGCGCGACGCGCATCCATGCGCGTCGCCCTTCGGGTGTGCTGTTGTTCTCGCGAGTTCCAAGCGTCGCAGCGCTGGAAGTGAACTAAGACTTGAGGCTTAAGCCAAAGCAAAAACCGCATGGCCTACCTGTAGGAGCGGCGCAAGCCGCGACCGCGCGACCACGACGACCTCGCAACCTGGGCGCAGCCGCATTCCGCAATCGCGGCAACGAACCATCGCCAGCCACGCCCACAACGGCAAGATCAACGACACCCCATGCGCGTCGTAGTCGGCACCATTGCACCGCCAAACCGACGAACGATTGTCAGCACCGTCGTGCGATCGAAGTCAGGTCTCCGGCTGCCCAGTCGCCGTGTCCGGCAACGGTATGCCGGAGAGAATCAGAGCCCGGGCGCGCGGATTCTCCGGTAGCCAGTCCGATGGCGGCCGATCCAGGCCTGCGTGCTTCAGCCGCGCGACCAGGGTCACGACTTCGCCTTCGCGCCAGGCCCGTTCTAGATCGCGGCTCAAGGCCGGATGCGCGCTTATCTGCGCGCTCTGCCAATGCAGGATGCGCATACGCTCGCGCCACGCCGCGCCGCCGGCCGTATTTGCGGTCAATTCCGCCATCAACGCCAGACCGAACATCCGGCCGATCAGCGTGTCCGAGTCGGCCAGCAAGGTGGCGGTGGCGATACAGTCGGTCCGGCGTTGCGCAGCGGTGTCCGCCGCGGCGGCGCGGCAACTACGTTGGAACACCAACGGCGAAGGCAAAACGAAGGCCCATCCGGCAAGGGCCGTGCGTGCATCCTTCAAATTTGCGTCCGCGAGTTGTCCGCTGGAATCCAGGACGGTGAGCGCCTGCGCATCCAGGGCCGGCAAGTCCAGTCGTTCGAGCGCGCGCATCGTTGGAATCGCGCTCGCGCCGTAGCGGATATCGTAGCGACGGGCTTTCGCGGCTTGCGACAAGGCGGCGTCGACGCCGGCCCGATCGCCTCGCGCGGAGGCCGCCTCGGCCATCATCAGCCACACGGCGGCATTCTCCGGATCGCTGCGTTGCAGATGGGCCAACGCCGAGTCCGGATCGCATCGGTTTTCGGCGAAGGATTCGACCCGAGCGCAGATCGCCGCCTCGTACCAGAAAGCCGTGTCGTCGTCGGGATCGGCCAGCGCTTGAGCGCGGCCCAGCGCGCGCGCCCTTTCGCGACGCAGATCCGTCGGCAGTGCGGCGGTGTAGTAGCCGTCCAGCAACGGCTGCAGCCGCACGATATCGAGTTGACTGGTCGCGTCGTCGCGCTGCGCCAGAGTCTTCAGGCGATCACGCAATGCGTGTTGGTAGGCACGATTCCACTGCGGCGCGGCCTCGGGCAGCGACAGCGGAAACGACAGCTGCGCCGAATCGGTCTCTTCGGGCGTGGCAGCCGGTTCAAACGGCGTGCATCCCACGAGGCTTGTGGCCAAGCATAGCCCTGCGATCAGCGCAGTCCGGCGTAGACCTGATTTGTGGGTCATTCGAACTCGCCTTTCCGGTCGCGGTCCTTGCTCGACGGCCAGCATACTCGGCGGTTCAAGCCACTCCCACCCGCGCCCACAACGGCAAAGTCAACAACGACAACAGCAACCCATACCCCACCATCGCCGCGGCCAGCCGCGGCGCCAGTTGATGCGCGATCGCCAGCGCGCCGGCGGTGACCATCGACGGCATCGCCGCTTCCAGCACGGTGGTGCGCGCCATCTCGCCGTGCAGGCCCAGCAGCGGCACCAGCGCCCAGGCCAGCGCAGGCATCAACGCGAGTTTCAGCGCCAGGCCGCAGGCCAGCGGCTTGAGCTCGTCGCGCGGCAGCGCCAGTTTCACCGACAGGCCGATGGTCAGCATCGCCAGCGGCAACAAGGCGTCGGACAGGCGTTGCAGCGCGCCGGCGATCGCGCTCGGCGGATCGGCCGGCATCACGCTGAAGCCGATCAGCAGCGCCCACAGCGGCGGGAATTTGACGATCCGCAACAGCATGTCGCGCGCGCTCGGCCGGGTGTCGCTGCCGTAGCGCGCGAGCACCCACAGGCCGAAGGTCGACAGGATCAGGAACGCGCCGAACTGGTCGTAGACCACCGCATACGGCAAGGCGTGCTCGCCGATCAGCGCGCGGGTCAGCGGATAGCCCAGGAAGCTGGTGTTGCCCAGGGCGACGGTCAGCAGCAGCACCGCGTGTTCGTCGCGGCGGAAGTTCAGCCAGCGCGACAGCGCGCCGACCACCAGCACGGTGGCGCCGAGCAGCAACCACGGCACCGCGGCCACGCCGAGCAGCGCCGGTTCCAGGTGCAGGCGTGGCGCGTAACGCAACACCGCCGCCGGCAGGCACACGTACAGCACCACCAGATTCAGGGTCTGCGCGGCGTTGTCGGGCAGGACCCGCAGCCGTTGGAACAGGTAGCCCAGGACCAGCATGGCCAGGACCAGGGCGAAAGCGTCGAAGGCCATGGGGGTCGCGATCGCTTGAGGGGGATTAGGGGGGATGGTCGCGGTTGGCGGGCGCGGGCTCAAGACGGCTTTGGGTGTAGGCGGAAAAAGCACAAGGCAAAAGCGAATCCCCCCTGGCCCCCCTTTTGCAAAGGGGGGAACCCGGTAGGTAGGGGCGTAATCGTCGGGGTGGCGCGGCTTTTGCCGTGTTTCCTCTAAAAGTGAGCGATGCAGAAACGAGTGCAGGGGACTTCGAACAAGCGGCCACCCCAATCTCACTCCTCACTCCTGTGAACTCACTCCTCTTATGATGTGAACACCAAGGAAGACCCAGCCCCATGAGCGACCTGCAAGACCTGACCGCGCTGATCCGCGCCAATACCCCGCTGATCGTGATCGAGACCCGCGACGAATCGCGGGTGGTCGAACTGTTCCGGCAGGCGCTGATGAACGTGTGGCGCGCGCTGTACCGCTGGTCGATCACCGAAGGCCTGCGCCGGGTCGATCTGGACCGCGAGGAAGGCACCGACGTCGCGCCCGACATCTCGACCACACTGCAGGCGATCCGCGACGCCGACCAGCGCGGCATCTACCTGTTGTTCGACGCCCATCCCTACCTGAGCTACGCCAGCACCCAGCGTCAGTTGCGCGAGATCGCCCAGCGACGCGACTGCGAGCCGCACGTGCTGGTCCTGATCGGCCACAAGCTGGAACTGCCGCCGGACCTGGATTCGCTGGCGGTGCGCTACACCCCGCGCCTGCCCGACGCCAACGCGCTGCTGAAACTGGTGCGCGAGGAAGCCGAGAACTACGCGCGCGAAAACGGCGGCCGCCGGGTCGAGGTCGACGGCGAAGCGGTTCAGCAGATCGTGCGCAACCTGCGCGGCATCGACCCGGTCGATGCGCGCCGCATCGCGCGTCATCTGATCTTCCGCGACGGCGCGCTCAACGCCGACGACCTGCCCGAACTGGCCAAGCTCAAGTTCGAACTGCTCAACCGGTCCGGCCATCTGCATTACGAATACGACAGCGCGCGCATGAGCGAGGTCGCCGGCGCGCGCCGGCTCAAGCGCTGGGTCGAACAGCGGCGCGCGGTGTTCGTCAGTGGACAGGCGCCGCCCGGGCTCGATCCGCCCAAGGGCATTTTGCTGCTCGGCGTGCAGGGCTGCGGCAAATCGATGATCGCCAAGGCGGTCGCGGCCGGGTTCGGGGTGCCGCTGGTGCGCCTGGATTTCGGCACCCTGTACGACAAATTCCACGGCGAGACCGAGAAGAACCTGCGCGCGGCGCTCGCGTCGGCCGAGCAGTTGTCGCCGGCGGTGCTGTGGATCGACGAAATCGAGAAAGGCCTGGCCGGCGACGGCAGCGATGCCGACGGCGGCGTGTCGCGGCGCGTGCTCGGTTATCTGCTGACCTGGATGGCCGAACGCAAGTCGCGGCTGTTCCTGGTCGCGACCGCGAACCAGATCGACGCCTTGCCGCCGGAACTGCTGCGCAAGGGCCGCTTCGACGAAATATTCTTCGTCGACCTGCCGGTGGCGGAGGTGCGCGGCGAATTGTTCGCGACCCATCTGCGCAAGCGCGGCCTGACGCCGGAACACTTCGATCTGAACGCGCTGGCGAGCGCCAGCGACGGGTTTTCCGGCGCCGAGATCGAGCAGGCCATAGTCGCTTCGATGTATGCCGCGCTCGCCGCCAACACGCCGTTGTCGGATTTCCAGTTGCGCGCCGAACTCAAGCAGACCCGGCCGCTGTCGGTGTTGATGGCCGAACAGGTCGAATCGCTGCGCGAATGGGCGCGCACGCGCACGGTGGCGGCGGACTGAGCGCGGCGCGGGCGCTGCCCAAGAGTGCGCGTGCCTAGGCCTCGCGCTTCACGTACACCCACGCGCGCCGTCCCGAGGCGAGCGCCGCTTCGACGCGTCGGTAGTCGTCGACCTCGTAGGCGTCGGCGCGCGCGAGTTCCCCGGCGCTGATCGCGAACACCGTGCCGGCCACGGTGTCGTGCGCATCGCCGCTGGCTTCGACGATGGGATGCCAGGCCTCGCCGCTGGTCGCGACCACGTCGGCATCCTCGATCCTGACCATGCCGCGGCGATAACCGACCAGGGCGTCGGCTTCGCCGTGCAGCAGGCGGCCGAAGGTGGATTGCTGCACCGCCGGCAGTTGCAGAGTGCCGTAGGAAAACAGGCGTTCGCCATGATCGGCTTCGGCGCCGGCTTGATCGACGTCGGGCCGATCGGATTGCGGGGTGATTCGGTGTCCTCGATTAATTGAAGCGGCTCGCGCCGCGCCGCCGGATCCGGCGACGCGGGCGAGAGGACGCGCTCAGGTGGCCAGTGTGGCCGGCGCGCGCAGGGCCTGCCAACGTCGCGCCAGTTGCGCGGCGAACAAACCCGCGGCCGGCGGATGCGCGGCGAAGTGCAGGAACGGTTCGATGAATTCCAGTTCCATGACCCGGAACACTCCATCGTCGACCACGCCATCGACGCGCACATAGGCCTGATCGCGATAACCCAGCGTCGTCACCGCCTGCAGCGCATGCCGCGCGGCGGCGAGGATCGACGGACCGGGTTCGGTCAAATCGGCGGTGCCGCCGAAGTAGGTCTGCACGCGGTAATCGTCGGCGCCGGGTTTCTTCAGCACCGCGTGGCTGTAGACGCCGCCGAAGAACAGCAGCGACCACTCGCCCTGCTCGACGATCTGCGGCATGAACGGCTGGATCAGATAGTCGAGCTCACGCGGCAATGCGGCCAAGGCCTGATCGAATTCGCCGCTGCCGATGCGGCCGCGCACGGTATGCCAGGCGCCGCCGCTGACGCTGGGCTTGACCACGACCTCGCCGCTCATCGACGCCAGCGTCGCTTCGAGTTCGTCGCCGCGCGCGTGAGTGGTGGCGATGATCGGGACATTGAGTTTCGCCAGTTCGAGCAGATAGCGCTTGTCGCTGTTCCAGATCAGCAGCGGCAGCGGATTGACGATGGCGACGCCGAGCTCGGCGATGTGCGCGTACCAGCGCAGAAACTCGGTGTAGTGCTGGAAATAATCCCAGGTGCTGCGCACCAGCAGGGCATCGAACGCGGCCCAGTCGACCGACGGGTCGTTCCACATGCATGCGCTGGGCTCGATGCCGTACGCGCGCAGCGCGACGACCAGGCCTTCGTCGTCGGGATCGATGTCGGGATGGACTTGCGAGGTGACCAGGGCGATCGACAAAGGTGGATCGAAGCGCGGGATCGGCGAGGCCTGCGCGGCATCGGGCGATGCGGCGTCGGTGGATGTGGCTTGCTGGGCGGCCGACGGATGGGTCGGAGAATCGAGTGATGCGGAACGGAACGCAGGCATGAGGCCTCCTTGATCGGGAGGGCGCCCTTGCTTCGGCATCGCGGATCGAGCGTGGCGGAGCTTCGGCCCCGTCGCAGCACCCCTCGGTCCGGACTGCGCGGCCTTGGTAGGGCGGCTGCGCAACTGGAATGCATCGTGGTCATCGCGATGCGTGGGCAGTGTTCTGCAGGGGCTTGCAGGCTGTCAATACGATTGGCTGGGCAATCGGGTGTGAGGCACGAATTTGCGAAAGCTTCGCGCCAGGGTTTGGGTGGGTGCAAGAATTTTTCGGTGTTGGTGTTGGTGTTGGTGTGGCGCGGGTATTGGGAGCCGCGACGCAGAAGTAGTAGCACTGCTTCTACGCCGTCTACATCCAGAGACTTCAGCGCGACCCCATCAGAACGTCATTCCCGCGAAGGCGGGAATCCAGAGACTTCAGCGCCATCCTTCCAAACCGTCATTCCCGCGAACGCGGGAATCCAGCGACTTCAAACGTTCTCGCACGAAAGGCACTGGATTCCCGCCTTCGCGGGAATGACGAGCAAAAACAACAGCGAAAGCAACAACAACAACGACAGCAACAACAACGATCCAGGCAAAACCAACCGCAAAACCAAACCTAAGCCGCCATCAGACCAAACCTCACCTCAATACCCAGCCGCCTGCCCATCCTTACGCGACTCACTCGCCCCGATATACCCCCCGTTCGGATTGACCATGATCGCCTGATACCCACCATAAGGCCCATGCGCGAAGCGCACGCTGTGCCCGCGCCGCATCAGCTCGCGAATGGTCTCGTACGGATACCCGGTCTCCAGATCGAGTTCGCCGCCATCGCTCATCACCTGCGCCTGCCCAGCTGGTTCGGTCGAGCCGTCGTGCTGGATGCGCGGCGCGTCGCCGGCTTCCTGCAGGTTCATGCCGAAATCGATCAGGTTCATCATGATCTGCGCATGCCCCTGCGGCTGCATGCCGCCGCCCATCACGCCGAACGACAGCCACGGCTTGCCGGCCTTGGTCACGAACGCGGGAATGATGGTGTGGAACGGCCGCTTGCCCGGCGCGAACGAGTTGGGATGGCCTTCCTTGAGCACGAACTGCTCGCCGCGGTCCTGGAAGATGAAGCCCAATCCCGGCGCCGCCATGCCGCTGCCCATGCCGCGGTAGTTGGACTGGATCAGCGAGACCATCATGCCGTCGGCATCGGCCACGGTCATGTAGATCGTGTCGCCCTGGTCGAGCTGCGCGGGCGTGGCCGGCTGCACTTCCTTGAGCGCCTTGTCCATCGAGATCAGCTTGCGCCGTTGCTTGGCGTAGTCCTTGGAGATCAGCTTGGCGACCGGCGAGGATTTTTCGAACGCCGGATCGGCGTACCAGCGCGCGCGGTCGGCGAAGGCGAGCTTCTTGGCCTCGGTGAACAGATGCACGTGCTCGACGCTGCCGAAACCGTACGACTTCAGGTCGTAGGCTTCCAGGATGTTGAGGATCTGCAGCGCGGCAATGCCCTGGCCGTTCGGCGGCAATTCCCACAGGTCGTAGCCGCGGTAGTTGCTGCTGACCGGCTCGACCCACTCGCCGTGGTGCGAGGCCAGGTCGTCGTAGCTCAGGTAGCCGCCGTTGGCCTTGAAGTAGGCATCGATGGTGCGGGCGATATCGCCCTTGTAGAACGCATCGCGTCCGCCCTTGGCGATCTGTTCCAGGGTGTTGGCGAGGTTCGGGTTCTTCCACATCTCGCCGACCCGCGGCGCGCGGCCGTCGACGGTGAATTGCTCCTTGAAGCCGGGCCACTTCGACAGCCTGGGCACCGAGGCGTTCCAGTAGTACGCGATCACCTCATGCACCGGATGGCCTTCGCGCGCGTAGCGGATCGCTGGCGCGAGGTCGTCGGCGATCGGTTTGCGGCCGAAGCGTTCGTGCAAGGCGAACCAGCCGTCGACCGTGCCGGGCACGGTCACCGGCAACGGGCCGGTCGGCGGGATTTCCTTCAAGCCGCGCTTCTGGAACTCGGCCAGGGTCAGCGATTTGGGCGAACGGCCCGAGCCGTTGTAGCCGTAGAGTTTTTTGGTCTTCGGGTCCCACACGATCGCGAACAGATCGCCGCCGACGCCGTTGCCGGTCGGCTCCATCAATCCGAGCGCGGCGTTGGCCGCGATCGCCGCATCGACCGCGCTGCCGCCGCCCTTCATCACGTCCAGGGCGATCTGGGTGGCGAGCGGATGCGAGGTCGCGGCGATCGCGTGCGGCGCGTACACCTCGCTGCGGGTCGCGAACGCCTGGCCGCTGATGCGATCGGCCGCGTTGGCCGCGCTCGGCAGGGCCAGGGCGCAGGCCAGCGCGAGCACGGCATGCAGGCAGGGACGAAGGGCGCGGCGAGGCGCGTGGGTCGAAGACGGCATTGCGATTCTCTCCCGTGTGACAGCCGAAGATAACGCAGCGGCGGCCGGTCATGCCCGGGCCGGAGGTTGCGCGATCGGTTCGCTCGCCGGCGCGATCGCGGTCGCGACGCGCGCAACTGAATGCGCCGGCCTCGGGTCCGCCCCAGTTGTGGCGTTTGCGTACGGCCGCGTAGGTTCGACCCAACGACTCCGGGAGTAGGGCCAGATGAGCGTGCAACTGCAGCCGAGCCAGCTTCAGCCGAATTGGCAGAACCCGTCCGAGGCGTTGCCGCCCGCGGCGCAACCGGTTGCTTTGGCCCAACCCGAGGCCGGCCCGTACACGCTCGAAGCGAGCTATCACCCGCAATTGCTCGGCGTGAACGCGCAGCAGCGGCCGGCGGCCAACGCCGCGCCCGATCCGACTTCCTTCGATCAGCAACTGCGCGGCCAGGACGCGCAGGCGATCGACCTGCAGATGGCGCAGATCGCCGAGGCCGTCTACAACCCCGCGACTACCAGCGTCGCCGGCTGGAACCGCCTCGACGATGCGCAGCTCAGCGCGGCCGGCATCGACCCGGCCTCGCTGGAGAATTCCGATACCGGTTTCCGCGCCGGCATCTTCACCGACGGCAACGGCAAGTACGTGGTCGCCTACGCCGGTTCCAACGATGTGCAGGACTGGATCAACAACGCGCGCCAGGGCATCGGCTGGGATTCCAAGCAGTACGACCAGGCCGTGCAACTGGCGCGCGACGCGCAGGAAGCCTTCGGCGAGAACATGGTCATCACCGGCCATTCGCTCGGCGGCGGCCTGGCCGCGACCGCGGCGCTGGCGACCGACACCGCCGCGGTCACCTTCAATGCCTCCGGCGTCCACGACGACACCTTGCGCGGGCTGGGGCTGGACCCGGGCACGGTCAAGGACGACGCACAGAACGGCCAGATCCGCCGCTACAACGTCGGCGGCGAAATCCTCACCGCCGCGCAGGAGGACGTGCCGCTGTTGAACGGCATCCCGGATGCGCCGGGCCACGAGATCACCCTCGACGACCCGCATCCGCCGCAGGCGCCGGACTTCACCTGGAACCCGATCGAGATGGCCCGCCGCACCGCCGAGTACGTCGCCGACAAGGCCACGCGTCCGGGCGAACTGCATGCGATCGGCCCGCTGATCGAGGCGATGCAGACCCAGCAGCCGTGGAACTGACGGCATCGGCGCGGGTGCTGATTGCCTGCGCCGGGCCCTCATCGCGACCGTGGTAAAACCCCTCGCATGCGCGCCGCCACGCTTCCCGCGTTGACGATCTGCCTGGCCCTGGTCGGCGCGGCGTGCTCAGGAGACGCGATGGACGCCAAGCAGGCCTTTCCCGATCCGCGCAGCGCCGAACTGGCGCAGGCCGTCGCCGACGGCGACGCCGCGCGCGTCCGCGCGCTGGTCGCCGCGGGCGCGGACCCAAATGCGCGCGGCGCGCGCGAGCTCACCCAGTTGCAGTACGCGATGCTGGCGCAAAGCCCGCGCGGGCTGCAGGCGTTGCTCGACAACGGCGCCGACCCGGCCCGACCGGGTCTGGGCGGCAGCACCGCCGTGCATGGCGCGGCGATCGCCAACGATCCGCAATACCTCGACATCCTGCTGGCCCATCGCGCCGATCCGAACGCGGCCCACGCCGAGACCGGCGAGACGCCATTGTCGGAAGCCGCCGCGCCGCGCTACCAGGCCCAGTTCGATGCCTTGCTGCGCGCCGGCGCCGACCCCGATCGCGCCGACCGGATGGGCAACACGCCCTTGCATCAGGCGGCCAAGCTCAACGCCTCGGGGCAGGTGCTGGCCTTGTTGAAGGCCGGGGCGAATCCGAACGCGCGCAATCAGCGCGGCGCGAGTTTTCAGACCTTCCTGTTCAAGTTGCCCGACGACAAGCTCAACCCGCAGGCGCGGGCTGAGCGGGAGGCGGTGGTGGCCTGGTTGAAGGCGCATGACATTGCGGTGGAAGACGCTGCGCGTTGAATGTTTTGCCGGCGCTACGCGCATCCTCGTAGCCGCTGCCGCTGCCGCTGCCGCTGCCGCTGCCTCGCTGTTTCCCTGTGCCTTGCCTTGAGCCTGAAGCCGCGCAGTTCATCCAGCGCTGCGAAGCCACTATCTCGCGAGAACAACAGCACACCCGAAGGGCGGCGCACATGGATGTGCGCCGTGCGCCACCGGGACAGGATGTCCCGTGTGGCGCATGCCCGCGAATGCTCCGTACGCGCGGGCCCTTGATTCAAAGAAAAGCGTTTTTCTTTGGTTACCTTTCTTTTGTCGCTTTTGACAAAAGAAAGTAACTCGGCCGCTTGCGGACGAAAGCTGTTGATCTTGCCTTTGGCTTCAAAAGCTCTAGAGCTTCAAAGCTTTAAAGGCTTCAAAGCTTTGAAGCCTTTAAAGCTTTGAAGCTTTGAAGCTTTGAAGCTTTGAAGCTTTGAAGCTGCAAGCAGGATCAAAAGCGTTCCGCCGCTGAAGCGGCGGGTCACTTTCTTTTGTCTAAAGCAACAAAAGAAAGGTAACCAAAGAAAAATGCTTTTTTATGGATCAAGTGCCCGCAAGATCGGAACAGACGCGGGCATGCGCCACACGAGACATCCTGTCTCGGTGGCGCACGGCGCACATCCATGTGCGCCGCCCTTCGGGTGTGCTTTTGCTAACGCGAGTCAGCGACTTCGCAGCGCTGGATGAACTGCGCGGCTTCCGACTTGCTAAGTCTTTGCGGATGCGGACAACAAAAGCGGACAGCAAAAGCGGATGGCAAAAGCGGACGGCAAAAGCGGACGGCAAAAGCGAATCCCCCGCGCCGTTGGATTGGTCTGGCTTCGTGCCAACGCAAGGCGCGCGCCCCCTTTTACAAAGTGGGCGATGATCTATCTATCCTCGCCGCTGTCTCCACGCCCGAATCCGGCACCCCGCACTCGCCACCCGGCACTCGGCACTCGGCATCCGCCACCCAAATCCCAAATCCCGGCCCCTAGGGCAAACCCTAGCTCGGGCACCCACCAGCTGTTTCCAGACATTCGCCACCCATACCCTACCGTCAAGCACAGGAGACGGCACCGATGAGCTGGAGCGATTTCACCAACCCCGTACTGCGTTTTGCACAGTTGCCCAGCGTCATCGACAACCTGCTGCACGCACAGCCCCAGCCGGTGGTGCCGCCGCCGCAGGTCGTCGCGCCGCCGGTCACGCTCGCCGCGCCGGTCGAACTGCCGTATTCGCCGCACGTGCCGGTGCCGGCGCAGGTCAAGCCGGAGCAGCCCTTCAGCGAACAGCTCGCCGGCCAGCAGCCGCAGAAAGAAATCGACACCGCGCTGGCCGAGCTGTCCAGCGACGTGTACGAAACCACCAACACCGGCGCCGCCGGCTGGACCCGGCTCACGCCCGATCAGCTGACCAACCTCAAGGGTCCCGACGGCAAGCCGGCCGGTATCGACCCGGCGAGTCTCGACGTCGACGGCAGCGGCTTCCGCGCCGCGGTCTACACCAACGGCGACGGCCAGTACGTGGTCGCCTTCGCCGGCACCAACGGCTTCAATCCGCTCGGCGACGGCGACATCGCCAACGACGTCGGCCAGGGCCTGGGCTTCAACACCAGCCAGTACAAGCAGGCGGTGGCGCTGGCCAAGGAAGCCGAGGCCGCGTTCGGCGACAACGTGGTGTTCACCGGCCACTCGCTCGGCGGCGGCTTGGCTTCGACCGCCGCGCTCGCCACCGGCAATACCGCGGTGACCTTCAACGCCGCGGGCCTGAGCAACGACACCCTGCGCGACCTGGGCTTCACCCCGCACGAAGCGCGTTCGCAGGCCGAGGACGGCCAGATCCGCCGCTACAACGTCGACGGCGATCCGCTGACCGGCGCGCAGCAGGGCGTGGAACTGATCAACGGCATGCCCGACGCGGTCGGCTATGAACTCAACCTCGCGCACCCCGGCGGCTGGGCCAACCCGGCGACCGCGCACGGCACCGACACCGTGATCGAGGCGATGAAGACCCAGACCCCGACGCCGACCCCGAGCATCGAAGACGATGAGCTGGGTCTGCTCGACAATGCCGCCGAGACCGTGTCGGAAACCGGCATGGATCTGTTGGGCGACGGTCTGCAGGAAGTGGTCGATCTCGGCGTGGATGCGTTCAATGTCGGCTACGACTTAGGCGGCGATATCGATGGCGTGATCAACAACGAATACGCCAACGGCCGCTATCTCGACGGCACCTTCAAGCTTGCCGGCGACGTCACCGAGGGCGCGCTGAATCTGACCGGCGACATCGTGGACGGCGCGTTCAACCTGGCCGGCGACACCTTGCAGGGCGCCGGCGAACTGACCGGCGGGCTGATCCGCGACGTCGGTGAATACGTGGGCCTGGAAGGCGCGAGCGACACCGTCGCCGGTTGGGTCGAGAACAGCGGCGAATGGCTCGGCGCGCGCACCGACGACCTGGGCAACCTGGCCGAAACCGCGATCGACGGGCTGGGCACCGCCGCCGAAGCCACCTTGGACTTCGCCGGCGACGTGACCGAAGGCGCGGTCAACGTGGCCAAGGATGTCGGCAGCTTCCTCAATCCGTTCGATTGAGTCGGCGCGGGGCTGTAGGCGCTGGACTTAGATTCGACGCTTGATTCTGGTCATGATGGCGCTGTGGTCGAAGGCGCCGGATGAGCGAGGCGCTCGCGTCGAGTGGCATGGCTTGAATGAGCGCGATTCAATCGCGCTCGTTTGGGACGCGCGATGCAAGCGTGTTGCTTCGCATACATGTCGCCCGACTGTCGGAGCATTGAGCCCCCAAGCCAAGCCAAGCCAAGCCGATCCGGACCAATTCGCTGCACGCGATACTCGCGATAGCTGCGCTTTCGCGAAGGCTGCATCCTGCAAGGCATGAGCGACCCTCCAAGCTGTCATCCCCGCGAAGGCGGGAATCCGGGGCTCCATCGCGACGAAACCTTCCGCGCGAGCCTTTGCCGCGCTGCGTTGCCGTCATGCCGCAGCGTCCCTCGCATGCCTGTCACCTCTCCAGGCCGCCAGCCCCGCGAACGCGGAAATCCAGCATCTCACCGCGACCCATTGCAGGATCGTCCGCCACCCCTTCGCGCCCGCCATGCCGCCTCAACCCCGAAAGCCGCGACCGTTCGCATCCCCGTTCCCGCCGCTGCGCTAGGATCGAACGACGCTGACTCCGCAGGCGCCCGCATGACCCCGAGCCTCGCCCAGCCGCATCGCACCACTTCGCGCGTGATGGCCGCCGCCGTCTTGCTTATGCTGTCGGTCTGCACGGCGTGTGCAGGCCCCGGGAACCGATCGATGCAAGCCAGCGAAGCCTTCACCGATGTGCGCACCGCCGAACTGGCGCAGGCCGCCGCCGACGGCGATGCCGCGCGCGTGCGCGAACTCGCCGCGGCCGGCGCCAATCCCAACGAGCGCGGCGCCAAGGGCGTCACGCCGTTGCAGTGGGCGCTGTACCACCAAAGCACCGACGGCATGAAGGCCTTGCTCGCCGCCGGCGCCGATCCGGCCCAGGGCAGCGACGACGGCATGACCGTCGTGCATCTGGCGGCGATGGCCGATCACCCGCGCTACCTGCGCGTGCTGCTCGATCACGGGGTCAGCCCGGACACGCCGAACACGGTCACCCAGGCCACGCCGCTGGCGGCGGCGCTGATGGGCGAACGCGCGGACAATTTCGAGGCCTTGCTGAAGGCCGGCGCGAAGCCCGACCTGCCCGACCGCATGGGCAACACGCCGTTGCATCAGGCGGCCAAGGTCAACGAATTCGGCCATGCGCTGGAACTGCTGCGGGCCGGCGCCAGCCCGAACACGCGCAACGTGCAGGGCGCGAGCTTTCAGCGTTTCATGTTCATGACGCCGGAGAAGATCCTCAACGCGCAGACCCGACGCGATCGCGAAGCGGTGATCGAGTGGTTGCGGGAGCATCAGATTCCTATTGAGGATGCGCAGGCCAAGTGAGGCGGTAGCAACCGCAACGGCAAAAGCAAAAGCAAAAGCGAAAGCGAAAGCGAATCCCCCGGCGCAGCGGGATCGTCGTTTGGACTGTAGTGGCGCAGGCGCCTGCCCCCTTTTACAAAGTGGGCTATTTGTCGCGGTGGGGTTTTAGAGGTGCTGGCGATGCTTCGCTCGTGTCGGACGCGCGCTTGATGGGCGTCGAATCTTTGGTTCGTTCGGACTGCGTCGGCGTGGGGCTTGAGCAACGACGAAAGCAAAAGCGAATCCCCCGGCGCAGCGGGATCGTCGCTTGGGTGTAGTGGCGCAGGCGCCTGCCCCCTTTTGCAAAGTGGGCTGTTTGTCGCGGTGGGATTTTCGGGTGGGGCGATGGTTCGCTGGTGTCGGACGCGCGCTGGATGAGCGGCGAATCTTTGGTTCGTTCGGACTGCGTCGGCGCGGGGCTTGAGTAACGGCAAAATCAAATGAACTTGCGTCGACGATCTGCCCAGACGCTTCCAGCGAAACACTCAGGTATCCGACGAAACCACCCCGCCACCGCGCCGCGGTCCCCCTCTTTGACAAAGAGGGGTTAGGGGAGATTTGCTCTTCGCCCGCCAAGCCAATTCGGGCACGCGCGTAAAAACCGTTGCGCGACAATCCCCCGCTGCCGCTGCCGCTGCCGCTGCCGCTGCCGCTGCCGCTGCCGCTGCCGCTGTCGCCACC
Organism: Lysobacter capsici; assembly: GCF_014779555.2. NCBI lineage: Bacteria > Pseudomonadati > Pseudomonadota > Gammaproteobacteria > Lysobacterales > Lysobacteraceae > Lysobacter > Lysobacter capsici. Next base: position 185,601 of record NZ_CP094357.1, read on the forward strand.
GCGAACCGCAAACCACTACCGCGGCAATCGCCGCAACCGCTCCACCGCCGTTTCCACATCGCTGAGCAACGGCAACGCCAGATTCCAATCCTGCGCGCGCGCCGCCTGCTCCAGGGCGTCGGCGGCTTCGCTCAACTCGACCGCGCCGATCAGCTGCGCCGCGCCGCGGATGCGGTGGGCCGCGTGCTGCAGCACGCTCAGGTCGCCGTCGCGGTGCGCGCGGTGCAGGTCGGCCAGGTCCTGCGCGGTCGCGGTCAGGAAATCGTCGAGCACGTCGCCCGCTTCGCTGTCGCTGTCGTCGAGCAGGCGCCGCAGCACCTCGACGTCGAGCACGCGCATGCGGTCGTGGCCTTCGAGCAGGTTCGGCGGCGGCGGTTCGCTCGGCGCGGTATGCGGCAGCCACTGGCGCAGGCTCGCGGCCAGGCGCGCGACCGCGATCGGTTTGATCAGGCAGTCGTCCATGCCCGCGGCCAGGCAGGCCTCGGCCTCGCCCTTCAGTGCGGATGCGGTCAGCGCCAGGAGCGGCGTGCGGCGCGGGTCGCCCAGGCCGATGCCGGCGCGCGCTTCCTCCTCGCGCAGCGCGCGCGCCAGGCCGTAGCCGTCGAGCCCGGGCATGTGGACGTCCGACAGCAACAACGCGTAACGGCCGCTGCGCCAGCGTTGCAGGCCTTCTTCGCCGCTGGCGACCGCTTCGCAGGCGTAGCCGGCCAATGCGAGCTGGCGCGCGATCACCAGGCGGTTGGTCGGGTGGTCGTCGATCAACAGGATCAGGCTGCGTTCGCGCTCGGCGGTGGCGAGGTCGGGCAGCGGTCGCGGCACCAACGTCAGATGGGTCGGCAACGCCGCCGGCGCGGCGTCCAGTTCGGCCTGCGATGCGCGCGCCAGGGCCACGCGCAGGCGCAAGGTGGTGCCGATGCCCGGTTCGCTGTGCAGGCTGATCTGCCCGCCCATCAATTCGGCCAGGCGCTTGCAGATCGCCAGGCCCAGGCCGGTGCCGCCGTAGCGGCGGGTGGTATCGCCGTCGGCCTGGTTGAACGGTTCGAACAGGCGCTGCTGCTGTTCGGCGCTGATGCCGATGCCGGTGTCGGTGACGCGCAGGCACAGCAGGTCGCGCGCGGGCGGCGGCGTGACGCCCGATGCTGAATGTCCCTTCGCGCCGGAGGCCGGATCGCTGCTGTCGGTAGCCGTCGAATCCGCGTCGGCAGCGTCCGTATCCAGGTTCGTCAGCTCTCGCCCTTCGTATTCCAGCGCGACTTGAATCACGCCGCGCTCAGTGAACTTGACCGCGTTGGACAGGAAGTTGCCGACGATCTGGCGCAGCCGCAGCGCATCGGCGTGATGCGCCGGCGCGATCCGCGGGTCGATGTGGCAGCTGAGTTGCACGCCGCGGCTGGAGGCCGCGCCGAGGAAGCCGGCGACGGTGGTGCGCAGCAGCGCCGGCAGGTTGACCGCGTCGGTCGCCAGTTCCAGCCGGCCGGCCTCGATCTTCGAGAAATCCAGGATGTCGCCGATGATCTGCAGCAGCGATTGCGAGGAATGCTGGATCACCTCCAGCGCGTGCCGCTGCTCGGGGTCGAGCCGCGAATGCGACAGCACTTCGATCATCCCGGTCACGCCGATCATCGGCGTGCGGATCTCGTGGCTCATCGCCGCCAGGAACGAGGACTTGGCCCGGTTGGCGTCCTGCGCGCGCGCTTCGCTGGCGCGCAGCGCGCGCTCCAGCCGCTTGAGCGCGCTCAGATCGGCGGCGACCACCAGCAGGCCCGGCGCGTCGTCCTCGCCCTCGCGCGTGAGCGAGACCGCGAGCAGCGCCGGCACCCAGGTGCCGTTGCGATGGCGCAGACGGGTTTCGCGCGGCGCGGCGTGGCTGCGCGCGAGTTCGCGCAGCGCGGTCCAGTCGGCGAACACCGGTTGCTCGAGTTGGTTGCTCAGCTCGGCCGCCAGGGTCTTCAGCGCGCGCGGTTCGAACACCGCTTGCAGCGATTCGTGTCCGACCAGATCGGCCTCGCGCACGCCGAGCAGGCGCTCGGCGAAAGGATTGACCAGGGTGAAGCGGCCGTCGCCGTCGACCGCGAGGATCGCGGTCTGCGCCGAATCCAGCAGCGAAGCCTGGAAGCGTTCGCGGCGTTCGAGTTCGGCGCGGGTGCGTTCGTTGCGGATCAGCTGGCCGGTCAGTTCGGTCTCGAAGCCGAGCACGTCGCGGCGCATGTCGATGAAGGCCTGCATCACCGCGCCCAGTTCGCCCGACGGCAGCTCGCCGGGTTCGGCGGTGTAGTCGTGATCGCGCATGCGCCGCGCCAGCCAGGTCAGCCGGTCGATGCCGCGCGAGGCGTTGCGCAGCACGCGCCGGCCGATCAGCGCGGCCAGCCCGAGCGCCAGCAGCGAGACGATCAGCCGCAGCAGGCTGACTTGTTCGCTGCGCACCAGGTCGGCGCGCACCACCGCGTCGGTCTGGGTGAGTTCCAGGTCCGACAGGATCTGCAGGCGCTGGGTCAGCGGATCGATCGCCGGGTACAGGCGGGTGTCGGCGAAGCGGCCTAGCGCCGGCAGGTCGCGGCGGCGCAGGATCGCGCGCAGCTCGGCCGCGGCCGCGTCGGCGGTGCGGCGGGCCAGCGCGGCGGCGTGCAGCTGTTCGGTTTCCTGCGCGGTATGCGGCAGGGTCTGCAGCCGCAGCCAAGCCTGGTCGATGCGGCGCTGCGCGCCCTCGACCCGGGCCAGCCCCTCGTCCCAGCCGACCAGGTCGTTGCGCACGCGGAAGGTGGTGTCGACCACGTCCAGGCCGTAGCCGTCGGAGATGGTCTTGATCAGGCGCAGGCCGAGCAGGGCGTCGTCCTGCAGGGTCTGCAGGGTGCGGCGCGCGCGCTGCTGTTCGATTTCGTCGATCACCAGCACGCTGGCGCCGGCCAGCAGGAACAGCGCGAACAGGCCCCACAGTTGGCGGCGGATGCTGAAACGATCGAGCCAGGCGAACACGGCGGCTCAGTGCTCGGGCCGGCGCCAGCGGCTGAGCATGGCCGGCAGTTCCTCGCCGGGCACGGCGTCGCCGATCAGCCGGCCCTGCGCGGTGGTGCAGCCCAGTTCGGCCAGCATCTGCCAGTCCTCGATGGTTTCCACGCCCTCGGCGACCGCGTCCAGGCCGAGCTTGCGCGCCAGGTCCAGGCTGGCCTCGACCACCGCGCGCTTGCGCGGCTGCTGGCTGGCGCCGGCGACGAATTCCTGGTCGATCTTCAATTCGGTGAACGGCACCTGCGACAGCTGCGACAGCGACGACCAGCCGGTGCCGAAATCGTCGATCGACAGGCCGAAGCCCTTGAGCCGCAGCCGCGCCAGCACCGCCAGGCCGCGCGCGGCGTCGGCCATCAGCGAGCTCTCGGTGAGTTCGAGCACGATCTCGGCCGGATCCACCCCGGCCTCGCGCACGATGCGCTGGTAGCGGTCGGCGGCGCCGGTGTCGTCCAGGGTCGAGGCCGAGACGTTCACCGACAGCTTCAGCCGCAGCCCGGCGCGGTCCCAGTCGCGCTTCCAGCGGCAGGCCTGGGCGAGCATGCGTTCGGTCAGTTCGTCGAGCAGGTGATCGCGCTCGAGCACCGGCACGAAATGCTGCGGCAGGATCACCCGGCCGTCGCCGCGGCGCCAGCGCGCGAGCGCTTCGACCCCGATCACCCGGCCGTTGCTCAGCTCCACCTGCGGCTGGAACCACGGCACGATGTCGCCGCCGGCCAGGGCGGCGCGGACGGCCTCGGTGGTGATCTCGCCGGGCGAGTCTTCCTCCACGTCGGCCGTGGTTTCGCGCAGGCTGCCCAGGGCCGTCGCCAGTTTGGCTTTGGTCAGCGGCTTGGCCACCGCGTCGAGCACGCGCAGGCCGCAGGCGCGGGCCATGGTCTGCACGGTATGCAGCAAGGCCGCGTCGAGCGCGCTGACCACCAGCACCGCGCGGGCCAGATGGCGCTGGGCGAGGTGGTCGATGAATTCGATCCCGTCCATGCCCGGCATGTCCAGGTCGACCATGACCACGTCCGGCGGTTGCGTCATGGCCTCCAGCAGGCGCAGCGCGCTGGCGCCGTCGGCGGCCTCGAAGGCGCGGGCGACGCCCAGTTCCGACAGCAGGCGCAGCGCCATGCGGCGCTGGAAGCCGTGGTCTTCGACCACCAGGACGCTCAGTGCCGATATGGACATCAGTTCCCCGGCCGCGCAACGCAACCACAGGCCGACCGCGTCGGCCGCGTACGGCGACTTTAGCCGTGTAGGGAGTTCAACGGGAACAAGCAGCGCGAACGGCCGGTGCGGCGCGCGGCGGGCGTGATCGGCGACCGGCGCCGCAGTGGCCGCCGGTCACGCTATCGGTGTCTGACTGGGTCGGATCGCGATGGCGGCACGCGCGTGTCGGCGAGCGCCGCGGCGAGGCACACGTTGCATGCACCTGAGCCCGCGCGATTCAGCCGATCGGGCTCAGGGCCACTTCGGCGGTTTCGCGGCCCAGGCCTGCTGCACTTCGGCCAGGGTCGCGCGCTCGCTGTCGCGCCATTCCGGCAGCAGCTCGGCGTAACGCGCGCTGGTGCGCCACTGGTCGGGCTCGGTGCGCACCGCGGCGGCGTACCACTGCACCGCTTCGTCCTTGCGGCCCAGCGTCCACAGCACCAGGGCGTAGGTCGGCGGCATCCACGAGGCGTTGACGGTGCGCGCGTTGTGGATCGTGGCCCACAGCCTGAACGCGTCTTCCGGCGCGCCGGCGCGGAACTGATCCCAGGCGTAGTTCCAGTTGATCGAACGCCAGAACGTGCTGCCGCCGTCGACTTCGCGCAAGGCGCGGCCGTACAGCTGACGGCCCAGGTCGTTGCGGCCGGCCTGCATCGCCAGATGGGCGAGCTGGGCGGCTTCGTTGGGCGCGTGCGCCTTGCGTTCGAGGATCTTGGCCAGGCGATCGGTCGCCGCGTCGCCGGTTTCGCGCACCGCGATCACCGGCTTGGTGGTCTGCGCGTCGGCGTCGAAGTAGAACTCGTTCGGCTTGGGCAAGGTCTGGGCGCCGGCGGCGCCGGCGAACAAGGCCGCGGCGAGTGCCGTGGCCAATAACAATTTACGCGTGAACATGTACGTGGATCCCCCTGTAGGCGCTCATATGCTAACCGTTCGAATGCCGGTTCCATGAACGGGCGCACATACTTCGCCCAATTACGCATAGTCGGTACGTAGAAAGCATGCTCTCGCGTATGTTAAACGCGAGGCTTGGCCGCCTCACTGCAGGAGCGGCGCGAGCCGCGACCGCGACAACGCAACTACGACGTGGGCCATCGTGATCGCGTTATCGCGGTCGCGGCTTACGCCGCTCCTGCAGTCAGGCAGATGAATCACTCCGGCGGATGCAGGGTTACCGCGTCCAGCGCCCACAACGGATCGTGCGCGCCGCTGGCGAACACGAAGCACAGGTCGTGGCGACCGCTGTGCGCCGGCAGTCTGGCGCGCAGCGTGGTGATGCCGTCGGAGCGTTTGGCCGCGGCCAGCGGCAGGCGCGCGATCGGTGCGCTCTTGCAATCGTCGAGGCGGACTTCCATCGCGCCGCCCTGCACCGCCTTGCGGGTCACGATCTTGTCGGTGTCGTGCCAGAGCTGAAAGTTGTACGGCAGCTGGCCGACCTGGACTTCGATCGCGCCGACGCCGTCGAGCGCGGCGGCCGGGTAGATCCAGCACGGATCGATCAGGTTGACGGTCAGCGCGGCGCGCTCGCCGTCGCGGCCGCCATCGCGCGCGGCGTCGTCCTCCAGGCGCAGGTTGTAGCCCTCGCGGCAAGGCCGCAGGCCGGCGCTGGTGCGACGGCTCAGGCCGGCCAGATCGCGGGCGCTGAAACGGCGCGGCGCGGCCAGCGCTCGGCCGTCGAAAAACGGGGTGGCGACGAGGTCGAGCGGCGGCGTCGCCGGCAGCGGCTGCCGATAACGCGGCGACGCCGGGTCGGGGTCGCCGCCGTCGCTGCGGTAGTGGATCTCGCCGAAGCCGGCCTGGTTCGACAGGCTCAGTTGCGGTTGTCCGTCGGCGCCATCGATGACCTTGAACGACACCGCATACGCGACATCGCTGACCAATACGTCCTGGGCGCGGTAACGCGCGAGCTGCGGCGCCAGGCGTTGCTGGAAATCGTTCCAGTCGCGGCTGGACGGCGGCGACCACACCACTTCGGCCAAGGCATCCAGGCGCGGATACAGCGTGGTCTGGATGCGATCGAAGCTGCGTCGGTGCTCGCTCCACAGATTGGCCTGCGCGCCGATCACGTGCTTGCTCTGCTGCGCGGTGAGTTCGGCCGGCACGATCGAGAAATCGTAGAAGTTGCGCAGGGTGCTGGCCGGGAAGCGTCCGGGCGGCTCGTCGTCGCGATCGCTCTGCACGTAGTCCAGGTACAGCTGCCGATCGGGCGCGACGATCACATCATGACCTTCGCGCGCGGCCTCGACCGCGCCGGCGGTGCCGCGCCAGGACATCACCGTCGCGTTGGCCGGCAGGCGGCCGCCTTCGAGGATTTCGTCCCAGCCCAGCAGGATGCGGTCGTGTTTGCGCAGGTGTTGGCCGATGCGGCCGACGAACCAGCTCTGCAAGGCCATCTCGTCCTTGAGCCCGAGCGACTTGATCCTGGCCTGCACTTTTTTGGACGCGATCCATTGGTCCTTGGCCGCTTCGTCGCCGCCGATGTGGATGTACTTCGACGGGAACAGCCCAGCGACTTCGTCGAGCACGTTTTCCAGGAACGTGAAGGTCGAATCGTCGACGCCGAACAGATAGGTATGCACGCCCCAGTCCGGCGACACCCGCGGCGCCTTGCGCACGACATCGGTCACGCCGAGGTTCGGATACGCCGCGATCGCGGCTTGCGCATGCCCCGGCATCTCGATTTCCGGCACCACGGTGATGTGGCGCGCGGCGGCGTAGGCGACGACGTCGCGGATCTGTTCCTGGGTGTAGTAACCGCAATACGGTTGCGGCTTGCCCTGCGCATCGCGGCCGTTGGCGCCGGCGAGGATGCGGCAGCCGCCGACCTGGGTCAGGCGCGGGTATTGCTTGATCTCGATGCGCCAACCCTGATCGTCGGTGAGATGCCAGTGGAAGGTGTTGAGCTTGTGCAGCGCCATCTGGTCGATGACCGACTTGACCTCGTCGACGCCGCGAAAATGCCGCGCCACGTCCAGCATCACGCCGCGCCACCGATACGCCGGCGCGTCTTCGATGCGCTGCGCCGCGATCCGGGTCGCGCCCTGGCCGCCGTCGGCGGTGAGCAATTGCCACAGGCTGACCGCGCCGTAGAACAGGCCGGCTTCGGTGCGCGCGCGGATGCGCACGCCGTCGGACTGGATGTCGAGCACATAGGCTTCCTCGCCGATCGCCAGGTCCGGCTCGAGGCTCAGCGCGATCGCGTTTCGCGTGTTCTTGGATTCGGTTTGAGTTTCGGCTACGGACGGCGCGAAGCCGCGCAGCGCCCGCACCTTGGCGGCGAAGTAATCGGCGACGCGACGTTCGCCGGCTTGTCCGGCATGCACTTGCACGGGCGTGTTCGCGCCGAATTCGAACTGGCCGCGCTGGGCCTGGGTCTTGAGCGGACGCGGGATGATCGCGGTGCGATGGGCGGCGACGGTGTCGGTGTCACGCGCTGCGCTGGCCGGTTCGCCGTTGTGCGCGGCCTGCACATGCGCGGCGGCCTCGCGTGGCGCGGCGCCGTGGCAGGCGGTCAAGGCGGCGGCCAGAGCGGCGGCGGCGAGCAGGCTGCGGGTCGTGCGCGTCTTCATCGGGGGCCTTGGGTTTGGAATCGGGATTCGAGATTTGGGATTCGGGATTCGAAAATTGGGGGCTTGCGGGATCGCCGGTGAATGGGAGCCTCGGCTCACATACGCTCGTACCCAGCCCGAATCCCGAATCTCCAATCCCGAATCCCCAAATAAAGAAACCCGACACGCAAGTGCCGGGCTTCGGGTGTCAGCGGCGGGGCGATTGCGCCATCGCCCGACCGTTGCCGCGCGCCGGCCTTGCGGCCGACGCGCGCTTACCGCTTCGATCGCCGAACGGGCCGATCAGAAGTTGAACCGGAACGCGGCCATGTAGCGGCGACCGCTGTGGTACTTGCCGACCGGCTTGTCCTGGTTGCCCGAGTACTGCACGTACTCTTCATCCAGGATGTTCATCGCGTCGAACGACAGGCCCATGTTGTCGTTGAACTTCCAACCCACGCTGGCGCCCAGCTCGGAGTAGTCGTCCACGCTCGCCGGCGCCGCGCCGGCCACGTAGCCGCCGGCCAGGTAATGGCTGCGCCAGTTGTACGACAGGCGCACGCTCAGCGGGCCCTTCTCGTAGTACGGGCTGATCGCGACGCTGTCGCGCGACTGGTACGGCAGCGGATCGCCGGTGTTGTTCTCGCCGTCGGCGTAGGTGTAGTTCGCGGTCATGCCGAAGCCGGTGTCGGCGAACGGCTGCTGGTAGCTGACGTTGAAGCCCTTGACCTTGCCCTTGCCGGCGTTGCGCGGACGCTGGATGTCGTAATCGCAATAACCGTCGGCGGTGCAGCCGTGGAAACCGACCAGGGTGGTGTCGAACACCACGCGGTTGGTGTCGCGGATCGAGTTGTACTGACGCTCGATCCGGGCCGCGCTGTCGATGTAGTTGTCGATGTCCTTGTAGAACACCGAGGCGGCCAGCACCGACTGCTCGGCGAAGTACCACTCGGCCGACAGGTTGAAGTTGGTCGACTCGTACGGCGACAGTTCGGCGTTGCCGCCGCTGCCGGTGTAGGTGGTGTCGTTGAGGAAGGTGTTGTTGACCATCTGGTTGTACGGCGCCCAGGCGATCACCTTGGCCGCGGCGAAACGCAGCAGCACGTCGTTGCCGGTGTCGTAGACGACGTTGAACGACGGCAGGAAGAAATCCTCCTTCCTCGACTTGGTCTGCCACTTGCTGGCCAGATCGGTCAGGCTCGGCGCGCCGCCGTAGACGAAGCCGCTGGCGTCGGTCTTGGACTCCACGTACCGCACGCCGAAGTTGCCGCGCCAGGCGCCGGCCGAGAAGTCGGCCTGCACGTAAGCGGCGGTGTTGGTCTGTTCCAGCGCCCAGCTGTTGTTGAGGTAGCCGGCCGCGTCGGGGTTGTTGAAGTCCAGCGGGCTGCCCTTGACCCAGTCGAGCACGTTGCCGCGGCCGACCTGGATGTGGCGGCCGTGGTCGCCGGTGAAACCGCGGATGTCGGTCAGGCCGATGGTGCCCACGTCGGCCAAGGTGCCGCGGTTGACCGGGCCGTAGATGTTGAGGTCGAACGACTCCTCATGCTTGGCGCGACGCACGCCGAACTGCAGGTTGTTGATCGCGCTGTCGAACTCGACATTGAAATCGACCTGGCCGTAGGTGTCCTTGCTCTCGGTGGAGAACACGCCGTTGTTGCCCATCCAGCCGTTGGCCACGCCGCCGGCGGGACCCCAGTTGGCCGGATTGCGCGCGGCGTCGGGGTTGTCGAACTTGATGCCGCGGTTGATGTCCCAGCTGAAGCCGCCGTTGTAGACCGGCTCGATGAAGTACTGCGCCAGGTTTTCGTTTTCCGACTTGCTGCTGCCGATCTGGCCCTTGAAGCCCCAGCCCTCGCCCTTGAACGAGGTACGCAGGTCGATGCCCTTGGTGACGACTTCCGACTCGCGCACGTTGTTGTCGTAGATCACCGTGCCGCCGAGCGGATCGGCGTTGGCGTTGGAATGACCGCTGGTGACCACGCCGTTCTTGGCGTCGCCGAGCTGGTTGACCGCGCCGACGGTGCCGTCGTTCCAGGTCAGGAAGCTGTACAACGACTGGTTGTAGTTGTCGAAGTTTTCCTTGATGTACAGGCCCTGCAGATCGATGTTCCACTGATCGTTGGGCTGGAACTGCAGATTGACCACGGCGCTGTCGCGCTTGCGGTGCTGCTGGAACCAGGCCGCGTTGATCGAGTTGGGCACTTCCGCGTTCGGGTCGAGCCCGGCGCGCGCGGCGTTGGTGAAGGTCGAGGCCTTGGCGTAGCCGAAGATCTCCAGGCCCTGACGGTCGACCTGTTCTTCGTAGTGCTGCGCGGCGACGGAGACGCCGAAGTTTTCCTGCGGGTTCTTCCAGCTGTACAGCACCGAGGCGCTCGGGCGGCCCTTGCTGCCCTGATCGCTGTAGTTGTAGCTGACCGAGCCGGCGACCGAGTTGGCGTCCAGGTCCAGCGGCTTGCGCGTGTGCATCAGCACCGTGCCGCCGAGGCTGCCTTCGGTGATGCGCGCTTCCGAGGACTTGATGATTTCCAGTCGGCCGAGGATTTCCGGCGCGAGCAGGGTGTAGTCGAAGCCGCGGTTGGGCTGTTCGCCGTACAGCCAGATCGCCTGCGCGACCGGATGGCCGTCGAGGAACGACAGGTTGAGGCTCGGATCGGTGCCGTCGATGCTGACGCGTTCGCCCTGGCCGAAGCGACGATCCAGGGTCACGCCCGGAATCTGCGACATGGCTTCGGCGACGTTGGTGCTGGCGAACTTGCCGATGTCCTCGGCGGTGATCGCTTCGGACACGGTCACGTTGGCCCGCTTGGTGTCGAGCGATTTTTCCAGGCTCGCGCGGATGCCGGTGACCACGACGGTGTCGAGATCGGTGGCTTGCGAGGCGGCGGCCGGGGCCGCGTCCTGGGCGAACGCCAGGCCAGGACCCATCAACAGGGCCGTGACGATGCTGGCAGACAAGATGGTCTTGCGCGCTTTCATTTTGTTCCTCCCTCGGGCGGTGATGGCTGTGCGATCGTCCGGGGAACCGGTTCGTCGCCAAGTCCGGTGTTTTGACTGCGGGTACGTTGATGCGATCCGGCCGCGGCGAACGCCGCGTCCGGGGTGTTGCGGTACTGCCGCCTTCGATGCGAATCCGCGATGTCGCGCGCGCCGTGAGCGGCGCGCGCGGCGGCCTCGCATTTACTGCATGGGGTGCCGCGGCGCGGGCTCGGCGTCGGCCGCCGTCTGCGCCAGGTGCTGCAGGTACCAGCTCGCCGCGCCGATCACGCCGAGCCGTTCGTTTTCGATCAGCCGCACCGGCACGCGTTCGAGCACCGGCCGCATCACGCCCTTGTCGAGCATGCGGGCGTGGAACTGGCTGTCGGGCACGAAGTCCTTGAGTTGCGGCAGGATGCCGCCGGCGATGAACACCGACTTGGCGCCGCTGATCACGGTCAGATCGCCGATCACGCTGCCTAGCAGCGCGCAGAAGGTCAGCACCGCTTCGCGCGCGATCGCTTCGCCGCGGCGCGCGGCGTCGGTGATCGCCGCCGGCGCGCGCAGCGAGGCGTCCGCGCCGCTGAGCGTGCACAGCGCGCTGTACAGATTCACCAGCCCGGGGCCGGAGACGAAGTATTCGGTCGGTACGTGGGTCTGGCCGCGTTGCTGGGCCAGGCGCAGCATGTCGGCTTCGCGCGCGTTGCCCGGCGCGAACGCGGTGTGGCCCGATTCGGTCGGCAGCACCACGGTGCTGTTGCCGTGCGGAATGCGCACCGCCGCGCCCAGGCCGGTGCCCGGGCCGATCACCAGCACCGGGCCGGCGGTGGCGTCGGAGTCGCCGACACCCGGGGTGAGCAGGGTGGAGTCGGCCGGCGCCATGCACTGCGCGGCGTTGGCGTTGGCCTGGAAATCGTTGATGACCAGCACTTCGTGCAGGCCCAGTTCGCTGCGCAGCTGCGACAGCGAGATGCGCCAGGGAAGATTGGAATTGACCACCTCGTCGTCGAGCACGACGCCGGCGGTGGCGATCACCACCCGGTCCACGCCCACGCCGTTGCCGGCGATGAACTCGGCCAGGATCGCGGCCAGCCCGGGGTAATCGGCGCACACGTACTTGCGGTGGGCGAGCACGGCCACGGTCGCGTCGCTACCCGGACGCACCAGGCCGACGCGGGTATGGGTGCCGCCGACATCGGCGGCGATGAAGCTGCCCTCGGACGCATTCACGGCCGCGGTCAGCCTGGGCGCGGCGCTCATGCGCATCCCTTCGAACGGCGCGGCGCGACGCGCGGCGCTTGCGCGTCGATCGGTCCATTCGCGATGCGTCCCCGCGACACGGTCGTCGTTGCGACCCGTGCCCCTAACAGCGTGTCCCACTGCATGCGCCCTCCACGGCTGCCCATCGGTTTCCCCTGGCGGCGCCGAGAGTGCTCCGGGTTTGACAACGTTGTCAACAGCGCCGTCAGAAACACCCATCCGGTCGCGCAATGGTGGATTTAAAGCGCCATTTTCTTGTGCGTCGCAACATGCGTCCGCGCGTCGTGGATCACGGTATGACGGGGGTTTCAGGGCTTTTTTACCGCTCGCGCTGGCGTGGGCCGCGGACTTGTGACAACGTTGGGCGGTCGTTTGTCGTACCGGTCAAGCCGGATGACTGCGAGACGTGGCGGGCGGTCCCCGCTGCTCTGGGAGGGGAGTCACATGTCGGTTTCCAACGCCAACGTTCAGCCGCGGTATCTGGGCTCGATCGCGATCATCGGCGCGCTGTTCTTCGTGTTCGGTTTCGTCACCTGGCTCAACGGGCCGTTGATCGCCTTCGCCCAGCTCGCCTTCGATCTCGACGAGGTCGGCGCGTTCCTGGTGCCGATGGCCTTCTATCTTTCGTACTTCTTTCTCGCCGTGCCGTCCTCGGCGATCCTGCGCCGCACCGGCATGAAACGCGGCATGGCGCTGGGCCTTCTGGTGATGGCGATCGGCGCGGCGGTGTTCGGCGAGTTCACCACCCAGCGCTGGTACCCCGGCGCGCTCGGCGGTCTGTTCGTGATCGGCGCGGGCCTGGCGGTGCTGCAGACCGCGGTCAATCCCTACATCAGCATCCTCGGCCCGATCGAGGGCGCGGCGCAGCGCATCGCGGTGATGGGCATATGCAACAAGATCGCCGGCATCCTCGCGCCGATCGTGCTCGGCACGATGGTGCTGCACGGCATGGGCGACCTGGCCGAGCAGGTCAAGGCGGCCGATCCGGCCACCAAGGCGCAGTTGCTCAATACTTTCGCCTCCAGCATCCACGGGCCGTATCTGCTGATGGCCGGGTTGCTGGCGCTGCTCGCGGTCGGCGTGCTGTTTTCGCCGTTGCCCGAGTTGCGCGCGGCCGAGGCCAATCGCTCCGCGTCCGACGGCGCCGGCGACAGCCGCAGCCTGCTGCGCTACCCGCACCTGTGGCTCGGCGCGCTGTGCATCTTCGTCTACGTCGGCGTGGAGGTGATGGCCGGCGACGCGATCGGCACCTACGGCCACAGCTTCGGCCTGCCGCTGGACAAGACCAAGTTCTTCACCTCGCTGACCCTGGGCGGGATGCTGGTCGGTTACGTGGTCGGTCTGATCGTGATTCCGCGCTTCATCTCGCAGGAGCGCTATCTGAGCCTGTCGGCGGTGCTCGGCGTGGTGCTGACGATCGGCGCGTTCGCGACCCACGGCTATGTGTCGGTGGGGTTCGTGGCGGCGCTGGGGTTCGCCAACGCGATGATGTGGCCGGCGATCTTTCCGCTGGGCATCCGCGGGCTGGGCCGGCACACCGAGGTCGGTTCGGCGGTGATGATCATGGGCATCGCCGGCGGCGCGGTGGTCCCGCAGCTGTACGCGGTGCTCAAGCAGCACCTGGATTTCCAGCTGGTGTTCCTGCTGCTGATGGTGCCGTGCTACCTGTACATCCTGTACTTCGCCCAGGCCGGGCATAAGGTCGGCCTGCGCGATCGCCGCGGCGCGGCGGCGGGCGCGGTGGCGGCGTCTTCTTCGAATTGAGGTTGTCTGGGGGATAGCAAGAGCGAATCCCCCCTGGCCCCCTTTTTCAAAGGGACGGGTCGCCGCGTTCTGGCGTGCTCGGGTTTCGGTCGAGCGCCAGTACGCGGCCTTGCGCCTGACCTGCGTGAGCATTGCTGCCATGTCCCGCCCCGTCCCTTTATAAAAGGGGGCAGGGGGGGTGCTCTTGCCGCCTTGCTCAAGCCGTCCTCCTCGTTCAGCCTCAGCCCCGAACGAGCGGTCAACTTTTCACCAAATCGTTTTAAACGCCGTCCGCGTCGCAATCGCCGCTGGTCGCTGCGACTGCGCTTCGGTATCGTGCACGTAATGAATGCGCCGCCTCCCCACGCCGGCGCGGTCGCGCCTACCGGCGCGCAGACCGCGCGCGCGCTGCGTTACCTCGTCCGTGTGCCCCTGCTGCTGTGGCATGTGCTCATCCACCTGCCGCTGTTGCTGCTGCTCACCTCGCCGCTGACCGCGCAATTGCCGATCGGCGCCGAAACCCTGGAACATCGTCTGATCCGCGCCTGGTCGGCCGGGTTGATGCGGATCTTCGGCTTCCGCCTGCGCCGGGTCGGCACGCCGCTGGCAGGGGCGACGCTGTTCGTGGCCAACCACGTCAGCTGGGTCGACATCGAGATCCTGCACAGCCAGCGGATGATGGGCTTCGTCGCCAAGCGCGAGATCGCCAGCTGGCCGGTGGTCGGTTGGCTGGCCGCGCGCGGCGAGACCATCTTCCATCACCGCGGCAACACCGAATCGCTCGGCGGCGTGCTGCACGAAATGCTCGCGCGCCTGCGCGCCGGGCGCTCGGTCGGCGTGTTCCCCGAGGGCGGCACCCGCGGCGGCGGCGAGATCGGCCCGTTCCATGCGCGCATCTTCCTGGCCGCGGTCGAGGCCGGCGTGCCGGTGCAACCGGTGGCGCTGCGCTACGGCGAGCACGGCGATGCCCAGGCGGTGGTTGCGTTCCAGGACAAGGAAAGCTTCTTCGCCAATTTCCTGCGCCTGCTCGGCGAACCCGGCCGGCTGGCCGAAGTGCATTTCCTGACCCCGATCGCGCCCGGCGAAGCCGATGGCCGCCGCCGTATCGCCGAACTGGCGCGGCAGCGCATCGTCGAGGCGATGGCGAGCTGAGACCATGCTGACCGCCGCCGACTACGCGCCACCGCGCTGGTTACGCAATGCGCACGTGCAGTCGGCGCTGGGATCGAGCCCGCTGCGCCGGCGCCACGCGGAGCGGCGTCTGGCGCAGGTCGGCGCGCACACCCAGCCGCATCTGATCGAAACCGGCGACGGCGTGCGCCTGCACGGCCTGCACAGCGCGATGCCGGGAGTGAAGGCGCGCGGCCTGGTGCTGCTGCTGCACGGCTGGGAAGGCAGCGCCGATTCCAACTACATGCGCCTGACCGCGGCGCGGTTGCTCGAGAGCGGGTTCGAAGTGTTCCGGCTGAATTTCCGCGATCACGGCGACACCCATCACCTCAACGAAGGCCTGTTCCACTCCAACCGCATCGACGAGGTGGTCGAAGCCACCGCCGAGATCGCCCGGCGTTTTCCGCTGCGGCCGTTGTCGGTGGCGGGGTATTCGCTGGGCGGCAATTTCGCCCTGCGCCTGGCGCTGCGCGCGCCGCAGGCCGGCCTGCCGCTGACCCACGTGGCCGCGGTGTGTCCGGTGCTCGATCCGGGCCGGACCATGGCCTCGATGGAGTCGGGATTGCCGCTGTACCTGTGGTACTTCGAGCGCAAGTGGCGCGAATCCCTGTCGCGCAAGCGCAAGTTGTTTCCGGGCGTGCACGATTTCGACGATCGCACCCTGGGCCTGAGCATGCGGCCGCTGACCCAGTGGATGGTCGAGCGGCATACCGACTTCGGCACCCTGGAGCGCTATTTCGAAGGCTATTCGGTCGCCGGCTCGCGCCTGGCGCAGGTCCAGGTGCCGGTGAGCATCCTGATGGCGGTCGACGACCCGGTGATCCCGGTGGCGGATTTCAACGATCTGGAGTTGCCGGCGCATTCGCGGCTGGAGGTCGCGCCGTGGGGCGGGCATTGCGGGTTCCTGGAGAACGCGCATCTGGATGGGTTCGCCGAGCGCTGGATCGCGGATCGGATGGAGTCGATGGCGTCGGGGTGAGGCGCGGCGCGATCCCGGTCGCGGTCCGACGCTTGCCGGCAGGGCCGCATGTATCTTGCCCTCAGTCGCCTGCGCCCAGGCCTGCGCGCAAAGCACAGGCAGGGCGACAAGTCCGATGATCCGTTCAGTCGTGGGGAACACGCCGATATGCGAATCGATGCTCCGAAGTGCCTGCTGTCGGCGGGTCTGGTGACGATGCTCGCGAGCGCGGCGGTCGCCGCCGCGGAACTTGCGCAAACGCCGGCCGAACGGGCCAAGCTCTACGCCGAGGCGGTGGCGCAGGCGCAACAGCGTTACGCCGAATCGGTGCGGGCGCAGCCGCTGCTCAAGCCGCAGCCGCGTCCCTGCGACTTGTCGTTGGTCGCGACGATGCCGTCGCAGGACACCCAATGGAGCTGGAGCGGCGCGTGCAAGAACGGCGCGGCGCAAGGCACGGGCATCGCCGACGTCTACTTCGATGGCAAACACAAATGGCGCTATGTCGGCGCCATGTCGGCGGGCGAACGCAGCGGCGCCGGCGAGATGCTCAGCGCGTCGGGCTATCGGGTCAAAGGCGAGTACGCCAACGACGAGTTGAACGGCCAGGCCTATGTGGTCGACGTCGATTGGCAGACGGTCGGCACGATCACCTATGTCGACGGCACCCGCGAAGGCCCCGCCTGGTACGCCAGCGGCGACGGCAGCGGCTCGCAAGGGCGCTATCGCGACGGCACCCAGGTCGATGGCGTGCGTTATTCGTCCGAGGGCGAA
This sequence comes from Lysobacter capsici, assembly GCF_014779555.2. Classification (NCBI taxonomy): domain Bacteria; kingdom Pseudomonadati; phylum Pseudomonadota; class Gammaproteobacteria; order Lysobacterales; family Lysobacteraceae; genus Lysobacter; species Lysobacter capsici. The sequence continues at coordinate 202,218 of NZ_CP094357.1, forward strand.
GTCGAAACACTCGGCAAGTAAGGCGTGCTCGCCCAGGAGCTGTCGGCTCTCAGCGCCGGTCGGGGCCGTCGATAGAACCGTCCCGTCGGGCCAGCAGCGCCGTGCCCGCGGGCCTTGGCGCCGAAGCCGGAAAAGGCGCAAATCCGCGCGCGCGCCTACAATCGCCGCTCTTATTCCCGCGCGAAGCATCTCTCATGTACGAATCCATCCTCGATGCCCTGCGCCGCGGCGCGGCGGATCAGGCGCTGAGCGCCGCCGAACAGGCGCTGGCGGCCGACCCGCAAGACGCGACCGCGCACCGCCTGCATGCGGCCGCGCTGCGCCTGAGCGGCGATCGCGAAGGCGCCGTGGCGGCGCTCGACCGCGCCATCGGCATCACCCCGGAGGACGCGCAGCTGTACCTGGAACGCGCCGGCGCCCAGCTCGACGGCCGCCAGCTCGACGAGGCCCAGGCCTCGCTCGCGCGCGCGATCGGGCTCGATCCGAACCAGTTCCCGGCCTACATCATGAAAGCCCAGCTGGCGATCGTGCGCGGCGATCTGGACGAGGCCGAGCGCCTGGGCCGCACCGCCGCGCGGATCGCGCCGGAGCACCCGCAGGTCAGCACCATCGAAGGCGTGCTCGCGCTGCGCCGCGGCGACGCCGACCGCGCGCTGGCGGTGCTCAGCCACGCCTCGACCCTGGCCCCGGACGACCCGCAGGTGCTGCACGGCCTGGGCTTCGCCTACCTGGCCAAGGGCCATCTGGCGTTCGCCGAACAGGCCTTCACCACCCTGGCCGAGCGCCATCCCGAACAGCCGACCCTGCAGTTGCTGATCGCCGATCTGCTGCGTCTGCAGCAGCGCTTCGGCGATGCCGCCGACCGCATCGCCGACCTGGCCCAGCGCGACGATGCCGGCTTCGGCGTCAAGCGCTGGGCCGGTGAGCTGGAACTCGACGCCGGCCGCCCCGAGCGCGCGCTGCCGCTGCTGCGCGCCGCGTTCGACGCCCATCCCTACGACCCGCGCACGCTCAACGGCATCATCGCCGCCTGGCGCAGCCTGGACGACGCCGACGGCGCGCGCGAGGCGCTCGAAGGCGCGCTCGCGCGGCATCCGCAAGCCGCCGACCTGTGGCGCGCGCGGCTGGTGCTGGAGCCGTTCGGCGACGCCGCCGCGCTGGCCGTGATCGACCGCTGGCAGCAGGCCATGCCCGGCCATATCGCCGCGCTGGAAGCGCGCGCGGCGGTCCACGACCAAGCCGGCGAACACGAGCAGGCCGTCGCCATCGCCCATCGCATCGTCGAACTGAGCCCGGGCGACGTGCGCGCCGAGATGCGCATCGTCCAGGACCTGGCCGAGCGCGATCCCGACGCCGCCGCCGAGCGCATCGAGCGCCTGATCGGCATGGCGGTGGACCCGCAGGTCAAGCGCGAGCTGCGGCAGATGCTCGGCCGCAGCCTCGATCTGGCCGACCAGCCCGAGGCCGCCGCGGCGACCTGGGCCGAGTTGCATGCCGAAGTCGTCGACCAGCGCCTGCCGTTCAACACGGTCAGCAAGCGCGGCGGCGGCGAATGGCCGGCGTTGGCGCCGGTCGCCGACGGCACCCGCGGCATCCTGCTGCTGTGGGGCGCGCCGGGTTCGCGGGTCGAACGCATCGGCCAGGTGCTCGGCGCGGTCGGCGCGCCGCTGCTGATCGACCGCTTCGGCGGACAGCCGCCGAGCGATCCGCTGCAACGCTACGGCTCGGTCGACGAACTGCTCAGCGGCGCATTGGACCCGGCGTTCCTGGTCAAGATGTACCGCGCGGCGCTGCCCGCGCGCGGCGTCGGCGACGGCCCGGTGTTCGACTGGCTGCTGTGGTGGGACAACGCCCTGCTGCGGGCGATGCGTCCGTATCTGTCCGAAGCCTTGCTGCTGATCGCGGTGCGCGACCCGCGCGACATGCTGCTGGACTGGCTGGCCTACGGCAGCCCGACCCCGTACGCGCTGCCCTCGCCCGAACAGGGCGCGCGCTGGCTGGCGCAGACCCTGGAGCAGGTCGCCGACCTGCACGAGGGCGATCTGTTCCCGCACAAGCTGGTCAAGCTGGACGAAACCGGCGACGAGCCGACCGCGATCGCCCAGGTCCTGGCCGACGCGCTGCGCGTGCAGGTGTCGCTGCCCAACGGCCTGAGCCTGCCGCAGCGCTTGCCCGACGGCCGCTGGCGCCAGTACGCCGAGCCGTTGGCCGAGGCGTTCGCGCTGCTGGCCCCGGTCGCGCGTCGCCTGGGTTATCCGCATACCTGAGCGCGCCGTCGCGGCCGTATCGCTGCAACACAGCGATGCGGCCGGTCGCGATCCACGGCCATGCGCGGATGCGATGCTCGCGCTCCGGGCCGATCCGCGAGCCACCCGGACCGTATCGCTCAGACCCGATCGCCCCGCTCCGATCCGAACCCATCGAAGGACTCTCCCGATGCGCATCCACAGCAACAGCTTCCAGCACCGCCAGCGCCTGCCGGCCGAGTTCGCCGCCGGCCAGGCCACCGCCGACGGCTTCGGCTTCGCGCCCAACCGCAATCCGCATCTGGCCTGGGACGAAGTCCCCGAGGGCACGCGTTCGTTCGTGCTGCTGTGCATCGACCCGGACGTGCCGACCGTGCCCGAACTGGTCGGCCGCGCCGACGTGCAGATTCCCGAGCATCAGGTGCGCGCCGACTTCATCCACTGGGTGGTCGCCGACATCGCCGCCGAGGTGCGCGAGATCGCCGCGGGCAGCTGCAGCGACGGCGTCACCGCGCACGGCAAGCGCGATCCGGCCGGGCCGCAAGGCGCGCGTCAGGGCATCAACGATTACACCGGCTGGTTCGCCGGCGATCCGGACATGGCCGGCGACTGGTACGGCTACGACGGCCCGTTCCCGCCGCCCAACGACCTGCGCCTGCACCGCTATTTCTTCCGCATCTTCGCCCTGGACGTCGAGCGCCTGCCGCTGGACGCGCGCTTCACCGCCGCCGATGCGCTGCATGCGATGCACGGCCATGTGCTCGGCGAGGCGTCGATCTATGGCACCTATTCGCTCAATCCTTCGGTAAAGGGCTAAGCCCATGAGCGCGGACCGCGTCGCCATCGTCACCGGCGCCAGCCGCGGCATCGGCGCGGCGATCGCGCGCGAGTTGTCGGCGCAGGGCCTGTCGCTGGCGCTGACCGCGCGTTCGCGCGCCGAACTCGACGCGCTGGCCGCGCAATTGCCGCGGCCGGCGTTGGCGATCGACGCCGACCTGTCCGAGCCGGCCGCCGCGGCGCGCATCGTCGAGGCCACGCTGGCGCATTACGGCCGTCTCGATGCCGTGGTCAACAATGCCGGCGCGACCCCGCGCGGCGATTTCCTCAAGTTTTCCGACGCCGACTGGGACGCGGGTTTCGCGCTCAAGTTCTTCGGCGCGGTGCGCCTGTGCCGCGCGGCGTGGCCGGCGCTGGTCGCCAGCGGCGGCGCGATCGTCAACATCGCCGGCATCGGCGGACGCACCGGCAATGCCGAGTTCGCGATCGGCGGTTCGGTCAACGCCGCGCTGCTGAACCTGACCAAGGCGCTGGCCGATCGCGGGGTCGGCGACGGCGTGCGGGTCAACGCGGTCAATCCCAGTTCTATCGCGACCGAGCGCACCCAGGTGCGGATCGATGCGATCGCCCGCGAGCGCGACCTCGACCCCGCCCAGGCCGCGCACGAACTCGCGCGCAAACTCGGCGTGGCGCGCTTCGGCGAACCGGCCGAAATCGCCCGGGTGGTGGCGTTCCTCGTCTCCGACGCGGCCAGTTACATGCAAGGCGCGATCGTCGATGTCGACGGCGGCCAGACCCGCACTCTGTAAGCGTCGCCGCGCTCGTCCGCCTGCGCGCGCGCTGGCCCGATGAGGCGCTGGATTAGAATCGACGCCATCGACGAGGAACCGGCGCAATGGACGACAACCAGAACCCTTATCACGCGCCACAGGCCGAAGTGCGTCGGGCCGAACGCGTCGCCCGTTTGGTCACCGCCAGCCGTGGGCAGCGCTTCATCCACTACCTGATCGACACCCTGGCCTGCTACGCGATCATGTTCGCGGCGATGCTGGTCTACGTCGGCATCGGCGGCGAGGCCGTGGTGACCGCGCTGCAGGAACCCAATCCGCTACGCAACGTGCTGATCAGCGTGACGATGATCCTGGTGTATTACGTGCCGTTGGAAGGCATGTTCGGCGTCACCCTGGGCAAATTGGTCACCGGCACCCGCGTGGTCGACGAACAGGGCCGTCCGCCGAGCTGGGGTCAGGTGCTCGGCCGCACTTTCGCGCGGCTGATCCCGTTCGAAGCGTTCTCGCTGCTGTTCTCGCGCGAGGACCGCGTCTCCGGCTGGCACGATCGCCTGCCCAAGACCCTGGTTGTGCGCATCCGCTAAGTGGTGTGTGCCACCGCGTGTCGGTGGCGGCACGCAGCCGGTCTGATTGCCGCCAAGGCCCCTTCGACGTCGCCGGTTTTGCGCGTATAACGCTGTCTGCATGGAGCGAAGACCGGCCATTCGCCGAGGGGCGTCGGTTGGCTTCCCGAGCCATCCCCGCCGCGTAAACCGACCCGCGTACAGCAAGGAGAGCGACGCTTGAACGACAACCACAACCCTTACCAGGTGGTCCCGCGCAGCGTCGATCCGTACGCGGCGCCGGGCTCGTCGGTCGTCCACGAGGTCGAGCTGGAGCCGGCCGGGCTCGGCCTGCGCTTTCTCAACTACCTCATCGATTCGCTGGTGTTCGGTTTCGTCTACGGCTTCGTGCTGGGCCTGCTCCACGCAGTCCCGCGCGATCCGATCGCCTATATGTTCCTCAGCATCGGCGCGACCATCGCGTACTACACGATCATGGAAGGCGCGTTCGGCGTCACCCTGGGCAAACTCGCCACCGGCACCCGCGTGGTCGACGAAAACGGCGATCCGCCCGGCCCGGGTCAGGCGATGATCCGCTCGCTGTGCCGGTTCATTCCGTTCGAACCGTTCTCGCTGCTGTTCTCCGGCGAACGCCGCACCGGCTGGCACGACAGTCTGGCCGGGACCATGGTGGTCAAAAAGAGTTGAACGTCATGCACCCGCGTCCACTGAGGACGCGGTGACCTTGCGCTTCAAGCACGATCGTGTGGACAGCATCGAATGGGTGCCTTGGAACGATGCCTGAGCCTGCGGGGCCCAGGCATCGCGCGCCGTATCGTCAAATCGTCAGCGGGGCCGATCAGGGCGCCGGCACCATCTCGCTCTCGACCACCATGTCCAGCACATACGCCACCGACGGCGCGTCGGCCGGCGGATTCTTGACCTGGAACTTCTTCACCCGCACGACGTTGCGTATGCCGGCTTCGTGCTTGTAACCCTCGATGTCCTGGTACAGGAAATGCCACTCGTCGCTGGGCTTGAGCGCCACGCCGTTGGCGTCGTAGCTGCGCTCGCGCACCCACAGGCACTGGTGATCGCGGATCAACGGATGCGGGCAGGCGCGGCGTTGCGCGTCGACTTCCAGGAACACGGTCGCGCCAGCGCCGCCGTAGCGGGTTTCCGCGGTCGCTTCGCCGCTGAGGTTCAAGCTGCCGCCCGCGGCGGTGGTCAGGCGCAGACGCGGCTGCGAGGCATCGCCTTCGATAGCGAAAGTGTTGCGGCCTTGCAACTGCTCCGAGATCGCCGCGTCCATCTGCATCAGGCGCGGGTCCTGGCAGGCCATCAGCGTGGTCTGGAATTCCTTCACCTCGAGCTGCGCGCCCTTGATCGCGTACTGCGCGCCGACGTGATTGCAGCCGCCCGACACGCCGAGGCGATCCTTGACGAAGCTCAGCGTAAGCGCGTACTTGCCTTCGCGCTGCAGCACCGCGATCGGCTTGCCGGCTTTGTCGGTCGCGGTTTCCACGGTCCAGCGATAGCCGCCCAGGTCGATCGAACCGTTCGAGGCGGTGGCGGCGGGCGCGGCCGGTTCGCTGGGCATGGCGCTGTCCTTGGTGGTGGCATCGCGGTTGTGCGACGGCGCGGCGCAGGCGGCGAGCAGCGCGGTCGAGAGAGCGGCGGCGGCCCACAGGGCGGCCGGACGGCGAGGGGAAAGGCGCGAGGTGGTCATGAGCGAGGATGATCCGTGCTGCGTTGCGAAGACTGGATCAACGTACCGGAACGAGCGATGGGGTCGAACGCATTCAGCCGCGAGCCAGCGCGAGATTGATGTGCGATGCGGCGCGCGTCGCGGTGTCGACGCAGGTCACGGCTCGCGCGGCTTGGCGAATTTCTGCGCCAGTTCCCGCTGCGCGCGTTCCAGATCCAGTCCCGCATCCGGGCCCGGTTCGGCCGCTGCGTCGTCGTCTTCGCCGTCGAGCTCGCCCTCATCGGCCAGCACATCGTCCAGATGCGCGAGCAACTGCGCGACATCGACCGCGGCGCTGTGCATGCGCTCGTTCGGAAACACGCCGACCACCACGCCGGCCTCGCGCATCGACGCGGCGGCGCGATCGCGCCACGCGCTCAGCTCGCGCTCGGCCGGCGCGTAGGCCTGCAACTGCGGCGCGCGTACCAGCGAGGCGCGCGCGGTCGCCGCCGACGGCCAGGCCGGCAACAGTTCCTGGCCGTCTTCGTCGAACAAGGTCAGCACGAATTCGCCCGACACCGCGACCCAGAACTTGCCGGTGCGCGCGACCGATTCCAGGAACGCGGCGTAACGTTCGGCGCCGGACAACTGCACGTACTCGAGCAACTGCTGTTCGGCGAGACGGTCTTGTTCGTTCATCGATGCGGTTCCGGTGCGTGGATCGAAGGCGTCGTACTCAACTGCCCGACGGCATCAGCAGCAACAGCGCCGCGCCGAACGCGACGCGATACACCGCGAACGCGGTGAAACGATGGCTCTGGATATACCGCAACAGCCACTTCACCGCGATGAAGGCGGTCACCGCCGAGGCGATAAAGGCCACCGCCAGCGCGCTCCAGTCTTCGTTGGCCGCGGCCGGCGTGCCGATCACGTGCATCAGCTCATAGCCGCTGGCCGCGAACATGGTCGGGATGCCGACCAGGAACGCGAACTCGGTCGCCGCCGCGCGGCTGGTGGTGCCGGCGAGCAAGGCGATGAAGATCGTCGCGGCCGAGCGCGAGGTGCCCGGGAATACGCCGGCCACGACCTGGGCGATGCCGACCAGCGCCGCCACGGTCCAGGTGATCTGGCTGCGCTCGCCCAGGGCGGCGGCGCGCTTGGCCGCGAAGTGCTCGGCCGCGACCATCCACACACCGCCCAGCACCAGTGCCCAGGCGATCGGGGTGACGTGGTCGGGCAAGGTGAAGCCGGCCTTCTTGACCGCGATGCCGAGCACCGCGGTGAGCCCGAAGGCCAGGCCGAGCTTGAGCAGGTAGTCGAGGTTGTCGCGCTGGGTGAAACCGGTCGCCAGCCCCCACAGGCGCTTCCAGTAGATCACCACCACCGCGAGGATCGCGCCGGCCTGGATCGAGATGTTGAACAGGTCCGAGCGGGCGCCGAGCCAGTGCTGGGCGATCAGCAGGTGGCCGGTGCTGGAGATCGGCAGGAATTCGGTGATGCCTTCGATGATGCCCAGGAGCAGGGCGGCTAGCAGGTCGGTCATTGGGGGCCGGGATTCGAGATTCGGGAGTCGGGATTCGCCGCGGCGAGGGCGAGTCGGCGGGCAGGATAGCCGAAATGATGTTGGTCAAAATTGGTGCTAAATGAATTTGTCGTGCACCAATATGGATCATTGCTGCGCCGCGTCACAGCTTTGCCTCATATAAATCAGGCGCTTAAGGGTCGATAAAACTTGGCACGCAGTTTGCATTCAATAACGGCAGGCGGCTCCAATGCCCTCGCGTTGCACGAATCCCCCTTCCCGACTCCCCAATACCGGAACAACCATGTCCCTCGAACACGTCGAAAAGCTCGTCAAGGACCACAAGGTCGAATTCATCGATCTGCGTTTCACCGACATGCGTGGCGTCCAGCACCACGTGACCTTCCCCAAGTCGATCGTCGAGCCGGCGCTGTTCGAAGACGGCAAGATGTTCGACGGCTCCTCGATCAGCGGCTGGAAGGGCATCAACGAGTCGGACATGATCCTGCTGCCCGACCCGTCGACCGCGTACCTGGATCCGTTCACCGCCGATCCGACGATCGTGCTGACCTGCGACATCCTCGACCCGGCCACCATGCAGGCCTACACGCGCGATCCGCGCGGCGTCGCCAAGCGCGCCGAGGCCTATCTGAAGTCCAGCGGCGTCGCCGACCAGGCCTTCTTCGGTCCGGAGCCCGAGTTCTTCATCTTCGACTCGGTGCGTTACGCCAATGACATGGGACACACCTTCTTCCATGTCGATTCCGAAGAAGCCGCGTGGAACTCGGGCAAGGAATACGAAGGCGGCAACAGCGGCTACCGTCCGGGCGTGAAGGGCGGCTATTTCCCGGTTGCCCCGCTCGATTCGCTGCACGACATCCGCGCCGAGATGTGCAAGACCCTCGAGCAGGTCGGCATCGAAGTCGAAGTGCATCACCACGAAGTCGCCAACGCCGGCCAGTGCGAGATCGGCACCAAGTTCAACTCGCTGGTCGCCAAGGCCGACGAGCTGTTGACGATGAAGTACATCATCAAGAACGTCGCCCACCGCAACGGCAAGACCGCGACCTTCATGCCCAAGCCGATCGTCGGCGACAACGGCAGCGGCATGCACGTGCACCAGTCCTTCGCCAAGGGCGGGGTCAACCTGTTCTCCGGCGACGGCTACGGCGGCCTGTCGCAGCTGGCGCTTTGGTACATCGGCGGCGTGTTCAAGCACGCGCGCGCGATCAACGCGTTCACCAACTCGGGCACCAACAGCTACAAGCGCCTGGTGCCGGGCTTCGAGGCGCCGGTGATGCTGGCGTACTCGGCGCGCAACCGTTCGGCGAGCTGCCGCATTCCGTACGTGGCCAACCCGAAGGCGCGCCGCATCGAAATGCGCTTCCCCGATCCGATCCAGTCGGGCTACCTGACCTTCGCCGCGCTGATGATGGCCGGCCTGGACGGCATCAAGAATCAGATCGATCCGGGCGCGCCGAGCGACAAGGATCTCTACGACCTGCCGCCGGAAGAAGAGAAGGGCATTCCGACCGTCTGCCATTCGCTCGACCAGGCCCTGGAAGCGCTGGACAAGGACCGCGAGTTCCTCAAGGCCGGCGGCGTGTTCACCGACGACTTCATCGACGGCTACATCGCGCTGAAGATGCAGGAAGTGACCAAGTTCCGCGCGGCGACCCACCCGCTCGAATACCAGATGTACTACGCCGTCTAAAGCGGCCGCGACCGCGCGATGGGCGACACCCGCCCATCGCGTCGTCCTGCAACAGGAGAGCAGCGTTCGATGCATATCCGTTCCGGCGAACTCGACCATCCGCAAGTGATCGCGCTGCTGCGCGAACACCTGCGGGGCATGGCCGAACTGTCGCCGCCGGAAAGCGTCCACGCGCTCGACCTGGACGGCCTCAAGCGCCCGGATGTCAGCTTCTGGAGCGCTTGGGACGAGGACGATCTGCTCGGCTGCGGCGCGCTCAAGCAGCTCGACGCCGAGCATGGGGAAATCAAGTCGATGCGCACCGCCACCGCGCATCGCCGTCGCGGCGTGGCCGCGGCGTTGCTCGAACATCTATTGGGCGAAGCCGGCCGGCGCAGATACCGGCGGCTGAGTCTGGAAACCGGCTCGATGGAGGGATTCGAGCCGGCGCGCAGCTTGTACGCGCGTTACGGCTTCGACTACTGCGGGCCCTTCGCCGACTATCGCGACGATCCCAACAGCGTGTTCATGAGCAAGGCGTTGTAACTCAGCACGGCCCGCGGCGCACGCCTCGGGCCGTTTTTGTTTCCACCCACAACCACGAGGACTCGAACGACGGGCCAAGCCCGCCGCGGGGCGGCTTGTTTCCGAAAAACAGCGAGAGCGACATCGAAGCGCTCCGCGATAACCGCGCACCAAGCAGCAATGACCGGGGAGGGGCCACCGCTTATGAGGAGCCTGCGTCATGTCGTCTCATCTCAAGACTGAAACCGTCCGCACCGTCGCTTACGCGACGACACGCGCACATGCCGAATCCGCGGGCCTGAGCGTCATCGGACTCAAGGCCGCGCTCGTCGCCGCGCTCGCGCTGTCCGCCATCGCGGCCGGCAACGCGCAAGCCGGCACCACCGGCTCGATCAGCCTGACTTCGGACTACCTCTTCCGCGGGGTCTCGCAGACCAACCAAGAGGTTGCTCTGCAAGGCGGTATCGAATACGCGCACGACAGCGGTTTCTACGTCGGCGCTTGGGGAAGCAACATCAGCTGGCTGTCTGACACGGTCGTCGTCGGCGACGACATCTCCAGCAGCCTGGAACTCGACGCCTATCTGGGCTATCGCGGCAAGGCCGGCGAGATTTTCTCCTACGACGTCGGCGTGCTGACCTATTACTACCCGGGCGACTACCCCGGCGGCTTCAACAGCCCCAACACCACTGAGATCTACCTGGGCGGCACGCTCGCGCCCAGCGACACGGTGTCGGTCGGACTGAAGTACTCGTACGCGGTCACCGACTTGTTCGGCTACGCCGATTCCGACGGCAGCGGCTACCTCGACGCCAACCTCAACTGGACCTTCCAGCCGACCTGGACGCTCAACCTGCACGGCGGCAAGCAGTGGATCGAGCACAACGAGGATTTCGAATACACCGACTGGAAGCTCGGCGTGACCAAGAGCTTCGAAAGCGGGTTCTCGATCGCGGCCGCCTACAGCGGCACCGACGCCGAAGAAGCGCTGTACACCAACGCCCACAACAACTTCCTGGCCGACGACGCCTTCACCTTGACGCTGAGCAAGGCGTTCTGACCGCGCCGGCTCCTAAACCGTATTCACCCATCACCCATCACGGAGCTGCGAGATGAAACTGATCATTGCGATCATCCGCCCGTTCAAGCTCGACGAGGTACGCGAGGCGCTGACCGAAGTCGGCGTCTCGGGCATCACCGTCACCGAAGTCAAGGGCTTCGGCCGCCAGAAGGGCCACACCGAGCTGTACCGCGGCGCCGAATACGTCGTCGATTTCCTGCCCAAGCTGAAGATCGAATGCGCCGTGCCCGACAGCCTGCTCGACGCGGCGCTGGAGGCGATCCAGAACGCCGCGCGCACCGGCAAGGTCGGCGACGGAAAGATCATCGTCCTGCCGGTCGAGAACACGGTGCGCATCCGCACCGGCGAACTCGACGACGACGCCCTTTGACTCCACGCCTGCGAGAGACGACATGAAATACGAAACGATGCTCGACCCCCGCTCGCGCGAGCGGGCGTTGCGAACCCTGGCCTGGAGCGCGCTGCCGTTCGCTGCGTTGCTGGCGCTGGGCCCGGCGCATGCGCAGGAGGCCGCGGCCGCCGCCGAAGCGGCCAAGCCCGTCGTCGACAAGGGCGACGTGGCCTGGATGCTGACCTCGACGTTGCTGGTGCTGTTGATGACCGTTCCCGGCCTGGCCTTGTTCTACGGCGGCCTGGTGCGCTCCAAGAACGTGCTGTCGGTGCTGATGCAGGTGCTGGCGGTGTTCTCGCTGCTGGTATTGCTGTGGGTGGTCTACGGTTATTCGCTGGCGTTCAACGGCGGCAACGCCTTCATCGGCAATCTCGACAAACTGTTCCTCAAGGGCGTCAACAAGGAATCGCTGGCGGCGACGTTCAGCGCCGGAGTGTCGCTGCCCGAGTACGTGTTCATCGCCTTCCAGTCGACCTTCGCCGGCATCACCGGCGCGCTGATCGTCGGCGCCTTCGCCGAGCGCATCAAGTTCTCGGCGGTGCTGCTGTTCTCGGCGCTGTGGTTCACCTTCGCCTACCTGCCGATCGCGCACATGGTCTGGTACGGGCCGGACGGCTTCCTGTTCGCCAAAGGCGCGATCGATTTCGCCGGCGGCACGGTGGTGCATATCAACGCCGGTGTCGCCGGTCTGGTCGGCGCCTACTTCGTCGGCAAGCGCGTGGGTTACGGGCGCGAAGCGATCAAGCCGCACAACGTCACCTTCACCATGATCGGCGCGTCGCTGCTGTGGGTGGGCTGGTTCGGCTTCAACGCCGGCTCCAACTTGGAAGCGACCGCGGGCGCGGCGCTGGCCTTCCTCAACACCTTGCTGGCGACCGCGGCCGCGGCGTTGGCGTGGAGCCTGGTCGAGAAGGTGATCAAGGGCAAGCCGTCGATGCTCGGCGGCGCGTCGGGCGTGGTCGCTGGTCTCGTTGCGATCACTCCGGCTTGCGGCACGGTCGGTCCGTTCGGCGCGATCGCGATCGGCGCGATCGCCGGCGCGGTGTGCGTGTGGGGCGTGCACGGGCTCAAGCGTCTGCTGCGCGCGGACGATGCGCTCGACGTGTTCGGCGTGCATGGCCTGGGCGGCATCATCGGCGCGCTGCTGACCGGTGTGTTCAGTTCGCCGTCGCTGGGCGGCTTCGGCCTGGGCGCGGGCAACGACACCATCGCCGCGCAGGTCGGCGTGCAGGCGCTGGGCATCGGCATCACCGTGGTCTGGTCGGGCGTGGTGTCGGTGATCGCGTTCGCGCTGGTGAAGCTGGTGGTCGGCCTGCGCGTGCCGGAGGAAGCCGAACGCGAAGGTCTGGACATCACCACGCATGGCGAGACGGCGTACGAAAACTGATCGCCGCGAGATAAGTCACGCATGCCGCATCAAAGCCCCTCTCCCGCGTGCGGGAGAGGGGTTGGGGTGAGGGAATGCGGGAAGCCGGCAAGCCGCAACGCAGCCGCGAACTTCCCTCAACCCATCGCATCGAACCGCAACTCGCCGTCATAGCCGCAACTGAGCAGCCGCCCGTCGGCGAGTTCGATCGCATCGGTCGCAAAGTTCGCATGCCGGCGCTCAGCCATCGCCCCGTCGTGTTCGAGCGACCACAGCCGCACGCGTCCGTCCTCGCCGCAGCTGACCAGACGTCCGTCGCCGAGCCAGCGCACCCGCCGCACTGCCGCATCGTGCGCCTGCCAGTCGCGGAGCGCGACGAAGCGATCGCCATGCAGCTCGAACAAGCGCAGCCGCCCGTCGATGTCGCCGATCGCGATGCAATGCGATCCGGCCGATGCCGGATGGAGCCGCGCATCGACGCTGCGCAGCGGCGTCGCTCCGCTCCACAGGTCCAGACAGTTCCGAGACTGCGCATCCCACAACCGCAACTCGCCGTCTTCCGACGCGCTGAGCAAACGATGCGCATCGAGCCTGCACAACGACCACACCCAGCCGCGATGCCCATGCAGCTCGCCGACAGGCTCACCGTCTTGCGACCACAACGCGATCCGCGCGTCGGCGCCGCCGCTGGCGAGGCGCCCGTCGTCAAGTCTTAGCAGCGACAACACCGCCGCATCGTGCGCGACGACTTCGCGAACGCATTCGCCGCTGCGCAGATCCCACCAGCGCAGGCAGTGGTCGCGCGACACCGACGCCAATCGATCGCGACCGACTTCGCACACGCCCAGCACCGATTGCCGATGCCCCAGCAGACGCGCCTGCGGCACGCCCTCGGGCGACCACAGCCGGATCGCCGCGTCGCGCCCGCTGCTGACGATGCGGCCGTCGCGCAGCCGCGCCAGGCTCCACACATAGCCCTCATGTCCCGGCGAGAACGCGGCCGGCGCAGCGAGCGGCGCCGGCGTCTCGCGCCGGTACAACAGATCGCTGCGCAGGATGTGCTTGACCCCGCGCGTCACCGCTTCGCCGGCATGCCACAGCGCATGATCGAATACGATCAGCAGGCCGGCGCGCGGCCGCACGCGCGCGACCACCGGCGGCGCGTCGTCGATGCCACCTTGCGACCCCTGCGCGTAGAACACGGTATCGCCGCCGTCGAAGGCATCGCCGTCGGTCAGATAGATCATGAAGGTCAGGCGGGTGCGCTCATCGGCGCCGCGATGATGCACGCCGTCCTGATGGATGTTGAAGCGCTGACCCGGCCGATAGCGGCACAGGCGCAGGCGCTCGTTGAGCGCGTGCAGACGCCAGCCCGCGCCGTCGGCATCGACCAGCCGCTCGGGCGCGTACGCGCGCAGGCGTTCGAACAGACGCCGCGCGAGCGCATCGTCGTCGAGCACCTGGCGATCGTTATTGCGGTACGACGGCGGGTAATCGCTGCCGGCGCCGACGAAGCCGCGCGCCTCGGCATCGTCGATCAGCGCCGCGCATTCCTCGGCGTCGAGAAAGCCGTGGACCAGCAGGCAATGGCCCATGGCCGCGGGCAGCGGATGCTCGGTATCCAGCTTGGCGAGCTGGGCATCAAGCTCGCCGACAGGCTCGTTATCTTGGGCAGACAAAGGCCTGCCCGCCCGCGAGGGCTGGAGCGGTTGGACTGCGGCGTTCATGACTGGACTCGATAAGGCGGCGAACCAACGGGTTCGCCCGGCCGCGGCGATGCGCTCGCCGCCGACCTTACTCCGGGCCGCGGCGGCCGTCGAGCACGGGCCGCGATGCAGGCGCATCGACGCATGCGGAAGCGAATTGCAATCGCAAACGGCATATCGATGCTCGAGGCGTCGAACGCCCCGATCGATGCCGCGCGCGATTGCCGCGCCACTATCGGTTGCATCGGCGATCGCGTGCGCGATCGCGCGGTCCGCGCATTTCACACCCGCCGTCGCAGTTAGTTTTATCGATGCGAAGCATCGATCCGTGTCGCGCGCGGCGAAGATGGCGAGTGCGTTCATACGAAAGAGGCGCAGTCAATGCACACGCCGAATAAAACGAAGTGCAATCCATGACCCGCATCAACGAATCGCTTGTGACGAATAACGGTTTATCCGTTGTCGAATAAATATTCCTCTCTAGGCTGCGTAACGCGGACATAGCGCTGTCCGCCGACACGTCCGGACGCACTCGCGTAAGACAGTCATCGAGCTCTATCGCGAGATGGGGACCAGGACGGTTCCGCCGCAACCCGCGGCCAACGAAACCTCACGGGAGTTTCGCAATGACCTCGCAACTCAAGCCTCGCCCGCACCTGCTCGCGCTCGCCACTGTCGCCGTGCTCGCCGCCGCGCCGGCGTTCGCCGCCGATCGCGTCAATCTCAGCAGTCTCGATCCCGACCGGCCGGTGGCCGGTTTCATCGTCGCCTACAAGTCGGGCACGCCCAAGAGTCTGGACCTGCAGCGCCAGCTCGATACCGCCGTGCGCACGCTCGGTCAGAAGGACCTGAGCATCAAGCACGTGCGCCCGGTCGCGACCGGCGGCGAACTGATCGAAGTCAACCGGCCGCTCGACGTGGTCGCCGCGACCACGCTGATGCAGCAGATCGCATCGAATCCGGACGTGGACTACATCGAACCCAATTCGTGGTTCACCGTCGCGTTGACGCCGAA
The DNA here is from genome assembly GCF_014779555.2 of Lysobacter capsici. Classification (NCBI taxonomy): domain Bacteria; kingdom Pseudomonadati; phylum Pseudomonadota; class Gammaproteobacteria; order Lysobacterales; family Lysobacteraceae; genus Lysobacter; species Lysobacter capsici. The sequence goes on from NZ_CP094357.1 coordinate 217,560, forward strand.
CGATCCCAGCTATCCCTCGCAGTACGGCCTGGGCGGCACCTGGGGCATTCGCGCCAACACCGCCTGGGACAACACCTATCAGGGGCAGGGCACGATCATCGCGGTGGTCGACACCGGCATCACCAGCCATCCGGATCTGGCCGCGAATCTGACCTCGCCGCTCGGTTACGACTTCATCACCAACGTCACCGCCGCCGCCGACGGCAACGGCCGCGACAACAACCCGACCGATCCGGGCGATTTCTGCAGCCCGAATCCGTCGAGCTGGCACGGCACCCACGTGACCGGCATCGCCGCGGCGGTGACCAACAACGCGGTCGGCGTCGCCGGCACCGCGTTCAAGTCCAAGGTGTTGAGCGTGCGCGTGCTCGGCAAGTGCGGCGGCAGCCTGGCCGATATCGCCGACGGCATCACCTGGGCGTCGGGCGGCACGGTCAGCGGCGTGCCGGCGGTCGGCGCGAACAAGGCCACCGTCATCAACATGAGCCTGGGCGGCAGCGGCGCGTGCAGCTCGACCTTCCAGACCGCGATCAACGGCGCGGTGTCGCGCGGCGTGACCGTGGTGGTCGCGGCCGGCAACAGCAACGCCAACGCGGCCAACTTCCAGCCGGCCAGCTGCGCCAACGTCATCAACGTCGGCGCCACCACCTCGGCCGGCGTGCGCGCGAGCTTCTCCAACTGGGGAGCGTCGGTGGATCTGGCCGCGCCGGGCCAGAGCATCCTGTCGACGCTCAACAGCGGCAGCACCACGACCGGTTCGCCGACCTATGCGAACTACAGCGGCACCTCGATGGCGGCGCCGTTCGTGGCCGGCGTGGTCGCGCTGATGAAGTCCAAGCCCGGCGGCGCTGCCCTGACCCCGGCGCAGATCGAAACCATCATCAAGGCGCCGGCGAACATAACGCCGTTCCCGGTCGTGCAGAACCCGGTGATCGGCTCGGGCATCCTCAACGCGGACAAGGCCACCGACGCGGTTCCGTAAGCACGGTCCATGCTCGCGTGGAGCACTCAGAACCCCGGCTTCGGCCGGGGTTCTTTGTATGTCGCGCATGTCGCATCGGTTGCCGGCGTTGTCGCGAGTCTCGCCGCATGGCGCTGTCGCGCCCGCGTATACGATTCGCGCTCGCGCAATCCCTTGATGCATTGCGCCATCGCGCACGGTGAATCCAGCCGATGCGACGACGATGACGAGGTCCCGTCGCGCTCATCGACGCCCGACTTTTCGCCGCGGGCACCGGCGCTTGCAACGCGTTAAAACGCACCGCACGCGCATGAACGCGCATCGCGCGTGATTGGCGTCACGCTCCGCCAGCACTCGGGTCGCTGCCGCGTCGCGCAAGCGATTGTTTCGCCCCGTCATGCTGCATTGCCGCATTGGTGTCTTTCGGTTGACAGCGCTGTCATAGCCGCGCTACAAGCTTCCCGCATGACGGCCGGCCGCGCCGCGCATGCTTCGGTCTGGGGTCGCTCTCAAGCCTGACAACACGTCGGTCTGCAGGCCGACCCCGGGGAGGGGACGTTTCGATGAAGGTATCCAGGCAAGCCCGCGTCCGCGGTTCGAGCGTGAGTTTCGCGATCCGCGCCGCGCGGTCCGCCGAACTGTCTGCTCGCCGCCCGCGGGCGTCCGTCTTCGCCGCTCCGATTCGCGCACGCCCCCACGGTGCGCGGGTCGGGGTGGCGGGGGGGGTGTTGTTGATGTTGTCGTTCTGCGTGGCGGATCTTGTGAAAGCCGGATCGGCGTTGCCTTGTCACAGTGGCGGCGACGACGATGGTTGCGGTGACGATGGCGACGTCGCGCCGAACCAGCCGCGTCCTGGGAGATGCGAAGTGACAGCCGGTAAGCAAAAAGCCACGTAATACAAGCGGCGAAAAAATCCACATACGCCAAGCACCGAAACACCCCACAACACCGCCCACACCCCGCGGAGTTCCATGAAACTTCCCTTGCTCGACACCCTCATCGTCCTGGTCTACCTCGCCGGCGTGTTCGCTCTCGCGCAATGGGTTTCGCGCGAAAAGGCCGGTCACGAGAAAACCGCCAAGGACTATTTTCTCGCCAGCAAGTCGCTGCCGTGGTGGGCGATCGGCGCGTCGTTGATCGCGGCCAACATCTCGGCCGAACAGATCATCGGCATGTCGGGTTCGGGCTATGCGCTGGGGCTGGCGATCGCGTCCTATGAATGGATGGCGGCGGCCACGCTGTTGGTGGTCGGCAAGTTCTTCCTGCCGATCTTCCTGCGCAACGGCATCTACACCATGCCGCAGTTTCTGCAGGAGCGTTACGGCAACCGCATCCGCACCTTGATGGCGGTGTTCTGGCTCGGCCTGTACGTGTTCGTGAACCTGACCTCGATCGTGTGGCTGGGTTCGCTCGCGGTCGCGCAGGTCACCGGCATGGACCAGATGCTCGCGCTGGCGCTGCTCGGATTGTTCGCGCTCGCCTATCAGCTGTACGGAGGGCTCAAGGCGGTGGCGTTGACCGATATCGTGCAGGTCGCGCTGCTGGTGCTCGGCGGGCTCATGGTCGCCGGCCTGACCTTGAGCAAGATCGGCGACGGCGCCGGCGTGCTGGCCGGTTTCAACAAGCTCATGGCGACCCATCCGGATCACTTCAAGATGATCCTGTCGCCGGACAATCCGCACTACAAGGACCTGCCCGGCATCGGCGTGCTGCTCGGCGGCCTGTGGGTGATGCACGTGAGCTACTGGGGTTTCAACCAGTACATCATCCAGCGCGCGCTCGCGGCCAAGGATCTGCGCGAGGCGCAGAAGGGCATCGTGTTCGCGGCCGGGCTCAAGATCATCCTGCCGATCATCGTGGTGCTGCCGGGCATCGCCGCGCTGATGCTGGCGCCGGGCCTGCAACGTTCCGACGACGCATATCCGGCGATGATGTCGCTGTTGCCCAGCGGCGTGCTCGGCCTGGTGTTCGCCGCGCTGGTCGCGGCGATCGTCGCTTCGCTCGCGTCGAAGATCAATTCGGTCGCGACCATCTTCACCCTGGATTTCTACGCCAAGTACAAACCGCAGGCGAGCGAGAAGCAGCTGGTGCGGATCGGCCGCATCGCCGCGGCGGTGTCGATCGCCATCGCGATCGTGACCGCGCGGCCGTTGATCGGCGGTTTCGATCAGGGCTTCCAGTACATCCAGGAATACACCGGCTTCTTCACCCCGGGCATCGTGGTGATCTTCGTGCTCGGCCTGTTCTGGAAGCGCGCCAACGAAGCCGGCGCCTTGGCCGCGGCGCTGGGTTCGTTCCTGTTGTCGCTGGCGCTGAAGTTCGCCTGGCCGGAGCTGCCGTTCGTCAATCGCGTCGGCGTGGTGTTCCTGCTGGCGGCCGCGCTGGCGGTGATCGTGTCGCTGGCGACGCCGTCTGGCGCCGGCCGCGACCGCATCCAGGGCGACGGGGTGAGCTTCGCGACCTCGCCGTCGTTCAATATCGCCGCGGTCGGCGTACTGGCGATCCTGATCGCGCTGTACGCGCTGTTCTGGTGACCTCGGCGGCGCGGACAGCTGCGTCCACGCGGCTCGCGTCCCGGCGCGCCGCGCCCGCGCGATGCTTGTCCGTCACCCGCGCGTTTCGCCGACGCGACGCCTCAGCGTCGGCGCGAAGCGCGGCCCTTGCCGATCGGGCCGGTCGACTGGCGCAGCTGCAATTCGTAACCGGCGGTGATCATCTGGCCGCCGTCGGGCGCCTTGATCCGCTTGAACAGCTCGTGCGTGGCCAGGCGCCCCATTTCGCGGGTCGGCTGGCGCACCGTGGTCAGCGGCGGATAGATCTGGCGCGAGATCGGCGTGTCGTCGAATCCGCACACCGATATGTCGCCGGGAATCGACAAGCCCATTTCGCTGGCGGTGCGGATGGTGCCGGCGGCCATGTCGTCGTTGGCGGCGAAGATCGCGGTCGGCGGGTTGTCCATCAGCAACAGGCGCTGGGCGCAGATCGCGCCGGTGTCGTAGTGGAAGTCGCCTTCGATCACCAGGCTGGGGTCGTATTCGATCCCGGCCGCGGCCAGTCCGTCGCGGTAGCCGTTCAAGCGCCACTGGCTGGCGCCGTGCTCGGGATGGCCCTTGATGTGGGCGATGCGGCGATGACCCAGCGACACCAGGTGCGCCATCATCTCGCGCACCGCGCGCTCTTCGTCGAGCACCACGCCGATGCGGCCGCCGCGCAGCTTGGGCGAGATGTTGGCGTAGGGAATGCCGAGCTGGCCGAGCCGCTTCATCAATCCCGGGTGATCGGTCAGCGGCGGCGTCAGCACCAGGCCGTCGGCGCGCGAGTGCTGGATGACCTCGTCGACATGGCTCACGAACTTGCGCTCGCCGTAGGTCACCGGCGCGAGCATCAGGTTGTAGTGGTGCGCGATGCAGGCGTCGAGCATGCCGGCCTGCACTTCCATCAGGTAGTTGCTCGACGGGTTGTCGTAGAGCAAGGCGACCAGGTACGAGCGCTGGCCGGCGAGGCTGCGCGCGGATGGGTTGGGCCGGTACTGGAGCTTGCGCGCCGCGGCTTCCACGCGCTTGCGCGTGTCCTCGCTGACGTTGGGTTCCTGATTGAGCACGCGCGAGACGGTCTTCATCGACACGCCCGCCGCTTCCGCCACATCCTCGATGCGAACCCGCATAGCCGGTCGTTTCCCTTGTCGCGTGTTCTGCGTATTTTGCCAGATCGCGCGGCCAATACTGCCATCCATCGCGCAACGCCGCATCGGCGTCGCGCGCATATCGTCATTACGGTCACCAGGAGCACTGCATGAAGGCATCCACCCGCGGCCACGCGTCCGCTGTCGTTCCATCGATCCAAAGCCGCTGGCCGGCGCGCCGGCGGCTGTCCGGATGCCTGGCCCTGGCCTTGCTGTGCGGGCCGGTGGCGGCCGCCGACGGGGTCAAGGCCGACGCGGCGACGATCGACCCGGCCCACTGGCCGGCGCTGAAGGCGCCGATTCCGCGCGACGCCCGGCTGGAAGCGCGGATCGCCGCGCTGCTGGCGAAGATGAGCGTGGAGGAGAAGGTCGGCCAGATCGTGCAGGCCGACATCAACAGCGCCACGCCCGAGGATGTGCGCAAGTACCACATCGGCTCGGTGCTGGCCGGCGGCAATTCCGAACCCGGCGGCATCTCCGAGCCGGGCGGCAACTACGCCGCCGCGCCGCAGGAATGGCTGGACATCGCCGACAAGTTCTACAACGCCTCGATGGACGACAGCGACGGCAAGGTCGCGATCCCGATCATCTTCGGCATCGACGCGGTGCATGGTCACAACAACCTGATCGGCGCGACCTTGTTCCCGCATAACGTCGGCCTGGGCGCGACCCGCAACCCCGAGTTGATCCGCCGCATCGGCGCGGCGACCGCGGCCGAGGTGCGCAGCACCGGCATGGAGTGGACCTTCGCGCCGACCCTGACCGTGCCGCGCGACGATCGCTGGGGCCGCACGTATGAAGGCTATTCGGAAGATCCGCGGGTGGTCGCCAGTTATGCGGCCGCCGCGATCGAGGGCCTGCAAGGCAAGGTCGGCACGAAGCAGTTCCTCGACGGCTCGCACGTGATCGCCTCGGCCAAGCACTTCCTCGCCGACGGCGGCACCTTCGAAGGCCGCGATCAGGGCGATGCGAAGATCGGCGAAAACGAGCTGCGCGACGTGCATGGCGCCGGTTATCCGCCGGCGTTGAAGGCCGGCGCGCAGACGGTGATGGCCTCGTTCTCGAGCTGGCAGGGCCGCAAGATGCACGGCAACGCCGATCTGCTGACCGGCGTGCTCAAACAGCGCATGGGCTTCGACGGCTTCGTGATCGGCGACTGGAACGCGCACGGCCAGCTCGACGGATGCAGCAACGAAAATTGCGCGGCCGCGTTCAATGCCGGCGTCGACATGCTGATGGCGCCCGACAGCTGGCGAGGCTATTACGACAACGCGCTCAAGCAGGTAAAGAGCGGCGAGATCAGCATGGCCCGGCTCGACGACGCGGTGACCCGGATCCTGCGGGTCAAGCTGCGGCTGGGCCTGTTCGAGGCGGGCGCGCCGTCCAAGCGCCCGCTCGGCGGCAAGTTCGAACTGCTCGGCAGTCCCGAGCATCGCGCGATCGCGCGTCAGGCGGTGCGCGAGTCGCTGGTGCTGCTCAAGAACGACAATCGCGTGCTGCCGATTTCGCCCAAAGAGCGCGTGCTGGTGCTCGGCGACGGCGCCGACAACATCGCCAAGCAATCGGGCGGCTGGACCTTGAACTGGCAGGGCACGGGGCTCAAGCCATCGGATTTCCCCAATGCGCAATCGATCTGGACCGGCCTGCGCGAACAGATCGAAGCCGCCGGCGGCCACGCCGAACTGGCGGTGGACGGCAAGTACAAGGACAGGCCCGACGTCGCGATCTATGTCTACGGCGAAGACCCGTACGCCGAATTCCAGGGCGATCTGCGCACGCTCGCGTTCCGTCCCACGCGCAATCCCGAGCTGGAGACGATCAAGCGGCTCAAGGCCGACGGCATTCCCGTGGTGAGCGTGTTGTTGTCGGGGCGGCCGTTGTGGGTCAATCGCGAGATCAACGCCTCCGATGCGTTCGTCGCCGCGTGGTTGCCCGGTTCGGAAGGCGCCGGCATCGCCGATGTGCTGCTGCGCAACGATCGCGGCGGTATCGCCCACGACTTCAAGGGCAAGCTGTCGTACTCGTGGCCGCGCACCGCGGTGCAGGTGGCGAACGTCGGCGACAAGGACTACTCGCCGCAGTTCGCGTTCGGCTATGGCCTGACCTACGCCAAGGACGCGAAGGTCGGCGTATTGCCGGAAGACCCGGGCACGGCCGATATCGACCAGCGCGCGATGCAGTTCCTCGGCCGTGGCGCGTTGCCGCGCGGCTGGAACCTGCGGGTGGATTCCCAAGGCAAGCCGGCGCAGGCGATCAAACCGCCGCTGGCGTCCGCGGACGGCGCGATCGCGGTGTCGGCGGTCGACTACAAGGCGCAGGAAGACGCGTGGCGGGTCGATTGGAAGGGCGACGCCAAGGTCGAATGGGTCGCCGATGCGCCGCTGGAACTGATACGCGAGACCAATGGCGATGTGCAGTTGTTGATCACCCTGAAGGTCGATGCGGTCGGCGCCGGCGACGCCAACCTGCTCGCCGCGTGCGGGCCCAAGTGCGAAGCCAAGCTGCCGTTCGGCGAGATCCTGCGCGGCTTGCCGCGTGGGCAATGGCAGCGCATCGGCGTGCCGCTCAAGTGCGTGCGCGCGGCCGGCGCGGACATGGGCAAGCTGATCGTGCCGTTCGGTCTGCAGGCGTCGAAGGGCACGTCGATCACCCTGCATGAGGTCGCGTACGGAACCGATGCGGAGCAGGTGGTGGACTGCAAACGGCAGTAACCAGCGCCAGCAACGCGCGCCAATAATTCGGCAAGCGCATCACCCGCGCATCGCCGAACCACCGCGCATCCTCCCCCTCTCCCGCTTGCGGGAGAGGGCCGGGGTGAGGGCCCACGCCAACCACACCCTTGGACACTTTGTCCTGGGGCAGTTTGCCGCAGTGCCGCCGCGCGCCCGCGGGTTTAGGATGCCGCGCATGAACGCATCGATCTTTGCCCGACCCGTTCTCGGCGGCGCGACCGCCAGCGGTTTGATCGTCGACGACGACGCGGCCTACGCCGCGACCTTGCAGCGCAGCCTGGCGCGGCGCGGGATCGAGGCCCGCACCGCCGCCGACGTGCGCCAGGCCCTGGACCTCGCCCTCGCGCAGCCGCCGGGGTTCGCCCTGATCGACCTCAAGCTCGGCGCGGAATCGGGCCTGCAACTGATCCGTCCATTGCGCGAGTTGCGCGCCGACATGCGCATCGTGCTGGTCACCGGCTACGCCAGCGTCGCCACCGCGGTCGACGCGATCAAGCGCGGCGCCGACGACTACCTGCCCAAGCCGGCCAGCGTCGCCGCCATCCTCGCCGCGCTGGGCCTGGAGCCGCACGACGGATCGGCCCTGCCGATCGCGCCCGACACGATGACGCCGCTGCGGCGGCTGGAGTGGGAGCACATCCAGCAGGCGCTCAACGACACCGGCGGCAACATCTCGGCGACCGCGCGATTGCTCGGCATGCATCGGCGTTCGCTGCAGCGCAAGCTCGGCAAGCGGCCGGGGCCGGAGCGCAGTTCGATCGGTCTGTAAGTCGCCCGTCTTGCGCGGTTGCTCGCTAGTCGCTGCGCAACTCACCCGATGCGTCGTCGCGACGGAGGCTACCTGTAGGAGCGGCGCAAGCCGCGACCGCCATGCAGCCGGTTGCGTCGCCGCCGGCCGAAGGCGATTGCCACGATTGCCCGGTAGCAGCTTGCGCCGTGGTCGCGGATTCGCGGTCGCGGCTTGCGCCGCTCCTACAGGTAGCGATCGTCGCAACGAGGGTCGGCGAAGATCTGTTTCGATTTGACGGCAATCGGCCACAACGAACGGAGTGCGTTTCGATCGGTTCGTAAGTCGACGGTGTCGCGCCTTGCCGTCGCGCAACCCACCCGATCCGTCGTTGCCACGGAGGCTACCTGTAGGAGCGGCGCGAGCCGCGACCGCCATGCAGCCGGTTGCATCGCCGCCGGCCGAAGGCGATTGCCACGATTACCTAGTAGCAGTCTGCGCCGTGGTTGCGGATTCGCGGTCGCGGCTTGCGCCGCTCCTACAAGTAGTGACCGTCGCAACGACGGCGAACTCGACGACTACGGCGCGCCCGCGCCCAGCGGCCGTACCGGCGCCTGCACGGTCTGTTCGCTGCGTTTGCCGCCCGCGTCTTCGAATACCAAGGTCAGCGTCACCTGCTCGCCCGCGCTCAGCGGCCGCTTCAGGCCGATCAGCATCACGTGGTAGCCGCCGGGCGCGAGCGCGACCGCCTGCCCGCGCGGCAGCGGCACGGCGGCCACTTCGCGCATGCGCATCATCTGGCCCTGCATCGCCATCTCGTGCACTTCGGTGTTCTGGGCGACGTCCGAACGCGCGCCGATCAGGCGCAGGTCGCGACTCGCGGTCAGGCGCATGAAGGCGCCGGTGGCGGTCTGCTGCGGCACGCTCGCGCGCACCCACGGCGCGTCCACCGCGACTTGCGCGTGGGCGACGCCGGCCAGGGCCAGCGACAGGATCAACGCGGCGATCGGTTGGCTCATCGTCATAGGCGGGCTCACAGAAGTTGGCGGAGGTCGTGCACGCAGTCGGGCGCGCTCTGTTCGTGGCGCAGGGCCAGGCGCAGCACGCCGTCGGCGTCGTAGACGTAGCTCAGCGCGGAATGGTCGACGGTGTAGGTCGATCCGGTCGGCACCTTGGCGTAGATCACGTGGAAGGCCTTGGCGGTCTGCGCGATGCGCTCGGGGCTGGCGGTCAGGCCGAGGAAACTGGGGTCGAAGGCCTGGGTGTAGGCGCGCAGCACCGGCGGCGTATCGCGTTCCGGATCGAGGGTGACGAACAGCACCTGCAGGCGTTCGGCATCGCGACCGAGCAGTTTGCGGATCTGCACCGCGCGGGTCAGCGCGGTCGGGCAGACATCGGGACACAGGGTGAAGCCGAAGAACAGCAACACCAGCTGGCCGCGAAAATCGGCGAGCGTGCGTTCGCGTCCGTCGGGATCGAGCAGGCGGAAGTCCTTGCCGAAGTCGCGTCCGCTCAGGTCGATGCCGTGCAGGGACAGCGGCTTGCGGCCGCCGCAGGCCGACAGCACGGTCGCGGCGGCGAGGCCGGCCAGCAGGCGCCGGCGCGCGAACGAACGCGGCCGGGGGGCGAGAGCGGTGGGGCGGTCGGGCACGAGCCACCTCGTCGATGCGGAAAGCGGCATTGCAGCATCGGCGCGGGATCGGCGGATGTGGCCGAGTGTCGCAGGCGTTTCGGTGGCGGTGTTGCGACGGGGCCGGCGCGGGTGATCGATGGCTCGGGCTGCGCCTTCGTTCGCTCAACGTGCTCGCATCGCTGGATCATGTCGATGCGAGCGATGCGTCAATGATTCATGGGTATCGCGATCGTGAACATCGGTATCGATAAAGCGCGCCGCTTACACGCCGAGCCATTCGCTTCAAGGGTCATGCACCACTCAAGCGTAGGGATGCAACGCATCCTCGGTATCCAGCGCCATCATGGATATCGATAATTCACGCCGCTTACACACCGCGCCGATTCGCCTCAAAGATCGCGCACCACCCAACCGCTGGGATGCGGCGCATCGTCGGTATCCAGCGCCGCCTGCGCGACCGCGTCGGGCGATTTGCCGTCGCGCCAGGCGGCGGCGATCGCGGCGAGGCGTTCGCGGGTGGCGCGGGTGTAGGCGCCCTCGAGTTCGTTCTGCGCATCGGCGGCGAGCTTTTGCGGGTACAGCGTGCGCGCATCTTCGCTGCGGTTGAGCAACGCGACCAGATGCGACAAGGCGCTGCGGAAGGTCGCCGCGCCCAATGCGGTGCGCTGGGTGCGTTGCAGATGCCACACCGTCAGGTACTCGACCGGGCCGAGCAGCCGCCGCGGCGTGGCGCCGAAGAAATGCCCGGACAATGCGCTGACCGCGACCGGCCCGCTCGCGTCGGGCAGGCGGGTCGCGCCCCAGGAACTCAGCGCGCCGCCGGGCAGGTCCATGCGCCGCAGCGCGGTACCGAAGGTGTCGGCCAGCAGGCGCTGGGCGCGCGCGTCGTCGCTTTCGGCGACCACGCCGAGCAGGCGGATGAACAAGGGATAGCGGTCCTCGCCGAGGCGACGCACGACCCGCTTGAGCACGGTCAGGCGGTACTCGGGGTCGCTGTGCGCGGCCAGCGCCGAGATCAGGCGATCGGCACCGGCGCGCAGGGCTTCGGCGGAGGGAGCGGTATCGTTCACGGAACAACGCGGGTGGCGGCGATGACGGCTAGCCTAGCGCAGGCGAGCGGATCGATAGCGTGCAGGGGGCGTTCGCGCGGATGAGACGGGTGCCGCGCCGGACTCAGGCGGTCAGCGAATCCAGCACCGCGTCGGCGCCGCGATCGGCGGCGGCGGACAGGTCCATCGAGCCGAGTTCGCGCTCCAGGCCGCTGTCGCCCGAGAGCAGGCGCTCGCCGGCGGGCACGTCGCGCCAGGCATCGGCGTTGAGCACGGTCTCGCCCGCATCGACCGCGGGCGGGGCATAGGCCTGAACCGCTTCGGCGACTTGCGAGGCCTGCTGGATCGGCTGGCCCGGCGTCGTCTCGCGCCCGCGCAGGGCTTCGAGCGCGGCCTGGCTGTCCAAGCCGGTGCGGTCGATGCGCGAGTCGGGGCCGATGCTGCTCATGCGGGGCGGGTCACGGGTGAAGTCGGGGGGATGGAAGGAATGTAGCGCCGGGGGGTGACTCGGCCAACTCGGGGTGACCCTAGGTGGGCCGGGGGTGGTTCATGTCCCGCTTCACGGCAAGCGGCCAGGGCGGCGCGATTCGCGGCCGGGACGGCCTGAGGATACCCCGCCGCGCGCGGCCCGCGGTTTGCTGACACTCGCCACTTCCGCCTTGCGCGACGCGTGCTAGCCTCGTTCTCCCCTCGCTGCAAGGGCCGCGCATGGCGAAGGACCAGGGCGCCGACAAGACCGAGCCGCCTACCCAGAAAAAGATCCGCGACGCGCGCAAGGAAGGCAACGTCGCCAAGAGCAAGGAGCTGACCAGCACCGTGCTGATGCTCGGCTGGGTGGTGTGCGGCTGGATGATGCTCGACTTCATGCGCGCCAAGATGATCCTGTTGTTCGACACCAGCCTCAAGGCGATCAACCAGCCCTTCGGCGACGCCCTGCGCGAGGTCGGCGGGGCCGCGTTCGACACGCTGCTGTGGCTGTCGTTGCCGCTGTTGGGGATGGCGGTGTTCCTGGGCGTGGTGATCGAGTTCCTGCAGGTCGGGCCGGTGCTGAGCCTGGGCAAGGTCAAGCCCAGCATGGACAAGATGAACCCCGCCGAGGGGCTCAAGAAGATGTTCTCGGTCGACAACCTGGTCGAGCTGGTCAAGTCGGTGATGAAAAGCTCGGCGCTGATCGGCATCGGCGTGTTCGTGATCTACAAGATGCTCGCCCAGCTGATGATGCTGCCGTACGCGCCGGCCGAGGCGATGGGCTCGGGCATCTGGTACGGGCTGGTGCGGATCGTGATCTGGACGATCTTCGTGTTCTTCTTCGTCTCGGCGATCGACGTGTGGTACCAGAAGTTCTCCTACACCAAGCAGTTGCGCATGAGCCGGCGCGACATCCAGCAGGAGGTCAAGGAGAGCGAGGGCGACCCCTACGTGAAGAGCCGGCGCCGGCAGTTGCATCAGGAGTGGTCTCAGCAGAGCATGCTCAATGCCGTCCGCCAATCCAATGTCGTCGTGACCAATCCCACCCACATCGCCATCGCCCTGCAGTACGAGCACGGCACCACCGACCTGCCGGTGGTGGTGGCCAAGGGCGAGGGCTATCTGGCCGAAGAGATCAAGCGCGCGGCCACCGAGGCCGGCGTGCCGATCCTGCAGAACGTGCAACTGGCGCGCGGGCTGCACGAGCATGTCGAACTGGACGACTACATCGGCAACGAATTCTTCGAAGCCGTGGCCGAGGTGCTGCACTGGGCCGAGACCGTGCGCCGTCTGCGCGACGGCGATACCAGCGCGCCGGAGTTGCCGCCGCCGTTGGAGTGATGAGTAACGGGGCTGGTCGTTTCCTTAAGCTCGCGAAGCCGCGCCAACCGAAGTGGTGCACCATCCCGATCTGAGTTTCCCCAACCGAAGGGGTTCCCCCTTTGCAAAAGGGGGGCCAGGGGGATTTGCTTTTGCTCTTCCGCTTTTATCTCGGAACAGTAAAAGCAAAAGCGAATCCCCCACGTCCGCTTCGCGGCCGTTCGCCCCCTTTTCCAAAGGGGGCAAAAGCCGAAGCCAACTGGGCCGACAAAAAAAGCGAAGCGTGAAGGCGACTCGCCGCTAGCGCGACCGATCAGCCGCCGAACACCCGGTTCAAGGCATCGAGCAGCCCGCGATTGCCGGCCAAGCGATCCAGCACGATCTCCACGTACACCCCAAGCATCAACAGAATGATCCACGTCGCCAGCCACGCCTTGATCGGCATGGTGATGGTGAACACGTTGAGCTGCGGCGCGAAGCGGTTGACCAGGCCGAACGACAGGTCGATCAGAAGCAGCACCACCATCACCGGCGCGGCCAGCACCAGCAGCGCGGTCATCAGGTAACTGAACTGGCCGACGAACAACTCCATGCCGGCTTGATGCAGGTTCGGGAAGAACGAGTTCACCGGCCACATCGCATAGCTCGACAGCAGCAGGTCGAGGAACACCAGGAACGCGCCGCTGGCCATGAACAGCCACGAGGCGAAGTGCGACAGGAAGTTGCCGTGCAGCGAGGCCTGATGGCCCTGGATCGGATCGAACACCTGCGCCAGGGTCATGCCGACCTGGGTGTCGATGACGTTGCCGGCGGCGCTGATCGCCCAGAACACCATGCCGTAGCAAAACCCGATCGACACGCCGATGAACAATTCCTTGAGGATGATCGGCGCCCACGAAAACGTGCCCAGCTCGTTGAGCGGCACGCCGTTCATCGCCACCGGGATCGCGATGATCGCCAGGCTGACCATGAAACTGTTGCGCACCAGCGGCGGCATGTTTTCGTTGGTGATCAGCGGCAGCATCATGAACGCGCCGATCACCCGCGGCAGCACCAGCCCCAGCGCCAGCATGATGTTGCCGACCGAATCGAAATTCATCGGCGCGCGCGCCGCGCGAGCGAACCGCCGCGCATCAGTGCCGGACCATGCCCGGGAAATCGAGGAAGATGCGGTCGGCGAAGGTGTACAGGGTGCCGCCGATCATCGAGGCGGTCACGAACAGCGTCACCACGATCACGGTGAATTTTATCGCGTAGGCGAAGGTCTGTTCCTGCAACTGGGTCGCGGCCTGGATGAAGGCCACGACCAGGCCGACCACGGCGGCGGCGACCACCGGCGGGCCCGACAGCAGCAGCGTCAGCCACAGCGCCTGTTTGGTCATTTCGAGCATGTCGCCCATTAGCGTGCTGCCGGGAATTGGGAATCGGGAATCGGGAATCGGAAAAGCGGGGCATCGGGTGTGGAGGGTGAATCGGCAAAGCGATGACGCCCGCTTTTACGATTCCCGATTCTCCATTCCCGATTCCCGGCCTCACCCGCCATAAGTCAACACCAAGCCATGCACCAGCTTGGCCCAGCCGCCGATCAGCACGAACAGCAGCAGCTTGAACGGCAGCGACACGGTGGTCGGCGACAGCATCATCATGCCCAGCGACAGCAGGATGTTCGACACCACCAGATCGATGATCAGGAACGGCAGGAAGATCAGGAAGCCGATCTGGAACGCGGCGGTGAGTTCGCTGACGGTGAACGCGGGGATCACCACCAGGAAATCGTTGACGCTGATGTCGGCGCGCGCGTTGGGCGGCAGCAGGCGCTGCGCGCTGCGCAGGAAGAACGCGCGCTCGGCGTCGCTGGAGTGCTTGATCAGGAAGGCGCGCAACGGCTCCTTGCCGGCGTCCATCATCTGCAGCAGGCGGGTGGTGTCCATCTTGCCGGTGCCGCCCAGCAGGGCCGACGGCGCGGCCGGGCGCTTCGCGCCGGCGGCTGGTGCTGCGGATTGTGCGGTGGCGGTGTTCGTCGTCGTCGTCGCGGGCGCGGCGGCCGGCGCGCCCGGAACCGTCGCCGCGGCGGCAGCGGTAGCCGCGGGCACGGCACCCGGCGCCGCGGCGACGCCCGGTGCGGCTGCGGTCGCGGGCGTCGCGGTTGCCGGCGTCGCCGCCGCGGCAGTCCCCGGCGGCTGACCCTGCGTGGCCGCGGCCACGGTGGTGCCGCTCATGCGCGCGTTGATCGCGTCGTGGGTCTCCAGGATCACCGGATACATCACGTAGATCGACAGCACGATCGCCAGACCGTTGATGACCACGTTCGGCGGCACCTGCTGCAGGCCGAGCGCGTTGCGCAGCAGGCTGAGCACCACCACGATCTTGGTGAACGAGGTCACCATCACCGCGACGAACGGCGCCAGCGCGAGGCTGACCACCGTGATCAGCACCAGCGCCGGCGAGAACGAACTGAAATCCATGGTTCAGCTCCAGGCGATCAGACGAACACCCAGGGTGTCGCCGACCGCGACGATTTCGCCGCGACCGGCGTCGCGGCCGTTGGCGCGGATCACCACGTTCGCGCCTTCCAGCCGCGAGGGCAGCGCGAACACGTAACCGGGCTGGAAGCCGGCCAGATCCTCGTAGCGGCATTCGAGCCGGCCCAGGTCGAATTCGAGGCGGACCGGAACCTCCGGTGCGTTGGGTTCGGCCGATTCGGGCGCGGCTTCGGTGTCGCTCATCGCGGAAGTCTCCTGATGCGTGGAAAGGGTCAACGGCGGGCCGTCGATGCGCCAGCCGTCGGCGACCGGCAGCAGCGGCCAGGCATAGCCCGGCACCTGCGCCTGCACCGGCGGCGGACGTTGGTAATTGCCGATCACCAGCACGTCGCCCGGACGCAGCTGGCGCCACTGCGCGCGGCGCAGTTGCGGGCCTAGCCAGCGCAGCGCGATCGGCACCGGCAGGTCGGTCCAGTCGCGGTAACCGCCGGAGTCGTCGTCGCGCGAACGCTCGAAGCTCTCGGCGCGGAACAACAGCCGTTCGACCCAGCCCGGCGGGATGCGCAGATGCCCGCGCACGCGCACCTGGCCGCCGCCGTCGGCGATGGTGAAGGCCAGCCACAGGCCGTCGAGGCTGGCGGCGCTATGCGTTTGCAGGTCGTGCAGCGAGGTGTTGCCGTCGTCGACCACCGGGATCAGGGCGATATCGAGCGCCTGGCTCAGCCGCACCAGCTGCGATTCGTGCGCCAGGCTCCAGGCCAGCACGCGCGAGCGGCCCTGGTAGTCGCTCCAGTGCAGGCCGGTGTCGGTATCGATCGCCAGCCCGCTGTCGAGCTGCAGCTTGATCCGCGCGCCGTCGCCTTCGAGCGTCACCACCTCGCCGTCGATCGCGCCGGCCTGGGCGAAGCTCAGCCAGCCGCCGTCGCGCACCGGCCAGCGCTGCGCGGCGCCGAACAGCCCGCACAGCGCCTGCGCCTGCCACAGCGGCAGCGACGGCACCCGGCCGCGGATCGAACCGGCCTGCGCCTGCGCCGCGGGCTGCGAATAGTGTTCATGCCCCGTCATCGGGCCGTGCGATTCATCCATGGCCCAATGCCACCTTCATCAGCTCGGGCAGCGAGCGTACTCCGAGTTTGTTCATCATGTTCGATCGATGCAGCTCCACGGTCTTGACGCTGATGCCGAGCACGTCGGCGATGATCTTGTTCGGCTTGCTCGCCACCACCAGGTCCATGACCTGACGTTCGCGCGGGCTCAGCTTGGCCAGGCGATCGTCGCCGGCCTCGCTGCCGGCGTGGTTGCGCGCATTGACGATCGCGGCCCGGATCGCATCGATCACGGCCTCGTCGCTGAAGGGTTTTTCGAGAAAATTGGACGCGCCCTTGCGCATCGCCTCGACCGCGAGCGGCACGTCGCCGTGCGCGGTCACGAACACCAGCGGCAGGCCGATCCCGCGCCGGCGCAGTTCCTCCTGCAGCTGCAGCCCGCTCATCAGCGGCATGCGGATGTCGGAAACCAAACAGCACGGCTGCGTGCCGTGGCGCTCGCCGGCGTAGGCGTCCAGAAACGCCGGCCCGGAGGCATAGGCCTGGACTTCGAACCCGGCCGTTTCCAGCAGCCACGCGGTGGATTCGCGAAAGCCGTCGTTGTCGTCGACCAGGTAGATGCGTGCTTCGGTCATCAGCGATGCTCTCCTTGCCGGCGCCGCCGGGCTCGTCGCGTTCGCGCGCCCCGCACTTTAGACGGCGCCGCGCCGCCTGTGTCGCATGCGGCCGGCGGCAGTTCGCGCGACGCGTACGACAGTCGGATGGGCGTGGGCTGGGTCACGGGCGGATCCTTCGCGGCGAATCGGGCGTTGCAGGACATGAACGGGTGGCCGGCGTCATCGCCCGCGCTCGCGTCGCGCTGAGTTTCAGCGAACGCGACGGTATAACCCGCCAGGCGGTGCTCGCGATGGTGACCTTTGTCATCTGTGATCGGCCCGCGGCGGATCGGTCCGGCGGCGCGGCGCCCGGGCGCGCGCGAGGTTCGCGGGCGAGCATCAAGTACGGGCCTCATAGCGGGGCAAGGTAAACCCGAACACGCTGCCGCCGCCTTCACGCGGCTCGAAGAACAGCCGGCCCTCGTGGTATTCGATGATCGAGCGGCAGATCGCCAGGCCGATGCCCAAGCCATCGGTCTTGGTGGTGAAGAACGGCGAGAACAACTGGTCCTGCTCGGCCGGGCTCAGGCCGGCGCCGCGGTCGGACACGCGCACCTCGACCTGATCGTCGAGGTTCATCCGCGCGTCGATGCGTAATTCGCGCCGCGCCGCGGGGATTTCGCGCATCGCCTCGATCGCGTTCTTGACCAGGTTCAGCAGCACCTGCTCGATCATCACCCGGTCGGCGAACACCGGCGCGAGGTTGGTCGGCAGGCCCAGATCGATGCGCAGCTGCAGGCGTTCGGCCTCCAGCCGCAGCAGTTCCAGCACGGTGTCGGCGATCCGGCTCAGCTCGTGCGCGTCGCGTCGCGGTTCGCGCGCGCGCACGAACTCGCGCACTCGCGAAATCACCGCCGCGGCGTGTTCGGCCTGGGTCCGCGCCGCTTGAAGCGCGCGTTCGACCTGGACTGGGCCGCCGGCCTGTTCGACCAGGCGCAGACTTCCGTTCAGATAATTCATGATCGCCGCGAGCGGTTGATTCAACTCGTGCGCGAGCGTCGCGGCCATCTCGCCGACCGACATCAGGCGCGAGGTGAACAGCAGTTTTTCCTGGCGGTTCTTGTGCGAGTCCAGGGTCTCGATGCGTTCGCTGATGTCGATCGCGGTCAGCACCTCGACCGGCGCGGCGGCGTGTTCGGCGCGGCCCCAGTGCAGCGCGTACCAACGGCCGCTGTGCGGCGCCAGCACCTCGCGCGGGCCCTCGCTGTCGCCGCTGTCGCCCTGCAGCAGCGCCAGCAGCGCATCGCGGCTGGCGTGCTCGGGCAGCGCGCCGAATTCCTCGCGATAACGCGCGTTGCCGGCGATCAGGACGCCGCCCGCGTCGAACATCGCGCAGGCGAACGGCACCGCGCCGAGCAGGCCGGCGGACGGGTCGATGGCGGCCGGAGCCTGCGCGGCACGCTTGCCGGCGCGGCTCGTCTTGACGTTGCCCATGCTCACATCCATGCCATGCCGGCCGGCCCGACGATGTGAAGCCGCGGGCATCGGCGAGGGCGCCGCGCGTGTCGGGGCGCCGGGCTGTTACGGTATGTCGCCGCGATGGGCCGCGCCCCGCGCGCTCCCGCACCCACGTTCGAATCCTCGGTCCCGCACTGACTCGCCATGCCGATACTGCCCCTGCTGCCGCGTTGCGTAATCCGTTGCCTAGCCGTCCTGGCCTGCGCGCCGGCGTTGGCGTTCGCCGCCGCCAAGCCCGCGGCGCCTGCGGCCGCCGCCGCGCAACCGCCTTCGATGTTGTTCGAATTCATCTCGATCCTGCTGCCGGTCGCGGTGGTCATCGCCGCGCTGCTCGCGGTGCTGCATTACCTGCGCAAGCGCCACGGGTTGAGCGGGCGCGATGCGCCGCTGTCGATCCTGCAGATCCTCCCCGTCGGCCCCCGCGAACGTATCGTCGTGCTGCGCACGCGCAGCGGACGCGCGCTGGCGGTCGGCGTGGCCGGGCAATCGCTGAACCTGATCGCCGAACTCGACCCCGCGGACATCGCGCCGGCGGTCGCCGCGACGGTTTCAACCGCAACTGCTTCTGTGCCGGCCGTCGCAGCTTCGACCGAACACGAATCCTGAGCGCTGCGCGCTTACGTTAGTCGAACGCGATCACGCAATTGCGCACGAGTTCACAAAAACAGCGATGAATGAGCGCGAATGTAAGCCTTGGGGATCAAGGCGACGTGATTGTGCAGATCACGCACAACAACGTTTGCGTTCACACAACAGGTGACACTTAACACTTAGTATCGGCCGTCCGAACCGGCATCGTGTTTGAGGACAGCGCCATGCGTGGGTGCTCAGGGGTACATGGCAGAGCAGTGATTGCTTCCAGCGTTCGATACAGCGCAAAACCGACGACGATCGCGACCCGCGGCTTGACGCCGTGGCGTAGCGCGGTCGCCGCTGCGCGTGTCGGCGAGGTACCCGAGCCGCCCCGCGTCGCCGACGCCCGAACCCATGCCCGATCACCCAGCAACAGGATGTGGGGCTGACCGAATGCGAGCACTGCTGAGTTCCCTGATGGCCGCGCCGCCCGGCACGCTTCCGCGTCGCCGCGCCGGTTACAGCGACGTGATCCTGGCCATCGGCGCGGTCACCATCATCGCGGTGATGATCCTGCCGCTGCCGCTGGCGATCATCGACACCCTGGTCGCGATCAACATCGCGATCGGCTTCGGCCTGCTGCTGATCGCGCTGTACATCCCAACGCCGGTGGCGTTCTCCAGTTTCCCCAGCGTGCTGCTGCTGACCACGCTGTTCCGGCTGTCGCTGTCGATCGCGATCACCCGCTCGATCCTGCTCGAGGCCAACGGCGGTCATATCGTTGAAACATTCGGCAGCCTGGTCGCCGGCGGCAACCTGGTGGTCGGTTTCGTGGTGTTCCTGATCATCACCGTGGTCCAGTTCATCGTCATCGCCAAGGGCGCCGAGCGCGTGGCCGAAGTCGCCGCGCGCTTCACCCTGGATGCGATGCCGGGCAAGCAGCTGTCGATCGACTCGGACCTGCGCGCGGGCATGCTCGACAAGGACGAGGCCAAGAAGAAGCGCCGCCTGCTGGAAGTGGAAAGCCAGCTGCACGGCAGCCTCGACGGCGCGATGAAGTTCGTGAAGGGCGACGCCATCGCCGGCATCGTCATCATCATCATCAACCTGCTCGGCGGCCTGGCCATCGGCGTGCTGCAGAAGGGCATGCCGCTGGCCGATGCGACCCACACCTACAGCATCCTGACCATCGGCGACGGCCTGGTGTCGCAGATTCCGGCGATCCTGGCGACCATCGCCGCCGGCCTGGTGGTGACCCGCACCGCCGGCGACGAGGACGACCGCCACCTGGGCGAATCGATCACCCGCCAGGTCACCGGCCAGCCGCGCGTGCTGCTGATCACCGGCTGCCTGGCGTTCCTGATGATCTTCGTGCCGGGCTTTCCGAAGCCGGTATTCCTGGTCCTGTCGATGGTGCTGCTGGGCTTCGCCGCGTGGCGCTATCGCCACGGCTCGGCGGTGCTGCGGCGCGTGTTCAAGGTTCCCGAGGGCGAGCGCGGCATCGACGAGAAGGTCGTCAACGAAGACGAGATCGCGCCGCCGGCGCCGTTGCAGCTGGAGCTGTCGCCGACCCTGGCGGCCGCGTTCGGCGAACACCTCACGCGCGAGCGCATCGTCGACGTCGCCCGCCGCCTGCGCGACGAATACGGCGTGCCGCTGCCGGTGCCGGTGATCAAGATCGCCGCCGACCTGGACAACGGCGACGGCCTGGGCGGCTATCGCCTGACCGCGTTCGGCGCGCGCATCGCGTTCGGGCGGCTGTCGCCGAACGCGCAGTTCCGTCCGGCCCGGCTCGGCGACGCCAACGCGCCCAAGCTGCCGGGGTTCTTCCCGCCGCTGGCGGGCGAGTGGACCGGCCAGGCCGGCGCCGATATCCGCGACGGCCTGAGCACGGTGATCGAGCATTCGCGCGCCGCGCTGGAACGGCGCATGGGCAGCTTCATCGGCATCCAGGAAACCTCGAACCTGTTCGGCAAGATGCAGCGCGACTACCCGGACCTGGTCAAGGAAATGCTGCGCGTGGTCGCGCCGCAACGGGTCGCCGACGTGCTGCGCCGGCTGGTCGAGGAAGGCGTGCCGATCCGCAATCTGCGCGACGCGTTCGAAGCGATCACCGATGTCGGCGGGCGCGAGAAGGACGTGGTGCTGCTGACCGAATACGTGCGCGTCGCGCTCAAGCGCGAAATCGCCGACCGCTACGCCGACAGCGACCGCACCATGCAGGTGCTGCTGATCCATCCTGAATTGGAGGACCGTCTGCGCCAATCGGTGCGGGTGGCCGGCGGCGCGACCCAGCTGGCGATTTCGCCCGAGCTGGCCGGTCGCCTGGGCAGCGAGGTGCGCGCGCATCTGAGCCGCCAAGCTGAAGGCGTTAAGCCAGTGCTGTTGTGTTCACTGGATGTTCGCCGTCATCTGCGCAAGCTGCTGGAGATCGATTTCTTCGAACTGCCGGTGCTGTCCTATCAGGAACTCGCACCTGACCTGCGCATCGTGCAGGCAGGCCAGGTCAACGCCTGAGGAGCCCAGACGATGAATCTTCTCCGCCGTCCTTCCCCCCTTCACCGGTCGTCCGGCCCGCGCGCATCGCGCGTCCCGACCGCATGCGCCGCCCGCCGCGGCGGCGTCTGAGACAGGAGTCCGCCATGTCCATCGACGAACATCCGAACACTTCAGGTCCGCTCACGCCGGGCGACGCCGCCGCGCCTGCCGGCGATGCCGGCAAGAGCGCGCTCGACGCCAAGCCGCACGGCGAGGCTCCTCGCGCCGAAATCAGGATCACCCCGGCGATCAGCGTGCTGCGCGTGGTCTCCGGTTTGCACACCGGCGCCAGCCGGCCGTTGTCGGCGCAGGAAACCGTGCTGATCGGCAGCAGCGGCGATTGCGACATCGTGCTGTCCGATCCCGGCGTCGCGCCGCGCCACGCGTTCCTGACCCGCATGGGCGGCACGGTCTCGCTGCGTGCGCTCGACGCGCCGCTGACGATCGACGGCCAGACCCTGAATCCGGGCGACCCGGCCGAGTTGAGCGCGATGCAGCGCGTCGACATGGGCGGCGCGTCGATCGCGGTCGGCGCCGCCGAAGACCCGGGTTGGGCGACGATGCTGCCCAACATGGGCGAGCTGGCCAAGCCGGCCAAATCCTCGATGCGCCATCTGCCGCTGATCGCCGGCTTGGCCGCGCTGTCGCTGGTGTCGGTGGCGATCGCCGCGGCGGTGATGCCGGGCTTCGAGAAAAAGCCCACGCCGAAGGAAGTGGTGCAGCCGCTGATCAAGGAATTCTCGATCGCCGGCGGCCGCCTGATCGAAAACGACGACGGCAGCCTGGTGCTGTCGGGCACGGTCAAGGACGCCACGGTGCGCGAGATGATCCGCAAGCGCCTGGTCACCGATGAAGTCGACGCGCGCCTCGACCTGCGCACCGGCGACGACATCGCCGGCGACGTGCGCGAAGTGCTGCGCAGCCAGGGCCTGACCACGCAGACGCGTTACCTGGGCAACGGCGATGTCGAAGTGATCGGCCGGTTCGAGAACGAGGACGTGTTCAAGCGCGCGGTCGCCTCAAGGGCGATGCAGGACGTGAACGGCGTGCGCCGGGTGATTCCGCGCAACCTCGCCGACGAAGGCCAGCCGGCCGGGCCGACCGTGGCCGCGCCGGAGGTCAAGAAGGCGCCGGTCAGCGTCGAACCGACCCGGATCGTGCAGATCGTCCGCGGCGGCGCCAACCCGCACGTGATCGACGTCGACGGCCACGAGTACGCGGTCGGCGACGTGATGCCCGACGGCCGCAGCCTGATCGCGATCGGCGACAAGGCCTGGGCGCTGAACAAGCTGACCGGGATGACCGACCAGCTCAAGGCGCAGCCGCTGACCGCCGAGGAGCAGGCCGCCGCGGCGGCGGCCGCCAGCGGTGTCCCGGCCGCCACGCCGGGCACGGCGCCGACCGCGACCGCGGCCACTGCCACCCCGGCCGCGCCCACCGCGCCGGTGAGCCCGGCCGCCAGCCCGGCCGCGCGCTCGCCCGCGGCGCCGGCCGACAAGCGCAGCGACAACCCCTTCAGTGTCTCCGAGGCGCCCGCGAAGCCGGCCGGGAGGCGTGAATGACCCCGACCACCCCCGGGTCAGCACTAGCTGGTTTCACGTGTGTATCACCGATTAAATCCATGATCGGCACCATGCATCCGCTTTAGGTCCGTACTGGGCCGTATGCAGTGCCGCATTCAGAGTTCCGCTTCATCCGTTGTTCCACGCCATTCAGCGGCCACGCCGCAACGAGCAGGAGAGACGTCATGAGCAATACGGTAAATCCGAACGCCGGCGGCACCGCCGGCCTGGTCACCAGCTTCATCGCCGATGTCAACAAGAGCAACACCGTCGGCAACGGCAAGAACGCCAGCGCTTCGTCCAACGGCGGCGGTGGCGGTGTGTCCGCCGGCGGCGGCGCGGGCGGCGGCAGCGGCAGCTGGTTCGAAGCGATGGCCAAGGCGTGGGGTTCGACCCTGGACAGCCAGGCCGGCCGCATCACCGAGCTGTCGGGCTCGATCGGCGGCGGCAACGACCAGCCGTCGGCGATGATCGCGTTGACCTCCGAGAGCCTGCGCATGCAGTTCATCTCGAACAACGCCTCGACCTCGATCAACAGCATCGGCGACGCGTTCAAGACCCTGGCGTCGAAGAACTGACGGCGCGGCGCGGCCCGACGTCGCCGCTTCCTGCCGCGGCGCCCGGATCTCGGTCCGGGCGCCGGCTGCGTCGAAGCGCCGCGATCGCACCGCGCACCGCACCGTCTGTTTTTTGATCGCCAGCCGTAATTTGTTGTTCGTTCGGACCCAACGCTCCAGGAGAAAGGGCCATGATCGAAGCCATTCAAGTCGCAGCCGAAGCCGCACAGCCGGCCGCCGCATCGCCGGCGCAGTCGCCGCAGGCGTCGGCCTACGACATCCGCGAGTTCGCCGCCGCATTCGACCGCGGCGCCTCGCCGACCTCGGCCGGTGCTCAGGCCGGCGCGCCCGCGCAAGCCGCGCCGACCGAAATGTCGCAGGGCACCCGCGCGGTGCTGGCCGCGCTCGACAATCTCAACGGCGGCGCCGACAAGATCGACGCGGCGACCAAGACCATGTCGGCCAACAGCGCCGATCTGACCTCGGGCGAGATGATCCAGATGACCATGCGCTGCCACCAGTTCATGTTCACCTCGCAGCTCACCTCGAACGTCGCCAACCGCACCTCCGACGGCATCCAGCAATTGTTCCGTCAGCAGTCCTGAGCAGTCGCTCGCAATCGGTACGCAATCACCACGGGGGATGCATGGGTAGGGCGTCAGGCTTCAATGCGTTACGAGTCATGGCGGCCCTGCTGGCCTGCCTGCTGATCGTCGGCTGTACGCGCACGCCGCTGTACAGCCAGCTCGACGAGCAACAGGCCAATGAACTGATGGCGGCCCTGCTCGATGCGGGGATTCCGGCCGAAAAGGATCCCTCGCCGAGCAAGACCGGCTGGGAGGTCATGGTCAATCGCGGCGACATCCCCTACGCGATGCAGGTGCTGACCTCGCGCGGCTTGCCGCGGGCGAAGTACAGCTCGCTCGGCGACGTGTTCAAGAAGGAAGGCTTCGCCTCCTCCGCGCTGGAGGAAAAGGCGCGCTACCTGTACGGCCTGTCGCAGGAACTGCAGCGCACCCTGACCCGCATCGACGGCGTGGTCGAGGCGCGCGTGCATATCGCCTTGCCCGACCGCGACCCGCTCGGCGGCAACGTGCAGGATTCCTCGGCCTCGGTGCTGATCTTCGAACGCCCCGGCCAGAGCCTGCGCGATCGCGAGACCGACATCAAAGTGTTCGTCAAGGACAGCGTCGAGGGCTTGGACGACGTCAATAAAGTCACGGTCAAGTTCTTCACCGTGACTGCGCCGCCGAAGGCGCATCAGGGCGGCGGTCCGCTCAACGCGGTGATCGGCTCGATCGACCTGAGCGCGGTCATCATCGGCGCCGGCGTGCTGGTGGTGCTGGCGATCGTCGCGTTCTTCTTCGGCCGTCTGCGCTCGCGCTTCGCTCCGGCCGCCGCGGCCGCGCCGACCAACGCACGCAGCGGGGTCTGGAACGGATGAGCGGCACGGCGGCGCTGCGGACGATCCTCTCCGAGGTCGATCCGAGCTGGCACGGCGACGGTCCGAACCGGATCGCACCCGAACTGCTCGCCGCCGCCCGCAACAGCGCGCTCGGCCGTCGCCTGCTAGGCCGCTGGCTCGCCGCCGGCGACGCGCCGGCCTTGCTCGCGCCGCAACCGGGCGAAGGTTTCGGCGCCGCCGCGCTGCGCTGGCCGCGCGCGCGGGTCGAACGCCTAGTGCGCGATCTGGGCGCGCTGGCCTATGCGCCGGCGATCCGCGCCGAAGTGCGGCGCGATCCGGTGCGCCGGCTCAAGCAGGCGCTCGACAACGCCTACCTGCTCGCGCTCGACAGCCTGGTCTGGGACGGCAAGGTCCAGGCGCAACTGGGCGCGCAGCTCAACGCCGAACTCGATGCGGCGCTGCGCGATCCCGACGATCGCACCATGCTGGACCTGCTCGACCGCCGCGGCCGCGCCGAACTGCGCTTGTGGGCCGAGCGCCGCGACCCCGGCCTGGCCGACTGGTCGCGCCTGCTGCTGCCGCGCGCGCTGCACGACCCGAGCTCGACGCTGGTCGCGCATCTGCCGCCGGAAACGGTCGAACGCCTGCATAGCCATCACGGCGCCAGACCGCTGGCGGCCTGAGCCGCCGCGTCGCCGCCGGTCATCGCACTCACCCAAGGACACTCATGCACGCCGATCCGCTCTCCGCCGACCTGTCGTCTTCCGCGTCCGCCACGGCGGGCACGGGTTTGACCGACGGTCCGCGCCGGATCGAACCGCAGCGCGCCACCGGCACGGTGGTGGTGTTCGAGCGCAAGCAATTCGAACGCGCGGTCGCCGGCACCATCGTGCCGGCCAAGCAGTGGAACGCGATCGGCGAACTCGATCAGACCCTGGCGCGGGTCAATGCGCTGTACGCCGAGGCCGGCGACGAGATCAAGCAGGCGCGCGAGGCCGGTTACGCGGCCGGCTTCGCCGAAGGCCTGGCGCGCGCGCAGCAGCAGATGGCGCAGCAGCTGGCCGACCTCAACGAACGCCGCGCGCGCGTGCTCGCCGACGCCGGCAGCCGCGTGACCGAACTGGCCTGCGCGATCGTCGCGCGGATTTCCCCCGAATTCGACGCGCGCAGCGTGGTGCCGCCGCTGGTCATGCACGCGGTCGAGGCCGCGCAGGCCGAGCAGTTCCTGCTGATCCGCGTGCACCCCAGCGTGCGCGAGGACGTAGCCAAGGGCCTGGGCCTGGTGCGCCAGGCGCATCCGGTGGTCGGGGTGATCGAACTGGTCGACGACGAAAGCCTGGACAAGCTCAGCTGCGTGGTGGTGTCGGAGGTCGGCGAAGTGCGCGCCGGCGTGGCTCAGCAGATCGAAGCGATCCGGGTCGCGTTGTCGGGCGCCGAGTACGGCGCGGAGCACAGCGAATGAACCGCCGCGCGCTCGCGGCGGCGTTCGCATGCCGTGCTCGGGCAGGCGCGCGATGAGCAGCTTGCAGCGCACCATCCTGCAACCGGTCGCCGCGCCGGTGCCGCAACAGGACCCGCTGATCGCGGCGCTGGCGCGCGTGCCCAACGTGGTGCGCATCGGCAAGGTCGCCGAAGCCTACGGCACGATGATCCGCGCCACCGGCCTGAAGGCGATGATCGGCGAGCTGTGCGAACTGCGCAGCCCGCGCGACCGCAATTTCCGCCTGGCCGCCGAAGTGGTCGGCGTGTCGCGCCAATACACTTTGCTGACCCCGCTGGGCGCGCTCGACGGCGTCGCCCACGACACCGAAGTGATCGCCACCGGCCGGCAGGCCTCGGTGCGCGCCGGCGACGGGCTGCTCGGCCGCATTCTCGACGCCAACGGCGATCCCATCGACGGCCGCGGCGGGTTCGGTCCGACCGTGCAGATCCCGATCTACGCCGCCTCGCCCAATCCGCTCGCGCGCAGCCTGATCGACCGTCCGTTCGCCACCGGCGTGCGCGCGATCGACACGGTGATGACCGCCGGCGTCGGCCAGCGCCTGGGCATCTTCGCGGTCGCCGGCGGCGGCAAGAGCACCTTGCTCGGCATGCTCGCGCGCGGCGGCGACGCCGACGTCAACGTGATCGCGCTGGTCGGCGAACGCGGCCGCGAGGTCAACGAATTCATCCAGGACAACCTGGGCGAAGCGGGCCTGAAGAAATCCATCATCGTCGTCGCCACCTCCGACCGGCCCGCGCTCGAGCGCAGCCGCGCGGCCTGGGTCGCGACCGCCATCGCCGAGTATTTCCGCGACCGCGGCCAGCGGGTGATGCTGCTGGTCGACTCGGTCACGCGTTTCGCCCGCGCCTTGCGCGACGTCGGCCTGGCGATCGGCGAACCGCCGGCGCGGCGCGGTTTCCCGCCGTCGGTATTCAGCGCCATGCCGCGTCTGTTCGAGCGCGCCGGCAACAACGACAAGGGCAGCATCACCGCGTTCTACACCGTGCTGATGGAAGGCGAGGACGGCGACGATCCGGTCGCCGAAGAAGTGCGCTCGATCCTCGACGGCCACATCGTGCTGTCGCGAAAACTCGCCGCGGCGTATCACTATCCGGCGATCGACGTGCTGACCAGCCTGAGCCGCACCATGCCGCGGGTCGCCGACGACGGCCATCAGCGCGCCGCCGGGCAACTGCGCAAATACCTGGCCAAGCATCAGGACATCGAACTGCTGCTGCAACTGGGCGAGTACAAGCGCGGCAGCGACGCCGAAGCCGACATCGCGATCGAGAAGATCGAACCGATCCGCAAACTGCTCAAGCAGTCCGCCGGCGATCTGGCCGACTACAAACAATCCGTCGACGCGCTGCGCAGGTTGTTCGGATGAGCCGCTATCCACTGCATACGCTGCTGCAACTGCGCTCGCACCGGGTCGAGACCGCGCGCGGCGTGGTGATGGAACGCCAGCGCCAGGTGCAGGCGCGGCGCGAGGCCTGCACCGCGATCGAGGGCGAGATCGCCGACCTCAATCGCGAACGCGCTGGTCAGCGCCTGCGCCTGCTCGATCCGCCGCCGCCGGGCGTGCCGTGGCCGATGGCGATGTCGCAGCGCGAATCGCATATCGACCATCTCGGCGAACTCGCCGTCGCCGCGCATCAGCGGCTGCTCGATGCGCAAGGCAAATTGCGCGAAGCCGAAGCGGCGTTGGACGAAGCGCGCAAGGCGTTCTTCCGCGCCCAGGCGCGGCTGGACGCGCTGGAAAAGCGCAAGGACGTCTGGCGCAAGGAACAACAGGCGGCGAGCCAGCGCCGCGAGGAAGCCCATTCCGCCGACCTGCTGATGGCCTCGCGCCAACAGTCGCAAGGCCCCTTCTGATCGAGGTCGCCATGAGCACGATCCGCAACAGCTCGCCCTCCGCCGATGCCGATGCCAAGCGCGCCGAAGCCGCCAAGCAGGCCGAGCAGGCGCAGCCCACGCGCGCGCCGACGCGCCAGCCGGCCGCGCCCGAATCGGTCGATCAGTTCCGCAGTCTGCTGCAGCAGCGCCAGGGTGGCTTCGCCCAGGCCGGCACCGCCGGCAAGGACGAAGGCCTCGCGCGTTTGCTCGGGCAGAGCGAAAGCGCCGCCGACGGCGGCAAGATGACCGCCGAACAGGTGCGCGCCGAAGCCGGCAACGCGGTTGCGCGCAAGCAGGCCGCCGGCGAGCGCGCGCACGAACACCAGCGCCAGTCGGTCGGCTTCGAGCGCGTCGACAGCGCGCCGCCGCCGGCCGAAAGTTCGGCGATGCTGCAGGCGCAACTCGCGATGCGCGACACCGCCACCCCGCCGCCGGCCGCGCAGCCGACTTCCAACGCCGCCGCGTTCGCCGACCTGATCGAACGCCACGTGCGCCAGCTCGCGGTCAGCAACGGCGGCGCCAGCGGCGAGCAAGGCCAGGTGCTGCTGCGCCTGTCCGACCAGACCCTGCCCGGCACCGACCTGCTGTTGACCAAGACCGCCGAGGGCTGGCAGCTGCGCGCCGATTCTCGCTCGCGTTCGAGCTACGACGCGATCCGCGACGCCGGCCCGGAGCTCGCGCGCCGTTTCGCCGAACGCAACCTCGGGCAGCTCAGCATCGATCCGCATTTCCACGACTGACCTCGCCGCGCGAGGTCCGCGTCCGCGCCGTGAGCGCGCGGACGTTTCCTTCACTCAACCCGATGGACCGCCACCGCCATGACTCAAGCGACCGCCGACGACCAACGCCGCCAGCTGCGGGCTTCGTTCGAAGACCTGTTGCAGCAGCAGCCCGACCTGAGTTCGCAGGACCGCGCTTTCCTGCTGGGCAAGCTCAACGAGGCTCTGGACAAGCAGGACCTGAATGCGCCGATCCAGATCGATCCCGAGGGCATGCGCCGCGACTGGGCCGCCGCGGTCGACGCGCTGATGCCCGAAGCCGACGCCAGCGAACGCGAATTCCAGATCCGTCGTTTCAACGACACCCTGGAGCCGTTGCAGCGCGACGCGGTACAGGACGCGCTGGAATACGGACGCCGCCTGCGCGAGGACGGCGAGATCGCCGCGGCCGAATGGCTCAACGAGCGCAACGCGCAGCGCAAGAAGCGCAATACCGCGGCCGCGGTCACGAATTCCGCGGCCGGCAGCGGCAACAAGAAGCCGGCGCCGCGCAATCCCTGGGGAAATGGCGGCTAAGCGCACGCATTGCACCCGCCGGCACCTAGGGTACGCCATAGCTTGTAGGCCCCCGGGCCCGGCGGGAAGATGGAATCCAGAAACAGGGGCGGTTCGCGGCGAGATGGCAGAACGGCTCTATCTCTCACACCGAAATGAATTTTTGGAGAACGACATGAGCAACGACGTCAACGCCCTCTTCGTCAACTCGCTGGCCACCCAGGAAGTCCGTGGCAAGACCGAGGAAGCCAAGGCCAGCGGCGGCAAGGGTTGGCTGTATGCGATCGCCGAGCTGACCGGCAAGCTGGCCGACAAGAAGGCCGACCAGATGACCAAGGCGATCGAAGGCCTGCCGGCCGACGCGAAGCCGAGCGACATGCTGAAGACGCAGGCCGAAGTGTCCGAGTTCCAGCTGATGATGAACACCTTCACCAACGTGGTGAAGACGCTCGGCGACACCAACGCGCAGGCTTCCCGCAAGAGCTGATGCCGCGTTCGCAAGCCGCCGCGAAAGGAGCGAAGCCTGGCTTCGCTCCTTTTGCGTTTCTGCGTCATGGGTTTGCGGCTGTCGCTTGGTTCCGGCGCGCGCGTTTAGGTGCTTGCGACGGCAGTCGCGACCGACGCCATGGCCTTGGTGTCGCGCTGGGCTCGATCGCGCTGGCGCTCAGTGGCGCGGTCGCGGCGCAGGATTACCAGCCGCAGATGGACGGGTTCAACTCGACCATGGACTCGATGCAGAGCGTCGCCGGCACCGCCGCGGTCAATGCCGCGATCAAGCGATCGTTGAGTCAGCGCTCCGGCGCGGCGGCGCCGGCTCAGCGTCCTTCGGCCCAGCGCGGCGCGGGCGCTTCGAAGTCGCCTGCGGCCGCCACAGGCAGCACCGCCGACCTGTCGTTCCGGCGCGATCCTGCTACTACCGAGCGCGTGCGCGCGGCCTTGATCGCCGCGATGGCCAAGCAAAGCCGCGGCGTCGCCGACGACTTCGCGCGCCGTTCGGCCAGCGCCGAGTACCGCCAGCGTTTCGCCCGCGTCCTGCCGGCGCAGGGACTGGCCAACGACAACCTCGCCGATGTCGCCGCCTACCATGTCGCGGTCAACTGGGCCCTGGTTCATCAGGCGCCGTTGCCGAGCGGTGCGCGCCTGATCGCCTTGCGCAACCAGTTGCGCGGCTCGCTGGCGCAGGGCAGCACCTTGCCGGAACTCGCGCCGCAACGCCGGCAATGGGTCGCCGACGATTTCCTGTTCCGGGCCTTGAACCTGTCCGAACGCATCGACGCCTTCGCCCGCCGTCCCGAGCCCGACACCCAGGCGCAGTTCGCACGCGCGGCGCGCGAGGATATCCGCCGGACGCTGGGCATCGATCTGCAGAATTATCGATTCACTGCGCAGGGGTTGGTGCAGTAGCGTTGCTTGGCGGTGTACGGGGTCTCGCGCCTGCGAGGTCTTGCGGGGGCGGCTCTCTTGGCTGGGCTTCAGCCCGGACGCCTTCCGCTCCGATCGCGATCTTCATGACCCTATCTAACGATCGCGCCATTCATTCGATGGCCCCCTGTAGGAGCGGCGCAAGCCGCGACCGCGCCATGACGGCAATATCGCAACCTGCGCCGTAGGCGAATTCCCGCGGTCGCGGCTCGCGCCGCTCCTACAGGTAGGCCATGTGGCTTTCGCTTGGGCTTGAAGCCGCGCAGTTCATCCAGCGCTGCGAAGCTTGGAACTCGCGTCAGCAAAAGCACACCCGATGGGCGATGTGTATGGATGCGCCTACTCGCGCCATGACGACAATATCGCAACCTGCGCTATAGCCGAATTTCTGCGGTCGCGGCTCGCGCCGCTCCTACAGGTAGGCCATATAGATTCAGCTCGGGTCTGAAGTGGCGCAGTTCATCCAGCGCTGCGAAGCTCGGAACTCGCGAGAACAACAGCACACCCGAAGGGCGGCGCACATGGATGTGCGCCGTGCGCCACCGGGACAGGATGTCCCGTGTGGCGCATGCCTGCGTAAGCACCGTACTTGCGGGCCCTTGATTCACAAAAAAGCGTTTTTCTTTGGTTACCTTTCTTTTGTCGCTTTTGACAAAAGAAAGTAACTCGGCCGCTTGCGGACGAAAGCTGTTGATCTTGCCTTTGGCTTCAAAGCTCTAGAGCTTCAAAGCTTTGAAGCTTTCAAAGCTGCAAGCCAGATCAAAGGCTTCCGCCGCTAAAGCGGCGGGTCACTTTCTTTTGTCTAAAGCAACAAAAGAAAGGTAACCAAAGAAAAATGCTTTTTTGTGGATCAAGTGCCCGCAAGCGCGGAGCTTCCGCAGGCATGCGCCACACGGGACATCCATGTCCCGGTGGCGCACGGCGTGCATCCTGCACGCCGCCCTTCGGGTGTGCTGTTGCTAACGCGAGTTCGGGGCCTCGCAGCGCTGGTGGGTAGGCTCTGCTTCACGCTTAAGCCAAAGCCAAAGCCAAAGCATCAACAGGACGCCCGGAGCCGAAGCATCAAGACGATGTCGAAACCAGTCGAAGCGGAAAGCGAGGGGTACAAAGACGCCGCGCGCGCGAAGCGCTCCGGGCGCGACCTCAACGCCGATTGAGTCGCCGACCCAACCACCACGCCCCGGCTGCCACCGCCACGCCGAGCAGCAGCGCCACGCCGCTGCCGCCGGGACTCGCGCGCTCGGTGATCAGGCTGCCGTCGGGCAGCAACAGCACCACCGCCATCGCCAGGCAGACATAGGCGGCTACGGTCAGCACCCAGAACAACCACTGCAGCGCCCGCACCACTTCCAGGCTCGGCTGGTGTTCGTGCGTGGGGCGATGCACGCCGCCGCGGCCGAAGGCCGACAGCCACTGGGTCAGGCTGGCGTTGTCGACCCGTCCGCCGCGTCGCAGCGGACGGCGCTGCATGCTTTCGCCGGTGTAGATCTGATTGTTGGGCAGGCCGTCGCCGCGTTGCTGGGCGATGCGGTCGTTGAGGTTGAGCGGTTGATTGCGCGCGTCGTTG
Source organism: Lysobacter capsici (assembly GCF_014779555.2). Lineage (NCBI taxonomy): Bacteria > Pseudomonadati > Pseudomonadota > Gammaproteobacteria > Lysobacterales > Lysobacteraceae > Lysobacter > Lysobacter capsici. The sequence goes on from NZ_CP094357.1 coordinate 250,052, forward strand.
TTGAGCGTGTTGGTCTGTATCGACGGCAGCGTCGCCGAGGTTTCCGACGGCGGCGGCGCGGCGGTCGCGCCGCTGGCGCCGGGCGGGTTGGCGTGCTGTGGATTGGCCAGGCGCGCGAGCACGTTCTGCTGCGCGATCAACGCGTCCTGGTTCATGGCCGCGGCCATCGGCGCGGCCGGCACCGCATTGGGCGTGTTGTTGGCGACCAGGGTCAACGACGGCGCGGCGACGTTGCTGGCGGTCGCGTTGGATGCGGCCGCGTTGGCGAGCGCGCCGTTGCTGGCGCCGTTGGGCAGCACCGCGGCATTGGGCAGGGCGTTGCCCTGCACGCTGGCCGACGAGGCGTTCGCCATCGCCGCCGGCACGGCGTTGAAGTTCGTCGGCCGGTCCAGGCTGGCGAACTGCGCGGCGTTGTTGAGCGCGCGTTCGGACAGCGTCGGCGCGGGGTATTGGGTCGGGCTGGTGTTGAACGGGGCGTTGCTGTTCTGCGCGGATTGCCCGGGCAGCATGCGGCTGTTGGGATTGGCCAGATCGCGCAGCAGGTCGCCGTTCGCGCCGGGGGTCGTGCCGTTGTTGAACAGGCCGCCGCCGTTGGCCGCGCCGGGGTCGCCGGCGCTGTTGTGGTTGCCGGGCTGCGGATTGGGCGCGTTGGGATCGAGCGGTTTGCCTGGGTCCTGCGGGCCGCCTTCGAAACCCGGCAGCGTGATGTCGGGCAGGTCCCCTGGGCCCTGCGCGCCAGGCACCTGCGGCCCGCCCGGAAACGACGGTCTGTTACCGGGCAAGGGTAAGGGCAGGCTCGTCGGCAGGTTGATGGACATGGGCGTACTCCCACGCAGGGGCTCGCGCCGCGGCGGCCGCGCGTGCATCGACGTTAATGCCGCGACCGCGTCGCAGCATCCTCGGGCCGACCCTAGGTGAATGGCGCGCACCGTAATGCGCTTGTTCGCGATTGCGGCGCGCACGCGGCGGCGCCGCGATCGAGCCATCGTTCCCGCGGCTGCGCGAACGGCCGCAGCCGTCGCCAGCGCCTGGCACTCAGCCGCGCACCGGTTGCGCAGCGCTGCTGCGCAGCACCCAGGTCAGGGCGATCGCGCCCGACGCGGCGAGCGCGACCGGAATCGCGGCCGCCGGCCAGCCCGCGGCCTGGACCACGCTGCCGAACAGCGACGGGCCCAGCACCTGGCCCAGGTAGCTGCCCTGCATCAACAGACCCATCGCCACCGCGGCCAGCGCCGGGTGCGGGGTGAGCTGGGTCGCGCCGTTGATCGCGCTGGCCGGCAACAGGCCGCCGGCCAGGGAGAACAGCACGCACAGCGCGAACACCGCCGGCGCCGGCAGCCCCAGCGCGAACGCGCCGATCGCCGACAGGCCCATCGCCGCGCTGGCGATCGCGATCAGGCGCCAGCCCGGCGTCCCGCGACGCAGCAGCAGGCCGGCGCTGAGGTTGCCGATCACGTTGGCACCGACCGCGACCGCGCTGAGCAGGCCCGCGTCCAGCGCCGAGACCTGCATGCGCTGCATCAGCAGGGTCGGCAGGAAACTCAGCACCGCATAGAACTGCAACGAGTACAGCGCGAACACCAGCGCCAGCAGCAGCGGTCCGCGCGCGCCGGCGACCGCGAGCGCATCGCCGGCGATGCGCCGCCACGGCGTGGCGCCGGTCGCGGCCTGCGGCGCCGGCACGCCCGTGCGCAGCAGCAGCGCGGCGGCCACGCACAACGCGGCGTTGATCAGCCAGAAGCCGCGCCAGCCATCCAGGGCCGCGCCGGTGGCCAGCGCCACCGCCATGCCGGCGGGCAGGTAGCAGCTCCAGATCGCGAACACGACGTTGCGATCGGCCGGCCGCGACACCCGTTGCAACACGCTTGCCCCGGCGACCGCGAACAGCAGGAAGCCCGCGCCTTCGAGCACCCGGCTGGCCAGCAGCCCGGCCAGGCTGTGGACCACGCTGCCCAGGGCGCTGCCGGCGGCCATCGCCAGCAAGCCGCCGACCTGCAGCGCGCGATCGCCCAGCCGCGCCACCAGCGCGCCGGCCGGCACGCTGGCGACCAGGCCGAGCATGCCGAACACCGCCATCACCCAGCCGCCCGCGCGCAGGTCCAGGCGCAGATCGGCGCTGAGCGCGGGCAGGGCGATGGCGACCTTGCCGACCTGCAAGGCCGCGATCAGGCCGGCGCCGAACACCGCGGCGACCGCGATCCAGTCGGTGGAAACGACGACCGGCACGGCCGGCGAGCGTGAGGGCAGGGGCAAGGCGGTCATGGGCGGGGCCGGTGGAAACGATGTGGCCACCTTGCGACCTCAAGCATGGTCGAGGTCAACGAAAGACACCGGAACAGTGCGATCTGCGTGCTGCAGTGCAACGTGATGGGCATCACCACCCCAGCGCCATGGCCGGGTTTATGGCACCTAATGCGTGACCTATGTCACTTATTAGACAAAAACATGGTGATTTAAGGTGGGGCAAGAACCTTTCGGCGGCGTTCGAGTCAGAGAGTGTTCTAGCGTTCAGCTTCATGGGAGGACGGCGCCCGCGGTGGGGACCGCGTTCGTCACAGTCCCACACGGTCCGTCGTTGCTTCCCCCGGCGATGACGGTTCATCCAGCGACCCGGCTCGTCCGGGGAGAAGAACCGATGGGCGGGCTTGAGCCCGTCGTTGCCAGGGGAGTGGAACCATGCATCGAACCCGCGCCGAACTCGACGGCGATTTGTGCCAGCTCAGCGCTGCATTGCCGTTGTGGCGACGCCATTGGAGCGACGACACGGTGTTCTGGCCGCGCGTCGACAGTCTGGTCGAACGACTGCTCACGGTGACGCCGCGCAGCGAGCGCGGGCACGTGGTGTCCAACATCAACCGCATGCTGCTGTCGCAGGGCCTGCAGCACGCGCCCTACGAGTAAGCCGGCGAATGAGCGGGCGCACCAGCCTGCCAGCGCGCGGCGGCCGCGTCGCGGTTCGCGCGCGGCTTACTTCTTGAGCAATTCGTCGAGCAGCGCGGCCACCCGCGCCGCGTAGGCATTGGGCGCGAAGCGCTGGGCGAACGCGCGGCGCTGTTCGGCGCTGCCGACCACCGATTCGCGGCTGAGCCGGATCATCAACTGCGCCAGCAGGTGACGGTCGTGCGGATCGAAGCGCGGCATGTCGCCCGGCGCGACCTCCTCCAGCGCACTGCCCTCGGCGACCGCGACCGGCGTGCCGGCGGCCAGGGCCTCCAGCACCGGCAGGCCGAAGCCTTCAGCGTATGACGGCTGCCACAGCCGTTCGGCGTCGACATACAGCCGCGCCAGGCCGGCATCGTCGATCGCCTCGAACCAATGCACGCCGTTGAGCCGCTGCAGCTCGGGCGCGACGTCGCGCGGCGCGCCGACCACGACCAGATCCGGGGTGTCGTAATGCTGGCGGCGCGCGTCCAGCCACGCGCGCAGGAACAGGTCGGCGTTCTTGCGCGGCTCGCGGGTGCCGACCAGCAGCCAGTAGCGCGGCGGCAACGGCAGCGCCAGTTGGCTGCGCTCGGCTGGCGGCGGCAGCGGCGCGACCGCGTCGGGCAGCACGTACAGCTTGTGCGCGTGCGCCGGGTACAGGCGGCCGCATTCGGCGGTGGTGTAGCGCGACGGCGTCCAGATGGCGTCGGCGCTGGCGATGGAATGGCCGATCGCGGCCTGGTCGACGACCCGCGAGGTCAGCGCCCGCCACGGCGTTGCGGGCGGGCGGCGCAGGGTCAGCCGGAACAGGTCGTGCAGCAACAGCACTTGGCGCACGCTCGAGGGTTTGCGCCACACCGGCAGGCCGCCGTTGGCGGCGGCGATGTAGACGTCGACGCGCTCCTCGCGCAGGGCCGCGGGCAGAAACCCGGCCTCGTAGCGCCAACGCCGGCGCAGGCCGGGCTCGGCGTCCAACGGCACGCCCAGATCGGCGCTGACCGCGATCGCGCGGTGCGGATGATCGCGCGGCGCCTCGGTGAACAGCACCGTCTCGACGTCGTCGCGGCGACGCAGCGCGCGCTCCAGCGCCAGCACCTGGCGGCCGGGGCCGGTGTGCGGCGCGGCGGTCGCGGCGCGGTAGTCGAGGCCTATGCGCATCGGCGTGAATCGTTCGGATGCGCGCACGCCGGGGCCGCGGCGACAGACCGCCCGGCGCACGGAAATACCTGGGAAAACACGTTGAAATACACAAGCGTCATCGGAGTACCGGCATGCCCTGGCCAGACGACTAACGGGACATGCAGCCGAGTCAGCCCTTCCCTCTTAGTGCGAACAGCGTCACATTTATTATGTGATGAACCGCGCTGAGGTGCCCGATGAAAAGTGCCGCTGTTCATGAAGAGGCTGAACGAAATTGCGCCCTGGCACAGGCCGCAAGCCTGGACGGCGCCATCACGGCACGCTTGACACCCTGCGCCGAGCGGGCTTCAACTAGCCGTGTTATTTAACCTACTGGTTGAGTTGATATGCCCGCCGACCCGCTCAGCACCACATTCGCGGCCCTGGCCGATCCGACCCGGCGCGCGATCCTGGCCCGGCTCGCCAACGGCTCGGCCGGGGTGACCGAACTGGCCGAGCCGTTCGACATGAGCCTTCCGGCGATCTCCAAACACATCAAGGTGCTCGAGCGCGCCGGCCTGATCGCGCGCGGCCGCGAAGCGCAGTGGCGGCCGTGCCGGCTGGAGACCGCGCGGCTGCGCGAAGTGTCCGGCTGGCTCGACCGCTATCGCGAATTCTGGGACCAGCGCCTGGACCGGCTCGACGATTACCTGACTCAGTTGCAGACCACTCACGAGGCGGCGCATGCGCGTGACGACGACTAGCGCGCGCGTTCGAAGCGCGCAGGTTCGCGATCGCGCGCGGGCGTCGGCGCGAGCGTGGAGCGACGGCTGACGATGGCCGACACCGGCGCGCCCGATCGCAAAGCCAACGGCAAGCGCGTCGAAGCGTCGTCGACCCGGCCGGCGCGCGCGCCGTGTTGCGGATTGCCGAGTCCGCTGGCGAGCGCGATCCGGCATACCGTGGCTGAGCCGGTGGCGCCTTGCGTTGCTGCATCGGGCGAGGTCAAGCGGCGCGGGCGGGGTGCGCGCGAAACGGGCTGAGCGGGGATCGGGAGGTTTTGCAGCGCACGCGTGTTGGCGGACTGCCGGTTTGGATTGCGCGTGTGGGGTTCTTCGATGCATGGGGCGGCCCTCACCCCAACCCTCTCCCGCAAGCGGGAGAGGGAGCGTTGGTTTCGGCGCGGCTCAATACCGTGTCGAGCTTTGATGCGGTGTCGAGCCTTCACTGTGTGCCGACTATCGACGTCGCCGCTGCACTCTCCCTCTCCCGCAAGCGAGAGAGGGAGCATCGGTTTCAGCGTGGCTCAATGCCGTGTCGAACTTTGATGCCGCATGGAGCATTCGCTCTGAGCCGACTATTGACGCCGCCACTTTACTCTCCCTCTCCCGCTTGCGGGAGAGGGTCGGGGTGAGGGCCGAGTTGCTCATAACATCCAGCATCCCACGCACGCCATCGAACACCCGCGCGCGAAGCCGAATCCTCGCCGCACACGTGATCGCATCCAATCGCACCTGACGCACCTGACGCACCTGACGCACCTGACGCACCGATGCATTGCGCAGCGCCGCAAACACTCGACACATTGCGCAAAGTCGCGCCGCGAGTAAGCGGAACTGCGTCGAAGTATGCGGCGGCCCGGACGTATTAACGTCGATTCCCACGCCGACCGTGATCGCGATCGCGTACTCGCTACGCGGTCGGAAAGACCGATACGCCCGTGTTTTCAGGGGATTTCGCAAGCATGGGTACGGCGATTGAACAACGACGGCATATCCGGTTACGCAATCGCGCGCATCAATCCGTCAGCGCGACGCACAACCGATTGCACGTGCGCGTCCCGACAATGTCGATCAGACATGGGCCAATGCGCGCAGCACGAAAACGCCACGCACCAGACATCAAACACTGATCACCGGGCAAGAAACACCAAGTAAGAAACACCAAGCACTAAACACCAAGCACTAAATACCAAGTACGAGCACCAAGTAAGAAACACAAAACCCGAGCCACCTTGTCCAGCCTTGTTCGCCTTGTCGTTCATTCGCACGACCACCCACGGGAGCCGACCATGTCGCACGCCATCCTCAGCCACGCCATCGCACGCGCGCTGTTCGCCGCCGCCATCGTCGGCGTCGCGCCCGTCGCCGCTTATGCGCAGGACGCGGCGCAACCCACCACCTTGGATCGGGTCGAAGTCACCGGTTCCAACATCAGCCGCGGCGACATGGAAACCGCCTCGCCGGTGCAGGTGGTCACGCGCGCGGAAATCGATCGCACCGGCAAGGCCAGCATCGCCGAATACCTGCAGACGCTGACCACCGACGGCGCCGGCACGATTCCGAAAACCTTCGGCACGGGTTTCGCCGGCGGCGGTTCGGGCATTTCCCTGCGCGGCCTCGGCGCGGGCTCGACCCTGGTGCTGTTGAACGGCCGACGCACCGCGCCCTACGGCCTGGCCGACGATGGACAGAAAGTGTTCACCGACCTGAGCACGATTCCGATGGACGCGGTCGAACGCGTGGAAGTGCTCAAGGACGGCGCCTCGGCGATCTACGGCTCCGACGCCATCGCCGGCGTGGTCAACATCATCCTGCGCAAGGAATTCACCGGCGTCACCGTGCGCAGTTCCTACGGCGTATCGGGCGAAGGCGACGGCCAGCAGGCCAAGGCCTCGGCGACGTTCGGCTTCGGCAATCTGAGCGAGGACCGCTACAACGTCTTCTTCAACATCGAAGCCAGCCAGACCGACGAGATCCAGGTCGCCGACCGCGCCGATCGCAAATGGATCGGCACCGGCGACGCGCGTCGCTGGGGCTACAGCCAGACCAAGCGTTTCATGAACGGTTTCATCCTCGGCGCCGACGCCGACGGTTCGCCGGTCGGCAACGTCAAGAACCCCGCCAGCGGCCAATACGTGTCGTTGCCGGGTTGCGAAAAGTTCTCGACGATTCCGCAGACCGATCCCGGCGGCGGTTGCCTGTGGCAGGCCGGCCAGTTCAACAGCCTGACCCCGGAAGAGAAGTACGTGAACCTGTTCGGCCGCGCCACCTTCGTGCTGTCGGACAACTTCGAGGCCTATGTGGAAGCGGGCTATTCGAAGAAGAAGAACACCTTCGTCAACACGCCGTCGGACGCGTCCGGCGCGTGGGGTTATCCGGGCGGTCCGGTCAACGGCGATTCCGGCGACGGCGCGGTCGTGCTGGGGCCGAATCATCCGGACAATCCGTTCCCCGGCCAGGCCGCGAACCTGCGCTACACCGCGTTCGACGTCGGCCCGCGGGTGATCCGCACCGACAGCGAATTCAGCCGCTTCCTGGCCGGCGTCAAGGGCACCGCCGGCGCGTGGGATGTCGATGTGGCCTACCTGCATTCGCAAAGCGATCTGACCAACACCCGCGACGGTTTCCTGCGCTACAGCGCGGTGCGCGACGCGCTCACCAACGGCACCGGCCCCGGCGGCTATTGGCGCCTGGGCCAGAACGCGAACCTCAATTCGCAGGCGCTGTACGACTACATCTCGCCGACCATCCACGCCGACGGCAAGACCACCTTGGACCTGTTCGACGTCAAGGGCTCGCGTTCGCTGATGGACCTCAAGGGCGGCGCGCTCGGCGTCGCGTTCGGCGCCGAGTGGCGGCGGCAGAAAGCCGAGCTCAAGCCGCAGACCTACACCGACGCGGGCGACATCATCGGCCTGGGTTATTCGGCTTACGAAGGCACCCAGGAAGTCGCGGCCGGTTACGCCGAAATCGTCGCGCCCGTGCTCGAAAGCCTGGAGCTGTCCGGCGCGGTGCGCTACGACAGCTACAAGGGCGGCGACAGCGCGACCACGCCGAAGTTCGGGGTGAAGTGGAGCCCGTTGAAGCAGTTGTCGCTGCGCGCGACTTACGCCGAAGGCTTCCGCGCGCCGAACCCGGCCGAGTCGGGCAAGGGCGGGCTGGCCGGCTTCACCGCCGCGGCCGACCCGGTGCGTTGCCCGGGCGGCAACCCCGCGCCGGGCGGCAGCGTGCGCGATTGCGATATCCAGATCGCGGTGATCACCAGCCCCAATCCCGACCTCAAGCCCGAGGAGTCCAAGAGCTACACCGTCGGCCTGGTGTTCGAACCGACCGCCAGCACCACAGTCACCCTCGACGGCTGGCAGATCAAGCGCACCAACGAGATCAACGTCGAGACCACCGATGCCGCGATCGCCGCCGGCAAGGTGATCCGCAGCGACAACAACCTGCCCGGCCAGGCCAACACCGGCACCTTGCTCGCCGCGCTCGCCAACTACGTCAACTCGGCCTCGACCACCGTGCGCGGCATCGACCTGGACGTGCGCCAGGGCTTCGATCTGGATTCGGCCGGCAAGCTCAACCTGGATCTGCAGTGGAGCCACATCACCACCTTCGAACGCGAGGAACTCGACGGCAGTTCGCTGGAGTTCGCCGGCACCCACGGCAACTGCGACGTGACCAACTGCATCGGCACGCCCAAGGACCGGATCAATTTCGGCGCGACCTGGGAGCTCGGCAACTGGAGCCTGAGCGGCGTGGTCAACTACATCGCCAGCTTCAAGAACGTGCGCGCCGAAGGCGACGTGTGCGCCAGCCGCTACGCCGACGGCAGCCCCGCGCCGGGCGGTTGCCGCATTCCCTCGTTCACCACCGTCGACCTGTCCAGCCGCTGGAAGGCCAAGGACGGGGTGGAAGTGTTCGGTTCGATCCAGAACCTGACCGACAAGATCGCCCCGCTCGACCCGCTGACCTACGGCGCGATCAACTACAACCCGATGCATTCCAGCGGCGCGATCGGCCGCTATTTCACGGTCGGGGTGAAGTACAACTTCCAGTAAGGCGCATCGATCGCGGCGGACCGTCGTCGTCGCGAAACCCCGAAGACCTGCTCCGCGCCCGCCGCGGAGCAGGTCTTCGTGTTTGCGGCCACCGAAGCCCCCGACCACTACTCACACCGATCCGGCCCGAGGCCGCGGGCTGCCTTTACGACTCCCGATTCCCCTTTCCCGATTCCCGGCCTCAACCGACTGTCGATTCCCGCCCGCCCCATTCGTCGCCTTGATGAAGCCAGCCCGACCGGGACCCGCCGGGACCCGGGGCCGGCTCGCCGACGAGGAGCGAGGACGATGAAATTCATGTTGCTGGTCAAGGCCGATGCCCGCAGCGAGGCCGGCGTGCTGCCCGAGGCCGCGCTGCTGAACGCGATGGGCGCCTACAACGAAGATCTGGTCCGCGCCGGCGTGTTGCTCGCCGCCGAAGGCCTGCAGGCCAGCGCCAAGGGCGCGCGGGTGTATTTCGACGGCCGCGGCCGCCGGGTCGAGGACGGGCCGTTCGCCCACACCGACGAACTGATCGCCGGGTTCTGGCTGATCCAGGCGCGTTCGCTGGACGAGGCGATCGAATGGGTCAAGCGGGTGCCGAGCCTGGACGGCTCGCCGGCGCAGATCGAAATCCGCCAGGTGTTCGACGCGGCCGATTTCGGCGACGCGCTCAGCCCGGACCTGCGCGCGGCCGAACAACGCCTGCGCGAGCAAGTCGCCGCGCGAGCCGGTTGAACGGATCGCGCCGAACCGGCTCGTCGTCCGCATATCGCCGCCAACGCCACAAAGTCTTTCGCGGCGGAGGCTTCAGCACCGACGCCGTTAGATCCGCTCGCCCGCGAGCCGCATCCGCGCCGGCCCCGTCCGTGCCCACCGCCATACCGACCGTCACCTCAACGCCATGTCCTTTCAACGATCCGCACCTTTGGAGCCCGTCATGCAACTGGTCACCTATCTGTCCTTCAACGGCGACTGCCGCCAGGCCTTCGAGTTCTACCTCAAGACCCTCGGCGGCAAGATCCTCGCGCTGATGCCGTTCGGCGATCAGGCCGGCTGCGACGGCGGCGAATTCGATGCCGCCGACCGCGACAAGATCATGCACGGCTGTTACGAACTCGACGGCTGCATGCTGATGGGCACCGACGCCACCGCGTCGCACCCCTACCAGGGCGTCGTCGGCGCGCATGTCGCGCTGATGCTCAACGACCCGGCCGACGCCGAGCGCATCTACGCCGCGCTGGCCGACGGCGGCAGCGTGCAGATGCCGCTGCAGGAAACCTTCTGGGCCTTGAGCTACGGCATCGTCACCGACCGTTTCGGCGTGCCGTGGATGATCAACTGCGTTCGCGCCGGGGTCGGCTGCCCGGAATGATCCGGCGCGAAACGGTGGCGCGGCTTCGCGGGATTTCCCGGCCGCAAGCCGCGACCGCGCGAATCGATAGCGCGCTGTCGCCTCGGTAAGGATCGAATCGCGGCGCAAGCGTCGCGTGCCCATCGACAGCCGCGATGCGGTCGACGTGTCGCGGCCATGGCCCGCATCGTTGCCGTGCGCTGCGGGCCGAGCGCGAGCCGAGGCTTCCCGCCCTTGCATCGCCGCGCCCGAGGTGGTCTGATCGGTCGTCGTGACGGACCCCCACTCTTCCAGCGCCACGCACAAAGCCATCGATGCGGTCTGGCGGATCGAATCGGCCAAGCTGATCGCCGGCCTGACCCGCATGGTGCGCGATGTCGGCCTGGCCGAGGAACTCGCCCAGGACGCGCTGGTGGTCGCGCTGGAAAAATGGCCCGAGAGCGGCGTGCCGGACAACCCCGGCGCCTGGCTGATGCAGACCGCCAAGAACCGCGCGATCGACCGGCTGCGGCGCAAGAAGCTGCTCGACCGCAAGCACGAGGAAATCGGGCGCGAGATCGAAGCCAGCCAGGACGAAGTCGAGGACGCGTTCTTCGACAAGCTCGACGACGACATCGGCGACGACCTGCTGCGATTGGTGTTCATCTCCTGCCATCCGGTGCTGTCGACCGAGGCGCGGCTGGCGCTGACCCTGCGCCTGCTCGGCGGCCTGACCACCGACGAGATCGCGCGCGCCTTCCTGGCCAGCGAACCGACCATCGCCCAGCGCATCGTGCGCGCCAAGCGCACCCTGGCCGATGCCCAGGTGCCGTTCGAGGTGCCGCGCGGCGAGGAACTCGCGCAGCGGCTGTCGTCGGTGCTGGAAGTGATCTACCTGATCTTCAACGAAGGCTATTCGGCGACCGCCGGCGACGACTGGATGCGTCCGGGCCTGTGCGAGGACGCGCTGCGGCTCGGCCGCATCCTGGCCGGGCTGATGCCGAAGGAAGCCGAGGTGCATGGCCTGGTCGCGCTGATGGAAATCCAGGCCTCGCGCTCCAAGGCGCGCACCGGTCCGGACGGACAGCCGATTCTGCTGCTGGATCAGGACCGCGCGCGCTGGGACCGAATGCAGATCCAGCGCGGTCTGAGCGCGCTGGAACGCGCGGTGCAGCTGAGCGGCTCCAACGGCCCCTACGCCCTGCAGGCCGCGATCGCCGCCTGCCATGCGCGCGCGGCGACCGCGCAGGACACGCCATGGCCGCGCATCGCCGCGCTGTACCAGCAACTCGCGCTGCGCACGCCGTCGCCGGTGATCGAACTCAACCGCGCGGTCGCATTGTCGATGGCGTTCGGCCCGGCGGCCGGCCTGGAGTTGGTCGATACCTTGCTCGACGAGCCGTCGATGAAAAGCTATCACCTGCTGCCGACGGTGCGCGGCGACCTGCTGTTCAAGCTCGGCCGCCGCGAGGAAGCGCGGATCGAGTTCGAACGCGCCGCAGGGCTGACGCGCAATACGCGCGAGCGCGAGTTGTTGTTGGCGCGTGCGGCGGAGAGTGGTTAGGGGATTTCTCCCTACTGCTCGTCATCGCCGCGAAGGCGGGGATCCAGAGACTTCTGCGCCATCTCCCCAGAACGTCATTCCCGCGAACGCGGGAATCCATAGGCTTCAGCGCCATCCCTCCAGAACGTCATTCCCGCGAAAGCGGAAATCCAGTGACTTCGAGTGTTCTCGCATGAAAGGCCCTGGATGTTCGGCTACGCCGAAGTAAAGCAAAGCCCGCCTTCGCGGGAATGACGGTAGGGAGGTACGTTGGGGCGTGGAAGTACGTTGCTTCGGATGACTTGCGTAATCGAAAGGAGGGAGCGCTACGCTCTAACCGATTCCCGATTCCCGATTCCCGATTCCCGATTCCCGATTCCCGATTCCCGATTCCCGATTCCCGATTCCCGATTCCCGATTCCCGATTCCCACCAATCAATCCCGCGTACTCGAATCAATCGCGAGTACTCGATTCCCAAGTCACATGCCGAACCCCCGGCATACGCCGCAATCGCTCCACCACCGCATCGAGTTCCTTCGCATCCACCGCGGTGCTGACCAAGGTCGCGACGATCTCCACCGCGCCCTCGCCGTGCTCGTCGAGCTCGACATCGCCGACCGGATAATTCGCCGCCTCCAGATGCTCGACCAGCCACTCGCGCGCGGCCGGCAGCGACGCGGGGTCGGCGCTCAGCCGCACCTCGTAGGTCGCTTCCGACAACTGCGCATCGATCGGAATGCGATTGATCGCATTCACCAACGGCCGCAGCAAGGTGTTGCCGGCGATCACGAAGCCGGTCAGCAACACGCCCTCGGCGATCATGTCCGCGCCGGTGCAGGCGCCGACCGCGGCCGAACACCATAACGTCGCCGCGGTATTGAGCCCGCGCACGTTCATGCCTTCCTTCATGATCACGCCGGCGCCGAGAAAGCCGATGCCGGACACCACGTAGGAAATCACCCGCACCGCCTCGGCGCTGCCGGCCAGGCGCATCCCCAGGTCGACGAACGCCGCCGCGCCGAGCGCGACCAGCGCATTGGTGCGCAGTCCGGCGGTGCGCTGGCGGTACTGGCGCTCGGCGCCGATCGCGGTGCCGAGCACGAACGCGGCGAGCAGGCTGATCACCGTGTCGAGAAAGGGATAGAGCTGAAAGGTCTGGATGAAGCGCATGCCGCGGCTCCTTCGAAGGTGGTTGGGCAGGTCGGATAAGCCGTAGATCAGCTCGGGTTGTCGAGGGTGAAGCGATCGGCCTGTTCGTCGTAGGCGAAGTACTCGGCGTAGCGCGCCCAACTGGTCACCGCGCGCAAGGTCGCGGCGGCGTATTCGGCCGACATGTGGTCTTCGAGCTCGTCGCGGAAACGCTGCGCTGGCGCCTGATGCGAGGCGCGCTCATCGAGCACGCGACGGATATGCGCGGCCAGCGGCACCTTGGCCGCGAGCTGGCGGGCGAACTCGCGCTTGCGCGCATCGATGTCGTCGCCGGCGAAACGCAGGCCGGCCTCGCTCAAATGCAGATCGCCGTCGTCGAGCGTGGCCAGACCGAGCAACTGCAGGCTTTCGGCGATCGGAAACAATTCGTCGACCTCCATCTGCCATTGCGCCGCCAACGCCGGCAGATCGGCGCGGCCGCGGTACGGCGCGGCGGCGACGGCTTCGATCAGGCCGGCCATCAGATTGCTCGACACCTGCGGCAATTGCATCGCCAGACCCGGCCGCATCGCGCCGCTCTCGCGCGGCGCCCGCGCCGAGGGCGAACCGGTCATGCGCGCGTAGATGCGGTCGACCTGGGCGCGGAACGCCGGGTCGAGCCGATCGCGCGGCCGCGGCAGCTCGACCCGGATCTCGTCGATCACCCGGCCCGGATTGGAGCCGAAGATCGCGATGCGATCGCACATCAACACCGCTTCCTCGATGTTGTGGGTGACCATCAGGATCGCTTCGATCGGCATGCGTCCTTCCGACCACAGATCGAGCAGGTCGGTGCGCAGGGTCTCGGCGGTGAGCACGTCGAGCGCCGAGAACGGCTCGTCCATCAGCAGCACGCGCGGCTGCACCACCAGCGCGCGCGCCAGGCCGACGCGCTGGCGCATGCCGCCGGACAGTTCCTTCGGGTATGCGCTTTCGTAACCGTCCAGGCCGATCAGATCGATCGCCGCGACCGCGCGGGCGCGCCGTTGCGCGGCGGCGATGCCGCGCGCTTCCAGGCCGAGCTCGACGTTCTGCAACACCGTCAGCCACGGGAACAGGGCGAAACTCTGGAACACCATCGCGATGTCGGCCGGCGCCCGGCTCAACGGCGTGCCGCAGAACGCGACCTCGCCCGCGCTGGGTTGAATCAAGCCGGCGATCGCGCGCAGCAAGGTGGATTTGCCCGAGCCCGAACGGCCGAGCAGGCCGACGATCTCGCCGGCATGCAGGGTCAGGTCGACATCGTCGAGCACCACCAGCGGCGCGGCGCCGTCCTTGCGGTAATGCTGGCGCAGATGCCGCACTTCGATCAGCGGCGCGACGGCGGGCAGGGCGGGGGCGAGGGCGGAAAAGGTCATGGTCGTGACTCCGATGCAGCGATAACAAAAAGGCGATGCGCCGATGCGAATGCAGGCGTCGCCGCGAACGATCAATCCAGGCGCAGCCGCCGTTCGGCATAGGCGTACAGCGGGCGCCACACGATTCGGTTGAACAAGGTGACGAACAGCGACATCACCGCGACGCCGAGCACCACCCGATGGAAGTCGCCGGCTTGCGTGGCGCGCGCGATGTAGGCACCCAGTCCGTAGGCTTCGACCCGCTGATCGCCCCAATGCACCAGCTCGGCGACGATGCTCGCGTTCCACGAGCCGCCCGACGCGGTCAGCGCGCCGGTGACGTAATAGGGAAATACGCCGGGCAGGATCGCGCGCCGCCACCAAGTCCGCGAACGCAGCCGATACACCGTCGCGGCTTCGCGCAGATCGGTCGGGTAGGCGCTGGCGCCGGCGATGACGTTGAACAGGATGTACCACTGGGTGCCGAGCACCATCAGCGGCGACAGCCACAGGTTCGGGTTCGCGCCGGTGCGCATGATCGCGATCACCGCCACCGGGAACAGCACGTTTGCCGGGAACGCGGCGAGGAACTGCGCCAGCGGCTGCACGCGCTGCGCCAGCCGCGGACGCAGGCCGATCCACACCCCGACCGGCACCCAGATCACGCTGGCGATCGCGATCAGGACCGCCACCCGCGCCAAGGTCGCCAGGCCGCCGCCGAACGCCTCGGCCACATCGCCCAGGCTCAGCGTCTGACGGCCGTAATCGAAGGCGAACCAGCCGCCCCAGGCCGCCACCGCGAGGGTCAGCGCCAGCCAGATGCGATCACGCCAGTCCGTCGTTGCCGCGCGCTCGGGTGCCGCCGCGATCGCGCGCGTACGCAGCCGCAGCAGCATCGCGCGTTGCCACAGCCACGCGATCGGCCGCAGCGCGCGCTTGAGCAGACGCGTGCGCCGCGCCATGTCGTAGACCCACGACGCCGGCCGCTGCTGTCCGGCGGTCTGCTCGACCCGGAACTTATCGGCCCAGGCGACGATCGGGCGGAACAGCAACTGATCGTAGAGCGCGATCAACAACGCCATCGCCAATACCGCCCAGGCGACCGCGGCGATGTCCTTGTGCGCGATCGCCAGCGCCAGGTACGAGCCGATGCCCGGCAGTTCGAGCGTGGTGTCGCCGACCGTGATCGCTTCGGACGCGACCACGAAGAACCAGCCGCCCGACATCGACATCATCATGTTCCACACCAGTCCCGGCGCGGCGAACGGCGCGTCCAGGCGCCAGAAACGCTGCCATGCGCTCAGGCCGAAACCGCGGCTGACTTCATCCAGATCGCGCGGCACCGTGCGCAGCGACTGGTAGAACGAGAAGGTCATGTTCCAGGCCTGACTGGTGAAGATCGCGAACACCGCCGCGCATTCCGCGCCGAGCTGGCGACCCGGGAACAGGCCGAGAAAAAAAGTCACGGTGAAGCTGAGAAACCCCAGCACTGGCACCGATTGCAGGATGTCGAGCGCGGGCACGATCACCCGTTCGGCGCGCCGGCTCTTGGCCGCCCAGGTGGCGACCACGAAGGTGAACAACAGCGAGGCGAGCATCGCCGCGAACATGCGTAAGGTGGTGCGCAAGGCGTATTCGGACAGGTTCGCGATCCGCAGCGATACCGGCTGTTGGCTCAGGCCGGCCAGTGGTTCGCGCAGGTCGGCCGCGCCGTGCGCGAGCGCGGCCGCGGCGGCGATCAGCAGCGCGAACGCGGCCAGGTCATAGGCATTGGGCCAGGCGCGCGCGCGGACCAGCGCGGCGACCAGCGGGGAGTGCGGACGGGGACGGACGATGGGCGTCATGGCGAATCTCGATGCGGCTCGATGGAGCGGCGCGGTTCGGTCGAACCGCGGCGGCACGGGTGAATGCGCGGTACGCGCATGCGGCCGGCGGAGGTTCCTCGCTCACGCCTTCGGCGCGGTTCGTGCGCCAACGGCATTCGAGACGCTGGTCGAGCCCATTGCGTTGCCAGCGCGCGGTCAGGCGCGGGTTGTCGTCGGTTGCGCGGCGATGCGCGCTCGCGGCGGCGTGGTCGTTCGCCAAGCGCGCGCGGCTTGGCGCGACGGCGTCATCGACCAACAGGCGAGCGTCGACGCGCGCTGCACGCACGGATGCGAGCAGGCGCGCTACCGACTGCGCTGCAATCGGGACGAATGCGGTCTTCGGGGGCATCGGCGATCTCCGGACGAACGGAAACGCCAAAGGCCACCTGGGCAGGTGTCTTCAGATGGAAACTGCAGTGCTTGTGTAGAGACGCGCGAATCGACGATTCGGCGATAGCGGCTCCGTTCTGCGTGAACGGGGCCGACCTGGGACATCCCAGACCTGTGGCGATCCGTCAGCGCGCGCGCTGCAGCAAAGGTCTAGATCGACTGTCCAAGGGGAGCCTCTGGGGTGGGCGGGAATGCGTGAACGGGCGCATGATCCTCGCCGATCGCCACCGGGTCAACCCCGCGCGGGCCTTTGCTGCATGAAGGTTTTGTAATGCGCGGCCGCGTCGAGGCCGTTCGCGCCTGCGATCGCGGACGATCCGAAGCCAGGTTGCCACGGTTGAATTCGCCCGTGACAAACTGGCGAGAATGCAGGCTGGCCGGCGCACCGTTCACGCATCGCCGTGACCTTGCCAGCGCATCAATGCACGCGGCCACGGAGGCAAAGCGGATGAGCGAAATCGACTGGGCGTTCGTGTTGCCCTTGCTGGTGCTCAACGGCGTGACCACGCTGCTGGCGTGGAACAGCCGCAACCACGCCGGCCGTTCGCGCCGACGCCAGATCGCACTGATCTGGCTGTTGCCGGTGATCGGCGCGGTGCTGGCGCTGATCGCACAGGCGCAACGCAAACCGCCGGCCGCGCGCGTGTCGGTGTCGCGCGCCAACACGCTGCATTACGGCAACGGCGCGACGGTATGGAGTTCGGCCGTGGCCTATCGTTACGAACGCGATGGATACGCCAGC
The DNA here is from genome assembly GCF_014779555.2 of Lysobacter capsici. Lineage (NCBI taxonomy): Bacteria > Pseudomonadati > Pseudomonadota > Gammaproteobacteria > Lysobacterales > Lysobacteraceae > Lysobacter > Lysobacter capsici. The sequence continues at coordinate 267,311 of NZ_CP094357.1, forward strand.
GATGGCGGCAGCGACGGTGGCGGCAGCGCCACGGGAAACGGCGACGGTGGCGGCAGCGACGGTGGTTGCAGCAGCGACGGCGGCGGTTGCGGCTGAGCCGCCGTCGGACGCGATGCGCCGCGACGGTCAGTCCGCGCGCATCCAACGCTCGATCAACGACGCCAGGGTCCGCGCCGCATCCATTTCGGTCATGCGTCCGGCGCTCATCTCGCGCGACAGGGACTCGCCCGCGCCGACGATGGCGATGCAGCGGCGCCGCAGTTCGGCGTCGTCGACCTTGGCGTACGGCGCCAGCAGATCGCGATAGAACGCCACATAGCCCTGCACCAGTTCCTGCTGCACGCGCTCCATCTGCTCGTCGCCCTTGAGCGCGGCGAAGATCGCGTGGCACTCCGGGCCGGCGGTGCGGAAGCAGCTCATGTAGCTGTCGCCCATCAACGCGGCGACATCGGCCAGACGCTTGGGCGTGCGGGCGAAATCCTGGGCGACGGTCGCGGCCTGACGTTCGTCGATCTGCTTGTACAGCGCGATCAGCAGACCCGAACGGGTGCCGAAGTGCTCGTAAGCGATCGGCTTGCTGACGCCGGCGCGCTCGGCCACGTAACCCAGGGTCAGCGCGTCGGTGCCTTGCTCGCGCACGATCGTCATCGCCGTTTCCAGCAATTGGTCGCGGCGTTCGGCCTTGGGCAGGCGGCGGGCGGGGGCGGAGGAACTCATGCGCGGGACTCGTGCGGGGAAGACAGGAAGCGCTTGACAGCGCCGGGCGAAGTGTATCTTACTATTGGTAACTTACCAATCGTAGCTTGTGCCGGAATCCATTCCGGACCCGCGCCGGCCACCTCCTCACGGAATCCTCGTCATGAACGCAAACGCTCTCAAGCCCGTCCTCATCATCGGCGGTTCCGGCGTGGTCGGCGCGCAAGGCGCGCGGGCCCTGCGCCGGCTGCACCCCGAGCTGCCGATAGCGATCGCCGGCCGCGACCTGGCCCGCGCCGAAGCGGTCGCCGCGGCCCTCGGCAACGCTCACGCATTGCGCGTGGACCTGCAACGCGCCGATCTCGGCCTGCCCGAGGACGCGCAATTCTCCGCGCTGGTGTTGTTCGTCAAGGACGACACCCTCAACTCGCTCAAGTACGCGCAACGCCACCGCCTGCCTTACGTCAGCACCTCCAGCGGTTCGTTCGAGATCGCCCCGGAAGTGGCGCGCCATCTGCGCGCACCCGATGCCGCGCCGATCCTGCTCGCCAGCCACTGGCTGGCCGGCGCGGCGACCTTGCCGACCCTGCATTTCGCCGAAGAATTCCGCCGCGTCGACCGGATCGAAATCGGCGCGCTGCTCGACGAACACGACATGGGCGGCCCGGCCGCGGCGGCCGATTACGAACGCCTGGTCGATGCCGCCGCCGCGCAGATTCTCGAAAACGGCCGCTGGCGCTGGGTGCGCGGCGACGAGGCCGCGCGCAGTTTTCTGAGCGTGGACGGCACCCGCGTGGCGGCGTCGGCGTATTCGCCGCTGGACGTGGTCAGCCTGGCCGCGGCGACCGACGCGCATTCGATCCGCCTCGACATGGCGCTGGGCGAAAGCGCGAGCCGGCGCCGTGGCGAAGCGTTCTCGACCGAGATCGTGATCGAACTGGAAGGCGAGTTGCACGACGGCCGCATCGCGCGCCGCCGGCACGAACTGACCCATCCGCAAGGCCAGGCGCCGATCACCGCTATCGGCATCGCGCTTGGCGTCGAACGCCTGCTGGGCCTCGCCGGCGGCGAGGCGGTCGCGCCCGGCCTGTACACGCCCGACGTGCTGATCGACCCGGCGTATCAGCTGCAGCGCCTGCGCGAATTCGGCGTGCAGGTGCGTCGCGCGCCGGATGCGATCGCCGCCGCCGCGTAAGCAAGACCGCGGCGAATCCCGCCGCGAATTCGGTCTCATCCTTCAAACGGCCGACGCCGATGCGTCGGCCGCGACCCCTTGTGGCCGCGCGTCGCGGCAGGACACCGTCATGGACTTCTCGCGTTTCTTCATCGACCGGCCGATCTTCGCCGCGGTGCTGTCGATCCTGATCTTCGCCGCCGGCCTGATCGCGTTGCCGCTGTTGCCGGTCAGCGAATACCCCGAGGTGGTGCCGCCGACCGTGGTGGTGCGCGCGGTCTATCCCGGCGCCAATCCCAAGATGATCGCGCAGACCGTGGCCACGCCGCTGGAGGAGGCGATCAACGGCGTGCAGGACATGATGTACATGAAGTCGGTGGCCGGCACCGACGGCGTGCTGGTCACCACGGTGACTTTCAAACCCGGCACCGATCCCGATCAGGCCCAGGTGCAGGTGCAGAACCGGGTCAGCCAGGCGCATGCGCGCCTGCCCGAGGACGTGCGCCGGCAAGGCGTGACCACGCAGAAGCAATCGCCGACGCTGACCATGCTGGTGCATCTGGTATCGCCCGACGGTCGGTACGATTCGCTGTACCTGCGCAATTACGCGACCTTGAAACTCAAGGACGAACTCGCGCGCCTGCCCGGCGTGGGCCAGACCCAGATGTTCGGCAGCGGCGACTACGCGATGCGGATCTGGCTCGATCCGGGCCGCATCGCCGCGCGCGGCCTCACGGCCGGCGACGTGGTGCGCGCGATCCGCGAACAGAACGTGCAGGTCTCGGCCGGCCAGCTCGGCGCCGAACCGATGCCCGGCGGCAGCGATTTCCTGGTGCCGATCAACAGCCAGGGCCGCTTGAACAGCGTGGCCGAATTCGCCCAGATCGTGCTCAAGCGCGGCGACGATGGCACGATCGTGCGCCTGTCGGATGTGGCGCGGATCGAGCTCGACGCGGCTGACTACACCTTGCGCGCGCAGCTCGACAACGTCGACGCGGTGGCGATCGGCATCTTCGAATCGCCCGGCGCCAATTCGATCGCGCTGTCGGACGCGGTGCGCGAACGCATGGACGAATTGTCGCGAAAATTTCCGCCCGGGCTGGAGTACCGAATCGTCTACGACCCGACCGTGTTCGTGCGCGATTCGATCAAGGCGGTGGTGACCACGCTGGCCGAAGCGGTGCTGCTGGTGGTGTTGGTGGTGATCGTGTTCCTGCAGACCTGGCGCGCATCGATCATCCCGCTGCAGGCGGTGCCGGTGTCGGTGGTCGGCACCTTCGCGGCCTTGTACGTGTTCGGATTCTCGATCAACACCTTGAGCCTGTTCGGTCTGGTGCTGGCGATCGGCATCGTGGTCGACGACGCGATCGTGGTGGTGGAAAACGTCGAGCGCAACATCGAAGGCGGGCTGACTCCGCTGGAAGCAGCGCATCAGGCGATGCGCGAAGTGTCCGGGCCGATCATCGCCATCGCCCTGGTGCTGTGCGCGGTGTTCGTGCCGATGGCGTTCCTGTCGGGGGTGACCGGTCAGTTCTACAAGCAGTTCGCGGTGACCATCGCGATCTCCACGGTGATCTCGGCGATCAATTCATTGACGCTGTCGCCGGCACTCGCGGCCTTGTTGCTCAAACCGCACGGCGCGCCGAAGGATGCCGCGACGCGGCTCATCGATCGCTTGCTGGGCTGGCTGTTCCGGCCGTTCAATCGCTTCTTCGGTTCGAGTTCGCAGCGCTACCACGGCGCGATCGGCCGCCTGCTCGGCCGGCGCGGCGCGGTGCTCGCGATGTACGTGGTGTTGCTCGCGCTGAGCGGGCTGATGTTCAAGGCGGTGCCGGGCGGGTTCATCCCGACCCAGGACAAGCTGTACCTGATCGGCGGCGTGCAATTGCCCGCCGGCGCGTCGCTGTCGCGCACCGATGCCTTGACCCGCAAGATGAGCGCGATCGCGATGCAGACCGACGGCGTGGCCGCATCGGAAGGTTATCCCGGCCTGAACCCGCTGCAATTCACCAACACGCCGAACAGCGGGACACTGTTCTTCGAACTCGAACCGTTCGACCGGCGCGGGCGCAGCGCGCAGGCGATCAACGCCGAACTCAACGAGAAATTCGCGAGTCTGCAGGAAGGCGTGGCGTTCTCGTTCATGCCGCCGCCGATCCTCGGCCTGGGCACCGGCTCGGGCTATGCGCTGTACATCCAGGACCGCGACGGCCAGGGCTACGGCGCCTTGCAGAACGCGCTCAACGATTTCACCGGCGCGATCGCGGGCACGCCGGGACTGGGCGTGCCGATCAGCACCTATCAGGCCAACGTGCCGCAACTCGATGCGCAGGTCGACCGGCTCAAGGCCAAGGCGCAAAGCGTACCGCTGAGCGAGCTGTTCGATACCTTGCAGACCTATCTGGGCTCGGCCTACGTCAACGACTTCAATCAGTTCGGCCGCACCTACCAGGTGATCGCCCAGGCCGACGGCGCGCATCGCGACAGCGTCGAGGACATCGCCAACCTGCGCGTGCGCAACGATCGCGGGCAGATGGTGCCGCTGGGTTCGATGGTCACCCTCGCTCACAGCTATGGCCCGGACCCGGTGATCCGCTACAACGGTTATCCCGCCGCGGACCTGATCGGCGAGGCCGATCCGCGCGTGCTGTCGTCGAGTCAGGCGATGCAGTCGCTGCGCGACATCGCCCGGAAGACGCTGCCCAACGGCATGCGGATCGAATGGACCGATCTGAGTTATCAGCAGGCGACCCAGGGCTCGTCGGCGCTGATCGTGTTTCCGCTGGCGGTGCTGCTGGCGTTTCTGGTGCTCGCGGCCTTGTACGAAAGCTGGACCTTGCCGCTGGCGGTGATCCTGATCGTGCCGATGACCTTGCTGTCGGCCTTGGCCGGCGTGTGGCTCAGCGGAGGCGACAACAACGTATTCGTGCAGGTCGGTCTGGTGGTGCTGATGGGGTTGGCGTGCAAGAACGCGATCCTGATCGTCGAGTTCGCGCGCGAACTGGAGTGGCAGGGGCGCGGCATCGTCGAGGCCGCGCTGGAGGCCTGCCGCCTGCGTTTGCGCCCGATCGTGATGACCTCGATCGCGTTCATCGCCGGCACCGTGCCGTTGCTGATCGGCCAGGGCGCGGGTAGCGAAGTGCGCGCGGCGACCGGCGTGACGGTGTTCGCGGGGATGCTCGGGGTGACCTTATTCGGTTTGTTTCTGACGCCGGTGTTTTATGTGGCGTTGCGGATGTGGGTGGCGCGCAGGGGCGGGGTGATGGTGGGCGCTGGTGCGTCGTCGTCCATAGTCGAAGAGGCGGCTGGTTCTGCGACTCCTCATTGAAGCAATCGGTGGATGACCATCCCACTGAAGCAATTGGTGGGTGACTGTCTCCACGGAAGTGGCCAGCGCGTCAATCGTCGCCCACTTTGTAAAAGGGGGCGTGCGCCCGACGTCGGTACGAAGCTGGATCGAAACACCAGCGCGGGGGATTCGCTTTTCCTCTGGGTGCATGCGATCGGGCAAACGCTAAGCAAAAGCAAAAGCGAATCCCCCTGGCCCCCCTTTTCCAAAGGGGGGACCCCTTCGACAGGGATCGATCCCTTGTTGAAGTTTCGGCAGCTGATGATCCCCGCGGAAGCGATCGTTAGAGGACCATCCCCACGAAGCGACCATCGCGTCAACCGTCGCCCACTTTGCAAAAGGGGGCGAGCGCCCGACGTCGGTACGAAGCCGAATCGAAACGCCAGCGCGGGGGATTCGCTTTTCGACTGGGTGCATGCGATCGGGCAAAAGCTAAGCAAAAGCAAAAGCAAAAGCAAAAGCGAATCCCCCCTGGCCCCCCTTTTCCAAAGGGGGGAACCCCTTCGACAGGGATTGATCCCTTGTTGAAGCTTCGGCAGCTGATGATCCCCGCGGAAGCGATCGATAGAGGACCATCCCCACGAAGCGACCATCGTCAACCATCGCCCACTTTGTAAAAGGGGGCGAGCGCCCAACGTCGGTACGAAGCCGAATCGAAGCGCCAGCGCGGGGGATTCGCTTTTCGCTTGGGTGCAAGCGATCGAGCCGAAACTAAGCAAAAGCAAATCCGCTTCCCCCCTTTTCGAAAGGAGGAAAACCTTAATCAGGACTGCGACTCGCAACCCCTTTCCCCGCCGGAACAACCGTCCCGGCAGCACCCCAAGCGCCTCGCAACCTCCCCGCCAGCGTGTAAAGTGGCCCGGCCGGGGGGCCGACTGAATCGACGTCGAGGGGAGTTTCGTGGAGCAAGCAATCCGACTGGCCGGCTTCTTCGCCGCGCATGGGGTCTGGTGCGTCGCCGACGGCGAGGCGCTGATTCCGCTGTACGCGTACGAGGACGCGCAGGGCGCGCGCAAGATGATCCGCTACGACGCCGACTCGCTCGAAGACGGTGTGGCCCTGGCGCGCGCGAGCCTGGCCCAGAACGACGAGGAGGCCGCGCAGGCGGTGGTCGTCCACGACGGCTATGTCAGCCTGGAGTCGGGACGCACCGACGCCTTGATCGTGATCGCGCGCGATCACGCCGCCGATCTGACCCTGACCATGGCCATCCCTTACCGCAACGCCGCCCATCCACAGGGCTTCGCGGTGCATCGGCCGAAGTTCCTCGACTGGCGCGGCGCGAGCGAACCCGATTACGCGCTGCTCGGCGAACAGTTCTTCGCCGGGGTCGAGATGCACGAACTCGGCGACCGGATCTGGCAGGCCAAGCTCGACGATTCGATCTGAGCGCCACGATCGGCGGCCCCAGGATTGACCCGCGTCACAGAAGCATCGCCTGCCGGCAGCATCTGCAATAACCGACGTGGATGATGGCGGGTCGCTCACGACCCATCGCCAGAGCCGTCGCACCATGCAGCCGGGGACCGCGCACCGATGACCGATCCGCAACGCCGCCGTTTTCTGCTCGGCCTAGCCGTGGGCGGCGCCGCCACCGTGGCCGGGCCGATCGCGATGTGGCGCTGGACCGGCGGGCACGGCCACCGCATGGGCTCGGCGCCCGCGCCGGACCTGCAATTGCTCGCGCCCGAAGCGCGCTTCGTGCAGCCGCTGCGCCTGCCGAGCGCGGAAGGATTGCTGGCCGAGATCGAACTCAAGCAGCCGCTGCAATTGATCGCGCAGGCCACGACGCAGGCGCTGTTTCCCGGCGCGCCGACGCAACTGTGGGCCTACGCCACCCAAGCCAACGCGCGCGCGGTGATCAACCCGCTGCTGCGCGCGCGCCGCGGCGACACCATCGAGGTCGGCCTCGACAACCGTCTCGCCGAAGCCACCACGATCCATTGGCACGGCCTGTCGATCGACGAAGCCAACGACGGCAGCGGCCTGCATCCGGTCGAAGCGGGCACGCAGCGGCGCTATCGCCTGCGCATCGACAACCGCGCCGGCCTGTACTGGTATCACGCCCATCCGCACGGCCGCACCGGCGTGCAGCTGCAGCGCGGGCTGGCCGGTCTGCTGTTGATCGAGGACGCCGAGGAACTCGCGCTGCGCCAGCGCCTGGGCATGCGCTGGGGCGAACGCGACCTGCCGTTGATGATCGCCGACAAACAGGTCGGCGCCGACAACGCGATCGTCTACAAGGACGGCGCCGACGACTGGATCGGCAACCGCGTGCTGGTCAACTGGACGCCCGAGCCGTACCTCGAAGTGATCCCGGCGTGGTATCGCTTCCGCCTGGCCAACGTCGCCAACGCGCGCATGCTGCGCGCAGCCTTCATGCAGGGCGAACGCGCGCTGACGATGCAGTTGATCGGTACCGACGGCGGCCTGCTCGAACGCGCCTGGCCGGTCGACGACGTGTTCCTCGCGCCGGCCCAGCGCATCGACGTGCTGGTCGATTTCAGCGCGCTCAAGCCCGGCGAGCGGGTGATGCTGCGCAGCCTGGACTTTGTTGCGATGGAGAACGAGGACGAATCGGGCGCGTTCCTGCCCGATCCGATGGCCGATCATCCCGGCGCGGCCGCGATGGGCGAGCCGCTGGATCTGATGGAGGTGCGGGTGATCGAGTGCGCGACCGATCAGCGCCCGCCCGCGCACCTGCCCGACCTGAGCGCGATCTCCAGCATCGGCCCGCTGCCCGACACCACCGACTGGCCGGTGCGCGCGCTGCGCCTGCGCATGGACGAAGAAGGCCGCTGGTTCATCAACGACTGGAATTTCCACCTCAGCGGCCACGAGCCCGCGTTCTCGATCCGGCGCGGCAGCCGCGAGGTCTGGGAAATCCGCAACAGCATGACCAGCATGCCGCACCCGATCCATCTGCACGGGTTCCAGTTCCGGATCCTGTCGCGCGCGATCAGCCCACCGGACATCCGCGGCCGTCAGGTCGCGGCCGGCGGCCTGAACCCACAGGACCTGGGCTGGAGCGACACCGTCGTGGTCTGGCCCGGCGAAGTCGTGCGCCTGGCCATCGATTTCGCCCAAGCTTTCAGCGGCACCCAGCGCTACATGCTTCATTGCCACAACCTCGAACACGAGGACATGGGCATGATGCTGACGTTCGCGGTGACCGACTGATCCGTATCGACCGACTCAAGCCACCATCGCCCCACGGAGCCGCCTGCATGCGCCGTTCGACCGTTTCCCGCCTCTGTTTTCTCAGCGCCGCGCTTGCCGTCGCCGCCGCATGTACGCCTGCGTCCAAAGACGCGTCGAAACCAGGGGCGACGGACGCACCCGCGCCGCTCACCGCGGCCCAGGTCGACAGCGACAAGGCCAAGGTCAGTTACATCGTCGGCCGCGATTTCGCCCGCAGCATCGAACCGGTGCGCGGCGAACTCGATACCGAGGTGGTGCTGCGCGCGATCCGCGACGCCCAGGCCGGCCGGCCCTCGCTGTTCGACGAAGCGCAGAGCAAGCGCATCCGCGAAGGGTTCAGCGAACACCTGCGCAGCAAGCACGACGCCGACATCAAGGCGCTGGCGGCGCGCAATCTGCAAACCGGCGAGGAATTTCTAAAGCGCAATGCGCAAGCGCAGGGCGTGACCACCACCGCGTCGGGGCTGCAATACCAGGTGATGCGCGCGGGCAAGGGCGCGCATCCGAAAGCCAGCGACACGGTGCGGGTGAATTACCTCGGCCGCCTGCTCGACGGCAGCAAGTTCGAAAGCACCTACGACACCGATCACCCGGCCGAATTCGTGCTCGCCCAGGTGATGCCGGGCTGGACCGAGGGCGTGCAGCTGATGACGCCGGGCAGCCAGTACCGGTTCTGGATTCCGGCCAAGTTGGCTTATGGCGAACGCGGCATGGCCGGGCAGATCGAACCCAACTCGGTGCTGGTGTTCGAGATCGAATTGCTGGAGATCGCGGGCGAGGGTGCGCCGACGCACGACGAATGAGTGGGCGTGGGCGGGTTGAAACGAATCGCCGGTTGAAACGAAGGCGTCGGGGCAGCTCGCTTTCGCCGCGCTGATGGGGGTGAAGAGCGTCGGACCGAGCCGCCGCCCGCGACCTGCGCTCATCGATGCATTGGTGATGACATCGATAACCCGACACAGCGGAAATGCAGCTGAAACCAAGCCGCGAACGCACAGAAACGATCCAGCCAATGCACGCGGTTCCGGTGACCGAGCGCTTCAGCCGCTAGCCGCCTGGTCCAGATCGCCGCGCCAACACCCAACCGCTCGTCGTCCAGGCGTCGGACTTGTGACCGAGACCTCAGCCAGGCCCGCAACGGGCGCGAAGTCCGTCGCAATCATGTAGCAGTTTTCCGGCCAAACTCCGCAGCCATCGCGGCTCGTATCGTCGCGTCCACCCGCCACTCCCCGTCTTCGGAGACAGCCAGTGAATTCCAAGCTCGCCCACGGCGCCCTCGCCACCGTGCTCATCGGCGCCGCGTTCGCGCCCGCGCAGGCCGCCCAGCGCACGCTGCAACTGTCCGAGGACAACACCCTCAGCAAGCCGATCAGCGCCAGCGCATCGACCCTGCGCGGCACGCCGCTGGCCAGGGCGGCCTTGTCGCAGGCGGTGTCCAACCGCGTCTGCGAAAGCGGCGCCAAGTGGCTGCGGGTGGGCTTCAAGCAACTCAAGCTGTCGGGCTACGACTCGCTGGTGCTCAGCAGCAGCGGCGGCGACCGCCTGGTGCTGGAGGGCAAGCAGTGGAACGACCGCAGCTTCACCACCCGCGCGCTGCGCGGCGAATGCGTCGACATCCAGCCTTACTTCAGCCAGCCCGACAGCGGCTTCCAGCTCGACCGCTACGAATACAGCGCGGTGCCGCTGGAACTGGCCAGCGTGGTCGTGGCCGGCGCCGGCGACATCTGCGACACCAGCGGCAACGCCTGCCAAGGCACCTCCGACCTGATCGTGTCGATCAACCCGACCGCGGTGTTCACCGCCGGCGACAACGCCTACAGCAGCGGCACGCTGACCGAATACAACAACCGCTACGCGCCGACCTGGGGCCGCTTCAAGGCGCTGACCAGCCCGTCGCCGGGCAACCACGACTACAACACCACCGGCGCCAGCGGTTACTTCGATTACTTCAACGGCGTGGGCAACCAGACCGGCCAGGCCGGCGATCGCAGCAAGGGCTATTACAGCTGGGACGTGGGCGACTGGCATTTCGTCGCGCTCAACACCATGTCCGGCGGCACCGTCGCGACCGCGCAGATCGACTGGCTCAAGAGCGACCTGGCCGCGACCACCAAGCCGTGCATCGCCGCGTACTTCCATCATCCGCTGGTCAGCCGCGGCAATTACAGCGGCTACAGCCAGGTCAAGCCGATCTGGGACGCGCTGTATGCGGTCAAGGCCGATCTGGTTCTGGTCGGGCACGATCACAACTACCAGCGCTACGGCAAGATGAACCCCAATCAGGCCGCCGCCAGCGACGGCATCCGCCAGATCCTGGTCGGCACCGGCGGGCGCGCGTTCTACGGCATCAGCGGCAGCCACGCCTTGCTCGAGGCGAGCAACGCCAGCACCTACGGCGTGCTCAAGCTGACCTTGACCGCGACCGGCTACACCGGCGACTTCGTGCCGCGCGCCGGCAGCAGCTACACCGATCATTTCACCGGCACCTGCAACGACGCCGGCACCCCGCCCGCGCAGTCGCTCACCCTCAACGCGACCCGCGACGTCACGGTCAAATCCGGCGGCACCCGGGTCAACACCACGGTGTTGTACGCCGACGGCAGCGACGGCGGCCAGGTGTTGCGCGGCCTGATGGGCTGGGACGTGTCGAGCGCGAACGGTCTGAACCTGACCGGCGCGCAGGTGAAGCTGCAGGTCAGCGACAGGTCCGCCGGCGTCTACGATCTGTATCAGGTCGCCAGCGCCTGGAGCGAAAGCAATGCGACCTATGCCGGCGCGACGCTCGGCAGCAAGCTCGGTTCGGTGACGCCGAACGCGACCGGCGCGCAGTACATCACCCTCAACGCGACCGGCCTGCAACTGGTCAAGAACTGGGCGAACGGCAGCGTGGCCAACAACGGCGTGATCCTGGTGCCGGCCTCGGGCGTCACCGACGGCGTCGACTGGTCTTCGCGCGAAGGCGCGAATGCGCCGCAGCTGGTGCTCAGCTATACGCCTTGAACAACCGCCGGCTTTGATAGCGCCGGCGCAGCCTTAGGGCCGCCGGCTTGGCGAGGTATCCATCCAGACCGGACGCGCGATCGCGCGTCCGGTATTCGGCGCCGTCAGCCGCCGCCACTGGAACCTCGCACCTCCGCGACACCTCCGGGGATGAGACGCGGCGCGAACGCGCGAGGTTCCAGTGGCGGCGACTGACGATCGCGCGCGGCGAGCGCGCATCGGCCGCGACGAATATTGCGATGCCGCCGGCCGTGCGGTCGGCCTGTTGTAAGTCGGCCTGTTGCAATCAGCCCGCTGTAATCAGCTGTTCACCTGCAACGCAGGCCGCGCATTCGCGCCCACGCCGATCATCAACTTGACCGATTCCTTGATCCGCTCGGCGCCGCCCAACTTGACCGCGGCGATCAGGCGTTCGCCGATCGTGCGGCTTTCGTCGGCGGTGCTCGCATGCGCGCCGAGAATCGCCAGACCTTTCTCGGTCAGCCGATAACGTAGCGCCAGATGCACGAACGGCACGCCGTTCAAGGACTCTTTCACGCAGGCGGTGCTGCGCAGATAGCCCTCGTCCATCAACCATTCGAAAGTCGCGCCGCAGGCGAGCACCGCCGCGGCCATCGCTTCGCGATTGCCGGGGTCCACGCCGGGCATATGCCGCGCGGATTCTTCGGCGTTGAAGCGGGCTACGACGGGATGCTGTTCGAGCGCGGCCGCACAGATGCGTGCGGTGGCTATGCTGAAAACTTCAATGTTTTTCATTAATGACGCCCCCTGACGTCCTTGCTATTTACGAGGGGCATACGTAAAAACGGTGTGATGAAAAATGTTGTAAGAAATTGAAAAGTAAAGGGTATTTATTGATTATCGTCTCGTTGAATATGTGATGCGCGCATGGAGAACCATGACAAACTGACCCGGCGCGGCAGTTGCGGTCGGTGCGCGGCAAGCGGGCGGGAAAATCTCGATCAGGTAGATGAACGACGCGTGGGCCGGATGTGGCTCCAAATCGTTCGATTTCGATGGGAGCCAATTGCTGGCTGAGCCGATCGCGCGCCGCTTCAACTCGATGCGCATCGCGCGCCGCCGTACCCGCAAGCCATCCAACCATCGACAAGGACGCGACATGAGCACCGACAAAATCTTCGACGCCGCGCGCGAAGGCGACATCGAAACCACCCGCGCCTGCCTCGACGCCGGCGCCGATCCGGCCGCGCTCAACGCGTACGGTTTCACCGCATTGCAAACCGCGGCGATGGGGTCGAACACGACGCCGGTCGAGCGCAACCTCGCGGTGCTGCGCGTACTGCTCGACGCCGGCAGCCCGCTGGAATACGCGGGCAAGGACGGACGCACCGCGCTGTACCTCGCCGCCGAGTTCGCGCCTACGACCGATGCGGTGCAGTTGCTGATCGATGCCGGCGCCAAGGCCGATATCAGCGATGGCCACGGCAACCACATCCTGGTCAACGCGATGACGGACGAAGTGATCGAACTGCTGTCGCGCGTAACCGGCAAGCCGATCCCCGAACCGCCGCCGCCGGAACCCGAACCGGTCAAGATGACGCCGGCGCAATGGCGCGCGGCGAAGCTGCGGATCGATGCGGTGTTCGCCACCCTCGGTCAGGCCGGCGTGGTCGCGCTGCACGACGCCGGCTACACCCAGGCGGACGGATTTTCCGACGCCAGCGAGGCCTTCCTCGACGGCGGCGGCGAGGCCGCCGGCCTGCACGGCGTGTGCTTCTACACGCGCCAGGACCTGAACGCCGCCAAGCGCAGCAGCCGGCTCTCGCTGGGCTTCTGGGGCGCGCCGGAAGGCGCCGACGCCGACATGCTGCGGGTCGGCGGGCTCATCGTCGCAGCCTTTCGCGACGCGGATTTCGAGGTGCGATGGAACCAGACGGCATCGCTGCGGCCGGAACTCGACCTGCGCACCTGAGCGCGATCCGACGCGCCGGTGAAGCCTGCAGCTGAACCGCAATTCATGTGCCCGCGTGTTATCTTGCGCGCAGAAGGGGAGTAGCTCCCGACTGCCGCATCGTCATTACGGGTCCACAACCCCGGTGCGCAGGCATCCATCACCGACCCGCGTCGGCCGGATGCGAGCAAGACCTTCGCCGACAGCGGCGAAGGCACGTCTTCCAGATCTCAACGGACGACGCTTCGTGCCCTGCGGCTACGAAGCGCCTTTAATCATCCGGGAGAGTCATATGGAAACCATCGGTAGTCCGATGCTGTGGGGCGCGTTCGCCGCCTTCGTCGTCGTCGCGCTGCTCGTCGATCTGGTGCTGATGCGCCACGGCGGGCCGCACAAGGTCACCTTCAAGGAAGCCGCGTGGTGGAGCGTGGGCTGGATCGCGCTCGCGCTGCTGTTCAACGCCGGCCTGTGGTGGTGGCTGCGCGAGCAATCGGGCGCCGACATCGGCAACCGCATCGGCCTGGAATTCCTGACCGGTTACCTCGTCGAGAAATCGCTCGCGGTCGACAACATCTTCGTGTTCCTGATGCTGTTCTCGTACTTCGCCGTGCCCGAGGAACAGCGCCAGCGCGTGCTGGTGATCGGCGTGCTCGGCGCGATCGTGCTGCGCGCGATCCTGATCTTCGCCGGCGCCTTGCTGCTGGCCAAGTTCCACTGGATCTTGTACGTGTTTGGCGCGTTCCTGATCTTCACCGGCATCAAGATGCTGATGGCCGCGGGCAAATCGCCGGATCTGGACAGCAACCCGGTGCTCAAGTGGATGCGCGGGCATCTGCGCCTGACCGACGACTACCACGACAGCAAGCTGTCGATCCTGCGCGACGGCAAGCGCTGGTACACGCCGCTGTTCGCGGTGATCGTGCTGATCGGCGTGACCGACGTGATCTTCGCGGTCGACTCGATCCCGGCGATCTTCGCCATCACCGAAGACCCGTTCATCGTGTTGACCTCGAACGTGTTCGCGGTGCTCGGCCTGCGCGCGATGTTCTTCCTGCTGCAGGGCATGGCCGACCGCTTCCACCTGCTGCCGTACGGCCTGGCGCTGGTGCTGGTGTTCATCGGCGGCAAGATGCTGTTGATCGATGTGTACAAGATCCCGGTGCTGATCTCGCTGATCGGCGTCGCCGCGATCATCGGCGGCTCGGTGGTGTTGAGCCTGATGCGTCCGGCCGCGGCCAAGCCCGGCGAGGGGCAGGGCTCCAGCGCGGTCTGACCGCGCGGCGACGACGCCACCGGGCCGAATCGCGATCGGGGTACATGGCGTGGCGCGGCATCGATGGTTACATTGATGCCGCGCTGTCGCTTTCCGCCCTTATCGCCGGTGTCAGGACATGGCCAGAACCGCTAGTTCGAAAGCGACCGCTCCGGCGGCGAAGACGCCGTCCGCGACCCGGCGAACGGCCGTGAAGAAAGCGGCGGTCACGAAGGTTGCGGCGAAGAAAGCGGCGGCGAAGAAAGTCGTCGCGAAGAAAGCCGCGCCGACCAGGACCGCGCCGGGCAAGGCCGCGTCGAAGAAAGTCACCGCGGGAAAATTCGCAGCGACGAAGAAGCCGGCCACGGTCAAGACAAAACCCAAGGCTTCGGCAACCCGAGGCACGGCCCAAAGCGCCGCGCCCGCGCCCGCGCGTGCCCTGGCGACCCGCCTCGACGACGCCCTGCATCAACTGCGAATGTCGTCGAGCCAGGCCTATCGCGACGGCCTGGCGCGTTACGCGATTCCCAGCGAGCGCGCCTTCGGCGTACCGATGGGTTCGATCCAGGCGCTGGCCAAGCGCCTGGGCCGCGATCACGAGCTCGCGGCCGCGCTGTGGGGCAGCGCCTGGTACGAAGCGCGCCTGCTGGCGTCGTACGTCGACGACCCGGCCTGGGTCACGCCCGCGCAGATGGACCGCTGGGCGCGCGACTTCGACAACTGGGCGGTCTGCGACACGATCTGCTTCGCCCTGTTCGACCGCAGCCCGCACGCGTGGCGCAAGATCGAGCAATGGGCGCCGCGCCGCGACGAATACGTCAGGCGCGCCGCGTTCGCGCTGCTCGCCAGCAAGACCGTCCACGACAAGCAGGCCGACGACGGCTTGTTCCTGCACGGCCTGGAACTGATCCAGACCCATGCCGACGACGAACGCAACTTCGTCAAGAAAGCCGCCAACTGGGCGCTGCGGTCGATCGGCAAGCGCAATGCCGTGCTGCATGCCGCCGCGCACGAAACCGCGACGCGGCTGGCCGCGCGCAAGGACTCCGCGCCGCGCTGGATCGGCAAGGATGCGCTGCGCGAACTCAACAGCGCCTCGGTAATGGAACGGTTGGCGAAACGGGCGCGTTGATCGATGCGCAAGCGATGCGAAAATCGCTAAAAAAAGCCGCACGCCCCGGCGTGCGGCCATGCAGGTCGGGATCGAAGTCGTCGCGTTATCCGATTTCGCTTTAGACCGAGCGTTGGAGTTTACCAGACGTAGCCGAACTGGGCCTGCGGCGTGTACTGCAGCTCGTACTGCGCCGCCCAGCCTTCCCCGAGTTGCGTCGTCGACAGGTGGACCTGACGGATCGGGTGATAGAACAGATACAGCGGACGCATGCCCTGAACCGCGTTGGTTTCGATATAGCCTAGCAAGCCCTCCTGGTTCTGGCCGTTGCAGTCGGCGGCGGTCCACAGGAAGTGATCGGCCCGTCCGATCACCACGCAGCGGTACAGTGGCACGGCGCCCACCGATGCGGCGCTTTTGATCCGAAAGCGGGTGGCCTCGCCTTCCAATACATAACCGGTGCCGTCGTACTCATGCGGATCGGTGCTGTAGGCGCGGTCGTTGCCCAGGGCCCAGCGGTACACCTGTTTGGTCGCCAGTGTCGAGACGGTGCCGTTGCCGACTTGATATTGACCGGACTTCGCCAGCAGCACCGAGGGATCGGTACTGCCGCTGCGGACCGCGTGGACATAGAGCGGTATCGCGCTCGCCGCCGAAACCGCCGACGCCGGCAAGGTTGCCTGGAAGCGATGCGCCGTGCCCGTCATCGTTCCGCAGACCTGGTTTTCGCTGGAAAGATTCGGCAGATTCGCCGTCACGGTCGTCAGCAGGGTTCCGCCGCGCTCGTAAGACTGACCGCCGAATAGCGCGACGGTGACCGGCGTGTTCCAGGCGCGCGCGCAGGCCCAGCCATCGACGATCCACTCGGTCCCCTGCTGGCGGATGTCGTCGACATAGCCCATCAGTGGATAGGTCTGGCGCGCGACGAGCTTGAGATTCCTGACGCTCAAGCCCAGATGCGCATACGTGTCCGAACCGGTCGGAACATAGGCTTCGGGATTGAACACCAGGGTCGAAACGTAATAGTCCTCGGGGCGATAGGACAGCAGCGGCTTGTTGTTGGCGTGCAGGAACTCGTTGGACTTCTTGAGCACTTCGCGAAAGCCCGCGGCGTTCATGGTCAGCTTGTACGGGTAGTAGTCCGGCGAAGCGCTATGACGCATCGCGGTCGTGGTCTGATCGGACAGATTCAGGGTGGGGACGTGACCCAGCGGCAGGTTGACGATAAGGCAGCCCGAATCGGGATCGCTCATGACGTTGAATTCGGCTTGGTCGATCCGCGGGTCGAAGGCGGCGGCGCCGAGGCAGATGGTGCGCTGATGGCCGCTGGTGGCCTCGTTGATAAGCAGATAGCCCAGGACGTTGAGCTGCCCTTTGTTCACCGTGTCGCGGTCGGCGGTCTTCACCTTGAGATCGAACGACAGCTCGATTTCATCCTGGTAGGAATGGCGAAACGGGTAATGCCATTGGCTGAAGTCGTACTGCAGGACCGAGGTGGCCTTGCAAAATTCGTTGTGGATCGGGAAATCCGGCGAATGGATGTTGATGCCGATTTCGCCGCCCTTGACCTGGAAGCCGGTGGACCCCGGCCAGGACGCGTCGGTGGCGGCTTGGTGCGACGCGTAAGGCGCACCGACTTGCAGGCCGGTCCATGGCGCGAAGTGAGTCGCCGACGACGCGGCATACAGACGCACGGCTTCGTCGTCGGCCCACAGCACCATGTTCATTTGGTCCTGAGGGATCGAAGCCACTTTTCGGCCGCCGGCCATTTCGTAGTACGACAACTGCCCGCGCACCGAAGGGCCGTTGCAGGGGCCGGTCTTGTCGTGCGTGCCGATGTACAGGTTCGAATTGACCGAACTCAGGACGGGTTGCTCGATCAGGCTGGTTTCCCGGTAGGACAGGCTGCCTCCGACCAATCCATCGCAATAGGCGCTGGAACAGTAGCTCAGGGCGGCGCAGCCGGTGAGCGCGAGAATGGCGTAGTGACTTGTGCGGATCATGGGATTTCCTTATCGCATTGAGATCGACGACGGCGAGGGCCGTATTGTCCCATGGTGCCGCCATGCGGTCCGTGCCGCTGCGACGCGTTCAACGGTCATGCGTGTTGAGTCGCGACGGATTTAATGGCGAAAGAGTGCCAACTGCAATCGCTGGAGTTAGGTGCAAGACACGTCGCTCGTGCTCCTCGCCCGACGGTATGCAGCCCGCCGCCTTAATCCTGCGGTCATGCCAGGCGATTTCGCCATACGGACCTGTCGTGATCGCGGTTGATGACGATAGTCATGAGGAGACGATCCGCGGGTCGGCTAGGATGCTGCTGGACTGTCAGCATATTGCGGCGGACCGGCGAGGCTCGGCGGCCTGCTATCGCCGCCGTTGCGTTCACCGGCTTTATCTCGGAATCGTATCTGCATGCTCGCATCCCTCATCGTCGCCAACCCAAGCCCCACCAGCCTGAGCCATGCGATGGCGCAGGCGGCGCGGGAGGTGCTGAGCGAGCATGGCTATCGAATCGCCTTCCACGACCTGTACGCCGAGCAGTTCAATCCGGTGCAACCCACCGGCGAAAGCGGCAATGTCGGTTCGAGCGATCCGCTGGTCGAACGGCATTGCCAGGAGCTTGCGCGCGCCGATCTGATCGCGATCTTTCATCCGAACTGGTGGGGCCAGCCGCCGGCGATGCTCAAGGGCTGGATCGATCGGGTGTTCCGCCTGGATACGGCGTATGCGTATCCGCCCGGCGTGTCCTACGAGGGCGTCCCGGTGGGCTTGCTGAAGGCACGCCATGCGCTGGTGTTCAATACCTCCAACACGCCGGCCGATCGCGAGATGGCAGCTTTCGGCGATCCGCTCGAAGCGATCTGGGCGCGCTGCGTGTTCGGCCTGTGCGGCGTGGACAGCGTGATCCGGCGCATGTACGGCCCGGTGTCGGGCAGCGACGCCGCGCAGCGCGCGCAATGGCTGGACGAGGTCGGGTCGCTGGTTGCCGCCGCGGCGCGTCGTGAGGTGGCGTAACGGCAAGCCGCACTGATCACTGGCGATCGCACGGGCGCGATGCACGGCGTGGTTTCTATCTGCTGCAACGCTGCATCAATGCGGCGTCGCGCGCCGCATCTGCACCAACCTCGTGGCGATGGCTCAGCCGTCGGCTTTGGGATCGCCCGGCTCCGCCAGCACATCGTCCTTGAACAAGGCCACATGCGGCTTGCCGTCCGCGCCGATCCAGCCGCGGTACATGCCCTCGGTATTGAACGGCAGGGCGAACCGGCCGTCGGCGCCGAGCACGATCGCGCCGCCGTCGCCGCCGGCTTTCGGGATGTCGCGGTTGATCACGCCTTCGCCGGCTTCGCGCGGGCTCTGGCCGGCGTACTGCATGCGCGCGCAGATCTCGTGCGCGGCGACCGCGCGGATGTAGAACTCGCCCCAGCCGGTGCCCGACACCGCGCAACGCGCGTTGGCGTAGGTGCCGGCGCCGATGATCGGCGCGTCGCCGACGCGGCCGTAACGCTTGTTGGTCATGCCGCCGGTCGAGGTGCCCGCGGCGAGGTGGCCCTGCGCGTCGAGCGCGACCGCGCCGACGGTGCCGAAGTGCTTGGCGGTTTCCAGGTTGGCGTGGGCCTGGCCGGCGGCTTCTTCCTTGAGCGCCTGCTGCAATTGCTGCCAGCGCTTTTCGGTGCGGAAATACGACGGATCGACCAGGGTCACGTCGTTGTCCTTGGCGAAGGCTTCCGCGCCGTCGCCGACCATCATCACGTGCTTGGATTTTTCCATCACCGCGCGCGCGAGCAGGATCGGGTTCTTGACCCGGTGCACGCCCGCGACCGAACCGGCGCGCAGGCCGGCGCCGTCCATCACCGCCGCGTCGAGTTCGTTTTTGCCGTCGTGGGTGAACACCGCGCCGCGGCCGGCGTTGAACATCGGTGCGTCCTCGAGCACGGTGATCGCGGCGGTGACCGCGTCGATCGCCGGTTTGCCCGCGGCCAGTTGCCGGTGCCCGGCGCGCAGCGCCTGTTCGAGCGCGGCGCGCGCATCGCGTTCGTCCTGCGCGCTCATGCCGGCGCGGACCACGCCGGCGCCGCCGTGGATCACCAGCACCGGTTGCGTCGCCGGCGCGGTGGCCGCGGTGGCGGGTTCGGCGGCCTGGGCGACGGCGGCCGAGGCCATCAATGCAACCAGACAGGCATGACGCAACGCATAGTTCATTCTCGGCTCCAGCTCGGTGGCGTGCGGTGGGTCGGCATCAGGCCGCGGGTTCGCGGCGGATCAGCTGCCCGGATTCGACATCATAAAGCTCGCGGAACGCGGGCTGCTCGACCTTGAAATCGCGCAGGCGCAGACGGCTGCCGGTGCCCAGGCCGATCACCGGCACCTCGCGGATGCTCAGCGGCTGGCCCGGCGCATAAACCTTTGCCGACCGGCGCGGTCGCACCAGCCACACATGCCCGCCGTTGCCGCTGAACACCGTGCCGTGACCGCGCGCGTCGATGCACAGCGCGGTGTATTCGTCCACGCCCAGGCCGACCAGATCGTCGCGCGCGTGTTCGTTCGACAGGCGCGCGACGAACGCGATCAATCGGCCGAGCCGTTCGCGCTTGCCGAAATGGCTGTCGGTGATGACTTGCTGCAGGTACGGCATGTGCAGGAAATCGTCGACCAAGGTCAGCTGCGGGCCGGTGGGATCGTGCAGGGCCGTTTGCGAGACCAGGCTGCCGCCGTCCATCGCGCCGTACGAATAACCGCCGAGGATGGCCAGGCCGGCGCTGGTGCCGCCGATCGGCTTGCCGGCGCGCACGTGCGCGTCGAGCGCGCGCGCGAGCGGCGTGCCTTTCCAGAAGCGCACGTAGTTGGACTGATCGCCGCCGGCGATGAAGATGCCGTCGGCTTCGCGCACGATCGCCAGCACCCGCGGATCGCTGGCGGCGCGGCGATCGTCGAACACCAGCGTCTGCGCGGCGGTGATGCCGCCGATGTCGTGGAAGAATTCGTTCTGCGCCTCGACCGAGCCGGACGCGCGCAAAATCACGATGCGGCCGTGGCCGGCGCGCTGGATCATCCATTCGAACGCCTCGCGCGGCCAGTCGCCGCCGCCGACCAGCATCATCCCGGCCTGGGTCGACGCCGGCCGCGGCGCGGACAAGTCGCCGATCTGGTAGTAGCGATAGCCTTCGCGCTGCGCGGATGCAGCCGATGGCGCGGGTGCTGTTTCCCGCGCACACACGGCCGAACCGATGCCGGCGAGCAAGGCGAACAACAACGCCTTCGCCATCGCGCGCTTGAACGCGGCATGCACCCAGCGCGGCTGCGCCGATCGAGCGATCGACGACGTCGCCATCGACGTCTTGGGTCCTTTCGACGAACTGCGCATCGCTCGGCCTCGGCGGGGATCGCTGTTGATGACGAACCAGGCCGCATCATCCCCCATCGCCTCGCCCACACACCGTCGCGGACGCCACCAGCGTGGTCACGCGGCCGGTCGTCGGCTAATGTCGGCGCAATGGACACCGCCCTCGACGCCTGGTTCGCCGACGAAATCCTGGTGCATGAAGCCGCGCTGGTGCATTACCTGCGCCGGGTCTGGGCGCATATCGACGATGTCCACGACCTGCGCCAGGAGATCTATGTGCGCGTCTACGAAGCCGCCGGCCGGGCGCGCCCACACCAGCCCAAGTCGTTCCTGTTCGCGACCGCGCGTCATCTGATGACCGACCGGCTGCGCCGCGGCCGGGTGGTGTCGATCGAGCCGGTGGGTGATTTCGAGTCCTTGAACGTCTTGGTAGATGAGGTGACGCCCGAACGCCGGCTCGGCGCGCGGCAGAACCTCAGACGCCTAGCCGACGCTTTCGACCTGCTGCCCGGCCGTTGCCGGGAAGTCGTCTGGCTGCGCCGGGTCGAGGAGCTGCCGCAGAAGGAGGTGGCCGCGCGCATGGGCATCACCGAGAAGACCGTGGAAAAACAGGTCGCCAAGGGGATGCGTCTGCTGGCGGAGCACTACTACGGCGCAACGCAGTCGCCCGCCGACGATGCGCAGGACGCCGACAGGAATCGCGAACATGGCAGGAAGCAGACAGATTGAACGCGCCGCCGCCGCCTGGCTCGCCAGGCGCGACGGCGGCGACTGGTCGCCCGGCGATCAGGCGCAACTCGATGCCTGGCTCGCGCAGTCGACCGCGCACCGGGTCGCGTGGCTGCGGCTGCAGGCGGCGTGGAATCAGAGCGACCGGCTGAAGGCCTTGGCCGCAGGCGTGGCGCCGGGCGAAGTGCCCGCGCGCGGCGCCTGGTCGGCGTCGCCGTACGCGCCGCGCGGTGAGGCACAGGCGAGTGGTCAGGATGATCGAGCCACGGCGGAGCCGCTCGATCCCGAGGAAGACGCGCGCGCGGTCGTCGCACAGGCATCGGCTGCGGCGCCCGCGACGGCGGTGACGACCGCGCCGCTGATCGGGCTGACGTTCACACCGCGCGCCACGCCGCGCAGTCCGCGCACCGCGCGTTATGCCGCGGCGGCCGCGATCGCGCTGGTGGCCATGTCCTTGCTGTGGGGCTGGCAGCGCTACGGCGTGGTCGAGCATCGCTCCTACCGCACCGCGATCGGCGCGCTCGACACGATCGGGCTCGCCGACGGTTCGCGCGCGACCCTGAGCAGCGACAGCCGCATCGACGTCGCCCTGTCGCGCGCGCAGCGGCATGTCGCGCTGGAACACGGCGAAGCCTTCTTCGACGTGGCCAAGGACCCAGGCCGGCCGTTCGCGGTCGATGCCGGCGCGCGCCGGGTGATCGCGGTCGGCACGCGCTTCTCGGTGCGCCGCGACGGCCCCGACCTGCGCGTGGTGGTGACCGAGGGCACGGTGCGGCTCGAATCCGAACCGGTCGACGGCCGCACTCAGCCGACCACGCTGTTGCCGGCCGGCAGCATCGCCCTGGCCGGCGCCAACGGCGTGCTGGTGCGCAGCGGTTCGATCGAGGACGCCGAACGCTTTGTCGACTGGCGCAACGGCTATCTGGTGTTCCGCGACACCGCGTTGAGCGCGGCGGTGGCCGAGTTCAACCGCTACAACACCCGTCGCCTGGTGATCGGCGATGCCGCGGTTGGCGAGCTGCGGGTCGGCGGCAACTTCCGCTGGTCCAATGCCGAGGTGTTCGTCGGCCTGCTCGAGCAGGCCATGCCGGTGCGCGCCGAGCGCCTGCCGGACCGGATCGTGCTGCACAGCCGCTGAGGCCGTCCGGCCTCGCATGCGTGGCCCAGGGGCGCCGCGCATCCGCGGCATGCGGGATTTTTCGAATTCGTTCGTCTGATAACACAACGGCGCCGCATGCGCGCCGATGGGGAGGGGAACCCGATGGTGCGTCGTCTGCGCGTGTTGCTGTTGAGTCTGGCCTGTACCGCCGCGCTGTCGGCGCAGGCGCAAGTCGCCGCGGGGGCGGTCGACATTCCGGCCGGCGATCTGGTTTCGGCGCTGGACGCGCTGGCGCGGCAATCGGGGGTGCAGTTCGTCTACCGCGCCGATCAGCTCAAGGGTTTGCGCACCTCGGGCGTGCGCGGCGCGATGCCGGCCGCCGATGCGCTCGACCGCTTGCTGCGCGGCAGCGGCTACGTCGCGCGCCGCGATGCGTCGGGGGCGATGGTGATCGTGCAGGCGCCGAAGCCCGCGCCCGCGCCGCGCACGCCGCCCGCGAGCGGCGGCGCTTCGGCCGAACCGGCCTCGGTGACCGAACTGGAAAGCATCCAGGTCACCGGTTCGCGCATTCCGCGCGCGCAGATCGAAGGCCCGGCGCCGATCACGGTGATGACCGCGCAGGAGATCAAGGCCAACGGCTTCACCAGCGTGCCCGACGTGTTGCGCGCGATGACCCAGAACGGCGGCGAGACCCAGAGCCAGCAATCGGCCAGCGGCGCGGACTTCTCGCCCGGCGCGCAGCAGGTCGACCTGCGCGGACTCGGCCCCAATCACACCCTGGTGCTGGTCAACGGCCGCCGCATCGCCGACTTTCCGATGCCGTTCAAGGGCCGCAGCAATTTCACCGACATCTCCAACATCCCGCTGGGCATGGTCGAGCGGATCGAGATCCTGACCGGCAGCGCCTCGGCGATCTACGGTTCGGACGCGATCTCCGGCGTGGTCAACTTCATCCTCAAGAAGCAGGCCGACGGCACCACCGTGGATTTCCGCATGGGCGACAGCACCCGCGGCGGCGGCGAGTCGTTCAACCTCAGCGTGTCCAGCGGCTACAGCAACGAGCGTTTCAGCGCGATCTACGGTTTCGAACTGCAGGCGCAGAACCCGTTATGGGCCTACGAGCGCGCGCGTCAGGATTCGACCAAGGACGCGCCGACGCAATCGACCCGCGCGGCGCGGCGCGCGTTCCTGCGCACCAACTTCGACGACGAATACCTCGATCCGGGCGCGGCCTGCGCCGGTCTGGCCCAGCTCAACGGCGGCACCACGTATCGCGCCTCACGACCGGGCTGGGGCGCCGACGGCGAGGACGGCTATTACTGCGGCAGCGACGAGTCGATCGGCTACGGCACCATGATCAGCAAGCGCAAGGGCGTCAACGCCTTCGCCTCGCTGGGCTATCGCTTCGACAACGGCAGCGAGTGGTTCGCCGACGTGCAGATGGGTTACCACGAGCTGTCGATGTTCCGCGACGTGAGCAGCTGGAGTTATCAGGCGCCCGACGGCAACGAGGACGGCTATTTCTTCAATCAGGCCACCGATCAGGTCGAGTACTGGCAGCGCCAGTTTTCGCCCGAGGAAATGGGAGGCCTGGACGCCGGCACGATCCGCAACCGGCAGAAGACCCTGAGCCTGACCACCGGCTTCAAGGGCCGCTGGGGCGAGCACTGGGATTGGGAAGCGGCGTTGAGCCATTCGCAGTACCAGTCCACGATCAGCTGGCCGCAGATCGTCGCGTCCAAGGCCAACGATCTGTTCCTCGGCCCGCAACTGGGCAGCGACGACGACGGCCTGCCGATCTTCAACGCCGATCCCGAGCGCCTGTACCGTCCGCTGACCCGCGCCGAGTACGACGCGATCGCCGCGCGCACCGTGTACCAGCCCAAGTCGCGCACCGACACCGCGTCGCTGACCCTGACCAACACCGAGCTGTTCACGATGCCGGCCGGCGCGGTCGGTTTCGCCGGCACCCTGGAAGTCGGCAACCAGAGCTACAACCTGCGCCCCGATCCGCTGGCGACGCAGTACTACTACTACAGCTGGCGCGATTCCGACGGCAAGGGCAGCCGCGACCGCTGGGCCGCGGCCGGCGAACTGCGCCTGCCGCTGCTGGAAAAGCTCAACCTCAGCGTCGCCGGCCGTTACGACCAATACCGCTACGGCGGCCACGACATCGACAAGTTCACCTACAGCGCCGGCCTGGAATGGCGCCCGGTCGAATCGCTGTTGTTGCGCGGCTCCTACGGCACAGCGTTCCGCGCGCCGGACCTGCACTACGTGTTTTCCGGCGAAGGCAATCTGGAATCGTTCGGCGCCGACTATTACCGCTGCCGCACCGAGGAGCCCGATTCGGACCTGGGCGATTGCTCGTACTCCGACGAAAACCTGGTGGTGACCCGCCGCGGTAACCGCGAACTCGAGCCCGAGACCAGCACCGCGTGGACCGCGGGCCTGGTGTGGTCGCCCATGGCGAACCTGGATTTCTCGATCGATTACTTCAACATCGAACTGCGCCAGCAGGTCCAGGACCTGCGCATCGACGGCATCCTGCAGGGCGAGGCCAATTGCCGATTGGGCCGGCGTCCGGACGGCAGCGCGGTCGACGCGGCCTCGCCGACCTGCGTCGATGCGCTCGCGCGGGTCGGCCGCAACGGCGACGGCGATCTGTACAGCGTCTACATCAACCCGATCAACATCGCCCGCGAACGCACCAACGGCATCGACTTCAACGCGCGTTACCGCCTGGAAACGCGCTTCGGCAGCTTTCGCTTCAACGGCAACTACAGCTGGGTGCGCGAACACGAAAGCCAGCAGTACAGCGGCGACCCGGTCGAGGACCAGTTCGCGGTCAACAGCGGTTTCGATATTCCGCGCAGCAAGGCCAGCGTCAGCCTGAGCTGGGACAAGGACCGCTGGACTACGACCCTGCACGGCGAACGCCTGGGCAAGTTGCCCAATTACGATTCCTACAACCAGTCCTACGATCCCGACGACGGCGGCAGCGCCTGGGTCGGCGCGACCTACCGCTACAACGCCTCGGTGCAGTACCGCTTCACCGACCACGCCCAGCTGTCGCTGGCGGTGACCAACCTGTTCGACAAGCTGCCGCCGAAAGACGCGACTTACACCAGTTACCCGTATTACGACGTGTCCTGGTTCGACACGGTCGGCCGTCAGGTGTACCTGCAATACACCCACAAATTCGGCGGTAGCGCGCTTTAGTTACCCGCTTCCCGCCGCAAGGATGGCGGCGGGAAGCTTTTTCTTTGGAGCGGACGCGTCGAAATCGCGATTGCGGCATCGTTACGCCCGCATGCTCTTCCCGATTCCCGATTCCCGATTCCCGATTCCCGAAACTTCACTGCGCCGTGCGCGCGACCACGAAGATCCGCCGGAACTCGAACCAGGTCGTGCCGTCGCTACGCGGCGGATAAGCGCGATCGAGCATCGGCGCCAGTTCATCGCGAAACCGCTGCCAATCGGCGTCGTTCAACGCCGACCGCACCGGCCGCAGCGCGGTGCCGGTGATCCATTCCAGCACCGCGTTCGGGCCCGACAGGCGCTGCACGTAGGTGGTTTCCCAGGCATCGACCGTGCAGTCCTCGCCGGCCAGCAACTCGGCGTACTGCCGCGGCATGTCGACGGTATCGTCCTCACGCAAACCGACATCGGCCAGTTGTGTCGTCCAGCCCGCGCTCGCGGCGAGTTCGCGGGTGAGCGCATGCGAGGGCGCGTCGAAATTGCCCGGCACCTGCACGGCGATCCAGGCGCCCGGCGGCAGTTCGCGCGCCCAGCGCCGCAGCAGATCGCGATGCTCCGGCACCCATTGCAGCACGGCGTTGGAAATCAGAACGTCGGTGTCGGCTTGCGGCGACCATTCGCGCAAGTCGATCAACCGCGCGTCGATGCCCGCCGCGCGCGCCGCCGCGACCATCTCCGGCGAGTTGTCGCTGGCTTCCAGCGTTGCTTGGGGCCAGCGCTGCGCCAGCGCGCGGGTCAGGTTGCCGGGGCCGCAGCCCAGGTCGACCACCCGGCGCGGATGCTCGGCGCCGATGCGTCCGACCAGATCGAAGAACGGCCGGCCGCGCAGGTCGGCGAAGTCGAGGTATTTCCTGGGGTCCCACATGGCATCGTCCCGTCGTCGTATCGGCGATCACTATAGAACCGTCGTACGGAAGATCGCGCGAGGAACCGCGCCAGAAATCGCAAAGTTGCCGGCCATCGCACAGGCGAGTCGACGTTGCCGCCGCCGGGCAGCCCGCTCGCAGCCACTGCGATCGCGCTAGCGGATAATGCCGGTGCTGCCGGCGTTGATGTCGCCTGATCCGCCATCGCATGCGGGCAGTGCCGATTTATTCGCTCAAGGATGGTTCCATGTTCAGACACACGCTTCTTTCCGCCGCGCTGGCCGCCTCGTGCGCCCTGCTGGCCGCGCCCGCTCCGGCGCTCGCCGCCGACCCCGGTCATTTCATGGCCGTGCAGAACGGCGCGCTGGTCATCGACGGGCAACGCATCGCCTTGCCCTCGACCAACATGTTCGATCTGCTCTACCTGTACATCAACGACCCGGTGCGCGGAAAGCAGAAGCTGTCCAATGCGCGCGGCAGCGGCTTCAAGGCCGTGCGTTATTTTTCCTCCGGCACCTACAGCGAATCGACCCAGCTGTTTCCCGCGGTCGAGCTGTGGGAAACCCCGGCCACCCGCGCGCAGTTCTATGCCGCCTACGACCGCATGGTCGCCGACGCGGCCGAGCTCGACGTCAAGCTGATTCCGGCGCTGGTGACCGGCTGGTCGGACCCGACCGAAGTCAACCGGCCCAGCGGCGCGGCCTGCCAGCACGCGCCGAACTCGTTGCCGTTGCTGCCGGGCAGCGACAACCGCGCCGCCTTGAAGGCGTTCGCGCTGGCGCTGGTGACGCGTTACCGCGCGTCCGACACCGTGCTGTTCTGGGAACTGGGCAACGAGTTCAACCTCAACGCCAAGCACCGCAACAGCGCCGAGCTGTGCGTGACCCGCGAGGACATCGCCGCCTACATCGCCGAGATGGCCGCGGCGATCAAGGCCATCGACTCCAATCATCTGGTCGCCGCCGGCGTGGCCCAGGAAGGCGATGCCTTGATGCTCGCCGACCAGCCCGGCGCGTACAACGATGCGGGCGATTACTTCCGCCTGTATCACGACATTCCCAATGTCGACCTGTCGACCGTCCACATCTACGAGCAGTATTTCTATCCGGCGCCGTCGGGCTCGGCGAACATGGCCGTGTTCCTGCGGTACTTCAAGGGCATCGCCGACAGCCTCGGACGGCCGCTGTGGGTCGGCGAATTCGGCGCGCCGTTCGATCAGGCGTGGTCGGACAACAACTTCCACGATGCGCCGATGTCGCTGCTGTTGGCGAAGCAATACCTGGGCATCGATCTGGCCACGACCTGGAACTGGGAATCGCGCGAATACGGCTCGCCGAGCTTCCACCCGGAAATGGTCCGTTTCAGCCTGGACCCGGACGAAGACGGCGATGCGATCGCGGCGCTGACCTATCCGCAGGCGCGCATGGGCGGCAACCGGCCCGGAGTGACCTGGGCGCCGATGAGCGGCGATGCCGACGGCGACGGCCGCAGCGATCTGCTCGCCGCGGCCGATCGCGGCCTGTGGCAGGTGTCGCTGATGGGCGCGCAGCCGGCGGTGCCGGGGCAATGGACGTCCAAGTTCGCCGACAACGCGCTCGATCCGGCCGGCGCGCCGTTCCAGCGGCTGGCCGGCGATTGGGATGGCGACGGCAAGGCCGATATCGGCGTGAAGGCGCGCGACGGTCGCTGGTTCGTGGCGTTCTCCGACGGCAAGCGTTACGTCGGCGGCGCGCAATGGCTCAGCGGTTTCGGCAGCGACGCGGCCGATCCGGCCGGCGCGCCGTTCGTGGCCATCAGCGGCGACTGGAACGGCGACGGCACCAGCGACATCGGCCTGAAGGCGCGCGACGGCCGCTGGTACACCGCGACCAGCAACGGCGCCGCGTTCGCCAATCCGAGCCTGGCGTTGTCGAACTTCGTCAACGAGAACCTGGACCCGGGCGGCGGCGGTTACAACGTCCTGACCGGCGACTGGAACGGCGACGGCAAGACCGACATCGGCGCGAAGAGCCGCGATGGCCGCTGGTTCGTGGCGCGTTCCAACGGCGCCGGCTTCGTCGATATCGCGCACTGGCTGAGCAATTTCGGCAGCGACCTCGCCGATCCGGCCGGCGCGCCGTACCAGGCGATCAGCGGCGACTGGAACGGCGACGGCAAGACCGACATCGGCCTGAAGGCGCGCGACGGCCGCTGGTTCACCGCGTTGAGCACCGGCAGCGGCTTCGTCAACGCCAGCCTGGCCTTGTCGAGTTTCGGCGATGAAAACCTGGACCCGAACAACGGCGGTTTCACCGCGTTGAGCGGCGACTGGAACGGCGACGGCAGGACCGATATCGGCATCAAGAGCGGCGATGGCCGCTGGTTCGTCGCTTACTCCAACGGCGCGGGCTTCACCGCGCCCGCGTTGTGGCATTGAGCGATTGAGTCATCCGCCCGCGGCCGCGATGGAGGCGGCCGCGGGCATCGGTCACACTGACGGCGAATCGCGTAACGACCGGCGGCGCTCTACTCGCGGAGAAACTTCATGACCACGCAGATCGGCTTCATCGGCCTGGGCGTAATGGGTCAGCCCATGGCGCTCAATCTCGCCCGCGCCGGCATGACGCCGGTGGTTTGGAACCGGTCCGCCGCCGCGTTGGCGGTGTTGGGCGAGGCCGGCGCGCGCGTGGCCGACAGTCCGGCGCAGGTGTTCGAACAGGCGCGGGTGGTGATCGTGATGCTCGCCGACGAGGCCGCGATCGATGCGGTGCTCGGCCGCGGCGCGCCGCGGTTCGCGGCGCTTCTGCGCGATCGCATCCTGGTCCACATGGGCACGACCTCGGCCGAGTATTCGCGAGCGCTGGAAGCCGATATCCGCGCGGCCGGCGGCGGTTATGTCGAAGCGCCGGTGTCGGGTTCGCGGGTGCCGGCGCAGGCGGGCCAACTGGTGGCGATGCTCGCCGGCGACGAGGCCGTGGTGCAGCGGGTGCGGCCCTTGCTGTCGCCGATGTGCAGCCAGAGTTTCGTCTGCGGCGCGGTGCCCAATGCGCTGCTGATGAAGCTGTCGGTGAATCTGTTCCTGATCACGATGGTGACCGGGCTGGCCGAGTCGGTGCATTTCGCGCAGCGCCAGGGCCTGGACCTGCGTCAGTTGCAGGCCATCGTGGATGCCGGGCCGATGGCCAGCGCGGTGTCGAAGATCAAATTGGCCAAGCTGGTCGACGGCGATTATTCGGTGCAGGCGTCGATCGCGGATGTGTTGAAGAACAACCGCTTGATCGCGCAGGCCGCGCGCGACGCCGGCATCGCCTCGCCCTTGCTGGACGTGTGCCACGCCTTGTTCGGCGAAACCCTGGCGCAGGGCCACGGCGCCGCCGACATGGCCGCGGTGGTGCGGGCGATCCAGGCGCGCAGTTCGGACTGAGCGCGCTCAGGCGCGCGGGCGGTCGAGCAACGTGATCAGTTTCTTCGGCGCCAGCACGCAATAACTTTCGACGATCAGGTCGGCGATCTCATCCCAATCGCTGTGTGCGTCGATCGCGACGCCGACGATGTCGGCGAACCACGGCGGCTTGAAGAACGGCGCCCGGGCGAACTTCGGCGCCGCCACCCGCGCGAGTGGCAAGCGAAACGTGAGCACCGGCAGCGGCCCGTCGCGGCCGGCCGCCTGCGCGTATGCCGGCGGCCAGCCGCGGTCGATCATCACGGCGTGAGCGAAATTTTTCTTGCCGATCATCCAGCGCATGCCGGTCCAGGCGGATTCTTCGTGCACCTCGGGCAGGCCGAGGCAGATGGCGTTGAGTCTGGCGAGGATTTCGCGCGGAACGCTGGCGTGTTCGCTCATCGGGATGGCTCGCGGCGGTGTCGGTGGCTGTCGCGTGTGGCTGCTTTCAAGGTGGCGAATTTGCGCATTGTTCCTGCATGACGCGATCGACAGCGTCGACTGCCGCGAGATTCGCTGCAGAAAAAATCACATCTATTGCCCATTAACTTTAACCCCGAAGATCGGATTTGTTCCCAGAGCAAGGACGCCGCGCAGGGCCGTCCATCGGACGCGAGAGGGAACACATGACGACTTTGATTTCGGGCAGCGGCTTGGGTGTGTTCAACAGTTCCTTCACCCAGGTGGGGCGAGGACTGGGCAGCGACACCCGGACAGCCTCCGGACGCCACGGCCAATACGTCAACGTGGCCACCGGCAACCTGATCGTGCAAGGCCAGGACGAACAATTGTTCGGCAACGGCTTTCTCGCCAGCCAGATGCGCACCTACAACAGCCGCGGCTTGTTCGGCGAGTTCGGTTCCGACGGTTGGAACGGCGGGTTCGAGACGCGCGCGGGCCTGCGCCTGCTCAACGTTCTCAACACCCGCGGCAGCCAGGTGCAGCAGTTGCTCGGCGACGGCTCGATGGTCTACTACGACTACGACGAAGCCAGCGGCGATTACATCAGCACGGTCGGCGACGGCGCGCACGATCGCTTTCGCTACATTCCGCAGCAAACCGGTCAGCCGGCGCGCTGGCAGTGGACCGACGGCAACCAGACCCGGCGCGAGCAGTACTTCCCGGGCACCTTGCTCGGCATCGGGCTACTCGACGGCCGCCTGTCGAAAACCACCGACCTCAAGACCGGCGCCGAATACACCTTCGTTTACGACGATCAGGGCCGGTTGCAGCGCATCGACGGCAGCAACGGCGACGCGCTGGTGTTCGAATACGACCGCTTCGGCTCGCGCCTGCTCGGCCTGTCGACCGTGGAAGGCGGCGTCGCCCGTTCGCAGATCCGCTACGGCTACGACAATCAGGGCCGGCTGACCCGGGTCGAAAGCGACCTGACCCCGGGCGATTGGAGCGACAACGCCGGCAATCCGGCCCGCAGCTTCGTCACCACTTACAGCTATGAGCAAAGCAGCCAGCGGCTGGCGCGGATCGTCCACAGCGACGGCACCGAATCGAGCTATACCTATTACACCAGCGGCGCCGCCAGCGGCCGCGTGCGCACGGTCAGCAGCGGACGCGCCGCGGACGGCTCGCTGCAGACGCTGACCTTCAGCTACGACCTGCAGGACGACCACCGACGCACCGATGTCAGCGACGCCAGCGGCCGCACCTGGACCTATGGCTACGACGCCGCGGGGCAATTGATCCAGGTGCAGGCGCCGGCGATCGACGGCCTGCGCGATGTCACCGATTACCAGTACGACGCCGCCGGCAACGTCATCCGGGTCAGCACCCAGCGCGGCGGGCAGCTGCTCAGCCGCAGCGATTTCAGTTACGACGCCAACGGCAATCTGCTGTGGCAGTGGGATCAGGTCGATCCCGCCCAGGGCGGCGCCGCGCGCGCGGTTCAGCGCACTTACACCGCCGCCAATCAGCTGGCCAGCGAGACTGTGTTCACCGGCCTGGACGCCGACGGCGTCGGCACCGCGCAGGCGCCGGGCGGTGGGCTGACCACGCGCTTCGTGTACGACGCGAGCAACCGCCTGCGTTATGCGATCGATGCGGCCGGTGCGGTCGAGGAACGCACCTATCACGCCAGCGGCAACGGCATCGGGCAGGTCGCCAGCACCCGCCGTTATCTCGGCGCCGCCTACGTCGCCGCCGACGCCAGCCTGGCCGCACTGGACGCGTGGACGACCGCGGCGCAGCGCGCGCAAAGCGTGCTGGTCGAATCGCACTACGACGTCGCCGGCCGGCTGTCGCGCACGCTGGCGTACGCGCAGCTCGACGCGAACGGCGCCGGCATCGTCGACGACGCGGCCGAACTGATCGATTACGTCTACGACGCACAGGGCCTGCTGCGCCAGAAGATCGTCCAGCGCAGCGCTACCGCGGCCGCCAACGACGGTCGCGACAGCGTCGAAACCACCGCCTACGGCTACGACGGCATCGGCCGCATGCTCTCGGAAACGGTCAGCGAACGCGTCGGCACCGGCGCGGTGCGGGTCGTGCGCACCACCGCGTGGGTGCATCAGGACAACGGCAACACCCTGCGCACCACGCTCGAGGGCGGGCCGGCCGGCGACGGCGTGAGCGCCAACGATCAGCTGCGCACCGAACTGCGCAACGCGTCGGGCCAGTTGATCGCGACGACGGTGTCGGCGGTGGCCGGCGGCGAAACCCGCACCAGCCGCAACTACTACGACGGCACCGGCCGCCTGCGCGCCAGCGAGGATGCGTCGGGCGCGCGCGTCTACTTCTTCTACGATGCCGAAGGCGCGTTGGCCGGCGAGGTCGACGTGCAGGGCACGGTGACCGCGTACGTCCGCGACGGCCTGGGCCGGGTGGTGCGCACCACCGTGCACGAGCAGCGCGTCGATACCTCGTCGTGGCTGGTCAACGGCGCGGTGGCGCCGGCCGATTTCGCCGCCGTTCGTCCCGCCGCCGCCGCGAACGATCGCAGCGTGCTCGCGAGCTACGACGCGCTCGGCCGCCTGCTCAGCCAGACCGACGCCGAGGGCACGGTCACCCGGCACGTCTACGACGGCGCCAACCGGTTGATCGAAACCCGCGTCCAGGCCGCCGCCAACGACGCGCCCGAGCGCGTGCTGCGTTATCTGCGCGATGCGCTCGGACGCGAAGTCGGACGGCTCGACGCCGAAGGCTTCCTGGTCGAGACCCGTTACGACCGCGCCGGCCGGGTCGAGGCGACCATCGCCTATGCCGCGGCGACGCCCGACGCCGCGCGCGCGGCCGGCGATCTGGCCGCGTTGCGTCCGCTCGCCCACGCCGGCGATCAGCTCACCCGCTACTTCCACGACGGCCGCGGCAACCGCATCGGCGTGCTCGATGCCGAGGGCGCGCTGACCGAAGCGGTGTTCGACGAGGCGCGCAACGAACGCGCGGTGCGCGTCTACCACCAGCGGATCGCGAGCCCCGCCGGCAACGAGAGCTTCGCCCAGTTGCGCGCCCAGGTGCAGGCCGGCGGCGCGCGCGAAACCCGGCGCCAGTTCGACGCGCTCGGGCAGTTGCGCACCGAGCTCGATCCCGAGGGCACGCTCAGCCGCTACAGCTACGACGCCCAGGGCCGCCTGCTCAAGACCGAGCGCGCGGTCGGCACCAGCGAAGTGCGCGAAGGCCATCGCCGCTACGACGTGTTCGGCAATCTGATCGGCGAACTCGACGGCGAAGGCGCGACCCGCCTGCTGCCAGGCATGAGCGAGGCGCAGCTCGATGCGATCTACGCCCAGTACGGCGTGCGGCATGGCTACGACGTGCTCGGGCGCCGCACCGAAAGCGTCGACGCCGAAGGCAACAAGACCTGGTATTTCTACGATGTCGCCGGCCGTCCGACCTTCACCGTCCACGGCGTGCAGGATGCCGCCGGCGTGCGCAACGGCGCCGGCGAAGTCAGCGAAACCCGCTACACGAACTTCGGCCAGGTCGGCGAAACCATCGCCTACACCGGCCGCATCATCATCGCCGCGCCGCACGACCGCGCCCGCGTCGACGATGCGGTGCGCGCGCTGCAGTTCGTCGCCGCGCAGGACAGCCGCCATCGCTTCGTCTACGACCGCCGCGGCCAATTGACCGAGCACACCGACGCCGAGGGCGCGGTCATCCGCAACCGCTACAACGGGTTCGGCGAACTGGCCACGCAATGGCGCGACCTCGGCGCCGGCCGCGAAGTGGAAACGCGTTACGCCTACGACCGTCGCGGTCTATGGCTGAGCCAGACCGAGCAATCGGTCGGCGCCGCGGCCGACGGCAGCCTGCGCGGCGTCAGCCGCGGTTTCGACGCGTTCGGCCGCGTCGCCACCGCCACCGATGCGCGCGGGCACAGCATTCAGTACGGCTACGACCGCCTGGGCCGACAGATCAGCCAGCGCCAGAGCGTGTCCGGGCGCGAGGAAATGGCGTCGACCGCCTACGACGTCCACGGCCGCGTCCTGACCCAGACCGATGCGCTGGGCCGGGTTACCCGCTACGCCTACGATGAGGCCACCCGCAGCGCCACCGTCACCACGCCCGAAGGCATATCGACCACCTCGACCCGCAACCGTTTCGGCGAAACCGTGCGCGTGACCGACGGCCTCGGCCGCGTGACCACCTTCGATTACGACCGCGACGGCCTGCTGCTCAAGACCACCGATGCCTTGAACGGCGAAAGCCGGCAGCAGTTCGACGCGCGCGGCCTGATGATCCGCAGCGTCGACGCGGCCGGTCGCGTGGTCCGCTTCGTCTACGACGCGCGCGGGCGCGCGATTGAGCGCACCGAGGATCCCGATGGCCTGGCGCTGACCCAGCGCACCGTCTACGACGGCCAGGGCCGCAGCGTGTCGGTGACCGACGCGGCCGGCGTGCGCACCGCGCTGAGCTACGACCGCCAGGGGCGTCTGATCGAACAGGTGCACGACGCCGACGGCCTGGCCCTGCGCACCACCTACGCCTGGAACACCCGCGGCCAGCAGGTGCGCGTCACCACCGGCGCGGGCACCGCCGAAGCGCGCACGGTCGAATACGGCTACGACGCCCTGGGCCGCCGGGTGCGCGAAACCATCGCGCCGGGCGTGCTCGACCTGACCACCACCTATGCCTACGACGGCAACGACAATCTGGTCGCGCGCACCGACGCCGCCGGCCGCGTCACCCGCTACACCTACGACGAAGCCGATCGCCAGCGCTTCGCGATCGACGGTGAAGGCGGCGTGGCGGAAGCCGCGTACGACGCCAATGGCCGGGTGGTGGCGGTGCGTGCTTATGCGAACGTCATCGACCTGAGCGGCCTGCCATTGTCGATCGACAGCGCGCAGGTCCAGGCCCGTCTGCGCGCGGACGATGCGCGCGACGTGCAGGACTACCGCGTGTACGACCGCGACGGCCGCGTGCGTTTGCGCCTCGATGGCGCCGGCGCGGTCGCCGAGACCGTGTACGACGCCGCCAATCAGGCGACCGCGGTCACCCGCTATGCCAACGCCAAGGCGCTCGACCCCAGCCTGCGCGCGCAGCTGTGGGCCGGCACCGCCGATATCGGCGGCCTGCTGGCCGGTGTCGCCGCCGATCCGGCCCGCGACCAGAGCAGCTACAGCGTGCGCGACGCGCTGGGCCGCGAGCGCCTGAGCATCGATGCCACCGGCGCGGTCACCGAGACCGTCTACGATCCGGTCGGCCGCGCGCTGCGCAGCGTGCGTTACGCCAATGCCTGGCCGCTCGACGACGGCCGCCGCGCGCAACTACGCGCCGGCACGCTCGACGCCGACACGGTGTTGAGCTCGCTGGCCGCCGATCCCGCGCGCGATCGCAGCGTGGTGCTGGTCTACGATCGCGTCGGCCGCCTGCGTTACACCCTGACCCGCACCGACACCGACCGCGCGGTGGTGAGCGAAAGCCGCTTCGACGCGGTCGGCCGGGTGGTCGCGCAGACCCAGTACGGCGTCACCATCGGCTTCAATCCAGCCTCGAGCGAGGCCGACGTGGCCAGCGCGCTGAGCGCCGCGCTCGCCGCCGATCCGGCCCGGCAACGCAGCACGCATACGGTGTACGACGCCGCCGGTCGCGCGCGCTTCGTGGTCGATGCGGTCGGCGCGGTGACCGAAATGCGTTACGACGCGACCGGCCTGGTCGTGCAGAGCGTGCGTTACCAGCAGGCGCGCGCGTTCAACGGCGCCAACCTGGCCGATCTGGTCGCCTGGACGCAAAGCCAGCCCGCCGGCGAACGGCGCATCAGCACCACCTTGCACGACGCCGCCGGCCGCGCGAGCGTGCGCACCGACGCGCTCAACCGCAGCGAGACCATCACCTACGACGGCAGCGGCCAGGTGCTCAGCGTCACCAACCGCGACGGCCACCGCTGGACCTACGAGTACGACGCCGCCGGCCGCAAGCGCACCGAAATCAGCCCGCCGGTCGCGGTCGCGATGGCCGACGCCGCCGGCAATGTCGGCGTGGTGATGCGCTCGGTGATCGCGCGCATCGCCTACGACGGCCAGGGCAACGTCATCGCCCGCACCGACAACGCCGACACCGCGCAGGCGCGCACCACTGTCTACGTCTACGACAACCGCGGTCATCAGGTCCGCACCGTGTTCCCCGATGCCGGCCGCATCGATCCGGCCAGCGGCGAACTGGTGGCCAGCGGCCGCGCGCCGAGCATCGACGTGGTTTACGACACGCTCGGTCGTGCCGTGGTCCAGCGCGATGTGCGCGGTCACTACAGCTACAAGACCTACGACCTGCTCGGCCGCCTCGCCGCCGAAGTCGACCAGGAAGGCTACGTCACCGCCTACGCCTACGACGCGCTGGGCGAACAGACTGGCCTGACCCGCTATGCCCATCCGATCGGCGCCGGCCTGCTCGGCGCGGGACAGCCGATCGACCGCGCGCAACTGCTCGGCGCCCTGATCGCCAGCGATCGCGACCGCAGCCTGAGCACCACCTACGACCAGCGCGGCCACAAGGCCAGCGTGGTGCAAAGCGTGGTCAGCGTGGTCAACGCCGACGGCAGCGTCGTGTCGATCGCGCCGGCCAAGCGTTTTGTCTACGACGCGTATGGCGATCTGGTCAAGGAATCCGAACAGCTCGACGCCGCCCGCTGGGCCGACACCTACCGTTACTACGACGCGCTGGGCCGGCTCACGCTCAGCGTCGATCCGGAAGGCTATGTCAGCGCGCAGCGCTACAACACCACCGGCGAAGTGGTGGAATCCATCGAGTACGCGCGCGCGGTCGATACCGCCGCGCTAGGCACCGCCCAGCCGCCGGCGCTGCCGGCCGCGGGCGACGCGGCCATTGGCTACGACCGCAGCACCCGCCGTCAGTACGATGCGCTGGGACGCAAGGTCAGCGAGACCGTCACCCGCCACACCCACGATGCCAACGGCGTCAGCGGTGTGCGCGACGTCGTCACCACGATCGGCTACGACGGCGAAGGCCATGCCGTGCGCGTCGACGTCGACGGCCAGGCCACCACCACCGTGTTCGATGCGCTCGGCCGCAGCGTGTCGGTGCTCGAAGCCGAGCGCGATGCGATTCGCGCCGATGCCTACGATCAATTGCGCAATGTCGGCGTCGATCTCAACAGCGCCGGTCTGACCGAGCGGGTGTCGCCGTACAGCACGATGGTCTACGACGCCTTCGGCAATCTCGTGCAGCTGCGCCGTTACGCCAACGGCTGGCGCAGCGGCGAGGCCGCGCCGCAGGCCGCCGCCAACGACACCTTGCACACCACCCGCTACGACCTGCAGGGGCGCGCAGTGTGGGAGCGCGACTCGGCGGGCACCGTCTACATCAAGCAGTACGACGAAGCCGACAACCTGATCGAGGTGCGCTCGCGCCTGGACGGCAACCAGGGACGCAGCGCGGTGATCGTGGTTGCGACGTCCTACGACCGCAGCGGCCGGCAGACAGTCACGCTGACCACCCGCGAGCTTTACCAGGACGGCCAGTTCACCGGTGTCGCGCGCGATGCTGCCTCGCAGGTGCGGTACAACGCGTTCGGCGAAATCGTCGCCAAGGACAGCCGCACCGACACCGCGCTGGCGACCGAGCAGTTCGCCGCGCAATACGTCTACGACGCCGCCGGCCGGGTCGTCGCCAGCAACGCCGAAGGCGGGCAATGGCGGCGATACGGCTACAACGCGGCTGGCCATCTGCAGACCACCGCCCAGGCGATGCGCCTGGGCGGCGCCGACGGCGCGCTGGTCGACGCGGTGACCAGCCAGGTCACCGACCGCCTGGGCCGGGTGATCGAACAGACCCAGCCGGCGTTCGGCGACGATCTCAATCAGCGCCCGCGTTGGAGCCAGCGCCTGGACCGCTGGGGCAATGCGCTCGAAAGCGTCGATACCCGCGGCGGCATCACCGTCAGCGTCTACAACGAAGCCAACCAGTTGGTGCGGCAGACCCGGCCGGAGGTCGTGGTCGTGCATCGCGACGGCAGCCAGCGCGTCGAGCGTCCCGAAAATGCCTGGTTCTACGACGCGCTCGGCCGCCTGCTCGGCATCCGCGACGCCAACGGCTACCTGCGTCAGCAGAGCTACGACGCCGCCGGTCGCCTGATCGCCGGCCGCGATGCCACCGGGCACGTCACCCGCATGGCCTACGACGCGCTCGGCCAGCAGGTGCTCACCCAGGATCCGCTGGGCCATCTGACCTTCCGCCTGTTCGATGCCGCCGGCCGCATCGCCGGGCAGGGCGACTATCTGATCAATGGCGAAGGCACCGCGCGCGACTGGCAACTGCGCGAGGTCTATCGCCTCAATCAGCGCGGCGACCGCATCGCGGTGACCGACATCACCGGCCAATCGGCGCTGTACGACTACGACAGCCGCGGCCTCGTCGTCCGCAGCCGCAGCAATGCCGGCGTGACCATGAGCTACGGCTTCGACGCCAACGGCAGGAAGATCCGCGAGACCAATGCGCTGTCGGATCCATCGCTGATCGGCGGCGGCGGCGGGCGCCGCACCCGCGCCGACGAAGAAGGTGAGGTCGTTTACCTCGACGAACAAACCTGGGACTACGACGATTTCGGCCGCCTAATCGACCACAACGACCTCAGCGGCGCCGACTACGGCTACGAGTACGACCCGCTCACCGGCCAGTTGCAGGGGCAGACCAGCCACTGGCGCGCGCAAACGCAGCAGGTCGCCGCATCCGGCGAAGGCCCGCGCGAAGGAATGACCTGGGAAGAATGGCGGCGCTGGCGCGACGGCCAGCAAGCGCCCTCGCTTGAACTGCCGCCGATCGTGGTCGGCTCGGGCACGCGCGAAACGGTCTACTACGCCAACGGCCAGGTGAAGGAGCTGCGCGAAGGCGATAACTGGTTCCGCTACACCTACGACGCCGCCGGCAACCGTACCAGCGAAGAATCCTTCACCCGCGACGGTGCCGGTCAGCGCATCCACTTGCTGGTGCGCGCCGAGTACGACGCACACAACCGTATCGCGCGGGTAACCCAGGACGAAGTTGGCAACAAGCGCCTGCTCGACGTGAGCTACGGCTACGACGCGGTCGGCAACCGGCGCAAGGTTGAAGCCGCCACCGACTATGGCGATCCGAACCTGGCGCAGATGGACGAGGGCGGCCTGTTCAACGGCGGCTTCGAACACGGCGATACCGCATGGGAGAAGGAGAACGGCTGGAGCATCGTCAGCAACGACCCGGGCAAGGGTTACAAGGGCAGCGGGTTCAGCGCCCAGTTCAACCTGACCGGCGAAGGCGGGCGCATCACCTACAAGGAGCCGATCCCGGTCCGCGGCGGCGAGCGCGTCACCTTGAGCGCGGCGGTGCAACAGGGCGCATCGGATTCGGGCAAGGCCGGCGGCGGTGTGTTCCTCTACTTTCTCGACGCCAAC
This sequence comes from Lysobacter capsici, assembly GCF_014779555.2. Classification (NCBI taxonomy): domain Bacteria; kingdom Pseudomonadati; phylum Pseudomonadota; class Gammaproteobacteria; order Lysobacterales; family Lysobacteraceae; genus Lysobacter; species Lysobacter capsici. Next base: position 307,577 of record NZ_CP094357.1, read on the forward strand.
GGCGATCCGATCCCAGACAGCGTCGTGCGCGGCAACATGGTCACCGATGGCTCAGGTGGCGCGTGGCACCTGTCCACCTTGAGCGCGTTGGCGCCACCAAACGCGGCCTACATGAAGATCGGCGGTGTGGCGTATCGCACTACCGGCAACGATCCGTTGTGGATGGACGATTTCCGCTGGTCGTTCTCGGTGCCCAACGGCGATTTCATCGACGGCGACACCGGCTGGAGTGTCAAGGAGGATGGCTGGCGCATCGTGCCCAACGGCCCGCCGAACCCCGACTTCAGCGCCGCGTTCTTCGGCCCGACCGCCGGCCGCATCTACAGCGATGCGCGTCCGGTGTTGCGTCCCGGCCAATGGATCAGCGCCAGCGCGATGGTCCAGCGCAACAGCAGCCACTCCGGCGGCGGGGTGTTCATCCATTTCCTCGACGCCAACGGCAATGGCGTGAGCGTCGCCCGCGGCACGATGATCGAAAGCGGCATCCACGGTATGTGGCAGGAGTCCACGCTCGGCCCGGTGCAGGTGCCGCCGGGCGCGGTGACGATGGTGATAGGCGGGGTGGCGTACACCAACGGTGATTCGGCGATCGTGATGGATCGCTTCACCTGGCAGTACCCGCGCGACGAAGACACGCCCGGCGCACCGAGCCAGAGCCCGCGCTACAACGCCCCCGAAGCGGTCAAGACCTACTGGTACGACTACGATGCCGAAAACCGCGTCACCGTCGCGCACGGCAAGCTGGTCAACGGCCAGATCGTGCTCGGCAATCCCGATGTGAGTTACGGCCTGGCCTACGACGGCGCCGGTCGCGCCGTGCATCGCCGTTTTCTGCAAGGCCAGCAGGTCATGCAGGAAACCACCCGCTACGATCAACGCGGCCAGCGCGAGTTGGTGTACATGGCGCAACCGCTGGGCGGCAGCGCGCCGGTCGCGTTGAAGGAGCGCTACGTCTACGACGCCCTGGGCCGGTTGAGCCAGCGCCTGGAGTACTTCGACGCCGACGACCAGCGCAAGGACATCCCGGTCGCCGGCTGGATCAAGCACGCCGAAACCTACGAGTACGACGCCGACGGCCGCGTGCTGCGCCAATACAGCTACGGCCGCCCGTTGCAATGGACGCCCGACCCCAACGCATCGCAATGGACACGCTACGAACGCGAAGCGCTGAGCCTGATCTCCGAAGTCGACTACGCCCGCTACGGCTATGACGATGCTGGCCGTCAACGCGGCTATGCCTTCGTCAGCCACGCCCTGGAGGACAGCACCGGCGCGCTACCCAACACGCCGGTGGGTTACACCCAGTACTACAGCTACGAATACGACGCACGCGAAAGTTACCTGGAGGCTGCCGTCCACGGCACCAGCAGCAATACCAACTTCAAGGCGACCACCACCTACAGCCAATACGACGCCTGGGGCCGCCGCGCCGCCGTGCGCGAACGCACCCCCGGTCAATCCAGCGTCGACGACAAACTGCGCTACTTCAGCTTCGACGGCGACGGCAACATCCTGCGCCGCCGCGAAGGCCACTTCAAGGACGGTCGGTTCCTGCAATACGCCGAAGAATCGCTGCAGACCCAGACCTATGCGTACCTGACTGGCCAACACATCGCCTCGGGCAAGTTCAACGGCGACGTCGACCTGCTCGGCCGCATGACCGCCTACCAGAGCAGCGAAGTCGGCGTCATCCGCATCCCCGTGCAAGCCGGCGACACCCTGCGCCGCATCGCCGGCCGCGTCTACGGCAACGAAAACCTGTGGTACGTGCTGGCCGAAGCAAACGCGCTCGGCGCCGACACCGAACTGACCGCGGGCACCACGATCAAGGTGCCCGACGTCAAGGTCACCGCGAACGACGCGAACACATTCAAACCGTTCGATCCGAGCGAAGCGATTGGCAGCACCACGCCGAATCTGCCGTACATCGAGCCGCCGCCGAAGAACAGCTGCAATGCCCTGGCAATGGTGTTGATGGTGGCCGTGGCGGTGGTGGTGACGGTATTCACCGCGGGCGCGGCGGCGGTAGCTATGAGCGCGGCGGCACAAAGTGTCGGCTTCGGCGCCGCTGCAGCGAGCATGGGCGGCGTCATGGCGGCGGGTGGCGCAGCGCTTGGGGGAAGTCTGGGGGCGCTTGGAGCAGTTGCCGCGGGTGTTGGCGGGTTTATGGGCAGCGTCGCCAGCCAAGTCGTAGGTAAGAGCCTCGGTGTAGTGGATCACTTCAGCCTGCGTGGAGCAGTCTCCAGTGGTTTAACGGCGGGCATTAGCGCAGGTCTTGGGGGCGTTATTGGTGGCGGTCAGACCGTCGCCGAATTGCTGAGAGGTAATCAGTACGCGACAGTAGCCACCCTGGCGGTGGGTAACACACTTGGTGGTTACGTCGCTAATAAAATTGCCGGTGTTCCCGGCACCCATTTCAGCTGGAAGGCCGTTGCCGCCAACACGGTTGGTTCCGTCATAAGTTCTGGAATAAGCGACGGGTTAGGGTTGATCACGGACAAATTCGGCACGAATCTAACTAATAATCTCGTCGGCGGAGTTGTTAGCCTGCATAGTCGGCGTGCCCTTGGATTCGATGAAGATATTAACTACAAAGATATCTTGGCCGACGCATTTGGTAGCGCGATTGGTAGTGGACTGGTTGAAAAATCCATCGGTGGCAGTTTCTTCGGGCCCGCCAATGGAAGGATGAGTAAACGCGAAGGCGCAGTCGCTCTCGCGCGCCATAATCGTGAACTGAATGGAAATGGTAAGCCGCAGCTCGCCGGGGAGAACGCAAAAATATACCTTGATCTGTTGGAGATTGGGCAGTACTTACAACGCAATGACGGCCGAATTGATGAATCAGATGCTTGGGTATGGAGTTCGCTAACGTCGATTAGCGGCCAAGTAGGTGGGGGTGCGCCTATGGCAGGCGCCATCGGATCGGGCTTGTGGGGGGCAATGGCGCTGCTCGGGCCGGCGCTGCCGTTGGTTGAGAAAGACCTTAGGGCGAAGACCAAAGTCGATCCCGCCGAATTATTACGGGATATCGCGCCAGGATTAGCGGGTTTGGAAGGAAAGCTGGATCAAGCAATTGATGCCCTGAATCGAGCTGGTCGGCAATTAGGTGAAATTAGAAGCGATGATCCGGCGGTAGAAACATATGTTCGAGGGATGGGGATCGCGCACGGCATCGCCATCGATGGACTTATCGCAAATGACATAGCGGGCGCCATCGGATTCGTGGCCGAAGTAGCAACAGACACCCTCATTCTTTACGCATCTCAGACTACGAATTTCGACTTTGGCGTCGATGAGGTCAATCAAAAATACGGTGCGATGTTCGAGGCAGTAACAGATTTTCTGTCGAGTCCTCTTGAGAACTCCAAGAAATACGCAAAGTCTCGCTGGGATGAGCTAGGGGCTTTGTACAGTACTGCAGAGAGTCCTGCCGATAACCGGCTGTACCATGATTTCGCATTTGGCCGCGCCGCTGGAAAGGCGGCTTACGATGCCGTGTCCACAGCCGCTTTGGGTGTTACGGTAGCTGGTTTGGCGGTCAAAGGTGTCGCTGGGGCGACTCGTATTATCAAGGCCGCCGCAGCTGCGCGTAGAGCTACTGTGGTACCTGGGAAGTATACGGCGAAAATAAAAGATGCCCTCGCATCCAGTAAGCCTGGTACTCGGTTGGAGGGCGAAGTTGCTAAAGCTTTGGATGAACATGAGCTTCTGCTTAATTTCCAGAAACCATTTCATCGAGGGTTCAATAGTCGAAACGGAATTGGGGAGATTGATATTGAAACTCCTCGTTTTATAATAGAGATTGGGATTGGTAAAAAGCCGAATAAGAAAGAGCAACTAGAGAATCTTATTAACAATAGAAAAATAAATCCTGAGAATAAGCCTGTTATACTTTTTCTTCCGAACATGACTAGCCGACAGGCTGTTGCAGCTTATAAAAAAGCGGGGGCTATTGAAGTTGTCCACAATATAGATCAGTTGCTCCGTTACAATGCCGATAAGGGAGGGCTGTAGTAATGGGTCTGTCAGCTTCAATAATTACTTCCGAATTCGTGTGTTCTAAAGAGTTGGGTGAATTTTGTTTTTCAATCGGAGGGTGGTTAGTCGAAGGCGGTGGCGGGGGAAGGTACGGCGTGAATAATGGTGACACTAACGTATGGCTCGCCATCCAGTCTGAGTGGATGACTGAAATGCTCTATGACCAGGATTTCGACAACGCGTGCGCGAAAATTTTATGCGCCCCGCCAAAAGTAGTCATCGAAATGGAGTGTGGTCGCGGAAGTAAGCAGGACAGCCTTTACGTCTATGTTGCCTACATGTTTTCAAAGAAGTGGAATATTGTTCTTTGTGATATTGATGAGCGCATACTTTCTCCAGCTGAGATAGAGGCTCGATGTGCGGCAGAGTGCGGTGATTTGCTTTCTGGATCTTAATTTTTGACAATGCGGGCCAAGAAGTAGGGGGGTAACGGCTGGAGTTTGAGTGTCCCGCGAATTATTATCCGGAAACAGATTCCAGGCGCCCGATTTCAAGTGAACTTTCTCATCCTTTGACCCGACGTCGGCCGCATCCACATCGATGCGCGTCCGGCACTGCGCCCCGGCCAATGGATCAGCGCCAGCGCGATGGCTCAGCGCAACAGCAGCCACTCCGGCGGTGGGGTGTTCATTCACCTCCTCGACGGTACCGGCATCAGCGTCGCGTGCGGCACGACGCCTTCATAAAGATATCCTCGATGGAAAGTATCACTATCGGGGGTGATAATGAATTTCTCTTCATGGTCTGATCTTACAGGGGCGATTGATAAGTTAATGAAATCAGAAGGATCGGAGGAGGAGTCGGATGGCCTTCTGAATGATTTGTGTGTGTGGGCTGTTATGCCAAAGGTTTCGGATATGATTTTTTATCCGGAAGAAGATCTGACTGCCGAAGAAATCGCAGACCGTATTTCAAGTTACAAGCCTGTACTTTTGTAGGTTAAGAGTCTCTCTGTTCTTTGAAATCTAGGCAAACAGCAATCATCAATCAATCCGCGCCTGGCAAGCGCTGCTCGACGTGCGCTATCGAGCGCCGGCGAAGCCGGCGCCAACCCGCTGCTCGACAGCGTGGTGCGCGGCAACATGTTCACCAGCGGCTCGGGCGGCGCCTGGCATCCTTCGTCGCTGAGCGCCTTGGTGCCGCCGGGCGCGGCCTACATGAAGATCGGCGGTGTGGCGTATCGCACTAGCGGCAACGATCCGTTGTGGATGGACGACTTTCGCTGGTCGTTCTCGGTGCCCAACGGCGATTTCATCGACGGCGACACCGGCTGGAGCGTGAAAGAACCCGGTTGGAACATTGTGCCCAACGGCCTGCCGAACCCCGACTTGAGCGCCGCGTTCTTCGGCCCAACCGCCGGTCGCATCTACAGCGATGCGCGTCCGGTGCTGCGCCCCGGTCAATGGATCAGCGCCAGCGCGATGGTCCAGCGCAACAGCAGCCGCTCCGGCGGCGGCGTATTCATCCACTTCCTCGACGCCAACGGCAACGGCGTCGCGCGCGGCACGATGATCGAAAGCGGCTCGGGCTGGCAGGAATCCGAACTCGGTCCGGTGCAGGTGCCGCCCGGCGCGGTCACCATGGTGATCGGCGGCGTGGCCTACACCAGCGGCAGCTCGGCGCTCGTGATGGATCGCTTCACCTGGCAGTACGCGCGCGACGAAGACACCCCGGGTACGCCGAGCCAGAGTCCGCGTTACAACGTCCCCGAAGCGCTGAAAACCTACTGGTACGACTACGACGCCGAAAACCGCGTCACCGTCGCGCACGGCAAGCTGGTCAACGGCCAGATCGTGCTCGGCAATCCCGACGTGAGTTACGGCCTAGCCTACGACGGCGCCGGTCGCGCCGTGCATCGCCTTTTCTGCAAGGCCAGCAGGTGATGCATGAAAACAGGGGTCAGAGTGGACATTAGTTAGAAAGTCTACTCGGATCCCTGTTTTCACAGTTGGTGGTGAACGAAGTTGCGACCCTTCCATTCAAGGCGACTCGATTGGGTCGGGTCAATGGACCTGGAGGTGGTCATAGACACTCAGCCATCGATGACATATTGGCCGGAGGCTCCGGTAATCATCGTACGGTTGCCAGCGCGGACGGCGAATTCAATCCGTTCGTGCCGCAAATTTCGGCTCATCATGCGCAGGTGAGCGCTATATCCGGCGATGTCGGAGAAATCCGGGCAAAGATACGGGATTTAAGTAATAAAGATACGCGGGCGGAGCTAGATGCTGCGGTGATGCTGAGTAACTCAGGCCTCAATGTGCATTTCAGGAAGCCTGCCGGAGAGATCAGGGGCGGGGAGGGGCGCACATCGGACTTCTCGGTCGGCGGAGAAGCCGGGACTGGCGTAGGTGGTGTCAAGTACGACGTTTATGCGCCTACCACGGACAAGTCCGGTGGTGTGGTCCGCATGGCTAAATCAAAGCTCGATCAGGCCGATCGACTGATAATATCTTTAGACAATACGCCATTGCAGGTGGCCGATCTGTCGAACCTAGTGAAGCGGGTGAATGGCTTGGGCGGTAATAGGTTCCTGCAGGAAGTGATATTTATGAAGAATCAGCAGGCCGTTGCGCGAATTGTGAAAGGAGATTGATCCATGGGTGTGGTGCTTTGTGGGTGCGGAAAAACGTTCAATGACGGTGAGATTCCATGCCCGCATCAATTCAATTTGATCGCCGATGTCGATCTAGATGAAGTTTCGGATGCCATGGTCTTGGCCTTGAACGAAGCGGACGACGGCCATGTAAAAATGCAGGTGACGATGATGGCTGGGGGCAAGGTTACCTACCGTTGTCCACACTGCCATGGCCTTCTGGTTTTTTGGGATGGATTGGATCGGGCGCCTAAGTACTACCCGTTGGGCGACTGGGGCAAGTCGGATGAGACGGATTGATGCTTAGCTGGCGATCGAGGTTGCCGGGCGCGCGTTGAGGTAATTCCAGCGTGCGCGATTGGACGGGAATTTCGACGGATAGTGTCTTGTCGGAAGAACGGCAGTCGAGGCGCATATTCTCCGAAAACAGGGGTCCGAAAACAGGGGTCAGAGTGGACTTTACTCAGAAAGTCCACTCTGACCCCTGTTTTCAGGCTGCCTCCTGAGAAGGTCCAGATTTCCATCACTGAAGCTTGGGGAGTATTTGACAATGGGCCTCAAACGCCGCTTTATTTCGGTTTCTAGGAAGGGCTATGCCTGATCCATATTTCTGTAAGCTATATGTTGATACGGATGAAGAAATTTTGGAGCTTCAAGGGCTTTTAAAAAAACTGGAATTTGATATTTTTAATGAATTTTCCATCGAAATTATTGTCTATCGAAACGAAGATTTCAAAGAGATGGCTAGGAGGTTGGTTCCTTATAGTTTTATCGAGTGTTCACGGTATTATGTGGAGGTTGGTACTTTGAAGGAAGTCCCGGAGTACATTTTAGGTTTTCAATCTGCGGTGGCGACGCTTGTGTCTAGTCTCAGAAGTGAAAAACGGTTTATCACGGTTTCCTGTGATTTCGAGGATATCATTGTTAATAAAACAGGTTGGAATTGGACAAGGGATACTCCTGAGCCGCCGGAAAGAACACTGTGCGAATGATGTTTGCCGGCCACGGCGAGATGGCTGTTAGGTTCAACCTGAGAGGCGAGGGCAAGCACGTAACTTGTAAAGCACCGATTTCCCATGCGGGTTGTTAAGCGCTCAGCCCTTGGTGCTATGGGTGCAACAAGGCGCCTCAAGTTTGCCGGAACAGGCGGGCGAACAGAGGCAGAGTGGACTTCCTGATATGGCTTGAGGTCGATCCACCTTCTTACGAGCGCTCGATCCTTCGCTGCTACCGCAGATCACTGCGGTTGAGTTATGAGCATTGCGTGTAATCGGTAGGGACCGAGCGCGTTAGTTTTACTCGAATAAATTGAACGGTTTGTTGAGTTCTGATACGGATCCGAACACAGGGTGCGATAGCAAGTGCGTCAAGTTGATCGGTAGGGTCGCGCGCATCCAGCGCCGACGAAGCCAGGGGGCGATGTTCCCTTACTGGCTCGACAATCGGATTGGCATAGTTGTGCTTGAAAACAGGGGTCAGAATATCCAACTGAACGTATTTACAGGAAACTGACGTCATGACTAGTAGTGATGTTGCGGGTGGCCGGAAAAGGTCTTATCCGATGCTCTTGCTGGCGGTAGAATCCGTGTTCAATTCCGCTCTTGAAAAAGGTGGAATGAATCGATATCAGGCATTTGCCTTTACATACGATGAGATGGAGCGCCTGCTTAACGTTTCATCCCCTTGGATAAGGTGTGCTACGCATATTGCGTTGTTCAAAGTCGCGCATGCTAATGGCGTGCATCTTAAGTTGGGTGATCCGTTTGAGTCCGATGTTCGAGATGAGTTGCGTGACTCTCTCAATGCTGTCGATATTTCTACGTTAAAGGACGCAACTTCAGTTCAAGATTTAGGTAACTTCGAGCGGGATGCCGAGCTCGTTCATGGCGCCTATCTATGCTGAACGTTGCAAACACCGGCAGTGCCAGACGAGTCAATGGCACTGTTCTGATGAATAGAGGAGACGCCGTTGGCGAGCTATATGGTGCTCAAAAGCTGGAGCATGTTCTTCAAAACAGGGGTCAGAGTGGACTTTCCTTAGAAAGTCCACTCTGACCCCTGTTTTGACCCTTGTTTTTCTACGCACGAACTTGGGCACAAAGCGCATAGAGGCACATCTGTTCCCCCAGGTGCTTGGAATGATGAGCTCAGGGCGAGCTATTGGACTGCGAGAAATGCACCAGGACTGAACCAAATGGAGCGCATTTATCTTTTGAATGATGCAACCATGCGCGCTAGAGAAGCTGGTGCGCCTATTCGGATGAATTAATTTATGCGAGAGATGCTCTATGGCTACTGACAAAAGATGCCCCACGGAAGAAGAAGCTCTCCATGTGGAACAAGCATTTTCTAAGTCCATTGAGAATGGTCGTACTGAAAAGAGATGTCCATGGTGCGCTGGAGATTTTGATTTTAATGATGGTGGTAGCGGCTTTCTAATCACCTGCACAAACTGTGACTTACGGCTAACCGTCAGAGGAGTTTAGCCTTTAGAGACTTTCGATTACTTGATCGTTGTGTCGATCAGCGATGAATTTGCAAATACGATCTCTGCCAGTTCACCAGTTGAAATTGCTTGGGTGTGCCGTCCAATACTTGGGACGGAACATATGGAGCATGGAGTCGTGGTGACTACTTGTCGGCAGGCGAGACCATAGGCGGTGTTGTCGGCATTCCGTTGCCTTTGGCTAAGGTGGGGTGCTTCGGTAAGTTCCGTGCTTTGGACAATGTGGTTGCAGACATAGGCGGCGTCGGAAGCAAGGTGCGTATTGGTCCATGGAGCAAAGGCGCAAGCAATGTCGTGGAAGGCGGATTTTTTGAACAGTGTTTGCATGTGAACTGGCAGCAGAAATATGTGCAGTTCAAAAACGAGGGAGGTATGCCGAACATATTGCTAGGCAAGGGCGCGGGAATCGAGATCTTCAGATCCAACATCGTCGGATATACAGTTGTCAGCCAAGGGCGAGATAAGTAAAGGAAGGGATCGATGACAGGTTTAAAGAGAGTCTTTACCTTTCAGGAGGAGCTGAGGGCCGATCCGGCATTCCTGACCGCCATTCAAGAGGCAACCTTGGATCCGGAGGAAAAGGTGTTCGGTTTGAAAGGCACGCACGGACTCCTAGGCACAGAGGAGTGGTGGAGTAATGTCAGGAGCGGCGTCATCCGTTCGTTTGTGAAAGAGGGCGTCGTGATGGAAGTGATGAATGCCGATTCAGCCGAGTACGAGCCCAGCTTCGAGATGGATGTTGACGGCGGTCAGTATGAATATCACCAGTGCTTCGTGAACGATCGGGCGGACTTGGCGCTTTACAGACCCGGTGCGAGAGTCAAGATGATCGTCGCGTTGGATGAGGGCAAGTCCTTGGACGAACATGGCAAGACCCGGTACTTGGATCTGGTGTTGGAAGTGTTTGTGTCGACCTGAGTACAGGAGCGTTGGGCAGCTTTAGGGAAGCTCTGAACAACTCCTGCGGAAAAACAAGAACGGAGTCAGGCTGGGGCTCAGGTTGCGTTATCTGAGCCGTGACCGTGCTGACACTAGCGGCTCGGCTCAACGGCTTCGCCGTTCAAGCCGAAGCCGTATCGCTGCGCCGAACTGGCATTGCGATCGGACGCGAGGGGCAACAGCAACCACCGCTTCACCGTGCACCGAACATCCCGCTGCAGGCCATCCTTGGCCCGCCGTCGACGGCCACGGCGCTCCTTGCTCGCGGCGCGTACCGCGCCGGGGGCACCGCGACCCGAACGTCCGTCGTGCTTCGCGCGACCATCCATGGCCGCGTTCCTTCGTCCATCCTCACCGAGTTGCGTGTGGATCGACTGCTACCACTTCGGCGAGTTCATCGCCACGTGCCTGCACGCGTGCGGTGCACGCCTACAACAGCCGAATGCCCACTACGTGCCCACGCTTCGCGTGTGCAGGTATGCGGGCGCGTCGGCTTAACCGCTGCGCGGTTCAAGCTGAACGCGAATTGTGGTCGCGGCGGTTTCAGCTGCAAAGCCAAAGCGCCGCAGCGGGGGGCTCCCGAGGAGCGCTGGTGTCGTCGCAGGTTAGCGCTGTGCTCCGCGCGTCAAGGCTAAGCCCGCTATTCATTGCGCAACCGCTGGGAGGCAGCGTGTCGGCCGCGTTGAAGGAGCGCTACGTCCACGACGCCCTGGGCCGTTTGAGCCAACACCTGGAGTACTTCGACGCCGCCGGCCGCGTGCTGCATCGGCAGCCACTCCGGTAGGTTCATGCCGGAAGATCTTGCGCCAGTGCATCTTGCGATGGCCGGACAATCCGAAGGCAGGTTCGGCGGCGGTACTTCGCGCTTCCACCAATCTGAAAACACGCTTTATCATCAGCTTGAAATGATGAATATCCTCAATAGCGGACGTGGAAATCTTCCCACTTTCATCAGGGATATGCCCTTGAAGACGCATCTTCGGGCGTTCACCAATCAAGCCCGAGTGGTCGCCCGTGATCTGGGGGAAATATGAGCGCCAGCCTGAATTCAATTGATCCGTCCGAGATCATTGGTCTGAGCACGATCGAAGAGGCCGTGCTTGACAGTGCATCCTTACCGTCGGATGAAGTTCGCAAGCGCTATCTGCTGATAGGGGATGCACTGTACGTTAGCGCGCAGGCGCTCCGCCTCGACGAGGATTTTGACAACTTGTTGGTGTTCGCCGTCGGCGTGGCTGAGGAGATGTCCGATGTTCTGCTTCGACAGGCGATTGCACTATCGAACCGTAGGCATTGGCAGTATCGTCCTTTGATGTTGAAGAGCGATGAGGGTAACGATCCGAACAGCGAAGTGATCGCAAAAGACGACCAGAGCAATGCGATGGTGGATTGTTTGTTGTATCACCTGCGAAAGGACGATCGGTATGCAGCGGGTGCGGACGTATTGATGGCTTCGCAAGGGTGACGCCGAGGAAATTTCTGACGCGATCAAATGAGTAGACAGCCGCTATCAATCAGGCAGCGGCTGATGCGCGAAATTATTCCGGTTGTATGACGTCGAGGATGCGCTCTACCTACTTGGCCTACAGCCGGAAGACTTTGGCCAACGCCCGACGCCTCGGTCGCTCGTGTTGCGAGTGTCAGGTTAAGGGTCGATGGTCGGGTCGATCATTTCGACGATGTTGAACAGTTCGTCGCGAAAGACTGGCAGGTCGTGAACGCGTGAATCGGCAGCGCGATGTTTCCCGGAACGCATGGTCGAGCCGATCGGCGCCGGCACACGGAACGCCGACAAACAGCGTAAGAGCATCACGGAGATTCTTTGGATCAAATGCGCCTTGGTCACGCTTGCGAAGTCGACGCCCGCATAGTTGCCGGAATCTCAATCGACCCGACGGCGCCGTTGGTAGCCCCAGCCACCTCAGCCGCTAAGCAGCACTAGGCACCCGTGCCGCCCGATCCATGAAGTACCCGACGATCGCGCCGATCGCGATCGGCACCAGCGCATAGATCGGGATGAACACCAAGGCGACCGCCGCCTGCGCGTCTGCGGCCAGATCCAGCGAGTAATGGGCGAAGGCGAGAAAACCGAAGCCCAGCAGCGCGGGCGCCCATAGGGACGACGGACGCTTGTAGAGGAGGCTGACGGCGATGATGGCGCCCCAGGCGATGGCGTTGAAGGCGCCCAGGAACAGCCAGGCGCCGATGCCCGTGTCCGTGTATTGCGCAAGCCAGCCGATGCCGTGCGGCAGACGCGCCGCATACGGCAGCAGTATCCCTACCAACATCACGATCAGTCGCGCCTTGCGCATCGTCATGACGACCATCCTGGTTGCGATCGGTCCCCAAGGGGGAATGGCCGGATTCTCGACGGACCATGGCGGGGCGTCAATCGGAACCGCGTGGCGACGCGCTCAATTCGTCGGATCGGCGGGGGCTGCGCAAGCCAATCGCCATTTCGGATTGGCTTTGGCCGATCTACCCGCCACAAGCAAAAGGCCTCGCCGAAGCGAGGCCCTTGCTGGATCACGCTTCGGCCAACCCGTCGGATCGGCCAGCGCCGCGATCAACCTTCCGGAAGATCGCATTTCATCCGCGCATCGATATGAAACGGCTTGGGCACGTCGGGGTTGGGACTCTTCTGCTCGCCGTCGAGCTTGAACGAATCCGGGTCGGGCTTGCCGCCGCGTTCGGTGCAGGCCGCGGTCAATTTTTCCTTCACCGAGGCGATGGCGCTGTCGCGGGTCGGGCCGGACGCGCTGTTGGTCAGATTGACCACTTCCGCGAACGCGTTGTGGCTCATGCCGAAAGCGACACCCATCAGGGCGATTACATACCACTTCTTCATGCTTACTCTCCTTAGTAAACGACTTTGCCGCGCGTCGATGGTACTGCGTGGGATGTTGGGCCGATGTTATCCGGCGCCCCTCGTCGATGCCGCGTAAAGGGTTGCGTTCAACAACTCACGAGCGGTCGCCGATTCAGTCGCGCGGCTGCAGTTTCGATGAGGTTCGTCGAGCGCGGGACTTCGCGATCGGTGATGACGATATCTTTGGTTATTGCTGGATTTAACCGTGTTTCGTGGATTGTCGGGCGAGGTCGGATTTGGAAAAACGCGCAAGCAGATGACGAAGTTAAAGCGGCGTTACACAGTCGAGCTCGTATCCCCTCGGCCCGTCGATAATGAACATGTGGACTGAAAGTGATCTTCATGTGTCACTCGCCAAGGCGATGCGCGAGTGGCGAGGACATCACGATGCAATCGCTTGCGTTCGAGCCTTCGCTCCACCGCCTGGCGTCATGAGGCGACAACCGATCGCCATCGTCCTGCGCGAATGCACTTGATCCCTCTGTCGCGATTTAACCCAACCACTCCGCGCGATCGACACGCACAGGCTCAGCAGGTCCCCAGGACCATCAGGTAACGGGTTTCCATCCAGTCACGGCTGCCGCCGTGGACCTGAAATGTGACGAATACCGGCGCCAAGCCCGCGACCGGTAGCCGATCCTCCCCCGAAGCTTTGCACTAAGATGGTGCAATGCCCGCCGACCCCCAGCCCGCCCCCGACCTGAGCCTCGACAGCCTGACCACGCCGCTCGCCTGGAGCGATGCGGGTGGGACTTTGAGCGGCTGCAATACCGCGTTCTCGCGCTGGTTCGGAATCGGCGCGCGGCGGTTGCTGGGTTGGCCGCTGGCCGGCCTGGACGCGGGCGACGGTCGTCTGGCGCTGGCCTTGTCGCGCGAAGGCGGCGACGAGGCGCCGCTGCGGATGCGGCGGATGCGGCTGCGTTACGCCGACGGCGAGGAGCGTTTCGCCGATCTGTGGCTGAGCCGGCGCGAAGGTGGCGGCTGGTTGCTGGAAGCGCACCCGGTCGACGAATTTCCCGGCGACGACCCGGCCTTGCTGCTGCCGTCGGCGTTGTCTGCGTCGTTGAAGGGGCTCGCGCACGAATTGCGCAATCCGTTGGCCGGGCTCAAGGGTGCCTCGCAGCTGTTGGCGCGGCGGGTCGACGATGCCGATTCGCGCGAGTTGATCGGCTTGATCGACAGCGAGGTCGAGCGCCTGACCGGCCTGGTCGACCGTCTGCTGACGCCGGCGCCGCCGCGGCCGCACGCGCCGTTGAACATTCATGCCGTGCTCGAACGCGTGCTGCGTCTGGCCGAGGCCGACGCGGGTTGGGCGGTGCGGCTGGTGCGCGATTACGACCCGAGCCTGCCCGAATTCGACGGCGACGCCGATCGCCTGATGCAGGCGGTGTGGAACCTGGTGCGCAACGCGATCGAGGCCGGCGCGACCCACGTCAATCTGCGCACGCGCATCGAACACGGCGTGCGCATCGCCGACACTTCGCATCCGATCGCGTTGCGTCTGGAGATCATCGACGACGGCCACGGCGTGCCCGACGAACTGGCAGAGCAGCTGTTCCTGCCGCTGGTGTCCGGCCGCGCCGAAGGCAGCGGGCTCGGCCTGGCGCTGGCGCAGCAGGTCTCGCGCGAGCACCGCGGCTCGCTGGCGTATCGCTCGCGTCCGGGCCACACCGTGTTCACCCTGCTGTTGCCGATGCATATCGAAAGCGAAGGAGACGCGACATGAGCGCGGCGCGGGTGTGGGTGGTCGACGACGATCGTTCGGTGCGCTTCGTGCTGGCGACGGCGTTGCGCGAGGCCGGTTACAACGTCGATGCGTTCGAAAACGCGGCCGATGCGCTGGATGCATTGGATCAGCGCGGCGCGCCGGACCTGTTGTTCACCGACGTGCGCATGCCCGGCGATGGCGGCCTGGTGCTGCTTGAGAAGCTCAAGGCGCGCGCGCCGTCGTTGCCGGTGGTGGTGATGAGCGCCTACACCGATGTGGCGAGCACGGCCGGTGCGTTTCGCGGCGGGGCGCAGGAGTTCCTGTCCAAGCCCTTCGACCTGGACGATGCGGTGGCGCTGGCCGCGCGCACCTTGGCGGCGAACGAAGCGCAGGACGAGGTCGCCGAAACGCCGCAGGCCGCCGCCGATACCTTGATCGGCGACACCCCGGCGATGCTGACCTTGTTCCGCGCGATCGGACGCCTGGCGCAGGCGCCGCTGTCGGTGCTGATCACCGGCGAAACCGGCACCGGCAAGGAACTGGTCGCGCGCGCGCTGCATCGCGAATCGCCGCGCGCGGCGCGGCCGTTCGTGGCCTTGAACACCGCGGCGATTCCGTCGGAATTGCTGGAAAGCGAACTGTTCGGGCATGAGGCCGGCGCCTTTACCGGCGCCCAGCGGCGCCATGTCGGGCGGTTCGAACAGGCCGACGGCGGCAGCCTGTTTCTCGATGAAATCGGCGACATGCCCTTGCCGTTGCAGACCCGCTTGTTGCGGGTGCTGGCCGAAGGCGAGTTCTTCCGCGTCGGCGGACGCGAATTGATCCGGGTCGATGTGCGGGTGATCGCGGCGACCCATCAGGATTTGGAAACTCTCGTCGCGCAGGGCCAGTTCCGCGCCGATCTGCTGCATCGCCTGGACGTGGTGCGCCTGCGCCTGCCGCCGTTGCGCGAACGCCGCTTGGATGTGCCGCAACTGGCCGAACGTTTTCTCGCCTCGGCCGCGATCCGGTTCGCGGCGCCGGCCAAGCGCCTGTCCAAGCCGGCGCTGGAGCGGCTGCGCGCGCACGATTGGCCGGGCAACGTGCGCGAACTGGAGAACGTGTGCTGGCGCCTGGCCGCGCTGGCGCCGGGCGATACGATCACCCGCGAAGACATGGACGAGGTGCTCGGGGTTTCGGTGCGCAAGCCGAGCGACGCGGCCGAATGGGAAGCGCAGCTGTCGTCGTGGGCGCGCGCGCAACTCGCCGACGGCCGCGCGAACCTGCATGCCGATGCGCGCGAGCGCTTCGACCGCGCCTTGCTGGAAGCGGCGCTGGAACATACCGGTGGGCGGCGCACCGAGGCGGCGACGCGCTTGGGGCTGGGGCGCAATACCTTGACGCGCAAGTTGGGGCCGGGGCGCAAGCGCAGTTAGTTGATGTGTTCGGTAGTTCATTCGTTCGGTAGTTCATCCGGTGGCGCCGGAGCGTGTGATTCGCGGTCGCGGCTCGCGCCGCTCCTACAGGGAGCCCTTGTAGGAGCGGCGCGAGCCGCGACCGCGTCACATCGCATCGCGACGAACGCATCGCTTCGAGGCCAATTCCCGCCATCCGCCCAGCACCGCCCGTCCGGCGATGCAGCACTTGGCGAAATCGCCGATCCGATGTCGCGCCGTCGCCCAGGCCGCCATAATCGCGACGCCAGCCATTCGCCAGCCATTCGCCAGCCATTCGCCAGCCATTCGCCAGCCATTCGCCAGCCATTCGCCAGCCATTCGCCAGCCTCTCTCCGCCGCCGTTTCACCTGCGCTGAACCCGCGCGGGGCTAGCGTCGGGCCACCGTCCCATCCGGCGCCGCGTCATGGCGCCGACGCACAGGAGTCCCGCATGAACCACGTACTTCGCACGATCACGATCGCCTCATTCGTCGGCGCGTTGGCCGCCTGCGGTGGACAAACCACCAAGCCCACGCCGCCGCCCGCGCCGCCCAGGCCGGTGTCGACCGCGCAATCGGCGATGGTGGTGCTCGCCTCGGCCTCCGGCAGCCTGGTCAGCGGCAAGTTGACCTTGCGCCCGATGGGCGACGGCGTGCATCTGACCGGCGAGATCGGCGGACTGACGCCCAACAGCGTGCATGCGATCCATATCCACGAGAAGGGCGATTGCAGCGCGGCCGACGCGAGCAGCGCCGGCGGCCATTTCAATCCGGCTGGCCAGCCGCACGGTCAGGTCGGTCACGGCGCGCATCATGCCGGCGACATGGACAATCTCAACTCCGATGCCGAAGGCGTGGCCAAGGTCGATGCGCATGCCAGCGGCGTGACTCTCGGCGGCGGCGCGGCCAACGATGTCGCCGGTCGCGCGGTGATCGTGCATGCCGTCCAGGACGATTACAAAAGCCAGCCCGCCGGCAACGCCGGCGCGCGCGTGGCCTGCGGCGTGATCAAGATCGTGCAGTGACGGTTGATCTGCGCTGAGCGCGGCCGATCGCCTCCCGCCGCGGCGGGAGGCGATGGCGGGTTTGGCGAATCGGATCGATCGGGTGCCGCGGGATCTGTCGATGCTGGGCCTTCAGGTCCGAAACCGTTCGGTCCGCTCGAGCTTGAATTCGAGGATTCGATCAACCGGCGCCCAGGGTTTCGCCGATCACCGCGCGGCGATCTGAGCCGGAAGCGGAAGGCCTGAAGGCCTAACCGTAATAGGCCTCGCAGCACCGAGGTCCCGCGTGCGTGCACGTGGTCACGGCGTCGCGCCGATAACGATTCAGAGCGGGCGTCGCCATCGCCCATCGGCCACGCATCGCCTTATCCTGGGCGCATCCCATGCAGCGACCCACGCCATGACCCACTTGCGCATCCGCGACGCCGTTCCCGCCGACCGCGACCTGATCGCCGACTGGATGATCGCGATGGCCTGGGAAACCGAGCACAAGCGGCTCGACCCCGACACCGTGCGCGCCGGCGTCGCCGGCGGCCTGGCCGATGCGGCCCGGGCGCGCTACTTCATCGCCATGCGCGAGGCCGAAGTCGCCGGCAACGAAACCATCGCGGTCCCGGCCGGCACCTTGATGTTCACCCATGAATGGAGCGACTGGCGCAACGGCGACTGGTGGTGGATCCAGAGCGTGTACGTCGCGCCGGAGCACCGCAGGCAGGGCGTCTACAACGCCTTGCACGGCCACGTGGCGGCGTTGGCGCGGGCGACGCCGGGCGTGGTCGGTCTGCGGCTGTATGTCGAGCGCGCCAACGCCAATGCGCAACGCACCTACGAGGCGATGGGCATGGTCGATGCGGGATATCACATCTACGAACAGCACACATGACGGGCGCGATGCTCACGACGGCGCGCATCGGATTCGCGCTGGCCTGCGTGCTGTCCGCGGGTCGCGCCTGTGCATCCGGCGACGATCGCGCGAGCGATATCGTAGGTAAGTGCAGCACCGATACCCAGATCGAACACAATCGCGACGGCTCGCAACTGGAACTGCGCAAGCGTTCGTGCGAGGGCGGCGACCAGATGTCGGCGACGGTCTGGTACCGCGTCAGGCCGGAGGATGCGGCGCGCGAGCTGATGCATTACCAGTCGCCCGATACGCCGGGCTCCTGGGCCGCGAGCCTGGTCGATTTCGATCGCGACGGGTGGTTCGACCTGCGCCAGGGCGGCCAGTGCGGCGCAGGGCCGAACTGCGAAGGCGAGATCCATCGCTTCGACCCGCAGCAGCGCCAGTTGTACCTGATGCATGCCGGCGCCTGGGCCGATGTGAGTTTCGATGGCGAGTATCTGGTCGAATCCGGCCGCGCGAGTTGCTGCGCCTGGGAGTATCACGTCTACCGCGTGCGCCATCGGCCGCGCCCGGTGTTCGATGAAAGGCCGGACTTCATCATCCTGGCCGATGCCGGTTTCGTCGGCGACGACAAGGACGGCGAATCGCCGGCCACGCGTTGCCGTTTCAGCCGTCGCACAGGCGATGAGTACGGGGTGATCGCGCCACCGGCGAAACGCTGGCTCGAGTACTGCTCGCTGTATGGCGACGACTATGTGGTCGAGCCGCCGGAACCCGTCGCGGGCGAACCCTAGGCCGGATCGTCGGGAGCTTCCGCGCCGTCGGTCGTGCTTACAACTGACCGGGCTCCGGCGCCCCATCGCAATGCACGAACGTCACCGGCACCCCATGCGCGCCCAGCACCGCGGCGATCTGCTTGAGCCGCGCTTCGAAGTGCTGATAGCGACGATTGAGTTTCTCGCGGCATTCCTCGGTGCCGCACGGGGCTTCGGGCGCGTAGCGCTGATGCCAGGCGTTCGGCGAGAACAGGGCGATGCGGGCTTCGCCTTCGCTGTAATGGATCAGCGGCTCGGGCGGGGCGTCCAGCCATTCCTCGCCGTCGGGCTGCAGCAGCGCGGTTTCCAGCAGCGGCCACAGCGGGCCGAGGCCGGCATGGTCGTACTGCATGGCCATCATCGCGGCGAGGTCGTGCACGGTCAGGTAGCGCGCGTGTTCGACCTGCAGGCCGAACGCTTCCTGCGCGGCCAGGGCGGTGTCGGCGCCGGCCATGCCGCGTTCGAGCAGGCTGGATTCGAGCAGTTCGCCGACCCGCGCGACCCGGTCCGGGTCGCCGCTGAGCACGAACGGCACCAGCCGCAGCGGGCCGCCGGCGTAATCGGGCGAGGGCGCCAGCGCGCCGGGCAGTTGCTGTTCGTGGGCGCCGAACGCGATCACCCGGCCGGCGTCGCCGGCGCCGCGCTCGCGCGGGGCGTTGGCCGACAGTTCGTCGAGTTCGCGGTGCAGCGGCCAGCCCGGGCGCAGCAGTTCGACCGGGTCGTAGTGGGCGCCGACGGTGACCAGGTCCAGCGCCGCGGTCTCGGCGGCGAAGCCGGCCAGGTCGCGGGCGATCTTCTCCGACAGGGCGCCCGCGTCGTGGCGCGGCAAGGCGCTGCGGCTGACCGCGGCGTCGCCCTTGAGCTCGAGCGCGAGGGCGCCGAGGACGTGCAGGGGCGCGGACGGGCCGCTGGCGGAGGGGCTGGCTGAGCTCATGGTCACCGAAGATACGCTGGCGTTTGGTAGAGCGCGTGTGCGGCGCTACACTGGGGCCCATTATGCCCGGTCCGCCGCGACGGGCCCTGTGAGAACTCCTTGCGAGGTGTGCCGATGCGCCAAAACCGTCCCGTCGCCGTGCTCGGTGGCGTGCGTATTCCGTTCTGCCGCCAAAACACCGCCTATGCGGATGTCGGCAACCTGGGCATGTCGGTGCGCACCCTGGGCGCGTTGGTCGAGAAGTTCGGCCTGCACGGCCAGCAGCTCGGCGAAGTGGCGATGGGCGCGGTGATCAAGCACAGCAGCGACTGGAACCTCGGCCGCGAGGCCGCGCTGTCGTCGGGCCTGTCGCCGCTGACGCCGGGCATCACCCTGCAGCGCGCCTGCGGCACCTCGCTCGACTCGATCATCACCATCGCCAACAAGATCGCGGTCGGCCAGATCGAGGCCGGCATCGGCGGCGGTTCGGACACGACCTCCGACGTGCCGATCGTGTACGGCAAGAGCCTGCGCCGGCGCCTGCTGGAAGCCGCGCGCGGGCGTTCGACCAAGGACAAGCTCGCCGCGTTTAAGGGCTTCCACCTGCGCGAACTCAAGCCCGAGTTCCCCGGCGTGGCCGAGCCGCGCACCGGCAAGAGCATGGGCGAGCACTGCGAGGACATGGCCAAGCAGTGGAACATCTCGCGCGATTCGCAGGACGAATGGGCGCTGTCGTCGCACCTCAAGCTGGCCGCGGCCTACGAGCGCGGGTTCTTCGACGATCTGGTGGTGAGTTTCCGAGGCGTGTCGCGCGACAACAACCTGCGCGCCGACAGCACCCTGGAAAAGCTCGCGACCTTGAAGCCGGCGTTCGACAAGACCTCCGGGCGCGGCACGCTGACGGCGGCCAATTCCACCCCGCTGACCGACGGCGCGTCGGCTTGCCTGCTGGCTTCGGAGGAATGGGCGCAGGCGCATAACCACGAAGTGCTGTGCTATCTGCGCGACGCGCAAGTCGCGGCGGTCGACTTCGTCCACGGCGAGGGCCTGCTGATGGCGCCGACCGTGGCGGTGCCGGAGATGCTCAAGCGCAACGGCCTGACCTTGCAGGATTTCGACATCTACGAAATCCACGAAGCCTTCGCCGCGCAGGTGCTGTGCACGCTGCGCGCGTGGGAGAGCGAGGACTACTGCAAGACCCGCCTCGGCCTGGACGCGCCGCTGGGGCGGATCGATCCGGCCAAGATCAACCCGAACGGTTCCTCGCTGGCGGCCGGTCACCCGTTCGCCGCGACCGGCGCGCGCATCGTCGCGACCGCGGCGAAGGAGTTGAAGCAGCGCGGTGGTGGGCGGTGTTTGATTTCGATCTGCACGGCCGGTGGTATGGGTGTGGTGGCGATTCTGGAGCGGTGAGTTGCGCGGTTTCCTTCTCCCGCTTGGCGGGAGAAGGTGCCCGAAGGGCGGATGAGGGCGCGTTGCGCCGTTAGTGGCTAGTCCCGCGTGCCCTCACCCCAGCCCTCTCCCGCGAAGCGGGAGAGGGAGCAAAATGCCGCTGCTCATAGCTCATAGCTCATAGCTCATCGCAGCAGCTAGATATCAAGCAGCCGGCCCACCCCGACTCGTCCCCGCGATGTACTGCGGCGGCCAGCCCACCGGCGTCGTGCCCTTCTCCTTCATCTGTATCGCCAACTCCGCTTCCAGCACCGCCTGCTGATCGGCGTAAGCCGGGTTGCCGGCCAGATTGGTGTTCTGCTGCGGGTCGGCGGACAGGTCGTACAGCTCCCAGTCGCCGCCCTGGCTCTGCGCGCCCGCGGCCGGCGCATACACCGCATACGTCCACTGCGCCGAACGGATCGCGCGGATCACGCTCGGGCCGTTGCCGCCGATGTCGTCGTAGGTGTAATGCACATAGTCCTGCACCGAAGTGCCGGTGCCTTCGAGCAGCGGGCTCAGGTCGGTGCCGGCCAGGCCGGGGAACTGCGAGCTCACGCCGAGCAGGCTGGCCAAGGTCGGCAACAGGTCGACCGAACTGGCCAGCGCCTGCGTGCTTTGCGGCTGCGGCCACGCGATGGGATTGGAGAACAGCAGCGGCACGTGGATGGCTTCGTCGTAGACGTTGACGAATTTCTCGACCATGCCGTGCGACAGCCCCAGCTCGCCGTGGTCGGCGAAACGCACGATCAAGGTCTGATCGATCTGTTCGGCGCTCATCGCATCGAGGATCTGCTGGATCTGCGAATCCACATAACCGACCAGATACGCATAGAAATCGACGAAGTCCTGCTCGGTGGCGCCGTCGTTGCCGCTCATCTGGGCGAAGGTGTAGCTCGATTGCGCGCGCGGTTTGCTCGATAGGTTCTCATTGGCGTTGAGCGGGATCGGCGCGGCGGCGGCGCGATACGTGGTCGGGTCGTAGTAGCTCGCGGCCTGATTGAGATAGCCCAGATGCACGTCGTGCGGATTGACCAGCGACACCACCAGGCAATACGGCTCGGCCGGCGGCGCGGCGAGGAAGCTCAGCGCATCGGCGAGGTAGCGCTGATCGTTCTGGTTGGGCGCGCCGGGCGTGACCGGGCCGGTGTCGAGGGTGCCGCCGCCGAGGAAGGTGGCGTTCAAGCTGATGCCGGCGTCGTTCGGGTCCCAGGTCGAAAAGCCCCACTGCGCGAGCTCATCGTCCTGCGTGCCCGGTTCGTTGTTGCCGAGCAGATGCCACTTGCCGATCCAGTAGCAACCGTAGCCCGCGGCCTTGAGCACGCTGGCGAGATTGGGAAACTGCGAGGGCGGCGGCAGCGGCGCGCCGCCGGTGTGGGTGCAGCCGGTGACCGCCGGGTACTGGCTGGTCAGAAACGTCGCGCGGCTCGGCGAACACATGCACGCGCCGGTGAACGCGGCCTGGAAATCGATGCCGTTGGCGGCGAGCTGGCGCATCGCCGGCATGGCCGCGGCGAGGGTCGGTTGGTAGGACGCCGGCCATTGCAGCAGGCTACGTTCCTGGTCGGTGATGATCAGCAGCAGGTTGGGTTGCTTGCCGTTCGAGAACAGATCGCTCAGGGCCATATCGGTCGCTCCGTGGGATGCAAGCTCAAACGCGGGTAACGACGCCGGCAGGACGGCCGTGAGCGCCGCGCGTCGGCCGGGCGCATACAGGCGCCGCGTGCTCGGGCAATATGTGCGCACCGTCACGACAAGGAGCTGTCATGCGTCGTTCCATTCCCACCGTTCTCGCCTTGCTGGTCATCGCGTTGTTGCCGCTGTCGGCCGCGGCGATGAGGTTGACCGAGCAATCGTTCGTCTGCCCGATCGACGGCCAGAAGTTCTCCACCCGGCTGATGAGTTCGGGCACCTCGTTCGGCTCGTATTTCGATACCCAGCGCTTCGGCGCGATCGCCTCGCCGGCGCCGCTGCCGGCGTGCCCGGGCAACGGTTTCATCGTGGTCGACGACAGCCGCGTCTACAGCGATGCCGAGTTGGTCAAGCTGCGCGCGTTCGTGGCCTCGGACGACTATCGCGGCTGGGTCGCGAACGACACGCCGTATTACCGGTTGGCCAAGCAGATGGCCTGGTCGGGCGAAGCGCCCGACCGCATCGCCGGCGTATTGCTGCAGGCCACCTGGGAGGCCGGCGGCAAACGCTATCCGCGCTATGCCGCCGAGGCGCTGGAGGCGATGCAGCAACGCGCCGCGCGCGAGGCCGGCAGCGATCGCGTCTACCACACGCGCATGCTGATCGGCGAATTGCAGCGTCGGCTGGGGCGCTTCGATCAGGCCCAGGCGACCTTTGACGCGCTGCGCGAGGACCGCGCGTTTCCGGGCAAGCAGGAACAGGAAACCGCCGTCTACATGCGCAAGGTGCTCGACGCGCAGTTGCAGTTGATCCGTGCGCGCAGCGTCGCGCATGCGCGTCTGGACGAGGACGGCACGATCGTCGATTTCTGATCGTCGGTTGCGATGAGATCGCGCCGCGGTCGAGTGCGGCGCGATGCGTGATCGGATGGTTGCTCGATCGCCCGATGCGCGCGGCGATCAGGACTCGCGCCGACGCCAGAGCGCCGGCACGAATCACAGCGCTCAGGCCATGCTGCGCACGGGATTGCGTTGCTGTTCGGCCTGCTGTTCCTGCTGCAGCGCCGCCTGCTGCGCAGTCGCCTGCGGCTGATTCATCGCCAGCGCCTGGAACGACTGCTCGACCTTGGTCTCCATCGCCTCGCGGGTGTTGGTATGCGCGCGCTGGGCGGCCGGATCGGACGGATCGCCGCGGACCACGAACACGTTCTCGCCGGCGCCGAGCCGATCGGTGCCGCGGCTGAGCACGACCGCGTCGACCCGGTCGAAGCGGTTGTCGCCGGCGAGCTGGGTCAGGCGCGCGGTCAGGCGTTCGCTGCCTTCGTCATAGCTGCGGCCGTGCGCGGCGTCCAGACGCTGCACGCCGTCGCGGCATTGGCAGTACAGCGAGTGCTGCGGATGGTCGGCGCGGCGCGGGTCGAACGGCGCCGATTCGTTGCCGCCGACGCGATCGCCATAGTCGCCGAAGTCGGCGCGGGCCAGTTGCACCGGCGCTTCGCCGCGTCCGGGTTCGCGCGCCGGTTCGCCGGCGTCGGACAGCACCGCGGGGCTGCGCATGATCGGCCGGCCGCGATTGGGATCGGCCGGATGGAAATCGTCGCGCATCTCCTGCCGGTGCAGGCGCACCGCGCGGGCATCGTTGAGTTCGGCGATCAGGGCGCGATCGGTGACGGTGCGCGACATGCCCATGCCTTCGTCCGGCCCGGAAATCTGCGCCGATTCCGACCAGGTCCCCTGGCGCGGGCTGTACTCGTAGAGCATCGGCGCGCGCTGGATGCGGTTGGGGTCGATGTTGGATTCGCGGCCCATCGCGGTGGCGCTGACCGCGGCCAGGCGACCGGTGTAACTGGTGGCTTCGCCCGGCGGCAGATTGCGGCCGATGTCGTACAGGGTGCTGGCGGTGCGGCCCAGGCCGAGCGCGCCGTTGTTGAGCATGTGGTCCCAAACGCGTTCGACTTCGGCCTCGCCGTGGGTGCGGCGCGCGCCTTCGAGCAACTGCCGCGGCGTCCAGGCATTGGGATTGATGCCGGCCTGGGTGAAGGATTGATCGTGGGCGCGCTGCACGTCGCGCGCGGGCAGGTTCAAGGCCAGTTCGGGATGGCCTTCGCGCACGTGCTCGCGGCGCATCGCCAGGTCGCGGGTGATCAGGTCGACGCCGAAACGCTCCCAGTCGCGCTCGCTCATGTCGCGGCCGTCGCTGCGCGCGCGCATGTCGGCATGCAGGTTGGCGACCCGGCCGGGCGCGTTGTCGTTGCGCACCACGCCCAGCGCGAGCGTGCCGTAGCCGTCGTTGCCCGGGTGCTGGGCGAGGTAGTTCCAGTACAGCTCGCGATTACCCTGCTGGGCGTAGTGCCCCAGGATGGTCAGGTCGCGTTCGTTCAATCCGCTCATCGGGTGGTCTTCCTTGCTGTCGTTTCAGCCGGCGCCGGGTCAGGGCGCGGCGTTGCTGTGGTACTGGTCGAACAGGCCGCGCACGCGCGCGTCGATGCGTTGCCAGTCCTTGAGGAATACCCGCAGGTATTCGACGGTGACGCGGGTGTTGTAGCGCGGCAGGATCAGACTGTGCTCGCAGGTCGCGATCGGCGGCTTGATCTGTTCGAGCGTGTCGCCGTCGAGCACCACGCCGTCGGGCATTTCGCGCGCGCTGCAGGTGATCACCGTGGTCAGTTTGCCCTGCGCGTCGCGTTGCACGAACCAGTCGCGATTGAGCGCGGACTCGCGCTGCCGCGCCAGGTCGACCTTGTCGCCGTGCTGCTTGAGCAGGTAGGCGTCGAGTTTGTGGAAATCCAGATAGTAGGGCTGCAGGCCGAACACCGGTTCGCCGCGCAGGCGCAGGTCGATGTTCAGCGAGGGGTCTTCCTGCGCGGCCTGCGGCGAATCGATATCGGAACGGATGATCCGCTCCAGCAGACTGTCGAGCGGCACCCGGTCGATGAAGCTCGGGGTGATGTTGACGCCCTTGCGGAACCGGTCCTGGTCGTCGAAATAGCGCACGCCCGGCGCCAGCGGCTGCAGGTCCGGCCACTGCACGATCAGCCGCATGTTGCCCTGGAAATCCGGGCCGAGCTGGGTGTCGAAGTAATTCGCGGGAATCTCGAAACGGTGCGGGCCGAGCTTGGCCTGCACCGGTTTGTCGTTATAGGGCGAGGCGACGGCGGCGTCCGTCATGGCATGAGGCTCCTGGGCTGGGCTGGAGGGCAGCGCCGACGATGTGCAGGCCACCAGCGCGAGGCTGGCGGCGAGGACGAAGCTGCGGCATGTCCGGGCCGAGGTCGTCATGGGCATCCTCCATTGATGCGGTGCGGATGTACGGGTGGGGGTCGCACAGCGGGCCAGTCTAGGTGTGGCTGCTGGAGGGGTAAAGGAAGCCGGCGATGCGCCGGTCCTTGCGACCGCGCAGCGCGGTTGGTTTGCGCCGATCGCGGCTCCCGGCGCGGCATCCCCGGCGATGTCGGCCAGGCAAATACCCGCCCGTGCCCCGATCCGTGATCGCAGTCGCGCCGGTTCACCAAGCTGCGCCGGTGGCACGGTTGTTGTGTCTCCATTCGCGGTGGTACGGTCGATCGGCAACAAACCATACGCAAACGTATCTTAATGTGCTGAACAGTCTCTGGGAGGGGACAGCCTCATGCGCAAGCTCGGGTCGTGGTTCGTGTCATGTCTGGTCCTGACCGTGTTCGCCGCTCCGGCGATGGCGGGTGGTTTCAACGGCAGCTATCAACGCATTCCCGGTTGGGACGGCGCGGAAATGGGCGCATTCGTGATGGTGCCCAAGGACCAGGGCCCGGGACCGTTTCCGCTGCTGGTGATGCCGGCCAGCTGGGGCGCGCCGAACCTGGAATACGTCGGACGCGGCGCGGTACTCGCCGGCCAGGGCTATGTGGTGGTCAGCTACACCTCGCGCGGGTTCTACGATTCGGCCGGTCAGATCGACATCGCCGGGCCGGGCACGGTCGAGGACGTCAGCGCGGTGATCGACTGGGCCCTGGCGCATACCCCGTCCAACCCGGCCAAGATCGGCGCCAGCGGCATTTCCTACGGCGCCGGCATCAGCCTGCTCGCGGCCGAGCGCGATCCACGGATCAAGGCGGTCGCGGCGCTGAGCGGCTGGGCCGACCTGGAGGCCTCGCTGTACGCCAACCGCACCGTCAGCCAGCAAGGCGCGGCCTTGTTGGTGGTGGCCGGTTCGCTGACCGGACGGCCCGGGCCGGAACTGGCCGGCGCCACCGCGCGCATCGCGCTCGGCGACTTCGATGGCGCGGTCAACGGCCTGCTGCCGGTCGTGCCGCAGCGCAGCCCGATCACCGACGCGGCGGCGTTGAACCGCAACGGCACCGCGGTGTTCCTCGCCAACGCCTTCAACGACAGCCTGTTCCCGCCGGGCCAGTACATCGACTTCTACACCGGCCTGAGCGGACCCAAGCAACTGCTGTTCGCCCATGGCGATCACGCCACGGTCGAGGTCGCCGGCGCGTTCGGCCTGCCCAACGAGGTCTACACCGGCGCGGTGCGCTGGTTCGACCATCACCTCAAGGGCATCGACAACGGGGTCGAGCGCGAACCGGCGGTGCGGCTGAAATCGCAGGACGGCGACTGGCGCGGCTATGCCGACTGGAACGCGGTGCAGACCGGTTCGACCGTGCTCGCCTTGAGCCGGCCGAGCGGCCTGATCGCGCCGACCGGAGAACTGCGCGCCACGCCGAGCACCGGCTGGAGCCATTCGATCCTGACCGGTCTGCCGACCGTCGCCGATTCGGGCATCGCCTTCGTCAGCGGGTTCCTGCAATCGGTGCAGGTCGCGCCGCAGGCGTCGATTCCGCTGGTCCTGCGCGCCGGCGCGGGCGTGTGGCAGACGCCGATGAACTGGCTGCCGCAGCAGCTCAGCGGCATGCCGAAGCTGCACGTCACGGTGACGCCGAGCCAGTCCGAGGTCAGCCTGTTCGCCTATCTCTACAGCGTCGACCTGCTCGGCAACGGCACCTTGCTCAGCCACAAACCGTATTCGCTGCGCGGCGCGCGTCCGGGCGTGGCGCAGACCATCGACCTGCGCCTGGAAGCGACCAGCTGGGACATCCCGGCCGGCCGCCGACTGGTGTTGGTGGTCGATACCCAGGACCCGCGCTACACCAGCGCGAGCACGATCGGCGGCAGCGTGAGTTTCAGTTCGCCGGCGTCGGATCCTTCGACCTTGACGTTGCCGCTGCACTGACCGCCGCCTGAGCATGCGGGAACGGCGACGGCGGCATCCTGGCGATGCCGCCGTTGTTTTGTGCGCGATTGCGCAAACCATCGCAGCCGATAAGATGGGCGCGGGGAGTCATGCAGTCATTCGCGCACGGGCCGGAACTCGGGTCGGTGACGGATGTTGGCCGTGGCCCCATGCGGGTCAGGCGTTGCATCGGGCAGGGGGTCCGAAGCCGTGCTGGCCGCGATGCGAGACGCCGGGCCATGCCGACCTTCAATCCCTACGAAGCACCGAAAAGCACGTTCGCCAGCCCGGTCGAATCCGATCACATCGATGACCTGCAAGGCCCCTGGCGCGATGGCGCCGACCTGGTGGTCCGCCACGACGCTCATCTGCCGCAGCGCTGCATCAAATGCAACGCCGCCGCGGTCGTCCCGTTCAAGCGTCGGCGTTACTACTGGCATTCCGGCGGCTATTACCTGCTGATCCTGATCAACCTGCTGATCTATGCGGTGGTCGCCGCGATCGTGCGCAAGCGTGTCTACATCAGCGCGGGCCTGTGCGCACAGCACGGCAAGCGGCGCACGACGATGATCGTGACTTCGCTCGCCGGCGGCGTGGCGGCGGCCGGGGTGTTCATGCACGCCGCGCAGGGCGGTTACGGCCCGCCGCTTTTCCTGCTCGCGGCGTTTTTGCTGATCGCTTCGATCGTGGTCGGCATGGTCGGCGGACGTTTTCTCAATCCCAAGCGCATCACCGAGCGCTACGCCCGTTTCAAGGGCTGCGGCCCGGCGTTCCTGGACACCCTGCCGCGCTTTCGCGGCGCGGATTATTGATGCCGCGCTTGCGCGATTCGTTCGGCATGGTCGGGCCGATTCGCTTGCGATCCGATTGAGCCTGCGGCAACGACTGCAGTGGTGTCCGATCGTGATGCAGATCCGTGATGCGCTCGTGTCGCGTTGGTAGTGGCAGTGGGATTCGGCGGGATTTCTTTCGGTCATGTGATATCGCTGCGTCGCCACCGCGGCGCCGTGATCGCAGTCGCGCGGTCGCGGCTTGCGCCGCTCCTACAGGTAGGCCATGCAGCTTTGGCTTTGGCTTGAGCGTGAAGCCTTGCAGTTCATCCAGCGCTGCGAGGCTTGTAACTCGCGAGAACAACAGCACACCCGTAGGGCGGCGCACATGGATGTGCGCCGTGCGGCACCGGGACAGGATGTCCCGTGTGGCGCATGCCCGCGGAAGCTCCGCACGCGCGGGCCCTTGATTCAAAGAAAAGCGTTTTTCTTTGGTTACCTTTCTTTTGTCGCTTTTGACAAAAGAAAGTAACTCGGCCGCTTGCGGACGAAAGCCGTTGATCTTGCCTTTGGCTTCAAAAGCTCTAGAGCTTCAAAGCTTTGAAGCCTTAAAGCTGCAAGCAGGATCAAAAGCGTTCCGCCGCTGAAGCGGCGGGTCACTTTCTTTTGTCTAAAGCAACAAAAGAAAGGTAACCAAAGAAAAATGCTTTTTTGTGAATCAAGGGCCCGCAAGATCGGAGCAGACGCGGGCATGCGCCACACGGGACATCCATGTCCCGGTGGCGCACGGCGTGCATCCTGCACGCACGCCCTTCGGGTGTGCTGTTGCTAACGCGAGTTACAAGCCTCGCAGCGCTCGAGGTGATGACTGAAACGAGGCCAAAGCTACATGGCCTACCTGTAGGAGCGGCGCGAGCCGCGACCGCGGGACTACGACAACCTTGAAACTTATTCGTATGCGTGCTCCAACGGCAACCCGTGGCGTGCCAACACCGGCCGCGATGCGGCCACATCGTTGTCTGCATCCGCGCAAAACAAAACGGCCGCCCCGAAGGCGGCCGTTCCGGCGGACAAGCGACGAATCGACTCAACCGCGCAACCGCGGCATCCCGAATTCGTCGCGTTCCTCGATCACCGCCTCATCGAACAACTTCTGGCGCAGATCGCGACCCGGCAGCTCGGTGATCGCTTCGCCGCGTCCGGCGCGCAGGGCGTTGACGTAGCTCAGGCGCGCGCGGTTTTCGTCGCCGACCTGGGCGAAGCCGTGGCCGAGTTCTTCCCAGGCTTCGCTGTTGGCGCCCTGGGCCAGGGCCCGGTGCAGATAGGCTTCGGCCTGCGGCCACTGGCCCTGCGCGCGGGCGATGCGGGCCAGGCTGACCAGCAGGCCGGGACTGCCGGGGTGCGCCTGCAGCCAGCGTTCGGCGTTGGCGCGGCGCGCGTCGAGGCGGCCGATCGGCAGGCGGCCGTAGAGCGCGGCCAGCGATTCGTCCCAACGCGTGTCGAGCGCCTGTTCCAGACTCTTGGCGGCGGCTTCCTCCCAACGCAGCGCGGCGGCGCGTTCGGCGTAGGCGGCGACCGCGGCGGGGTCGGTCTTGAGCGGCTTGGGCAGGGTTTCCCAATGATCGGCGAGCACGTTCGCGTCGGCGGCTTCGCGCAGCGCGGCTTCGGCCCAGGCGGCTTCGTGCTGGCTCAGGCGTTCGGCCGGCCAGACGTTGTGTTGGCGCAAGGCGCCGAGCAGACCGTAGGCCTCGCCGGCACGGCCGAGCGCGGCCAGCGCCTGCGCGCGCAGGGCCAGGCCACGCGGCGGCAGCGGCTGCGCGGTCGGCATGTCGAGCGCGGCCAGCGCGTCGCCGGGACGGTCTTCGGCCAGCGCCAGGTCGGCGGCGGCGAGGGCGCGCGCGACCGGATGGTCGGCGGCCAGGGCATCGAGGTATTGCACCTTCGCGGCGGCATCGCCGCGCGCGGCGGCGGCACGCGCGGCGGCGACGCCGGCGATCGCGGCCACGTCGCGGTTGCGCGCGGCCTGCGCCAGCGACTTCTCGGCGCGGGTCCAATGGCCCTGATGCAAGGCGTCGAGGCCATCGATCAGACGCGCGCGCGCCTGCTTCTTGCGATGCCGGCGCACCGCGGTGAACGGCAGACTGAGCACCTTCCACACCAGCCACAGCGCCAGCAGTCCGCCGATCAGCATCAGCAGCGCCTTGGGCACGTTGGTGAAATAGTTCATGCCGCCGTAGGTGACGACGACCTTGCCCGGATCCTGCACCAGCAGTTGCGCGGCCAACGCGCCGACCAGCGCGAGCACGATCCAGAACAGCAGATTGCGGAACAGATTCATTGCGGTGGCTCCTTGCTCTGACTCGCGCGCCGGGAATCGCCCGGGCGCGCGCGTTGATGCATATGCGACGACGCTGGCGTGCGGTGCGGCCGGATCAGTGGGCCGTACGCAACTGGCGCAATTGCTGCAGTGTGGTGCCCAGGGTAGGAACCGAGAGTGAAAGCGGCAGCGCGGCGATTTCGCGCAACTGCGCAAGCTGCCGCTGCTGCACGGGCGAGGCGGCCGACAGGCGCTGCACCCAATACTCCGCGCGGCTCAGCGCGGTGCGCAAACCCGGCGCGTCGCGGCGTTCGGCGGCGGCGCGGGCCAGCGAGATTTCCAGTTGCAGGCCGGCCAGCGCGGCGGCGCGGTCGGTCGGGTGCGCGGCCACGGTGCGGTCGACCGGCTGGCTTTCGATCAAGGTGCCGAACGCGCGCTGCCACCACGGCGCCAGCACCGGCGCGGCGGCGCTGGCGGTGTCGGGCGGCAGGCTCAGGCCCTGGGCGAGCGCGTCGAGCTTGGCCATGGCCTGCACCCGCGGTTCGATCCCCAGTTCCTTGAGCGCGGCGGTTTCCTGCAGCAGGGTCTGGCGCAGGCTCAGGTAGGCCGGGTCGTCGATGCCGTCGAGCACGCCGCCGGCCAGGGCGTAGGCGCGGCGCGCGCCTTCCAGGTCGCCGGCGATCAGCAGGCGCTGCTGGCCCAGGCTCAGCAGCAGCTCGGTTTCGTCCAGGCGCATCGCCTGGGCGCCGTGGCGGTCCGGGTCGGCGAGCTTGGACACGCTGTCCTCGATCAGCGCGGCGCGCTGGCCGATCCCGTGCAGTTCATCGCGCAGCACGCGGTTGGTGCTGTCGGCCTGGACGATGCGGCGGTTCTGCGCGTCCTGATTGGTGCGCAAGGTGCTCAGGCGCTGGTCCAGCGCGTCCAGGCGCTGGTCGGCATCGGCTTCGGCGGCGAGTTCGCGCGCCTGCCGGTGCTGCCATTCGCGCCAGCCGTACCAACCGCCGCCGCCGAGGATCAGCAGCACGATCAGCAGCCACAGCCAGCCATTGGAGCCACGCCGCGGCGGCGCGGAAGCGGAGGGAGTCGAGGACACGGTATCGAGGGGGACGTTCATGACCCGGCCATGCTACCGGATGAGCGCATCAAGACCGCCTTGACGGCGCAAATGGCCGGCGGCTGGCGGGGCCGCCGATGGTGCGGCCGGCCGGGTCGGCGCCGGCGCTCATCGCCCGTGCGCGGGCGCGCGACCTCAATCGTCCTCGGACGACGCCCGCGGCTCCGGTTCGGTGAGCGTCGCCCCGGGCAGCAGCGCCAGCGCGGCCGGATCGAGCAGGTCCTCCGGCCGCGGTCCGGCCGCCACCGCGACCTCGGCGAAGCCCAGGCTCCGCGCCAGATCGGCCAGACGTTCGCTGGCCGCGCTGACGTTTACGCCGCGCAGCCGCGCCGCCGCGGCGTCGGGCAATTGCGCGAGCACCTGTTGCAAGGCCTCGCCGCTGGACAAGGCGAGCACGGCCGGCGCATCGAGTCCGATCACCTGCGCGATCGCGAAGCGCGACAAGATCGATGGCTCGCGTCGATAAATGTCGGCGCGCAACACGCGCGCGCCGCGTGCCTCGAACGCGGGCGCGAGCACGCCGCGTCCGCCCGGCGCTGTGATCAAGCCGACGCTGCTGCCGTGCAGTCGCTGCAACGACGGCAGATCGAGCAGACCTTCGCTGGTCATGCGTTCGGGCGATGCGACCTCATCGATGCCGATGTCGCGCAATCGCGCCGCGGTGCTTGCGCCGACCGCATACCAATGCTGATCCATGCGCCGCAGTGTGGAGCGCATCGACGGCGCATCGCTGCGCTGATCGGCCGCATGCAGATCGTGCAGCGCATGCGCTGCATTCGGGCTGGTGACGACGATATGCGTAGCGTCCAGTGCATCCGCCAGCGCGCGTCGCGCCGTAGCGTTGTTATGCGTATGCACCGACCAAGGTGACAGTTCGATCAATGCGCCGCCGTATCGTTTTGCTATCGCGCGCAATGCTTCATGCTCGTCGCTTGGGCGCAACGAGATCACGTACCATCGCGGCGGTTGTCGCGGCGTGCGGCTCATGCGATCAGCTTCGCACAGTGTCCGCATCGCGTGCAGTCGCGAACGGTCGCGGGCCGTCGCGATCGCGCGCGTCGACGCATCGCGCACAACGCGATGGGTTGCCATGAAGTCGTCATGTGTCCGCTCCAGGTTGCCGCTTTCATTCCGCCTTGTCCTTCCCCCAACGTAGCCAGTCCCGATGCCCTTAGATGCCGCTCAGCAACGTCTGCACCAGCACTACCAGTCCATGCCGCCGGTCGCGGCCATGCAGGTTTCCATCGCCGGCTACGACGGCGCGCGCCTGCGGCTGCATGCGCCGCTGGCGCATCACGTCAACGACAAGGGCTGCGCCTTCGGCGGCAGTCTGGCGTCGATGATGACCCTGGCCTCGTGGGGGCTGGTGTCGCTGGGGCTGGAACGCGCCGGGCTGCAGGCCGAGGTGTTCGTCGCCGACAGCCAGATCCGTTACCTCGCGCCGCTGTTCGCCGATCTGGAAGTGCATGCCGAGCTGGCGCCGGAGGCCGACTGGAACAGCTTCCTGGCCACCCTGCGCGAACGCCGCCGCGCCCGCACCTCGCTGGTCGCGCGCGCGCTGTTGCCCGAGGGCGGCATCGCGACCGAGTTCACCGCGCGCTACGTGGCCATCGCTAAGCCCTGACGGCGCAGGTAGGATGCACGCCGAACGTCCCATCCGCCGGAGTCCGCGATGCGCCTGCTGAAATTCGTGCTGCTGTCCTGCCTGTTCGCTTTCGCGCTGACCGCCTGCCAGACCACCGGCACCCAGAACAACAAGCTCAGCGAGATGCAGTACAACTACTCGGCGGCGATCCGCTGGGGCGATTTCGAGGGCGCGGTCAATCTGATGAAGCCCGAGCTGCGCGCCAAGATGGCGCCGACGCCGCTGCAGCTGGAGCGCTACAAGCAGATCCAGGTCTCCGGTTACGCCGACGTCGGCAGCAGCGCGGACAAGGAAAAGGGCACCGCGGTGCGCCTGGTCAACATCGGCGTGATCAACCGCCACACCCTGGCCGAGCGCAACGTGCGCTACACCGAGGCCTGGGAATGGGACCCGGAAATCAAGACCTGGTGGCTGATCAGCGGCCTGCCGGATTTCTGGGAAGGGCAGTAAGCCCCAGGTTTCTTCTGCATCGCCCGAATCCTTCTCCCGCTCGCGGGAGAAGGTGCCCGACAGGGCGGATGAGGGCACGCGGCTTGTTGGCCCCTCACCCCAACCCCTCTCCCGCACGCGGGAGAGGGGCTAAGCAATACCCGCGTTGGTTGCAGTGCGCCGCGTCGGCCACCGACCATCGCGCCCAGCCCCGTTTTGCTTGCCGGCCCGCCCTGGGCGACAATCGCCGCCCCGCGAGGGCCGTGCCGGCCTCCGCCCCGATTCGCCCCGTGCGTGAGTCCGCCTTCCGTGAGCTTTGATGAACTGCTGGCATTCGCCGGCCGCCACATGTACCTGTCGCTGGGCTTCGTCGGTCTGACCGTCGCCATCGTCTACACCGAGATCGCGCGCCTGTTCCGCGGCTACAAGGCCCTGCGCCCGGCCGAGCTGACCGCGCTGATCAACCGCGACAACGCCCTGGTGATCGACCTGTCGGCGAGCGGCGAGTTCGAAAAAGGCCATATCGCCGGCAGCCGCTCGGTCCAGGTCAGCCAGTTCGACCCGGAAAGCAAGCTGCTGGCCAACGCCAAGGCGCTGCCGGTGGTCGCGGTGTGCCGCACCGGCCAGGCCTCGGCCGACGCGGCCAAGCGGCTCAAGAAGGCCGGTTTCGAACAGGTCTATTGGCTCGACGGCGGCGTCCAGGCCTGGCAGCAGGCCGATCTGCCGCTGATCAAGGGCCGCGGCTGAACCGGGCCGCCATAACGAGTCGGTCGTCGCGCAAACCGGCCGCGTGTCGCGAATACGCCACGCGCCGCGCCCACACTGCCTCAATCCGTGAGCGATTGCCGCCCGTGCCCTTGATTGGCGCCGGGCCCGCCTCAATTCACTCGATTCGTCGTCGATGACGGGCCGCAGGGGCGAACCCGGCCGGGCGTTTGGTCCCGGTCCGCGCGAGCGGGCATAATCGACCTCTTTTCCGATTTCAATTCCGCTGGGGGAGTCACCCGATGTCCGAAGAAAACGTCAACGGCGCAGTAGCGCCGGCCGAAGCCGCAACCGGCCCCGCGTTCACCGTCGAGAAGATCTACGTCAAGGACGTGTCCTTCGAGGTGCCCAATGCCCCGGCGGTGTTCGCCGAGACCGCGCAGCCGCAGCTGCAGCTGAACCTGTCGCAGAACGTCCAGCGCGTCGGCGAGAACGCCTATGAAGTCGTGCTCGGCGTGACCCTGACCTGCACCGCCAACGACAAGTCGATGTACCTGGCCGAAGTGAAGCAGGCCGGCGTGTTCGGCCTGGTCGGCTTCGACGCCCAGACCCTGGACGCGATGCTCGGCACCCACTGCCCGAACGTGCTGTACCCGTACGCGCGCCAGCTGGTCAGCGACCTGATCCAGGCCGGCGGCTTCCCGCCGTTCTTCCTGCAGCCGATCAACTTCGACGCGCTGTACGCCGAAGGCATGCGCCAGCGCGCCCAGGGCGGCGACAACCTCGCCGACGCGGAAACCGCCGGCAACGCCTGAGTCCGATCACTTTCAGGGCCCGCCCGCGCGCATGAATTCACCCGCCTCGGCCACCACGGCTCCGAAACCGCGCATCGCGGTGCTCGGCGCCGGCTCCTGGGGCACCGCGCTCGCGGCCCTGATCGCCCGTCACGGTCATCCGACCGTGCTGTGGGGCCGCGACGCCGACGGCGCCGCGGCCATCGACACGCTTCACGAAAACCCGCGTTACCTGCCGGGCATCGCCCTGCCCGAATCCTTGCGCGCGACCACCGATCTGGCGGCCGCGCTCAAGGACGCCGACCTGGTGCTGGTGGTCGTGCCCTCGCACGCCTTCGCCGAAACCCTGCGCCAGCTGGCGCCGCACCGGCCGCCGCACGCCGGCGTGGCCTGGGCGACCAAGGGCTTCGAACCCGGCAGCGGCCGCTTTCTGCATGAAGTCGCCGGCGAAGTGCTCGGCGCGGACGTGCCGCTGGCGGTGGTCACCGGCCCCTCGTTCGCCAAGGAAGTCGCGCAGGGCCTGCCGACCGCGCTGACCGTGCATTCCGACGACGCGGCGTTCGCCCAGTCGGTGGCCGATGCGCTGCACGGTCCGGCGTTTCGCGCCTACACCGGCGACGACATGCTCGGCGCCGAGCTCGGCGGCGCGATGAAGAACGTGCTCGCGGTCGCCACCGGCGTCGCCGACGGCATGCAGCTCGGCCTCAACGCGCGCGCCGGCCTGATCACCCGCGGTCTCAACGAAATGCTGCGCCTGAACCAGGCGATCGGCGGCCAGCCCGAGACCCTGATGGGCCTGGCCGGTCTCGGCGATCTGGTCCTGACCTGCACCGGCGATCTGTCGCGCAACCGCCGCCTGGGCCTGGCCCTCGGCCGCGGCCAGTCGATCGAAGACGCGGTGCGCGAGATCGGCCAGGTGGTCGAATCGGTGCAGACCGCCGACGAAGTCATGCGCCAGGCCGAACGTCACGGCATCGAATTGCCGATCTCCAACGCGGTGCGCGCGGTGCTGCACGGCGAAATCACCCCGGCCGACGGCTTGCGCAAGCTGCTGTCGCGCGAACAGAAGCCCGAGTACCCGACCGACCTGTTCGGTTGAGCCGTCGCTTACGGCGTTGATGCGTCAGCGGGCTGACGCACGTCGGAACCATCGCTTTGATCGACAACGCGGCCATCGCCGCGTCGGGCTTGCGTGCGCGCGATGTCTCGATCGGTGACGCGCGCGGCGGCGACTCGATGCGATCGTCGGCCACGATTTCGCGACGCAAAAAAAGAGCCCGGCTTTTCAGCCGGGCTCGATCGCGACGATTCAGGGGGAGAGAGAGAGAAGAATCGCGATTGGTGCGGAGTGCTGGTCGGTAGCGCTTTCTTAGAAGCTGAAGCGCGGCCCGACGAAGAACTCTTTTTCGCCGCCGTCGAGGAACTTGGCGTCGGCGGTGATGCCCCAGCTCTGGTTGAACTTCACCAAGGTGCCGACGCGACCGTAGAACTTGCCGTCGTAGCCCTTGTCGTAGTCCTGGTAACCGGCCAGTGCGTAGCCTTCCCAATTCGGGGTGAGGGTGCCGCGAACGCCGGCTTCGACGCTGCCGCCCTTGATCTTGTCGCTGATGCTCAGGCCGTTCACGTCGGCCTTGCTCTGCTGGTACGCGATGCGGGTCAGCAGGTCGACGCGCTTGGTCAGTTCGTGGTTGTAGCCCACGCCCAGGTTCCAGTTGTCGACATCGATGCTCGGGGTGCGGAACACGCCGTTGCCGACGAAGATGTTCTTCGCGTCGGTTTCCTGCTTGCTGTAACCGCCGAACACATGGAAGTTCGGAGCGAACGCGTAGGAGCCGTTGACGGCCCAGCCGTCGGAGTCGGCGAAGCTCGACTTGGCGTCGGTCTTGGCGTAACCGGCTTCGACGTAGTTGTAGGAAACGCCTTCGGCCGCCGAAGCGGCGAACGGAATGGCGGCGGCGAGGGTGAGGGCAAGCAATGCGCGCTTCATAAAGGTCATAGCCTCTTTATTGGTTTTATTCCGAATCTCGCGCCTCGCGAGAGGCATCCAATGGATTCGGTGTGCGCAGTATCGTCATCGCGCTTCAATCGAAGCTGAATTTTCCGGGGGTTTTTACAGGAACTAAACGTTCTGCTTACGGTACTTGGACATTTTCTAGCCCATTGGTCATGGATTTTTTCGAGTTTCGAAATCCATTTGCGCGGCATTCTTGCTCGCGGCTGAATATGCACACGACACATTCGGCAAGGTCGGCGATGAAACCCGCGCCACGGCGCAAGCAGCGGATATCCGGCGCGCGCGAATGCGCGAATCATCGATGACATTCGTCATGCATGGCAGCCGTATGAACGCCGACCAAATCGAAGCCGACACAGTCTCGTCGCAAACAGACGAAACGCCGATCCGCCACGTCGATCGCCGCGACTGGGCCGCGCTGGCTGCCTCGCTCGATGCCAGCGGCCATGCGCTGTTGCCCGGCGTGTTGAGTCCGGCGCAATGCGAAGCGCTGGCGCGCGGCTACGACGACGAGGCGCTCTATCGCAGCCGGGTGGTGATGGCGCGGCACGGCTTCGGCCGCGGCGAATACCGATATTTCCGTTATCCCTTGCCGTCGCCGCTGCACGACCTGCGCGAAGCGTTTTATCCGCATCTGGCGCGCATCGCCCAGGGCTGGAACGAAAAGCTCGGTCAGGACCTGGAGTATCCGCCGACGCTGCAGGGCTTCCTCGACCGCTGCCACGCCGCGGGGCAGACCCGGCCCACGCCGTTGCTGTTGCGCTACCGCGCCGGCGATTACAACTGCCTGCATCAGGATCTGTACGGCGAGCACGTGTTCCCGCTGCAGCTGGCGATTCTGCTGTCCGAGCCCGGACGCGATTTCGAAGGCGGCGAGTTTGTGTTGACCGAGCAACGGCCGCGCATGCAGTCGCGGGTCGAGGTGGTGCCGCTGCGCCAGGGCGATGCGGTGGTGTTCGCGGTCAACCAGCGGCCGGTACGCGGCGCGCGCGGCTATTACCGGGTGGTGATGCGGCATGGCGTGAGCCGGCTGCGCGCGGGCGAGCGGCATACCCTCGGGGTGATCTTTCACGATGCGACCTGAGCCGCGCGGGCGCGCGCCGCGATCGATGCATTGGCCGTCGCGCGCCGAATGATGCAAATCCGAACACCTCCACGTTGACCGTCCGCGCCGGCCTGTGGCGTTGGCTATGAGGTCGCGGCCTCGCGCATGAGCGCGCGCTGCCGCCGCGAACACCACGACGACCGCCGATGCGCGGCGCATGCCCGCGTGGCGCATGCCGCGGTTCGTCGTGCTCATGGACGCAGTAGCCGACAGGGAGTAAGGCCATGGCTTTGCAGGATCAGACTTATGTGCGCCGCGAGCTGGAGTTCCCGGGCGCGCTGACCAACGGCGCCAGCGGAGCGGGGACCCGGCGCATCCAGGAATGGCTGGGCTTTCACGGCAACGGCACGCCGATCGACGGCAAGTTCGGCCCGGCGACGAACCGCGCGATCGAAGCGTTCGCCGCGCGCAAGCAGATCGCTTACGCCGGCAGCCTGACTCAGCAGGTATGGAACGCGCTGGTCGAGCCGATGGCGCGCGTGGTGGCCTTGCCGGCGAGCGCGCCGAGCAAGCCGTATCCGCAACTGGTGCGCTGGTTCGCCGAGCAGCATCTGGCGGCGCATCCGGTCGAACTCGGCGGCGCCAATCGCGGCCCGTGGGTGCGCCTGTACATGAAGGGCAGCGAGGGCGACGCCATGCTGTGGTGCGCGGGCTTCGTCAGCACCGTGCTGCAGCAGGCGGCCGACAAGGCCGGGCGCAGCGCGCCGATCGCCGGCAGCTTCGGCTGCGACGAACTCGCCCGTCAGGCCAAGGACGCCGGCCGCTTCGTCGCGGGCAAGTCGGTGGTCAGCGGGAGTCCCGGGTTCGCCGCGCTCGGCGCCTGCGGCATCTTCCTGGTGCGCAAGACCGCGAGCGACTGGGTCCATACCGGCTTCGCCTTCGATGGCGATGGCGAAAGTTTTCTGAGCATCGAGGGCAACACCGACCACAAGGGTTCGGCCAACGGTTTCGAAGTGGCCAAGCGCACCCGGCGCTGCGCTTCGAACGATTTCATCCGGCTCGGCTGAGTTCGCTCACCGGGCACGCTTGGGCCGGTTCGGCTGGTTCGCCCGAGTCTCGCCACCGTTGTCGTGTTTGGCCCCCACGGCCCGCGCTTCTCTTTGGAGCGCGGGCCGTTCGCGTTGCTGAGTCTGCTTCGCTCAGCCAGACGAAATCTTGACGATGCGTATTGACGTGCCCCGCACCGCGACTTACATTGCGGTCGAATTGAAATAATATAACGTTTCAATTCACACTTCTTCGGGGCGCAGATCACAGTGAGCAAATGCAGTCAGGGCGACCGCCCAGGGGCGGTCTACATAGCGCGGGCGATGCTCGCGTGCGCGGTCGTGGCGGCCTTGCCGGCCCACGCGCAGGACGTCGCCACGCCCGGCGGTCGGGCCGACACCGCGACCAGTGGCGCGGCCAGCGAATCGGCCGGCGGCGCCTCGCCCAAGCTGCTCGACCGGATCACGGTCGAAGGCGTCGCCACCCCGGCGACCTCGCTCGACAGCCCCAACAGCACCGGCTCGCGGCTGGGCCTGAGCGCGCGCGAGACCCCGGCCATGGTCGAGGTCCTGAGCCAGGACCAGATCCAGGCGCGCGGCCTGCGCGGCAGCGTGGAAGCGCTCAACGCCGCGCCCGGGGTGCTGGCCGGGCAACTGCCGTCGTCGCCGGGCATGACCTCGATGCGCGGCTTCAGCGGCGGCGCGATCGCGCTGCTGGTCGATGGCGTGCGCCAGACGGCGGCGCCGTTGATCACCCGCGACTTCGACAGCTGGAGTTTCGAGCGCATTGAAGTGCTCAAGGGCCCGGCCTCGGTGCTGTACGGCGAAGGCGCGCTGGCCGGCGCGATCAATCTGGTGCCCAAGCGGCCGAACTTCGACGGCAGTGCGTTTTCCGCGCTGGCCGGCTGGGGCAGCTTCGGTAGCCAGCGTTATGCGCTCGACGCGAACTTGCCGGTCGGCGACGACCTCGCCCTGCGCGCGGTCGTCAGCCGTCGCAGCGGCGACGGCTATGTCGACGGCACCGCCAGCGATGCGACCTCGGCCACTGTGGCCGCGCTCTGGAAGCCGAGCGACACGCTCGACATCGACATCGCCCTGGATCACTTCGAGGACGACTACGACACCGCGTACTGGGGCACGCCGCTGATCCCGGCGGCGATCGCGCGCGATCCCAGCGGCCTGGTCCGCACCGGCAACGGTCTGGTGCTGGACAAGGCCATTGCCGACCGCAACTACAACGTCGGCAACGGCGTGCAGGGCGGGCGCAGCGACTGGTTGCGCACGCGGGTCGCCTGGCAGCTCGGCGACGGCCTGCGTTTCAGCAACGAATTCAGTTATTACGACGCGCATCGGCGCTGGTTGAATTCGGAGACGTATACCTACAACGGGCGCAGCGGCTTGCTCGATCGCGGCACCACCCGGATCGAGCACGATCATCAGTTCTGGAACGAGCGGGCGACGCTGTTCTCGGACGCGATCATCGGCGGGCGGCGCAACCGGGCTTCGGTTGGGGTCGAATTCACCGACGGCGACTTCGCGGTGATGCGCCGTTTCGGCACCACCACCGCGGTCGATCCGTTCGCGCCGGTACGCGGCCAGGTTTCTTTCGACGACAACGCGATCAATTTCCCGGGCGCCGGCAATCGGGTCGATTTCGATTCGAATACGCGGGTGGCGTCGTTGTTCCTCGAAGACGCGCTCAACCTGACCCCGCGCTGGCTGCTGCTGGCCGGGCTGCGCTACGACCGGATCGAACTCGAACGCAGCATCCGCGACTTGAACACCGGCAGCGTGAGCCGCTTCGAACGTCGCTACGAGCCCTTGTCGTGGCGACTGGGCACGGTGTTCGATCTGACGCCGAAGACGCAGCTGTTCGCCCAGTACAGCGAAGCGGTCGCGCCGGTCGGCAGCCTGCCGTTGCTGTCGTTGGCGAACTCGCGGTTCGAGTTGACCCACGGCCGCGCGGTCGATGTCGGAATCAAGAGTTCGTTCTGGCAGGACCGCGTCGATCTGAGTCTGGGCGGTTACTGGATCGAACAGGACGATATCGTCACCCGCGACCCGGCCAACGCCAATGTGTCGATCCAGGGCGGCCGGCAATCCTCGCGCGGCATCGAGCTGTCGGCCTCGGCCGCGCTGACCCGCGCGCTGCGGGTGGACGCGAGCGTGGCGGTGCTGGATGCGCGCTTCGATGAGCTGCGCGAGGCCGGCGGCGTGAATCGCGCCGGCAATGTTCCGCCGAACGTGCCCGAACGCGTGGCCAACCTGTTCGCGAGTTATCGCTTCGAAGGCGTGCCCATCACCCTCGGCGGCGGCGCGCGTCATGTCGGCGCGTTCTACACCAACAACGCCAACAGCATCCGCGTCGCCGCGCACACGGTGTGGGACGCGTCGGTCGCGTACCGCTTGCCGTTCGGCGAGATCGCGCTGTTCGGACGCAATCTGACCGACGAGTTTTACGCCGACTGGTCCGGAGGCGCGACCGACCAGATCGTGATCGGCGCGCCGCGCAGCGTCGAGCTGACTTTCAAGGTGAATCTATGAGCCTGTTGCAAGCGCCGCCGAGCCCGCGGCAAACCCCGACCTTGCAGATCCATGCGGTGCGCAAGGACTTCGGCGACCGGCATGCGCTGGAGGCCTTGTCGATGACGATCGCGCCGGGCGAGGTGTACGCCTTGCTCGGCCCGAACGGCGCGGGCAAGACCACCACGCTCAATCTGATCCTGGGTTTTCTGACGCCCGAGTCGGGCCATATCGAAGTCGCCGACGTGCGCGTGGAACGCGATCCGCTGGGCGCGCGCGCCAAGATCGCGTACTTGCCGGAAACGGTGATGCTGCATCCGACCCTGAGCGCGATCGAGAACCTGAGCTACTTCGCCCTGCTCGGCGGACGCCGGCTCGACGAGGCGCAGGCGCGCGCGTTGCTCAGCGAAGCGGGCTTGCAGGACGAAGCGCATGCGCGTCGCGCCGCCGGTTTTTCCAAGGGCATGCGGCAAAAAGTCGGGCTGGCGATCGCGCTGGCCAAGAACGCGCAACTGCTGTTGCTGGACGAACCGACCTCGGGCCTGGACGCGAGCGCGGCCAACGATCTGTCGCAGGGCGTACGAGCGGCGTCGCGGCGCGGCATCGCGGTGTTGATGGCGACCCACGATCTGTATCGGGTCAAAGACGTCGCCC
The DNA here is from genome assembly GCF_014779555.2 of Lysobacter capsici. Lineage (NCBI taxonomy): Bacteria > Pseudomonadati > Pseudomonadota > Gammaproteobacteria > Lysobacterales > Lysobacteraceae > Lysobacter > Lysobacter capsici. The sequence goes on from NZ_CP094357.1 coordinate 350,553, forward strand.
ATCGGCTCGGCATCCTGCGCGCCGGCCGATTGCTGACCGAGCGCCACACCGCCGAGTTGTCGGCCGCGCAGATCGAGTCCTTGTATCTCGAATTGCTGGCGGTGGACGGGCAGGCCGCATGAGCGCGTCGCTGACCCGCTTCGAGTGGACCTTGCTGCGCCGCGACCGGCGCGCGTGGTGGGCGTTGCTGTGCCTGGGCGCGCTGGTGCTGATCGCGTTCGCGGTCGATCTGTCGGCGATCGCCGGCGCCAACGCGGCCAAGGCCGAGGTCGCCCACGCCGAACGCGCGCGCTGGCTCGGCCAGGGCGAGAAAGATCCGCATTCGGCCGCGCACTACAGCATCTTCGCGTTCAAGCCCACGCCGGTGCTGGCCGCGCTCGATCTGGGCGTGGAGCCCTTCGTCGGCCAGACCGTGTGGCTGGAGGCGCACGTGCAGAACGACATGCTGTATCGGCCGCAAGGCGACGCCTCGGCCTTGCAACGCGCCGGTCTCACAAGTCCGGCCGGATTGCTGATCGGGTTCGCGCCGCTGGTCGCGTTCCTGCTCGCGTTCACCGCGGTGGCGATGGACCGCGAACGCGGCACCTTGCGGCTGGCGCTCGGCGCGGCGTTGCGGCCGCGCGCGATCGTGATGAGCAAGGCGCTGGCGATCTGGCTGGCTTTGGTCGCGACCTTGGTCGCGCCGGTGACGCTCGCGGCGACGATCGCGGCGGCGGCGCTGGACGCGTTCGACGGCGATATCGCGCTGCGGCTGTTGCTATGGGCCGGTGCGATGTCGCTGTATCTCGCGGTGCTGACCGCGGTCGGGGTGACAGTATCGATGCTGGCCGGCAGCGTGCGCGGCGCGCTCGCGCTGCTGTTCGGGCTGTGGATCGTGTTCGGCCTGGCCTTGCCGCGCTGGGCCAACAGCGCGGTCGAACGCGCGCAGCCGCTGCCGTCGTCGCAGGCGGTCAAGCAGCAGTTGATCGATCAGGCGCCGTCGTTCTGGACCGCCGAGGACGCGAAGAAACATCAGGCCGCCTTGCTGGCCAAGTACGGCGCACGCAGCAAGCAGGAGCTGAGCGTGGACTTGCGCGGCGCCGAGCTGGATCTGAGCGAGCGTCATTCGCACGAAGTCTTCGATCGCGTGCTCGGCGGCTTCTACGACCAGGTCGAAGCGCAGGACCGCGCCTATGCCGCGATGGGCTGGCTGTCGCCGATGGCGGCGATGCAGAGTCTGTCGCCGCTGCTCGCCGGCAGCGACTTCGTCCATCACCGCGGTTTCATCGACGGCGCCGAGCGTTACCGCCGCGCCCTGGTCAATCGCATGAATCAGGACGTGATGGCGCATCCGCTCAACGGCGAACAGGCGCGACACACCGCCGGCGAATCGCTGTGGGCGCAGATACCCGAGTTCCGCCATCAACCGCCGCGTCTGGGCGCGGCATGGGGCAATGCCGCCGCGGCGCTGTTCGCATTGCTGGGCTGGAGCGTGCTGGCCTTGGCCGGGTTGCTGTGGACGGCGCGGAGGATGAAGCCATGAGCGCGATCGCACACGAGGCCGGTCGCTTGCGCGCGGCCGAGACCGCGCCGGTGACGGTGGGTTTCAGCACGCTGCTGGCCTGGGAACTGCGCCATATCGGCCGCCAGCGCCTGCTGTGGATGGTGCTGGTGTTGCTCGGCCTGGCGATGCTGTGGGGCGCGTACAGCGGCGCGAGCCTGCATCGCGCGCAGACCGCGGCGATCGCGCGCAGTCACGCCGCCGATGCGGCCTGGACCGCGCAGATCCGCGAGCGCGCGCGCCGCTATGCCGAGCCGGCCGAAAGCCCGGTGCCGTATTGGCAGGACCCGACCGACGTGGCCGGTTTCAGCCGCTATTTCCTGCGCGCGCAGAGCGACAAGCCGCATCTGCCGTTGTCGCCGCTCGCGGTCGGGATCAGCGACCTGATGCCCAGCCGCCTGCCGGTCAAGCTGGAAACGCCGTTCGGCGCCGAGCCCGCGTACGACTTCGAAAATCCGCGCGGGCTCGGGCTCGGCCGGTTCGATCTGGGCTTCGTGCTGATCTATCTGTTGCCGGTGGCGACGATCCTGTTGATCGGTCTGCTGTCCACGTTCGAACGCGATCACGGCATGTTGCGGCTGATCGCCGCGCAGCGGGTCGGGCCGCGGGCGTGGCTCGGCGCGCGCGTCGCCGCGATCTTCGCCTGGCTCGCGCCGGCGACGCTGGCGTTGTTGTTGTTGAGTCTGTTGTTCGCCGGGGTCGACGCGACTGCGGCGATGCCGGAACTGTTCGCGTCGGCGGCACTGGTGGTGGCCTACCTGTCGTTCTGGGCCACGCTGGGATTCGTCGTGGTGTCGGCATGGCCCAGCGCCGCCGGCGCGATCAGCCTGATGGGCGCGCTGTGGGCGGCGCTGGTGATCGGTGTGCCGCTGCTCGGCAGCGCATGGGCCGATCGTCTGGGCGATGCGCCTACGCCGGTGGCCTATGTCGATGCGCAACGCCGCGCCAACGATGCGATCGGCAGCGAGCGCGACGCGATCGTGACCGCGATGTTTCGCGCGCGCGCCGATCTGGCCGCAGCGACCGATCGCGTCGCGAAGATCGATTACGCGACCCGCATGACCTTCCTGGCGCCCGAGCTGGAGCGACGGCTGGCGCCGTTGCGCGATCGTCAGCTGGCGGCGCGCGCGGCGCGCGAACGCGTGTCGGACTGGGCCGGCTATGTGTCGCCGTCGCTCGGCCTGGAGCAGGCGCTGTCGGTGCTCGCCGGCACCGACAGCGATCGGCATCGGCGTTTCGAGCAGCAGACCCGCGCCTACCAGCTGCGCCTGCGCGATTGGTTCTATCCGCGCATCCAGCGCGAGATCGCCACGCCGACGCCGCGACCGCCCAACAGCTACGGACGAATGAACTTCGCCGAGTACGACGCCATCCCGGTCTACCTCGGCGCCGAACTGCCGGCGTCGGCGCGGGTCGCCGCGACCTTGCCGTTCGCGGCCTGGCTGTTGCTGTTGGCCGCGCTGCTGACCGGCTTGGCGTTGCGGCGGTTGCGGCGCTGGCCGACGGAGCTTTGATCGATGAAACAACGTCATGGATGGATCTGGAGTCTGAGCGGCGCGCTGGCCCTGGCCGGCAGCGCGCACGCGCAGCGCGCCGGCGACAACGCGGTGACCGCGGCCGAGGACGCGTTCGGCGCGACCCTCGGCAACGAAACCATCGGCCTGTACAGCAGCAAGCAAGTGCGCGGATTTTCGCCGGTGGACGCCGGCAACGTGCGCATGGACGGGGTGTACTTCGATCGCCAGGGCACGGTGCCGCCGGCGCTGGTCGAAGGCTCCACCATCCGGGTCGGTCTGTCGGCGCTGAACTATCCGTTCCCGGCGCCGACCGGCATCGTCGACTATCGCTTGAAGAAGGCCGGCGACGAACGCGTGATCAGCGTGCTCGCCGCGCTCAATGCCTACGGCGCGCCGGCGCTGGAACTGGATGCGAAACTGCCGATCGTCGATCAGCGCTTCGGCCTGGCCGGCAATATCTCGTTCGCGCGCGAGGAGTACTACGACGGCGCCGATGCGCGCTATGTGCGCGCCGGCCTGGTGCCGCGCTGGCGGCCGACCGAGAACATCGAGATCCTGCCGTTCTGGAGCATCTCGCGCGGCCGCGACGAAGAGGTCGCGCCGACCATCATCACCTCGGGCAATCACCTGCCGCCGAAGATCGCGCGGCGTCGGCATTTCGGCCAGAGCTGGTCGGACAACGAATACGACAGCCGCAACTACGGCGTGCTCGGCAAGGCGCGCTTCGGCAACAACTGGGCGCTGGCCGGCGGCGTGTTCCGTTCGATCAACAACCAGCCCAGCGGCTTTGCCGAATTGTTCGTCGAAACCACAGCCGATGGCATGACCCGCGAGAAGGTGATCGCCGATCCGCGCCAGCGCTACGCCTCGACCAGCGGCGAGTTGCGCCTGAGCCGCAGTTTCAGCGAAGGCCCGCGCCTGCACGTGCTGCATCTGGCGCTGCGCGGGCGCAGTCTCGACAGCGAGTACGGCGGCTCGGCCGACGCGATCGATTACGGCTGGCGCCGGCTCGGCGAACCGCGGCCGATGCCTCAACCCGACAGTTTCGAATTCGGCGCGCGCACCCGCGATCACGTCGAACAATGGACCGGCGGGCTGGCCTACGAAGGCCGTTGGCGCGATGTCGGCGAGTTGAGCGTCGGCGTGCAGCGCAGTCGCTATCGCAAGAGCGTCGATCAACCTGGTCTGCCGCGCACCTCGTCGCGCGACGATCCGTGGCTGCCGAACGCGACCGCGTCGGTGTACTTGAACAAGTCGCTGGCCTTGTACGCCGGCCACACCCGTGGCCTGGAGGAAAGCGGGATCGCGCCGGACGACGCGGCCAACCGCAACCAGGCGCTGGCGGCGATCCGCACCCGCCAGACCGACGCCGGCCTGCGCTGGGCCTTCGCCGACAACATGAAACTGGTGGCCGGCGCGTTCGACGTGCGCAAGCCGTACTTCACCACCGACGAGAACAACGTGTATGGCGCGATCGGCGAAGTGCGCCATCGCGGGCTCGAGCTGAGCCTGAGCGGACGGCCGATCGACAGCCTGAGCCTGGTCGCCGGCGCGGTGCTGATGCGTCCGCGCGTGAGCGGCGAAGCGGTGCGGCTGGGGCGCGTCGGCGATCGTCCGATCGGCCAGACCGAACGGGTGCTGCGCAGCGATCTGGAGTACCGCCCGCCGATGCTGCCGGGCTGGTCGTTCGATCTGGCGATGAGCCACTACGGCGAACGCGTCGCCTCGCGCGACGGCTTCAACCGGGTGCCGGCCTACACCCTGGTCGATGTCGGCGCGCGCTATCGCTTCAAGCTCGGTTCGGCGCCGGCGAGCTTGCGCCTGCTGGTCGCCAACGCGGGCGACACCTACACCTGGACCATCTACGGCAACAACAGTTTCGGCCTGACCGACGGGCGGCGCTACGTGGCGCAGCTGGCGGTGGATTTCGACGGCTGACCGATCCACAACGGGGAGACGTGGCGATGCTGCGGCAGCAATACATCGGTGGCTTTCAACGCGGCATGCCGGCGGCGCCGGACGGGACATGCGCGGGTTCGGCAAGCGGCGAGGCGGGTTACGCCGAATCGGCGGCCGCGGCGTCGCGTCATGCATCGGCCGCGATCTGCAGCGGCGTGTGTCACGGCACCCTGGGCGAATTGCTGCAGGGGCCGTACGAACACGACGGCGAGTTGCATATCGGCCTGATCTCGCTGCCGGTGCGCAAATACAGCTGGATGCATTTCACGCCGGGCGAGGCGGGCGATATCGAGGCCGAGCTGGCCGGCAAGGACAAATGCCGGCGCGCGATCGAGCTGTATCTGCGGCATTACGGCAAGCGCTTGCCGGCCGGGCGCTGGAGCCACGATTCGGAATTGCTGCTCGGCAAGGGCATGGCCAGCTCCACCGCCGACTTGGTCGCGACGATCCGCTGCCTGGACCGGATCTTCGGCCTGCATTCGCCGGCGCCGGTGATCGCCGCGCTGCTGCGCGAAATCGAACGTTCCGACAGTGTGTTTCTCGACACCCATGCGCTATACCTCAGCGGCCGCCAGGAAATCGTGCGCGCGTTCGATGCGCCGGTGCGGCTGCACGCGTGCTACATCGACGAAGGCGGCACGGTCGAGACCGAGAAGGTCGCCCATCCCTTGCTCGCCCACTACCAGCGCAATCTGGCGGCGTACCGGCATAACCTCGATCGCGCGATCGACGCCTTCGCCCGCCACGATCTGCGCCGTATCTGCGAATGCTCCACGCGCAGCGCCGAACTGGCGCAGGGCGTGATCGCCAAGCGTCATTTCGAGGTGTTGCTCGAACGCCAGCGCGATTTCGCCGCCGACGGCATCGTCGTCGCCCACACCGGCAGCCTGCTCGGCTATCTGTTCATCGCCCGCCCCGATCCGGCGCGCATGGGCGAGCTGTCGTCCTTCTTCCGCGGCCTGGGTCACCAGTGCCGCTTCGCCGAGACGGGGTTGTGATGACCGTGCATGCGCATATCGCCGACGCGATCAAGGTGCCCGATCTGGTGCGGCTCGGGCCGAACCTGTACGTGGCCCGCTTCGAAACCATGAAGGTGTACTCGACCCTGGTCGCGGTCGAGCGCCTGCTCGCCGATGGCCGCATACAACCTGGCGCGACCTTGATGGACAGCTCCAGCGGCATCTACGCCTACGCGCTGGCGCTGGCCTGTCACAAGTTCGGACTCAAGTGCCACATCGTCGGCTCCAAGACCGTCGACAAGACCTTGATGCTGCAACTGCGCATCCTCGGCGCGACCATCGAGCAGGTCGAGCCGCGGGCGACCTTGAAGATGGATCAGAGCCTGCGGGTGGCGCGCATCCGCGAGTTGCTGGATGCCGATCCCTCGGTGCACTGGATGCAGCAATACCACGACGACATCCACTACGACGGCTACGAGCCGGTGGCGCAACTGCTGCTCGATTCGATCGGCGGCGCGGCGCTGAGCGTGATCGGCGGGGTGGGCTCGGGTTGCTCGACCGGCGGACTGGCGCGCGCGTTGCGCGCGCACGATCCCGCGGTCGAACTGATCGGCGTGCAGCCGTTCGGCAGCATGACCTTCGGCTGCCAGCACATCGAAGATCCCGGCATCATCATCGCCGGCATCGGCAGCTCGATCCCGTTCCGCAACGTGCGCCACGGGCTGTACGACGAGATCCATTGGGTGTCGTTCGACTATGGCCTGTCGGGATCGATCGCGCTGCTGCGCGAGCACGCGGTGTTCGCCGGCCTGTCGACCGGCTGCTGCTATCTGGTCGCGCAACGCGAGGCGGCGCTGCGGCCCGAACGCAACATCGTGTTTCTCGCCGCCGACACCGGCCATCGCTATGTCGATGGCGTGTTCGCTCAGCACGAACAGGCGCTGGCCTTGTCCGATCTGCAACCCACGCGCATCGATTCGCTCGATCGGCTGGTGCTGCCGTGGTCGGCGATGGCGTGGCGGCGCGCCGATTTCGACGACCAGGCGCCCGCGCCGCAAGTCCTTCCCCTTCCGGCGCCTTCGCTTGCCGCCGTTTCCTGATTCCCCTCCTGGAGCACTATCGCCATGGCGCATTTCTTGATGATCGAAAGCTGGGTCGGCGGCACCGGCCGGATATTTCCGCCCGCGATCGGCCGGCTCGGCCATCGCTACACCTTCGTGACCCGCAACCGCGGTCATTATCTGGATGCGCGCTCGCGCGAGATCCATCCGGTGATCGAACACGCCGAACACGTGTTGACCACCGAGACCAATGACGTGCCGGCGCTGATCGAATTCCTGCGCGCGCAGCACGCGATCCTGAAGTTCGATGGCGTGGTGACGATCTGCGATTACTACATCGACACCGTGGCCCAGGTCGCGCAGGCGCTCGGCCTGCCGCAGGCGTTTTCGGCCAATGTGGTGATGGAGCGGCGCAAGGATCAGGTGCGCGAGGCGATCGAGCGCGCGGGCCTGCCGAATCCTAAGTTCGCGGTGACCGCGTCGTGGGACGAAACCCGTCGCGAAGCACAGCGGATCGGCTATCCCTTGATCGTCAAGCCGACCGACCTGGCCTCGAGTGCGTTCGTGCGTCTGATCCACGACGAAGGCGAGTTACGCCAATCCTTCGATGCGCTGGAGCAGTTCCCGCGCAACTTCCGCGACCAGGCGCGGGTGCCGCTGCTGTTGCTGGAGGAGTACATGCTCGGCGAAGAGGTCAGCGTGGAGGCGTGCACCTATCGCGGCCGCACCACGGTCATCGGCATCACCGACAAGAGCGTGACCGGGTTTCCGTATTTCATCGAGGACGGGCATATGTTCCCGGCCAAACTCGACCCGGCCCGGGCCACGGCGATCGAAGCGCTGGTATGCGGCGCGCTGGAGGCGGTCGGGCACGATCACGGCATCAGCCATACCGAGGTGAAACTCACCGCGAATGGGCCGCGCATCGTCGAGATCAATCCGCGTCCGGGCGGCAACTACATCGCCGAGCTGATCCAGCGGGTGACCGGTATCGATTTGCTCGACGCGCAGATCGAGCTGGCGTTGGGTCGCGAACCGGATCTGACGCGCAAGCCGACCGGCGTGGCGAGCGCGGCGATCAAGTTCCTGGTGCCGCCGCGCGCGGGGCATGTCGCCACGGTCGATGGGGTGGCGTCGTTGGACACCGATCCGGCGGTGCAGCGATGGAGTCTGTCGCCGATCGCGGGCAGCGAGGTCGCCGCGCCGATCGATAACGCTTGTTATCTGGGGCATGTGGTCGCGGTCGACAGAGAGGGCCTGGAGGCGCGCGCGTATGCCGAGCGTGCGTTGGGGCGGGTGGTGTTGCATTACGCCGAGGCTGTTGCGGCGTGATGCGTCTCTCGTAGTCACCAAGCCCCTTCGTACTGCTTTTCCCCCCTTTGTAAAAGGGGGTAGGGGGGATTCGCTTTTGCTCCTGCTCTAAAAGCAACAGAAGCGGCGACGGCAACAGCAACGGCAACAGCGAATCCCCCCTACCCCCCTTTTACAAAGGGGGGAAAAGCAACGGCAACCGCAACAACAACGGCAACAACAAAGCGAAAAGCACCGCGGCCGCATCAGTGGCCCACCAGCCATCAATCCGCTTCGCCCACATCGCCCCAACCGCCAAACTCCGAGACCCACCATGCCCACCGCCACCCAGTCCCTCTCCCACACCTCCGTCGCCGACCTAACCGCCTCCGTACTGCGCGGCGATTACGGCGACGACCCGGCGCAGCTGCATGCGGTGGGCGCGTTCTGGGTCCGCCAGAGCACCCAGTTCCCCGGCACCGACACCAAGTACCGCAACTACTACCTGGTGCTGCGGGTGGAATCGGGTTTCGGCGGCTGTTGCGTCGAACGCGATCAGCTCGATTCGGTGATCGCCGAAGAACTGTCCGGCCGCAGCGTCGCCGAGCTGCTGCGCGATGAACGCACGCCGGTGCGGATCGCCGCGCTCGATGCCTATCTGTCGCTGGTGCGGCCGCACCGCGAGGCCGCGCGGGCGCAGGTGTTCATGCTGCCGCACGGCACGCCGCTGCAGCGCGCGAAGGCGCGCGATCAGGCGATCGCCAGTCTGCTGCGGATCGAGCCGGGCATGCGGGTGGGTTTGATCGGCGTGGTCAATCCGCTGGTCGATGCGATCCGCGCGCATGGCGGGATTTGCTTGCCTTGCGACTTCAATATGGAGCGGACGGCCGACGGGACTGAAGTAGTTAAAGACATGGCGCTTGTTTTGGCGCAGGCCGACTTGGTCATCGCCACCGGCATGACCCTGAGCAATGGTTCGTTCGACGAGATCCTCAGCGCCACGCGCTTGCGCAATATTCCGCTGATCGTCTACGCGCAGACCGGCAGCGCGATCGTGCCGCGTTTCCTCGGCGACGGCGTGGCCGCGGTGTCGGCCGAACCGTTTCCGTTCTCGCAGTTCAGCGCCGATCCCACCCCGATCCATCTGTATCGCGCCGAAGGCTTCGCCGCCGGCGATGCGCGCGTGGCGGCCTGAGGGCGCGAGGTGGAGGCGACGTCGGTGGCGATCGATGAAGGCGCGACGCTGAGCGAAGCCGCGCGGCGTCGCGGATTGCATGGTTTGCTGGTTTACACCTTTCTCATGGTGACCGGCTTCGCCATGCTCATGCCGCTGGTCGCGGTGCACTTCGTCAACGACCTGGGCATGGCGGCCGCGGCGGTGGGGCTGGCGTTGGCGGTGCGGCAACTGACCCAGCAAGGGCTGGCCCTGATCGGCGGCGTGTTGTCGGATCGCTACGGCGCGCGGCGAATGATCTGCCTGGGCGTGTTGCTGCGCGCCGCGGGTTTCGCCAGCCTCGCGTTCGCCGACGCATTGCCGATGCTGCTGTGCGCGATGCTGCTGTCGGCGCTGGGCGGGGCCATGTTCGAAGCGCCGTATCAGGCCTCGATCGCCGCGCTGACCGACGAAAACACGCGGCCGCGCTATTACGCGATCAGCAACTGGATCAGCGGCGTGGCAACCACGCTGGGGCCGCTGCTGGGCGTGGCCCTGCTGCATTACGACTTCCGTGTGGTGTGCCTGGCGGCGGCGGCCTGCTTCGCGGTGAATTTTCTGGTGGCGCTGCGCCTGCCGCAGGTGCGCATGCCCGACCGACCGCCGCCTCTGCGGCATGGGCTGGATCTGGTGCGCGGCAACCGCGCCTTCATCGTGCTGGTCGGCTTGATGATGTTGTATTGGTTCGTCGCGGTGCAGATCAACATCAGCTTCCCGCTGCTGGCGCAGCGCCTGACCGGCACGGTCGACAGCGTCGGGGTGATGTTCGCGCTCAGCGCCGGGCTGACGGTGGCGCTGCAATACGGCCTGGTGCGCTGGCTGGAGCGGCGCTGGAGCAGCGCGCAGGTGCTGGTGGCCGGGGTGGTGGTGATGTCGCTCGCGGCCGGCGCGATCGGCCTGGTGCGCGACTTCGCCGGCCTGCTGATCTGCGTGGGCGCGTTCTCCATCGGCGCGCTGATGACCCGGCCCACCCAACAGACCTTGATCGCCGGCCTCGCCGATCCGCGCGCGCTGGGCACCTTCCTCGGCGTGAGTTCGCTCAGCCTCGCGGTCGGCGGCGGCATCGGCAATATCGCCGGCGGCTGGATGGTCGATCTGGCGGCGACGAAGCAATGGCCGTGGCTGCCGTGGGCGGTGTTTTGCGTGGTCGGTCTGGCCAGTGCGTTCGGCCTGCATCAGGCGACGCGTGTACGTCGCGAGCGCGCGCCGGTCGTCGCCGAATCCTGATTTCCCCTCGTGCTGCAATTGCCCTCTCCGCAATCCGGGCGGAGGGGGCTTTTTTTCGCGCTGGTGCGAGCGCGCTTCGAACGTCGTACCGCGGGTTCGGAGCGATCACTCCCCGCCCACGAACCCCAGCTGCCGCCACGCCTCGAACACCACCACCGCGACCGAGTTCGACAGGTTCAAGCTGCGATTCTCCGGCCGCATCGGCAGGCGCAGGCGCTGCGGCTGCGGCACCGCGTCGAGCACGTCCTGCGGCAAGCCGCGGGTTTCCGGGCCGAACAGGAAGGCATCGCCGGCGCGGTACTGCGGGCTGTCGTGACGGGTGCGGCCGCGGGTGCTCAGGGCGAACAATCGCGGCGTGGCGGACTGGGCCTGCGCGATCGCGGCCAGCGCGGCGTCGAGGCTGTCGTGCACGCGCAGGCTGGCGTACTCGTGGTAGTCCAGCCCGGCCCGGCGCAGTTGCTTGTCTTCCAGGGTGAAGCCCAGCGGCGCGATCAGGTGCAGGCGCGCGCCGGTGTTCGCGCACAGGCGGATCACGTTGCCGGTGTTGGGCGGAATCTCGGGCTGGTAGAGGATGACGTCGAACATGCGCGCATTATGCCGCCCGGCCGTCGGCGAACGCAGCGCGCATGCGCCGGCGAACGCAAAAGCGCGGCCTCACCCCCTGTGACCGGCGGCCTATGCCGGCGGCACCCCGCCCGCCTAGGATGGAGGCCTTGGTCCGTCCGCGGACATTTGATTTTCCAAGGAGTTCGCATGCCCTCGTCCCGCCCGCTGTCCCTTCGTCCGCGCACCGGCGCGCTCGCCCTGGCGCTGGGCCTCGCCCTGGCCGGCGGCCTCGCCGCGCCCGCGCTCGCCGCGCCCAAGGCCGAGGTCTCGATCCCGTACCAGGAATTCACCCTGCCCAACGGCCTGCGGGTGATCGTCCACACCGACCGCAAGGCGCCGATCGTCGCGGTCAATGTCTGGTACCACGTCGGCAGCAAGAACGAGCAGCCCGGGCGCACCGGCTTCGCGCATCTGTTCGAGCACTTGATGTTCCAGGGTTCGGAAAACTACAAGGGCGAGTTCTTCACTCCGTTCGAACTGGTCGGGGTGACCGATCAGAACGGCACCACCAACGTCGACCGCACCAATTATTTCCAGAACGTGCCGACCACCGCGCTCGACATGGCGCTGTGGATGGAGTCCGACCGCATGGGCCACCTGCTCGGCGCGATCGACCAGAAGACCCTCGACGAACAGCGCGGCGTGGTCCAGAACGAAAAACGCCAGGGCGAAAACCAGCCCTACGGCCGCCGCATCAGCGCCAAATTGTACGAAGCGCTGTACCCGGCCGATCATCCCTACAGCTGGCAGACCATCGGTTCGATGGCCGACCTCGATGCCGCCTCGCTGGACGACGTCAAGACCTGGTTCCGCAGCTGGTACGGCCCCAATAACGCGGTGCTGGTGCTGGCCGGCGACATCGACCTGGCCACCGCCAAGCAAAAGGCGCTGCGCTACTTCGGCGACATTCCCGCCAGCGCGACCCTGGCCGACATGGCCACGCGCATTCCCAAGCGCGAGCGCGACACCGAGGAGGTCATTCCCGACCGGGTACCGCAGGCGCGCATCTACCGCGCCTGGCCGGTCGCCCAGTTCGGCGCGGCCGACGGCATCGATCTGCAATTGTTCGCCCAGGTGCTCGGCGGCAGCGCGGCCTCGCGCCTGGACGCGCGGCTGGTGCATAAGGATCGTCTCGCCGACGGCGCCAGCGTGTCGATCAACGACGCCGAGATCAGCGGCACCCTGGTGATCATGGCCACGGTCAAGCAGGGCGTGGACCCGGCCAAGGTGCGCGCGGCGATCGACGAAGAGGTCAAGCGGCTGATCGCCGACGGGCCGAGCGCGGAAGAACTCGAACAGGCCAAGACCTCGACCCGCGCCGAATTCGTGCGCGGCATCGAGCGCATCGGCGGCTTCGGCGGCAAGTCCGACGTGCTCGCGCGTTGCGCGGTGCTGCTCGGCAAGCCCGATTGCTATCGCGACGAACTCAAGGAACTCGACAAGGCCAGCATCGCCAGCGTGCAGGCGGCCGGGCGCAAATGGCTCGGCGTGGGTTCGCACACCTTGCTGGTGCAGCCCGGCGACAAGCCGGCCTCCTCGCTCCCGGAAACCGTGCGCGCCGCGCCGGCGACCAAGCCCGCGGCGATTCCCGCCGCCGATCCGCGCTTCAAGACGGTCGCCTCCGACCTCGACCGCAGCACCGGCGTGCCGGCGACCACGAGCTTCCCCGCACTGCATTTCCCCACCCCGCAGACCGCGCGCCTGAGCAACGGCATGCAGGTGGTGCTGGTCGAACGCCACGAAACCCCGGTGGTGCAGTTGTCGATGGAATTCCCCGGCGGTTTCAGCGCCGACCAGGGCCGCAAGCTGGGCACGGCCAACTTCGCCATGGCCATGCTCGACGAAGGCGCCGGCGAATACGGCGCGCTGCAATTGTCCGGACGCAAGGAGGCGCTCGGCGCCGAGCTGTCGAGCAATGCCAGCCTGGACATCGCCAGCGTGTCGCTGTCGGCGCTGACCGACAAGCTCGATCCCTCGCTGGACCTGCTCGCCGACGTGGTCCTGCGTCCGCGTTTCGACAACGCCGAGATCGAGCGCGTGCGCGCGCAGTGGCTGGCCGGGATCAAGCAGGAGAAGGCGCGCCCGCAGACCGCCGCGCTGCGCGTGTTGCCGCCGCTGCTGTACGGCGCCGGCCACCCGTACGCGATTCCGTTCACCGGCACCGGCACCGAGGCCTCGATCGCCTCGCTCACGCGCGAGGATCTGGTCGCGTTCCACAGCGACTGGCTGCAGCCCGACCGGGTGCGCGTGATCGTCGCCGGCGACACCACGCTCAAGCAGATCGTGCCGCTGCTCGAACGCCGCTTCGGCGACTGGAAGGCCAAGGCCGGCGCCCCGGCCTTGCCGGATCTGGCCCAGGTCGCGCGGCCGAAGGCGCCGCGGGTGTTCCTGGTCGACCAGCCCGGCGCGATCCAATCCAACATCTATGTCGGCGAACTGATCGCGCCGACCGGCGACGCGGGCACGATCGATTTCGATTTCGCCAACGGTGTGCTGGGCGGCGAGTTCAGCTCGCGCCTCAACATGAACCTGCGCGAGGACAAGCACTGGGCCTATGGCTCCTACAGCGGCGCCGGCAATGCCAAGGGCCAGCGCCCGTGGATCGCGCAGGCCGCGGTGCAGTCGGACAAGACGGTCGAATCGCTGAGTGAACTCAAGCGCGAGATTGGCGCCTTCGCCAGCGGCGCCAAGCCGGTGACCGCGGCCGAAGTCGCCAAGGTCCGCGCCGCCAACACCCTGAGCCTGCCGGGCGCTTATGAAACCAACAGCGCGGTGATGCTGCAGGTCAGCTCCGACCAGCGTTACGGCCGCCCGGCCGATTACATCCTGCAGTACAAGGCGCGCAACGACGCCATGACCCCGGCGCTGACCCAGGCCGCGGCCAAGGCGCTGGACCCGGATGCGTTGACCTGGGTGGTGGTCGGCGATCTGTCCAAGATCGAGCAGCCGATCCGCGACTTGAAGATCGGCCAGGTGCAGGTGATCGACAACGACGGCAAGCCGGTGCGGTGATCGCGGGCGCGCGATCGCGGGGCAGGTTGGCCGCGGTCGCGAAGTGATGAGGCGAGGTGATTGCAGCGGGCCGCATCGATGATGCGGCCCGTTGTGTTTTTGTCGGTTTGCTGCGCATGCAGCGTCAACTGCAGAACGCTCCAGGACGTCATCCCGCGAAGGCGGGCTTTGCTTTGGCGCAGCCGAACATCCAGAGACTTCAGCGCCATCTCTCCAGATCGTCATTCCCGCGAAAGCGGGAATCCAGTGACTTCAAGCGTTCTCGCACGAATAGCCCTGGATGTTCGGCTGCGCCGAAGTAAAGCAAAGCCCGCCTTCGCGGGAATGACGGTAGGGAAGTACGTTGGGCGTGGAATCAGGTTGCTTCGGATGACTTGCGTAACTGGCAACGGTGGAACGCTACGCTCTCACCGATTCCCGATTCCCGATTCCCGATTCCCGATTCCCGATTCCCGATCGCCCAGCACCATTCCCCCCGCGCTCAGCCGATTCCAGCGACAATGCGCCCGGTCCAATCCCTACCCGAGGTCCTCATGCGCGCACCGGCACTGCTGTCCCTGTCAGCCATCGTTCTGGCGTTGAGCGCCTCGGCCTGCACCTGGGTCAACATGGCCCCGGGCGCGCAGGCGGTGCGGGTGTTGTCCGCGGGCGCGGCGCCGGGCTGCGAGAAGCGCGGCGAAGTCGTGGTGTCGGTCAAGCACAACGTCGCCTTCTACGAGCGCAACGCGCTGCGCGTGCGCGAGGAACTGGAAACCCTGGCCCGCAACGAGGCCCCCGGCCTGCAGGCCGATACCATCCAGCCGCTGGCCGATCCGTCGCAGGGTTCGCAGCGTTTCGCCGCCTACCGCTGCGGCCCCGGCGCGGCCCCGGCTGCGCAAAAACCGGCTTCCGGCGCCGCCCAGACCTACCCGGTGGGTGGCTGAGCGGGTTTCCAAACGGCCGCGTACGGGTTTTTTGAGTGCCGGTAACGCCTGTAATCGATTGTTTAGCAAGGGTTTTAGGCCGGTAAGGCCGGCCGGCACCCCGGTCGCGGTGTGACCGGAGCTAATGCGCGGGGGGCGGGAAGACGCTACGCTGTCGCACTTTTCTGCCCCAAGGGTTTAACGCCCATGCTGTTCCAACATGTCGCCATCGCCGGCCTCGCTCATGTCGATGCGCCGCGAAAGCTGACGTCCGATGAGATCAACGCCCGGCTCAAGCCGACGCTCGACCGCCTCGGCATCAAAGTGGATGTACTGCAGGACGTCGCCGGTGTGCGCGAGCGTCGTCTTTGGGACGGCGATATGAAGCCTTCCGACGCCGCCACCCTGGCCGGCGTCAAGGCGCTGGCCGACGCCGGCATCGATGCCGACCGCATCGGCCTGCTGGTCAACACCTCGGTCAGCCGCGACTACCTGGAGCCGTCCACGGCCAGCATCGTCTCGGGCAATCTGCGCCTGGGCGAGAACTGCCAGAACTTCGACGTCGCCAACGCCTGCCTGGCCTTCATCAACGGCATGGACATCGCCGGCCGCATGATCGAGCGCGGCGAGATCGACTACGCGCTGATCGTCGACGGCGAAACCGCCAACCTCGCCTACGAGAAAACCCTCGAACGCCTGAGCCACGCCGAAGTCACCGAAGCGCAGCTGCGCGACGAGATGGCGACCCTGACCCTGGGCTGCGGCGCGGCGGCGATGGTGCTGGCGCGTTCGGAGCTGGTGCCCGGCGCGCCGAAGTACCGCGGCGGCGTGACCCGTTCGGCGACCGAGTGGAACCATCTGTGCGTGGGCGATCTGCACCACGACCGCATGGTGGCCGACGGCCGCATGCTGATGATCGAAGGGCTCAAGCTCGGCCACAAGACCTTCGCCGCGGCCAAGGCCGCGCTGGGCTGGGCGGTCGAGGAACTCGACGAGTTCGTGATCCATCAGGTCAGCCGCGCCCACACCCAGGCCTTCCTCAAGGCCTTCGGCATCGACCCGAAGAAGGTCATGACCATCTTCGGCGAGCACGGCAACATCGGTCCGGCCTCGGTGCCGATCGTGCTGAGCAAGCTGCGCGAGATGGGCCGCCTGAAGAAGGGCAGCCGCGTCGCCCTGTTGGGCATCGGCTCGGGCCTGAACTGCTCGATGGCCGAGGTGGTCTGGTAACTCCCGCGCGATCCGCGCGGCCGTGATGCCGCCGCGGCGAACGGCGATCGAAACAACGACAGGCCCGGTGCGAAAGCATCGGGCCTGTTGGTTTCTGGATGCCGGCGAATGCGCGCGGTGATCGAACAGGTTCGTGTTCGTTTGCATGGCTGCGCTGTTTTGGTGGAATCGGTTTCGGCTGCCGATGCGTTTTGCGTAGTGTTCCGGGCACTTCGATGGTGAGAGGTTCACGGCGATCGCGGCGACAAGCGTCGCGGCGCAAGCCCCTGTGAACGACGACGTTGCCGAAGCGCCGCGCGGAGCGCGCGGCAGCCGGGATATCGGGCGCATCGCCGCGATACGTGCATGTGCTCACGCTTGCTATAGTCGAGGTCTACCGCGCGCGCGTCGCCATCGCCGCCGCGCCAAGGACCGATTCCTCACCCGCAACGGAGTTGCCGACATGGCCCAGCCCAAGAGCCACCTCGAGATCGCCCTGGCCTCGATCCCGGTGTTCACCAACGACGGCACGCTCGACGTCGCCGAACTGCAGAAACTGCTCGACCTCGCCCTGCGCGATAAACTGGTCGACGAAGACGAAAAGCGCGTGCTCGGCAACATCTTCAAGCAGGCCGAACTCGGCGAGCTCGATGCCGAGGTGAAGCGGCGTATCGACGAAGCGCGCAAGCTGCACGACATCCCGGCCTGATGCGTGGCCGGCGGCCTTCGCGGTCGCCGGTCGGGTTTCGTCGTGGTCGAACTGGCGCGGTCGCGGCTCGCGCCGCTCCTACAGCTAGCCCATGTAGGAGCGGCGCAAGCCGCGACCACGCATCCTCACGCGACGGCGCAAGCCCAATCCCTTGCCTGCCCAAGTCCTTGAATTCCTTGACAAGCCCACCGCATTCCGTGGCCTCCATCACCGTCCGTCGGCTCTTACATGTCACGTCTTGCCAATGTCACATGTGATGAATTAACGTGAACGCCATGGAACGCCGATCCTCCGCCTATTACCAGCGCCGCCATCGCGAACGTCTTCGCGACAAGGGTCTGGTCAAGAAAGAGCTGTGGGTGCTGCCCGAGTTCGCGGACGAACTGCTGGTGGTGGAAAAGCGGATGCGGCAGCCGCGCGGTGCGGCGCCGGGGCGTGGACGCGTGGAGAGGGCGATGAGCGACGGAAAGGTATGGACGGCCGAAGGGCTGTTCGACGCATTGGCGCAGGCCGACGAATTCGTCTACGGCGAATCGCATATCGAGCTGATCGACGGCGCGCAGGCCAGCCTGCACCTGGTCATGGGCGACTACGGCGATCTGCCCTTGTTCCTGGCCGTGGTCGGCGACCAGATCGTGGTCGAGGCGCTGCTGTGGCCGGTCTCGCACGTGCGCGACCCGGCCGCGTTCAACGAAGAAGTGCTGCGCACCCACAAGGTGATCTTCCCGTTGTCGACCATCGGCATCGAGACCCTGGCCGACGGCGAGTCGGTGTACATGATGTTCGGATCGCTCAGCGCCGCGTCCTCGCTGTCGAACGTGCTGTACGAAATCGAGACCCTGGCCGACAACGTGATCAAGGCCACCGAGGCCTATGAGCAACTGCTGCTGGAGGCGGCCTGACATGCCCAAGTCCGACGGCGGCAATATCTGGAGCAAACTGCTCGGCTCGCTGCGCGGCGGCGCGCACGAGCTCGGCGAAGACTGGCTCGACAGTCGCGCGCTGCGCATCCTCGATCAGGAAATCCGCGACTGCGACATCGAACTGCGCCAGTCGCGCGAATCGCTGGCGCACCTGCTCGCCCGCCACACCCTGGCCGAGCGCGCGCTGAGCGAATCGGGCGAGAAGATCGCCGAATACGAAACCTACGCGATCAAGGCCCTGGCCTCGGGCGAGGAAACATTGGCGCGCGAAGTCGCCGACAAGATCGTGCAGCTCGAATCGAGCCGCAGCGACGATCAACGCCATGTCCAAGCGCTGGCCGCCAGCGTGGCCGAACTGCGCAAGACGGTGGCGATGGCCGAAGGCAACATCCGCCGCTTGAAACAACAGCTCGACACGGTCAAGGCGACCGAGAGCGTGCAGCGCGCGCAGGCCGCGGTCGCCCAGCGCTATGCCGGGCCGCATAACAAGATGCCGACCGCGATCGACTCGCTGGCGCGGATCAAGCAAAAACAGGCCGAGCGCGGCGCGCGGGTGGAAGCGGCCGAGCAACTGGCGCGTACCGATCGCGGCGACGCGCTGGAACGCAAATTGCGCGACGCCGGGATCATGGCCGATGACGCCGGCACCGATGCGGTGCTGACGCGATTGCGACAAAAATTGCCGGATTGACCGGCGCGATGGCAGTGCCGCCCGGACGGCGGCGAGCGGGGAAGGGAGGGGTGCGATGATCGAATTTCTGACGATCGTGTTTGCGTTTCCGACGGCGTTCTACACCGTGCTGCTGGGGGTGGTGATCGGCTATTGGTTGTTGTCGGCGCTGGGACTGGTCGGCATGGACGCGGCCGACGGCTTGTTCGGCGGCGGTCACGGCCACGGTCACTTCGGCGGCGACGGCCACGGGCTCGGGCACGGCCACGGGCACGGTTTGGGGCATGGTCATGGACACGCCCTGGGTCATGGCCATGCGCTCGGCGACGTCGCCCACGGCCACGGCCACGGCGATGCCGCGCACCATCATCAAAGCGTGTTCGATCCGCTGATGCGCCTGGGTCTCGGCGGCATTCCGGTAACCGTGGTGCTGAGCACCCTGATCGCCAGCGGCTGGGCCTTGAGCTTCTTCGCCGACCTGTTGCTGCTGCGCCTGCTGCCCGACGGGCCGCTGCGCACCGTCGCCAGCGTCGGCGTGATCATCGTCGCCTTCATCGTCTCCATTCCGGTCGCCGCGCTCGCCTTGCGCCCGGTGCGCAAGCTGCTGCGCAAGATGCAGCCCGAGCCGCCGCGTCCGTTGCTGGGTCAGACCGCGACCGTGCGCAGCCCGGTCAACAAGGTCACCGGCACCGCCGCGCTGGAAGACGGCGGCGCCGGCCTGATCCTGCAGATCCGCGACGACAAGGGCCCGGGCTACCAGCGCGGCGACCGGGTCGTGCTGATCGAATACATCGCCGAACAAAACGCTTACCGGGTGGTGAGCGAAGACGAATTTCGCGGCGCCTGAGCCGTATCCGCAACCGTAGTTCCGACGCCGCTCAGGTCGACGCGTCCGCAACGTTGAGTCATAGGGAGATGCAACAATGAGCTTGCCTTCGAGTGCTTTTACGATCCTCACCCTGGTCGGGTTGGGCGTCCTGATCGTGTTCGTCCTGCTGATGATGTTCAAGGCGTTCTACATCAAGGTCCCGCAGGGCACCGCGCTCATCGTCAACGACATGTCGTCCACGCCCAAGGTGCATTTCACCGGCGCGCTGGTGTACCCGGTGATCTACAAGAAGGAGTTCATGAAGATCTCCTTGATCACCCTGGAAGTCGACCGGCGGGCCAAGGACGGGTTGATCTGCAAGGACAACATGCGCGCCGACATCACCGTCGCGTTCTACCTGCGGGTCAACGAGACCCAGCAGGACGTGCTCAAGGTCGCCAAGGCGATCGGCGTGGACCGCGCCTCCGACCGCACCGCGGTCAACGAGCTGTTCAACGCCAAGTTCTCCGAGGCGCTCAAGACCGTCGGCAAGCAGATCGACTTCGTCAAGCTGTTCGAGAACCGCCAGGAATTCCGCGACCGCATCATCGAGGTGATCGGCAACGACCTCAACGGCTACATCCTCGAGGACGTCGCGATCGACTACCTGGAGCAGACGCCCAAGTCGTCGCTGGATCCGACCAACATCCTCGACGCCGAAGGCATCCGCAAGATCACCGAGCTGACCGCGGCGCAGAACGTGATCACCAACGAGCTCGAGCGCAACGAGCAGCTGGCGATCACCAAGAAGAACGTCGAGACCCGCGAAGCCATGCTCGCGCTCGAACGCCAGCAGGCTGACGCCGAGGCGCGGCAGAAGCGCGAGATCCAGACCATCCAGGCGCGCGAACAGGCCGAGACCGCCAAGGTCCAGGAAGAAGAGCGGCTCAAGTCGGAGAACGCGCGCATCTCGGTGCAGGAGCAGCTCGACATCCGCGAGGAGAACCGTCAGCGCGAAGTCGAAGTGGCGCAGCAGAACCGCCAGCGCGCGGTGGTGATCGAGGTCGAGAAGGTCACCCGCGCCAAGGATCTGGAAATCGTCGCGCGCGAACGCGAGGTCGAGCTCAACCGGATCGAGAAGGAAAAGGCGCTGGAGGAACAGCGCAAGGAAATCGCCAACGTGATCCGCGACCGGATCGCGGTCGAGAAGACCGTGGCGCAGGAGGAAGAGCGGATCAAGGAAGTGCGCCAGGTCTCCGAGGCCGACCGCGCCAAGCAGGTCATGGTGCTGCACGCGCAGGCCAAGGCCGAGGAAGAGATGGTGCGCCAGGTCAAGCAGGCCGAGGCCGACGAGACCGCGTCCAAGCACAAGGCGGTGGAGATCACCACCTTGGCGCAGGCCGAGCTGGAATCGGCCGGCAAGCAGTCCGAAGCCAAGAAGAAGATGGCCGAAGGCATCGAGGCCGAGCGCGCGGCGCCGGGCCTGGCCGATGCGCGGGTGCGCGAGATCACCGCCGCGGCGATCGAGAAGGAAGGCATGGCCAAGGCCCGCGTGGTCGCCGAGACCATGGGCGCGGAAGCCAAGGGCGAGCAGGAAAAGGGCATGGCGCAGGCGCGGGTGATGGAAGCCCAGGCCGACGCCAAGCAGAAGCTCGGCCTGTCCGACGCCAAGGTGCTGGAAGAAAACCTGTTCGCGCAGGCGCGCGGCGAAGAGCAGCTGGGTTCGGCCAAGGCCAAGGCCAACCGCGACCTGGGCATGTCGGAAGCCGACGTGCTGCTGCAGAAGCTCAAGTCCGAAGCCGAGGGCCTGTCGCAGAAGTTCGGCGCGCTCGATTCGCTCAGCGACCAGTCGCGCGCGCATGAAGAGTTCCGCATGCAGCTGGAGAAGAACTTCGAGCAGGCCATCGCCGGCATCGACGCCAACAAGGAAGTGGCGAAGGAACAGGCCGACGTGCTGGCCGCCGCGCTCAGCAAGGCCAACATCGACATCGTCGGCGGCGAAGGCGCGTTCTTCGATTCCTTCGCCAAGGCGCTGTCGGTCGGCAAGGCGATCGAAGGCGTGGCCGGCAAGAGCCCGATCGTGCAGGACGTGCTGCAGCGTCTGCTCAGCAAGTCCGACGACAAGAGCGCGAGCAAGGGCGACGGCAAGCCCGCCGGCGAGACCGCGCTGGATTCCTGAGCGCGCGCCTGACCCAGGGAATGCGCCGCCGCTCGCGGCGGCGCATCGGATTGACGTCCGCGGCGCAAGCGTTTCGCGCCGCGGGCAGGACCGGTAGGACGAACCACTGATGGCCGACACCAAGCCGACCGCTTCCACGCCGAACACCGGCGCGGGCGACATTTCCAACGACAGCGCGAAGGCGGCCGCTCACGCGGCGGTCGATCAGGCCGTCGCCCAGGGCGGCGCGTACGAGGTGCTGAGCAAGCGGCTGAGCGAACAGGGCCTGCGCTTGCGCGGCATCGCGCAGGGGCTGAACCAGCAGCGCCTGAGCGAGTTCGGCAGCAGCCAGATGGAGGTGATCGGGCGGTTCCGCATCCGCACCGAGAACAACTGCGTCGCCCGCGACATCGTGCAGGTCGGCGATCTGTTGCTGTTCGGCTACAACGTGTTCATGGGGTTGAAGAAAGAGACCGTCGTCGCCGACGTGTTCTCGCTGTACAAGCTGGTGCAGGGGCCGGAAGGCTACGACGTCACCCCGGTCGAGCTGAAGGGCAGTTTCCTGGGCATCGACAGCTTCGCTCAGGACTTCCGCGAGCTGTACGCGTACTACAAGCACACCCGCCTGATCCAGCTGATCGTGCGCGACGGCAAGCTGCTGGCCGCGTTCCAGATCGGCGAGCGCATCACCGACCTGCGCGTGTTCCGCTGGTCGGTCTCGCCCAGCGGCGAAGTGCGCTACATCGACAACCGCGGCGAGCGCGACATCGCGCTGCCTGCGCCGTTCGATTTCGAATGGACCCGCGCGACCCGCGAGATGGTGGTCAACGGCCGCCATCCGCATTTGAACATTCTCGACAGCGTGTTCGTCGAGACCGTCAACGGCGATCTCACCATCAAGGTCGAGAACAACACCGAGGACGGCAAGGGCATTTACCGCGAACCGGTCGAGGACAAGACCCAGTCGCTGGACGATGCGCAGGTCGATTTCGCCAAGGTCGGCAGCCTGATCCTGCTCAAGATCCTGCCGTATCGCGAGGAGCAGTGGCGCTACCTCGTGTTCAACACGCTGACCCGTAAGGTGCTGCGCCAGGATGCGATCGGCCTGGCTTGCATCCAGTTGCCCGAGGACCACGGCATCATCTTCCCGGGCGGGTACTACCTGCAAAACGGCGAGCACAAGAGCTTCGACCAGTCGATGGACGGCATGCGCTACAAGCGCAGCATCCGTTCGCCCAACGGCGAGGACGTGCTGTACCTGTTCTACGAGCCCGAACAGGGCCGCACCGCGATGTTCACCTACAACATGATCGAGCGGCGCCTGCAGACGCCGATCTTCGGTCACGGCTATGCGCGCCTGGACGACGGGCGCATGGTGATCTTCGCCACCGAAAGCGACGAGCCGACCCGCGTGCATCCCATGCAGGTCTGGCAGACGCCGTACTACAGCGACGAATACGCGGCCAAGCAGCCGGCCGGCAACAGCTTCATGGGCAAGATCGGCAACGCCGAGCTGGTCCGCGGCGTGTCCGAGCTGATGAGCCTGTCGCGCGAGATCGAGGCCACCGAGGTCTCGGCCAAGCGTTACGGCCTGCTCGCGCAGAACACCCGGCGCCTGTTCGACGCGCATCACTGGCTGTCGGATCCGAACTGCGGCGAGACCGCGCCGCTGTTGCGCGAGATCGCCGCGACCGCCGAGTCGGTGCTGGACGAATACGAGAAAGTCGAAGGCATCCGCAATCAGTCCGACCGGGCGATGCGCGAGGCGCAGAGCAAACAGAAAGGCTTGCTCGACAGCCTGCAGCCGGAGAACTGGGAGAAGGTACAGGAGTTCGTCGACGCGCTCAACGGCCTGACCGCGCAGCGCGGGCATCTGCTGACGATCCGCGAATACCGCTATATCGATGTGGCCGCGATCGATGCGATGGAGCAGACGCTGGTCGCCGAGCATGAGCGCATCGGTACCGCGACCGGCGAGTTCCTGGCCGGCGACAAGGCGCTGGCGCCGCTGGCCGACCGCCTGGCCGCGCTCGACGCGCAGGCGCAGCAGGCAACCACGGTCGCGCAACTGGTCGAGCCCCTGGAGCAGATGCGCGCGATGTCCGGCGACCTGGACATGCTGTCGGCGCTGATGGCCACGCTCAAGGTCGACGACGCGACCCAGCGCACCCGCATCGTCGAAGCGATCTCGGAAATCTATTCCAGGCTCAACCAGGCCAAGGCGCGCGCCGATCAGCGCCGCAAGGGGCTGGGTTCGGCCGAATCGGTGGCGCAGTTCGGCGCCCAGTTCAGCCTGTTCGGCCAGAGCATCGCCAGCGCGCTGTCGCTGGCGCAGGACCCGGAAAAAGCCGACGAACAGCTGTCGCGGCTGATGGTGCAGCTGGAGGAACTGGAAAGCCAGTTCGGCGAACACGAGGCCTTTCTCGGCGACATCCTGAGCAAGCGCGAGGAGTTGCTGGAAACCTTCGAGGCGCACAAGCAGACCTTGATGGACGACCGCCAGCGCAAGGCGCAAGCGGTGATGGACGCGGCCACGCGCATCCTCGACGGCCTGGGCCGGCGCACCGCGCGTTTCGCCAGTGCCGACGAGCTCAATGCCTTCTTTGCCGGCGATGCGCTGATCCTCAAGCTGCGCGAGCTGGCCGAGCGCCTGCGCGCGCTCAAGGACAGCGTCAAGGCCGACGACGTCGAGGCGCGCATGAAGGGCGCGCGCGATCAGGCGGTGCGCGCGCTGCGCGATCGCAGCGAACTGTTCGAGGAAGGCGGCAACGTCATCAAGCTCGGCCCGCGTCACCGTTTCAGCGTCAACACTCAGGAACTCGACCTGACCCTGCTGCCGCGCGGCGACGTGTTGAACCTGCATCTGACCGGCACCGATTTCTTCGAGCCCTTGAACAACCCCGATCTGGATGCGGCGCGCGCCTACTGGGGCGTGTCGATGGATTCCGAATCGCCGCAGTTGTACCGCGGCGAGTACCTGGCCGGATTGGTGATCGAAGCCGCGGCCGGCAATCGCGAAGGCTTGAGCCTGGACCTGCTGCATCAGCAGCTCGCCCAACCCGAGGTGCTGGGCCGCACGGTCCGCGACTTCGCCGCGCCGCGTTATCGCGAGGGCTACGAGAAGGGCATCCACGACCACGACGCGACCTTGATCCTGCAGGCGCTGCTGCCGCTGCGCGCGAGCGCGGGCCGGCTGGCGTTCGAACCGGCGGCGCGCGCCTGGGCCGCGCTGTACTGGTCGCAGGTCGCCCAGCACGAGCCGCAGAAGCAGTGGCCCGAACGCGCGCGCACGTCCGCCGATATCCAGCGTCTGTTCGGCAGCGCCTCGGGCCTGGATGCGCTGCGCGGCGAGATCGCCGAGGCGATGAGCGCCTACGCGCAGCAGCACACGCTGGCGATCGATCCGGCCCTGACCCCGCGCGCCGCCGAGTATCTGGTGCAGGAGCTGTCCGACGAGCGCCCGCAATTCGTGTTCAGCAAGTACGCGCAGCAACTGCTGCAGGCGCTGCGCGAGAAATTGACGGCGGCGCGGATGTGGGACGGTTTCGCCGCGGCGCTGGACGGGCTCGGCGATCGCGTCGCCGCGCGCTGGGCGCTGGCGATGAACTGGATCGAAGCGCTGGCGCGCGCGCCGGAACTGGCGCCGCTGGCCGGTTACGCCGCCGAGGCGGCGACCCTGCTGCTGCTCGATCAGCGTTTCCCGAAGAAGATCACCGAGACCGACCTGAGCGCCTCGGTGCAAGGCTTGCTCGGCGAGCATCCGCGGGTGAAGGACGGCCGCATGACCCTGGCGATCGACGACTGGTCGGCGCGCCTGCGCCATCATCGCGAGAGTTTCGTGCCGGGCTTTCAGCGTTATCAGGCGCTGCGTCAGGAGATCGTCGGGCGCGAACGCCATGCGCTGCGGCTGGACGAATTCAAACCGCGCCCGCTGAGTTCGTTCGTGCGCAACAAGCTCATCAACGACGTGTACCTGTCAGTGATCGGCGACAATCTGGCCAAGCAGATGGGCACGGTCGGCGAGAGCAAGCGCAGCGACCTGATGGGCCTGCTGATGATGATCTCGCCACCGGGTTACGGCAAAACCACGTTGATGGAATACGTGGCGCACCGGCTGGGCCTGATCTTCATGAAGATCAACGGCCCCGCGCTGGGGCACGAAGTGCGTTCGCTCGATCCGGCGCAGGCGCCCGACGCGACCTCGCGCCAGGAGCTGGAAAAACTCAATCTCGCGTTGGAGATGGGCAACAACGTCATGCTGTACGTCGACGACATCCAGCACACCCATCCCGAGTTTTTGCAGAAATTCATCTCGCTGTGCGACGGCACCCGCCGCATCGAAGGCGTATGGAAGGGCCGCACCCGCACCTACGACATGCGCGGCAAGAAGTTCTGCGTGGTGATGGCCGGCAACCCGTACACCGAGTCCGGCGAGGTGTTCAAGATTCCGGACATGCTCGCCAACCGCGCCGACATCTACAACCTCGGCGACGTGCTCGGCGGCATGGAGGCCTCGTTCGTGCTGAGCTACATCGAAAACAGCCTGACCTCGAACCCGGTGCTGGCGCCGCTGGCCACGCGCGAGATGGCCGACCTGTACCGCTTCGTCGCCAAGGCCGAGGGCAAGCCGTTCTCGGCCAACGAACTCAGTCACGCTTACAGCGGCGCGGAGATCAACGAGATCGTCGCTACCCTGGAGCGCCTGATCCAGGTGCGCGAGGTGGTCTACAAGGTCAACCAGCAGTACATCGCCAGCGCCGCGCAGGCCGAGACCTATCGCACCGAGCCGCCGTTCAAGCTGCAAGGCAGCTATCGCAACATGAACAAGCTGGCCGAGAAGATTTCGCCGGTGATGAACCAGGCCGAGCTGCAGCAGTTGATCGGCGATCACTACCAGGGCGAGGCGCAGCTGTTGACGTCGGGGGCCGAGGAGAATCTGCTCAAGCTCGCCGAGCTGCGCGGTGTGCTGACCCCGGAGCAAGCCGCGCGCTGGACTCAGATCAAGCGCGATTTCCAGCGCAACAAGGCCATGGGTGCGGGCGAAGCCGATGTCGGCGGCCGGGTGGTGGCGCAGCTCAACGATCTGGTCGAAAGCGTGCGCTCACTGGATTCGTCGGCGAGCAAGGCGGCCGCGGCACCGGTGCCAGTGGCGCCGGAAAATCCCGCGCCATGGGTCGAAATTCTCGATCTGCTCGAACGCGTCGCCGCCGCGCAGTCCGCGCCGCCGCCGCTCGCGCCGACCGCGCCGGCGCCCGATTACGACGCGTTGCTCGGGCAATTGGGCCCGTCCTTGCAGCACGCACTCGACCCGCTGGTCGGTCGTCTGCACGACAGCGCCGAGCGTCAGACCCGGATCAACGAGGCGCTGGTGGAGATCTTCAAGCACCTGGGCGAACGCGAATTGCAGGACGCGCCGACCCGGGCGGCGATGACCGAGCAACAGCGCGAACTGCAGCGCGCGCTCAACGATTTCGCCGACCGGCTCAACGGTCGCGTGCAACGCTAAGGAAGGCAAGACCATGGATTTCGCACGACTCGACCAGACCCTGCGCGAGAGCATCGCCGACTACACCCTCGACAACGAGGAGAAGTTCGAACTGCGCGAGCTCGGCGGCAGCGTCGGCGCCGACCGCGTGCGCTACCTGCGCAACCGCGCCTTCGACATGACCCGCGAGTTGATGCTCGCCGAGCCGCCGCGCACGCTCGATGCCTTGCGTTGGCTGGAGCAGGTGGTCAAGACCCTGGACGTCGTCGCCGCCGCGCCGGCGGTGGTGTCGAGCGCTTATTTCGCTCCCGGCGATGCGTGTCTGCGCAAATTGCGCGAGCTGTGCCGCGGCGCCAAGCGCAGCGTCGATATCTGCGTGTACACGATTTCCGACGATCGCCTGACCGAGGAGATCCTGGCCTGCCACAAGCGCGGCATCGCGGTGCGGCTGATCAGCGACAACGACAAGAAATTCGACGAAGGCAGCGACGTGCTGCGGATGCGCGAACTCGGCGTGCCGGTGCGGATCGACGACAGTCCATTCCACATGCACCACAAGTTCTCGTTGTTCGACGGCCGGGTGCTGGCCAACGGCAGCTTCAACTGGACCCGCAGCGCGACCACCAGCAACGAAGAGAACCTGGTGGTGACCGACGATGCGAATCTGGTGCGGTGCTTCGCGGGGCAGTTCGAGGAGTTGTGGGAGAAGTTTTTGCCTGGGGCGGATGCGGCGCGCTACTGAGGTTGCGCCGCGATCGGATCGGATTGCGTCAGGGTTGAACGCACATCGACGCTCCAACGGATTCCTTGCCACTCTCATCGCCGTCATTTCCGCGAACGCGGGAATCCAGTGTCTTTGGCGAGTTCGTACGAAAGTCGCTGGATTCCCGCGTTCGCGGGAATGACGTTCTTGAGAGGGCGCCGAGATCCTCGGCGAAGTGAGCCAAACGTATCCAAAGTCAGTGCGAGCAAGCACCGAAACCCTCACCCCCGCCGCTTGCGCCCCACCGCCCCCGTCTCCCCCAACTCCGCCTTCACCGCCTGCGTATCCTGACCCAGCATCGGCGCGGCGAATGCGGCCGGACCGGGGGTGCGGCCGAACTTGATCGACTGGGCGACGCCGCGGTAGCGGCCGACCTGCGGGTGGTCGATCGCATCGACGATGCCTTCGGCCAGCACCTGCGGATGATCGAACATGTCCTCGATCCGGCGCGCGGCCGCGCACGGCACCTCGTCGCCGAAGATCGCTTCCCACTCCATCGCGCTGCGCGCGGCGAGCGCCTGCTGCAGGCGCGGCACGATCTCGGCCACCGCCTGCGCGCGCTTGCGCACGCTGTCGTAGCGCGGGTCGTCGGCCAGTTCCTGCAGATCGGTCTTCTCGCACAGCGCTTTCCAGAAACGCGCGGTATTCGCCGAGATATAGATATGCCCATCGCGGGTCGGATGGATGCCGGTGACGCCGCCCGAGCGCATGTCGCGGCCGATGTCCAGGCCTTCGCCGTCGGCCCAGATCATCCGAGCCGACTGCATGGTCAGCGCGCTGCGCAGCAGCGACACGCCGACGAACTGGCCCAGGCCGCTGCGTTCGCGTTCGAACAACGCCGAGGACACGCCGGCCGCGAGCAAGGCGGCGGCGTAGTAATCGACCACCGAGCCGTAGATGATTTCCGGCGGTCCGCCGCGGCGGCCCTGCAGGTTGCACATGCCGGTCATGGTCTGCAGCACCTGGTCGTAACCGGCCTTGTCCTTCATCGGCCCGGTCTCGCCGTAACCGGTGACCGCGCAATAGATCAGCCGCGGGTTGATCAGCTGCAATTGTTCGAAATCGATGCCCAGGCGCTTGGGCACGCTGGGACGGAAGTTGTGTACCAGCACATCGGCCTCGCGCACCAGACGCAGCAGCACCGCGTGGTCGTCGGCGCGCTTGAGGTCGAGCACGATGCCGCGCTTGCTGCGATTGACACCGAGAAAGGCGCGGCTTTCGCTGGCGAGGGTCGAGGGATATTGACGCAGATTGTCGCCGTCGGGCGGCTCGATCTTGATCACGTCCGCGCCCTGATCGGCGAGCAGGCTGCAACCGTAAGGCCCGGCGATGTAAGCGCTCAGATCGAGGACCCGCACGCCGGCCAGAGGGCCGGACGCCGCGACGGGTTCCGCGAACGGATCGGAGGAAGTGGGGGTCATGCCGTGCTGTCCGGACGATGCGTGAGGCTCGACCCACTCTGCGCCGGGGGCGGGCCGATAAAAAGGCGAGTTAGGTATGTTCTGCGAGCACAAATTATTACTTGGGCGTTCCCGCACGCCGTGCACGCATCGTTCACCGCGGCGATACCGGCGGCAACGACAGCCAGGTCAGCCGCCATGCGCCGTCGACGCGGCCGCCGGCGCAGTAATAGGGCTCAAATACCAGCGGCGCGCGATAGCCCGGGTCCAGTTCGATCCGCGGCGTCGGGTGCCGCGCATCGGCCGCATGCCAGTGCAGCCAGTCCGACGCGGGCGCGGCCGG
Source organism: Lysobacter capsici (assembly GCF_014779555.2). NCBI lineage: Bacteria > Pseudomonadati > Pseudomonadota > Gammaproteobacteria > Lysobacterales > Lysobacteraceae > Lysobacter > Lysobacter capsici. The sequence continues at coordinate 380,307 of NZ_CP094357.1, forward strand.
CGGCTTGAGCGTTTCCTCGGTCTTGAAGCCGTCGATCAGGCCGGTCGCATACACCAGCGGGCCGCAGGTCACCGCCAGATACTCGTTGTGCAGCACTTCCTGCGCGACCGGACTGCCGTCGGGCGCGCGCGATTCCTGCACGTTGCGATTGACCGTGGTGTGGAGGTGCGGGGCCATCGGAAAGTCGATGGCGATGCGGTCGCTGTCGTTCCACTCGCGATCGAGCACGAGGTAGTCGCCAAGTGCGATCGCGGTCGACACGGATTCGCCATTGATCGACACCGATGCGTCGTTCGCCCACGAAGGAATTCGCAACTTCAGCGCGAATCGCGCCGAGCGTTCCGGATTCACGCGCAGACCGATGCGGCCATCGAACGGATACGCCGTGTCCTGCTCGATCCGCACCGTGCCCGCCCGCGCCAGTTCGACCCGCGCCGCGCCCGGTCCGTACAGATTGACCGCCAACGCATCGTCGCCGCCGCGCGTGTAGGCGATGGCCGGCAATTCCTCGATCGCCATCGCGCCGCTGGATTTGCAGCAGCGCCAGTACGTCGTATGCACGCGCCGCCCGTTGGGAAACACGTAGTAGCACCAGTCCTCGCCGTTGGGCGCCTGCGCGCCGAGCAGATCGTTGTAGGCCGAGCGTTCGATCTCCTCGGCGTAACACGCCTGGCCGGTGATGCGCAGCAGTTCGCGATTGAGCTGGATCCAGGCCAGGGTCGAACAGGTTTCGACATAGCCCTGCGGACTGAACACGCCGGCCGGATTAAACACTTCGCGCGAACGATGAGCGACGCCGCCCCAGGGGCCGCCGCCGAGGCTGAGGTGATGATCGCGGATGCTGCGCCACAGCGATTCGACCGCGCTCAGATACTCGGCGCGGCCGGTGGCGCGATGCAGCTTGGCCAGGCCGACCAGATTCCACGCGAGTTGATAGGCCTTGCCGGTGGCGATCTGCGCCGCATCCACGCCGGCCAGCGCGCGGGTGAGCAGGGCGAGATCGGGATGGGCGTCGGCCTGGCTGATCACGGTCAGGGCCAGATCGAGAAACCCGCGCTCGCCGGTGGCGAAATACAACTCGACCGCCGGGTCCAGCAACACCGTGGCCGACATGCCGTGGTGATTGCCCAGTTCGGTGATGTCGATACCGCCGCGGGTCAGCGTGTCGAGGCACAGCGCGCCGATCCTGCGCGCCGCGTCGAGATAGCGCGGTTCGGGAAAGTGCTTGTGGATTTCCAGCAGGCCCAGGATCAGATAGGCGTGGGTCCAGATGTCCCAGGTGCGCACGCTCGGCGCGCCGTCCCAGGTACCGGGCTTGGGCGCCTGTTTGCGCATGAAGCGATGCTCGGGCGCATAGGTGCCCATGTAGCCGTCGGCCTCCTGATGCGCGACCAGAAAATCGGCGACCCGCCGCACCCGCGCCAGCAGGTCCTCATCGCCGCTGCGCGCGGCCGCCTTGGCCGCGGCGACCAGCCACTTGCCGGCATGTTCGCCGTACCAGTCGCCCTCGATGTTCTGCTGGCGATGGGCCGGGGTGAAGATCGCGATCGCCGGGCTGGTTTCGTCGACGATGAAATGCGCCAGACGGCCGCGGCGATTGGCCTCGAGCGCGTCGCCGAGCAGGCCGTCGAGACGGACCTCGACGCGCGCGGTCTTGGCGGTGTAGTCGCTGTGAGTCATGGCGTCGGATGAAGGCTCAGGGTCGCTGCTCATGCGCTCGCATCGACCACGCAGCGGAAACCGATGCAGCCCGAGCGGTCCTTGCTCGGCGCCATCAACAGATACTTGCCGTGCTGATCGAGCCGGTAGGCCTGCGGAAAATACCAGTGCGAAGTCTGCGGCTGGTACGAACTGCCGCCGCGCAGCACCGCGCCGCGGGTGTGTTCGTCGTGGTATTCGTCGGTCCATTGCCAGACGTTGCCGACCAGATCGAGCACGCCAAACACGCTGGCCCCGGCCGGATGCGCGTCGACCTCGTCGGGTGCGCGCAGGCGCCGGCCGCGATAGGGCGCGGGCACCGCGTCCTCGCGCCAGTCGTTGCCCCACGGATAGCGGCGGCCGTCGCCGCCTTGCGCGGCGTACTGCCACTCCCATTCGCGCGGCAGGCGCTTGCCGGCCCAGTGCGCGTAGGCGCGCGCGTCCTCGATCGCAATCCAGGTCACCGGGCGATTCTCCCAGCCCGCGCGCGGCGCGCCGTCGACCCAGTCGCGCAGGTAGTTATGCGCATCGCGCGGCGCATAGCCGCTGGCCTGGACGAAGCGGTGGTACTGCGCGTTGGTGACCGGCGTGCGGTCGATGAAGAAACGTTGCATCGACATGCGCTTGCGGTGATTGCGCCGCGCGCTGTCTTCCCACGGGTATTGCACGTCGACGCCTTCCCAGGTCTGGCCTTCGATCTCGATCCCGCCGACGACGAAGTCGAACTCGCCGGCCGGAATCTCGACCATGCCCTCGGGCGCGGTCGCGACCGCGCTCACCGGCGCGATCGGCACCAGCCGCTGCTGCAGGGAATGCCATTGCTTGGAATAGCGATGCAGCGGGATGTCCGACAACTGGCGCATGCCGTCGAGGAAAGTGTCCAGGCCGGCGTGTTCGACGCCCGGCGCCAATGCCAGCAGCGCGCCGAAGCCGCGGCCTTCGAGAACGAATTCGAACACCGCCTGCCCGCCGTCGATGCGCGGTTCCAGCGCGACTCCGTTCCAGGCATCGAAATAGCGTGTGCCCGGCTCGTGCGCGACCGCGATCTGTTCGCCGTCGATCTCGTATTCGTTGCGATTGACCAGATGCCACACCGTGGTGCCCGCGTGCGGGAAACGGCTGGCGAACACGCCGGCCTGGCGGGTGTGCACGTACGGACGCCAGTCGGCGCTGGTCATGCACGGCGCGAACTCGCGTTCGATCGTGGCGATGCGGCGCAGGGTTTCGGCGTCGCGGTCGGTGAGCTGGTTCCACAGGCCCCAGATGTTTTCCCAGGCGTTGTAGCCCACGCCGTTGAAGAAGATGTATTGCAGGTCGTGGTTGCGATCGCGGCCCCAGCGGTTCTCGTAGTTGATCATGTGGCGCGGTTCGAGCCACTTGAACTTGGCCACCGGCGGGATCAACTCGTTCGGTGCTTTCTTGCCCCAGCTCTGCACGTTCCAGATCAGCGCCTCCTCGGCGCTGATGGTGGATTCGGGTTGCAGCACGACCGGATGGCCGAGCGCGTCGCAGGCATCGAAGAACGCGCGCGGCACGCCGTTGTAGGTGTCGCCGTTGACGCCGTCGGCGCCGACCGCCTTGACCAGCGCGGCCACCGCGTCCCAGTCCTTGACCCCGCTGTCGCGGGTGCCGTGGTCCCAGGGCATGGTCGGCAGAAACACGCGCACGCCGCGGCGATGGAAATCCTCGATCGCGCCGCGCAGGCCGTCGAGTCCGCCGGGCAGGTCGCCGGCCAGATCGAACTGGTTGCGATCGTCGACGCCGATGTTCGGATACACATGCCAGATCAGCACGCTGTCGATGCCGCCGTAGCGGCGTTCGAGATCGTCGAGATAACGGTCGACGGTGTAACGCCCGGCGACCGGATCGTAGAAGTAGCGGTCCTCGGCCATCATCTGCGCGTGGACGAAATTGCGCTGCGCCCATTGCAGTTCGGGTCGGCGGTAATGCGCGTCGTCGTAGCCGATGCGGATCAGGTGCTCGCGGCGCCAGTCGATCAGCTCGGCGATCCAGTCGTCCAGGGTCGCATCGACATCGACCTTCCAGTGACCGATCTCGGCGAACGGCCAGCCCGGCGCCTTGCCCGGCAGCGGCAGATAGCGTTGGGTGGTGACGTGCGAGAACTTGTATTCGGTGCGCACGGCGCGACGTTCGTCTTCGTGGGAAGCGTGATCGTCGGCGGCGGTTCGGTAAGGGCTGGTCATGGGGGCGTCGGTGGGGAGCGAGGCGGGAATGGAGGGCCGGCGATCAGAGCGTTGCGGCGAGCAGCCGTTCGACTTCATCGCGCGTCGGCACGCTGGTCTGCGCGCCGGCTCGCGTGCAGGCCAGGGCCGAGGCGGCGCTGGCGCGGCGCAGGGCCACGGCGAAGTCCTCGCCCTGGGCGAGCGCCGCGACCAGTGTGCCGCAGAACGTGTCGCCGGCGGCGGTGGTGTCGAGCGCTTGAATCGGGAACGCGGCCTGGGTCAGAAAACGGCCGTCGACGCGCGCGCGGCAGCCGCGCGCGCCGAGCGTGACCACGACCCGGGCGGTGGGGATTCGCGCCAGCGCGGCATCGATGTCGTCGGCGATGCCGCTGAGCGCGGCGAGTTCGCCTTCGTTGACGATCAGCAGGTCGACGCAGTCGAGCAGCGAGGCCGGCAACGCGCGCGCGGGCGCGGCGTTGAGCACGACCACGACGCCGGCCGCGCGCGCGCGTCGCGCCCAGGCTTCGATCGCGGGCAGCGGGGTTTCGAGTTGCAGCAACAGATGGCCGACGCCGTCGAGCGCGGGCAGATCGTCGGCGCGCAAGGCGGCGTTGGCGCCGGGCGCGACGGTGATCGCGTTCTCGCCGTCGTCGGACACGCAGATGAAGGCGGTGCCGGTGGCGTGATCGGGACAGCGGATCAATTGCAGTTCGACCCCGGCGTCGCGCAGCGAGGCTTCGATCGGCGCGGCATAGGCATCGTCGCCGAGCGCGAGCAGCATGCGCGTGGCCGCGCCGCCGGCGCGCGCGCAGGCGATCGCCTGGTTGGCGCCCTTGCCGCCGGGAAACGTGGCCAGCTCGCGGCCGAGCACGGTTTCGCCGGGCGCGGGCACGTGGCTGGCGCGGACGACGAAGTCGAGGTTGGCGGAACCGGCGATCAAGACGGAAAGATTATTCGATCCGCTCATTTCGTCGTATCCGGGGTCGTGGTGTCGTGAGTGTCGCCTTTGCTTGTATCCGCCATCGCTTCGTCGACCAAGCGATAGAAGTCCTTGCTGATCCTCGGCAGATCGCGCGGTACATCGCCGCGCGGCAGATGCTGCAACAACGCGATCGCGACCCATCGACGCGCCGGATCGATCGCATAGGTGGTCGACGCCGCGCCGGGCCAGCCGAAGCGGCCGACCGATCCGGGCTGGCCGCGCTTGACCGGATCGATGACGACCGAGCCGCCGAAGCCGAAGCCTTCGCCCGGGTTGAATTGATGCACGGGCGGATCGAGCATGCTGAGTTGGTTGCGCAGCATCAGGGCGACGGTTTCGGCTCGGAGGAGGCGTCGAGTGGGTTCGACGGTCGTCTCGGGTTCGCCGCGCTCTTTCCTACCGTCATTCCCGCGAAGGCGGGAATCCAGAGACTTTCGTGCAGCCACGTTAAAGTCTCTGGATTCCCGCCTTCGCGGGAATGACGAATTGAAAGGATGTCGGTCCGAAAGGTTCGTTGCTTCATGCGGACAATTCGAAGCCGTACCCGTACCCGTACCCGTGCTCGAAGCCAAAGCAAAACCCGAATCCTTTGCCGCAATCGCCCCGCCATCCAACAACACCTGCGCAAACCGCGCATAGTCGCAAGCCGTCGAATACAACCCGCCCGCGCCGCTGGCATACGCATTCAACGCCGCGCCCGGTTCGCGCGCGCTCGGCCCGTCGGCGATCCGCAGCCGCCCGTCGTCGCCCATCGTGGTGATGTCGACCACGCGTCCGCGCTGCGACGCCGGCACGCTGAAGCCCGTGTCGCGCATGCCCAGCGGAACGAAGATGCGCTCGCGCAGGAAGGCATCGAACGGTTGCCGCGCGACCACTTCGACCACCCGGCCGAGCACTTCGATCGCGGCGCCGTCGTAGCCGAAACGGGTGCCGGGATCGGCCGCGAGCGGCGCGTGGCTCAATCGCTCGACGAAGCCGCGCAGATCGCTCGCCGCGTGCGGGTCGTTGCGTTCCATCAGCTCGGTCGCGGCTTCATCGCCTTTCAAGCCCGCGGCGAACCCGGCGGTGTGGGTCAGCAGTTGGCGAATGGTGATCTCGCTGTTGGCCGGGCGCAGTCGCGGTGCGTCGGCGCTGCCGCCGATCAGCACCTGGCGATGGCCGAGTTCGGGCAGATAGCGCGAGACCGGATCGTCCAGGCCGATGCGGCCTTGTTCGACCAGCAGCATCACCGCGGCCGAGGCGATGGTCTTGCTCATCGAGTAGATGCGGAAGATCGCGTCCTTGCGCATCGGTTCCCGACGGGCCAGGTCGCGGTGGCCGTAGGCGTGGAAGTCGACGATGCGGCCTTCGTGCGCGATCAGTACCACGGCGCCGAGGTAGCCGTCGGCACCGGTCGTGTCGCGCATGAAGCGGTGCAGCGCGCTGAAGTCGGGCTGGACCGTGGGCTGGACGCTGGCCTGGACCGCATGGGCTTGGACCGCATGGGCTTCGTTCGCAAGGCTTTGAGCACACGCCAACCCCGCGCAGCCCGCACCCAGGATCAGCAGGCAACAGCGAAGGGCGGCGGAAACGGGCAAGGCATGCGGTCCTGCGTGGCGAAAGCGACCGCCGCGAGCGATCGGGCTCGGCGGCGGTGTCGGGTACGGCCTGGGCGGGCGATCAGAACTTGAAGGTATGGGTGAGCGACACGGTGCGGCCGCGTCCGGCCCAGTAGTTCTGGAAGCCGCCCGGCGGCTGCGACCAGCTCAGGATGTACTGCTTGTCGAACAGGTTCTCGATGCCGAGCGAGAACTTGCCATAGCGCTCGGTCTCGAAGTTCATGCCCAGGTCGAACAAGGTGTAACCATGGGTGCTTTCCTTGAAGCTGAAGCGCTGGCCGTCGAACGCGCGCACGTCGCTGCCCGACAGGTTGCGCGAGAACAGCGTGGTCGCGCCCAGGCTCATATCGGCGTGCGGCAGGAAGTTCCAGGTCAGGGTCCAGGCGAACTTGTCGGGGTTGATGTCGAGCACGCCCATCGGCTTGTTGGTGCCGCCGGCGGGGTAGCGTCCGGCCGCGTCGGCGGCCCAGAACGAGGTCTTGCCGGCGGTGTGCGAGTACACCGCGCTGAACCGCCAGTCCTCGTTGAAGCGCCAGTCGCCCGACAATTCGTAGCCCTTGATCCGCACCGGCGCGCGCAGCAGGACGAAGTCGTTGGTGGCCGGGTCGATCGCCAGCGATTGGCCGTAGTCGGACTTGGAGTCGTAATGCGAAGCGCTCAGCGCGCCGCGCTCGCCGCGCCAGTTGAAGCCGAACTCGGTGTTCTTGACCACGATCGCGTTGAGGTCGAGCAGATCGCCCACGCCGATGCGCGGATCGTTCGGGCAGCCGTCGGGCTGGGTGTCGCCCGGATCGTTGGAGCACTGGATGTTGCGCAGCGGGATGCCGACGTTGGCCAGGGTGAAGCCTTCGCCGTAGGAACCGAACACCGACCAGGCGTCGTTGATGCGCCAGACCGCGCCGAGGTTCTTCAAGGTTTCCTGGTATTCGAGCGTGCCGCCGTCGACATGGCGGCGATCGCGATACCAGGTGGTGGTGTAGCTGTCGACGTGCAGTTCGCCGTCTTCGCGGCGCAGGCCGCCCGACAGGGTGACCGGGCCGATGTCCCACGACAGCTGCGCCCACGGCGCCTTGCTGCTGTATTCCATCGGCGGCACCCACAGCCGGTTGGTCAGCGCCAGGCGCTGCTGCGCGGTGTCCTTGACCAAATCCAGGCCGACCCGCAGTTCCAGCCCGCTGACCGAGAACAGCGACGGCCGCGCCCACGAGGTGCGCAGGCCTTTCTTGTTGGTGACGATTTCCGATTGGTCGTAGATGGTGTCCATCGGCGCGATCAACGGGTCCTGCTTGTCGATCGTGTTTTCCGGCAGATAGCGCATTTCCTGATCGGCCTTGTAGCCGTTGATGGTCAGGGTGCCGCCGAAGAAATCCGAATGGATGTAGCTGAGCTGGTATTGCTTGAAGTCGTTGATCGCGGCCTTCGAGCCGAAGATCGAACCGCGCTCGGAGGTGTTGGTGCGGGTCGCGCCGCACAGCGCGGCTTCGTCGGGACGGCAGCCCAGCACCTGCACGTAGTTGGCCTTGCCTTCGATGTTGAAGTGGCTGATCGAGCCTTCGATGCGCTGCACGCCGTCTTCGCCGAAGTTGTAGCCGGCCTTGATGAACACGTTGCTCGCTTCGGTGTCGGCCAGCGAACCGCTGGTGTTCATGCCGATGCGGCGGCCGTTGCCGTCGTAGGTGATGCCGCGGTCGAGAAACGAGGCCGCGGCGATCATGTCGAAGTTGCCGGCCTTGCGGGCGAAGGTCGCGCCGAGTTTCCAGCCGGCGCTGTCGTCCTTGAACTGGGTGGTGTAGCGCGAGGTGATGGTGAACTCGTTGCCTTCCTTGGTCGGCGCCGCGGACAGGTAGTTGATGATGCCGCCGGCCGCGCCGATGCCCTCCGACGCCGACGGGCCGTTGATGACCTCGATCCGGCCGACGATGCCCATGTCGGTGAAGGTGCCGTTGCGAGTGCCTTCGCGCAGCGGCGAACCCTGCGGCACGCCGTCGAACAGGCGCAGGGCGACGCGGCCGCGCAGGTTCTCGCCGGTGTTGCTCATCGCCTGCGAGGATTCGGCGTAGCCGGGCACGGTGCGCGCGAGCACCGCGGTGGCGTCCTCGGTCAGCACCAGGCTGCGTGCGAGTTCGGCCTTGGACACCAGGGTGATCGCGCCGGGAATCTTGTCGACCGCCTTGGGGCTGCGGGTGCCGGTGACGACGACGTTGTCGAGGTCGACAGCGGCTTTGTCGCTGCTGGGCGTGGCGGCGGGGTCGGCGTCTTGCGCGTAGCTGGTGCCCGCGAAGGTGGAGAGCAGCAGCACGCTGCTGATCGCGGCGGTAAGTGGCTTGAGCATGTCGGTCTCGTTGAGTGCCGGTGATCGAGCCTGCGCGTGAGGGGGACGCGTGCCCGTGGTGGCGTGCACAAGGCGGCGGCGCTGTCGCTGTCGCGACCTCTCCGTGTCGCGCCGACGTCCGTGCAGGTTCGAGGCGAGCCTATGCGCTCGCCGTCACGGTTGGAACCGACGCGGAGTATGTTCACAGACTAGGTTTTGTTGTCTTAAGCGCCGCGGGTCGATAGCAAAAGTTTTGTCGCATTGCAGCATCGATGCGCGCGATGCATGACGTCGCGGTAAAAACCGCAAGACCGCCGCGGGCGTCCTGCCGGCGGCGGTCTTTGGGGAGGTCCGAGGATTGAGCGATGGCGGACGAAACAAGGCGATGCGAGTGCGCCATCCGCTGCGTTCGCGAGCAGCCTAACCGCCGCATCGCCGCGTTGGAACCCGAAACTGCGCGAATAAGACCAAGGTTTTAGTTGCATGTGCGCAACGTCGTGTGTCGATGTGGCCGCGCTGCACCAGCGCTTGTGCCTGGGTCAATCGGCGAGGTGGCGATGCGTCACCTGCGATGCTCAACGCGGCGCTCGACGCGGCGGTCAACGTGCTTGCGAGGTCATCGCTTTGCGGCTCTCGCGCAGGAACGCGGTGACCAGGCGCACGCGCACGCTGGACCGCGACCAGACGATGCCGATGCAGCGTTTGGCGGTCGAATCAGTCAGCGGGATGCGCGCCAGTTGCAGGCCTTCGGGCCACGGCGGCGCCCAGTCGGGCACCAGCGACACGCCCAGGCCGCGGTCGACCATCACCGCGATCGCGTTGAGCGCGTTCAGTTCGAAACGCTCGCGCGGCACGATGTTGGCCGCGCGCAGGTATTCGTCGGCCTGGCGGCCGCCCCAATGGTGGCGGTCGTAGCGGATCAGCGGCTGGGTCGACAGCAGTTCGCGCGGATCGCGCCCGGCCATGCTGCGCGGCGCGAGCACGATCAGCGGCTCTTCGCGCAGCAGCTGCCACTCGCAGGTCTTCGGCAGCGGGAACGGCGCCTGCAGCACCACCGCGGCATCGATGTCGCCCTTTTCGACGGAATGGTACAGATCGGCCGAATAGCCCGGCTGGATGAACACGTTGATGCCCGGAAACGATTCGACCATGCGCGCGAGCACGTCCGGCAGCATGCCGGCCAGCGCGGTCGGGCAGGCGCCCAGGCGCAACTCGCCGGAGATTTCGCTGTCGTTGGCGACGCTGCGCAGGTCGGCGACGTTGCGCAGCAGCTCGCGCGTGCGCGGCAGGATCCGCGCGCCTTCCTCGGTGACGCTGACGGTGCGGCCGACGCGCGCGATCAGCGGCGCGCCGATCTCGCGTTCGAGCGTGCGGATCTGCTGCGCGACCGCGGCCGGGGTGATGTTGAGCACGCGCGCGGCGGCGGCCATCGAGCCCTGATCGACCACGGTCACGAAGGTATTGAGGAACTGGGTTTCCACAAGGCACCGGTTGGGGCGGGAATCGAAAATCGGGAATCGGGAATCGGGAATCGGGAATCGGTAGAGCACTTGCGCCGGCGATTGAAGACTCGCCGGCTACCTGGTTCAACTCAATACATCAACCTTGGCCGCAGTGCCAGCCGCGCCGGCTTTTGATCTTCGGATTCCCCATTCCCGGCTTTACCGCAACCTTGCGCGCAGTGCCAGCCGCGCCGGCTTTTGATCTTCCGATTCCCTACTCCCGATTCCCGATTCCCGGCTCCACAGCATTCCCCATTCCCGGCTCCACAGCCCGATCGCGAAAGATCGTCAACCCATTCAACGACTGCCGCGGCGCCGGGAAGAACAGGCTGGCGAGATAGCCGATCACGATGCACAGCAGGATCGAGATCGCCAGGTAGTAGTACGGATGGACCATCTGCAAGGTCCAGATGGCCAGGGTCAGGGCGATGCTCGCGGCGATGCCGATCGCCACGCCCTGCCAGTTGGCGCGGCGGGTGAACATGCCCAGCGTGTAGGCGCCGGCGAAACCGCCGCCGAGCAGGCCGGCCAGTTCGATCGACAGATCGAACAGGGAATGGATGTCGAACTTCGACAGCAGCAGCGCGGTGCCAATGCCGATCAGGCCGACCACCACGGTCATGATCTCGGCGAAGAACACGCTCTGCTTCGGCGTGCGGTTCTTCGCCAGCTTGTCGTAGAAGTCCACCGAGATCAGCGTCGCCACCGAATTCATGATCCCCGACAGCGTGGCCATCGCCGCGGCGAAGATGCCGGCGATGATCAACCCGGTCACGCCGACCGGCAATTCGGCGGCGATGAACATCGGGAAGGTCGCATCGATCGGCAGCAGCGGGTTCATCCGCTCCGGGTTGTTCTTGTAGTAGACGAACAGCGAGGTGCCGATGGTGTAGAAGATGATGCCGCCGGGGATGGTGATCGCGGCGAAGGCCCAGATCGAACGCCCGGCCTCCTTGTCGGACTTGGTCGACAAGGTGCGCTGCATCAGCACCTGGTCCTTGGGGAAGGTCAGCACCACTTCGAACACCACCAGGAACAAAAAGCCCCAGACCGTGGCCTTGGTGATGTCGAAGCTGAAGTCGAAGGTGTGCATCTTGTCCAGCGACATCGCGGTGGACCAGTACTGGTCGAAGCCGCCGGGCAGGTGCCAGATCATGAAGCCGATCGCGAACAGCGCGCCGCCCATCTTGACGATGACCTGGACGAAGTCGGTCCAGATCACCGCCTTCATTCCGCCCATCGCGGTGTAGACGATGGTGAAGCCGCCCATCAGGATCACGCTCCAGAACACGCTGATGCCGGTGATGGTGGCGATGCCGAGCGCGGGCAGGAACAAGATCACGCTCATGCGGCTGCCGATCTGGACCAGGATGCACAAGGCGCTGGCGAGCATGCGGATCGCCGGATGGAAGCGCGTCTCCAGATACGAGAACACCGACATCAGGTCGAGCCGGCGCAGCAGCGGCACGATCCACACCGCCACGAACATCAGCCCGAACACCGCGACGACGTTGTTGGCCAGGTATTGCCAGTTGGTTTCGAAGGCCTTGGCCGGAATCGCGATGAAGCTGATCGAGCTGGTGTTGGCCGCGTACAGGCTCACGCCCGCGGCCCAGAACGGGATGCTGCGGCCGCCGACGAAGAAGCTGCTGGTCGAGCCGCGCTTTTCGCGCATGTAGAAGAACAGACCGATGCCGATCATGCCGCCCAGGTAGACCACGATCACCACCCAGTCCAGCCAGTGCAGGCCGAGCTTGCGCGCCTGCACCTGGGCGGTGGCGAATTCCACCTGCCGGCCGTCGGCGGACGCGCGCGCCCACATCAGGCCGTCGGGCCAGCTCGCGGTGGCGGTTGCGCCGGCGGCGACCTGCGCGCCGGGCAAGGTCGCCCAGGAACCGGTGATGGTCTGGTAGATCATCAGTTTCGCCGCGGCCTGGGCGTTGGCGGGGTCGATGATCGGATACAGCACATGCGCCTGACCGGTCGCGCGGCCGGCGCCGGGCAGGACCTGGCCGGGGATGCGGCTGACTTCGCTCCACTGGTTTTCCGGCGAGCGGCGCAGCATGCGGTCGGCGCCGCCGCGCGGATCGGCGACGATCACGAACAGCGCGCGGGTCTGCGCGACCAGCGAACGCGGCGCGGCGGCGCCGGGCCAGCCCGGCAGCGAGGTCCAGGCCGCGGCTTCGTCGGCGAGCGGCCGTTGCAACAGCTGCGCGCTGCCGTCGGCGGCGAGGCCGGCGACAAACAGGCTGTCGCCCGACAGGGTCGCGCGCAGCGACGACAGCGCGATCGGCAGCGGCGGCAATGGTTTCAGGTCGAGGCGGGTGTCGTTGCTCGTCACACGCGCGATGACCGGCGCGGTTGCGACCGCGCTGACGGGTTCGGTTTTGAGCGCGGAGGTTTCAGCAGGCTTGGCTTGTGAACGCGCGGCTTGAGAAGCAGCGACCGCGGAAGGAGCAGCAGCGCTCGCCGACGCATCGGCGGGCAACAGATAGGCGCGGGTTCCGTCGCCGATCACCGCGCCGGCCTGCGCCGCGCCGCTCCATTGCAACGGCAGCCAGCGTTTGCCTTCGGCATCCAGGCGCCAGGCCTGATCGCGGGTCAACGCAACGGTGCGGCCGTCGAGGTTCGCCATGCCGACCAGCGGCGCGGCGGTGTCCAGCGCCGGCAAGGTGCCGGCGAGCAGCGGCGTCAGCGGTTCGGCCTGCAGCGGCGCGGCCAGGGCCAGACCGGCGAACAAGCCCAGCGCCACCGCCTTGGCGCGCACGCCGCGGCAGGCACGCGCGAACGCGTAGGAACATTGCGACATCGAATTACGCCCCATCATCGACGCGCACCGGAACGTCCGGCCCGCGGTAGTGCCATGTCTGTCCGCGGGCCGCGCGCGCGGGCGCGACTCACGTCCGCCGCGCCGAGGCCAGCAGCGCCTGCGCCCGCTTGAGGAACGGCAGGTCGATCATGCGCCCGTCGACCACGAACACGCCGCGGCCGCCGTCGGGCGCGGCCCGCGCGGCGTCGACGATGCGCCGCGCCGCCTCCAGTTCGGCCGGGGTCGCGGCGAACGCGCTGTTGGCCAGCGCGACCTGACGCGGATGCAGGCAGGTCTTGCCGAGAAAACCGAGCCGGCGCGCCGCCCGCGCCTCGGCCACGTAACCGGCTTCGTCGTGCAGGTCGGCGTAGGCGCTGTCGAGCGCGAACACGTCGGCCGCGGCCGCGGCCATGCGCACGGCGAACATCGCCGAGTGGACATTGGCCAGATCGTAGCGCTCGATGCCGGCGTCTTCGAACAGATCGGCCAGGCCGAGTTGCAAACCGGCCACGCGCGGATGCGCGGCGGCGATGTCGGCCGCGTGCAGCAGCGCGCGCGGGGTTTCGATATTGACCAGCAGCCGGATCGGCTGGCTCACGCCGTTGAGCGCTTCGGCGCGCTCGATCGCGGCGATCGCCTCGTGCAGCGCGGCGGCCGATTCGATCTTGGGCAGATTGATCAGGGCCACGCCGTCGCGCGCGACCGCGGCGAGGTCGGCGGCGAAATGCGGCGAGGTCGGATCGTTGACCCGCACGATGATGGCTTTGCGCGATGCGGCGACCGCCTCGGAGCCGACGAAGGCGGCGACCGCGATGCGCGCGGCGGCCTTGCGCTCTTCGGCCACGGCGTCTTCCAGGTCCAGCGACAGCGCATCGGCGTCGCCGGCCAGGGCCTTGTCGAACAGTTCCGGCCGTACCCCGGGCACGAACAGCTTGCTACGCATACGGCCACCGCGGCGGATCGAGATCACTCATGGCCCCGGAGTGTGCGTCAAGCAAACAGTGGCAATCGCACAGGGGTCGCATGTTCAAACGATAGGTTTTGTATTGAGTGGAGCCGGGAATGGGGAATTGGGAATGGGGAATCGGAAGGGCGGGGCGCGGCGATCGGGTGGGCACGAGGTCTGAGTGAGAGGACGTTTCAGCGCCGATACCCGAAGCCGCGTGGCCTCATCCGACGGCGGCAGCGTTCGAATCCCGGGTTGCCCCTCCCGATTCTCGATTCCCAATTCCCGATTCCCGGCCCCAAACAGCCGATAATGCCGCCCTGTCCGCCAGGCCCGCCCCCCGCGCGCGCCGCTTACCGAGTCGCCGATGACGTCCAGCTCCCGCTTCCCCGACTACCCCTTCCAGCCGCAGCGTTTCGAGGTCCGCCCGGGCATCGGCATGAGCTATCTCGACGAGGGCCCGCGCGACGGCGAAGTCGTGGTGATGCTGCACGGCAACCCGTCGTGGAGCTTTTACTGGCGCAAGCTGGTCAGCGGGCTGAGCGATCGCTACCGCTGCATCGTCCCCGACCACGTCGGCATGGGCCTGTCCGACAAGCCCGACGACGCCGGTTACGAGTACACCCTGCAATCGCGCGTCGACGACGTGGAAACCTTGCTGCGCCACCTGGGCATCACCGGCCCGATGACCCTGGCCGTGCACGACTGGGGCGGCGGCATCGGCTTCGGCTGGGGGCTCACGCATTCCGATCAGATCAAGCGGCTGGTGATCACCAACACCGGCGCGTTCCCGCTGCCGGCGGCCAAGCCGTTGCCCAAGCGCCTGCGCCTGGGCCGCGATTCGTCGATCGGCACCGGCCTGATCCGCGGCTTCAACGCCTTCGCCGGCGGCGCCTCGCGCCTGGGTGTGGTCAAGGCGATGCCGGCCGACGTGCGCCGCGCCTATGTCGCGCCGTACGACAGCTGGGCCAACCGCATCGCCACCTCGCGTTTCGTCCAGGACATCCCGCTGGGCGAGGGCGACAAGGCCTGGTCGCTGGTGCAGGCGATGGGCCGCAAGCTGCCCGAATATGCCGACCGCCCGGCCTTCATCGGCTGGGGCCTGGCCGATTTCGTGTTCGATCATCATTTCCTCAAAGGCTTCACCGACGCGCTGCCGCGGGCGCAGGTGCATGCGTTCAAGGACGCCGGGCATTACGTGCTGGAAGACAAGGCCGAGCCGCTGGTGCCGCAGATCCGCGCCTTCCTCGACCGCCATCCGCTGAGCTGAGGTCCGCATGGACGCCGCACCCGACCGCGCCACCTGCAACATCGCCGCCGCCTTGCCGCGCTTGGCCGCGCAATCGCCGCAGCGCGTGGCGATGCGCTGCCCCGGCACGCGCCGCGCCGATGGCCTGGCCAGCTACGACGTCGAGCTGACCTACGGCGAGCTCGACCGCCGTAGCGACGCGATCGCCGCCGGCCTGGCGAAGCGCGGAATCGTGCGCGGCACCCGCGCGGCAATCATGGTGCGGCCGTCGCCGGAGTTCTTCCTGCTGATGTTCGCCCTGTTCAAAGCCGGCGCGGTACCGGTGCTGATCGATCCGGGCATCGACAAGCGCGCGCTGCGCCAATGCCTGGACGAGGCCGCGCCGGAGGCCTTCATCGGCATTCCGCTGGCGCATGCCGCGCGGGTGGTGCTGGGCTGGGCGAAGTCGGCGCGCATCCGCATCACCACCGGCCAGCGCGCGTTCCTGGCCGACGACACGCTTGAGCGGGTCGAACGCGCCGGCGCCGGCGTGGGTTCACAGCTGGCCGACACCCGGCCCGACGAAGTCGCCGCGATCGTGTTCACCAGCGGCTCGACCGGCGTGCCCAAGGGCGTGGTGTTCCGCCATCGCCATTTCGTCGCCCAGATCGAAATGATGGGCGAGGCCTTCGGCATCGTGCCCGGCGGCGTCGATCTGCCGACGTTCCCGCCGTTCGCCCTGTTCGATCCGGCGCTGGGCCTGACCTCGGTCATCCCCGACATGGACCCGACCCGGCCGGCGCAGGCCGATCCGGTCAAGCTGCTCGATTCGATCAACCGCTTCGGTTGCGATCAGCTGTTCGGTTCGCCGGCGCTGATGGCGGTGCTGGCGCGGCACGGCCAGCCGATGCCGACGATCAAGCGGGTCACTTCGGCCGGCGCGCCGGTGCCGCCGGACACGGTCGCGCGCCTGCGCGAACTGCTGCCCGACGACGCCCAGTTCTGGACCCCGTACGGCGCCACCGAATGCCTGCCGGTCGCGGTGATCGAAGGCCGCGAACTGCAATCCACCCGCGCCGCCACCGAGGCCGGCGCCGGCACCTGCGTCGGCCGCGCGGTGGCGCGCAACGACGTGCGCATCATCCGCATCGACGATGCACCGATCGAGCAATGGTCCGACGATCTGATCGTCGAGGCCGGCGTGGTCGGCGAAATCACCGTCGCCGGGCCGACCGCCACCGACAGTTATTTCAATCGCGACGCGATGACCCGCCTGGCGAAGATCCGCGAAATCGTCGACGGCGCCGAGCGCATCGTTCACCGCATGGGCGATGTGGGCTATCTCGACGAACAGGGCCGGCTGTGGTTCTGCGGGCGCAAGACCCACCGGGTCGAGACCGCGAACGGTCCGCTGTACACCGAGCAGGTCGAGCCGGTGTTCAACACCCATCCCAAGGTGCGCCGCACCGCGCTGGTCGGCACCGGTACCAAAGGCGCGCAGCTGCCGCTGCTGTGGGTGGAACTGCACAAGCCGCGTATCGGCAACAGCGAGCGCGAGCAGATCGTCGAAGAACTGCGCGCGATCGGCGCGGCGCATGCGCATACCGCCGGCATCGAGCGCTTCCGTTTCCACCCGGGGTTTCCGGTCGATATCCGCCATAACGCCAAGATCGGCCGCGAAAAGCTCACGCTGCAAGCCCAGGCCACCGAAAGCCGGTAAGCCCCCTGTAGGAGCGGCGCGAGCCGCGACCGCGACACCACGGTTACGACGTATGCGCGATGTCGCGGTCGCGGCTCGCGCCGCTCCTACAGTCGGGCCTCGCGTCGATGCGGCGATCTGGTTTTTTTGCGGCTTGGCATGACCTTCCATACCCAGTTCACCGAAAGCCGTTGATGCTACCTGTAGGAGCGGCGCAAGCCGCGACCGCGACACCACAGTAACGAGGTAGGCGCGGTGTCGCGGTCGCGGCTTGCGCCGCTCCTACAATGGGAGCCTGGTGGTTTTGCATCGATCTGGTTTTGGGCCACTTGGCATGATCACTTTTATCTCTATGACTTCGGGGCTGATGCTATGAAGATTTTGGTCACCGGCGGCGGCGGATTCCTCGGCCAGGCCCTGTGCCGCGGCCTGGTCGCGCGCGGCCATGACGTCGTCAGCTTCAACCGAGGCCATTACCCCGCGCTCGATGCGCTCGGCGTGACCCAGGTGCAAGGCGACCTCGCCGATCGCGCCGCGGTGATCGCCGCCGCGCAAGGCTGCGAGGCGATCTTCCACAACGCCGCCAAGGCCGGCGCCTGGGGCAGCTACGACAGCTACCACCAGGCCAACGTGGTCGGCACCGACAACGTCCTCGCGGCCTGCCGCGAGCACCGGATCGGCAAACTCGTCTACACCTCCACGCCCAGCGTGACCCACCGCGCGACCCATCCGGTCGAAGGCGGCACCGCCGACACCGTGCCCTACGGCGAAGGCTTCAAGGCCGCGTACGCGACCACCAAGACCATCGCCGAAAAAGCCGTGCTCGCCGCCAACGACGCGCGGCTCGCCACCGTCGCGCTGCGTCCGCGTTTGATCTGGGGCGTGGGCGACAATCAACTGCTGCCGCGTCTGGTCCAGCGCGCCAACGCCGGCCGCCTGCGCTTCGTCGGCGACGGCAACAACCGCATCGACACGACCTACATCGACAACGCCGCGCAGGCGCATTTCGATGCCTTCGATCATCTCGCCCCGGGCGCCGCGTGCGCCGGCCGCGCCTACTTCATCAGCAACGGCGAGCCCAAGACCTTGCGCGAAACCCTCAACGGCCTGCTCGGCGCGGTCGGCGCGCCGCAGGTCGACAAGACCTTGCCGTTCGGCGCCGCCTACGCCGTCGGCGCGGTCTGCGAGGCGTTGTGGCATGTGTTGCCGCTCAAGGGCGAGCCGCCGATGACGCGGTTTCTGGCCGAGCAATTGTCGACCACGCACTGGTACGACATGGCGCCGGCGACGCGCGACTTCGGTTACGTACCGAAGGTCAGTTTTCACGAAGGACTCACCCGGCTGAAGGCCGCCTGCACGCAAGCGCCCATCATCACCAAGTGACAACCTTCGCTGGCACAGGATCGAACCGTGCCATCGGACAACCCTCCGGTGGTGGCTTTCTCTCATGCCAGGAGGTTCCCCATGCTTCACTACGCCGCCGTCTTCTTCGTCATCGCGATCATCGCCGCGGTCCTGGGCTTCACCGGCATCGCCGGCGCCGCCAGCAACATCGCCTGGATCTTGTTCGTCGTGTTCGTGATCCTGGCGATCATCTCGCTGTTCCGCGGCCGCAAGGTCGCCTGACGCCGGTCCGACGCTCGATAACGCTCGACCGTTCCGCCGCCGGCCCGCGCATCGCGCGGGCCGGCGTGTTTCGGGCGCCGACGCGGCCGCCCGAATCGCCGCCCGAATCGATGCATGGATGCAGCGGAGCACAGGGCTACAATGGCCGCATGACCGACTCAGATCCCTCGTTCCTGTCCTCGCTCAAGCCACTAGCCGGACGCGCGTTGGAAGCCGCGCTCAACCGCGCGCTGGCGCTCGACCCCGACACGCGCGACAGCCTGCGCGCGCTCGACGGCCGCAGCGTCGCCCTGCATCTGGCCTCGCCGCCGATGGCGCTGCGCATCCTGGTCGCCGGCGAGCGGCTCGAAGTCGGGCCGGTGCGCGACAGCGACGAACCCGATCTGTCGGTGCGCAGCACCCTCGGCGCGATCTTCTCGCAACTGCCCAACCTGCTCGGCGCCGCGCGCAACGAGCAGGCCGCGCCGGTCGGCAAGATGCGGATCGAAGGCGACGCCGATCTGGCCCGCCGCCTGCAGCGTCTGGCCGAACGCTTCGATCCGGATTGGCAGCAGCCTTTCACCACCGTGTTCGGCGAGGTGGCCGGCGTGCAGATCGCGCACGCGGTGGCCGGCGCCTTGCGCCATGCCCGCGACGCCGCCGGCGCGCTGGCCAGCAATGTCGCCGAATACGTCACCGAGGAATCGCGCGACGTGGTCCCGCGCGACGAACTCAATGCCTTCCACGACGATGTCGATGTGCTGCGCGACGATGTCGAGCGCGCGGCCGCGCGCGTGGCGCGTGTGCGCGATCGCGCGAGGCGCGGCGCATGAGGTCCGCCATCCGCGCCTGGCGCATCGGCCGCGTGTTGCTGCGCTATCGCCTCGACGATCTGCTCGACGGCACGCCGGTCGAGCGCTGGCTCAAGCTCGCGCGTCCGTTCGTGCCGCGCGCCCCGGCCGAAATCGCGGCGATGTCGCGCGGCGCGCGGCTGCGCCTGGTGCTGCAGGAACTCGGGCCGATCTTCGTCAAGTTCGGGCAGATCCTGTCGACCCGCCGCGACCTGGTGCCGCCCGACATCGCGATCGAACTTGCCCTGCTGCAGGATCGGGTCGCGCCGTTCGACGGCGAGACCGCGCGCCGCATCGTCGAGGGCACGCTCGAGCGCAGCATCGAGGACGCGTTCGAATCGTTCGATATCGAGCCGCTGGCCTCGGCCTCGATCGCGCAGGTGCATGCCGCGCGGCTGGCGCCGGAAAACGGCAATCCGGCGCGCGAGGTGGTGGTCAAGGTGCTGCGTCCGGATATCGAGGGCAAGATCGCCGGCGATATCGCGCTGTTGAACGCGCTGGCCGCGCTGGTCGATCGCGCCCATCCCAGCGCCGACAAGATCCGCCCGCGCGCGATCGTCGCCGAAATCGAAAGCACGCTGGCCGCCGAACTCGACCTGCAGCGCGAAGGCGCCAACGCCAGCGTGCTGCGCCGGTTCTGGGCCGACAGCGACGACATGTACGTGCCCGAGGTGATCTGGTCGCATACCAGCGAACGCGCGCTGACCCTGGAGCGCGTCTACGGCATTCCCTCCGACGACATCGCCGCATTGGACGCCGCCGGCATCGACCGCAGCGCGCTCGCGGCCAAGGGCGTGCGGGTGTTCTACACCCAGGTGTTCCGCGACAACTTCTTCCACGCCGATGCGCACGCCGGCAACATCTGGGTCGACAGCGACCCGTCGCGTCGGCGCAATCCGCGTTTCATCGCGCTCGACTTCGGCATCATGGGCCAGTTGTCGGACGAGGATCAGTACTACCTCGCCGAAAACTTCATGGCGATCTTCAACCGCGACTACCGCCGCATCGCCGAGCTGCACGTGCAGGCCGGCTGGATTCCCGCGCACATCCGCATCGACGAACTCGAAGCGGCCACGCGCGCGGTGTGCGAGCCGTACTTCACCCGGCCGCTGAGCGAAATCTCGCTGGCCGAGGTGCTGGTCAAGCTGTTCCGCACCGCGCAGCGCTACGAACTGACCTTGCAGCCGCAGCTGATCCTGCTGCAGAAGACCTTGCTCAATATCGAAGGCGTGGGCCGCCTGCTCGATCCCAAGCTCGACATCTGGGCGGTGGCGCGGCCGGTGCTGCAACGCATTTTGCTGGAGCGCTACAGCCCGCAGCGGCTGGCGACCGAGTTCCGCAAGCGCCTGCCCGAATTCGTGACCCGCGCGCCGGAAATGCCGCGTTTGCTGCATGCATGGCTGAGCCAGCAAGTCTCGGGCCAGCACGAACTGAAGATGCGCTCGGCCGACATCACCGACCTCAACCGCAGCATCCGCGAGGCGGTGCGCCGCACCGTCGCGGCGATTCTCGGTACTGGCCTTTTGATCGTGGCGGCGGTGCTGTTCGGACTGGAAGCCGGCGGGCCGCGATTGTGGTCGATCCCGGCGTCGTCGTGGATCGCCGGGCTGGGCGGCTTGTGGGCATTGCTTGCGGCGTGGCCGCGGGGCAAGCGCGAATCGCGTTAGGTCGATCTGGTTTGATCTGATTTTGTTCGATTCGATTCGATTCGATTCGATTCGATTCGATTCGGATTGGTGCGATTCGATCCCGCCTAGCGCGATAGACCCTCGATCTTGCGCATGCGCTTTTGCTGTTGCCCCCTTTGACAAAGGGGGCGAACGGCCGCGAAGCGGATGTGGGGGATTTGCTGTTGCTGTTGCTTGCTTTGAAGAGCAAAGGCAAATCCCCCCTGGCCCCCCTTTTGTAAAGGGGGGAAAAGCAACAGCAACAGCAACAGCAACAGCAAAAGCAACGACAACGGCAGACTCGGGAGCGGACACGTGCGCCAATCATGCCCACTTTGAAAAAGGGGGCGAGCGCCCGTCGCGAGTTCGAAGCCGGATCGAAACGGTCGCGCGGGGGATTCGCTTTTGATGGGCGCGGAGCAAAAGCGAATCCCGCTTGGCCCTCCTTTTGCAAAGGGGGGAGAACCCGTCAGGTGGGATGGGTGAGGTCGGGCGATTGCACGGCTTCGGCAGGTGGACGTCGAGTAAGCGCGAGTCGTGGCGCAAGCGTCCGCGCATCTGCAGCCGCGCCGTCAAGCCTCTGCTGTTGCCCCCTTTGACAAAGGGGGCGAACGGCCGCGTAGCGGACGTGGGGGATTTGCTTTTGCTCCTGCTTGCGGTGAAGGGCAAAGGCAAAAGCGAATCCCCCCTGGCCCCCCTTTTACAAAAGGGGGGAATCCGTCAGGTGGGATTAGTGACGGTGGGGGGTTGCGCGACTGCGGCGAGTCAGTTCACGCCGGACTTTTTCGCCGCCGCGGCGAAGTCGCCGGCCATGTAAACGCTCAGCTGATCGGGCTTGAGGTGTTTGCGGATCGCCGCGTTCACCGACTCCACCGTCAAGGCCTTGAACTTCGCGTCCAGGTCGGCCGAGAACTGCATGGTGCGGCCGTAGAACAGGTTGCTGACCAGGCCGCCGGCGATCGCCGGGTCGGACGCGCGCGCCTGTTCGCGCTGGGTCAGCAGGCCCGACACCGCGTCGCGCAATTCGTCGGCGGCGACGCCGTCCTTGATCAGCCGCGCGAGTTCCTCGCGCATCGCGGCCTCGACCTTGCCCAGGTTCTGCGGCGCGGCGATCGCTTCCACCGACCAGCTGCCGGCATCGTCGCGGCCGTCGCGGCTGCTGTCGGCGTCGAGGTCGCTGCCCACGCCGTAGCTCAGGCCGTCCTTCTGACGGATGCGATCGGCCAGCCGCGATTTGATCGAGCCGCCGCCGAGGATGTAATTGGCCGCGATCAGCGCGGGAAAATCCGCGTCGGTGTCCTTGAGCGAAATGTTCGCGCGCGCCAGCAGCACGCCGTTGGCCTTGTCCGGGGTTTCGAAGCGTTGCTGTTGCGGCGCCACCGCGGTGTAGTGGGTCGCGATCGGCGCGTACGGCTTGGGCGCGCGCCAGTCGGCGAACAACTGCTGCAACTGCTGCTTGACCGCGACCGGATCGAAATCGCCGACCACGCTGATCTGGCCTTCGGCCGTGCCGTAGAAATCGCGATGGAAGGCGCGCACGTCCTCGATCTTGAGCGCCTTGATCGCGGCCAGTGATTCGTCCAGATCCAATGCATGCAGCGGATGGCCGACCGGCCACGGATCGAAATGCTTGCTCATCGCGATGCCGGCGATGCTGCCCGGTTCCTGGCGCGAGGCCTCCAGGCCGGTGATCGCCTGCAGGCGGTACTGCTCGAATTCCTTGTCCGGAAAGCTCGGCGTGCGCAGCACCTGCGCGGCCAGCGCGAGCGCGTCGGCGAGTTGCTCGCGCCGGGTGCTCAGGTCGATGCGCGCCGATTGCAGGCCGCCGCCGATGCGCGCGGCGGTTTTCAGCGTGTCGAAGCGCGCGTCGATCTGTTCGCGGCTCAGGCCCTTGCTGCCGCGCATCAGCAGCGCGCCGGCGACATTGCCGGCGACATCATGGCCGGTCAGCGCGTCGGCGTTGGCGAAATTGAACGAGGCCGCGACATTGACCGTGCCGCCGCGGGTCTTCTTCGGCAGCAGCGCGATCTTCAGGCCGCTGCCGGCGCCGGTATCAATGGTGAAGGTCTGGGTGCGCGCGTCGATATTGGCCGGAGTCGGGTCGAAGTGTTCGCCGGCCTGCAACGCGGCCTTGCCGGTGTAGCCCTGCAACAAGCTGGCTGCGCTCGGCGCGGGCGCGATGTCGACGCGCTTGGGCGCCTGGGTGGGTTCGAAGCGGCCGAAGGTGCGGTTGCTCGATTGCAGATAGGTGCGCGCGACCCGGTTGACGTCGTCGGCGGTGACTTTCTCCAGCGCGTCGCGGTAGTGGAAGTACAAACGCCAGTCGCCCGCGGCGACCGCATCCGACAGGCCCATCGCCACGCCGGAGACATTGGTGTAGGCCAGTTCGAAGCCGTTGGCGATGCGCTGCTTGGCGCTGGCGACTTCCTCGGCGGTGATCGGCTGGCGCTGGATCTGTTCGAGTTGATCGATCAGCACCTGCTCGGCCTTGGCGGTGTCGGCGTCCTTCGGCAGCGCGGCCAACGCGGTCATCAGGCCCGGATCGCGGCGTTGTTCGCTGCCGGCGCCGATGCTCGCGGCCAGGCCGGTTTCGACCAGCGCCTTGTGCAGGCGGCCGCCGGGAACGTGGCCGAGGATGTCGTCGAGCACGCCGAGCGGCGCGGCGTCGGGATGGGTGCCGGCGGGGATGTGGTACGCGCTCATCAGCACGCGCACGTCGCCGACCCGGCGCACGGTGACTTCGCGTTCGCCGTCCTGCGCGGGTTCGCGGGTGTAGAACGCGCGCATCGGCTCGGCGGGCTTGGCCAGCGGGCCGAAGCGTTGCGCGACCGCGGCCAGGGTCTTGTCCGGATCGATCCGTCCGGCCAGCACCAAGGTCGCGTTGTCGGGCCGGTACCAGGCGCGGTAATAGGCCTGCAGGCGTTCGATCGGCACCTGCTCGACGTCGCTGCGCGCGCCGATGGTGTCGTTGCCGTAGTGATGCCACAGGTAGGCGGTCGAACGCACGCGTTCGATCAGCGCCGACACCGGGCTGTTTTCGCCGCTTTCCATCTCGTTGCGGACCACCGTCATCTCGCTGTCGAGGTCCTTGCGGGCGATGTCGGAATGGACCATGCGGTCGGCT
The DNA here is from genome assembly GCF_014779555.2 of Lysobacter capsici. Lineage (NCBI taxonomy): Bacteria > Pseudomonadati > Pseudomonadota > Gammaproteobacteria > Lysobacterales > Lysobacteraceae > Lysobacter > Lysobacter capsici. The sequence continues at coordinate 404,510 of NZ_CP094357.1, forward strand.
TCCAGCGCCAGCAGCCAGTCCAGGGTGGCGTCGTTGGCCGGGAACGAGGCGAAGTAGTTGGTGCGGTCCTGCGAGGTCTGCGCGTTGTAGTTGATGCCGCGCTTCTTCATCTCGGCCGGGATTTCGCGATGGCTCGGCGTGCCCTTGAACAGCATGTGTTCGAGCAGATGGGCCATGCCGGTTTCGCCGTAGTTCTCCTGCAGCGAGCCGACGTTGTAGATCAGGTTGACGGTCACCGTGGGCTGGGTCGCGTCGGGGAACAGCAGCACGCGCAGGCCGTTGCCGAGCCGGTATTCGCAGATGCCTTCGACGCAGGGCCCGGCGCTGACGCCGGCGGGCGGCGGCGAGGCGGCGGCGTGGGCGCTGCCCAGCGCGATCGCCACGGCGAGGCTGAGCGAGGCGAGGGCGGAGGATCGGCGTGAGGGCATGAAGGGTCCTGAGTTGCGGGCGGCGGTGAACGATGAAACGCGAAGCGACCAAGGTAGCAGCGCGGCGAGTGTGGGTGCGGATGCGGCAAATAGACGAAAATGACCGTCGATCCTTCGTTTCGGACCCACGGCCGCATGAACCACGAACTGACTCCGGCCGACGGCGCCTTCGACAGCGGCGACGAATCCGTCGCCGTCCCGGCCGAACTGCCGGTGCTGTACATCGACGAGGTTCTGGCGGTTATCGACAAGCCGGCGGGGCTGATGGTTCACGACAGCGCGCTGGCGCGTGGCGAAACCGACTTCGCCGCCGACCGCCTGCGCGCCCAGTTCGGCCGGCCGATCTTCCTGGTCCACCGGCTCGACCGCGCCACCAGCGGTTGCCTGCTGCTGGCGTTCGATCGGCAGACCGCCTCGGACCTGGGCAAGGTGCTGATGTCGCGCGAGGTCGAGAAGGATTACCTCGCGGTGTGCCGCGGCTGGCCGGCGCAGGACGTGTTCGAGGTCGATCACGATCTCGACGGCGGCCCGGGCAAGCCGCTGAAGAAGCCGGCGCAGACCCGGTTCGCGGTGCTCGGCCGGACCGAGCTGGCGCTGCCGTCGTCGGGGTTCGAGACCTCGCGTTACGCCTTGCTGCGCGCGCAGCCGCTGACCGGGCGGTTCCGCCAGATCCGTCGCCATCTCAAGCATCTGTCGCATCACCTGATCGGCGACACCAGCCACGGCGACGGTCGCCACAACCGCAGTTTTCGCATGATGGGCATCCACCGCATGCTGCTGCACGCGCAGCGGCTGGCGTTCCTGCATCCGCGCAGCGGCGAGCGGATGCAGGTGGTCGCGCCGGTGGATGCGCAGTTCGCCAAGGCGCTGGCCTTGTTCGAACCGCCTGCGGCGGCGTGAGCCTTACTGGCCCTGGTTGACGATCACCGGCGGCGGTTCCGGAACCGAGACCGGGACCGGCGGTGCCGGCGGCGCGGGCGGGGCTTCGTCGGTGATCTGGCGGATGTCCTTCTGCAGGTCCTGCTGGATCTGTTCGAACATCTTCTTCATCAACGGCTGCATTTCCTGCATGGTCTGGCCCATCGCCTTGGGCATCTTCTCCAGGATGCTGCGGCCTTCGGGCGTGCCGTAGAAATCGATCATGGCCTGCACTTCGTTGGCCTGGAAGGTGTCGCGGTAGACCTTGCGGTAGATCGGCGCGACGTTCTCCCAGGCCAGCAGCTGGTCGGCGCGGGCCATCATCTTGTCCATCGAGCGCTGCAGCGACTGGCGCTGGGCCGGGCTGAGCTTGGTGCCGGCCATCGCCTCGGCCATGCCCTGGGTGGACGCGTTCATCTGCTGGACGATCTCGCGCTTCATGCGCTCGTAATTCATCGTCTGCATGAGCTGGTCGACCTGGGCGTCGCTCGGCGGCGCGGCATGGGCCGGCGCGGCGAGCAGGGCGAGCGACAGGGCGCTGATCGACAGCGCGATGGCGGGCAGACGGTAGAGGGATTTCATGCGGGGTGCTCCTTGCGTGGAGCCGCATGGTCGGGCGCGCGGGCGCATGTCGTCAATTCGCTGTGGATGGCGCGGGAGGTACGTAGCGCCGATCTGCTCCCTCTCCCGTCTACGGGAGAGGGCCGGGGTGAGGGCAAGCGGGCTGACATCTGCCGTCGAAACTCAGATCGCGAGCGCCCTCATCCGCCCTGCGGGCACCTTCTCCCGCAGGCGGGAGAAGGACTCGGCGTGGTGGCCTTTTGGCATGAGTGGAGCTAGCCGTGCGCTCCGATGCGACGGCTCGGCTCAGAGTTGCACGCCGTTGCGGACGGCGCGGGCGGTACACCGCGCCGATCTGCTCCCTCTCCCGTGTACGGGAGAGGGCCGGGGTGAGGGCACGCGGGCTGACATCCGCCGTCGAAACTCAGATCGCGAGCGCCCTCATCCGCCCTTCGGGCACCTTCTCCCGCTGCGCGGGAGAAGGACTCGGCCTGGTGGCCTTATGGCATGAGTGGAGCTAGCCGTGCGCTCCGATACGACGGCTCGACTCAGGGATGCACGCCGTTGCGGACGGCGCGGGCGGTGCACCGCGCCGATCCGCTCCCTCTCCCGTTTACGGGAGAGGGCCGGGGTGAGGGCACGCGGGCCGACATCTGCCGTCGTCACTTAGATTGCGAGCGCCCTCATCCGCCCTTCGGGCACCTTCTCCCGCAGGCGGGAGAAGGAATCAGCTTCGGGGCGTTATGGCCCGTGTGGAGCGGGCCATCCGCTTCGCTGCAACCCGCTCAGCTCAGGGATGCACGCCGTTACCGCGATACACCGGCTGGCCATACGCCGCATTGGTCGCGGCGTTGGTCAGATCCTGCAGCAGCGCATCGCGCAGCACCTGCGCGGGCTTTTGCTGGTTGTTCTGCGGATACCCGCCCTGCTGGTAACCGTTGTAGCCCGAGTCGTAACCCGAGTTGGCGTTGTTGTAGCGCTGATTGGTCAGCTGCTCGAGCACGCGCCGGCCTTCGGGCGTGCGCGACAGCTCGGCGATCGCCTGCAGGTCGGCCGAGCTCATGCCGCGGCCGTCGTAGCCGTTGCCGCTGTCGTAGCGGTTGTCGTAGCCGTTGCCGTTCTGCGGCATCGCCCGCGCGGCGTTCTCCAAGGTCCGCAGGAAGCTGCTCTGCTGGCCGGCGAACTTGCGCAGGATTTCCTGATCGGTCGAATTCGCGCGCCGGCCGACCAGCGCCTCGGCGACGGCCTGGCTGGACTGCATGATCTGGTTCTGGAAGCGCGGGTCGCTGATCGACTGCACGCGCGCGGGGTCGTAGCCGTTCTGCGCGCAGGCCAGCGCCGGCACGGCCAGCAGGCAAGCGGCGAACAGGGACGCGAGAAGCGGGCGGGATGGACGCAGCATGCGGGGTTCCTCCATGGACCGGTCCAGGCATGGTCGCCCCCGGGGCCGGTCGCGTCAACGACGCGGGTCGCAAACGCCGGGCCCGGTCAAGGCCGCGTCATGGACGTGAACGCGCGCCGGTCTACAATCGGTCTCGGAGGAGAGCATGGCGGAACCGGAAATCACCATTCCCGAGCAGGAGTTGGTAGAGCGCTTCGTGCGTTCGACCGGCCCGGGCGGGCAGAACGTCAACAAGGTTGCCACGGCGGTGGAACTGCGCTTCGATATCGCGCAGTCGCCCTCGCTGCCCGAGGCCGTGCGCGAACGTCTGCTGACCAAGCGCGACCGGCGGGTGACCCTGGAGGGCGTGCTGGTGATCAGCGCGCAGCGCTTTCGCACCCAGGAGCGCAACCGCGAGGACGCGCGCGTGCGCCTGGCCGCGTTCGTCGAAAGCGGGCTGCACGTGCCCAAGCCGCGCATCGCCACCAAACCCAGCCGCGCCGCCAAGGAGCGCCGGATCGGGGCCAAGAAAGAGCGCGGCGCGACCAAGCGCAACCGCGCGCAACGCGATTGGGACTGACGACGGAGCGTGCATGTCTAGCGATCGAAACACCGATTCGAACGACGACCAGCTGTCCGTCGTGCTGCCGTTGCCGCCGAAGGTGCCGCAGGTGCGGCGCAACCGCCTGACCCGCTGGATCGGCCGCAGCATCCTGCGCCTGGGCGGCTGGCGCATGGTCGGCGCGTTTCCCGACATCCCGCGCGCGGTGCTGATCGGCGCGCCGCATTCGTCCAACTGGGACGGCGTGTGGGGCTTCGCGGCCAAGGCCGCGATGGGCCTGGACGTGAAGATCATCGCCAAGGAATCGCTGTTCCGGGTGCCGCTGCTGGGCCTGCTGCTGCGCCGGCTCGGGGTGATCCCGATCAACCGCAACGCCGCGCACGGGGTGATCGAGCAGGCCGTGGCGATGATCCGCGGCGCCGAGCGTTTCTGGCTGGGGATTGCGCCGGAGGGCACGCGCAAGGCGGTGGAACGCTGGAAGGCCGGGTTCTGGAAGATCGCCAAGGCCGCCGACGTGCCGGTGGTGCCGGCGTATTTCCACTACCCCGACAAGATCATCGGCATCGGCGAGATGTTCCACCTCGGCGAGGACATGGACGCCGACATGCGCCGCATCCGCGATTGGTACAAGCCCTGGCAGGGCAAGCATCACGGGACGGCTTGAGCGGCCGGCCGCTCAGGCCGCCACTGGACGCAGCCATGAAATCACTTGCGATAAGCGTGGATGGCGACATCCGGGCGGCCGGTTTTTCAATCGGCGGTGAAACAAGCCTGGCGCAGTTGCCCGATTGCTTCGTGATCGGCGAACAAACCCCATGCTCGATTCTGGGCGAGCGCGCGCCCACCCAGTTTGCCGTGGCCCGAGTGGCGTCGGCGGAGGGCACGGTTAATTTGCAGTTGCGGTTCGAGCACGGTGTGCTGGTTTCGAGTTTCATAACCGTGGACGACATAGACGGCCGGCATGAAACGGCCGACGAGTTCTATCGCAGCGTCGGCAAGCGGGAAGATCGCTACCGCCAGTGGCTCAAGCGCCATATCGAGTTCGAACTCGATCAGTTCAAAGGCGGACGCCTGGGGGTGGCGAGAGACAAAAGCGAGAATGTTTTCGTCTACCTGCATACCAGGAACAACCGCTGGGCGAACTGATCTCCGACAGGGCCGGCTCGGCGTAGTCGTTCCGCTGTTGCGTGCCTTGCGTTGACCCGTGCGAGGGTCTGGCGCGGCAGGCGTGAGAATGTCTGGGAATCGGGAATCGGAAGAGCCTGGCCGCGGATCTGTCTGCAATAACAGCGGCCGCAATGGTCTGGCGATCGGGCGCCGACGCCGCGCGCCGATCTTGTTCGCGCGCCTGCTGGAAGCCGACTTTTTGCGATCGTTCGGCGACTTACTCGGCAACCCGCCGCCGCGATCGACGTCGCGTGAGCGCTGGCGGGTCGTCCGGCTCGCTGTTTTCCAGTTGCTCGCGCAGGTCGTGCAGGGTGGTGAGGATGTGTTCGGACAACAGCCGGCTCACCAGCGCCGCGTCGCGCGCGAGCCAGGCCTCGAGGATCACGTGGTGTTCGCTGGCCGCGCGCGCTTCGCGCCCGGCCGGCTCCAGATGCTTGCGCACGTAGCGTTCGGCCAGCACCTGAAGGCGTTCGACCAGTTGCGCGGTGATGTGCTTGCCGCCCGGCCGCACCAGCGCGAGGTGGAAACTGCGGTTGAAACGGACCGTGGCGTGGGCGTCGGCGGTGCCGGCGTTTTCCAGCGCGGTCAGCGCCGCGCGCGCGGCCGCGCGTTCGCCTTCGTCGGCGCACAGGCTGGCGTCGGCGGCGGCCTCGGGTTCGATCTTCAGCCGCAGCGCGAACACTTCCTCGGCCTCGGTCGAGGTCAGCGCCGGCACGAAAAAGCCGCGATTGGGGTGCGAGGACAGCAGGCCCTGCTGTTCGAGCCGGCCCAGCGCCTCGCGCAGCGGGATCTTGCTGATGCCCAGTTCCTCGGCCAGCAGCTCCTGGCGGATCGGCGCCAGCGGCGGAATCTGGGTCGACAGAATCCGTTCGCGGACCACTTCGAAGGCTTGGTCGGACAACGAACGGGGGACGATGCTCATACGTTCAGTCTAACCAACCCTCGCGCGCTCGCGAATGCGGTTGCAGGGCACGCAGGCAGGTAATTCCGGACACGGCGCACATGCCTTGATCGGGCTGCCGCGGCGTCCGGCTTGTGCCTTGGGCAAGCGGGCTCGAATCGGGTTGCAGCGGGCGGCGGCCGATCGAGCCCAGCCCCATCGTCACGAACGGCCACGGCGCCCGGCGCTTGCCGCCGGCCGGTGTGCCGACCGTTCGTCGGCATGCCGCCGCGGTTCCGTACTGGCACATCAAGCCACGACACGGGTCACGGAAGCGGCGCGAATAAGGCATATAACGTATACGTTATACCGATATGCAGCTTTCCGTGTCCGCCGTATGACACGCAGGGGGAAGGCCGCGGCAGTCGGGCGACCCATGCCTGAGGGGGCAGTCGCCGTTACCGGGATACGCACGCGCGGCCGCTGGACGGCCGGGCCGGCGCCTGCCCGGGACCGACGCAATGGGTCGTGTGCCACCGATCGCGGAACCGGACCCCGATGCCCTGCATCGCCATGCCGGCTGCGCGTTCCCGCGCCGCACGCCGCACGCGCCCGTTCCGACGCCGGAGAGCCGCTCGCCATCCAACCGTCCGACCGCACTGCGCAGCATCCGCACCACCTGCCGTCGCACCACCCGTCATCCGTCACCGCGACCCCGGGCCGCCACGCCGCGCATCCGCGCGGGCGCCGCCTGCGCGTCGTCTTTTTCTTCAAGGAGATCGTCGATGTCCTTCGCACCCAAACCGCGGACGCGCCAAGCCCTCATGCTTGGCCTGGCCGTCAGCGTCGTGAGCTGTTTCAGTTATGCCTTGCCGTGGGCGTCCATGCTCGAATCGGTGCAGGCGCGTGTCGCCGCGCCGACGGCGCAAGCGCCGTCGAGCGCGGATTCGCGCAGCCTGGTCGCTGCCGTGAACTCGCAAGCACCGATGGCGCAATCGCGCGCCACCGCCATCACCGGCCTGCCGCGACAACCGGCCACCGAACGCCAATTGTTCGGCGAACATCGGCAGGATCGCGCGCGCGCACCGTCGCGTCGAGCGCCGCAGCAACCGTCCCTGGTCGATCGCGACGACAGCGCCTACGACGGCGCGCAATCGCGCCGCGATCTGCTGCGCCGACCGTCGTTCGCGCACACCTCGGCGCGCGCGAAAGCAGCGGCGTGCGACCCCAACGCCTTCGGCGCGCTCAGCGGCACCGCGCTGGTCGGCGCGGTCAAGGCCGCCAGCGCCGATTGCGTCAACCAGCTGTTCAACGTCAGCGGGCCTAATGCTTACGCCACGTTCCGCGAAGCGCAGATGGTCAGCATCGCCGATGCTTTCGCCACCTCCGCGCGCGGCTACGACGGCACCAATGCCGACAGCACCCTGCAACTGGTGCTGTTCCTGCGCGCCGGTTACTACGTGCAGTACTACGACAGCAGCGTCGGCGCCTATGGCACCCCGCTGCGCAACGCGATCCGTCCGGCGCTCGATGCATTCGCCGGCAACGCCCGCTTCGGCCTGGTCAACGACGTGCATGGCGAAGTGCTGGCCGAGTTCGTCACCTTGATCGACAGCTCGGGCGAGAACGCGCGTTATCTGTCCGTGGTCAAGCGTCTGCTCGACGGCTACAACGCCAGCTACAACGCGTTCTACTGGATGAAGGTGGCGGTCAACAACGCCTACACGATCACCTTCCGCGGCCACCAGGACGCGGCATTCCGCGCGCTGGTGCAGACCGACAGTTCCATCGTCGAGACCTTGTACGGGTTCGCCGATCGCAACTTCGGCCTGCTCGGCGGCGACAACGCCTACCTGGTCGCCAACGCCGGTCGCGAGCTCGGCCGTTTCCTGCAATACGACGGCGCCTTGAAGACGCTGACGCGAGCGCGGGTGAAAGCGCTGATCGATCGCTCGGCGGTGACCGGCCCGACCGCGCGGCTGTGGGTCGGCGTCGGCGAAATGGTCGATTACTACGATCAAGCCAATTGCGCCTACTACGGCCTGTGCGGTTTCGTCGCCCGGGTCGAGGCGGCGGCCTTGCCGATCCGCCACACCTGCAGTCCGACCCTGCGGCTGCGCGCGCAATCGATGAGCGTGGCGGAACTGGCCTCGACCTGCGCCACCGTGGCCGGGCAGGAAACCTATTTCCACAATGCGCTCGCCACCGGCGGCGCGCCGGTCAATGGCGACGGCAACGCCAGCCTGGAAATGACCGTGTTCGACAGCAGCGACGACTACGGCATCTACGCCGGCGCGATCTACGGCATCGACACCAACAACGGCGGCATGTACCTGGAAGGCGATCCGTCGTTGCCCGGCAACCAGGCGCGTTTCATCGCCTATGAAGCCGAGTGGCTGCGTCCGCAGACCTTCGAGATCTGGAACCTCACCCACGAGTACGTCCACTACCTCGACGGCCGCTTCAACATGTGGGGCGATTTCGAGGACGCGATCGCGCAGAAGACGGTGTGGTGGATCGAAGGTTTCGCCGAGTATCTGTCCTACAGCTACCGCGGCGTGGTCAACGAAGGCGCGCGCGACGAAGCCGCGCGCGCGACTTATGCGCTCAGCAAGGTCTACCAGAACGATTACAACAGCGGCCAGACCCTGGTGTATCGCTGGGGCTATCTGGCGGTGCGCTTCATGTTCGAGCAGCGCCACGATCAGGTGAGCGCAATCCTGGCTTACTTCCGTCCCGGCAACTACGCCGGCTATGCCACTTACATGGGCAGCCTGGGCAGCAGCAACGACGCGGCGTTCCGCGCTTGGTTGCCTTGCGTGGCGCAGCCCGATTCGCCGAATTGCGGTACCACGCCGAATCAACCGCCGGTCGCGGGCTTCGGTTTCGCGACCAGCGGCCTGACGGTGAACTTCAGCGACAGCTCCAGCGACGCCGACGGCCACATCGTTTCGCGCAACTGGACCTTCGGCGATGGCAGCACGTCCACCGCCACCAACCCGAGCAAGACCTACGCCAACGCCGGCAGCTACACCGTGCAGTTGACCGTCACCGACGATCGCGGCGCCAGCCACAGCCTCAGCAAGACCGTCGCGGTCAGCGCGCCGGGCCTGCCCGAATGCGTGGGCAACGATGTGCGGGTGCTCGGCAAGAACTGCGCGCGCAGCAATGTCGCGGCGAGCGCGGGCAACTACGCTTACTTCTATCTGTACCTGCCGGCCGGCACCAGCCAGCTGAGTTTCGCCAGCAGCGGCGGCAGCGGCAATGCCGACATGTACGCGAGCACGCGCAACTGGGCGACGCGTGAGTCGTACCAGTACCGTTCGACCAATGCCGGCAACGGCGAGTCGGTGACGATCTCGCAGCCGCAGGCCGGGTATGTGTACGTGAGCTTGTATGGCGCGAGTGCGTTCAGCGGCGTGCGGGTGACGGCGCGGTACTGATCGGCCCTCACCCCAACCCCGCCCCAGCCCGAACGCATGGCGTTCGGGCGTTCGGTGCCGCGCGAGCCGGTGGCTCGCAAGCACGGCCCCTCACCCCACAAGCGGGAGAGGGGCTTTCGCACCGCACCGAAGATTCGTTATCTACCTGTAGGAGCGGCGCGAGCCGCGACCGCGAAATCGCAGATACGACGTCACTTCAGTAAAACCGACACCACGGATGAAAACGACGCCACTGCGATACAGGCGCCGTAGCCGTGGTGTCGTGGTCGCGGCTCGCGCCGCTCCTACAGGTAGCTACGGAAGGAACGATCAACGATCGGATTGCCCGGTCGCGTAATAATCCCCACGCACGAACAGATCCGGCTGGATCAATTCGGTGAACGCGCGCGCCTGCGGCGACAGGTACTTGCCCTTGCGCACCACCACGCCGTAACTGCGCGAGGGGAAGTAGTCGGCCAGCGAACGCGCCGACAGCCGCGCGTGGTCGGCGTCGGTCAGGCAGATCGCGGTGACGATGCTGATCCCCAGCCCCATCGCCACGTACTGCTTGATCACCTCCCAACCGCCGACTTCCAGCGCGACCGTGTACGGCACCCGGTTCTGCTGGAACACCAGGTCGACCATGCGATACGTGGTAAGCCGCTGCGGCGGCAGGATCAGGCCGAACGGACTGAGATCCTGCAGGCTCAGCTTCTCGAGCTTCGCCAGCGGGTGATCCTTCGGCGTGATCAGCATCGGCTCGAACCGATACACCGGCGCGTAGCTCAGGTCGCCGGGCACATCCAGCATCGACCCGACCGCCAGGTCCACCCCGTCCGAGCGCAGCAGGTCCAGGCCGCTGGCGCCGGTGACGTTGTGCAGGGTCAGCCGGACCTCGGGATGGGCCGCGCGGAAGGCTTCGACGATCTTGGGAAGCAGGTACAGGATGGTCGAGCTGCCGGCGGCGACGTTGAGGTCGCCCGCGTCCAGGCCGCGGATGCGTTCGCGGAAGGCCCCGTCCAGCCCGTCCAGGCCCTCAACCAGCGGCCGGGCCAGTTCGTACAGCTCCTGGCCCTCGCGGGTGAGGCTCAGACGGCGGCCACTGCGCTCGAGCAGACGCACCCCCATTTCGCGCTCCAGGGCCTGAAGCTGAAGGGTTACCGCCGGCTGGCTCAGGTATAGCGCCTCAGCCGCACGTGAGACAGAGCCTAATCGGGCGGTCTGGCAGAACGCCCGCAGTGGCTTCAGGCGGTCGCCTTTGTAGGCAAATCGGGGACTTAGCACACGCGTGGATGTCACGTGAAAGCCATATATAAGTTTTACAAATGATATGCATTGAAAAAACTTGATTGTCAAATACAAGACGGCGCCGCATGGTCTGGGGCAAGGGACGCGCTCGTAGCGAGCCGCCCCATCCCCACAGGAGTCGCCCCATGTCGGCAGTGATCAAGCAATGGCAGGACCCGCAACCCGAGCCGCAACGTCCGCCGGGTGACGGCATCGAGCTCACGGCCACCCTGGCCGGACAGGAGCCGTTGCTGACCCCGGCCGCCCTGAGCTTCCTCGCTGGCCTGCATCGCCGTTTCGAACCCGTCCGCCAGGCCCGGCTGGCCGCGCGCCGCGAGCGTCAGGCGTTCTTCGACGCCGGCGGCCTGCCCGATTTCCGCGACGACACCGCCGCGATCCGCAATTCCGCCTGGCGCGTCGCGCCGCTGCCGGCCGCGCTGCTCGACCGCCGGGTCGAGATCACCGGCCCGACCGACCCGAAGATGGTCATCAACGCGCTGAACTCCGGCGCGAAGGTGTACATGGCCGACTTCGAGGACAGCACCGCGCCGACCTGGGCCAACCTGATCGCCGGCCAGCGCGCGCTGCGCGACGCCGTCGCCGGCCGCCTGGACTGGACCGCGCCCGACACCGGCAAGCATTACGCGCTCAAGCCATTCGAGCAGCAGGCGGTGCTGATGGTGCGCCCGCGGGGCTGGCACCTGGACGAGAAGCACCTGCGCGTCGACGGCGCGGCGATCTCCGCCAGCCTGTTCGACCTGGGCCTGTTCGCCTTCCACAACGCCAAGGCGCTCGCCGCGCTGGACCGCGGCCCGTACTTCTACCTGCCCAAGCTGCAGTCGATGGAAGAGGCGGCGCTGTGGAACGAGGTGCTCGAGCACGTCGAGACCGAACTGGGCCTGGAGCCCGGGCAGATGAAGGTCACCGTGCTGATCGAGACCCTGCCGGCCGTGTTCGAGATGGACGAAATCCTGCACGCGCTGCGCAGCCGCATCGCCGGGCTCAACTGCGGCCGCTGGGACTACGTGTTCTCGTACATCAAGACCTTCCGCGCGCATCGCGACAAGGTGCTGCCCGAACGCGGTCAGGTCACGATGACCCAGCCGTTCCTGCGCGCCTATTCGGAACTGTTGATCCAGACCTGCCACAAGCGCGGCGCGCACGCGATGGGCGGCATGGCCGCGCAGATCCCGATCAGCGGCGACGAAGCCGCCAACGAGGCCGCATTGGCCAAGGTTCGCGCCGACAAGCTGCGCGAAGTCACCGCCGGCCACGACGGCACCTGGGTCGCGCATCCGGCGCTGATCCCGCTGGCGATGCGCATCTTCGACGAGCGCATGCCGACCCCGCACCAGCAGCACGTGCTGCGCGAGGACGTGCTGATCATCCGCGACGATCTGATCAAGCCTTCGTTCGGCACCATCACCCGCGCCGGTTTCGAGGGCAATGTCGAAGTCTGCGTGCGTTACCTCGCCGCGTGGCTGGAAGGCAACGGCTGCGTGCCGATCCACTGGCTGATGGAAGACGCCGCCACCGCCGAGATCGCGCGCACCCAGCTGTGGCAGTGGCTGCACGCGCCGTCGCTGTTCCTCGACGACGGCACGCCGGTCGATTTCGCCCTGCTCGAGCGCGCGCTGATCGGCCTGCCGAGCAAGCTCGCCGGCGATGCGAAGTTGCCGGGCAGCGGAAAGCTCGATGAAGCCATCGCGATGCTCGACGAGCTGACCCATTCCCCGACGCTGGCCGAGTTCCTAACCACTCCCGCTTACGAACGCATCGACTGACCCCCTGTAGGAGCGGCGCAAGCCGCGACCGCGACATCGCACATGCGCTGCAAGCGTGGTTTCGCAGTCGCGGCTCGCGCCGCTCCTACAGTCGCAAACGATCCATCTCAGCTACCCGACATCCCACGTCACAACGACCCAAACGCAAGGAATCGAAGTCATGAGCCACACGCTGCCGACCGCCGATCAACTCCGCCAGGATTGGGCCAGCAACCCGCGCTGGGACGGCATCACCCGCCCGTATTCGGCCGAAGACGTGGTGCGCCTGCGCGGCACGGTGCCGGTCGAACACACCATCGCCAAGCTCGGCGCCAACAAGCTGTGGGCCTCGCTGCACCGCGAAGACTTCGTCAACGCGCTCGGCGCGCTGACCGGCAACCAGGCCATGCAGCAGGTCAAGGCCGGCCTCAAGGCGATCTATCTGTCGGGCTGGCAGGTCGCCGCCGACGCCAACATCGCCGGCGAGATGTACCCCGACCAGTCGCTGTATCCGGCCAACTCGGTGCCGCAGGTCGTGCGCCGCATCAACAACACCCTGCTGCGCGCCGATCAGATCCAGTGCGCCGAGGGCACCGGCGACATCGACTTCCTGCAGCCGATCGTGGCCGACGCCGAAGCCGGTTTCGGCGGCGTGCTCAACGCCTTCGAACTGATGAAGGGCATGATCGAAGCCGGCGCCTCGGGCGTGCATTTCGAAGACCAGCTCGCCTCGGTCAAGAAGTGCGGCCACATGGGCGGCAAGGTGCTGGTGCCGACCCGCGAAGCGGTCGAGAAGCTGGTCGCCGCGCGTCTGGCCGCCGACGTCATGGGCGTGCCGACCCTGATCGTCGCGCGCACCGACGCCGAAGCCGCCGACCTGCTGACCGCCGACATCGACCCGAACGATCAGCCCTTCACCACCGGCGAGCGTACCAACGAAGGCTTCTACAAGACCCGCAACGGCCTGGACCAAGCGATCAGCCGCGGCCTGGCCTACGCGCCGTACGCCGATCTGGTGTGGTGCGAAACCGGCAAGCCGGACCTGGAATTCGCGCGCAAGTTCGCCGAGGCGATCCACGCCAAGTTCCCGGGCAAGCTGCTGGCCTACAACTGTTCGCCGAGCTTCAACTGGAAGAAGAACCTGGACGACGCGACCATCGCCAAGTTCCAGAAGGAAATCGCGACCTACGGTTACAAGTTCCAGTTCATCACCCTGGCCGGTTTCCACAGCCTCAACTACGGCATGTTCAATCTGGCCCACGGTTACGCGCGCCGTCAGATGAGCGCGTTCGTGGAGTTGCAGGAGGCCGAGTTCGCGGCGGCGGAGAAGGGCTTCACCGCGGTCAAGCATCAGCGCGAGGTCGGCACCGGGTATTTCGATGCGGTGACGCAGACGATCCAGGGCGGGCAGTCGTCCACGGTCGCGCTGAAGGGTTCGACGGAGGAGGAGCAGTTCCACGATTCGAAGAAGGCCGCGGCGTGATCTGAGATCGCGGTTTTCGGGTTGGGTAAGACGAAGGGCTCCGGGAGGAGCCCTTCGTTGTTTGTGTGGTTTGCGGTTGTCTGGTCTGTGATTTTCGATCGATACCTTGAGTCATGAGTTACGACGTGGCGACACCGCCCCCTGTAGGAGCGGCGCAAGCCGCGACCGCGCCATTTCGACAGCGTCGAGGCTTACGTCGTAGTTGTATTTTCGCGGTCGCGGCTTGCGCCGCTCCTACAGGTAGGCCATGCAGGTTCGGCTTGGGTCTGAAGCCGCGCAGTTCATCCAGCGCTGCGAAGCTCGGAACTCGCGAGAACAACAGGACGCCCGAAGGGCGGCGCACATGGATGTGCGCCGTGCGCCACCGGGACAGGATGTCCCGTGTGGCGCATGCCTGCGTCTGCTCCGCACTTGCGGGCACTTGACTCAAAGAAAAGCGTTTTTCTTTGGTTACCTTTCTTTTGTCGCTTTTGACAAAAGAAAGTAACTCGGCCGCTTGCGGACGAAAGCTGTTGATCTTGCCTTTGGCTTCAAAGGCTCTAGAGCTTCAGAGCTTGAAGCAACATCAAAAGCTTCCGCCGCTAAAGCGGCGGGTAACTTTCTTTTGTCCAAAGCCACAAAAGAAAGTAACCAAAGAAAAAGGCGTTCCTGTTTCGAATCAAGAGCCCGCAAGTGCGGTGCCTACGCAGGGGTAGGCCACACAGGACATCCATGTCCTGGGTGGCCTACGGCACGCATCCATGCGTGCCGCCCTTCGGGCCTGCTATTGCATCGTGAGTTACAAGCCGCGCCGGGCCAAGGCAATGCAAAAGCTAAGCGGCAACAGCAACAGCAAATCCCCCGCGCTGGAGCGCAGGAACGACTTCGGAGTTTCGCGGGGCGCGTGCCCCCTTTGTCAAAGGGGGCAATGAGGGGCGCGACAGGAGCTAGGCTTCATGCGAAGACGCGAAGACGCGAAGACGCGGAGACGCGGAGATGCGGAGACGCGGAGATGCCGAGACGCGAGAGCGTGAAGGTGCGAAAGCACGGAAGTACCCACGCGCCTACGCGGATCTGAGCATGCCCGCATGCATGCTCATCCACGCACGCACGCACGCACGCGCCGCACCCCCAGCCCTACTTCTTCACTTCCTGCGTATGCGCCTTCAACGCATCTGCCAACCCCTTCACGCCATCCGCCCCCGCCGGCACCGTGATGCTGGACCCCTTGAGATCCTCGCCGATCGCCTGCGCCCGCCCGCCCAGGCACTGCGACAAAAACCCCTCGGCCACCGCGTTGAACGCCATCGAGTTCTCCGGCCGGGCGAAGCCATGGCCCTCGTCGGGGAACAACACGTACGTCACCGGGATCTTCTTGGCCCGCATCGCCTCGACGATCTGATCGCTCTCGGCCTGGTTCACCCGCGGGTCGTTCGCGCCCTGGCCGATCAACAACGGCTTGCTGATCTTGTCGACCCGGGTGATCGGCGAACGCTCGGCCAGCAGTTTGCGGCCGGCCGGCGTGCGCGGGTCGCCCATGCGGCGGGCGAACTGTTCGAAGATGCTGGCCCAGTACGGCGGGATCGTCTTGAGCAGGGTTTCCAGATTGGACGGGCCGACGATGTCGACGCCGCACTTGAAGGTGTCCGGGGTGAAGGTCATGCCGACCAGGGTCGCGTAACCGCCGTAGCTGCCGCCCATGATCGCGACCTGGTCGGGCGTGGTGATGCCTTGCTTGACCGCCCAGTCGACCGCGTCGATCAGGTCGTCGTGCATCTTGCCGGCCCACTCGCCGTCGGCGGCGTTGATGAAGTTCTTGCCGAAGCCGGTCGAGCCGCGGTAGTTGACCTTGAGCGAGGCGTAGCCGCGGTTGGCCAGCCATTGCGCGGTGGCGTTGTAGCCGTACACGTCGCGCGACCACGGCCCGCCGTGCACGGTCAGGATCAGCGGCACAGGTCGCTGAACCTTGCCGTCGCGTTCGGCGCCGGCCGGCAGGGTCAGGTAGCTGACCAGGGTCTTGCCGTCGCGCGCGGGAATTTCCCGCGGCCACATCGGCACCAGCGCGGCGCCGTCCAGGGCCGGGCGCGAGGCGAACAGCTTGGTCAGCGCGCCGCTGCCGCCGCTGTCGTAGCGGTAGATGGTCGAGGGTTGTTCGGCCGAGCTGTAGTCGACGATCCAGGTCTTGTCGTCGAGGCTGCGCGAGGTGATGGTGTATTCGCCCTTGCCCAGTTTCGATTCCAGCCGCGCGAGCTCGGCCGCGACCGCCGGGTCCAGCGGCCGCCACTGCCGGCGCAGGTAGTTCACCGAGACCGCCTGCGGTTCGTCGCTGACCGGGTCGCTCAACAGCTCGCCGACATCGGCGCGCGGGTCGTCCGACAACAGGGTCTTGTGGCCGTCGCGGTCGATCGCGTACAGCGCCGAGGTGTCGCGGCCGCGCGAGTCGGTCGCGTACAGGGTCTTGCCGTCGTCGCTGTAGCCTTCGATCGCGCTGGTCTGGGTGTCTTCGAACGGGATCGTGTCGACCACCTTCCAGCCCTTGTCGCCGTCGGGCGCGAGCAGTTCGATGCCGCCATCGTCGCGCGCGCGGCTGACCCGGCCGACCCGCAGATCGCCGTCGGCGTAGTACGAGGCGATGCGTTCCTCGTTGCGATGCACCAGGGTGCGTTCGCCGCTGCCCAGGTCGACCCGGTACAGGTCGTGCCACTTGCCGTCGCGATCGTTCATCGCGACCAGCACGCTGTCGCGATGGCGATGGGCCAGCCGCACCAGGCCGGCGCGGGTCTTGGGGTAGGGGGTCAGGTCGCGCGCCGGGCCGGGCTTGGACAGGTCGACCGCGTACAGATGGAAGTTCTCGTCGCCGCCGCTGTCGCGCAGGTACAGCAGGGTGCTGTCGCGGTAACTCCAGACGAACTGGCGGATGCCACGCGCCTTGTCGTCAGTGACCGCGCGCGCCTGGGCCGGCTGGTCGATCGGCGCGACCCACACGTTCATCACCCCGTCGAGCGGCGCGAGCCAGCCCAGGTAGCGGCCGTCCGGGCTGATCTGCGCGCCGGTCCGGTCCGGGTTGCCGAACAGCGCCGAGCGTGGGATCAGTTCGCCTTCGACCGACGGACGCACGGCGAAGGCGGGGCTGCACAGGCCGGCGAGCACGGCGGCGGCGAGGGGCGCGAGGGATCGTGGCGACATGACGGACTCCGGTGAAAGACGGGACGACGTGGCGGTACGGGACGATCGGATGACGGAAGCCGAGTATGAACAGCGCGGGGGCGGAGGCGGTAGACGCCGCCGGCCGGGGGCGATGCCGCCATCGTATTCAGCGTGGCGCGATGCGGTCCGGCGGTCCTGTTGCAGTGGCGAAACGCGCATCGTCATCGCGCGCCGTGGCATGTAGCATCGCCCCCAGGACTGGCCGTTTCGGCCTTCTTGCGGCGTTAGCAGTTCAGACCAGGTGCTATCCTGCCGGTAAGGCTCCACAGGACGTGGGGCGCGGGGAGATCGGGATGAATCGCGACACGGCGGCGCCCTCGTTGGGCCGCGAGACCGACAATTCGACTGTGACCGCGGCGCCGACGGATGTGGCGATGGCGGTGCTTACCCCGGGCGAATTCGAACTGTTCGCCGAGATCGGTCGGCCGCGTCGGATCGAAGCCGGCCAGGTGCTGTTCCGCCGCGGCGAACTGGGCACCACCATGTTCGTGATCGCGCGCGGCGCGATCACCCTGGACTTCGGCGACGACCTGGTCACCAAGCGCCTGGGCGTGCGCGAATTCTTCGGCGAACTCGGCCTGCTGATCGGCGATCACGCGCGCAGCGCGGATGCGATCGCGGCCACCGACGGCCTGCTGGTCGAGCTGCGCCACGAAGAGTTTCAGCGGTTGGTCGATCGCGACCCTTCGCTCGTTTCGTATTTCCTGCGCCGCGCGATCATGCGCGTGGTGCTCAACGAACAAAGCCTGATCCGGCGCCTGCGCCGGCGCAACCAGGATCTGGAAGCCGCGCTCGACAGCCTGTACGCGACCACCCATCAGCTCAACCAGACCGAAGAGCTCATCCGCACCGACGACCTCACCGGCCTGTACAACCGCCGCGGCCTGACCTTGCACCTGCAGGACGCGCGCGCGGCCGGCATGGCCGAGACCATGGGCCTGGTGCTGAT
The DNA here is from genome assembly GCF_014779555.2 of Lysobacter capsici. Taxonomy (NCBI): domain Bacteria; kingdom Pseudomonadati; phylum Pseudomonadota; class Gammaproteobacteria; order Lysobacterales; family Lysobacteraceae; genus Lysobacter; species Lysobacter capsici. The sequence continues at coordinate 422,497 of NZ_CP094357.1, forward strand.
CGATTGCGACCGCTTCAAACAGGTCAACGACGATCACGGCCATCTGGCCGGCGACCGCGTGCTGCAGAGCGTGGCCAACATCCTGCGTTCGGTGGCCGGGCCCGAGGACATCGCCTGCCGTCTGGGCGGCGACGAATTCTGTCTGTTGGTCGCCGCGCGCACCCGCCAGGACGTGATGCGCTTCGCCGACTTCATCGTTCACACCGTGCATGGCCTGCTGCTGATCCCGCAGTCTCCGCCGACCATCTGTCCGGTCAGCGTCGGCGCCTGCCTGGTCAGCGCCAAGCACGAGTGGAACGACTGGTACGCACACGCCGATACCGCGCTTTACCAGGCCAAGCGCCTGGGCGGCAATCGCGTGCATTGGCAGGACGCCGAACTGACGCCGGCGTGAGTTCCGCCGACAAGGATGCCGCGATGAACGATGCCCACCGCCCTCTGGCCGAAGGTCCGCAACTGCGTACCTTGCTGCTGACCGACCTGTGCGATTCGACCACCCTGGTCGAACGCCTGGGCGACGGTCCGGCGGCGGAGTTGTTTCGCGCTCACGACCGTCTGGTGCTGGCCTTGCAGCAACGCTGGCGCGGCCGCCTGATCGACCGCTCCGACGGCTTGCTGCTGTTGTTCGAGCGGCCGATCGATGGCCTGGGCTTCGCCCTGGATTACGCGCGCGGCCTGCGCGAGCTCGGCGCGGCGCGCAAGCTGGAGCTGAAGGCGCGCGCCGGCCTGCATGTCGGCGAAGTGCTGACCTGGCGCAACAGCGACGAGGCGGTGCAGGTCGGGGCCAAGCCGGTCGAAGTCGAGGGCCTGGCCAAGCCGATGGCCGGCCGGCTGATGGCGACCGCGCGTCCGGGCCAGATCCTGTTGTCGGCGGTGGCCGAACCGCTGGCCCATCGCGCCGCGCGCGAACTGGGCGAACGCGGCCAGCAACTGCTATGGAAATCGCACGGGCGCTGGCGCTTCAAGGGCGTGCCCGAGCCGCAGGAAATCTACGAGGTCGGCGAACCCGGCATCGCCCCGCTGCGCGCGCCGCCGAACGGCCCCAAGGCCTGGCGCGATATTCCGCTGTGGCGGCGTCCGGCCGCGCTTGCCGCCGAGATCGCGGTGCTGGCGGTGATCGGCACCGGCGTGTGGTTCGCGACCCGGCCGCAGCCGGCGATCGCGTTCAACCAGCGCGACTGGGTGGTGGTCGGCGACCTGCGCAACCTCACCGGCCAGAGCGTGCTCGACGATTCGCTCGAACAGGCCTTCCGCATCAGCCTGGAGCAGTCGCGCTACGTCAACGTGCTGTCCGACCTGAAGGCGCGCGACACCCTCGAACGCATGCAGCGCAAGCCCGACACCACGCTCGACCGCGCGGTCGCGTCCGAGATCGCGCTGCGCGACGGCGCGCGCGCGGTGATCCTGCCGACCGTGGCCGAAGTCGGCGGGCGGGTGCGGATCAGCGCCGAAGTCATCGACCCGCATACCCAGACCACGGTCTATGCGCAATCGGCCGACGGCGCCGGCGCCGACTCGGCGCTGGGTTCGATCGACACGGTCACCGCCGGCTTGCGCGAAAAGCTCGGCGAGGCGATGAAGTCGATCGAACGCGATTCCGAGCCGCTGCCGAAAGTCGCGACCAAGAACCTCGACGCGCTGCGTTCCTACGCGCTGGGCCAGAAGGCCTTCGGCGCCGGCCGCTACGACGACGCGGCCAACTTCTACCAGCGCGCGACCGCGCTGGATCCGAACTTCGCCCTGGCCTACCTGGGCAGCGTGCGCACCGGCGTGGCCTCGGTCAACGCGACCCACGCCAAGCCGTTCCTGGCCCGCGCGATCGAGCACCGCGACCGCCTGCCGCCGCGCGACGCGCTGTACCTCGACGCGTGGTCGGCCGAATTCGTCACCGGCCATCAGGCCGCGAGCAAGTGGAAGCTGCTGGCCGACCTTTACCCGGATTACTTCGCCGGCGCGGCCAACTACGCCTTCAACCTGATGCAGGAAAACCGCTACAAGGAAGCGCAGGCCTACGCCGAGCGCACGACCTTGCCGCAGAACCCGCTGCGCGGCCACGGCTACGACCAGCTCGGCCGCAGCGAACTGGGCCAGGAGGATTTCGCCGCCGCGCGCAATGCCTTCGATCAGGCGCTCAAGCTCAATATTTCCGACGCCGCGCGCCGCCGCGCCAACGTTTCGGCGGCGCAGGGCGGCTACGCCGACGCGATGCGCCGGTTGGAGAGCAAGTCCGACGGCGGCAAGCAGGGCTATGCGCGGGTGCAGGATCTGGACAAGACCTCGGTGCTGCTCGATCAGGGCCGCTGGGCCGAGGCCGAACGCTACATCGACGCGGCCGCGCGCCTGCCGGTGGAAGGCAACGAATTGCTGCAGCACGTGCTCGGCGTCGCCGCCGGCAGCGTGACCTCGCTCAACGGCGACCGCGCGCGCGCGCGCGCGCGCCTGGGCGCGTCGGCCAAGCGCGCGCTCGACGCGGCCGCGGCCGATGCCGCCTACGACGAAGTCGATTACGTGTACTTCGCCCTGGCCTCGGCCTATCTGGTCCAGCGTCAGGGCGATTCGAGCCTGGCCCAGTCGGTGCTCGACGCGCTCAAGGACCGCCCGCAGCTGTGGGCGACGCCGAAACTGTCGGAATTGCGCGAAATCGTATTGGCCGGCCAGGAGCGTTTGTCCGGCAAGCCCGAAGCGGCGATCCGCCGCCTGCGCACCCTGTTGACCGGGCACGAGCTGTATCAAAGCCGCGCCGCGCTGATGGAGGCCTATGCCGCCGCCGACCAGCCCGAGCAGGCGCTGATCCAGGCGCGCTGGTTGGCCAGCCATCGCGGCCTGGCCTATATCGAACCGGTCGGCGCGCAGTCGTTGCAGCCGTTGAACGTCGCCGATTCGCGCCTGGCGCAACTGCGCGCGGCCGAATTCCTGAACCAGCTCGGCCGCACCGAGGAAGCACGCAAGGAGGCGCAGGCGTTCTTGGCCGCCTGCCCTCCCAAGTTGTTGCCGGCTTACTTCTTCTCGAGGGTCGAGAGGATCCTGCCCGCTTCGAAGCAGTGAGGGTTGTTGTAGGCCGCGGCCGAGGTCAGGAAGTCCTTGATCAAGGCGCGGGCCTGGGCGATCTCTTCCTTGGGCGCGATCTGGACCGTGGTCATGCACGCCATCAAGGCGTCCTCGGGAATGTCGTGACCGGCCTTGCGCACTGCCGCGACCGGGTCTTTCGCGAACAGATCGCGGAAGTCGTTATCGGTGCTGAGCAGTTCCAGCAGCTTGTCGGCGACGGCCGGATCGAACGGCGTGTGCTCGCCGCCGGGTGGTTTTCTGGTAGCCATAGTTTCCCCATTTCCCCCACTAATGATGCCCGTTAAGGGCGTACTGAGCGCCGAATCTAACCCCGTAGGGACAACGCGACAACCTGCGCGAACAGGTCAACCATGCCTGCGCGCACGCGTTGCATGCGCCCGATGACGGCGATTTCTAACGCGCGGGTGTGACCGCAGCGTGGCGTGAGCCGTTTCGTTATGCCAATTCAGCTTGCGCCGCAGGCACCGCTGGCGATGGAGTGGCCGGCGTCGCGCGAACCTGCGGCGTCGGCGCCGACGGTCCGGAGCGCGTGATAACGTCCTGTCCCGGCCGGCAACGGGCGGGTCCGACTCGCGCCTCCGGCTTCGCCTACGACACAGGACCGCTTCATGCGCATACGCCGCTGCGCCGTGCTCTTCTTCGAGCCGCGCGAACAGATCGGCTTCGATCTCAATTCGCTGCTCAGCGGCGGCGCCGGCCTGCACCGCGAGCTGCGCTGGCTGGCCCTGGCCGCGCATCTGGAGGCGGAGGTCGAGGTCGACGGCGATGAGCGCGAACTGCTCGGCGCGCTCAGCCCCGGTTTCTGGATCGACAGCGCGACGCTCGAGCCGCGCTTCGCGGCTTCGTTACAACGCCTGCTCGAACAAGGCCTGATCGTGGCCGAGGACGCGCGCCACGCCGGCCATCGCGAACGCGACGAGACCCTGCGCGCCGGCCACTGGTGGCCGGCGGCGGCGATGGCGCACCGGCTCGCGCGCTGGCAGGGGCTCGACAGCGTCAGCGTCATGGAAGCCAACGAAATGACCACCGCCGCCGAACTGCGGCGCAAGCTCGGCCCGCCGCCGGTGCATGCGCCGCAACGCGGCGACGCGCGGGCCCGAGTGACGCTGCCGCGCGTCGACGGCAACGACTTCGACGCGCTGCTGGCGCGACGCGCGACCTGCCGCAATTTCGACGGCGAGCGCTCGCTGCCGCTCGAATTGTTCGCGCACATGCTGCAACGCGTGTTCGCCGCGCAGGCGCAGGTGCGGATCGACGACGACACCGTGTTCCTGAAGAAACACACGCCGTCCGGCGGCGGCCTGCATCCGACCGAGGCTTATCTGATCGTGCAGCGCGTCGACGGCATCGCGCCGGGGTTGTACCACTACCACGCCGCCGATCACGCGCTGCAGCCCTTGCCCGCGCCCGACGAACCGCTGGAGACCTTCGCCCGCCGCGCGCTCGCCGGCCAGCACTGGTTCTCCAACGCGCCGGTGCTGGCGGTGCTGGCGCCGCGCTATGCGCGCAGCTTCTGGAAGTACCGCAATCATCCGAAGGCGTATCGCGCGCTGGTGCTCGACAGCGGCCATCTGTCGCAGACGCTGTATCTGAGCGCGACCGAACTCGGCCTGGCCGCGTTCGTGACCTCGGCGATCAACGAGATCGATATCGAACGCGGCTTCGGCCTGGACCCGCTGGTCGAAGGCCCGCTCGCGGTGTGCGGCTTCGGTTGGCGCGCGCAGCGGATGGAAACGACGGAGTTCGATCCAAACGAAGAAGTCTGGACGCCAACGCCCGAAAAACAGTGAGACAAGGCCGATCCCACCGCGCGCGGTTGCTCTCCATTGCAACAACACTCCAGGTCATAGAAAAAATCCGGACACCAGCGCCCGAACAACAGTGAGACAAGGCAGGCCCCACCGCGCTCTGTTCCCCACTGCTGCAACAACACTCCAGGCCTTCGCGAAATTCAGCCAACCCGCATCCGCAACGCAGCATGCCAACCCCGAGCAAGACACCGCCGCCACGGTAATGCCATCCTCACCGCATCCACCGAGAGAGGTCGACCCGTATGTGGCCCGATCGTCGTATCCAGGAATTGTTCGGCATCGAACTGCCGATCGTGCAGGCGCCGATGGCGGGGCCGACCTTGGCCGAGATGGTGATCGGCGCGGCCCGCGCCGGCGCGTTGGGATCGCTGCCGTGCGCGCTGCTGAGCCTGGAGCAGGCGCATGAGCAATGCCGTCTGATCCGAGAGGCCACCGATCGGCCGCTCAATCTGAATTTCTTCTGCCACCGCCCGCCCGCGCCCGATCCGGCGCGCGACGCCGCCTGGCGCGAACGGCTCGCGCCGTATTACCGCGAGTTCGGTCTCGACCCGGCGATGCCGGTGTCGCCGTCGAACCGCGCGCCGTTCGATGCGCAGTGGTGCGAGCTGGTCGAACAGCAGCGCCCGCGGGTGGTGAGTTTCCATTTCGGCCTGCCCGACGCCGACCTGCTGCAGCGGGTGCGCGCCACCGGCGCGCGGGTGATTTCGTCGGCGACCACGGTGGCCGAGGCGCGCTGGCTCGAACAGCACGGTTGCGACGCGATCATCGCCCAGGGCGCCGAAGCCGGCGGCCACCGCGGCGTGTTCCTGAGCGATGACGTATCCACCCAGGTCGGCCTGTTCGCCTTGCTGCCGCAGATCGTCGACGCGGTCGACGTGCCGGTGATCGCCGCCGGCGCGATCGGCGACGCGCGCGGCATCGCCGCGGCGTTCGCGCTCGGCGCGGCGGCGGTGCAGATCGGCACCGCGTATCTGTTTTGCCCGGAAGCGAAGATCTCGCCGCTGCATCGCCGCGCCTTGTTCGATGCGCGCGAGGACGAGACCGCGTTGACCAACGTCTTCACCGGCCGACCCGCGCGCGGCATCGTCAACCGCCTGATGCGCGAAGCCGGACCGCTGTCGCCGCTCGCGCCCGCGTTCCCGCTCGCCGGCGGCGCGCTCGCGCCGCTGCGCGCGAAAGCAGAAGCCGCGGGCGCGGCGGATTTCATGCCGCTGTGGTCGGGGCAGGCGCGCTATCGGCGCGAGCTGTCGACTTATGAGTTGACGCGTGCATTGGCGCGCGAGGCGTTGGCCTTGATCGGTACTCGCGCCAGTTGATCGATTGCGTCGGTTCGCCGCGATGCATTGGCATCGCGGCGTCGATCTGCGTTGAGCGAACGCGGTTCAGCGCGCTCGCGTCGAATCTCAGCGCCAATCGGCCGCCTGCGCCGCCCACGCATTCCAAAGACGCCGCGCTTCCTCGGCGATCACGTCCGGCCGTTCTTCCGGCCAGAACAGCTTGCTGCTTTCGAGTTTGCGCACGCCACGCGAGCCGCCGAAGGTGCTGGCCCAGTAGTCGGGGCTTTGCTTGGAAAAGATCGTATCGGCCATGCCCCACACGATCCGGGTCGGGGTCTTGCTGCGCTTGAGTTCGGCTTCGATGCCGAGCAGCACGTTCGGTTCCAGTCCGACCGCATAGGCGTGCGCCATCGCCTTGCGGTGCGCGCTCGACAGCAGCGGCCCGAAATAGGTGTCGATGGCCTCGTCGGTGGGCTGGGTGGGGTCGGCGAAGCACATGCCGCCGATGCCCGCGGCCGAACGCGCGAGTTGCGGGTCCTGCCACCACGGCGCCAGCCATTCGTCGACGAAACGGCCTTGCCGCGCCAGGTCGATCACCGGTTGCAACGCGGGCGGCGGGCTGTCGTGTTCGGTGTCGCCGTTGGTCAGCAACAAGGTGCGCACGCGCTGCGGGTGATTGACCAGCAACAGTTGCGCGACGGTGCAGCCGCTGTCGTTGGCGACCACGTCGACGTCGTGGACGCCCAGGTGATCGAGCAATTCGATCAGCATCGCGACCTGCGCCTTCGGTCCGACGTCCTGATTGGCGGCGACGCGGGTGTAACCCATGCCCATGAAATCCGCGGCGATGCAGCGGCGGTACGGCGACAACCGGGTCAGCGCGCCGCGCCACTGGAAACTGTTGAGCGGGAAGCCGTGCAGGAACAACGCGGCCGGGCCGCTGCCGCGTTCGACATAGGCGATCTCGCCCGAACGCAGATTGGCGTAGCGGCGACTGGCGTGGAAACTCGATGCGTCCAGCTCGCCGCTGACGACCGGCGCGGCAGCGTGGTCGGGACGCCGCGCCAGACAGGCGGCGAGGGTGCCGGTCGCCAGGCTGCCGCCGGCGAATTGCAGGAAACGTCTGCGGTTCATGAGCGAATTCTCCAAAGAACGGCGGTTGCGCCGGCGTGGAATCGGGTCGGTCGGGATCGATCGGCTCGACGCGACGGCAATACGCCGCCATCGCCGCGCGTTGCCGCCGCGTCGAGGATCGATGGGTTGTGGTGTTGCGCCGCCGCTATGCGGTCAGGCGTGAATCGTCGCGACGCAGGTTCGCCGCGCGCGGCGCGCGAGGCTCAGACGCTCGCCAGCCAGTGCGCGCGCAGCAGGTCGTTGAACTGCGCCCAGCGTTCTTCCGGGAAGAAGATCCGCGCGCCTTCCAGTTCCACCCGTTGCCGGGTGCCCGGAATCGTTTCGGCCAACCAGTGCGACCAGCGCGTGTCGAAAAAGACATCGTCGGTGCCCCAGGCGATCAGGGTCGGCGCCTGCAGGGTTTTGAGCTGCGGTTCGATCGCGAGGGTGTGGCGCGGATCGAACTCGCCGAGAAACCGCTGCAGATCGCGCGTGCGTTGCGGGTTGCGCAGGAACGGCCGCAGGTAGATCTCGATGCTCGCATCGGACAAGCGCTCGGGATGTTCGTAGGCCGGGCCCAGCGCCTGCGGCGAGCGGTATACGGCCTTGTCGGCCAACATGCCGCTCAGCGCATCGGCCAGGCCACCGGCCGCGGCCATCGCCAGGAACGGTTTGAACGCTTCCGGCGGCCAGTTGTCGTGAGTGTCGCAGTTGGTCAGGGTCAAGCTGCGCACGCGCTGCGGGTGCAGCGCGGCGAAGATCTGGGCGATACCGCCGCCGCTGTCGTTGCCGACCAGATCGACCTGATCGATGCCCAGCGCATCCAAAAACTGCGCGAGCATCGCCGCGTTGGCGGTGACCGAGACATCCTGGTCCGGCGCGATCGCGGTATCGCCGTGGGCCAGCAGGTCGACGGCGATGCAGCGGCGCAGAACGGACAACTTGGCCAGCTGATGCCGCCACAGATGCCCGTTCAACAGCACGCCGTGGACGAACAGCGCGACCGGGCCGCGGCCTTGTTCGCGATACGCGATCGAGCCCGACGGCGTGTCGACATGCTGCAGGGTGAGGGTGGGCGCGTTGCCGTCCATGTCAGTCGTTTCCGGGCGTGATCGCCGAGTCGTAGGCTTCCTTCAATTTGCGCGCGCAGTCGTCGCAGCACACTTCGACGGCCTTGCCGCCGATGCGGACCTGGAACGCGCTGTCGTCCAGCGGGCAATCGCAGGCGGCGCAGGTTTTGTTCGTCATGACGGCTTCTCTGGGTACGCCCGACGTCCGGGCAGGCACAGTAGGCCACCGCGGCGCTGGCGGCGCTGTCAGAATCTTTAGCGATCGGTTCCGGTGGTTCCGGAACACACCGTCCCGGGACGGCGCCGTCTCAGCGCTGCAGCGCGGACTGGCGGAATTCCGACGGCGAGCGGCCGTAGGTCTGCTGGAACGCGGCGCTGAAGTGGCTGTGGCTGGAGAAGCCCAGGTCTTGGCTCAGCGCGCTGAGGTCCTCGTACTGGCCCAGCAGGTCGAGCGCGCGCGCCAGCCGCAGGCGCAGTTGATAGCGATACAGCGGCAGGCCTTCGACCTGCTGGAACACCTGGGTCAGGTACACCGCCGACACCCCGACTTCGGCGGCGATCTCGGCCAGCTTCCAGCGCCGCGACAGGTCGCTGGTGAGCACCAGCTTGGTCCGTTCAACCAGACGTTGCCGGCCGAGGCTGGCGCCGGCCGCATGCGCGGTGCGCGGGCCGAGCGCGCGCTGGACCAGGGTCAGGGTCAGGCTTTCGGCTTCCAGCGCTTCGGCGATACCTTCGCGCAGGCTGTGGCGGACCATCGCGACCAGCGCCTGCGCGCGCGCGTCGATGCGCAGGCGCGGCAGTCGGAACGCGAGCGCATCGCCGTCGCGCAGCAAGGCCTTGGGCGCCAGTTCGCGCAGCATCGCTTCCTCGACCCAGACCGCGAGGCTGGCGTCGCCGCCCTCGATCGGATGGCTGATCCGGTAGCGTTCGCCGGCATTGAAGAACAGGACCTGGCTGGATTCGGCCACGGTCAGGTCCTCGCCGACATGGCGCACGTACACCCCGCGATACGGAAACACCAGGTGGGTGGCGTCGGCGCATTCCTCCTGGGTCGGCGCGCGGCAGGTGCCGGTGCAATACACGTCGCGGACGGTGACGGTCAGCGTCTGCAGCAGAGCGTGGACGGTGAGTTCGGACATGCCCTTGCGATGGCTGGGTGCGGTGGGCGGCGACGGCCGGGCCGAGCGCCGATGTCGCGGCAATGGATGCGACGGGCTAGCTTAGCGCTTCGGTTCGCGCGGCGCTGGTTTTCCACCGACGAAATCGTCGTCGCGTCGGCAAACGCTTTGGTACGGCGATGAATGCGGCGGCGAACGGCCGGCGATGAACGCGGTCGCGCATGAATCCATGACGCGCGGCATCAAGCGCCTGTGCCCGGGTGAACCGTTGGCGAATCCGCGGAATAACCCTCGCTCACCCGTCAATGCCGATCACGTTTTTCGAACCGGCGCGGACCAACTATTTCCCGGGCCGCGGCTTGAGCAGGCGGCGATTACCTGGCGGGTTGTTCGTTATTCGGATCGCGCCGGAGCGCGTCGGGCAATGCATGTCCCGGTGTTGAATCGCGATGTCGCGTTGCCGCGGGTCCGCACGCGCCTGCACCGGACACGGCGCGCGAACCGGTTCGCATCATGGCGCGCGGGGCGGCGACCGCCGTCGATGCTGTCGGGTCGCCAAGGCATCGACACGCGCGGCCATGGCCGCCGCCGCGAAGTCGCGATGTGGATGAACCCGTAGCGCCGCGAACCTCGGCATACGCCGCCGAGGCGTCCGGCGTTGTTCCAACCCTCGGCGGATCGGTCGCGTAGTCGCGCGGCCGCTGCGCGAAGTTCAGCGGAGCCGAAATGGCACTGACCATCGATGTGCATCGTTCCTTGCAATCCATCGACGATGATGCGTACCGCGCCCTGTATGCCGCGAGCGCGGCGCCGCTGTTCTACGACCGGCGTTTTCTCGACGCCGCCGAGCATTCGCCGTTGCTGCCGGTGGAGAAGGTCTTTTACCTGTGCGCACGCGACGGCGATGAGCTGGTCGGCGTCCTGCCGGCGTACCTGCAGCGCGTCGCCGCCATCGATCCGCTGGGCCTGTTGCAACGAACCGCCGGCGTGCGCGACGACGGCGGCGACCTGGGCTTGTTCAGCCACATCATGCATTGCTGGGACAGCACGGTGCCCGTGCGTCCCGATCGCAGCGACGCGTTCGCCGCGCTGCTGCGCGAGTACGAGCGCCTGGCCCGTGGCGAAGGCGCCCGCCATGCCGGTCTGTTGAACGTTCGCGACGCTGGCGTGCTCGGGCAGGCGCGTGGGCAGGGCTATCGCGCCTGTCACCTGGTCGATCGCTACGACGTCGATCTGCGCCGGTTCGATCATTTCGAGCAGTTCGTGCAGCGGCTGCCCAACGATGGCCGCTGCGAAATGAATCGCCAGCTGCGCAAATTCGAGGCGAGCGGCGCGACGGCGCGAGTGATCGCGCCGCCGTTCGACGGTGTGCTCGAGCGACTGACCGAACTGTGCTTCCGCACCACCGCCAGGAACGGCACCCCGCAGTATTTTCCGTCGGCGCCGTTGGCGCGGTTCGTAAGACGCTGCGGGGGCCTGGTTCGGCTGGTGGTGGTGGAATGCGAGGACGAACTGGTCGGCGGCATCATCTGCTTCGAGCAGGGCGACCACATCCTTCTGTGGTCGGCCGGCGTCGTTTACGACCGCTCCAGTTTCAGTCCCTACACCCTGTGCTTCGCCAGCGCTTACCGCTACGCCTTCGCGCGCGGCCTTAAGCGGCTGGAGGGCGGGCGCCTCAACGAGCGGATCAAGCGCCGGCTCGGCCTGACGCCGGTGCCGCTGTATTCGCTGATCGCCCGCGACCTGCCGCTCGCCGCGCTCGAGTCGCGCGCGGGCCTGGGCGCTACGCCGGCCGCCGATCCGGCCCGGCGCGCGTTGCACTGATTCTTTTCGCCGACCCACCGACCCACCGATTCATCGCCTGTGCCACCGGAGCCAGCCCGTGCAATCGCATTACCAAACCCTCAGCGCCGACGACTTCCGCATTTTTCCGCGCAGCCTCGATGGCAAGGCGCGCTCGCGCCATCACCCCGAGTACGCCGGCTGGCATCGCGACCTGAGCTGGAACGGGCGTGGTTTCGACCGCTACCCGGAATACATCGTGCGCGCCGAATCGATCGCCGACGTGGTGCACAGCATCGACTTCGCGCGTCGCCACGGTTTGCCGGTCAGCGTGCGCGGCAGCGGCCACAGCTACGCCGGCTGTTTCCTGCGCAACACCGGCATCCTGCTGGACTTGTCGGCCTTGTGCGATATCCAGATCGATCCCGACCGACGATCGGCGCAGGTCCAGCCGGGCGTGAGCAGCCGGCAGCTGAGCGCCGCGCTCGCCCGTCACGGCCTGGCCTTTCCGACCGGACACGGCGGCGAGGTCGGCCTGAGCGGGTTCTTGCTCGGCGGCGGGCTCGGCATCAATTTCCGCGCCTGGGGCGGCATGAGCACGTTCAATGTTCGCGCGATCGATCTGGTGACCGCGGACGGCGAGGTGCTGCATGCCGATGCGCACGAAAACCCCGAACTGCTGTGGGCCGCGCGCGGCGGCGGACCCGGTTTGTTCTTCGTGGTGACCCGCTTCCATCTGGATTGCTGGCCGCTGCCGGGCTGCATCACCAGCAACACCTATTTGGCGAAGTTCAGCGACCTGCCGCGGTTGCTGGCGCGGATCGAACAGGCGCAGCCCGATCCTTCGTTGCAGGTGATGCTCGCGATCGTGCCGAAGAGCGACGATCGCGCGGCCGAAGAATGCGGCCGGCAGGTGATGTTGAACACGATCGCGTTCGCCGACAGCCCGGCGCATGCGCGGGCGCTGCAGGCCTCGCTGTCGGGGCAGGTGTCCGCCGGATTGATCCGCGCGGTCGAGGTCGACCAGCCGAGTGATTTCGAATCCATCTACCGCCAGGGCGACGCGATGCTGGTGTCCAGGCGCTACCGCACCGACAACATCCTGACCGATCGAGGTGAGGACGCGGTCGCGATACTCGCTGCGCATCTGCCCTCGCAGCCTTCGCCGGCCACATTGCCGCTGTTGATCTGGCGCGGCGCTTCGTCCTGGTCCGATGCGGCCTGGTCGGCATCGGGACGCTGGTTCTTTTCGACTTATGCGCAATGGAATGAAGTCGCCGACGACGAGGTCAACCGCGGTTGGCTTAAATCCTTGTACGACGAGCTGGCGACGGTGGCGTCGGGCAGCTACATCAACGAGTTCGATCTGGAGGAACGATCAGGCAGCGCACACCGGTGTTACTCCGCCGAGAGCTGGTCGCGCTTGCGCCGGCTGCGCAGGCAGTACGACCCTCACGGCGTGTTCCATGATGTGTCGATGGACATGTCGGCGGGCGATCGTTAGCCGCGAAGCGGCCCGGCGCAGGCCCGTCGGGTCGATGCCGATGAAGGCGCGGCCACGCAGCCGCGGCGGGCGAAGGATCGCTGCGATCTCGCCGGCGGGATCGTCATCGCGGCTCGGCCGTCGGCTGAGCCGCGGATCGCCGTCGACGGGAGCCTCACGCGGCCGATTGAAGCCCGCGATCGGCGCGCCGATAGCCGATCGCCTCGGTCAGATGCGCGGTGGCGATCGCCTCGCTGCCGGCCAGATCGGCGATGGTGCGGGCCACGCGCAGGATCCGGTGCATCGAGCGCGCAGACAGTTGCAGGCTTTCGACCGCGCGTTCGAGCAGTTCGTGATCGCGTTCGTGCAGGCGGCAGGTCGCGCTGGTCTCGGCCTGACTGAGCTGGGCGTTGATGCGGCCGCTGCGCGCTTGCTGCCGTTGCCGCGCCAGCACGACGCGGGCGCGGATGGCCTCGGAGCATTCGCCGCCGGGCTGGTCCGGTCGCAGGTGCGAGGGCGGCAGGCGCGGCACCTCGATGTGCAGGTCGATGCGATCGAGCAAGGGACCGGAAATGCGCGCGCGGTAACGGCGGATGGCATCCCCGGCGCAACGGCAGCGGCCGCTGCTGTCGCCGGCCCAGCCGCAGGGGCAGGGGTTCATCGCCGCGACCAGCTGGAACCGCGCCGGGAACTCGGCGCTGCGCGCCGCGCGCGACACCGTCACCACGCCCGACTCCAGTGGTTCGCGCAGGACTTCCAATGCGCGCCGTTCCCACTCGGGCAATTCGTCGAGGAACAGCACGCCCTGATGGGCCAGGGAGATTTCGCCGGGGCGCGGGTCGGCGCCGCCGCCGACCAGGGCGACCGCGCTGGCGGTGTGGTGCGGCGATCGGAACGGGCGCTCGCGCCAGCGCGCCGGATCGAGTCCGCGCCCGTGCGCGCCGCCGCTGACCGAGGCGATCGCCGCGGTTTCCAGGGCTTCGGCTTCGCTGGCCTCGGGCAACAGGCCGGGCAGACGCGAGGCCAACAAGGTCTTGCCGCAGCCCGGCGGGCCGATCAGCAGCAGATGGTGGCCGCCGGCCGCGGCGATTTCGAGCGCGCGCCGCGCCTGCGCCTGGCCGCGCACGTCGAGCATGTCCGGCCCGGCGACGCGCACCACCGGCAAGGCGACGGCTTCGGGCAAAGACTTTTGCCCGCTGAGCATCGCGCACACTTCCAGCAAGGTGCGGCCGGTGCGCGCCTCGACCCGGCCGGCGAGGGCGGCTTCGGCGCCGTTGCCGGCCGGCACCACCAGCCGATGCCCGGCATCGGCCGCGGCCAGCGCCGCCGGCAGCACGCCGTCGATCGCGCGCAGTTCGCCGGTGAGGCCGAGTTCGCCGAGAAACTCGCAACCGTTCAAGGCCTCCAGCGGAATCTGTCCGCTCGCGGCGAGGATGCCGAGCGCGATTGCCAGGTCGTAGCGGCCGCCGTCCTTCGGCAGATCGGCCGGAGCCAGATTGACGGTGATGCGCCGCTGCGGGAATTCGAACTGCGCGCACTGGATCGCCGCGCGCACCCGGTCCTTGGCTTCGCGCACCGCCGCTTCGGGCAGGCCGACGATCGACATGTTCGGCAAACCGCCGGCGAGATGGACCTCGACCCGCACCGCGGGCGCACGGACGCCCGATCGCGCACGGCTATGCACGAGTGCCAGATTCATGGCGGCCGGGTCAGTGCTGGGGCGTGTCGGCGCGATCGAGTTGCGCTTCGAGCTCGGCGACCGCGCGTTGCAGTTCGTCGAGCTTCTCGCGCGTGCGCAGCAGCACGGCGCGTTGGACTTCGAATTCCTCGCGGGTGACCAGGTCGAGCTTGGACAGCCCGGTCTGCAACACGGACTTGAAGTTCTGTTGCATTTCCTCGCGGCCTTCGCGCAGGCCCGAGGGCACCAGCGAGCTGAGGCGGCGGGCGAGGTCGTCGATGGTGTTCAGGTCGATCATGTAAAGAAGCTCCTCCGGTGTTGGGGTCAGCTTGACCGCCGGACCGGGACCACGCCGTCGGCTGGGGCCGTGGCGGGCTGTCGGAAAAGTCCGAAGTGGATGACGCGGTCACTACATCACGCCCTCGACCGGCCCTGCAAGCGCTCGGCTTGCACGCGTTCAGGTCTTCGGACGGCGTTGCATGATCGTCCAACGCCGGACGCGCAGGCGGTGTGAACGCCGCCGGACGGACGGCACGGCGGCCGCCGCGCCTGAGCCGCCGGCTAGGTCGCGGCGGCGGCGGCGCGCTATCCTGCGCGCGAATCGAATCGGTGGCGCGGAGACAGACGAATGAAGATGGTCATGGCGGTGATCAAGCCGTTCAAGCTCGACGATGTGCGCGAGGCGCTGGCCGAGGCCGGCGTGGCCGGCATCACCGCCACCGAGGTCAAGGGCTTCGGCCGCCAGAAGGGGCATACCGAGTTGTATCGCGGCGCCGAGTACGTGGTCGACTTCCTGCCCAAGATCAAGCTGGAAGTGGCGATCACCGACGATCAGATCGATACCGTGGTCGAGGCGATCATGAAGGCCGCCGGCACCGGCAAGATCGGCGACGGCAAGATCTTCGTCTGGGACCTGGAGCGCGCGGTGCGCATTCGCACTGGCGAGTTGGACGGCGACGCGCTTTAAGGCGAGAAAAGAGTTCACAGGAGTGAGGAACGAGTCGAGCCGCATGGCTCGAGCGTTGCGCAGCTTTGCCGCTGAACTCGTTCCTCACTCCTGCGCACTCGTTCCTCGCTTCTAAATTTCTTCGTCGAGCAAGAACGCCTGCAACGCCGGCGCGCGCGGGCGATTGCGCAGTTCCAGCCGATACAGCGGGCGGGTCAGGCTCTCGTCGTCGCCCAGCGCGACCGCGCGCACGCGCTGCATGGTGATCAGGTCGGCGACCACGGTCGCCGGCAGCAGGGCGATGCCGGCGCCGGCGACCACGGCGCGCGCGATCGCTTCGTTGCTGCCGATCTCGATCACCCGCGCCGGTTCGATGCCGCGCGCGGCGAACAGCGACTGCGCGACCTGGCGCGTGCCCGAGCCGTGTTCGCGCAGCAGCCAGGTCTGCCGGCTCAGTTCGGCGATCGAGGCGCGGCGCTTGGCGCCCACGGGGTTGTCGGTCGCGGCGATCAGCCGCAGCGGTTCGCTGCGCCACAAGCTCGCCTCGATGCGCGGGTCGTCGACCGAGCCTTCGACGAAGCCGACATCGACCGCGCAATCGATCACCGCATGGCGGATCTGTTCGGTGTTGCCGACCACCAGTTCGGTCGCCAGGGTGGGATGGCGACGCACGAACGGGCCCAGTTGCTGCGGCAGCCAATAGGCGGCGATGGTGGTGCTCGCGCCGATGCGCAGCCGGCCCTGACGCAGTTCGACCCGGTCGCGCACGTCTTCGACCGCGATCCGCTCCAGGGCGAAGATCGCGCGCGCATGTTCGAACACGGCGCGGCCGTGGTCGGTCAGCTGGATGCCGCGCACGGCCTTGCCGTCGCTGCCGGTGCGCTCGATCAGCGGCAGGTCCAGCTGCAGCTCGAGTTCGCGCACCGCCTTGGACACCGCCGACTGGCTGACGAACAGGCTGTCGGCCGCGCGCGAGAAGCCTTGCTGCTCGACCACGGTCAGGAACACGCGCAGCAGGTGCAGGTTCATGCTATGAGCTCACCTCATGGATAGTTGAATTATATGTATTGGACTCCCCGAGTGGGCGGGCCTACCTTGGCGCCGCTTCCTCACCGAGTCCGCCGCCGTGTCCGCCCTGAATCCGACTTCGTCCGTTCCCGTCGCCGCCCCGCAGGGTGCTCATCGGAAGCGCGGGTTCTGGCCGGGGCTGGGCCTGGCGGCCGCGATCGCCGCGGTGGCGATGGGGCTGGCCTCGCTGCCGGCGCTGCAATCCTTCGGTCTGAGCGCCCTGACCCTGGCCATCGTGCTCGGCATCGCGGTCGGCAACACGGTGTTCCCGGCCGTCGCCGCCCAGGCCGGCCCGGGCGTGGACTTCTGCAAGAGCACGCTGCTGCGCGCCGGCATCGTGCTGTACGGCTTTCGCGTCACCTTTCAGGAAATCGCCGGGGTCGGTTGGGCCGGGCTGGCGATCGACGTGGTGGTGGTGGCGACGGTGTTCGGTTTGGCGACCTGGATCGGCACGCGCTGGCTGAAGCTGGACCGCGAAACCTCGATGCTGATCGGCGCCGGCAGCGCGATCTGCGGCGCGGCCGCGGTCATGGCCACCGAACCGGTGGTGCGCGGACAGGCGCATAAGGTGTCGGTCGCGGTCGCCACGGTGGTGGTGTTCGGGACGCTCGGGATGTTCGTGTACCCGTGGCTGTATCCGTATCTGGGCATGAGCGAGCACGCGTATGGCGTGTATGCCGGCTCGACCATCCACGAGGTCGCCCAGGTCGTGGTCGCCGGCCGCGCGATCGGCGAATCGGCCGCTTCGGCGGCGGTGATCGAGAAAATGCTGCGGGTGATGCTGCTGGCGCCGTTCCTGTTGATCCTGTCCTCGCGCATCGGCGCGAGCGGCGAGGGCGCCGCGGGCAAGGCGAAGATCGTGATCCCGTGGTTCGCGCTGTTGTTCGTGGTGGTCAGCGGGTTCAATTCGCTGCATCTGCTGCCGGCCGCGTGGAAGAGCGCGATCGTGCAGATCGACACGGTGATGCTGGCGATGGCGATGGCGGCGTTGGGCTTGCGCACGCATGTCGGCGCGATCAAGCAAGCCGGGGCGAAGCCGATGCTGCTGGCGGCGATCCTGTTCGGGGTGCTGACGATCGGCGGCTACGCACTCAATGTCGGCGCGGCGAAGTTGTTCGCCGCCATCGGCTGAGCTGCACGAGCTCCCGCGTTCGCCGTGGCGCGACGCGCGCCTTCGGCACAACGAGTGTGCAATGGTCATGAGTACTCGCTCGCGGCCTGCGCCCCTGCCACTGCCGGATCGCGAAAAACCCCGCCGATCGCGGGGTTTTTTCTTGTCTGCCCGGCGCTTGGGCGATCAACGTCACGATGCGGGCGAGCGCGCGCCCGGTGCACGCCACTGCGATGGGCTGTTGTTGCTCGCATGTCGCCTGCGCATCGCAGCGCCGATATGCCGATGTGTGATTCGTATCGCGTTTAAGCGAGGAATGCGCCACTTGCGCGGCCCACCGCGGCCGGGCGCTTGCGTGCAAGCTCAAGGCCGTTCTTCGCTGCGGCCGAATTCTTCCGCGATCGCGCCATCGCGCGCGGCGACCCACGAGCAGGCGATGAACGCTACCGGGCGACCGCGGTCGTCCGCCATCACTCTTGATGTCGCAACGCTTACGGGGAGAGTCACATGCACAAGGCAATCTTGGCACTATCCATCGCGGGTCTGGTCACCGCCACCGTCAACATCGCCGGCGCGCAATCGGCCGCGGTGCCGGAACTGTTTCAGGCCCAGCCCTCGAAGGCCGCGGCGCCCGCGAACGTCAGCGCCATGGTGCGCGGCAAGACCGCGCTATGGGCCGCGTCGGTGTCGATCGATCGCCAGGCCCTGGTCGGCGCGCAGCGCGAATTGATGCTGAGCATGCCGGAGGGCGCGCGTCTGCACATGCGTCTGGCGAAGTCCTATCGCACCGCCAACGGCGATACGGTCTGGTCGGGCGCCGACCGCCTGCTTCCCGGCGGCCAGCTCAAGCTCGGCGGCCAACCGCCGTCCACGGCGCTGTTCGTCGTGCGCGGCGAGCGCGTCACCGGGCAGATCGTCGCCGCCACCGGCGAGGTGTACGAGGTCCTGACCTCGGAGGACGGCGCGCGGCAGTACCTGGTCAAGCGCGATCCTGCGAGTCTGGAGGGTGGGGACGATACGCCCGCGCAGGTCGATCTGGCGCCGCAAACCGATCGCGGCCCCGCGCTCGCCGCGCGTCCGGCGGCGGGCGCGCTGCTCGCCGATTCGATCGTCCGCGTGCTGCAGGTCTACACGCCGGAAGCCGTGGCCGAACTGGGCGGGCAGAATTCGGCGAACGATCGCGCCGCGTTCTTCATCGCCCAATCCAATACCGCGTTCACCAACAACGCGCTGGCGCTGCGGTTCGAAAGCGCCGGAGTCCGCTTCACCACCCAGGCGCAATCGACCGACAGTTCCGACACCCTGCTGTCGCGCATCCGCGGCACCACCGACGGCTGGTACGACGCCTACTCGACCACCGAGCGCAACAGCACGGCCGCCGACCTGGTGACCCTGGTGGTACGCGACGGCCTGGTGAGCAGCAGCGGCGGACTGCTGTGCGGGCAGGCGTATTCGATCGGCGCGACCGCGGCCAACGGCTTCTTCGTGCAGAACCATTCCTGCAGCACGTTCACCTTCGTGCATGAGGCGGCCCATCTGTTCGGCGCGCGTCACGACAACGATCCGAACACCACGCCGTTCTCGTTCGGTCACGGTTACGTCAACAGCGCCGGCAATTTCCGCACGATCATGGCGGTGAACTCGAATCCGCAGCCGCGCATCGGCTACTTCTCGACGATCGACCAGAGCTACGTGTCCGGCGGCGTGAGCCGGCCGCTGGGCACCAGCACCCGCGACAACGAGCGGGTCATGCGCGAGCGCGCGGCGGCGGTCGCGGCGTTCCGCTGACGGCGGCGCGGTTGCGGCGGCCGAGGGGCGTTGCCCCGAGGCCGCCAACTCGCGCGGTCGTTCGGATTCTCCCTGTAGGAGCTGCGCAAGCTGCGACCGCGAAACGGCGCTTGCGTCGTAGCTGCGGTTTCGCGGTCGCAGCTTACGCAGCTCCTACCGTCGTACTACGAAAAAGCCCCGCGAGTGCGGGGCTTTTTTTCGGCGAAGATCGCGGACGGTTTATTCGCCCAACGCCTGCGCCACGAACGCCGGCGTCGACAACGCGCCGTGGTGGATGCCTGCGTTGTAGTACTTGCTGTCGAAGGTCTTGGCCTTGGCGTCGGCTTCGCGGAATTCGAAACCGCCGGCGCTCTTGCGCGCCAGAGTGCAGCTCCACCAGCCGGTCGGGTAGCACGGCTGCGGGAACGGCAGGGTCTTGAACGACTGGAAGCCGGCCTTGCCCATCTCGGTGCGCATTTCCTGGATCAGCTTGAGCAGCATCAACGGCGACTCGGACTGCTGGACCAGGATGCCGTCCTCGCGCAACGCGCGGAAGCAGCTTTCGTAGAAGGCCTTGTTGAACAGGCCCTCGGCCGGGCCGACCGGATCGGTCGAGTCGACGATGATGATGTCGACGCTGCCGGCCGGGCGGTTGGCCATGTAGGCGATGCCGTCGTCGAACAACAGCTGCGCGCGCGCGTCGCCGTTGCGGTCGCACAATTCCGGGAACCACTTCTCGGCCATGCGCGTGACCTGCTCGTCGATGTCGCACTGCACCGCCTCGACCACGCCGTCGTGCTTGAGCACTTCGCGCAGGGTGCCGCAGTCGCCGCCGCCGATGATGACCACGTTCTTGGGCGCGGCATGGGTGAACAGCGCCGGGTGCGACATCATCTCGTGATAGAGGAAGTTGTCGCGGGTGGTCAGCATGACCGCGCCGTCGATCAGCATCAGATTGCCCCAGTCGGTCGTCTCGAAGATCTCGATCTTCTGGAACGGCGACTGCACTTCATCGAGCTTGCGGGTGATCCGATAGCCGATGGACGAGCCGGTCGGCTCGAAGTTTTCGTAATGCCACTTCGGTTCGGTAGTCATGCGCTTGCTTCCTGGGCTGGGGCGGGAATCGCGGGGCTGCGTCCGATCGCGGCGGCGGCGGGCCCGATCGCCGGGCCGGAGCCGGGCACGATCCGGGCTTGGGGCGCGGATTGTAGCGAACCTGCATGAACGTACGTCGCGAACGGCCCGCCCGGCCGCGGATTTTGCCGACTTGGCCGCCAGCGTCGCGCGCTTGGCCAAGTCGAGCCGGATCGAAGGCCCCCTCGCCGGACGCGGCCTGTAGAATGCGGCTTCCCCATGGTTTTCTGGAAAGCCCGCCGATGTCCGACTGGTCGCTCGATCAGGCCCGCAAGACCTATTCGATCCCGCATTGGTCCGAGGGTTACTTCGACATCGACGGCGCCGGCCGCATCGTGGTCAAGCCGCGCGGCGAGCGCGGCCCGACCGTGGCCCTGCCCGAAGTCGTCGACGCCGCGCGCGCGCAGGGCGCCAAGCTGCCGATGCTGGTGCGCTTTCCCGACATCCTCGGCGATCGCCTCGGCGCGCTGCAGGGCGCCTTCGCCCAGGCCATGCGCGACTGGGATTACGCCGGCGGCTACACCGCGGTGTATCCGATCAAGGTCAATCAGCATCACGGCGTGGCCGGCACCCTGGCCTCGCACGCCGGCGAAGGCTTCGGCCTGGAAGCGGGCAGCAAGCCCGAGTTGATGGCGGTGCTGGCGCTGAGCCGGCCGGGCGGGCTGATCGTCTGCAACGGCTACAAGGACCGCGAGTACATCCGCCTGGCCCTGATCGGCCGCAAGCTCGGCATGGAAACCTACATCGTCGTCGAGAAGCCGTCCGAGCTGCAGCTGGTGTTCGAGGAAGCCAAGGCGCTCGGGGTGAAGCCGGGCCTGGGCGTGCGCATGCGGCTGGCGTCGCTGGGCGCCGGCAAGTGGCAGAACAGCGGCGGCGACAAGGCCAAGTTCGGCCTGAGCCCGCGTCAGGTGCTGGACTTGTGGAAGCAGCTGCGCGACAGCGGCCTGCATGATTGCCTGGGCCTGCTGCATTTCCATATGGGCTCGCAGATCTCCAACGTGCGCGACATCGCCAACGGCATGCGCGAGGCCACCCGTTACTTCATCGAGCTGTCCAAGCTCGGCGCCAACGTGCGCTACATGGACGTCGGCGGCGGCCTGGGCATCGATTACGAAGGCACCCGTTCGCGCAGCTATTGCTCGATCAACTACGGCGTCAATCAGTACGCGTCGAACATCGTCCAGCCCTTGGCCGAGGCCTGTCAGGAATACGGCCTGACCCCGCCGCGCATCGTCACCGAATGCGGCCGCGCGATGACCGCGCATCATGCGGTGCTGGTCGCCAACGTCTCGGAAATCGAGGAAGCGCCCGAAGGCCGGGTGCCGCCGTCGCACGACGACGAGCCGGCGGTGATCCGTCATCTGCGCGAGATCCACGACGAACTCGACCTGCGCCCGGCGGTGGAACTGTTCCACGAGGCCCAGCACCATCACGGCGAAGGCTTGTCGCTGTACGCGCTCGGCCAGATCGACCTGACCCACCGCGCGCGCATCGACGATCTGTTCTACGCGATCGCGCATGCGGTGCGCGCGCGCCTGGACGTCGGCGAAAAGAGCCATCGCGATCTGCTCGACGAACTCAACGAGCGCCTGGTCGACAAGTACTTCGTCAATTTCAGCGTGTTCGAGTCGATGCCGGACGTGTGGGCGATCGATCAGGTGTTCCCGATCGCGCCGATCGAGCGCCTGAACGAAAGGCCGGACCGGCGCGGCGTGATCGCCGACCTGACCTGCGATTCGGACGGCAAGGTCGATACCTACGTCGAGAACGAAGGCCTGGACAGCTCGCTGCCGCTGCATGCCCTCAAGCCGGGCGAAAGCTATCGGCTGGGCTTCTTCCTGGTCGGCGCGTATCAGGAAATCCTCGGCGACATCCACAACCTGTTCGGCGACACCGACGCGGTGGAAGTGCGGGTCGACGGCGACGGTTATCGTCTGGCGCAGCAGCGCCGCGGCGATACCACCGACGTCATGCTCGACTACGTCGGCTACAAGCTGGCCGACCTGCGCGCGGCGTATCGCGACAAGGTCGCCGCGGCGAATCTGCCGGCCGACGAAGCCGCGCGGTTGGACGAGGCGTTGGAGACCGGCTTGACCGGTTACACCTATCTCAGCGACGCGCCCTTGGCTTGAGCTGGGAAACGGGACTTATGAATCGTTACTTGGTCTTGGCCATGCGCCTGCCGCAGTTCGACAGCGAGCAGATCGGCCCGCACCGCGACTTCCTCGACGCCCTGCGCGAGCAGGGCCGGCTGGAGCTGGCCGGCGGCTTTTCCGACAAGAGCGGCGGCGCCTATGTGCTGCGCGCGGTCGACCTGGAAGAGGCCCGCGCGCTGGCGTTCGGCGACCCGCTGCACATCACGGGTTCGTCGCGGGTCGACGTGTACGAATGGCTGACCTGAACGGCCGTCGCGTCGGCTTCACCGCGCCGATGCTTGCGCGTTCAGGTCGATAGGGGTCGCGGTTGCGTATACGTGGACGGGTTCGCGTGTACGCGTATGAGATCGGTCGCAGCAACCAGGCGCTGCCGCATGGCACGATGGCCGGGCTAATCGCTCGGTCGTGCCGAATCATGATTTTTGCAACATCAAGCGCCCGAACGGGCAGAAGGTCGAAATGAAAGTAGGGGTGATCGGTCTGGGAGCCATGGGCGCGCCGATGGCGCGTTACGTGCATGGCAAGGGCGTGTTGACCGCGGTGGGCAACCGCACGCAGTCCAAGGCCGACGCGTTGGCGTCGGAGCTGGACGTGCGCGCGGCGCGTTCGCCGGCGAATTTCGCCGATTGCGACCTGGTGATCTTGTGCGTGTCGCTGGACGCGGACGTGTTGGAAAACGTCGCCGCCCTGGCCGAAGTGCTCAAGCCCGGCGCGATCGTGGTCGACCACTCCACCGTCTCGCTGGAAACCGCGCGCCGTTCGGCGGCGATGCTGGCCACGCACAACATCGGTTTCCTCGACGCGCCGGTGTCCGGCGGCGCCGAGGGCGCGCGCAACGGCAAGTTGTCGATCATGGTCGGCGGCGACGAAGCGCAGCTCGAGCGCGTGCGCGAGGTTCTCGACAGCTACGCCGCGCGCATCACCCACATGGGCGGTACCGGCGCCGGTCAGGCGACCAAGGCGATCAACCAGATCCTGGTCGCCGGCATCAACGAAGCGGTGTGCGAAGGTCTGGCGCTGGGCGAAAAGCTCGGCCTGGAACCCGAGCGCCTGCTGCCGACGCTGATGGCCGGCGCGGCCAGCAACTGGTTCCTCGACAAGCGCGGCGCGACCATGCTGCGCGACGATTTCGCGCCGGGCTTCAAATGCCAGCACATGCTCAAGGACTTGCGCATCGTCCAGGGCATCGCGCGCGACAGCGGCATCCGCACCAACACCATCGACCAGGCCGCGGCGGATTACGCCGAACTGATCGAGCGCGGGCATGGCGAATCGGATACCTCGGCGCTGATCGCGCTCAAGCGCGCGCGCGCGGTGGTGGAGTCCGACGCCGAACAGGCGTGAGGGTCGGCGCGCTTTGCGCGCGCCGGTTTCATCGGCTCTGATCGACGCGGCCGGGTCGCAACGACCGGGCTCTGGATCCCCGCCTTCGCGGGGATGACGGTCTTGGGGATTAGTCGTCTATTTGTCGTCAGCGCGGTGCTTGCATCGCGATGCCTTGCTGCGCGCATCATTTTCGCTTGCCGCTTGCCGCTTGCCGCTTGCCGCTTGCCGCTTGCCGCTTGCCGCTTGCCGCTTGCCGCTTGCCGCTTGCCGCTTGCCGCTTGCCGCTTGCCGCTTGCCGCTTGCCGCTTGCCGCTTGCCGCTTGCCGCTTGCCGCTTGAATTGCTGTTGCTGTTGAAGTTTGGCTTGAGCCTGAAGCCGCGCAGTTCATCCAGCGCTGCGAAGCCACTAACTCGCGTTAGCAAAAGCACACCCGTAGGGCGGCGCACATGGATGTGCGCCGTGCGCCACCGGGACAGGATGTCCCGTGTGGCGCATGCCTGCGAATGCTCCGCACGCGCGGGCCCTTGATTCAAAGAAAAGCATTTTTCTTTGGTTACCTTTCTTTTGTTGCTTTAGACAAAAGAAAGTGACCCGCCGCTTCAGCGGCGGAACGCTTTTGATCCTGCTTGCAGCTTCAAAGGCGTCAAAGCTTTAAAGGCCTCAAAGCTTTGAAGCTCTAGAGCTTTTGAAGCCAAAGGCAAGATCAACAGCTTTCGTCCGCAAGCGGCCGAGTTACTTTCTTTTGTCAAAAGCGACAAAAGAAAGGTAACCAAAGAAAAACGCTTTTCTTTGAATCAAGGGCCCGCGCGTGCGTTGCCGACGCGGGCATGCGCCACACGAGACATCCTGTCTCGGTGGCGCACGGCGCACATCCATGTGCGCCGCCCTACGGGTGTCCTGTTGCTAACGCGAGTTACAAGCCTCGCAGCGCTGGAAGCGAAACCTGACCTCGAACGAAAGCCACATGGCCTACCTGTAGGAGCGGCGCGAGCCGCGACCGCGTCATTACGACAACCTCGAAACCTGCGTCGTAGCCGTAATTCGCGGTCGCGGCTCGCGCCGCTCCTACAGGGGCTACGACGGGCCAGATGCCAGGGGCGGATGGTTGGATGCGTTAATTAGAATCTACGAATGCCGCGTAAACGCGGGCATGCGCCACACAGGACGTCATAGCAAATCGCCCCGCACAGTGCGGGGCGATTTCGTTGCTTGCGATGGCCAATCGAGCCTTGTTTTAGCGCTTACGGCGGAAGGGCACCAGGTGGTCGCAACGGGCCAGAAGCGCCGATCTGCCGCAGCTCAAGAAATTCGAAATTCCGATCCGTGCAGGCCCCTGCAGAAAGCCGCCGATCAGCGAACAGCAAACCCCTTGCCTCGCCGCATGATCCGCTCCCCCAGCAACGCCCCGCCAAACGCCGCCGTCAGGCTCAACACGATCGCCAGCGCGTTGTAGCGCAACGCGCCCGCCATCGTGCGCATCGGCAACGGACTGTCGGGCATCGCCATCGACACGATCGTGAACAAGGTCAGGCTCCACATCGCCACCATCAGCAGCAGCGCGACCCAACGAAAATGCGCGTGACGCGCGATCGCGCCGCCGATGCCCATCGCGATCAGGGCGGCGAATACGTCGATCAGGGGGATCGCTCCCAGGCCGGTCTGGATCGCCTGGCGCGAATCCAGGCCGAGGTATTTGGTGAAGATGCCGAACAGCAACAACATGCCCGCCGCGCTCAGGCAGCCCAGAAGAATGCGCTTGTCCATCCGTTCCCCAACGACTTCATTAGCCGCCGCAGTCTACTTCGCCGCGCGCGCGACGCAGGGTGACCGGCGTCGCGCTGTCGCCGCCGACCCGACCGGAAGGCAGCCCTGAGCCGACGCGCGGTTGCGCGCAATCGGGCGTATGGGTTGCGTTCCCGGCGGCGATCGTGGGTGTCGAATCGCCGATTTTCGAGGCCGCTGCTCGCCGGGCACGCGCGAGGTGGATGAACGCGCAAGCGCGGTATTTACGTGCTTGTCGAACGGGCACATTGCTGGACGCGCGCTCGGCGAAGAATCAAGCCACGACGATGGCTGCCATCGCGTCCGCATCGCGTTTCCAGGCCCTTCGCGCGGCGTCGGACAGGACGCCATCGCGCGACCGCGATCGCCTCGGATCGCCAGGCAACAAAAAAAACGCCGGGCACATGGCCCGGCGTTTTGATGACATCCGAACGCCGCGCGCGGCGGCTTACTGAACCTTGATCGCCATGCCCGGCAAGCCGCTGTCGGCGAGCTTGCGCTTGGCGTCGGCGAGATCGCCGGCGGTGCCGTACGGCCCCATGCGCACGCGGTACACCGTCTTGCCGCTGATCTGCGCCGATTCGACCCGCGCGCCCAGGCCGAGCATCGCGATCTTGGCCTTCATTTCCTCGGCCTGACCCGAGGCCTGGAACGCGCCGGCCTGGAGCAGATAACGGGTGTTGTCGTTCGCCGCGGCGGCCGCGGCCGGGCCCTGGGTCGCGGCGACGGTCGGCGGCTTCGGGGTCACGCTGGCCGGCGGGGTCGCGCTGGCGACCTGAGCCGGCGCCGGGGCCGGTTGCGACGGCGGCGGGGCGATGGTGTCGACCGGCTTGGGCAGGCTGACGGTGGTCGGCGCGGCGGCGGCCGGAGCCGCCGCGGCCGTGCTGGCAGCGGGCGCGGCGGCCACGGCGGCCGGCTGCGGATTCCTGCGCTGCTGCGCGGCGCGGCGCTGCTCCTCGGCGGCCTCGGTGGCGGCGAGTTCGGCGTCGCTCATCTCGACTTCCTTGCCCGGCAACAGGGTGTAGAAGTCGTAGCCGGGGCCTTCCTTGTCGCCCTTGTCGGACTTGCCGCTCTTGCCGTCGGTCCTGGACGCGGGCCTGGCGGCGGCGGTGTTGCCTTCGGGCGCGACCGATTCTTCGTCGGCGGTGACCGCGGCGGGCTGCGCGTCGGGATTGGGCTGCGGGCGGAAGAAGCCGTCGCCGCCGTCGGCCTTGAGGAACTTCGGGGCGACCAGGATCACCACCACGCCCAGCAACAGGCCGAGCACGCCCCAGGCCCAGCCGGGCAGGCTCTCGTTGTTCTGGTTGTTGCGCTTGGCCTGCGATTTGCCGCGTCGTGCTGCCACTTACATCACCTCCGGGGCGTTGATCCCCAATAGCGCCAGACCGTTCGCGAGCACCTGGCGGGTCGCCATCGCCAGCACCAGGCGCGCGTGGCGCTGGTTGGCGTCGTCGACCAGGAACTGGTGATCGTTGTAATACGTCTGGAAGGTCTGCGCCAACTCGAGCAGGAAACCGGCGATCTGGTGCGGTTCCAGGTCGCGTCCGGCCACCGCCACCACGTCCGGGTAGCGCAGCAGGGTCACGATCAGCTCGTGCGCGGCGTCGTCGTTCAGGTCCAGCGCCTGGGCCAGGCCGTGCGCCGGGTCGTAGGACAGGCCGCGCTCGGCCAACTGGCGCATCAGGCCGCACATGCGCGCATGCGAGACCTGCACGTAATAGACCGGATTGTCGAGAGACTGCGAGCGCGCCAGGTCGATGTCGAAGGTCAGCTGCGAATCGGGCTTGCGCGCGACCAGGAACCAGCGCACCGCGTCGCGGCCGGCTTCGTCGATCAGGTCGCGCAGGGTCAGGTAGCTGCCGGCGCGCTTGGACAGCTTCACTTCCTCGCCGCCGCGCATCACCGTGACCATCTGGTGCAGCACGTACTCGGGCCAGCCTTGCGGGATGCCGACATCCAGGGCCTGCAGGCCGGCGCGCACGCGCGCGAGCGAACCGTGGTGATCCGAACCCAGCTCGGTGATCGCGCGCTCGTAGCCGCGCTGCCACTTGCTCAGGTGATAGGCGACATCGGGCACGAAGTAGGTATAGGTGCCGTCGGACTTGCGCATCACCCGATCTTTGTCGTCGCCGAAATCGGTGCTGCGCAGCCACAGCGCGCCGCCTTCCTCGTAGGTGTGGCCGTGGGCGACCAGTTCGCGCACGGTTTCCTCGACCTTGTCCTGCTCGTACAGCGAGCTTTCCAGGAAGTAGACGTCGAAGCTGACGCCGTAGGCGGCCAGGTCGGCGTTCTGCTCGCGGCGCAGGTAGGCCACGGCGAACTGGCGGATCGCATCGAGGTCGTCGATGTCGCCCTTGCCGGTGACGGAATGATTTTCGAATTCGACCGTGGCGCCGTCGAGGTAGGCGCGGGCGACGTCGCCGATGTAATCGCCGTTGTAGGCGTTTTCCGGCCAGCCCTCGTCGCCCGGCGCGAGGCCGCGCGCGCGCAGCTGGGTGGAGATCGCCAGATTGTTGATCTGCACGCCGGCGTCGTTGTAGTAGAACTCGCGCGTGACGTCCCAGCCGTTGGCGTCGAGCACGCGCGCGATGCAGTCGCCGATCACCGCCGCGCGGCCGTGGCCGACGTGCAGCGGGCCGGTCGGATTGGCCGACACGTACTCGACCCCGGCGCGATGGCCGGCGCCGCCGGTGTTGCGGCCGTAGTTGGCGCCCTGCGCGAACACCTCGCCGATCTGGCGGCGCCAGGCGGCTTCGTCGACGTGGAAGTTGATGAAGCCCGGGCCGGCGATCTCGACCTGGGCGATGTCGGTGTTGGCCGGCAACGCGTCGAGCAGCTTCTGCGCCATCTCGCGCGGGTTGCTGCGCGCCGGCTTGGCCAGCAGCATCGCGGCGTTGGTCGAGAAATCGCCCTGGGCGCGGCTCTTGGGACGCTCGATCACGAAATCGGGCGTGGACAGGTCGGCCGGCAGGGTGCCGGCGGCGCGCAGGGCGTCGATGGCCTGCGCGACGAGCGCATGGAGAGTGGCTTTCACAGGGGGACTTCGCGATTCGCAGGGTGCTACGGGACCCGGGATTTTAGAGCAGAACTGAGTTCACAGGAGTGAGGAGCGAGTAAAGGCGACGCGACCGCGGCTTTTACTGGTTCCTCACTCCCGCGAACTCGTTTCTGGCCTTCACACCCAGCCGCGCGCGGCCATCGACACCGGCGGGCCGTCGCCGACCACGAAATGATCGAGCAGGCGGATGTCGATCAGGGCCAGGGCCTGCTTGAGCCGGATCGTCACGTTGCGGTCGTCCTGGCTGGGTTCGGCGTTGCCGCTGGGGTGGTTGTGGCCGACGATCACCGCCGCGGCATTGCGCTGCAGGGCGCGGCGCGCGACCTCGCGCGGGTGGACCTCGGCGCCGTTGATGGTGCCGTGGAACAGTTCCTCGAAGCCGATCACGTTGTGGCGGCTGTTGAGGTAGAGCACCGCGAACACTTCCTGCGGGCGGCCGCGCAGGTGCTGGGCGAAGTAGCGCCCGGCCGAATCGGGGTCGGTCAGCGCGGCGCCGCGCTCCAGGTCGGCGCGCAGGCAGCGCGCGGCCAGTTCCAGCGCGGATTTGAGCGTGCAGGCGCGGGCCGAGCCGATCCCGCGCATGCGCATCAGCTTGGCCGGCGGTTGTTCCAGCAGGTCGCGCAGCGGGCCGTGCTCGGTCAGCAGCTGGCGCGCGGTGCCGACCGCGTCGAAGCCGCGCACGCCCGAGCCGAGGATCAGCGCCAGCAGTTCGGCATCCGACAGCGAGCCGGCGCCGTGGGCGAGGAGTTTTTCGCGCGGCCGTTCCGCGCTGGGCCATTCGTGGATTCTCATGGCGGCATCGTGCAAGCCCGGCCGCGGCGGCCGGCATCGGGGCGGACAGGGCCATCGGGTAAGCTAGAGCCCCGAGCGGGTGTAGGGATTTGCCGGCCGCCGTCGCGAGCGCATCACGCGCCGCGCCGGACCGTGCCGGCGTAACCCGCGCACCCCGCGACGAGAAGCACCAGGCAAGCACCCGAGCAAGCACCCGAGAAGTACCGGCCGACCATGGCGCCCGATCCCATCCCGCACGATCCCAACCCGCCGCTGCGCGACCAGCGCATCCTGCTGTGCGTCTGCGGCGGCATCGCCGCGTACAAGGCCGCCGATCTGGTCCGGCGCCTGCAGGACGCCGGCGCGCAGGTGCGCGTGGCGATGACCGAAAACGCGACCCGCTTCGTCGGCACCGCGACCTTCCAGGCCTTGTCCGGCCATCCGGTGCGGACTTCGCTGTGGGACGACGCGGCCGAACTGGCGATGGGCCATATCGAACTGGCGCGCTGGGCGCAGCGGATCGTGATCGCGCCGGCCACCGCCGACATGATCGCCAAGCTCGCCCACGGCTTCGCCGACGACCTGATCAGCACCCTGTGCCTGGCCTCCGAGGCCCCGGTGACGGTCGCCCCGGCGATGAACCACCGCATGTGGGGCCACCCGGCCACCCAAGCCAACGTCGCCACCCTGCGCAGCCGCGGCGTGAACTTCCTCGGCCCGGCCGAAGGCCGCATGGCCGAACCCGAATCCGGCCCGGGACGGCTGCTGGAACCGCACGAAATCGTAGCCGCGCTCGCCGGAGCGCCGGCATGAGCGCGGCCAGCCTGTCCGGCCGCCGGATCGTGGTCAGCGCCGGCCCGACCTTCGAAGACATCGATCCGGTGCGTTTCATCGGCAATCGCAGCAGCGGCAAGATGGGCTTCGCGATCGCCGAAGCCGCCGCGCGCCGCGGCGCGAAGGTCGTTCTGGTCGCCGGCCCGGTGTCGCTGGCCACCCCGGCCGATGTGGAACGCATCGACGTGCGTTCGGCGCGTCAGATGCGCGAGGCGGTGATCGCCGCCTTGCCGGCCGACGCCTACATCGGCGCGGCCGCGGTCGCCGACTACGCGCCGGCCGTGATCGCGCCGGGCAAGATCAAGAAGAAAGACGAGCAGCTCACTCTGGAGCTGGTGCGCACCCCCGACATTCTGGCCGAGGTCGCCGTGCACGAACGCCGCCCGACCGTGGTGGTCGGTTTCGCCGCCGAGACCCACGACGTCGAGTTCTACGCGCGCGGCAAGCTGGAAAAGAAGCGGGTCGACATGATCGCCGCCAACCGCGTCGGCGTCGCCGGCAGCGGTTTCGAGAGCGACGACAACGCGCTGACCGTGTACTGGGCCGACGGCGCGCTTGCGCTGGGCCCGGCGCCCAAGACCCAGTTGGCCGATCAACTGCTCGATCTGATCCTCACCCGTTGGCCGGCCTGAGCGACGTGCACTCACCTAAACGCAGGCGGCCATGACGATTTTCAGCACCACCGACAACGTGCTCGACGCGGTCCATGCGGTCCTGCGCGACGGCTACGCCGCGGTGCACGGGCTCAAGGGCCCGGCCAAGACCTATTGCCACCGGCTGGTGCGCGCGCTCGACCGGCACGATCAGGTGCTGCCGGCGATCGGCTTTGAGAGCGTGCCGAACCGGGGCTCGGTCTATCTGGTGTACGACATGAACCGGTTTTCCGCCGGCGAAGCCGAACTGCGGCAATTGGTGGTGGCGCAGGACCTCGCCTCGCCACGCTGAGCCGGCGCGGCGATCGGCCGATGACGGTCGCGCGTGGACGCTCGCGCCGATCCGCTCACGGCCGGCTCGTTTCTCTATTTTTTCGTTCGGACGCTTCGACCTGATGAACCACAGCCTGCAACTCAAACTCCTCGACAGCCGCTACGGCGGCGAATGGCCGCTGCCGGCCTACGCCACCGAAGCCAGCGCCGGGCTGGACCTGCGCGCGGCGCTCGATCAGTCGCTGGCGCTGCATCCGGGCGACGCGGCCTTGGTGCCGTCGGGGCTGGCGATCCATCTCGGCGACCCGAGCCTGTGCGCGGTGATCCTGCCGCGCTCGGGCCTGGGCCACAAACACGGCATCGTGCTCGGCAACGGCACCGGCCTGATCGACGCCGACTACCAGGGCCCGCTGCTGATCAGCCTGTGGAATCGCGGCCGCGAGACGTTCACGATCCAGCCCGGCGATCGCATCGCCCAGTTGGTGGTGTTGCCGATCGTGCGCGCGAGCTTGCAGGTGGTCGATCAATTCGAAGCCAGTCATCGCGGCGACGGCGGTTTCGGACACACCGGTCTGCGTTGATGGCGTAATCGAAGTGACCCTGGCACGCATCGTGCTAGGTAATCTCCGGGAATCCACGCGCACCGCCGCGGGCGGTCGCCACGCACAATCCGCGCGGCGAGGCGCAGTCGACGAAATCGCGGGCGTCTTACAGTGCAGACTGGGCGCCGCGGATCGGGTCGGCTTGATGGCAAGCGTCGGCGAGACACGTATCGAATTGGGGAAGGGGCTCTGGCAATGGTGGATATCAAGTTAGAAAAGCCGCAGGTATCGGCGGCGCAACTCAAGCCGGTGCTGTTGCCCCTGGCCGTGCTGTGCGCGCTGCTGGCGCTGTGGCTGGGCTGGGCCGGTGTGCAGCAGCACCTGGATTCCTCGCGCCGCAGCGACCTCAGCCGCGTCCGCGACACCGCCGTCGCCGCCGCGCACGATGCGCTCGGGGTCGAACACAAGCGCCTGCGCGACCGCCTCGACGCGGCCGAGACCCAGGCCGCCCTGCAGGCCGGCGACTACCCGGCCGCGGCCGCGGCGCTGACCAAGAACTGGCCCGGCGCCAAGGCCGTGGTGGTGCTGCCGATCGATCTGGCCAGCGATTACGCGCAACTGCCCAAGGGTGGCTACGGCCGGCTCGGGGCGATGGAAGCGGCGATCGTCGCCGACAAGCCGATGGCGGCGATCGTGCGCGAAGGCGGCAAGCCGGTGCTGGCGCTGGCCGCGCCGGCGCGCGTGGGCGAGCAGCTGGTCGCGGTGGCCTATGTGCAACTGCCGCTGCAGCGCATCAGCGACGGCATCGAGAAGGCCGACGTCGACGGCAGCAGTTACCTGGCCCTGCGTCAGGGCGGTTTCAGCGTGATCGAGCGCGGCGACACCGCGCTGGGCAACGGCGCCGAAGCGATGGCGGCGAAGATTCCCGGCAGCGATCTGCGCGTGGCCGCGGCGGTGCCGGACATCGCCGGCGGCCCGCTCGGCCTGGGCGCGTTGCCGTGCTTCATCGCCGCGGTGGTGCTGGCCTTGCTCGCGTTCGTGCTGATCCGGGTGCGTCAGCGCCTGGGCCGCGCGGCCGCGCCGGTCGAGGATGAAGGCCCGGTTCAGACGCTGGCTGAAACCATGAGCGCCTCACCGCTGGATCTGTTGGCAGGAAACGTGACTGAAAACTCCACCGCTGCGCCCCGCGCAGTCTCCATCGACGGCGGCATCTTCCGCGCCTACGACATTCGCGGCGTGGTCGGGCAGAGCCTCGACCCGGGCATCGCCGAACTCATCGGCCACTCGATCGGCTCGGTCATGCACGACCAGGGCCTGACCGAGATCGTGGTCGGCCGCGACGGCCGTCTGTCGGGTCCGGCCATGATCGAGGGCCTGATCGCCGGCCTGCGCAAGGCCGGCCGCAACGTGGTCGACATCGGCATGGCGCCGACCCCGGTGATCTACTTCGGCGCGTACCACCTGCGCGCGGGCTCGTGCGTGTCGGTGACCGGCAGCCACAACCCGCCGGACTACAACGGCTTCAAGGTCGTGGTCGGCGGCGAAACCCTGTCGGGCGCGGCCATCACCGACCTGTTCCAGCGCATCGTCGGCGGCCGCCTGCACACCGCGGCCGAGCCGGGCACGCTGACCCAGCGCGACATTTCCGAAGACTACGTCCAGCGCATCGCCTCCGACATCCAGATCGACCGCCCGCTCAAGGTCGTGGTCGACGCCGGCAACGGCGTGGCCGGCGACATCGGTCCGCGCGTGCTGGCCGCGATCGGCGCCGAGGTCACCCCGCTGTATTGCGAAATCGACGGCGAATTCCCCAACCATCACCCCGATCCGAGCGAACCGCACAACCTGGTCGACCTGATCAAGATGGTCGCGCGCCTGGACGCCGACCTGGGCGTGGCCTTCGACGGCGACGGCGACCGCCTGGGCGTGATCACCCGCGACGGTCAGAACATCTTCCCCGACCGTCTGCTGATGCTGTTCGCCGCCGACGTGCTCGAGCGCAACCCGGGCGCGATGATCATCTACGACGTGAAGTGCACCGGCCGCCTGCCGGGGCACATCCTGCGCCACGGCGGCAGCCCGCTGATGTGGAAGACCGGGCATTCGCTGATCAAGGCCAAGATGCGCGAGACCGACGCCGAACTGGCCGGCGAGATGAGCGGCCACTTCTTCTTCAAGGAGCGCTGGTACGGCTTCGACGACGGCATCTATTCGGCCGCGCGCCTGCTCGAAATCCTCGCCGCCCAGCCGCAGACCGCGACCGAAACGCTCAACGCACTGCCCAACGGCATCTCGACCCCGGAGATCAAGGTCGACGCCCCCGACGGCGACCCGCACAGCTTCGTCGAGCGCTTCCGCAACGAGGCTTCGTTCGAAGGCGCGCGCCTGTCGACCATCGACGGCCTGCGCGTGGATTACCCGGACGGCTGGGGCCTGGTGCGCGCCTCCAACACCACCCCGATCCTGGTCATGCGCTTCGACGCCGACAGCCACGAAGCGATGGCGCGCATCCAGGACGCGTTCCGCGCCCAGTTGCACGCGATCAAGCCGGATTTGAAGTTGCCGTTCTGAGTGCGGCCGAATCGTGCGGAAAACAAAACGCCGCGGCTTTGAGCCGCGGCGTTTTGCGTCATGGAGCTTGGAGCGCCGTTGATTCGGGAGCGATCGGGCTCCCAATGATGCGTCTGGTGATGACTAGCGCGGCTCTTGAATTAGCGTCGCCAGTGAGCTCCCGACTGTAGGAGCTGCGCAAGCTGCGACCGCGACAGATCGATACCGGCGCCGCGATCGATACCTTGCGTGGTCGCGGCTCGCGCAGATCCTTCAGGGTGGCCGTGGCATACCTCGCTGTAAGAGCTGCGTAAGCTGCGACCACGGCCCATCGATACCCGCGCCGCTCTCGGCACCTTGCGCGGTCGCGGCTCACGCAGCTCCAGGGGGCTGTGGCGTACCCCGCTGTAGGAGCTGCGTAAGCTGCGACCGCGACAGATCGATACCCGCGCCGCTCTCGGCACCTTGCGCGGTCGCGGCTTACGCAGCTCCAGGGTGGCCGTGGCGTACCCGCTGTAGGAGCTGCGCAAGCTGCGACCACGACCCATCGATACCCGCGCCGCTCTCGGCACCTTGCGCGGTCGCGGCTCACGCCGCTCCTACAGGGCTTGGCCGTGGCTGACCCGCTGTAGGTGCTGAGTAAGCTGCGATCACGACATCTCGATATCCACGCCACTCTCGTCA
This sequence comes from Lysobacter capsici, assembly GCF_014779555.2. Classification (NCBI taxonomy): domain Bacteria; kingdom Pseudomonadati; phylum Pseudomonadota; class Gammaproteobacteria; order Lysobacterales; family Lysobacteraceae; genus Lysobacter; species Lysobacter capsici. Next base: position 457,553 of record NZ_CP094357.1, read on the forward strand.
GCTTGCGCGGTCGCGCCTCGCGCAACCCCGCAGTGGAGCGCGGGAGTTCAACCGATGCGGAAACAAAAACGCCGCGGTGATCCGCGGCGTTGCGTGTTCTTTTCTTTACCTGCGGCCTGGAACAGGTCGCGGCCTGCCCGGATCGGCGATCAACCGCCGCCCGGCGCCCGCGATTTCAGCGCGTGATAGCGCTCCAGCGCCGCGGTCAGGTCCTGGTCGGCCAGGCTGCGTTCGAGCACCTGCTGCTTGAGCACGTCCTGCTGGTGCAGCAGTTCGTCGTGTTGGCCGCGGATGTTCTCGGCCAGGGTCTTGCCGACCGGCTTGCCGCTGAGCTCGGCTTCGCCGGCCTTGCGCAGCAGGCTCAGCAGGGCCTGGCGGCGGCCCGCGATGCCGAATTGCGAGGCCTTGACGGTCTCGTCCAGCAGCACGATGCGCTCCTGGAAGGAATTGCGCAGGTCCTGCTCGGTGGCATAGGACTCGGCCATGGCGCGGTCACGGCGCTTGCTCGCTTCGACCGCCAAGGCGGCGCTGCGGGCTTCGCGCGCGGCCTGTTCGGCCGCGGCGCGTTCTTCGCCGGTCAGGGCCCGGTCGACGCGCGCGGTCGCCATGCCGCTCTTGGCGCTGATCTCGGTGCGCGCGCTGTCGACCGCGTGGGCGGGCAGGGCGTCGCCGCAGACCTTGCGGCCGTCTTCGTTCCAGCAGTACAGCTTCTTGCCGCTCGTTTTCGGGTCGGCAGCCGCGCTCGCGGTGGCAAGCGCGAGCAGCAGCGCGCCGGCGATCAGGGACTGGGTTGCGTTCATGTCGCGGTTCCGCCTTCGAATGCTGCGATCTGTCGACCAAGCATCAAGCAAGAGTCGGGCCATGATCGGGTTTTCGAACGTGACCTGCATCACGGTTCGTCGCGCCCAACGCGCTGGCCGGCCCGCCGGCCCCGCCTCGGCGCCGATCAGTCGCCGCGTCCGTACGCCGCGCGGTAGGCCAGCAGGCGCTCGCGCTGGCCGGAGAACTCGGCGCTGTCGCCGGTGAAACCGAGCAGGTCGTCGAGGCTGGCGATCGCGATCACCGGCAGCGCGTGTTCGATTGCGACAGTTTCTGCCGCCGAGCGTCGGGATTGTGCAGGGTCCACGGCTTCCTGCCGGTCCAGCGCGATGACGATGCCGGCCACGGTGCCGCCGGCTTCGCGGATCAGCCCGAGCGCCTCGCGGATCGCGGTGCCGGCGGTGATCACGTCGTCGACGATCAGCACCCGGCGCCCGGCCAGCGGCGCGCCGATCAGCATGCCGCCCTCGCCATGGCTCTTGGCTTCCTTGCGGTTGAACGCCAGCGGCAGGTCGCGGCCGCGGCGCGCGTACTCGCAGCCCAGCGCGGTCGCCAGCGGAATGCCCTTGTAGGCCGGACCGAACAGCAGGTCGAAGTCCAGGCCATGGGCGTCGATCGCGTCGGCGTAACAGCTGGCCAAGCCCGCCAGCGCGGCGCCGGAATCGAAGCGCCCGGCGTTGAAGAAGTACGGGCTGACCCGCCCGGACTTGAGGGTGAATTCGCCGAAGCGCAGGGCGTCGGCCTGCAGGGCGAGCTGGAGAAAGCGGGTGCGATGGTCGGTCATGGGGTCGGGGCAGTGGGGGAAGAAGGGGCGGCGGGCGCCAGGCGCAGCAGCATCAGGTGCTGCGGACCGGCCGAGCCGCCGTGGTACAGCTCGCCGGTGTCGAAGAAACCGGCCTTGAGGTAGACGCCATAGGCCGCGCGGTTGCGCACGTTCACCGTCAGCGCCAGCAGCCGGCGCTCGGGATAGCGGCGGCGCAGGTCGTCGGCGCAGGCGCGCATCGCCGCGGTGCCGTAGCCGCGGCCTTGCTCGCGCTGGTCGATGACGTAGGCGCGCAGGCCCACGCTGGGTTCGCCGAGTGGCCGGCCGGCGATCGCGCTGACGCTGAAGTCCAGGCGGTAGAAGCCGACCACGCGCTCGTCGGCGAGCACCGCCATGGCTTCGCTGTTGCGGTCCAGGCGGGTCTGTTCGAGGTTGTAGGCGGTCTGGCCGACGTATTGCAGCTGCTCGGGCGCGACCTGCAGCGCGCGCACCGCGGGCGCCAGCATCGGCGAGACCACGCACACGCTCACGCGCGCCAGGGCTGGGCTGGAAACGTCGGTCGCCACGGTCATGCCGGGCATGATACCCGCGCCCGGCCGTTGCTATGATCGTGCGCACTTCGTGCCCCGGAGCGCGCATGCGCATCATCAGTTTCAACGCCAACGGCCTGCGTTCGGCGGCGACCAAAGGTTTCTTCGACTGGTTCAAGACCCAGAACGCCGACGTGCTGTGCGTGCAGGAGACCAAGGCCCAGGAGCATCAGCTCACCGGCCCGGCCTTCCTGCCCGACGGCTACCGCGCGTTCTTCCGCGACGCGATCACCAAGAAGGGCTACAGCGGCGTGGCGATCTACGCCAAGCGCGAGCCCGACGAGGTGCGCACCGCGCTGGGCTGGGCGCCGTTCGACGACGAAGGCCGCTACATCGAAGCGCGCTTCGGCAATCTGAGCGTGGTCTCGTTCTACATCCCGTCCGGGTCCTCGGGCGAACTGCGCCAGGGCTTCAAGTTCGAGGTCATGGACTGGCTCAAGCCCATCCTGGACGAGTGGTTAGCCAGCGGCCGCGACTACGTGCTGTGCGGCGACTGGAACATCGTGCGCAGCCGCCTGGACATCAAGAACTGGACCAGCAACCAGAAGAATTCCGGTTGCCTGCCGCCCGAGCGCGACTGGCTCAACGGCATGTGCGCCGAAGACAGCGGCTGGGTCGACACCTATCGCGCGCTGCATCCCGACCGCCAGGACTACACCTGGTGGAGCAACCGCGGCGCCGCGCGCGCCAACGACGTGGGTTGGCGCATCGACTACCAGCTCGCCACCCCGGGTCTGCGCGACAAGCTGCGCGCCTGCTCGATCCTGAAAGACCCGCGTTTCTCCGATCACGCGCCGTTCTGCGTCGATTATGACGTCTGAATCCGGTCGGGCCGGGGCGTCGGCGGATCCGTCGGCGCCTTCGCCGACACCGCCGCCGCCGCGTTCGACGGGCTGGCGGCGGGTGTTGAGCAATCTGCGCCAGCCCAAGGTGCTGGTGATGCTGCTGCTCGGCTTCAGCTCGGGCATCCCGATCTACCTGGTCGGCAACACGCTCGGCTACTGGATGCGCGAGAACGGCGTCGAGCTGTCGACGATCGGCTTCTTGTCCTGGGTCGGACTGGCGTACTCGCTGAAATTCCTGTGGGCGCCGCTGATCGACAAGCTCGACGCGCCCGTGTTCGGCCGCTGGCTGGGAAGGCGGCGCGGCTGGATGCTGTTGTCGCAGGGTGTCGCGGCGGCGGCGCTGGTCGCCATGGCGATGATCGAGCCGCGCCAGGGCCAGTTGCTCTTGGGCGGCTTCGTGCTCGACCAGTTGGCGGTGTTCGGCGTGCTGGCGCTGGTGGTGGCGTTCGCGTCGTCGACCCAGGACATCGTGATCGACGCCTGGCGCATCGAGAGCGCGGACAGCCCGGAGCAGCAGGGACTGCTGACCTCGACGGCCACGCTGGGCTATCGCGCCGCGCTGTTGGTCACCGATTCGCTGATCCTGATTCTCGCCGCGCATGCCGGCTGGGCGTTGTCGTACGACGTGATGGCCGCGCTGATGGGCGTGGGCGTGCTGGCGACGCTGATGGCGCGCGAACCGGCCGCCAGCGTGCTCGCCGCGGCCACCCCGCATCCGGCGCTGTTCACTCCGCGCGGCCTGTTCGATGCGCTGGTCGGCCCGTTCCTGGCGTTCTTCCGCGAGCACGGCCGCTGGGCCCTGCTGATGCTGCTGACCATCAGCCTGTACCGGTTGCCGGATTTCCTGATGGGGCCGATGGCCAACCCGTTCTACGCCGATCTGGCCATGGACAAGGAATTGGTCGGTCAGGTGCGCGGCTCGTTCGGCCTGATCGCGACCATCGCCGGCGTGGCCGCGGCCGGCCTGAGCGCGGTCCGCTTCGGCTTCATCCCGACCCTGATCGCCGGTGCCGTGCTCGGCCCGGGCTCCAACCTCGCCTTCGCCTACCTCGCCCTGCACGGCAACGACACCGGCGTGTTCACCGCGGCGATGGTGATCGACAACTTCTGCAACGGTTACACCGGCGTGGCCCTGGTCGGCTACATGTCCAGCTTGACCAACATCGGCTACACCGCCACCCAGTACGCGCTGCTCAGCTCGTTCTACGCATTGCTGGGCAAGGTGCTCAAAGGCTTGTCGGGCGTGGCGGTCGAACATCTGGCGATCGACCGCAGTCTGCTGGAGGCGTATTCGCTGTTCTTCGTTGGCACCGCTGTCCTCGGTATTCCGGCACTTTTGTTGTGCATCGTGCTGGCGATACGGCGCCCGCCGACGATCGAGTCGCGGGTCGCGCCGGCGGCGTGAATCGCGTCCGGGCACCCCATCGGTGCCCCGGCGTTCAAGCAAAGTCGTGTTCCTGAACGCGATTCGGCCAACTTCGTGTTGCTAACGACACGCGAACGGTGGCAACTTGCCCGACAGTGACCGATATCATCCTGCACAACCTCGATGCCATCCTGGCCGACCGCCTGCGTCGGGTCGCGGAGGCGCGCGGCTGGAGTCTGCAGCGCACCGCCCTGCATCTGATCGAAAGCGGGCTGTTCGTGGTTGAGGCCGAGATGGTCGGGCGCTTCAACGACCACGACGCCGACGCGCTGCAGGAAGCGATCGCGGCGCTGCAGGAAATCCCCAGCGATCCGGGCTTCTCGCTGATCGGCCGCGCCGAACCGCAGGAGGCGCCGAAACCGCGCAGCGCCGGCCCGGACCTGAGCGGCCTGGAACTGCTGGAAGAATTCCGCCCCCGCACCCCCGATTCGGCCTGACTCACCGCGGCGCAAGCCCCGTCGCCGCATCGATGGCTCCCTGTAGGAGCGGCGCAAGCCGCGACCGCGCAACCGCGCATACGACGAAAACCCAATTCCCGGCATAGACCGCAAACGCTCGCGGCCTTTCGCCGCCATCCGCCGTGCTTCAACCCGCCGGATGCACCGTCCCCAACACCCGCGACCCGCGCGCCCCGGTCACGCTCGGCAGATTCCCCGGCAACCCCGCCAAGGTCTGTCGCGCCAGCCAGGCAAAGCCCATCGCCTCGACGAAATCCGGGTCCAGCCCGTACCGCTCGGTCGATTCCACCGTCACCCCCGGCAAGCGCGCCGCCAGCCGCGCCAGCAGCGCGTTGTTGCGCACCCCGCCGCCGCAGGCCAGCACCCGCGTGGTCGCCGGCTGATGCGCGCGCAGCGCGTCGGCGATGCTGATCGCGCTGAGTTCGAGCAAGGTCGCCTGCACGTCCTGCGGCCGCTCGCCGCCGCTCAGGCGCGCGTCGACCCAGTCCAGATGGAACTGCTCGCGGCCGGTGCTCTTGGGCGGCGGCAGGGCGAACCAGGGCTCATCTAACAACCGCGCCAGCAACGACGGATCGACCTCGCCCTGAGCCGCGAACGCGCCGTCGGCGTCGTAGGGCCGGCCCAGATGGCGCAGCGCCCAGGCGTCCATCAGGCAATTGGCCGGTCCGGTGTCGAACCCGCGCACCTCGCCGCGCGCCGGCAACAAGGTGAAATTGGCGATGCCGCCGAGATTCAGCGCGGCGCGGTCCTCGTCGGGCGAATGCAGCAGCGCGGCATGGAAGGCCGGCATCAGCGGCGCGCCGTGGCCGCCGGCGGCGACATCGCGGCGGCGGAAATCGGCGGCCGTGGCGATGCCGGTGCGTTCGGCGATCACCGCGCCGTCGCCGATCTGCCAGGTGAAAGGATGCTGGCCGTCGAACCGCGCCCCCGCCGGGCGATGGCGCACGGTCTGTCCGTGCGAACCGATCGCCGCGACCGCGCGCGGGTCCACCCCGGCTTCGTCGATCAGCGCCAGCGCGGCCTGGGCGAAGGCTTGCGCGATCTGGATATCGAGCGTGCCCAGCTCCTCCAGCGAGCGCGCATCGCCGCCCTGGCCGAGCGCGACCAGGCGTTCGCGCAGCGCGTCCTGCCACGGATAGGTGCGGCCGAGGACCAATGCGCAGCGCGTCGGCGCCGCGCCGTGTTCGAACCGCACCAGCGCGGCATCGATGCCGTCGGCGCTGGTGCCGGAGATCAGTCCAAGATAAAGGCCTGAAGCCGGTTCACCCGCGCCAGTGCCCGCCGGGATCGAAGAGTTGTCAGCCACGAAGCAGTTTCCTAAGGCCTGAAGCCGGCTCCCTCGCGCCAGCAGCCGCGGGGATCGAAGAGTTATCAGCCACGACGCAGTTTCCTAAAGCCAATCGATCGATCGCTGGATACTAACTGTAGGAGCGGCGTGAGCCGCGACCGCGACATCGCGCTTGCATCGAATGTGCGATGTCGCGGTCGCGGCTCACGCCGCTCCTACAAGGGGAAACCCACATCCAATCGCGTCCCCCAAAAAGCGAAAAGGCCTCCGAAGAGGCCTTTCGCATATGCCGACATTCGCCCCGGACTTACGCCCTGCGCGACTTGGCCACCTTCTTCGCCACCTGCTTGATCGACGGCGTCGCCTGCTGGGCCGGCGCGGGCGCCGGCGCCGGACTGGCGTCGGCATAGATCACGTTCTCGACCTGGCGGATGCGCGCCAGCGCCACGCTGGTCTGGCTGCGGAACTGCGCCAGCGCCACGCCGCTGAGCGGCTCCGGCGGCGGCATGGTCACCGACAGCGGATTGCGATGCACGCCGTTGACGCGGAATTCGTAATGCAGATGCGGACCGGTCGCCAGACCCGAGCTGCCGACATAGCCGATCACCGTGCCCTGGGCGATGCGCTGCCCCGGCTTGACCTTGCTGAAGTTCGACATGTGGCCGTACAGCGTGGTGTAGCCGCGGCCGTGATCGAGGATCACCGCGCGGCCGTAGCCGCCCTTCCAGCCGATGAACTGCACGCGCGCGTCGCCCGCGGCCATGATCGGCGTGCCGGTGCCGGCGGCGTAGTCCACGCCCTTGTGCATGCGGATGTTGCCGAGCACCGGATGCCGGCGCGAGCCGAAACCCGAGGTCAGCCGCGCGTACGCGATCGGCATGCGGATGAAGCTCTTCTTCAGCGGTCGGCCGTCGCCGGTGAAGTACTCGGGCTTGCCGCCGCGATCGAAACGGAAACCCGTGTGCAGCTTGCCTTCGCTGGTGAAGGTCGCGGCCAGGATCGGACCGGTGCTGAGCAGTTCGCCCTCGCGCCAGGTCTGTTCGACCACCACGCTGAAACGGTCGTCGCTGCCGACGTCTTCGTTGAAGTCGATGTCGTACTTGAAGATGTCGTCGGTCAGGGTGTTGATGTTGGCCGCGGTCAGGCCGACCTTGCGCGCCGAACGGAACAGGGATTTGCCGACCTTGCCGCTGAGCACCACGGTGCGGGTTTCGGTCGGACGCGCGATCACCTTCTGGGTGATCTTGTCGCCGGTGAGGCTCAGCTCGATCCGGTGGCTGTCGTCCTTGTCGTAACGGAAGGTACGCAGCGCGCCGTTGACCGGCATGTCGAAGCCGAGCTCGGTGCCGGGCTTCATCCGCATCAGCGCTTCCTTCGCGCCGGGCTGCTCGAGAATCTGGCGCATGGTCGAGGACGGAATGTCCATGTCCTTGAACACCGAGCCCAGGGTCTGGCCGCGGTTGACCCGGACCAACTGCCAGCTGTCGCCGGTTTCGCCTTTAAGGCGCGCCAGGGTCAGCGGTGGCAACGCCAGCGCCAGCGACTGACGCGGCTCGTGCGCGCGCACCGAGGCGGTGGACTGGCTGAAACCGGGAACGATCGCGGCGACCATCATGCCGAGGGTGGCGAACAGGCCGGCCTGCACCCACTGCCGGCCCGACCAGCGACCGTTGAACCCATCGGAGATATGACGCGCCAACACCGGTCGTTTCAACGCGGCTTCACGCAAGGCTTTCAGTCGTTCGCGTCGTTCGGCGACCACACTGGAAGCCTGCTCGGGTACTGTCATGGATGGATCCCTCGTGTCGAGGTGTGAAGGCCGCGTAGCGGCGTTACCATAGACACGCGAGCAGTACGCGTCAAACCCTTGAGCTGAATAGGGTTTTTCACTACCGTCGGGTGCCAATTCGTTTAACCCACACTTAACCTGAATTCGTGACGGCGTTAACAAAATCCGTTCGCGACCGTCCTTGAGTCCAGCCCTTTGAACAGCGTGCCTCCCACCACCCAAGAAGCCCTCGACCTGATCGCCCGCGGCGCCGACGAAATCCTCAAGCGCGAGGAGCTCGAAGCCCGGCTCAAGCTCGGTCGCCCGCTGCGGATCAAGGCAGGGTTCGACCCGACCGCGCCGGACCTGCACATCGGCCACACCGTCTTGTTGAACAAGATGCGGCAGTTCCAGGACCTGGGCCATCAGGTGATCTTCCTGATCGGCGACTTCACCGGAATGATCGGCGACCCGACCGGCAAGAACGTCACCCGCAAGCCGCTGACCCGCGAGGACGTGCTCGCCAACGCCGAGACCTACGCCGAGCAGGTGTTCAAGGTGCTCGACAAGGAGCGCACCGAGGTCCGCTTCAATTCCGAGTGGTTCGGCAAGATGTCGGCCGCCGACATGATCCGCCTGGCCGGTCAGCACACCGTGGCGCGCATGCTCGAACGCGACGACTTCGCCAAGCGCTACGCCGGCCAGCAGTCGATCGCGATCCACGAATTCCTGTATCCGCTGGTGCAGGGCTACGACTCGGTGGCGCTCAAGTGCGACGTCGAACTCGGCGGCACCGACCAGAAGTTCAACCTGCTGATGGGCCGCGGCCTGCAGGAGCACCATGGCCAGCCGGCGCAGATCGTGCTGACCATGCCGCTGCTGGAGGGCCTGGACGGCGTCAACAAGATGTCCAAGTCGCTGGGCAACTACATCGGCATCAACGAGCCGCCGATCGACATCGTCACCAAGACCATGAAGATCGACGACGTATTGATGTGGCGCTGGATCGATCTGCTGAGCTTCGAGATCGGTATCGCCGAAGCGGCGAGCCTCAAGGCCCAGATCGAGGCCGGCCAGCTCAACCCGCGCGACCTCAAGCTGCGCCTGGCGCGCGAGCTGGCCGCGCGCTTCCACGGCGAGCAGGCGGCCGAAACCGCGGTCGCCGGCTGGAATGCGGCCGTGCGCGGCGAGGGCGATATCGCTTCATTGCCGCTGACCGACGTGGCGGTGCCGGCCGAGGGGTTGCGGATCGCGGCCTTGCTGGTGGCCGCGGGCCTGACCCCCAGCAATGCCGAAGGCAACCGCAAGCTCAAGGAGCGGGCGGTCAAGGTCGACGGCAACGTCGTGGAAGACCCGCAGCAGGTGTTCGGCCCGGGCTTCGAGGGCGTACTGGCGGTGGGCAAGCGCAATTTCGCCCGGGTGCGTCTGGTGGCTGCCTGAGCGCGGGCCCGAGTCCTGGCCTGGGCCATAACCTGATTCCCGGCGAAAACCGGGCTGCCGCCTCGGCAGGCGCACCTAAGGCTGCCGAGACACTAATTAGCCACACGGGCACTTATAAGACAGCGCCCTGCTTGTCTCCCTCTCCCGCCCGCGGGAGAGGGCCGGGGTGAGGGCCCCGCCAAGCCGCGAACCCGCCGACAGCCCCGTCGCGCATAGCTTTTGATGCAGGGCAAAAAATTCCCTGTTCATTTTTCCCGAAACCCCTTCCCAACCCCCATTCAGATCTGCATAATGCGCGGCCCCGCTGACCGGTTGATTGGTTGACGGGGACGCGCAAAAGCAGCGGTTTCGACAGGTGTTGACGGTCTGAAACATTGCTGTAAGATGCGCGGCCCGCCGACCGGTTTGTAGGTTGGCGAGACGCGCGGAAAGCGGCGGTTTCGACAAGTGTTGACGAGTCGAAAACATGCTGTAAGATGCGCGGCCCGGTGAGGTGGAATGCTTCGGAAACGAAGGGTTTCGGCGAGTTGGGAAGCAGCAAGAAGTTCGCGGACAGGTGTTGACGTTCACGAAAACTGCTGTATAGTGTGCGGCTCCCTCGGGCACTTCGGTGACGAGACGGAACAAGGCGCTGAGGCCGGTTCCTAAAGATCTTTGACAGTGTGCGCAGGTGACTTGTGCGGGCGTCTGGCGGGTGGATAGTTGTCCATCTTGCAGACGTTCGTAACAGAGTCCAACGATTTAAGAAGCATGCAAATGCAATTGAGTAATTGGCCTGGAACGAAGTCTGCACTCAAAGCATTGATGAAGGCCGCAAGGCTGGAATCGAAACATTTAAGTGAAGAGTTTGATCCTGGCTCAGAGTGAACGCTGGCGGCAGGCCTAACACATGCAAGTCGAACGGCAGCACAGAGGAGCTTGCTCCTTGGGTGGCGAGTGGCGGACGGGTGAGGAATACGTCGGAATCTGCCTATTTGTGGGGGATAACGTAGGGAAACTTACGCTAATACCGCATACGACCTACGGGTGAAAGCGGAGGACCTTCGGGCTTCGCGCAGATAGATGAGCCGACGTCGGATTAGCTAGTTGGCGGGGTAAAGGCCCACCAAGGCGACGATCCGTAGCTGGTCTGAGAGGATGATCAGCCACACTGGAACTGAGACACGGTCCAGACTCCTACGGGAGGCAGCAGTGGGGAATATTGGACAATGGGCGCAAGCCTGATCCAGCCATGCCGCGTGTGTGAAGAAGGCCTTCGGGTTGTAAAGCACTTTTGTCCGGAAAGAAAAGCCTTGGGTTAATACCCTGAGGTCATGACGGTACCGGAAGAATAAGCACCGGCTAACTTCGTGCCAGCAGCCGCGGTAATACGAAGGGTGCAAGCGTTACTCGGAATTACTGGGCGTAAAGCGTGCGTAGGTGGTTTGTTAAGTCTGATGTGAAAGCCCTGGGCTCAACCTGGGAATGGCATTGGAAACTGGCTGACTAGAGTGCGGTAGAGGGTAGTGGAATTCCCGGTGTAGCAGTGAAATGCGTAGATATCGGGAGGAACATCTGTGGCGAAGGCGACTACCTGGACCAGCACTGACACTGAGGCACGAAAGCGTGGGGAGCAAACAGGATTAGATACCCTGGTAGTCCACGCCCTAAACGATGCGAACTGGATGTTGGGAGCAACTTGGCTCTCAGTATCGAAGCTAACGCGTTAAGTTCGCCGCCTGGGAAGTACGGTCGCAAGACTGAAACTCAAAGGAATTGACGGGGGCCCGCACAAGCGGTGGAGTATGTGGTTTAATTCGATGCAACGCGAAGAACCTTACCTGGCCTTGACATCCACGGAACTTTCTAGAGATAGATTGGTGCCTTCGGGAACCGTGAGACAGGTGCTGCATGGCTGTCGTCAGCTCGTGTCGTGAGATGTTGGGTTAAGTCCCGCAACGAGCGCAACCCTTGTCCTTAGTTGCCAGCACGTAATGGTGGGAACTCTAAGGAGACCGCCGGTGACAAACCGGAGGAAGGTGGGGATGACGTCAAGTCATCATGGCCCTTACGGCCAGGGCTACACACGTACTACAATGGTAGGGACAGAGGGCTGCAAACCCGCGAGGGCAAGCCAATCCCAGAAACCCTATCTCAGTCCGGATCGGAGTCTGCAACTCGACTCCGTGAAGTCGGAATCGCTAGTAATCGCAGATCAGCATTGCTGCGGTGAATACGTTCCCGGGCCTTGTACACACCGCCCGTCACACCATGGGAGTTTGTTGCACCAGAAGCAGGTAGCTTAACCTTCGGGAGGGCGCTTGCCACGGTGTGGCCGATGACTGGGGTGAAGTCGTAACAAGGTAGCCGTATCGGAAGGTGCGGCTGGATCACCTCCTTTAGAGACATAAAGACAGCCAATTGCCTGTCCAGACGTCCGCACAAGTGACCTGCATTCAGAGTTCCCGATCGCCACAGGGCGATTGAGGAGTCGTCCCGTTTCGATGGGGCTTTAGCTCAGCTGGGAGAGCACCTGCTTTGCAAGCAGGGGGTCGTCGGTTCGATCCCGACAAGCTCCACCACCTAGCCAGTAGCAGTTTTGGGTCTGTAGCTCAGGTGGTTAGAGCGCGCCCCTGATAAGGGCGAGGCCGGTGGTTCGAGTCCTCCCAGACCCACCACCCTGGTGAAGAGTTAAGGCAAACGACAAGACTTCTGAATTGCGCACACACATAAAGATTTGAAACTGGAAAGGCGCTGAAGCCTTTCAAGTGTTCTTTGAAAAACTGGAATGTAGCGAGCGTTTTGAGACGGAATGTCCATGACGTGTCGTGAGGCTAAGGCGAGTGTCGAAAGACACTTTATTAATTGAGTCGTTATATTCGAGTCCGGGCTTTGTACCCCTGGACCCGTGTAATTCCGAGGCAACTTGGGGTTATATGGTCAAGCGAATAAGCGCACACGGTGGATGCCTTGGCGGTCAGAGGCGATGAAGGACGTGATAGCCTGCGAAAAGCGCGGGGGAGCTGGCAATAAGCTTTGATCCCGTGATGTCCGAATGGGGAAACCCACCTAGCAATAGGTATCCTGCAGTGAATACATAGCTGCTGGAAGCGAACCCGGAGAACTGAAATATCTAAGTACCCGGAGGAAAAGAAATCAACCGAGATTCCCTAAGTAGTGACGAGCGAACGGGGACTAGCCCTTAAGTTGCATCAGCTTCAGCAAAACGAGTTGGAAAGCTCGGCCATAGAAGGTGACAGCCCTGTATGTGAAGGGGCTGATGCGATGAAATCGAGTAGGGCGGGGCACGAGAAACCCTGTCTGAACATGGGGGGACCATCCTCCAAGGCTAAATACTCCTGACCGACCGATAGTGAACCAGTACCGTGAGGGAAAGGCGAAAAGAACCCTGGTGAAGGGAGTGAAATAGACCCTGAAACCGTGTGCGTACAAGCAGTAGGAGCTCGCAAGAGTGACTGCGTACCTTTTGTATAATGGGTCAGCGACTTACTGTTCGTGGCAAGCTTAACCGTATAGGGGAGGCGAAGGGAAACCGAGTCTGATAAGGGCGCATAGTCGCGGGCAGTAGACCCGAAACCGGGTGATCTAGTCATGCCCAGGGTGAAGGTTGAGTAACATCAACTGGAGGCCCGAACCCACGTCTGTTGCAAAAGACGGGGATGAGGTGTGATTAGGAGTGAAAAGCTAATCGAACCCGGAGATAGCTGGTTCTCCTCGAAAGCTATTTAGGTAGCGCCTCGGACGAATACTGCTGGGGGTAGAGCACTGTTATGGCTAGGGGGTCATTGCGACTTACCAAACCATGGCAAACTCCGAATACCAGCACGTACTATCCGGGAGACACACGGCGGGTGCTAACGTCCGTCGTGAAAAGGGAAACAACCCAGACCCACAGCTAAGGTCCCAAATTTATCGCTAAGTGGTGAACGATGTGGAAAGGCACAGACAGCCAGGAGGTTGGCTTAGAAGCAGCCACCCTTTAAAGAAAGCGTAATAGCTCACTGGTCGAGTCGGTCTGCGCGGAAGATTTAACGGGGCTAAGCGATAAACCGAAGCTTGGGGTGCATCACTTTGTGATGCGCGGTAGAGGAGCGTTCCGTAAGCCGTTGAAGGTGGATTGAGAAGTCTGCTGGAGGTATCGGAAGTGCGAATGCTGACATGAGTAACGATAATGCGGGTGAAAAGCCCGCACGCCGAAAGCCCAAGGTTTCCTTGCGCAACGTTAATCGACGCAGGGTGAGTCGGCCCCTAAGGCGAGGCTGAAAAGCGTAGTCGATGGGAAGCAGGTTAATATTCCTGCACCTCGCGTAAGTGCGATGGAGGGACGGAGAAGGTTAGGCAGGCCAGGCGTTGGTTGTCCTGGTGAGAGAGTTGAGGCGGTTCCCTTTGGCAAATCCGGGGGAGCAACGTTGAGACTAAGGACCGGCCCATTCGGGCTAGGCTGCCGATATCACGCTTCCAGGAAAAGCTCCTAAGCTTCAGCTTACGCAGACCGTACCGTAAACCGACACAGGTGGGCAGGATGAGAATTCTAAGGCGCTTGAGAGAACTCGGGTGAAGGAACTAGGCAAAATAGCACCGTAACTTCGGGAGAAGGTGCGCCCTCCACGGTTAATAGCTGAGGGGGGCCGCAGTGACCAGGCCGCTGCGACTGTTTATCAAAAACACAGCACTCTGCAAACACGAAAGTGGACGTATAGGGTGTGACGCCTGCCCGGTGCTGGAAGGTTAATTGATGGGGTCAGCCGCAAGGCGAAGCTCTTGATCGAAGCCCCAGTAAACGGCGGCCGTAACTATAACGGTCCTAAGGTAGCGAAATTCCTTGTCGGGTAAGTTCCGACCTGCACGAATGGCGTAACGACAGCGGCGCTGTCTCCACCCGAGACTCAGTGAAATTGAAATCGCTGTGAAGATGCAGCGTTCCCGCGGCAAGACGGAAAGACCCCGTGAACCTTTACTATAGCTTTACACTGAACGTTGAGTTCGTCTGTGTAGGATAGGTGGGAGGCTATGAAACCATGGCGCTAGCTGTGGTGGAGCCATCCTTGAAATACCACCCTGTCGTGCTTGACGTTCTAACCTAGGCCCGTTATCCGGGTCAGGGACCGTGTATGGTGGGTAGTTTGACTGGGGCGGTCTCCTCCCAAAGTGTAACGGAGGAGCACGAAGGTACGCTCAGCGCGGTCGGACATCGCGCACTGTGTGCAAAGGCATAAGCGTGCTTGACTGCAAGATCGACGGATCAAGCAGGTACGAAAGTAGGTCTTAGTGATCCGGTGGTTCTGTATGGAAGGGCCATCGCTCAACGGATAAAAGGTACTCCGGGGATAACAGGCTGATACCGCCCAAGAGTTCATATCGACGGCGGTGTTTGGCACCTCGATGTCGGCTCATCACATCCTGGGGCTGTAGTCGGTCCCAAGGGTATGGCTGTTCGCCATTTAAAGTGGTACGCGAGCTGGGTTCAGAACGTCGTGAGACAGTTCGGTCCCTATCTGTCGTGGGCGTTGGAGATTTGAGAGGGGCTGCTCCTAGTACGAGAGGACCGGAGTGGACGAACCTCTGGTGTTCCGGTTGTCACGCCAGTGGCACTGCCGGGTAGCTATGTTCGGAAGCGATAACCGCTGAAAGCATCTAAGCGGGAAGCGCGCCTCAAGATGAGATCTCCCGGGACTTTAAGTCCCCTAAAGGAACCATCAAGACTAGGTGGTTGATAGGCAGGGTGTGTAAGTGCGGCAACGCATTGAGCTAACCTGTACTAATGATCCGTGTGGCTTGACCATATAACCTCAAGTTGCCTTGGCTTCATTGACACGTTAAGACGTTCCATCCAAAATACTGTTCGCTACATTCCAACTTATTCGCCGACAACGGGGTCCATTCCGTTGAAAGCACACCCACGTGAGCGTGAGCGCAACTTCAATCCACCGAAGCCTGCGACCCTCCACCCTCTCCCTGGTGATAATAGCTGTGTGGCACCACCCGATCCCATCCCGAACTCGGAAGTGAAACGCACATGCGCCGATGGTAGTGTGGCCTAAGCCATGCAAGAGTAGGTCATCGCCAGGGGCTTTACCCTAAAACGCCGCAACCACTGGTTGCGGCGTTTTTCTTTGCGCCAAACAAAAGCATGCCAGGCCCGCGGCTGGATTGCGAAGTTAATGCGCTGATAATCGATCGACGTGTCGTTCGGATAATCGATGCCGCCACGGCCCCGACCTGTAGGAGCGGCGCGAGCCGCGACCTGAATACCCACATCCGACGTAAGCGGGGCCTGCGGTCGCCGTTTGCGAAACGCCTACTGCGAGCGGATGCCGGAACGACGCAGACGGCCAGCTGCGCAATACATCCGCTTGGACAGATAACCGGTGTGCGACCACCGGGACGGCTTTGCCGAGACTGGCGATTTCCGGCTCGCATCAAATGCGCGGTCGCGCGGTCGCGGCGTGCGACGCGCCTACTAGGGCTACCGAGGCTGCGCGCCCATTGGCGCGTGGCGCTGATCAGGTCTGGCGGACAACCGATATCTGCTCGCTGGCGCCAAAAAATCTATGCGGAAAACAAGTTGCCGCATGATCTCTGGCAAGGCCTGGACCGGTCGCCGCCGCGTTGACAACGGGCCGGCCACCGCCGGAACGGCGCAATCGATGCGATAGCGCGCTGACAAAATCCAGGCGATGTCCGGTCACCAGTCCGGATCAGGCCAGTGAGCAAGGAATAGCCATGGAAGATATCTCGTTGCAAAGGCGCATGCCCCTGACGTTTCTGGAGGCATGCATGTTCACCCTCATCATCGGTCTGTGTCCGGCGGCATCGGCCCGGGCCGCGGAAGCGCAGCCACTGGTGACCTTGGCTCCCACGGGCGATTCCCAGCTTGTGTCGAATGTGAGGCAACGCGGTCGCGGCTTACGTCGAATGTGTAGTGGCCCAGTCGCGGCTTGTGGCCGAAGGAAATCCAGTAGGACGCCGATCCCATCGGGGATGTCGGGCATGCGTATGAATTTGGGTTGCGACGGTGATCGCGCCACCTGGGACGGTCCTGATAGATACGCGTCGTTAAATCATGAAGTTCCCGACTTCGATAAATGCCACCTGACGTCTGGACGAGCGTTCCCCATTCTCAATGTCGGCAACACATAACGGCGACAATGCGTCGGGGCGAATGATCTCGCACGGCCACGGACAGGACGAATTTGTATGAAAAGACGAAAGTTCATAACAGCGCCGTTGGCCATGACGGCTGCGGCTGCTGCTGCTGCATTGAGCAGTGGGAGCTCGGTAGCGCAACAAACGGTGCTTATCGATGCCAACGACGTGGGCTATTCGCCCACGGACGGTAGCGTCACGCCGCGCTCGGTCCAGGGGCGTTTGCGCGAGATGCTCAGCGTTAAGGACTTCGGAGCGATCGGGGACGGCACCACCGACGATTCGGCAGCTTTCGCCCAAGCCGCAACTACGACTGGACAAGTCTATGTGCCGGAAGGCGACTACACCGTTGCAATAGCACCGGCCTTGGGAAAGTTCTTCGGCCCTGGGCGGGTCAAGGTCGGCTCGACGCGTGTATATGTCCATCCCTTGCCTGGTCCGGTCAATGCGATCTACGCGGACGTCTTTGGACTGGGGTCGAACGAAGGCGTGGATTCATCCGCGGCACTGCAAGCGGCGGTGGACTATGCCAACGATCGCGCCATCGCGCTGGAGTTGCCGGCGGGCCGCAGGATTCGCGTGGACTCCACGGTTGTGGTCAAGCTTGGCGCGGCAGCGGTAGGAGACCCGCCTCGCAGATTCCTGTTGAAGGGCAACAACTGCGAAATCATGGCTAATGTGGCTGGCCCGGCACTGCGCTTGCAACCGCAATGCCCGGTCGGCGGCACGCCGGGTTTGGAAGTGGGCTATTTCCAGATCGATAACCTACGTTTCAACGGCTATTTCGCCAGCCAAAACGGCCTGATCGGTCGCAGCGCGATTCAGATCGGCGAAGTCGGCAAAAAGTTCGCCGGTTTCCAGAAGTGCCAACTACGGGACGTGTTCGCTCTGGGCTTCAATACGCCGACGATAAGACTCGTTGGTGCGTTGACGCGGATGATAAATTTCGATCGAGTTGTGGTCAACGACGGTGGTCTGGAGATCGCGACCCACGAAAACAATTCGTTCATCGGAGACTTGGATTTCAACAATTGCCAGTTCGGTGGCACCGTGACCAATCCACCACTCAAGATCGAATCCGCAGCAACCGGGGCAGCCAGTGAGATCCGCGGCATTCGCTTCTTTGGCACGATCTTCTATGGTTCGGGTACGTTGATCTACGCGCACAAGAATGGTCGAATCGGCGATCTATGGTTCAACTCGATTCAGTGGGAAGGCAGCAGCAATCCAGTGGGCGCCCATGCCCTGTGGATTGTGGTAGACGACACGGCCGACTTGTTCCAAATATTCATCGACAACCCTTATGTTGTCGGATTTAACGGCAATGCGATGCTGTTCGAGCGTTTCGGAGCAGCTCGGGTCAAGGCTGTCTCGGTGCGCGGCGCGAAGATTAACGAGATCATGACCGCGCAATACCGGCCTATCGTGTTGACCCAATTCGACGATACTTCGATCCTGGATTGCGATTTCTTCGGCCAGATCGCCGCGGATTCCTGCGTCTCGGTTTACAACGCCAAGAACGTGATTATCAGCCGTTGCCGCTCGATGCCCAATATCGCAACCCCGTACTTCACCGAGATCAGCGGGACCTCCGATCGTGTGCTGGTAGCGAACAACATCGCTGATACACGGGTGAGCTTCATCGCGAATTCGGCTGCGGGCAGCGTCGTCAGCGACAACAACATCAACTTCTGACGCAGTTCCATGCGTGGAGGTTACGACCGGTGGCGTCTTGTCCACCTTCGGTGAATCGATTGATGGAGTGATCGTAAGTGCTCGGCAACCCGATGGGAGTTGTCGCCGGCGACGCGGCCGTGTGGTGTACCGAGGCGAGGACAGCCACATCTTCGAACGGGTCGACTGGAGCGGCCAATGGCTGCTCAACGATTTGAGCGCCACCCGCGGCACGTTGAAAGCGAACGCCGGTCCGATGGGCTTCGTCGACGCGAATGGAGCGGCGTGAATCGTGTACCGCGGCGACGAGTACATGCAGCCGCAGGCGAGCGACGACAATATGCTGCATGAATTGTTCTACAGCGGCGGTCAGTGGTTGCATCGCGACCTGTAAGCGCGGTGCGAAACGCGGGGCGGGCGCGGATCCATGCGGTGCGGCGCCCGGATTTGCGATCGCGACGATTCACCGACTATGGCTGGATGCAGCGAGCGCGCAGCGCGGTTGCCCCCATCCTTGGTCGCGCATTGCGACCCGCGCGGCCCGGCGATTGAGCCCGGGCCGGCCGATCCGAGATCGCAAGGAGAGATTCAGATGAAGTTCACAACCATCGGCAAGTTCAGCAGCAAGTCCGATTCCGCCGTCAATTTCGGGCTTGCGTCGAATGTGGGTTACGCGGTCGCGGCTTATGGCTTAAGGAAATCCAGTGGGACGCCGCTACTACGCGGTTGTCGAGCCTGCGCATTGATTGTGGTTGCGGTGGTGATCGCGCGGGTGGCGAATAAACCGCGTCCAGGCGCCAACCTCCCGCCGGGAACGCGAACCATGACGGATTGGCCTCAGCCGTGGTCGACTGATCACTGCCGCGGTAATTGCGAATCGAAGTGGCGGGCGGGTTACCGCCGGGTCGTGCAAGCGATCGCGAACATCGCGCAGCAGTCGTTCGCATCTCAGGTGACGTGATCACCCCGCGGCGCCAGACCGAGTTCGACCCGCGTGTCTCCATCCTCAGCCTGGATCCGCAGGCCGATCCGATAGCGTTCGCACAGGCGGCGCACGATCGCCAGGCCGAGTCCGAGGCCGGCGCTGCCTTCGCGGCGCTGAAACGGTCGGTGCAGGGTCGCGAGCAAATCCGGTTCGATCGCGTGCCCGCTGTTGACGATGTTGAAGCTTGCGCGGTCTCGGCTTTGCGTATGCTCGATCCAGATACGCACCACGCCGGCTTCGGTGTGCGCGAAGGCGTTGCCGATCAGGTTCGACAACAGGATGTGCAATACCGATTCGGGCAGCACGCTGCGGATGTCGGGCGGCACCTGGACATCGAGTTCGATCGGTTTTCCTTCCAGCAGCACCGCCTGATCCAGGATGACCCGCTCCAGCAATGGCAGCACGGCAACGGGATCGCCCGTTCGAGCCGACTCTTGCGACTCGCGGGCCAGACTCAGCAGCGTGCCGACGGTCTGCTCAAGCTGCGATGCCGACTGGCGCAGATGCATCAGATGCTGGCGTCCGGCCGGCGACAGCCCGGGTTCGTCGAGCAGGCGCTCGCTGGTGCTGACGATCACCGCGAGCGGCGTGCGCAGTTCATGACTGGCGTCGCGAGTGAATTCCTGCTCGCGCTCGATGAAGGTGCGGATGCGGTCGATCAGCTCGGCGACGCCTTGCGCGACCAGGCCGACTTCGTCGTCGGCGCGCTCGGGTATCGGCAGCACCGGCAGATGCTGCGGCGTGATTGAGCCGACCTGCGCGGCCAGTCGCGCCAGCGGCGCCGCGGTCCGTCGCGCCAGCCAGTAAGCGATCAACAGCGCCAACGCGAACACCGCGACCGCCGACCAGGCCAGTAATTGCAGGATGCGGTCGCGCATCGGCCGGACCACCAACTGCTGGCTGACTTCGGCGACCAGCCATGCGTTCGCGGCGGGGGCGGAAGCCTGCAGGGTCTTGAGGTGGTAATGACGGCCATCGCGCCCGGCGTATTCATGACGCCAGGGTTCGTCCTGATAAGGCGAACGCAAGTCGTCGGGGAACTGCGCTACGCTGGTGTACACCTTCATGTACGGGCTGCGCGGTGTCTCCCAGCGGCCATCGTGCCGACGCGCGCGCATCAGGGCCGCGGCTTCCTGTCGCAACGCGGCGTCGAAGAAGGCGTCTTCGGTCGCATACATGAACACCATCGCGTACAGGCCGAACACGCCGGCGACGAGCACGGCGAATCCGCCGAAGGCGATCATCAGGCGATTGCGCATGCGCCGGCGCGGTCGTTTCATGGGCGCTCGCGCAGCTTGAAACCGACGCCGTGCACGGTGTGCAGCATCGGCCACGCGAAGGGTTTATCGAGCGCTTGCCGCAGCAGGTACAGATGCGAACGCAGCGGATCGGACTGCGGCACGTCATCGCCCCACAAGCGCTGCATGAGTTCGCTGCGGGTGAGGGTGCGGGGCCAGGCTTCGGCAAGAATCAGCAGGATGCGGTACGCGGTGTGGTGCAACTCGAGCGTCGCGCCATCGCGCTGTGCGCTGTTGCTGCGGCGATCGATGCTGAGCGGACCGATCCGCAGCAGATGGTGCTCGCCGCCGCGATGACGCTGCGACAGCGCGAGGCAGCGGGCGAGCAATTCCTCGCCCGCGAACGGCTTGACCAGGTAATCGTCGGCGCCGGCCTCGAAGCCCTTGAGTTTATCGGCGAGGGTGTCGCGGGCGGTGAGCATCAGCACCGGGATGCGGCGGTCGGCGCGCTCGCGCAACTGCGCGCATACGCGAAGGCCGTCCAGGCCGGGTAAGTTGAGATCCAGCACCAATACGTCGGGTGGATCGTCCAGCGCCAGGCGCAGACCGGTGCGGCCATCGGCGGCGAAGTCCGCCCGATGGCCGTGCGACTCGAACATCGCCGCCATCGCCGTGCGCAGCGGCAGATGATCTTCGACCACGAGGATGCGCAGACGCTCCACCATCGACGCTCAGCTTCCGATGCGCTGCAACAGTTGTTTAGCTTCGGCCATGTTGGGATGGCTTTCCAGTACTTCGCCGGTCAGCGATCGCGCGCGTTCGCGATCGCCCAGCCGCAGGTGCGCCTCGGCCATGCCCAGGCGCAGTTGCGGTTCGGGCATGTACGGCGCGGCCAGCTGCATGATCGCCAGCGCGTCGCGGGTGGCGGCCAGGTCCTGTGTGGCCTGCGATTGGTAGTAGCCGAGCAGGCCGATCAGTTGCACGTGATAGGTATCGCGATCGTCGGCCAGGGCCTGGCGCACGGCCGCGGATTCGCCGTTTAATGCGCGCTGCACCAAGGTCATGGTGCGTTCGTCGCGCCAGGGCGTGCGCGCCTTGGGCTGACGGCCGAGCGCGCTGACGATGGCTTCGGCGACCGCGGGTGTCGAGTACGGGTTCTGCCCGGTGATCAGGCGGCCGTCGACGACCAGCTTAGGCATCATCAACGCCGCTTCCTGCCATTGCGCGCCACGCGCCTTGAGCGCGTCTTCGAGCTGGAAGCGGTATTGCTTCGCCCAACGCTTGCCGAACACGGCTTCCTCTTCGTTGCTGAAACCGGTCATGCGCTTGCCGTCGACCAGCCATGCGCCGTTGCCGAGCCGCACATCGACCAGCGCGGCCGGGCCGTGACACACCGCCGCGACCACGCCGCCGCGTTGGTAGATGTCCGCCACCACGCGCTGCAAGGCCTGGTCGGCGGGCAGATCGAACATCGCGCCCTTGCCGCCGACCACGTAGACCGCGGCATAGTCGGCGGCCTTGAGCTCGCCGGTCTTGCGCGTGGCCGCGAGCTGCGCGGTCGCGCCGGCATCGGCGAGCAGGCTCGCGTTGAACGCTTCGGTCGCGTCGTATTTGTCGGCTTCGACGCGGCCGCCGTTCGGGCTGGCGACGTCGATGGCATAGCCGTTGTCGCGGAAGATCAGATAGGCCTGGGCGAATTCGTCCATCTCGAAGCCGGGCTGGGTCTTGCCCTGGTCGCGGCCTTCGCCGCTGACCACGATCAGGATCTTGTCGGCGGCCATCGCGGGCACGGCGGCGAGCAGCAACGACAAGGCGAGGACGGCGCGGCGAATACGGTGTGGGGTCATGGAGGCGATCTCGGCGAGAGGGAGCCTCAGTCTCGGCACGGGCTGTGAATCAAACTTCAAATACCGCGCAGCCGCGCCGACCCCGATGCGATCAACCGGTCTTGCGGAACGTCACCACCAGCACATCGCGATGCGCTTCGCGTTGCGGATCCTGCGGCGTCACCGCGGTGACGCCATGGAACACGCGCGCATCGTCGACCAGGGCGGCGTCGAGCGGCGCGGTCAGGGTGAAACTGCCCAGTTCGGTGCCGTCGGCGGTGTGGATGGTGGTGGTGCCGCTGAGGATGTTGTGGCGGTCGATCAACAGCACCAGCACATAGTCGACGCCGTCGCGATGCACGCCTTCGGGCGTGGGCTGGCCGTCTTCGTCGCCGCGCGCTTCGATGCGGAACTGGTGCAGCTCGATATGCCAGGCCTGCGTCTGCGGCGCGAGCGTGGAAAAGAAATCGCGGCAGAACCCGAGCACGGTGGTGAGACTGGCGCCGCCGGCGATGGCGTCGTGGACCGGTTCGAACCAGCGTTCGATGTCGCCTTGCAGGGCGTTGTAGTTGAGGCTTTGGTAATGCGGCTGATGCGGCTGGCGCTCGATCGCGCCGTCGCGGCCGGCGCGGAACACCGCATGCCGGCGGCGGCGGTGGCGGCCGACGCTGGCCAGGTACTGATCGGGCGCCAGGTCGTTCCAACTGTCGGCGAACGCCGGCCAATCCTGTAGCGAGCCGTGCTGCAGCAGATGGCCGCGCATGGTCTCGCCGTCGACGAAGCAAAAGCCGTCGCCGCGCAGGGATTGGGCGAAGTCGTCGTGATCGGTGCGCGGGGCGGGGGACATTCGCAACTCTTCGGGACAGCGGGGATGCGGCGGAGGACGTGGCGAACGCGATCTGCGTTCGCGAAGGACGGATGCGAACGACGTGCGCGAAAGACTCAGCTGGGCAGGCCGGCCTGCGCGGAGCCGTCGAGCAGACGCAGCACCACCTGCGCGCTGGCGTCTTCGGACGCCGCCAGCGCGGCCAGGACCAGCAAGGCCAGCACGCAGCCGAAGCCCAGCACCCAGGCCAGACTGCGCAGCCTGGGCTGGCGCGCCACATAGAACACGCCGTGCAGTACCCGGAAGACGATGAAGGCCATTGCCAGGCCGACGATCCAGTCGGTGGCCACGCCGGTCATCTGCGCGCCGATCACGCCGGCCGCGAACGGGGCGAAGGCTTCGAAGGCGTTGAGATGGGCGGCGTAGGCGGCATTGCAACGCGGGTTGTCCTGGCGGGTCTGCCAGCCGCGCGGGTCGCGGTTGTCGTAGCGCTTGCCGCTGGCCTTGGCGACGGCGACCCACAGGTACGGCAACAGCGCGGCGATCAGCACGCACCAGTAGGCGATGGACATGGACATGCGTGTTCCTTCAGGCATACCGCGAGCCGCGGCTGCTAAAGCCTAGCGGAAAAAACCACGGCGCCCTTGGGCGCCGTCGTCGGATCGCTGTGCGGCAAGGGTCGGCCCGTCGGGCCGGCCCTGCGCGCGGGCGCGGCTTACTTCGCCGGTGGCGCCATCAGCGTGTCGTGCGCGGCGCGGAAGGCGTTGCCCTCGTACCAGTTCGGCCACTGCTCGTTGCCGGCCAGCACCTTGCCCACGCCGTACAGCGCGTCCAGGTCCTGGACCAAGCCGTCGAGCTTCCAGGCCGCGTCAAATTCGTCGGCCGGCTTGTGGTACCGGTTGTCGCGATAGTCGATCTGGGCCTTCTTTCCGGCTTCGACGCCGCCGTCGATCAGGTCGTCGCCGCCCTTGGCGTACAGCGCGGGCACGCCGGCCTTGGCGAAGTTGAAGTGATCGGAGCGGAAGTAGAAGCCGTCTTGCGGGGTGGCTTCGGCGTGCAGCACGCGCTGCTGGCCGTCGGCGACGGTCTTGAGGATGTCCTCGAGCTCGGAGCTGCCGTAACCGACCACGGTCATGTCGCGGGCCTTGCCGATGATCGGCATCGCGTCGAGGTTGATCACCGCGACGGTCTTGTTGAGCGGCACGGTCGGATGGGCGACGTAGTACTTCGAACCCAGCAGGCCCGATTCCTCCAAGGTCACCGCCAGGAACAGCAGCGAACGGTCCGGCGGCGGGGTCTGCTTGCTGAAGGCTTCGGCGATTTCCAGGATGCCGGCCACGCCCGAGGCGTTGTCGACCGCGCCGTTGTAGATGGTGTCCGGACCGGTGGTCTTGGCGTCGGCGCCGTGGCCTTCATGGCCGCCTTCGCCGGTGTGGTTGCCCAGGTGATCCCAGTGCGCCATGTAGACGATGGCTTCGTCCGGACGCTTGGCGCCGTCCAGGCGCGCGACCACGTTGCGCGAGGACTTCTCGCTGATCTTGCTCTTCAGATCCACCGAAGCCTTGGCCTGCAGCGGGATCGCTTTGAAACCGCGCTTGCCGGCGGCCTGGTACAGCTGATCGAGGTTCTGGCCCAGATCGCCGAGCAATTTGCGCGCGACGTCGTTGCTGATCCAGCCCTGCACCGGCAGGCGCGGTTCCGGATCGTCCTTGGCCGGCAGGTCGAACTGCGCGCCCGACCACGAATTCTTGACCACGTCCCAGCCGTACGATGCGCCGGCGGTGTCGTGGATGATCAATGCGGCCTTCGCGCCCTGGCGCGCGGCCTCTTCGAACTTGTAGGTCCAGCGGCCGTAATAGGTCATCCGCTTGCCTTCGAACAAGGTCGCGTCCTGGCCGTGGAAGCCCGGGTCGTTGACGAACATCACCACCGTCTTGCCCTTGACGTCGACGCCGGCGTAATCGTTCCACTGCTGCTCGGGCGCGTTGACGCCGTAGCCCACGAACACCAGATCGCTGCCGTCGACCTTCACTTCCGGCTGGCCGGTGCGGGTGCCGACCACCATGTCGGTGCCGAACTTCAACTCGCGCGGCTGGCCCTTGACCTGGAGCGTGAGCGAGGTGGTCTCGTCGGCCGTGGTCTCGACCATCGGCACGGTCTGGAAATAACTGTCGCCGTTGCCGGGCTTGAGCCCCATGCGCTGAAACTGCGCCTGCAGGTACTGGACGGTCTTTTCCTCGCCGGCGCTGCCGGGCGCGCGGCCTTCGAACTCGTCGGAGGCCAGGATCTTGACGTGCTGGGCGAAGTCGGCGGCGTTGATCGCGCCGTCGAAGCCGTGCTCGCCGGCGGGCTGGGCCGGGGCCGACGTGGCGGCGCTCGCGCCGGCGTCGGGTTTGGACGCTGTCTTGTCGCAGGCCGACAGGACCAGGGCGGCGGCCACCAGCGAGGTGGCGGTGAGCAGCGGGGTGGTTCGGGACAGATGCTTCGGCAACAAGGTCGAGACCTCCAGGAGCGGCGCACGGGCCGGGGGTGGGGGAGGTCCATTCTAGGTGCTGCGGTTTGGCGGTGTTGTCCCGATCGGTTCGCCCGCCGAGCGGTCGGGCGCAATGCGAACGCCCCGCCCGGATCGCCGCGGCGGTGGCCGTGGCGACTCGGACGGGGCGCGGGTGCGGCTTTACTCGGCCGGCGGGGTCGCGGTGTTGAACGCGATCGCGGTGGCGCCGCGGATCGGGCCGGTCTTGGCGGTGCTGTGGACGTACAGCTTCACTTCGCGCTCGAACACCAGCGCGCCGTCGACGCGCGCGTTCGGTCCGATGATCACGCGCGGGTCGCGCTGCTTGAGCAACTGGATGCCGTTGGGCTTGGTGTAGCGAATGCCGCCGCTGACGTGCGAGTCCACGCCGACGGTGAGGTCGCCGTTGACCGTCTCGATGCCGCCGGTGACGTCGGTGTCGACCAGGCCGATCGCGCCGTTGACGGTTTCCAGGTCGCCGCGCACGGTGCCGCCGCGATCGACGAAGATGCTGCCGTTGACGGTTTCGATGCCGCCGTTCGCGGTCAGGTTGGTGCCGGCGCGGATGCTGCCGTTGACCGTTTCCAGGCCGCCGGTCTGGCTGCTGTTGCCGACGTTGATGCTGCCGTTGACCGTCTCGGCCTTGCCGACGCGGGCGCTGTCGCCGATCTTGATGCTGCCGTTGACGGTGTCCAGGTCGCCCTGGCGCTGGCTGGCTTCGACGTTGATGCTGCCGTTGACCTTGCTGATGCCCTCGTCGGCGAACGCCAGCGGCGAGGACAGGGCGATCAGGACCGACAGGCTGAGAGTGAGGCGGGTGCGCGTCATGGCGTGTTCCGTTGTCTGGTGGGCAAAGTCTGTGATGCGGCGAGCGTGCGATCGGTTTAAGCCGAATGCGTATTTCGTGATGTCGGTGGACACGGAGCGTGCCGGGCCAAGCACTATCAAGCACTTGCGGAGGCAGCTTCGAACCCGTCGCCGCGTTCCCCGGGGCTTCATCGTCCGCTTCGCTACAATCGCAGAATCCGCCTGCGGCGGCCCCTGCCCCTGGTCATAGGAATCCCCCACGTGTCAGCGAATGCCCGACCCAAGCCCGTAGTGCTGTTGATCCTCGACGGTTGGGGCCATCGCGACGACCCCGCCGACAACGCCCTGGCCCAGGCCACCTTGCCGAACTGGCATGCGCTGCTGGCCTCGCAGGCCCACACCCTGATCCACACCGAAGGCCGCCATGTCGGCCTGCCGGACGGGCAGATGGGCAATTCCGAGGTCGGCCACATGAACCTCGGCGCCGGCCGCATCGTCTACCAGGACCTGACCCGGGTCGATGCGGCGATCGAGGACGGCAGCTTCTACGCCAACGAGGAACTGCGCGCGGCCTGCGCGACGGCGAAGTCGTCGAACGGCACCTTGCACGTCATGGGCCTGCTCTCGCCCGGCGGCGTCCACAGCCATGAGAAGCACATCTTCGCGATGCTCGAACTCGCCCAGCGCGAAGGCGTGGCGCGGGTCGCGGTGCATGCGTTCCTGGACGGCCGCGACATGCCGCCCAAGTCGGCCGCGCCGAGCCTGCAGCGCCTGCAAGAGGTGTGCGACCGTCTCGGCAACGCGCATATCGCCTCGATCAGCGGCCGCTACTACGCGATGGACCGCGACAAGCGCTGGGATCGCCAGTTGCGCGCCTGGAACGCGATGGTCGAAGCCGACAGCCCCGAGCACGCGCCAACCGCGCTGGCCGGGCTCGAAGCGGCGTATGCGCGCGGCGAAACCGACGAATTCGTCGCCCCGACCGTGATCGACGGCGCCACCGCGATGGCCGACGGCGACGCGGTGGTGTTCATGAATTTCCGCGCCGACCGCGCGCGCCAGCTGAGCGCGGCTTTCGTCGATCCGAACTTCGACGGCTACGCAGCGCGCCGGCCGAAGCTGTCGCGTTTCGTCTGCCTGACCGAATACGACGCGCGCCTGCCGGCGCCGGTCGCGTTCGGCCCCGACGATCTGCACAACACCCTGGGCGAATTGCTGGCCGCCAACGACCTGACCCAACTGCGCATCGCCGAGACCGAGAAATACGCGCACGTCACCTTCTTCTTCAGCGGCGGGCGCGAAGATCCGTATCAGGGCGAAAGTCGCATCCTGGTGCCGAGCCCGAAGGTCGCGACCTACGACCTGCAGCCGGAGATGAGCTGCCCGGAAGTCACCGCCAAGCTGGTCGAAGCGATTCACTCGGGCACGATCGACGTTGCGATCTGCAACATCGCCAACCCCGACATGGTCGGCCACACCGGCGACCTGCAGGCCGCGATCCTCGCCGCGCAGGCGGTCGACAAGGCGATCGGCGCGATCGCCGCCGCGGTGCAGGAGGTCGGCGGCGCGCTGCTGATCACCGCCGATCACGGCAACCTGGAAATGATGCGCGACCCGAGCACCGGCCAGCCGCATACCGCGCACACCGTCGGTCCGGTGCCGCTGGTCTATCTCGGCCCGCGCAAGGCCACCCTGCGCAGCGGCGGCGCCTTGCGCGATGTCGCGCCGACCATTCTCGACCTGCTCGGCCTCGCCCAGCCGGTCGAGATGACCGGCACGAGCCTGCTGGCGCGCTGATGGCGAGCGCGCGCGGGTGGTGGCTGGCCAGCGTGGCGGCGTGCTCGCTGGCGATGAGCCTGGGCGCCCACGCGGCCGCGCAGAGCAACAGCCGCGACGCCGAGCGCAAGCTCGAGAAGATCAAGACCGAACTCAAGTCGGTCGCGGCCGAACGGCGCAAGCTGGAAGGCCAGCGCGGCGACGCCTCGCAGCAATTGCGTCAGGCCGACGAACAGGTCGGCCATTCCAACCGGGCCCTGCGCGACACCGAAACCCGGCTCGCGCGCGAACAGGCCGCGCTGAAGGATCTGCAGGGCAAGCGCGACGCGCTCAACGCGAGCCTGGGCTCCAAGCGCGACGAGTTGTCCCGGCTGGTGCGCGCCGCGTACGCGCAAGGCAACGATGCGCCGCTGAAACTGCTGCTGTCGCAGGACAAGGTCGCCGACAGCAGCCGCATCCTGACCTATCACGGTTATGTGCAGCGCGACCGCGCGCGCCGTATCGCCGAACTGAGCGCGCAGCTGCGCGAACTCGATGCGCTCGAGCGTCAGATCGTCGAGCGCCGCGCCAGCCTCGACAGCACCCGCAAGCAGCAGCGCAACCAGCTCGGCCAGCTCGAAAAAGACCGCAAGACCCGCGCCGCGCTGGTCGCCCAGATCAACGAAAAATACGAAGACCGCAGCACCCGCGAACGCGAACTCGGCCGCGATGCGAAGGGCCTGGAGCAGTTGCTGGCCAAGTTGCGCGCGGCCGCCGCGCGCGCCGAAGCGCAGCGTCGCGCCGCCGCCAAGGCCAAGGCCGAACGCGAGGCCCGCGAGGCGCGCGCCGCCGCCGCGGCGGCCAAGGCGCAAGGCAAGCCCGCGCCGGTGCGCAAACCGCCGGTGCAGGTCGCCAGCGCGCCCGCGCCGCAGGTCGGCGGCCTGGGCTGGCCGGTGTCGGGCGCCTTGCTGGCCGGCTTCGGCGGCACCATGCCCGACGGCCGCAGCAGCGAAGGCCTGCTGATCGGCGCGCCGGCCGGCGCCACGGTCAAGGCGGTCGCCGACGGCACCGTGGTCTATTCGGAATGGATGACCGGTTACGGCCTGTTGCTGATCGTCGATCACGGCAACGGCTACATGAGCCTGTACGCGAACAACGACGCCCTGCTCAAGGACGCCGGCGCGACGGTCAAGAAAGGCGACGCGGTCGCCACGGTCGGCAGTTCCGGCGGCCACGGCCGGCCGGCGCTGTATTTCGAACTGCGCCGCGGCGGCCAGCCGGTCAATCCGAATACCTGGCTGCGGCGTTGAACGGTGACGCCGCGCAGGTAATGGCCGGGGCGAAACGGGCCGGATCGACGCGGAGTTAGGTCGAAGCGAGCTGGATTGAAGCGCGCCGGGTCGATGCCAAGCGCCGGTCCGAGCGTTGCTGGCGTTCTTCGTGGCGGCGCGTCAGTCCCGACGCTGTCCGCTCCGGTCGCCTGACAGCGGGCTTGCTTGAACCCAACGCGTCGGGGCCGAAGCCGGTTCCACGCAACCGTCGAGGCGCGCGAACAAGTCAAAAACCGCGACCCGCCGACGATTTAACAAAAGCTTGCAAGCACGCGGCTTAACGTGCGCAGATAATCGATCGAACCCGGATCGCCTCGCGCGGTCCTATCGCTACCTGATTCGTACCCGTTCCGGAGCGCCGTGCATGTCCCTGCGTCACCCCCTGCGTAGTCTGCTACCGCTCGCCCTGGCGCTGGGCGCCGCTCCGCTGGCGTTCGCGCAGCAGGCGCCGACCACGCCGCCGGCCGCGCCCCAGAGCGCGCCCCAGTCCGCACCGTCGACGGCGCCGGCCACCCCGCCAGCCGAGACCAAACCGGCCGACACCAAGCCCGCCCCCAAGCCGGCCGATACCGGCCCGACCGACGACACCGACAGCCCGCCCCAGCCGGTGCCGCCCGCGCGCGCGCCGGCCGCCAAGGCCAAGCCCGGCAAGGACGGCGACGGCGTCGACTCCAAGGTGCCGATCGAGGAAATCCGCCGCTACGTCGCGGTCTACAACGCGGTCAAGCAGGCGTATGTGGAACCGGTCGACGACGCCAAGCTCATGCACGCGGCGATCCGCGGCCTGTTGCTCGATCTCGATCCGCATAGCGTGTATCTGGACAAGGTCGCGGCCGAAGACTTCGACGAACAATCGCGCGGCAACTACGACGGCATCGGCGTGGAACTGCAGCGCCAGCCCGACGGCACCTTGAAAGTCATCTCGCCGATCGACGACACGCCGGCGACGCGCGCCGGGATCAAGGCCGGCGACCTGATCATCGCCATCGACGGCAAGCCGTTCAAGGTCGACGAAGGCGACAGTTCCAGCACGCTGCGCGGCGCGCCCGGCAGCAAGGTGGTGTTGACCATCGTGCGCGAAGGCCGCGACAAACCCTTCGACCTGACCGTCGCGCGCGAAACCATCCGCGTCACCAGCGTCAAGAGCCGCCTGCTCGAACCGGGCTACGCCTATCTGCGCATCAGCGCGTTCCAGGCCGACACCGCCGCGGATTTCGAAACCCAACTGGAAAAGTTGAAGACCCAGTCCGGCGGCAAGCTGCGCGGCCTGGTCATGGACCTGCGCAGCAATCCCGGCGGTCTGCTGACCTCGGCGGTGCAGATCGCCGACGACCTGCTCGACAGCGGCAAGATCGTCAGCACCCGCGGCCGCATCGCGATCAGCGACGCCGAGTTCAGCGCGACCCCGGGCGATCGCCTCGACGGCGCGCCGCTGGTGGTCCTGGTCGACGCCGGTTCGGCCAGCGCCTCGGAAGTGCTGGCCGGCGCCTTGCGCGACAACGGCCGCGCGCGCGTGGTCGGCAGCCGCACCTTCGGCAAGGGCTCGGTGCAGACCGTGCTGCCGCTCGACAACGGCGATTCGGTCAAGCTCACCACCGCGCGTTACTACACGCCCAGCGGCAAATCGATCCAGGCGCTGGGCATCGTGCCCGACGTGGTGCTGCGCGCGCCGAAGGCGTCCGATGCCGACGGCCGCCCGAGCTACACCGAAGCGACCCTGCCCGGGCATCTGCACGGCGACGAAGAGGACACGCCCGGCACCAACGCCGGCGAAGTGCTCGAAGGCGACGCGCCGATCGCCTCGGCCCTGGCCGAACTGAAGAAACCCGCGGGCGCGAAAACGCCGACGGCGGTCAGCAAGGCGGCGACGCCGGGCGCGAGCAAGCGCTGATCGATGCGCTGACTTTTTCCATTGCAGTCGGCAAACGAACACCCGGCCCAGGCCGGGTGTTCGCTTTTATGGTCTGGTGCGGAGCGCCGCATGATCGATGATGTCGCTTCGATCGCTTCGATCGCTTCGATCGCTTCGATCGCGTCAATTGCGTTGACCGCGTTGATCGCGTCGGACGGATCGGCCGATGCGAGGTCGCGAGACGTTTGCGTGCGGGGCTTCAGCGCCGACGCCTTTCGATCGGTCCGCCGAAATCGTGTCGGTGAGCCGAACGCATCGACGCTGAAGCCGCTCTCGCAATGGAGATGGGTGTCTTCAGGCCGAACCGCGCGGCGCGCTTCAGTCGATCGGCGCAAAGAACGCGCGGATCAGCCGGTAATGCTCGTCGTCGGGATCGTCGCGAAAACGCCGATGATCGCGATAACTCAGGTGCTCGCCGGACAAGCCGCGGCGCGCCATCACCGCGCGCGCGGCGGCTTCGAAGTCTTCGTCGTCGTGCCGATGCCAGAACCGCACCTCCTGCTGCGCGAACTCGATCTCCAGCGCGATCCGGAACGGCAGCTCGCGGCCGAATGCCTCGTCCCAGTTCGCCTCGGCCAGGCCGTGCCAATCCAACGCGAAACGGTGGCCGCGGCGCGCGCCCAGGCGCAGTTGCGAGCGCGGCAGCGACAGGTGCGAGCACAGGTACAAGGTCGGCAGGCTGTTGCCTTCGTCGTCGTCGCTTTCCAGATCGAACGCGTAACCGCTGTGTTCGAGCTTGCGCCAGTCGTCGATGCGCAGCGGCATCGCTTCGTCGTAGAAGTGCGGGCTCAGGTCCTGGCTGAATTCGCCATCGCCGAAGCGCATCGCCATGCCGCGCACCTCGATCGACCAGCAGATCTCGCCGCTCGCATCGTCGTACAGCCGGCCCTCCACCCGCGCGCGCTCGACCGCGAAGCGCCGGTCCTTGAGTTCGATCGTATCGGTGGGAGTACCGGTCATCGCGTGCTGCTCCGCGTTTCGCCGGCCCTCAGTCTAGTCAATCAGCGCGGCTTGGCCGGAAACGGAAACGGGGTGACGACTTTCTCGCCGGTGGCCGCGTCGCGGATCGCCGACTGGCCTTTGCGCTCGACTTCCTCGATCCGCACGATGCTCTGCATCGGCAGGTGCAACACTTTGGTATTGCCGAACTCGTCGCGCAGGCGTTCCTCGGTCGGATCGACGACCAGGCCTTCATGCACGTCGAACACCAGGTCGCTGACCTCGGTGAACCCCCACAGCGACCCCGAACCGATCTTGCGCGCGTACAGCTCGTAGATCTTGCCGGCGTTGAGGAAGGTGACTTTGTAGAGGGTGGGCATTGGCGGGGCGGGAATCGGGAATGGGGAGTCGGGAATCGTGAAAGCGGCAATGTCGCGATCTGAAAACAGCGTTGGGGCTTGCGGGGTCAACTCAAGAGCGTCGGGCGGCTTTTACCATTCCCGACTCCCCATTCCCGATTCCCGGCTCTCAATACCCGCGCTTGCGCCGCAACCGCCGGGCGATGCCGGCGCGGGCGATCAGCGCGAACGCGCCGCCGAACGCGAAGCCGGCCAGATGCGCCGACCACGCCACCGCGCCGAAGGCCGGGCCGATGAAGGTGAACACCACCTGCAACGCCGCCCACACGCCGATCAGCAGCGGCGCGGGCACTTTGACGAACTGCAGGAACAGGCCCAGCGGCACCACCACGCCGAGCTTGGCGCTCGGGAACAGCGCCAGGTACGCGCCGATCAGCGCCGAGACCGCGCCGCTGGCGCCGATGATCAAGCGGTCCGGGGTGCCGATCGCGATCACCGCGGCCAGGTTGGCGACCGCGCCGCCGAACAGGAACAGCGCCAGCAGCCGCCACGGCCCCATCGCGCGCTCGGCCGGCAGGCCGAAAATCAGCAGGAACACCAGGTTGCCGAGCAGATGGGCCCAGTCGGCGTGCAGAAACAGTGCGCTGAACAGGCGCAGCAGGCTGCCGTCGCGCACCGCGTCCCACCAGGCCAGCGGGCTGGACAGGCCGCCCGACAACGCGCCCCACTCGAGCATCAGCCGGCGCTGCTCCGGGTCCGGCAGGACCACCGCCGAGACGATGAAGCACAGCCAGAGCAAGGCGAACAGCAGCGGAGTGGCCCAGCGCAGCCGGGTACGCTCGCGTGTGGGAATGGTGACGAACACGCGTTCAGCTCCGCCGGCCGGGGATGCCGACAGTTACCCCATTAAGGCACGAAAGATAGGTAAGTGGTTGCGTGGCTTGGCTTTGCGACATCGGTACGGACAGCTTTGCGGTCTTGGGCGTATTGTTAGCGTTCGGTTAATAGCCGCGCTATAGTGCATACGGCGTCGTACGTCGGGAGGGGTTTCCGGCGGCATGGAGCCCGCGACCGCGGGTCCGCGCACACGGCCGAGAAAGACTAAAAATACTCCAACGGAGACTACACGCATGCAACCCTCACACCGTTACACCCGCCTGACCGCGATCGCGCTCGGCATCGCTGGCGTCATCAGCTTCGGTTCGGCCGGCGCTTCCGGTTTCCAGATTCGCGAGAACAGCGTCAAGAACCAGGGCCGTGCCTTCGCCGGCAGCGCCGTTGCCAAGGACGACGCGTCGGTCGTGTCGAACAACCCGGCGGCGATGGTCAACCTGGACAGCACCACCGTCCGCACCGACGTCACCGTGATCGACCTGACCGCGAAGTTCCGCGGCGGCGGCACCTCGGCGGCGGGCACCCCGCTCACCGGCGGCAACGGCGGCGACCCCGGCGACGCGCAGCCCGTACCGGCGCTGGCCATCGTCGTGCCGCTGTCGGGCGCGTTCGACAAGGTCACCCTCGGCGCCAGCGTCAGCGCGCCGTTCGGCCTGAAGACCGAATACGACCGCGACTGGGTCGGCCGTTACCACGCGGTCGAATCCGACGTCAAAACCATCGACCTGACCCTGTCGGCCGCGGTGGCTCTGACCGATCGCTTCTCGGTCGGTTTCGGCGTCGTTTATGAGCGCGCCGAAGTCACCCTGACCAGCGCCGCCGATCTGGGCTCGCTGATCTGCGCCGGCAACCCGGCTTGCCGTTCGCCGGCTTCGCCGTTCGGTCCGCAGCGCAACGACGGCCTCGTCGACGTGACCGGCGACGACAACGGCCTGGGCTGGCTGGTCGGCTTCCAGTTCAAGCCGACCGACAAGCTGTCGATCGGCTACTCGCACCGCTCCGAGATCGACCACGACATCTCCGGCACGGTCGACTTCACCGTTCCGGCCGCTGTCGCTGGCGCCGCGGCCGGCAATCCGGTCCTGGCCGCGCGCATCGCCGACGGTCCGGGCGGCGCCAAGCTGACCACGCCGAGCGTGGACACGCTGAGCGTTTCCTACGCGTTCACCGACAACTTCCGCATGATGGCCGACGTCCAGGCGACCGATTGGCATTCGCTGCGCGAAGTCGACATCCGTCGCCACAACGCGCTCAACAGCCAGGTCTCGTTCGAAGACTTCGAATGGGAAGACACGATGATGTACGCGCTCGGCGCCGAGTTCGACCTCAACGATGCCTTCACCCTGCGTGCCGGCGCGGCTTACGACGAAACCCCGACCAACGACCGCACGCGCACCCCGCGTCTGCCCGACAACGACCGCATGCTGTACTCGGTGGGCCTGACCTGGAACGCCAGCGAGCATCTCAGCGTCGACGCCGCCTACACCCGCATCGAGATCGACAGCCCCAGCATCGATGTCCGGAACAGCACCGGCGCGCACTTGGTCGGCAAGTTCAAGGGCCACGCCGATCTGTTCGGCATCGCCGCTCAGTACAAGTTCTGATCCAACGCTTTATCGCTTGACGAAAAACCCCGCCTCGGCGGGGTTTTTCTTTGTCCGCGACCGGCCGGGCGATGGCCGTCGCTTCGACTCAGGGCCGCAGTTCGAACAAGGCCGGCAGCGGCGGCCGATCGGAAGGCACCTTGCGCACGCGGCTGAAGCCGGCTTTCGCGGCCATGTCGCGGGCGCGGGTCTCGCCCATGAACGCGCCGAGCCCGGCGCCACCGTGCGACAGCGAACAGGTCATGCAGTACAGCGTGCTCTGCGGATACATCACCCGGCCGAACAGATTCATGTTCTCGTGCAGTTCCTCGGACAGGTTGAGCTCGACCATGAGGTAGGTGCCGTCCTCGGCGGTCGAGCTGCGCAGGTCCGTCATCATCTGCTGCGGATCGGCGGCGTCGTGGATCACCACGAAGGTGGTCACGAAATCGAACTTCTTGCCCAGCAGCGCATCGGAATCGGCGACCTCGAAGCGCACCCGATCGCCGAGCCCCGCGGCATGCGCGTTGGCGCGCGCGCGTTCGATCGAGGGAAGGTGGAAGTCGCAGCCCAGGACGGTGGCCTTCGGAAACGCCTGGGCCATGGTGATCGCGGCCAGACCGCTGCCGCATCCGAAATCGAGCACGCTGCCGCCGGCTTCGAGCTTTTCCTTGACTCCGGTCAGCGACGGGATCCAGTGCTGGACGAGAAAGTGCTTGTACCAGGGCATGGTCATGCGCTCCATGCCTTGCCAGGTTTCGACCGGGTAGGCCTCTTCCGGCGCGCCGCCGCCGTGGCGGAAGGCCTCGATGATCCGCGGCGCCATCGACACGAACGGCACGCTCAGCTGGATGATGCCGCCGGCGAAGTAGGGCGAGTCCTCGTCGGCCAGCACCGGGACGAACTCGTCGGGCAGGCGATAACGCTTGCTGTGGCGGTCGTAGGTCACGTAGTCGCCGGTCGCCATGCTGCCGAGCCATTCGCGCAGATAACGCGCGTTGAGTCCGGTGTGGCGGGTCAGTTCCTCCAGCGTCACCGCGCCGGTCTGGGCCAGGGCCTTGAACAGGCCCAATTGGTCGCCGATATAAAGCATGGCGCCGCGCAGCGTGTTGCCGTAATCCTCCATGATGCGCGCGGAAAACTGCTGGACCTTGGCCGGATCGGCTTCGATGCTCACTGACATTCCTTTCTCCCGATGAGTGGTGCGGCGGCTTGTGATTGGCGCTGGTGATCGCGGCTGATGAATTCGCGCCTGGTGAATCGGATGCCTCAGAAACGACGGTTGCCGACCTGGGTCAGTACGTCGTCGACGATGGTTTCGGCCATGCCAAGATGGGTCCTGGGTTCGAACAGGCGCGCGAGCTTTCCCCCGTCCACGGCGGCGAGCACCCTGGGATCGCACTCGACCGCCTCGCGGATCGACACCCGATCGCGCTGACAGGCCTGGGTGAGTTCGAAGATGATTTCGTAGGCGCTGCTTTTGCCGAGCGTCTTCGCCATCTCGAACACGAACGCTTCCATGCAGATCGCATCGCCGTAGGCGTGCGCGTTGCGGTCCATCGCCGCGTCGTTGACGGTGAGCTTGCCGATCGTGTCGCTGAGCAAGGCCAGCGCGGTCAGCGCGTAATGGGAGACATCGGCGACCGCGCACCACTCCAGACGGGTTCCGCGGTAGTCGCGTTCGTGCTCGAGGATCATCGCGTCCAGCGCGAGCACGACCTGCGCCTTGGCCAGGCGGGCCATCACCACCACCTGCTCGCAACCTTCCGGATTGCGCTTGTGCGGCATCGTGCTGCTGCCGATCTGCTGGTCCGACCAGCCCACTTCGACCTCGGCGATCTCCCAGCGATTCAAGGTGCGGATCTCGTCGGCCACCCGCGCCAGCGACGCGGTCATCATCGCCAGCGCGCTGACGAATTCGGCGACGCGGTCGCGCGCCACGTGCCAGCCAGCGTGCGGCACGCCGAGACACAGCCGGCGCGCGAACACGTTCAGCAGCGCCATGGCGTCGGGGCCGAACGCGGCCATCGTGCCGACCCCGCCGAACAGCTGCACCACGAGCACGCGCTGGCGCGCCTGGCCGAGGCGATCGCGATGACGCAACAACTCGTCGATCCAGCCGGCCACTTTCAGACCGAAGGTGGTGGGCAAGGCCGGTATCGAATGGGTCCGGGCGACCATCAGCGAGCCGCGGTGCGCATTCGCCAGCGCCGCGAGCTGCGCGATCAATGCATCGAGCGCGACGTCGACGCTGTCGAGCACGTCGCGCATCTCCAGCGACTGCGCGGTGTCCTGGATGTCCTGGGTGGTCGCGCCGTAGTGAACGTACTCGCGCGCGCTCGGACTGCAGTTGTCCTGCAACGCGCGCAGCAGCGGCATCAGCGAGTGCCCGGTCTTGCTCACGCCGTCGGCGATCTGGTCCAGATTCATCGCCGACAATTTCGCGCTGCGCTGGATTTCCAGCGCGGCCTGCAGCGGGATCATATGGACTTCCGCCTGCGCCATCGCCAGCACCGATTCGACGTCGAGCCAGCGCTGCAGCCGACATCGGCCGCAGAAGATCGCCCGGCTCGCGGCGCCGGCGTAGCCGCCACCATGCACCTTCGAATCCAGAATGTGGCTGTGTTCGTGCCGGCAGTCGTCGACCAGCGCCGGCTCGCTCACCGAACAGCTTCGGCGCGCGGCGAACGCAGGATGCGGCGTCACGTTCAAGGTCTGTGGTTCCATCGCATACCCTCCATCCAAGAATGGGCTGACTGGAAACTCTTCGGGTGATGTCGCCCGCTCAGGATCGGCCGCGCGGCTGGCCGGTCGCGTAGCATGCGACCCGGTCGACCATCTCCACGGCCAGTCCCGCATAGGTGACCGGATCGAGCAGATCTTCGAGCGCCTGAGGCGTGAAGCTGCCGCGCAGGCGCTCGTCCTTGAGCAAGGCGTCGCGGAACGGAACATCTTGCCGGCGAGCCTCCATGGATATTTCATGCACCAGTTCGTGCGCGGTCTGCTTGCCGAATCGACCGCCCAGCGCGAGCATCACCCGCTCGGACAGAATCAACCCGCCGAGCAGATCGAGGTTGTCGCGCATGCGCTGCTCGCGTACGTCCAGGCCAGTCGCCAACATTTCGTCCATGCGCGCGAGCAGCGCGCCGGTGTAGACGAACAGTTCGGGCAACGCGGCCCATTCGATCCGCCAGGCCGTGCCGTCGCGTTCGTGCAGGTGGAACGCGGCATCGGTGAGCGCGACCATCTGCGCCCGGATCAGGCGCGACAGCGCGCTGATCAGATCCGCGGTCGACGGGTTCTGCTTGTGCGGCATGGTGCTGCTGCCGATCTTGCCCGGCGCGTTGCCTTCGCGGACCTCGTCGACTTCGGTTCGCTGCAGGTGATAAATCTCGTTGGCGATCCGCCCGAACGTGACCGCGCACTGGACCAGCAGCCCGCCGACTTCCAGGATCCGATCGCGCACCGAATGCCAGCTGGTGCGCGGAGCGCCGAGCCCGAGGCTGGCCAAGGTGCGCCGCTGGATCTCGAATCCCTGCGCGCCGAACGAGGCCATGGTGCCGACCGCGCCGGTGAGGTTGCCCACCATCACCCGCGCGCGCGCCTCGTCGAAGCGTTGCAGATGCCGGTCGATCTCGTCGACCCAGACCGCGACCTTGTAGCCGAAGGTGGTGGGCAGCGCGTGCTGGCCGTGAGTGCGCGCGACCATCGGCGTGCGCCGGTGCTTGCGCGCCAATGCGAGCAAGTGAGCCTGGATCGAACGCAGCCGCGCCAGCGCGAGCTCCCACGCTTCGGCGATCTGCAGCACCAGCCCGGTGTCGAGGATGTCCTGGGTGGTCACGCCGTAGTGAACGTATTCGCCCCAGCCGTCCTGACAGCGTTCGGCCAGCGCCCAGATCGTCGGAATCAGAATGTGCCCGGTTTCGCGGCTCTCCCGGCCCAGCCGCTCCAGATCGAACAGCTCCACATGAGTACGGCGCGCGATTTCCTGCGCCGCTTCATGCGGGATCAGGCCCATCTGCGCCTGGGTCAGCGCGAGCGCGCGTTCGACGTCGAGCCACTTCTGCACCTGATTGCCATCGCAGAAGATCGCCGCGAACTCGGGATCGGAGTAGACGCCCCCGTAAATGCGCGATTCGGTCACGTGGCTCGGCATGATCGCTGATCCGCCTGGTTGGCTGGCCGCTTGGCTGCCGGGCTGAAGGACGGCCCCGTCACGTCCTGCATTTCCGCCCAGACCGCGTCGTAGTACGCACGCTCGACCCGGAAATGCTGCGCGAGCGAGGTCAGGAACGATTTCTGGAACGCCGGATCGGGAATGCGCCGCGCGATCAGCTGCCACTCGCGCTTGGCGCGCGGCGGCACCAGGCTGACGTGGATCTTGTAGTACTCGGCGGCGTCTTCGCTGAGGCCGGCCTGGAGCAGCGCGTTGTAGAGCTTTTCGTGATTGCCCGGGACGACGATTTCGGTGATGTAGAACACCGCCAGGCCCCAACCCACGTCCGGATTGCGGAAGCTGCGCACGCGGTTGTTCAAGTACGCGATTTCCTCGGGCATCGTGCTGACGGCTTGGAAGTCGGCTTCCAGATCGACGGCATCGAGCAGCTTGGCCAACAGTCGCGGATGCGAGCGGACCTCGTCCTCCTCGCCGAGTTCTCCGTGCAGGTAGCGGCCGAGCGCCGCGGCGTCGTCCACGTCGACCAGGTTCACCAGCAGGTCCGCGGCTTCGCGGTACAGGCGGAAGGTGCGGAACCATTGCCGCCGCAGGAACACCCGCAGCTGCGCGGGCGAGGCGCAGCCTTCGAAGATGTACTGCGACATGGGGTGCTTCTCGCGCGAGCGCGACGACACCTCCTGTTCTATCCGCGCCAGGAACTCGGCTTCCGACAAGGCCGTGGGCACGTCCGCGGCGGGAATGAAACGTTCCTCGACCCGATACGCCCAGTTGCACAGCCAGCGGCGCGCGAGCGCGGTGGCGGTGTCGTCGCTCAACGACAGGATGTACAGCAGCGTCTGGTACTCGGTCTGGCTGTCGGTATGGCCGTTGAGCGCGCTTTCGGCGAGCTCGGACAAGGTCTTGGCCGCGGTTTCCAGATGGGCGAACGAGGCGCCCGGTTCCAGCGCGCGGGCGAGAATGCGCGCGCGGTTGGTCTGAAGGGCTTCGAGCTGTGGCAGGGAATGATTGCGGGTGTTCGACATGCGCGCTCCTTTGCAGGCACGGTGAGGAATCGGGCTTAGTGGATGTGCTGTCCCTGCATCTGTCGCCACAACATGTCGAAATAGGCCCGATTGATGTCGAAGTGACGCGTCAGCGATTGCATGAACGTGCGCTGGAACGATTCGTCGTGGGCGAACTTGGCGATCAGCTCCCACATCTCCTCGGTGTCGATCTCGTCCTGGGTTCCGTGCAGGCGATGGAATTCGCAGGGGCCTTCGGGAACGCCCATGCGCTGCAGCAGTTCGTAGATCCGCAGGTGATTGACGCAGCTGACCGATTCGACCGCGTACACCAGCGACAGCCCCCAGGCCACGTCGGTGTGGCGAACGCAGCGGATGCGATTGTTGATGTAGGCCTTTTCCAGCGGATCGAGCGCGGCGAAGTCCACGCGCAGCGGGATGTCGAAATACGCCATCAGCTGCGCCAGCAAGGTGGGATGGGCGCGCTCGGGCGTCTCGGCGCCGGCTTCGCCGTAGAGGTTGCGATAGAACACCGAGGCGTCGTGGATGGCCTCGAACCGGAACGCGAGTTCGGCCAGCAGGCTGTAGAAGTTGTACGAGCGGTTCCAGTGATGCCGCAGGAACAGGCGCACGTCGCGCAGCGGCGGCGCGCCCTGGAACAGGTGCAGCGACATCGGATGCCTGACCCGCGTGCGCGAGGCGATCTCGGCATCGACCTTGGCGCGGAACTCATCCACCGGCAGAACGCGGAAGTCCGGCAGCGCCGGCGCGAACCGGTCTTCGACCTGGTAGATCTGGCTCGCGAGCCAGCGTCGGGTCGGCTCGGTGCGAGGCTCGCCGGGCAGGTGCAGGTCGAGCAGGATGGACTGGTACTGCGCATATGCGGCCGCATCGCCCTCGAGTCCTTTCTGGGTGAGCGCGAGCAAGGCGTCGGCCGCGAGCGCGGTTCGCGAACTGGCCGCGCCCGGTTGTAGCGCTTCGGCCAGCAGGATCGATGCCTGGTCCGGCGCCGGCATGGCGTGGCCCGAAGGAATGTTTGCGTGCTGGGTATCGCGAAACGTGCTGGTCTCGTTCATGAGTGTCCCCGTTTGCTGGCGAATGGCCGCTGGCTGTGAATGAACGGCGCGCAGGCACGCGCGCCGCGATCGACTCGCGACCATGGTGTTTGTCGGTAATCAAGAACCCCGGAGGCCGCGCCGTGTTCGGCGGCCTGTCAGGCGGCGCGGACGGTGTCGTTATGCGCGGCCGCTGCGCTTGCCAGGGCTATTCCCCCTGCATCGCTGAAACCCGCTGTCAGCGCGCCGCCGAAGCCTGCGCGCTGGAATCGACGAACGCTTGCCGGCAATGCGCCGAACAGAAGTGATGTTCGACGCCGGCCTGCGTGAGGCGATGCGGCGTCGTGGCCGGATCCACCGGCATGCCGCAGACCGGGTCGATGCTGGCGGCGGCCGTCGTGGCGACGGTGCTGGCGCAGGTTCGCGCGGCCGAACAGCAATCGCGCGGGGCATCGTCGACGTTGTCGGATGGCTTATCCGACGCTTGGTTATCGCTCATGTTTCGTCCCCTCCCAGGGCGTTGAGAATCGGGCAGCGCTCCACCGCTCCGTGCCCGGGGCACGAATTGAGCAGCGTCCGCAGTCCGTTACGTATGCGTGTGAGTTCGTCGATCTTGGATTCCAGGTCGGCCAGCTTCTGGGTCGTGGTCGCCTTGACCCCCGCCATGTCGCCGCCGCGCCGACTGGACAGAGCGAGCAGTTCGCGGATTTCCTCCAGGGTGAATCCGAGCGCCTTGGCCTTGCGCACGAACTGCAGCCGGGCGATGTCCTTCGCCTCGAAACGCCGATAACCCGACAATTGGCGCATCGGCAGGGGCAGCAAACCCCGGCGTTCGTAATAGCGCACCGTGTCGATACCCACCCCTGCGCGCTGCGCGAGTTCCCCAATCTTCATTGCGCACCTCCATGTTCACAGTGGCGGGTATTGGAACAGTGTTCGGTCTGGACCATGGTCCAGAGTCAAGCCTTTTTGCGACCAACTTCCAGCAACGTTGACCGAGTTCTCACAGTCGGCGCATCCGGACGATGCGCTGGGCGGGCCGGTTCGGTCCGACTGCATCCGCGTTTGAGCGGGCGCTGCCCGTGATTGCGGTCGCGGTTCGGTCCATCCATTGCCATGGGTGAAACGGCGCGCGCCACGCGGCGAGTGCTTTATCCGGGTTTCGCATGGCGGCGGTCTGGTCTGGAGGGGCATGACCCCGCGGAGGTGCGAGAATGGCGGCGCAGGCCACGCCGGCTCGCACGAGCCATCGTTGCGATGCAGCCCCTGTGTGGGTACGCGCCGATCATGACCTCTCAGAGCGCCATCGTTTTGATCCAGTCCGACACCGTTATCGACGCGCTGTTGCGCGGCCGCGCCCGGCCTTACACACGGCCGGGCAGCGTCAGCGCGATCGCCAAGCGCGCGTTCGAGGGACGCGTGCATGTCGGCGAATCGGGTCTGGACGGCGACGAGCGGGGCGACCCGCGCGTGCATGGCGGTCCCGACAAGGCCTTGCATCACTACCCGCGCGATCATTACGCCTGGTGGACCGAGCGGATCGGCGGGCATCCGCTGTTGCGCGAGCCCGGCGCGTTCGGAGAGAACTTCAGCAGTCACGGGCTGACCGAGGCGCAGGTCTGCCTGGGCGATCGCTATCGCATCGGCGGCGTGCTGCTGGAGGTGAGCCAGGCCCGGCAGCCGTGCTGGAAACTCAACGATCGCTTCGGCGTGGCCGACATGGCGCGACAGATGCAGGCCAGCGGACGCACCGGCTGGTATTACCGGGTGCTGCAGACCGGCGAGATCGCCGCCGGCGAGGCGATCACGCTGCTTGAACGGCCTTGGCCGCAGTGGACGCTGCAACGCATCGCGACCCTGCTGTACACGCGCACCCTGGAACTGGACGAACTGCGCGCCGCGCTGGCGCTGCCGTTGGTGCCGTCGTGGCGCAGGCTGGTGGAGGCGCGGCTGGCGCGCGGCACGGTCGAGGACTGGCGACCGCGTATCGACGGGCCGGCGACGGATTGAACGTCGCGCGCGTGTGCATCGTCGCGCAATGCCGCGATTGAATCAGCTCATGCGACGCTCGACGCATACTGTGCGCGACCGGCACGATCGCGGCGCGTTCCGCATCTTGCCCTCCTCCCGGACTCGGACCCAGCGATGAGCGACATCAAATTCTCCAGCGAAGAAAAGACCCTGATCGCGGCCAAGCTGCAGCGCTACTTCAGCGAGGAACTCAAGCAGCAGATCGGCCGGTTCGACGCGGAGTTCCTGATCGACTTCATTTCCGAGGAGATCGGCGGGTACTACTACAACCGCGGGGTGTACGACGCGCAGACGGTGGTCGCGGCGCGGCTGGAGGATATCGGCGATCAATTGTTCCAGTTGGAGCGGCGGACCGATTTCAAGCGTTAGTGGGTTTGCGGAATCGGTCGGTGACGCGCGAGTGTCGATCGAAAGATGCGCATTGGCTTC
The DNA here is from genome assembly GCF_014779555.2 of Lysobacter capsici. Classification (NCBI taxonomy): domain Bacteria; kingdom Pseudomonadati; phylum Pseudomonadota; class Gammaproteobacteria; order Lysobacterales; family Lysobacteraceae; genus Lysobacter; species Lysobacter capsici. The sequence continues at coordinate 501,430 of NZ_CP094357.1, forward strand.
GCCGGCCCGGCATCGAATCGATTCGGCCCGAGCCGCGCAAGCGATACGGCGACTCAACTCGCGTGCCGCGATCCGGCCCGCGCTTGCGCGAAGCACGCCCGCGCCGGCGTGCTCACGATCAGCACCGCTTCCTGCTTGAAGCGGCGCTTGTACTCGTCGGCGACCTCGACCACGCGCTTGCGCTCCTCGGCGGTGTCGGCGTGGATCAGATCGATCGCGCGCGAATCTTCCTGTTCGACCTGGCCGCTGTCGCCGCGCCACTGGCCCTTGGCCTGATACACGGTGAGCCCGGCGGGAAAACGCGGCGTCACCACCTCGGCGAGGAACGCCTGCCACTGCGTTTCGCTGACCGGGCCGTCGGGGCTGTTCATGCCGAACAGCACTCGGTCCTGACGGCGTTCGCTGCACGCGCTCGGATCGCCGGGCTTGACCGGCAGCGGGGCGAGGGTGGCGCAGGCGGTGAGCAGGCACAGCGCCGCGGAGGACAGCAGCAGGTTGCGCGACATGGTCCGTGTCTCGGAGGGGCGATGGCGTAAGCGTACTGCGCGCGGCCGAGGCGGCATCTGCGACGGCGGTCGCAGGCCGGGTGTCGGGTCACATCGTTGCGATGGATAGATCGTAGCGGTCGGCGAAACCACCCGCCCGCGCGAACGTACGAAGCCCGACTGTAGGAGCGGCGCGAGCCGCGACCGCGACACCTCGGTTACGACGTCAGCGCGGTGTCGCGGTCGCGGCTTGCGCCGCTCCTACAGGGAGTGAACGTTGCCGCGCGGCGAAATGATGGTGGGCTTGGGGTGTAACCGCGACATCGTGCGTGCGACGTCATTGAGGTGTCGCGGTCGCGGCTCACGCCGCTCCTACAGGGAGTGAACGATGCCGCGCGGTGAAGTGATGGGAGCTTGGGGCGATAACCGCGACATCGTGCGTGCGACGTCATTGAGGTTTCGCGGTCGCGGCTCGCGCCGCTCCTACAGGGAGTGAAGGATGCCGCGCGGTGAAATGATGGTGGGCTTGGGGTGTAACCGCGACATCGTGCGTGCGACGTCATTGAGGTTTCGCGGTCGCGGCTCGCACCGCTCCTGCAGGGAGCGGCCGAGGCTGCGCGGCGGGACGAATTGCTCGCCCCGCCGCGCTCGGCGATCAATCGCCCAGGGTCAGCAGCGAAGCGTTGCCGCCGGCCGCGGTGGTGTTGACGGTGATGGTCTTTTCGGTGGTGAAGCGCGGCAGGTAGTGCGGGCCGCCGGCCTTGGGGCCGGTTCCGGACAGGTTCTGGCCGCCGAAGGGCTGCACGCCGACCACCGCGCCGATCTGGTTACGGTTGACGTAGCAGTTGCCGACCTTCACCCGCGCGCTGATGCGGTCGATGGTTTCGTCGATGCGCGAGTGGATGCCCAGGGTCAGGCCGTAACCGGTGGCGTTGATCGCGTCGATCACCGCGTCGAGCTGATCGGCCTTCCAGCGGATCACGTGCAGCACCGGGCCGAACACTTCCTTGTGCAGCTGATCGAGCGACTTGAGCGCGTACGCGCGCGGCGCGAAGAAGCTGCCGTGGGCGCTGTCGGCGTCGACCGGCACTTCGGCGATCTTGGTCGCTTCGGTGTCCATGCGCGCGGCATGGTCGACCAGCATCTTCAGCGCGTCTTCGTCGATCACCGGGCCGACATCGGTCGACAGCAGGCCGGGGTTGCCGACCTTGAGCTCGGCCATCGCGCCGGCGAGCATGGTGGTGACCTTGTCGGCGATGTCGTCCTGCACGAACAGCACGCGCGCGGCCGAGCAGCGCTGGCCGGCCGAGGTGAAGGCCGAGCCGATCGCGTCCTTGACCAGTTGCTCGGGCAGCGAGGACGAATCGGCGATCAGCGCGTTCTGGCCGCCGGTCTCGGCGATCAGCACGCCGATCGCGGCGTCGCGCGCGGCCAGCGAACGGTTGATCGCGCGCGCGGTGTCGGTGGAACCGGTGAAGGCCACGCCAGCGACGCGCGGATCCTTCGTCAGCGCGGCGCCGACGGTGGCGCCGTCGCCGGGCAGGAACTGCAGCACCGCTTCGGGCACGCCGGCTTCGTGCAGCAGCTTGACCGCGTAGTAGCCGATCAGATTGGTCTGTTCGGCCGGCTTGGCGATCACGCTGTTGCCGGCGGCGAGCGCGGCGGAAATCTGGCCGGCGAAGATCGCCAGCGGGAAATTCCACGGGCTGATGCAGACGAACACGCCGCGGCCCGACAGATGCAAGGTGTTGGATTCGCCGGTCGGGCCGGGCAGGGCTTCGGGCGCGAACAGCTTGCGCGCCTGGGCGCCGTAGTAACGCAGGAAGTCGACCGCTTCGCGCACTTCTGCGACGCCGTCGGGAATGGTCTTGCCGGCTTCCTTGGTGCACAGCGCGATGTACTGCGGCATGCGCTGTTCGAGCAAGGTCGCGGCGTGTTCGAGGATCGTCGCGCGGCTGGCGGCCGGCATCGTGTCCCACGATTCCTGCGCGGCGACGGCGTTCTTCAGCGCCAGCTCGACGGTGGCGCTGTCGGCGGCCTTCCACTGACCGACGATTTCGCGACGGTCGGCCGGGTTGGTCACGGCGATGTCGGGGCCGGTGATGTTCGCGCCCGGCACCAGCGGCGCGGCGCGCCAATCGGCGGCCGCGGCGTCGTTCACTTGCGCGGCGAGGGTCTGCAATTGCTGATCGTTGGCGAGATTGACGCCCATGGAATTGGTCCTGTCGAAGCCAAAGCTGCGATACAAATCGGCGGGAAGAGGAATGCGCGGATGCGGAATGCTGTCGAACGCGGCGACGGTTTCGACCGGATCCTGGATCAGGTCGTCGATCGCGATGGCCTCGTCGGTGATGCGGTTGACGAAGCTGGAGTTGGCGCCGTTCTCGAGCAGGCGACGCACCAGGTACGGCAGCAGGTCTTCGTGCGAACCGACCGGCGCGTACACGCGGCACGGCGCGTTCAAGCGGTCGGCCGGAATCACTTCGGCGTACAGATCGTCGCCCATGCCGTGCAGCTTCTGGAACTCGAAGTGCTGCGCGCGGCCCATGGCCTTGGCGCGCTGGTGGATGGTGGCGATGGTCTGCGCGTTGTGGGTGGCGAACATCGGATAGATCGCGTCGCCGGCTTCGAGCATGCGCCGCGCATTGGCCAGATACGACACGTCGGTGTTCGGCTTGCGGGTGAACACAGGATAGCCGGCCTGACCGTCGACCTGGGCGCGCTTGACCTCGCTGTCCCAGTACGCGCCCTTGACCAGACGCACCGGAATGCGCCGACCGGTCTTGCGCGCGAGATCGGCGATGAAGTCGATCGCTTCGGGCGCGCGCTTTTGGTACGCCTGGATGGCCAGACCGTAGCCTTCCCAGCCGTCGAGCGACTTGTCGCTGTATGCCGCGGCGATCACATCCAGCGACATTTCCAGACGGTCGGCTTCCTCGGCGTCGATGGTGAAACCGATGCCGTAGCCCTTGGCCAGCTGCGCCAGTTCCAGCACGCGCGGGGTCAGTTCGGCGAACACGCGCTCGCGCTTGGCGTGCTCGTAGCGCGGGTGCAGCGCCGACAGCTTGACCGAGATCGACGGGGTGGCGAAGACGTCGGCGTTCTTGTAATTGCCGCTCTTGCCGATCGCATGGATCGCGTCGCGATAGGCCTGCAGATAACGCAGCGCGTCCTTGGTGGTCAGCGCGCCTTCGCCGAGCATGTCGAAGGAATAGCGGTAGTTGGCGTTGTCGCCCTTTTTCGAGCGCGACAGCGCTTCGCCGATGGTGCGGCCCATGACGAACTGGTGGCCCATGATCCGCATCGCCTGGCGCACGGCCAGACGGATCACCGGTTCGCCGACCCGGCCGACCAGACGCTTGAAGGCGTTGTGCACGTCGCGCTTGGTGTCGTCGGCCAGATCGACCAGCTTGCCGGTCAGCATCAGGCCCCAGGTCGAGGCGTTGACCAGGACCGAGTCCGATTGACCCAGATGGCGCTTCCAGTCGGCGTCGCCGAGCTTGTCGCGGATCAGCTTGTCGGCGGTTTCCTGATCCGGAATGCGCAGCAGCGCTTCGGCCACGCACATCAGCAGCACGCCTTCGTCGCTGCCCAGGTCGTACTGGCGCATGAAGGCTTCGATCGCGCCCTGGTCCTGGGCGCGGGCGCGCACGCGCTTGACCAGATCGGCCGCGGTGGCCTGGGCGGCGTCGCGGTCGGCATCGGGCAGGCGCGCGATCTCGAGCAGGTGGCGGACGTGATCGGCTTCGTCGCGGACCCAGCCGGAGGTCAGCGCGGCGCGCGGTCCGGTGGTGGGCGGCGGCAGCTCGGGGCTGATCATCGGGTTCGACGGCGGCGGGCCGTCGCTGGCGACGGCGGAGGGAGCATTGGTGGACATCGGGCCCGGCACGGGGGTGGGAAGTCCGACATTTTAGAGCTTTCTCTCGGGCGCGGACGGCCCCGGACCGGGCCGGGGCCGTGTCCATGGTGTCGGGCCGCGCGGAACGACCGAAGGGACACGCTGGGCAAGGTCGCCACGCCGCGCGGCGGGCGCCGATGGCGCGATCGGCGCGTTATGGCCCACTGGAACTTGCATGGATCACGTTTGCGCGGGACATCGTAGACGGGCCATAACCGCCCCGAAGCACGCGCAAAGCCCCGCGCGGCGTAGCGCGGCCGCGGTGGCGCGCGCGCCAGGTTCGCAGTTCCGGGTTGCCGCAGGACGGGTCGGCCGCTACCATTTCTCGGTTATCCGTAGCGCCGATGCCGGCGTGATGGGCCCTGATCAGGGCTCGCCAGCCACCTTTAGACCGGACGGCCCCCTGCCCAGCTCCATGGCGCAGGTCGGTGCCGGGAAAGGCAGCCCGCGGAGCGCGTCGTGAACATCACACTGATTTTTCGGGGCTCGAACTGATGAAAGCCGGTCGTTTCAAGCAGTGGGCAGCGGGCATCGCCTCGATGGCGCTGCCGGTCCTCGCGTTTGCCCAGGCTGCGGACCCTAAGCCGTGGCAGCTGAACATGGGCAAGGGCGTCACCGCCCAGTCGATGAACGCCTACTCCGCGCACATGCTGGCGCTGTGGATCTGCGTGGTGATCGGCATCCTGGTCTTCGGCGCGATGGCCGTGGCCATGTTCAAGTTCCGCAAGTCCAAGGGCGCGGTGCCCGACAAGGACTTCGTCCACAGCACCAAGCTGGAGATCGTCTGGACCGTGGTGCCGGTGGTGCTGCTGGTGCTGATGGCGTTCCCGGCGACCAGCAAGCTGATCGCGATGTACGACACCCGCGACGCGGGCATGACCGTCAAGGTCACCGGTTACCAGTGGATGTGGAAGTACGACTACCTCGGCGAAGGCGTGTCCTTCACCAGCCGTCTGGACCGCAAGAGCGACCAGCTGCGCCAGAGCGGCAAGCACGTCAGCGCCGCCGATCACGAGCACTACCTGCTCGACGTCGACAACGTGCTGGTGCTGCCGGTCGACACCAAGATCCGCTTCGTGATCACCGCCGACGACGTGATCCACGCGTGGTGGGTGCCGGCCCTGGGCTGGAAGCAGGACGCGATCCCGGGCATCGTCAACGAGGCCTGGACCGACATCAAGGAACCGGGCATCTACCGCGGCCAGTGCGCCGAGCTGTGCGGCAAGGACCACGGCTTCATGCCGATCGTCGTGCGCGCGGTGTCCAAGGTCGAGTACCAGCGCTGGTTGGCCGAACAGAAGTCCAAGAACGCGCCCGCTCCTGCCGCCGCGCCGGCGACTCCGGCTGCCGCGCCTGCCGCCGCCCCGACCGAAGCGGCGCCCGCCGCGCCGGCCGCCGCGGCTTCGAATTCCGACACCACGACCGCGGCTCCCGCGGTCGCCGGTTGATCGTCCAAGCATTCTCAGAGGTAGGCCATGGCAGCCACGCACCCCGTCGCCGATCATCATCACGACCACGATGATCATCATGCCCACCAGCAGGGCTTCATCGAGCGTTGGTTCTTCTCGACCAACCACAAGGACATCGGCACGCTGTATCTGATCTTCAGCTTCGTGATGTTCATCATCGGCGCGGGCATGTCGGTGATCATCCGAGCCGAACTGGCCGAGCCGGGCCTGCAGTTCGTCAAGCCCGAGTTCTTCAACCAGATGACCACCATGCACGCGCTGGTGATGATCTTCGGCGGCGTGATGCCGGCCTTCGTCGGCCTGGCCAACTGGATGATCCCGCTGCAGATCGGCGCGCCGGACATGGCGCTGCCGCGCATGAACAACTGGTCGTTCTGGATCCTGCCGTTCGCCTTCACCCTGCTGCTGATGACCCTGTTCCTGCCGGGCGGCGCGCCGGCCGGCGGTTGGACGCTGTACCCGCCGCTGTCGCTGCAGGGCGGCTCCAACGTGGCCTTCGCGATCTTCGCCATCCACATGATGGGCATCAGCTCGATCATGGGCGCGATCAACGTCATCGCCACCATCCTCAACATGCGCGCCCCGGGCGTCGACCTGCTGAAGATGCCGATCTTCTGCTGGACCTGGCTGATCACCGCGTTCCTGCTGATCGCGGTGATGCCGGTGCTCGCCGGCGCGGTGACGATGCTGCTGACCGACAAGTTCTTCGCCACCTCGTTCTTCAACGCGGCCGGCGGCGGCGACCCGGTGATGTTCCAGCACATCTTCTGGTTCTTCGGTCACCCCGAGGTCTACATCATGATTCTGCCGGCGTTCGGCGTGGTGTCGGAGATCATCCCGACCTTCAGCCGCAAGCCGCTGTTCGGTTATCAGGCGATGGTGTACGCGACCGCCTCGATCGCGTTCCTGTCGTTCATCGTGTGGGCGCACCACATGTTCACCGTCGGCATGCCGCTCGGTGGCGAGATCTACTTCATGTTCGCGACCATGCTGATCGCGGTCCCGACCGGCGTGAAGGTGTTCAACTGGGTCACCACCATGTGGCGCGGCTCGATCTCGTTCGAAGCGCCGATGCTGTGGGCGATCTCGTTCGTGATCCTATTCACCATCGGCGGTTTCTCCGGCCTGATGCTCGCGATCGTGCCGGCCGACTTCCAGTACCACGACACCTATTTCGTGGTCGCGCACTTCCACTACGTGCTGGTGACCGGCGCGCTGTTCTCGATCATCGCCGCGGTCTACTACTGGTGGCCGAAGTGGACCGGCCGCATGTACAGCGAGGCGGCGGCCAAGTTCCATTTCTGGTGGACGATGATCTTCGTCAACCTGCTGTTCTTCCCGCAGCACTTCCTGGGCCTGGCCGGCATGCCGCGCCGCATCCCGGACTACAACGTGGTGTTCGCGGACTGGAACCTGATCAGCTCGATCGGCGCGTTCGGCATGTTCCTGACCCCGTTCATGATGCTCGGCATCCTGTTGCATTCGAAGCGTTACGGCGTCAAGGCCGAAGCGCGTTCGTGGGAATCGGCCAAGGGCCTGGAGTGGACCGTGCCGAGCCCGGCGCCGCACCACACCTTCGGCACCCCGCCGGTCATCCGCGACGGCGATCTGGCCCACGGCGACATCACCCACTAAGAGCGCATGATCGGGTGAGGCCCGCGCTCGAACGCCCCGGCGAACGAGCGCAGCACGCCCTGCCAACAAGACCGCCATGACCCAGTCGACCGACCAGACCGATCTGACCCAACGCCGTTCGGCCGCGCGCCGCACCGCGCTGTGGTTCGGGCTGGCCGCGATCGCGGTGTATGTCGGCTTCATCGCGCTCGGGGTGCTGAACCGATGAGCGCGCACGAGTCCAAGGGCGATCGGTCCGGCGTGGAGCAGGGCGATCTGCGGCAGCGTGATCTGAACCAGGCCCGCGCCCAGTCCGGCCCGAAGATGACCAAGATCATGGTCGGCGTGGCGCTCGGAGCGTTCGCCTTCACCTTCGCGCTGGTGCCGATGTACCGCATCGCCTGCGAGAAGGTGTTCGGCATCCGCCTGGAACGCGGCGTGGCCGATGCCGACCTCGGCGGGCACGCGGTCGCCGATCGCATGGTCACCGTGCAGTTCGACGGCAGCGTCAATTCCAAGCTGCCGTGGGACTTCAAGCCGCACCAGCTGAGCATGAAGGTGCGTCCGGGCGAGCAGTACGAGACCACCTACTACGCCCGCAACACCACCGACCGCGCCATCGTCGGCAGCGCCTCGCCCTCGGTGGCGCCGGCGCGCGCGTCGGGCTATTTCAACAAGACCGAATGCTTCTGCTTCACCGCCCAGACCCTGCAGGCCGGCGAAGCGCGCGAAATGCCGGTGCGTTTCATCATCGACCCGAATCTTCCGGCCGATGTCGAAACGGTCACCTTGTCCTACACGTTCTTCAAGAACGACGTGCTGACCGCGCGCCTGCAGCAGGGGGCGACGTCGAAGACGCCGGCCTCGCCGCTGGCGGCGCCGTAAGCCTCGCACTAATCACCAACGGAACGCCGCCATGGCCCACGCCCACACGCCAGACGCCAACATCTACTACGTGCCGCACAGCAGCCGCTGGCCGTTCCTCGGTTCGATCGGGCTGTTCACCACCATGATCGGCGTCGCCAGCTGGCTCAACGAAGTCAGCTGGGGCAAGCCCACCTTCTTCGTCGGCATCGCGTTGATGATCGGCGTGCTGTTCGGCTGGTTCGGCGACGTGATCCGCGAATCGGTGCGCGGCAACTACAACAAGCAGGTCGACGTGTCCTTCCGCATGGGCATGGTCTGGTTCATTTTCTCGGAAGTGATGTTCTTCGCCGCGTTCTTCGGCGCGCTGTTCTACGCGCGCCAGTTCGCGCTGCCGTGGCTCGGCGGCGACGGCGACGGCGTGATGACCAACAGCCTGCTGTGGCCGGAATTCAGCGCGGCCTGGCCGAGCAGCGGCCCCGGCGGCGTCGGCGGCGCGTTCGAGACCATCCCGGCGTGGGGCCTGCCGCTGCTCAACACCCTGATCCTGCTGACCTCGGGTTCGACCGTCACCGCCGCGCACCACGCGCTCAAGGGCGGTCACCGCAAGGCGCTGCTGTTCTGGCTGGGCCTGACCGTGCTGCTGGGCTGCACCTTCCTGTTCTTCCAGGCCGAGGAATACATCCACGCCTACACCGAGCTGAACCTGACCCTGGGTTCGGGCATCTACGGTTCGACCTTCTTCATGCTCACCGGCTTCCATGGTCTGCACGTGACCCTGGGTACGCTGATGCTGGCGATCATCTGGTTCCGTTGCCTCAAGGGCCATTTCGACAAGGACAACCACTTCGCGTTCGAAGCGGTGGCCTGGTACTGGCACTTCGTCGACGTGGTGTGGCTGGGCCTGTTCCTGTTCGTCTACGTGCTGTAAGCGCGCGACGGACGAACGGCAAAATCATGACGAGGGCCGGCGCTGCCGGCCTTTCGTTTTTTGGGTAGTGGTGGCGGTGTTGCGTTTGTTTCTTTCCGCAGACGCGCTCGATGCCTGCGATGTGCAGGTCTGAAGGCATTCAAAGCGGTGAGTGCGTCGAGTAGGGACGCCCCCAAGACCGTCATTCCCGCGAAGGCGGGAATCCAGTGACTTCAAACGTTCTCGCACGAAAGTCACTGGATTCCCGCCTTCGCGGGAATGACGATCTTGAGAGACGCCGAACTGTTGTGGCTCTACGGCTTTCGTGCGGCCTGTGCTTGAAAAGCAATAACAGTTCCCGCCGCTGCCAGCGTGATCAGCCAGCCTATTTCGGCCAGCCGCCAGCCCGCCTCAATTCGGATTCGACCCCACCCCATGCGGCGTGATCCAGCCCATGTAGATCGCCAGGACCACCAGCAGGATCAGCGCGACGGACAGCGCGATACGACGGGTCAGCGCGTTGACGGTGCGCTTGCTCTGACCCTTGTCCACCAGCATGTAATACAGACCGGCGCCCAGGTTCCACACGATGACGATCAGGAAGGCGACAACCAGCAGGATCTTCAGCGACTCGTTCATCGCGGCCTCCTCGGGCGCGCGCGGTGCGCGCATGAATGCGAAGGCGGCATTATCGCTCCGATTCGCGGGCTGCGCCGAGTGCGGCATCGGGTCGCAGCGTCATGACGGTGTCGGGCGCGGTCGCCGCCACTGCATTGGCGACATGCGCGCTCTAGCCACCCACGCGGTCGTCACCCACACGGATGGCGCGCGATGAGCCGCCGCGGCACCCTGCTGTTCGGCTGGATCCTGGCGCTGGCGACGATCGCGGTGTTCGCCAGCCTGGGCCGCTGGCAGTCGCATCGCGCGGTCGAGAAGCAGGCCATGCTCGATGCCGCCGCCGCGGTGCTGCACGATCGCCGGCCCAAGCCGCTGGCGCTCGCCGACGATCCGGCGCGGCTGCGCGATTACGACTGGGCCTCGGGCCTTGGCACGTTCGACGCGCGCGGCCCGCTGCTGCTCGACAACCAGCAGCGCAACGGCCGCGCCGGCGTGCGCGTGTACCGCATCTTCCTGCCGCGCCAGAGCGGCCCGCTGCTGGTCGACCTGGGCTGGCTGCCGCTGGCCGGCGACCGCAAGCTGCCGGTGATCGCCAAGCCCGAGGGCGAGTTCGCGCTCAGCGGCCTGCTGACCGCGCCGCCGTCCAGCGGCATCGCCCTGGGCGCCGGTATCGGCCGCGAGGGCGAGGGTTGGTTGCTGACCCGGGTCGACCCGGCCGCGATCGCCAGCACCACTGGTTTGTCGGTGCCGCTGGCGCCGCGCGTGCTGCGCCTGGACCCGGCGATCAAGCTCGGCTACGAGCGCGATCTGGAATTGCTCGCCAACACCCTGCCGCCGCAGCAGCATCGCGGTTACGCGCTGCAGTGGTACGCGCTGGCCCTGGCGGTGCTCGCCACGGCCTTGATCCTTACTTTCCGCCGCAAGCGGACCCGTCCCGACGCCGCGAACCCATGACTACCCCCACCGACACCCTTCCCACCGACCCCGCGTCGGTCCGTCAGCGCAACCGCAACCGGCTGGTGTTGATCCTGATCGCCGCGTTCTTCTTCGTGCCGATGCTGGTCGCCGGGATCCTGCGCTTCACCGACCACCATCCGGCGGTGACCCGCCAGCACGGCGAATTGCTCGATCCCAAGCCGGACCTGCGCAGGCTCCCGCCGAGCTTCGTGGACGGCAAGCCCTATCCGTGGCAGCCGCAGGCGCGGGTGTGGCGCATCGTGGTCGCGCCCCAGCCCGGTTGCTTGGATGCCTGCGTCAAACTGTCGCGCGAGCTGGACACGGTGTGGCAGCTGTTCGGCAAGGACGCCGACCAAGTCGACATCCTGTGGTTCGGCGCCCTGCCCGAGGGGGCCGCGCGGCCGCCGTCGCTGCGGCTGCTGGCCGATTCGCAGTCGACGCGGGCCCGGCTGCCGCGCCTGAACGATCCGGCCGGCACGCCGGTGTACGTGATCGACCCGAACGGCTTCGTGATTCTGCGCTACGCTCCCGGCTTCGAACCGGGCGGTCTGCGCGAGGATCTCGTCAAGCTGCTGAAACTGATGTGATCGGTGGGCCGGCGCGGCGCGCTGGCCCCGGTATCGCAAGCCTCGAGCAGGAAAGAGTTTTCGAATGAGCGTAGCGAGCATGACCGGCCTGAGCGCTTCGGGCCTGTACAAGAATTTCCATCGCATCGCCTGGCTGGCCGTCGCGCTGGCTTTGTGCGTGATCGTGTTCGGCGCCTTCGTGCGCCTGTCCAACGCCGGCCTGAGCTGCCCGGACTGGCCGACCTGCTACGGCCGCGCTGCGTGGCCGAGCACCGCGCACGAGATCGGCGACCACGCCGCGACCGCGATCCGCCCGGTCGAAGTGCACAAGGCCTGGCGCGAACAATTCCATCGCATGATCGCCGGCCTGCTCGGCGTGCTGGTGCTGACCCTGGCGCTGGTGTCGGCGCGCCGGCGCAGCAAGGGCATGTTGCAGATCGCGCTGGCCGCTGTGGTGGTCGCGATCGCGATCCCGCTGTACATGAAGGGCCAGCACGTCGCCGCGTCCGCGCTGGCGATCGTCGGCGAAGGCATCCTGCTCGCCGCGGCCTTGCGCTGGAGCAATACCGATCTGTCGCGCGCCAGCGCGCTGACCCTGGCGGTGATCATCTTCCAGGCCCTGCTGGGCATGTGGACGGTGACCTGGCTGCTCAAGCCGATCGTGGTGATGGGCCATCTGCTCGGTGGCTTGCTGACCTTCTCGCTGCTGGTGTGGATCGCCTGGCGCGCGACCAATCAGCCGATCCGGCTGGCCGATGCGGTCAGCGTGCGCCGCCTGATCATGCTCGGCATCGCCGTGCTCGGCGTGCAGATCGCGCTCGGCGGCTGGACCAGCGCCAATTACGCCGCGCTCGCCTGCGGCAACGATTTCCCGACCTGCGTCGGCCAGTGGATGCCGCGCCACGATTTCCGCGAAGCCTTCGTGCTGTGGCGCGGGATCGGCGTGGACTACGAAGGCGGCATCCTCGACGGCGAGGCGCGCATCGCGATCCAGCTCGCGCACCGGGCGATGGCGATGGTCGTGTTCGTGTACTTGCTGGGCCTGATGGTGAAGCTGCTGCGCACCCCGGGCATGCGCGGTTGGGCGAGCCTGTTGGGCGCATTGACCCTGCTGCAGGTCGGCCTGGGCATCGCCAACGTCAAACTCAGCCTGCCGCTCGCGGTCGCGGTCGCGCATAACGCCGGCGCGGTGCTGCTGCTGTTCGTGCTGGTGTCGCTGCTCGCGCGCCTGCGCACGCCGGAGACCTGATGAACGCCACCAGCCGTCCCACCGCGAGGCAATACTGGGCGCTGACCAAGCCGCGCGTGGTCGCGTTGATCGTGTTCACCGCGATCGTCGGCATGTTCCTGGCGGTGCCGGGCTGGCCGCCGTTGCGCGAGTCGGTGCTGGGCTTTCTCGGCATCTGGCTGGCCGCGTCCTCGGCCGCGGCGATCAACCAACTGCTGGACTCGCGCATCGACGCCAAGATGGCGCGCACCTCGTGGCGGCCGATCGTCGCCGGCCAGGTATCGCCGACCCAGGCGCTGGTGTTCGCGTTGATCCTGGCCGCCGCCTCGATGCTGATCCTGGTGCTGTGGGTCAACGTGATCACCGCGGTGCTGACTTTCGCCTCGCTGATCGGCTACGCGGTGATCTACACCGTGTTCCTCAAGCGCGCCACGCCGCAGAACATCGTGATCGGCGGCGTCGCCGGCGCCGCGCCGCCGCTGCTGGGCTGGGCCGCGGTCACCGGCATGCAGGGGCCGTGGGACTGGGCGCACGCGCTGCTGCTGGTGCTGATCATCTTCGTGTGGACGCCGCCGCATTTCTGGGCGCTGGCGATCTTCCGCCGCGCCGACTACGCGCGCGCGATGGTGCCGATGCTGCCGGTCACCCACGGCGTGCAGTACACGCGCTGGCAGATCCTGTTCTACACCGTGCTGCTGGTGGCGGTGACGGTGATGCCGTGGGCGGTGGGCATGAGCGGCGTGTTCTACCTGGGCGGCGCGTTGGTGCTCGGCGCGATGTTCCTGTACTACGCCTGGAAACTGATGGACCCGCCCGACGAGTTGTACGCGATGCGGGTTTTCAACTACTCGATCGTCTACTTGATGGCGTTGTTCGCGTTCTTGATGATCGACCACTGGATGCTGCCGGCGTTGCAGCCGGCCGCGGCGTTCGAGCTGCGCCAGGTGGGTTGATCGGTCGCGCGCCGAACGCGCGACCACCATTCGAAAACCAGGGGGAGATGCTGTCGATGAGGAATCCGGTCCTTCGTTCCATCACGGCGCTCCTGCCGCTGGCCGTCGCCTTCGCGGCGTCGGCGCAGACCCCATCGCCAGCCAATGCGTCGGCGGCCGACGATCTGGTGGTGACCGCGGCCAGGCTGTTCGACGCGCGCAGCGGCAAGTTGATCGACCGGCCGCAGGTGCTGATCCGCGACGGCCGCATCGTCGAGGTCGGCCGCGTCGGCGACGCCGTACCCGAGGGCATCAAACGCCTGGACCTGGCCGGCATGACCTTGCTGCCGGGCCTGATCGACATGCACACCCACCTGGATTCCGATCCGAGCTACGGCGGTTACACCGGCCTGCAGTTCAACGATCGCTTCTGGTCGGTGCTCGCGGTCAAGCACGCGCAGCAGACCCTCGATGCCGGCTTCACCACCGTGCGCAACGTCGGCGCCGATGCGTGGAACGATGTCGGCCTGCGCCAGGCCATCGACGAAGGCCTGTTGCGCGGCCCGCGCATCGTCACCGCGGCGTATTCCTTCGGCGCCACCGGCGGGCATTGCGATTCGACCTTTTTCCCGCCGTCGATGAATCAGAAGAGCCCGTACAACGCCGACTCGCCCGAACAGGCACGCCAGCGCGTGCGCGAGCTGCGCAAGTACGGCGCGCAGGTGATCAAGATCTGCGCCACCGGCGGCGTGTTCTCGCGCAATACCGAGCCGGGCCAGCAGCAGATGAGCTTTGAAGACATGAAGGCCGTCGCCGACGAAGCGCACCAGTGGGGCCTGCGCGTGGCCGCGCACGCGCACGGCGCCAGCGGCATCCGCGACGCGATCCGCGCCGGCGTCGACACCATCGAACACGCCAGCCTGATCGACGACGAAGGCATTCGCCTGGCCAGGCAGCACGGCGCGTGGTTGTCGATGGACATCTACAACACCGACTACACCCAGGCCGAGGGCAAGAAGAACGGCGTGCTCGAGGACAACCTGCGCAAGGACCGTGAAGTCGCCGACATCCAGCGCGAGAATTTCCGCCGCGCGCATGCGGCCGGGGTGAAGATGGTCTACGGCACCGACGCGGGCGTGTACCCGCACGGGCAAAACGGCCGCCAGTTCGCGATCATGACCCGCTACGGCATGAGCGCGGCGCAGGCGATCCAGGCGGCGACCGCGAACGCGGCCGAGGCCTTGGGCCGCAAGGACGTCGGCATCATCGAGAAAGGCCGCTGGGGCGACCTGATCGCGGTCGCCGGCGATCCGACCCAGGACGTGGCCTTGCTGGCCTCGGTGCCGGTGGTGATCAAGGGCGGCGAGGTGGTGAAGGACGTGCGTTGAGCGTTTGGGCGGGTGGTTGCGACGCGCTCCCTCAGTCGAGCGCTATTGATTGCCCACTTTGCAAAAGGGGGCGGCGCTCGGCGTCAAATCGCTGCTGGACGATGCATAGCGCGGGGATTTGCTCTTTCGTCGGCGGCGTCGCGATCTGATCGAAAAGCAAATCCCCCCTGGCCCCCCTTTTTCAAAGGGGGGGAGCCCTTCGTTGTGGATCCGCAAGGGCGAGTGGATGCCGGGCTCTCCATCATTCGAGCGCGTTGAGGTTTGCCCACTTTGAAAAAGGGAGCGGCGCCCGGCGTCAAATCGTTGCTGGCCGATGCATAGCGCGGGGGATTTGCTCTTTCGTCGCCGGCGTCGCGATCTGATCGAAAAGCAAATCCCCTGGCCCCCTGACCAAAGAGGGGAACCGTTCGTTGTGGATTCGAACGGCTGGTTAATCCGCAACTTGTTCCGGCGCCACCTGCGCCCGCTGCTGCGCCGCCCGCCGCGCATAACGTCGCGCGATATGCGCGCACACGATCAACTGCAGTTGATGGAAGATCATCACCGGCAGCACGATCGCGCCGAGCGTACTGCTCGCGAACAATATCTTCGCCATCGGCACGCCGGTGGCCAGGCTCTTCTTCGAGCCGCAGAACACGATCGCGATTTCGTCCTCGCGCGAGAATCCCATCCGGCGCGCGGCGAAGGTGGTGGTCAGCATCACCGCCGCGAGCAGCAGCGCGCATACGCCGATCACCACGTACAACGCGCCCAGCGGCGTGTTCTGCCACAGGCCGCTGCTGACCGAAGCGGCGAACGCGGTGTACACCACCAGCAGCACCGTGCCCTGGTCGGTGTAGCGCAGCACCGCGCGCTGGCGTTCCACCCAGGCGCCGATCCAGCGCCGCAGCAGATGCCCGGCCACGAACGGCACCAGCAACTGCAGCATGATCTTGCCGATCGCTTCGCCTGGGTTCGCCATCGCGCCATGCGCGCCGGCCAGCGCGCTCATCAGCAGCGGGGTCAGGAACACGCCCAGCAGGCTCGACGCCGAGGCGCTGCACACCGCTGCCGGCACGTTGCCGCCGGCCATCGAGGTGAACGCGATCGAGGACTGCACGGTCGAGGGCAGGGTGCACAGGAACAGCAGACCCAGGTACAGCTCCGGCGTCAGCCAATGGCCCGACAGCGGCCGCAGCGCCAGCCCGAGCAGCGGAAACAGCACGAAGGTGCTGGCGAAGATCACCAGGTGCAATCGCCAGTGCAAGGCGCCGGCGAGGATCGCCTCGCGCGACAGGCGCGCGCCGTGCAGGAAGAACAGCGCGGCGATGGCGACATTGGTGAAATCGTCCAGGGCGCCGGCCGACACGCCGCGGACCGGAAACCACCAGGCCAATGCGACCGCGCCCAGCAGGGCCAGGGTGAAGGCGTCGACGCGCAGACGTTTTAGCCAGTGCATTGGAGGCGGGGATTCGGGATTGGGGATTCGGGATTCGCGGGGTCGGCGTGTGTGTGGTTCAACCGGGGGTATCGTCCGCATTCTGGCCGGCGCATGTCGTCCGGTCCATTGCCTGTCGTGGCGCTCTCACCCACGGCGATCGTGGGTTTCGCACTGTAGGAGCGGCGCGAGCCGCGACAGCGCCACTTCGCATCCCGACGGTTCTGGCCTGGGTCGGTGATGGGTGGCGGTCGGCCTCGCCTTTGCGGCGAGGTTTCATTGCCGCGGTCGCGGCTCGCGCCGCTCCTACAGGGGGCGGGCGGAGCTAGCGTCGCGAGTGCGGATTGCGCACCCGCGAACGCACCCCTCACCTCACCAAGGCTTGACCTTGTCCGCGATCTCCGCCGCGCTGTCGGGCGTCACGTACCACTTGCCCGGTTCTTCGTACTCGAAGTCGATCGCGACTTCGGCCGCTTCGCGGTTGATGCGGATGATGCACACCCGCCACGGCGCCTTGTCCTTGACCTGGGTGACCCGGCGCAGTTCCTCCAGGCGGTTTTCGATCTCCACGCCCGACGGCGTCAGCGGTTCGCCCGGCTGGCCTTTGTCGTAGCGGAAGCCGTTGAGGCGGCTGATGCCGTCGCCGTACCACGCGATCAGCGCGTAACCGTCCCACGGCCGTTCGCCGGCCTTGGGGTCGACCACGATCAGGCGCGCGATCTCGCCAAGCAATTCGTCTCTGTTCATGTCCTGCCTTGGGCGTATCGGTAAGGGCGCGCCGGCGTTCAACCGGCGGCGATCATGTCGTCCATCTGACTGCCGTCGACCCGGTCGTAGTGCTGACCGGCGCGGTTGTCGAAGCTGACGCGTTGATCGTAAACCCTGCTGCCGTCGCTCGGGTCGATGACCTCATAGGAAATGCGAACCCGGTCCGGTCGATCGACGTTGCGCGGGGTCAGATCGACGCTGATCTGCACGTCCATGCCCTTGTCGACCCAGGCCGCCCATTCGTTTTCCAGGGTCTTGTAGGCGCCCATGTTGAAGTTGCCGTTCTGCGGAAACAGGTTCTTCAGGCCCTGATCGGTGACGAAGCGGTGGCCGAACACGTGGCCGCCCTGGTCGCCTTCGATGCCGCGATCGGCGGCGGCGCCTTGCGCCTCGGTCTCCGCGTCGCTGCGTTCGAGCTTGCTGAACACGGTGCGCAAGGTGCCCTCGGCGTGAATCGGCCGGCCTTGCGAGTCGACCGTCCAGACCGCGTCGTTGACCTCGCCGCTGTCGGGGTTGACGACGCTGGCGGAGATTTCGCGGGTGCCGTCCTGCGATGACGGCGACAGGCCCAGCCATTGCTTGAGCTTGTCGACCAGGCCGCCGTCGCCGTCGTCGCGCGGCAGCGCCGCGTAGGCATCGCGCACCTGCGGCCCGCTGCTGCGTTCGACCGCGCCGGCGATGGTGTCGCGTCCGAATGCGGCTTCGAGCTTATGCAGTTGCGGCGCGTCGAGTTTGCCGGCGAGGTCCTGCGCGATCGTGTCGCGCTCGGCCAGCGGCAGCGCATCGACCTGCTCGCGCAAGCTGTCGAGTTGCGGCGGCGTCAGCGCCTCGGTCGCGGCGCGCGCTTGCGCCGGGTCGGCATCGCGCAAGGCCTGCGGCGTGATCGCCCCGGCCGACGACTGCGCCGACGGGTCCAACGGCGGCAGGCGCTCGAAGGCGGGGCGCGAGCTGATCGGGTCGGTCATCGACGGGGCCTGACTATGCATTGGTTACACAGGAAGTTAGCCATTAATGCGCCGGGATCCCAGTGGGGAAAACCCCTGGTATGTATTTCAATTCAATGACTTCGGCCAGGGTTGGTCCCATCCGGCCGGGCCAGTCGCAGGGGCTTGAGGGATAGGCATTCCCCCGCTTCGCGACGGCTACGGGTCGAATCTTCGACGTCGTCTGATCGCGGTGGAATCGATGGGTTGAATGGATCGGATGTAGCGATCCAGGTCGCGTCGCAGGCGGGGTGTCGCGAAAATCCCCCGCGCTGATGAGGCGCCGCGACTTCGTGCCGGCGCGGGGCGCTCGCCCCCTTTTTCAAAGGGGGCGATGATTTTGTTCGGGATTCGGGATTCGGGATTCGGGATTCGGGATTCGGGATTCGGGATTCGGGAGTCGGAAGTCGGAAGTCGGAAGTCGGAAGTCGCATTGCGACGCATCCCACCCGACAAAGCACGTCCCGCTTTTCCCCCTTTTGCAAAAGGGGGGCAGGGGGGAGTCGCTTTTAGCTCCTAACCCGGCAACCCCAACAACCCAGCAACCTCACTTCCCGATCAAATGCTGCCGCCAGAACTCCATGGTCGCCGCACTGAAGTAATCGGCATTGGCCTTCTTCTGAAACCCATGCCCCTCGTCGTTGAACATCAAAAACCACACCGGCTGCCCATTGCCGCGCACCGCTTTGACGATCTGCTCGGCCTCGGTGTACGGCACCCGCGGATCGTTCTTGCCTTGCGCGACGAACAACGGTGAACGGATCTTGCCGGCGTTCTTCAGCGGCGAAATCCGGTCGAACACCGCCTTCATTTCCGGCACGCGCTCGTCGCCGTACTCGGCGCGGCGCAGGTCGCGGCGGTAGGCCTCGGTGTTGTTGAGGAAGGTGGTGAAATCCGAGATGCCGACGATGTCGACGCCGGCGCGGATACGGTCGCTGTAATGCATCAGCGAGGCCAGCACCATGTAACCGCCGTAACTGCCGCCATGCACGCCGACGCGTTGGGCGTCGAGCTCAGGCTGTTTGGCGATCCAGTCGAGCAGGCTGCCGATGTCCTTGACCGAATCCTCGCGCTTCTCGGCGTTGTCCAGGCCCAGGTAGGTGCGGCCGTAGCCCGATGAACCGCGCACGTTGGGCACCAGCACCGCCACGCCGAGTTCGTTGGCGAGGAACTGCGCGGTCGCGTTGAAGGTCGGCTGCGCCTGGCCTTCCGGGCCGCCGTGGATCTGGATCACCACCGGCAGCTTCTTGCCGGCCGGCACGTTCGCGGGCTTGTAGTAGAACGCCGGGATCGTGCGCGGCTTGCCGTCGAGTTGATCGAAGGTCGGGTAACGCACCAGGGTCGGGGTGACGAACTGGCTGGAATCCAGACCGCCGACTTCGCTGCGGGTCCAGCGCGCGAGCTGGCGGCTGCCCAGATCGATCACGTACACGTCGCTGGGCGAGGTCGCGGTATTGATCGACACCGCGATGCGCTTGCCGTCCGGCGAAAAGTCGACGCCGCCGATCACGCCGATCGGCAGCTCCGGCAGTTTCACCGGCTTATGATCGGGCAGCGACAGCACATGCAGTTTGCTGATGCCGTCCTCGTTGCTGACGAACAACAGGTGCTTGCCGTCCTGCGACAGCGACACGCCGCCCACATCCCACGGAATATCGGCGCTGAGCACCTGCATCTTGTGATTGGAAAGATCATGCCGGCGCAGACTGGTGAACTCCTGCGCCTTGCCGTCGATCGGTTCGTCGGACACGAAGTAGACCGCGCGACCGTCCTTGGCGAAGCGGAAATCGCTGATCGCCGCCTTGCCGCCGTCGACCGGGAACATTTCCAGCTTGCCGGTCTGCAGGTCGACCAGACCCGGATAGGTTTCGCTGGCCGAGACGAACTTGCTGACCAGCAACTGCTTGCCGTCGGGCGAGAAATCCGCCGCGTCCCAGCTGCCGCCCTCGGTCACCACCGCGCGCGGTTTGCGCGTGGCGAAGTCCATCACCCACACGTCGGTGTCCTTGCCGTTGCGCACCGTGCTGCTGTAAGCGAGCTGTTTGCCGTCGTGCGAGAACAGCGGCCCGTCGTTGCGCGACTTGCCGTCGGTCAGCAGGCTCACCTGACGCGAGCCCAGGTCGAACCAGTGCAGTTGCCAGAACTCGTTGCCGCCGACGTCCTTGCCGAACACGAAGCCGTTCAAGCCGCCGGGCGCGGCGGTGAGGCGATTGACTGGCTCGGGGTAGAAAGTCAGCTGCTCGCGCATGCCCAGCGGCTGGCAGACGCGATGGGCCTGGGTGGTTTCTGCGAAGCGGGTGCCGATCAGCACGCAGCCGTCATGGGTCCAGCCGGCGAAACCGGCGCCGCGGGTGTTCTGGTAGCGGTTGAGCCGCTCCAGCAATTCGGGGCTGATCGCCGGTACGTTCTCGCTGACCCGGTTGCCTTGTTCCGTGCGTGCAACATCCTGCGCGTGGGCAGGAGCGTAGGCGAGTTGGGCGAATGCCAGCGCGAGCGCGCTGACGGATAGGGCATGGCGCAGCGACATCGTCGTTCTCCCCGGTGTGTCGAGTGGGCGTCCGCCCCGCGGCGCTGACGCACGGACCCTGAGCTTAGCGCGCCGCGCCGC
The DNA here is from genome assembly GCF_014779555.2 of Lysobacter capsici. Taxonomy (NCBI): domain Bacteria; kingdom Pseudomonadati; phylum Pseudomonadota; class Gammaproteobacteria; order Lysobacterales; family Lysobacteraceae; genus Lysobacter; species Lysobacter capsici. Next base: position 522,135 of record NZ_CP094357.1, read on the forward strand.
CGCTGTGATCCATCCCGAAAGTCACGGACGGAACCCGTCGGCGTTTGGCTTAGAGTGCGGGACCGGTGTCACGCCGGATGCCGCGTCCAGGGAGAAGGTCGATGCTCGATCGAAGGTCGTTTTTGATCCGCGGCGCGCTGGCCGGCGCGGCCGCGTTCGCCGCCGGCGCGGCCGGTCCGTTGCGCGCAGCGATGTCGCCGCCGCGCTGGGCGCCGTACGACGAGGCGATGGTGATCGACGGCTGCGGCTTCATCGGCGACGCCGACGCCGGGCCCGGCGAGGCCTTGTCGCAGCGGTTGATCGACGAAGCGCGCGGCAGCGGCCTGCGCGTAATACAGACCACGGTCGGCCCGGTCGCGCAGTACGAAGGCGCGTACGAAGAAGCGGTGCGCAGCATCGGCCTGTGGGAAAACGAAATCGACCGGCACCCGGACGTGTTCGCGCGCGTGCGCACCGGCGCCGACCTGGAACGCGCGCGGCGCGAGAAGAAGCTCGGCGTGGTCTATCAATTCCAGGACAGCGCGCCGATCGGCGAGAAGCTCGAACGCGTCGACGATTTCCATCGTATCGGTCTGCGCACGGTGCAGCTGACCTACAACGTGCGCAACCTGGTCGGCGACGGCTGCATGGAAGCCGGCAACGCCGGCATCAGCCGCTTCGGCCATAACCTGATCGAACGCCTCAACGAGCGCCGCATCCTGATCGACCTGGCCCACAGCGGCCGCCGCACCGCGACCGAGGCGATCGCCGCGTCGAAGGCGCCGGTGTTGATCAGCCACACCGGTTGCGCGGCCTTGGTCGAGCGTCCGCGCAACAAGACCGACGCCGAATTGCGCGCGGTCGCCGACGGCGGCGGCGTGGTCGGCATCTACCTGATGCCGTTCCTGCGCGAAAGCGGCCAGCCGATGGCCGCCGACCTGATCCGGCATATCGAACACGCGGTGAAGATCTGCGGCGAAGACCACGTCGGCATCGGCACCGACAACATGCTCTCGCCGGTGGAGCTGAGCGAGAAGTACAAGGCGCGTCATCGCGAAGACATCCGCGACCGTCGCCGCCTGGGCATCTCCGCGCCGGGCGAAAGCGAGACGGTGTATCTGTACATCCCCGACCTCAACACCCCGCGCCGGTTCGAGACGCTGGCCGGATTGTTGTCGGCGCGTGGTCATTCGGATGCGCGGATCGGGAAGATCCTGGGCGGGAATTTTGCGCGGGTGATGGGGCAGGTCTGGGGGTGAGGGTTAAGCGGAAACGCCTGCACCCGGTGAATCCTTAAAGGACCGCGTTGCCCTCAGATCGTCATTCCCGCGACAGCGGGACTCCAGTGACTTGAGCGCCATCCTTCCAGAACGTCATCCCGCGAAGGCGGGAATCCAAGACGTCAGCGTCATCCGTCCAGAACGTCATTCCCGCGAAAGCGGGAATCCAGCGACTTCAAACGGTCTCGCACGAAAGGCACTGGATTCCCGCCTTCGCGGGAATGACGGTAGGAGTGGGCGCAGAGCTTTGTGAGCGGATAGGCTCCGGCAAACGCGCTGTTTGCAAATGCGTGTGATGTTGACCGCAACCGCAACCGCAACTCACTACGAACGATCCAGATACCGACTTCCGATTCCCGATCCGCGATTCCCGATTCCCGATTCCCGATTCCCAAATCCCGATTCCCAAATCCCAAATCCCAAATCCCAAATCCCAAATCCCAAATCCCAAATCAATCCGGCGCCCGCGGCCGACTCAACCGCGCCTGCAACAACGCCAGCAACTCCCGCTTCTCCTCATCGCCAAGCCCCGTCTCGCCCTGCTGCATCTGCAACTCGGCCAGCCGCTGCTCGACCATCTGCTTCTCCAGCTGCCCCACCGCATCGAAGAACTCGCGCTGCAAGGTGTCGTCGTTGCCCGGCAGGCTCTGGCTGGCGAGCTTCTGCAAGGCGCCGGACTGCGGATGCTCGGCGAAGTGTTCGAGCAAGGCGCCGGTGCTGATTTCCGGGCGCTGCTGCACCACCTCGACGATCTCGGTCAGCAGGTCGATGCCCGGCTGGCGCAAGGCGGAGAAGCGATACGGCGGGGTCAGTCCAGCGGCCAGCGAAGGCTTTTGCAGAACTATAGCTATAGCACTACGTACAAGGCTGCGTTTGGGGGCCGGCGGCGCAGCCACGTAACGGTTGCTAACCCCTCTAAGGGGAGGTATGGCGTATCCCTTAGGAATTTCGCCTTTAGCTATGGCTCGTAAATCCTCTCCAAGTTGCTGCGCGTACTCTTTAACTCTTGCAGATGCGGTCTCGGAAACAGAAACGGTAGCAGTCTTCCTGAGACTCAGTTGCTCCATCTGATCCCTGAACTCTCCATCGGGAATTGTTTTCAGAAGATGTTTCGCTTTTTCAGCCAGTCGCGATTTTCCGTCGGGAGTAGTTACGTCTACCTCATGTCCTATCTGTTGGAAAAAAAATTCAGAAAGCGGCATTGCTTCGCGTAAGCGTCGGTTGAAACCTTCCGAGCCTTCGGTACGTACTAGTGAATCAGGATCTTCACCGTCGGGCAGGAATAGGAAATACGCTTGGCGCCCGTCCTTCATCCGCGGCAGTACCGATTCCACCGCTTTCCACGCCGCGCTACGCCCGGCGCGGTCGCCATCGAAACAGAAATACACGTCGGCAGTGTTGCGGAACAGTAGCTCGGCATGGTCGGGCGTGGTCGCGGTGCCGAGCGTCGCCACCGCGGTGTCGACGCCGTGCTGGAACAGCGCAATCACGTCCATGTAGCCCTCGACCACGATCAGGCGCGGGATCTTGTTGTGGGTCTGACGCACCTGCCACAGGCCGTACAACTCACGGCCCTTGTGGAACAGCGGGGTTTCCGGCGAGTTGAGGTACTTCGGCCCGTCTTCCTTGTCGAGCACGCGGCCGCCGAAGGCGATCACGCGTCCGCGCCGGTCGTGGATCGGGAACATCACCCGGTCGCGGAATTTGTCGTAGACCCGGCCGCTGTCGTTCTTCGACAGCATGCCGCCGCGTTCGAGCAATTTCATCCGGCGCTCGTCGGTGCCCAGCGCATCGCGCAATGCGTTGAAGCCGTCGGGCGCGTAGCCGATGCCGAAGCGGTCGCGGATGTCGATGCTGACTCCGCGGCTGTCGAGATAACCCTGGGCCTTGCCGCTGCTGGCGTACTGCTTGAGGAAGAAACGCTGCGCGGCTTCCAGCGCGTTGAACAGATCCTGAGTATCGGAGTTCTCATCGCGCCCGCGAGCGTCGCGCGGGACTTCCACGCCGACCCGTTTGGCCAATTCCTCGACCGCGTCGAGGAACTCCAGCCGGTCGTAGTTCATCAGGAAGCTGATCGCGGTGCCGTGTGCGCCGCAACCGAAGCAGTGATAGAACTGCTTGGTCGGCGACACCCAGAACGACGGCGAGCGCTCGTCGTGGAACGGGCAGCGCGCCGAGTATTCCTTTCCTTTACGTTTCAGCGGCACGCGCGCGCCGACCACCTCGACGATGTCGGTGCGGGCGAGGAGGTCGTCGATGAAGCCGTCGGGGATGCGGGCCATGCCGGGGGCGCCCGCGAAGGGCGGCGGAACTCGTTGCGGATCGGCGACTAGGATGCCATGAGCGGCGCGCTCAGGCCGCGACGGGATCGGGCGGGCTTCAGGCGGACCTGCGCCGCCACCGCGGATCGGGCTTGGATGTCTGTGGGCCGGGCGTCAATCCGACGCCCGAGCGCTCGATGCCGCCGCGCCTACAACCCCGGCCGACCCGGCCACGGCTCGGCCCAGGCCGGAATCCGCATCAGCCCGTCCAGCCAGCGCACGATGTTCGGGTAGTCGCCCAGCGGCAGATGGCACTGGCGCCAATAGGTCGCCATCGAGGCGAGCTGAAAATCGGCGATGGTCAGCCGGCCGCAGGCGACGAAATCGCGGCCTTGCAAGTGGCCGTCGAGCACGCCGGCGTACTTGGCGATGTCGCGCTGGCGCGATTGCAGCAGCTCCAGGTCCGGTTCGCCGAAACCGTAGTGGCCCTTGATGATGTATTCGAAATAATGCGCATCGATCGTCGGCGCCCAGTGGCAGTCGTTCCACGACAGCCAGCGCAGCACCTGCACCTGTTCGGCCGGATGGTGCGCCGGCCACATGTCCGAGCCGGCGCGGATGCACAGGTAGGCCATGATCGCCGAGGCTTCCCACAGCGCCACGTCGCCGTCGACCAGGGTCGGCGCTTTCATGTTGGGGTTGAGCGCGGCGTAGTCGGGGTGTTTCATCGAGCCGGCCATGAGGTCGTGCTCGATCAGCTCGGCCTCGATGCCCAGGTGCTTGACCAGGGCCAGCACCCGGCGCGGGGCCTGGGCTTGAATCCAGTGGATTTCCATCGGTGTCCTCGTTTGCGCTGCGGATACTCAGGCGACGAACGGGCACGCGCGGAATCGACAGGCGCCGCGTTCGCCGCGCGGCGGTCGGGGCCGTCTATGTTCCGGCGGAGGTTGCGGCGTCGTGCGCGGCCAATCCCGCCGCCTTGCGCTCCTCGGCCAGGCGCCGGCGCACCCGCGCGTGCTCGTCGAGCATCGCGGTGATCAGCGCGCCGAGCAGAAACACCACCGCGCAGTAGTACATCCACACCAGCATGATCACCAGGCCGCCGGCCGGCCCGTAGGCGGTGCCGAGGCTGGCCTGGCCCAGGTACAGGCCGATCGCGCTGCGGCCGAGCATGAACAAGCCCGCGGTCAGCGCGCCGCCGACCAGCGAGCGGCCCTTGCTGACCGGTCGGTCGGGCAGCCAGCGGTACATCGCCGCGAACACCAGCGCGTACAGCACGAACGAGGCGACCGCGGCGAACACCGGCAGCAGGTCGGGCACGTAGGCGATCAGCAGTTGCAGCGCGGCCTGCACCGCCATCGACACCACCAGCAAAAAGCCGACGCTGATGACCATGCCGAACGAGAGCAGGCGCTTGCGCAGCCACGCGGCCAGCCCGCCCAGGCGCTTGGCGTCGCTGCGGAACACCCGGTTGAGCGCGGCCTGCAATTGGCCGAACACCGCCGAGGCGCCGACCAACAGCGCCACCGTGCCCAGCAACGCGGCGAACGAACCCGTGCCCGGTCGGTTTTCGGCGTTTTCCACGATCAGCCGCGCCGTGCTTTCGACCTGGCTGCCGGCGAGCAGGCCGATCTGGCGGAAAAATTCTTCCTGCGCGGACGGATACAGCGCGGTGGTCAGCCACAGCACCATCAGGATCAGCGGCGCCAGCGACAGCAGGGTGTAGAACGACAGCGCCGCAGCCAGGGCGAGGATGTCGTAATCGACGAAGCGCTGCACGAACTTGCCCGGCCAGCTCTGCTCCAGGCGGGCCTGCAGGGCGTGGATGCGCTCCATGGTCTCGTGCGCGAACTCGCCGGCGCCGCTGCGCAGGTCCGGGTTGGAGGCGCGCGACGCGGCATCGCGTGGGGGCGCGTGCTCGGTCGCGGGCGAGGTCGGCGGATCGGGATTTACGGGCATGCGGAAGTAATGGCGGCGCGTGCGGCGTCGCATTCAGTATCCGCCAATCGGGTTAGCGGCGCGTCGGCGTGGTGTGCAGATCGCGCGGGTGGGGTTCAGGCGGAGCGCGGGTCGATGCGGGTGCGGCGATTCGCCGCTACAAGCCGAGGCCGAATGCCATATATCCCGTGTGGGAGCGGCGTCCTGCTGGATTTCCTTCGGCCATGAGCCGCGACCGCGGCAAAAAAACCATCGCGCCGCCTGCAAGCAAGCGACGCGACGGCCATCACCGCGGCCATTCTCAGCCGCCGAAGCGATCAATCACGGAAGTAATCGTCGCGCTCGACCCCTTCATACCGCCCGGCGCCGAGGCAACAGTTCCTTAAACCTCCGCGTGGAGCCGCAGGGACAGGGATCGTTGCGGCCCAGCTTCTCGACCAGTTCCTTGTCGCCATGGACCAGCCGCCGGCCGCGTTTGACCCGGGATTCGGAGGGGAAGCCTTTGCGGCGCTTGCGGGTGATTTCACGCGTGGGCGCCGCGTCGAGCGCGGTGTCGACGATGCCGCGATCGTTATCGTGGGATGCCGCTTCGAAGTCGGTCTCGAAAGCAGGCCGCGGCGTCAAACGCCGGCGTAATCTCGGACAGCAGCGGCTCGAAAGCAGTCGCGGTGGGTGGTCTTGCGTTTCATGGTGCACCTCCGGGTGTGCGGCCCTTGCGGGCGTGGATCGCAGGCGCCACGGACGCGGCGCCTGCGGGGTTCCAAGGCCACTCTCGTCCAGGAGAGCGGCGTGTCTTGCGGCGCGGCTCAGCCGGCCAGACGCTTCTTCGCCAGCGCCGAGGCCTGGCCCATGTCGGCCTTGCCGGCCAGCTTGGCCTTGAGCGGGCCCATCAGCTTGCCCAGGTCGGCCGGGCCGGTCGCGCCGACTTCGGCGATGGTCGCTTCGATCACCGCCAGCACCTCGGCCTCGCCCATCTTGGCCGGCAGGTAGCGTTCGATCACCACGATCTCCTCGCGTTCGACCTGGGCCAGGTCTTCGCGCGCGGCCGCCTCAAACTGGCTGACCGAGTCGCGGCGCTGCTTGACCATCTTGTCGAGGATCGCGATCACCGCCACGTCGTCGAGCTCGATGCGCTCGTCGACTTCCTTCTGCTTGAGCGCGGCATTCATCAGGCGGATCACGCCCAGGGAGTGCTTGTCGCCGCTCTTCATGGCGGCCTTCATGTCTTCGGTGAGGCGTTGCTTGAGGCTCATAAGGGGCTCGTGAATCGGGAATGGAGAATCGGGAATCGGGAATCGGGAATCGGTCACGGACCGCGCGGCGGCGGCAGGATGGGGTGAGGTGGGGCGGTGGCGGTTGCCTTTCCGATTCCCCACTCCCGATTCCCCATTCCCGCTCTTCCAGCGTGGAACGCAAAAAGCCGGCAGCGCACAAGGCGCGGCCGGCTTGATGGTCATCCCATGCAGGGCCAGCCGCGAAGCTGGCCATGCGCGGAATGCGCGATCAGTACAAGCGCTGGCGCTTGGTGACGTCGCGCGAGGCGCGGCGCGCCTGACGCTTCACCGCCGCGGCAGCCTTGCGCTTGCGCTCTTGGGTCGGCTTCTCATAGAACTCGCGCTTGCGGGTTTCGGCGAGGACGCCGGCCTTTTCGCAGGTGCGCTTGAAGCGACGCAGGGCAAACTCGAAAGGCTCGTTTTCGCGGACTTTGACGCTGGGCATACGTAATCTCGTTATCTGGGACCGGCCCGGAGGACCGGGAGAGCCGCGCATTATAGCGATGCCCCCGCCGAAGGTGCAACATACACCCCATGAACGCGACATTCTCCCAGAAAACGGCTTTCCCCGCCCCCTCCCAGGGCCCGTCCCGATGAAAGTGCTGGGTATCGAGACCAGCTGCGACGAGACCGGCGTGGCCGTCTACGACACCGACACCGGCCTGCGCGCGCACGCCCTGTACAGCCAGATCGCCTTGCACGCCGAGTACGGCGGGGTGGTGCCCGAGCTGGCCAGCCGCGACCACGTGCGCAAACTGCTGCCGCTGGTCCGCCAGACCCTGGCCGAGGCCGGGCTGGGCGTGGACGAGCTCGACGGGGTGGCCTACACCGCCGGCCCCGGGCTGGTCGGCGCGCTGCTGGTCGGCGCCGGGGTCGCGCGCGCGCTGGCCTGGGCGCTGGAGGTGCCGGCGGTCGGTGTCCACCATATGGAAGGCCATCTGCTCGCGCCGCTGATGGAGGACGACCCGCTCGGCCGCCCCGAGCCGCCGTTCGTGGCCCTGCTGGTATCCGGCGGCCATACCCAGCTGGTCGCGGTCGAACGGATCGGCCAGTACCGCCTGCTCGGCGAGACCCTCGACGACGCCGCCGGCGAAGCCTTCGACAAGACCGCCAAGCTGATGGGCCTGCCGTACCCGGGCGGCCCGCAACTGGCGGCGCAGGCCGCGTTGGGAACCCCCGGCAAGTTCAAGTTCGCCCGGCCGATGACCGACCGGCCCGGCCTGGATTTCAGTTTCAGCGGCTTGAAGACCCAGGTGCTGCTGGCCTGGCAGAACAGCGACCAGACCGAGCAGACCCGCGCCGACATCGCCCGCGCGTTCGAGGACGCGGTGGTCGACACCCTGGCGATCAAGTGCGAACGCGCGCTCGACGCGGCCGGCTGCAAGACCCTGGTGGTCGCCGGCGGCGTCGGCGCCAACACGCGCCTGCGCGCCAAGCTCGCCGCGATGGCGGAAAAGCGCGGCGGCCGGGTCGCGTTCCCGCGGCCGATGTTCTGCACCGACAACGGCGCGATGATCGCCTACGCCGGCGCGCTGCGATTGCAGGCCGGGCAGCACGAAGAGGCCGCGGTGAAGGTGACGCCGCGCTGGGATATGGCGTTGTTGCGGGCGGTGTGAGGAGCTGGGAATCGGGAATGGGGAGTCGGGAATCGGACGGCGCATTCGTGCGGCCCGTGGCATGCTAGCGCCCCGCGTTTCGCCGCTCTTGTCGTTCGTTGAATGCAAACGCCATGAACGATCCCCGATCCGAACGCGATGCTTCAGATAGCGCCGCAACCGCTTTTCCGATTCCCGACTCCCCATTCCCCATTCCCGGCTCTCAACTCATGGATCACGTTTTCATAGAAGGCCTGGAAATCGAAGCCGTGATCGGCATCTACGACTGGGAGCGCGGCATTCGCCAGCCGCTGGTGTTCGATCTGGAGATGGCGTTCGACAACCGCGTGCCCGCGGCCAGCGATGCGATCGGCGACACGCTCGACTATGCGGCGGTGTGCGCGCGCATCACCGAGTTCGTCGCGCAGTCGCAGTTCGGCCTGGTCGAGACCCTGGCCGAACGCGTGGCCGCGATCGTGCTCGATGAGTTCAAGGTCGCCCGGGTCCGGCTCAAGTTGAGCAAGCCCGGCGCGATCCGCAACGCGCGCGGGGTCGGGGTGTCGATCGAGCGCAGCCGCGGGTGAGCTGAGTTGTCGAGCTGATGGCTTGGGTGTTCGGCGATCCAAGACGAAAGCGTCGGGGCTGACGCCCCGCCCACAAAAGACTTCGAAGCGTCGGCCTGAGCCCAGACACGAAAACCGCCCGCAAGCGCGAGCGCCGAAGGTCTTTTGTGGGGGCAGCCCCGACGCGCTTGTTTCAGATCGCAGTGCATCTCCCACTTGCGAATTCCCATCACAGGTTCGACGATGCCCCGGTCACTAAACCTGGGGGCAGGCGATGTTCGAGAAAATTTCCCGCAGCTGGCAATTGGCCAAGGCCAGCGCGGCGGTGCTCAATTCGGATCGGGAGCTGTTGATCTTCCCGATCATATCGGCGGTCTGCGTGCTGGTCGTGCTGGCGACGTTCCTGATTCCGGCGCTGGCGCTGGACGTGTTCGCCGACGGCTATGGGCCGGGTTCGCTGCTGTTCGCCTTCGCGTTCTACTTCTGCCAGTACTTCGCGATCATCTTCTGCAATTGCGCGCTGGTCAGCGCGGCGATGATCCGGCTGGAAGGCGGCGACCCGACCCTGGCCGACGGCTTCAACGCCGCGCGCTCGCGCTTGGGCGCGATCGCCGGGTATGCGGCGATCGCCGCGACCGTCGGCATGATCCTCAAGGCGCTCAAGGACCGCGACAACAACTTCATCGTGCGCCTGATCGGCGGCGCGCTCGGCGCGGCCTGGACCATGGCGACGTTCCTGGTGGTGCCGGTGCTGGTCGCCGAGGACGTCGGCCCGGTCGATGCGGTCAAGCGCAGCGTGGCGATGTTCAAGCGCACCTGGGGCGAGAGCACGGCGGGCATGGTCGGGATCGGCCTGGCCACGGGCCTGGCGATGGTCGCGGTCGGCCTGATCGGCTTCGGCCTGGCGTATGTGCTGGGCCTGCTGTCTTCGGCGCTGGCGGTATTGCTCGGCGCGATCACCGTGCTGGTGCTGCTGGCATTGGCGGTGTACCAGAGCGCGCTCGGCAGCGTGTACTCGGCGGCGTTGTACCGGTATGCGGTCGACGGCGAGGTGCCGCGCGGCTTTGAGGGCCTGCAACTGGAAAGCTCGCTGGTTCGTTGAGGCGCAGCATTCGCGACGGCCAGGATCGGGGCGCTTCGGCGCCCCGATTTGTTTGCGATTTCGCGCTTGTCGCTCGCGCGGCATTTGCAATGGCAAGGTAAGCGAGCCCGCATGCTCGCATCGCAACCACGTAAACCGATTGCTGGCGCGCCGCTAGTCGCGACCGCGCCACCGCGACCACGCCGAAGCGCGCGCAATCACCGCGGCGCGATGACTCGCCACTAGGTTTTGGCCAACGCCGCGGCCAGCAATTCATCGTCGACCGCCCCCAGCGCCACCGCGATCCGGCTTTCGTCGCCGGCATGCTCGGGATAGAACCACACCACCGCCGCATCGCCCGCGCGCGGCAACTGCATCGCGTCGAACTGCCCGGTCTTGGTCACCCAGCGTTCGACGCCCTGGTGATCGCTGAACTTGACCACGTAGCGAATGCGCGGCTGGTTGAGGATCTCCACGCCGGTGTCGTGGGTTTCGGTCACCACGCCGGCGGTACGCGTGCCTTCGCCGACGATCCGGCGCAGACGCTGGAAGTAGCGCAGGCGCTTGCGGTAAGCGCGCCGCGCGAGCATCGCGCACACCAGCGCCGTGGCGACCAGCAACAGCGGCAACCAGTACTGCGAATGCCAACCCAGCCAGGTCAGCCGGTCCCACTGCGCGCTGGGCGGCGAGGGCGCGGCCAGCGATGCGCCGAGCGGCACCGGCGGCAGCCACGCATCCGCCGCGCCGCGCCACAGGCCGAGCGCCCAGGCGACCTGAGTCACGGCGAAGCCGCCCCAGGTGGTCGCCGCCATGCCGTATAGCTCGGCCAGGGCGAAGCTCAGCAGGAAGCCGAGAATAAATGCGCCGAAGGCGCCGACGAAGATGCCCCAGAACATCGGCGGGGTGGCGTCGGCCGCATACGCCAAGGGCGCCACATAGCCGTCGCCGACGGGGTACTGACCGACGTGCGCGACCGAATAGGCGAACAGGCCCCACAGCGCGGCGACGATCGAAACCAAGACCCAGAACAGCCCGCTGGGCCGTTGCGGCTGTCGAAACTGATCGATCAGTTCCTGGCGCCGGACGATGGCCGGATCGACCGTGCTCATGCGCGAACCTCCCTGGATGACCGCGCCATCGTGCACGGACAGGTTGAAAGTAAACCGCACACCGCGCCGAAAGCCGCGGGTTTAGTACCAAAGCGCTAGCGTCCGGCGCCGGGCGGCGCGGCGCTGCGTGATGGTGCAACAGCCCGTTCGCCGCGCGCGACTCGCCGGCGCCGTCGCCGGACCGTATCCTGACGCCCTGTTCCTGCCGCCGCCCCAGACCTTTGAAAACCTTCGATCTGCCGCCTCCCGACGCCGACGCGCTCGCCCACAGCGCGCGCCTGGCCCAATTGATCCGCGAGCAGATCGCCGCGAACGGCGGGGCGATTCCGTTCTCGCGCTACATGGAACTGGCCTTGTACGCGCCCGGCCTGGGCTATTACAGCGCCGGCGCGAGCAAGTTCGGCCGCGACGGCGATTTCGTCACCGCGCCCGAGCTCGGGCCGATCTTCGCCGCCTGCGTGGCCGAAGCGGTGGCGCCGGTGTTGCAGCAGATCGGACCGCAGGCGCGGTTTCTGGAAGTCGGCGGCGGCACCGGCGCGTTCGCCGAGGTCGCGCTCAAGCGGCTGCTGGAACTCGATGCGCTGCCCGATCGCTACGCCATCCTCGAACCCAGCGCCGAGCTGCGTCACCGCCAGCGCGAGCGGCTGCGCGAACGTCTGGTGCCGCCCTTGTTCGAACTGCTCGAATGGCCGGACGGCCCGTTCGGCGACGAGTGGGACGGCGTGCTGTTCGCCAACGAAGTGATCGATGCGCTGCCGACGCCGCGCTTCGCCATCCATAACGAAGAAGTCCACGAAGAACACATCGTGGTCGAGGGCGAGGGTTTCGCCCGCGAGTTGCGTCCGGCCGACGATTTTCTCGCCAACGCGGTGCGCCAGGCCGAGCGCCGGCTCGAACATCCCTTCGCCGAAGGCTATCGCTCCGAGTTGTTGCCGCAGTTGCCGTACTGGATTCAGGCCGTGTCCGGCGGTTTGCGCCGCGGCGCGATGCTGTTCGTCGACTACGGTTATCCGCGCGGCGAGTTCTACGCGCCCGAACGCAGCGACGGCACCTTGCGCGCGTTCTACCGTCATCGCATGCACGGCGATCCCTTGCTGTGGCCGGGCTTGCAGGACCTGACCGCCTCGGTGGATTTCACCGCATTGGTCGAGGCCGGCGTGCATGCCGGATTCGATCTGGCGGGTTATTGCTCGCAGGCGAATTTCCTGCTCGGCAACGGCCTGGCCGGCGTGTTGCAGCGGATCGAGACGATCAAGGACGAAGCCGAAAAGCAGCGCCGGCTCGCCGAGGTCAAGCAGCTGACCTTGCCCAGCGAGATGGGCGAGCGCTTCCAGGTGATGGGCTTGCAGAAGGACGTCGAATTCGGCGTCGCGTTCCTGGCCGGCGATCTGAGTCATCGCCTGTGAGCGCGTGTCGGTTCGTCGAACGGTGTGTCGAGTTGTTCGTGGGCGCGGGCCCGTGAGCGTCGCGCCAGCGCGCGCGTGGCTGCGCGAGTTCGAACGTCCCGCGCTGTGGGTCGCGCTGTGGCTGGCGATGATCGCGGTGGTGATCGCGACCTGCCTGTTGCCCGCGCGCGATCTGCCGCCGACCCCGTTTTCGCAGTTCGACAAGATCGAACACTTCAGCGCCTACCTGGCGATGTCGGCCTATGCCGGCATGTTGTTCGCGCGGATGCGGCCGCAGGCGATCGCGGCGATCGGTTTGATCGCGATGGGCGTCGGCCTGGAATTCGCCCAGGCCCAGCTGACCGATTCGCGCAGCGGCGACGCCGCCGATGCCCTGGCCAACGGCCTGGGCGCCTTGGCCGGTTTGTTCTTGGCGCGCACGCCGGTGGCGTTGTGGCTGCAGCGGGTCGATCGCAGGCTGGCGCCTAAGCGGGGTTGAGCGGGGCGCAGCGGGACGGCTGTGGAACGGCAGCGGGATTGCGGCGTTGTTTCATTGACGTGGTCGCGGCTCGCGCCGCTCCTACAGTCGTTTCGCCCAATCACGCCGACACCGGCACGCTCCCCGCCCCTAGCCCCTGTAGGAGCGGCGCGAGCCGCGACCGCGCCACCGCACCCACGACGACGGCCTGCCACCCCGCGCAACCCACCGCTTCGCGCACCTGGCACACGACATGCGCATAAGACGTGCCAGACAAGCGCCGCCACTCGCCGAACCCATTCAGTGACGCCCGCCCATTAACCGCTGAACCGCTCATTAGCCATTCGTCATTCTAGGAAATCGGTCACAAAGGCAAAGTCGGCACAGTCACACGGCGTATTGCGTAAAGGTTAAGAACTTGTGAGGCTCCAGCGCGGGCCACGGGAGCCCGCCTCTCTTTCGCAAGGAACCGACTCATGTCTTCAGTGCATCGCAACCGATTGGCGCTGGCCGTGGCCGCCGCCATGGCCGCCAGCGCCTTCGTCCCCACCGCCGCGCTCGCCCAGGACGCCGCTCCGGCCAGCCGCGATGCGACGACCCTCGACGCGGTGCAGGTGACCGGTTCGCGCGCGCGCGGTCGCGCCGCCGAGGACACCGCGGCGCCGGTCGACGTGATCGGCAAGGAAGAACTCAACGCCACCGGCGCGACCGAGATCGGCCAGATCCTGCAGATGCTCGAGCCGTCGTTCAATTTCTCGCGCACCTTCGTCAGCGACGGCACCGACATCCTGCGTCCGGCGACGCTGCGTTCGCTCGGTCCCGATCAGGTGCTGGTGCTGGTCAACGGCAAGCGCCGCCACCAGCAGGCGCTGGTCAACGTGCAGCAGACCATCGGCCGCGGTTCGGCCGGTACCGACATCAACGCCATTCCGCTGTCGGCGATCGAGCGCATCGAAGTGCTGCGCGACGGCGCCGCCGCGCAGTACGGCTCGGACGCGATCTCCGGCGTGATCAACATCATCCTGAAGAAGCAGACCGAAGAAACCCAGCTATCGTTCCAGGCCGGCAAGAACTACGCCGGCGACGGCGCCAACTACCAGGGCTCGGTCAACACCGGGGTCAAGCTCGGCGACGACGGCGGCTTCCTCAACTTGTCGCTGGAATACCGCGACCGCGCCGAAACCAATCGCGCCGGTCCCGACAGCCTGCGCGTCAATCCGCCGCGCGTGACCCAGCGCCTGGGCGACGCCGACGCGACCGACGCCTATTTCTGGTTCAACGGCGGCCTGCCGGTCGGCGCCGGCGAGCTGTACTGGTTCGGCGGCCTGTCCAGGCGCAAGGGCGATTCCTCCGGCTTCTTCCGCAGCCCCGGCGACAACCGCACGGTGCCGGCGCTTTACCCGGACGGCTTCCTGCCCAACATCCTGACCACGGTCGACGACACCTCGCTGGCGGTCGGCTACAAGGCGACGATCAACGACAACTGGGACTGGGACATCTCGGTCAACCGCGGCCGCAGCAAGTTCGGCTTCGAGGAAAGCAACTCGGTCAACGTCAGCTGGTGGTACGAGCCCAAGCCCGGCGGCGGCATTTATGCGCAGTCGCCGACGAGGGCCGACACCGGCACCCTGCAGTTCGACCAGACCACGTTCAACCTGGATTTTCGCGGCACCCTCAAGGGCTTCAACGATCGTCCGCTGTACCTGGGCACCGGCGTGGAATACCGCAAGGACGACTACCAGATCCGCGCCGGCGCGCCGGTGACCTACACCTACGGCCGCACCAACAACCGCGCGATCAACATCGTCGGCCAGACCGGCGACACCGCGCAGCCGGGCATGCAGGGCTTCCCGGGCTTCTCGCCGAACGAAGCGGTCGACGACGGCCGCCACAACTACGCGATCTACCTCGACGCCGAAACCAACCTGACCGACAAGTTCCTGCTCGGCGGCGCGGTGCGTTACGAGGATTACTCCGACTTCGGCAACACCACCACCGGCAAGCTGTCGGCGCGTTTCGACGCGACCGAGCAGTTCGCGCTGCGCGGCACGGTCTCCACCGGTTTCCGCGCGCCGGGCGTGCAGCAGCTGTTCTACAGCCAGCGCTCGACCAACCTCAATGCCGCCGGCGTGCTGACCGACACCCTGACCGCGCGCCAGGACAGCGCGGTCACCCGAGCGTTCGGCATCGAACCGCTGAAGGAAGAGACCTCCAAGAGCGCCTCGGTCGGTTTCGTGCTCAAGCCGAACGATCGCTTCTCGCTGACGATGGACGTGTTCCGCATCGACATCGACGATCGCATCATTTTCTCCAGCAACATCCAGCCCGAGTCGGTCGGCACCAACGGCCAGCCGTGCGCGCCGGGCAACGGCAACTGCCCGATCCGCGCGATCCTCGATCCGATCGGCGTCGGTCAGGTGCTGTTCTTCACCAACGCCATCGACACCCGCACCACCGGCGTGGACATCGTGGCCAACCACAACACCGAGTTCGCCGGCGGTTCCAAGTTGAACCTCACCGCGCTGGTGCATTTCAACAAGACCGAAGTGAAGGACCGCCGTTCGCAGTCGAGCATCCTCTCGCCGAGCGCCTTGTTCGACGACACCCAGGTGACCTTGATCGAACGCGGCCAGCCGCGCGAACACCACGTGCTGCAGGGCGTGTACGAGATCAACAAGTGGGAGTGGACCGCGCGCGCCAACTACTACGGCCCGGTGACCGGCGAAGGCTTCACCCCGGGCGTCAAGCAGACCTGGGGCGGCAAGTGGCTCGGCGACCTGGCGGTGCGTTACAAGTTCAACGACAAGACCAGCGTGACCGTCGGCGGCAACAACATCTTCGACACCTATCCCGACAAGTGGGACCCGCAGACCGGCGCGCCGTTCCCGCAACTGGGCTTCAAGTACGGCTGGGAAACCTTGCCGTTCGGCATGAACGGCGGCAGCTATTACGCTCGGATCGATTATCGGTTCTGAGCGGCTCCGCATTCGCTGCAAACCAACCGCCGCGCGGCTGAGTCGCGCGGCGGTTTTGTTTTATGCGGTCGAGTACGGCTCGCGATATTGCACAGTAAATCTTGCTGTTTTGATGCGATTGATGGCGCCGCTTGACCGGCGAAAAATCGCTTGAAGGCGCCTGATCAGGTGATCGTCGCGCAGTGCTTCAAGGACTCGGCGTTCGACGAACGCGCGGGCAAGGGCAAGCACAGCGCGCAGGGATTGATGCAGGTTCAGCCCAATGCGATCAAGCAGGTGTACGCGGTGGGCCTGAAGGCGAAACTCGGCGAGACCCCGAGCGATATTCAGAAGGCGGCGGCCTTCAAGGAAGCGAAGGCGGCCTACGATAACGACGAATTGTACAAGGGCGCGACCAA
Source organism: Lysobacter capsici (assembly GCF_014779555.2). NCBI lineage: Bacteria > Pseudomonadati > Pseudomonadota > Gammaproteobacteria > Lysobacterales > Lysobacteraceae > Lysobacter > Lysobacter capsici. The sequence continues at coordinate 538,451 of NZ_CP094357.1, forward strand.
TATCCAGGTCTGCACTGAGTACCTGCAATACTGGCTGGACAAGAGCAACGGCGATATCACCAAGGTCTACGCGGGATACCGTGGGCCGGAACAGCCGACGTACTGCAACAAGATCTAGATCACCGCCGACAAAATGGACGCGGATCCGAATTCGATAAAGCCGCTGCTGGAAATGAAAGACCTCAAATGAAACGTATCGGCCTGAGTCTGCTGTTGCTGCCCGCCCTGGCCTTGGCCGGGACCAAGCCCGTGTCCTGCGACCTGGGGCCGGCCAAGCAGCCGCGTGTCGCCGAGATTTCGCGCGCCGGCAAGATCGAAGACACCTACGTCTACTCTTTGCGCCAGGGCAAGGCGGCGAAGGCGACCTTGTGGGGTGGCGAGTCCGACGACTCGCGCGGCTCCGAGGTCAAGGTCAAATGCGTCGGCGACAGGCAGCGCGCGCTGGCGGTGATGGGCGAATTCATGTCGGCCGGTTATCCGCGCGGACTGGTGCTGGTGTACGACACCGGTAGGCGCGCCTACGAGCGGTTCGATTTCGCCGAACGCAATGCCCCGGGCTGGTTGTACCTGGGCGCGAAGGACCGCCTGCTGGTGTTTCCGCCCGGCGGACGCCTGGAGACCGAACGACGCTACCTGGTCTATCGCTTCGCCGCCGGTGCCGGTCAGGACGATAGCGAGGAGATGGTCGACGCCTTGCCCGAGGCCGACGGCTACCGGGTGATCAGGATCGATCTTTGACCGGTCCGCGGCGTTGGATGGCGCCGACGCGATAACGCGGACGCACGATGGGTGGTTGCGTTATCGCCGTTACCAAGCCGCCAACTAGCTGCTCTCGCTGCTCTCATTGCTCTCGCCACGACGGGCCGCGATCGCCGCGATCCGCGCGCGCCGCATCGCCTCGCCGACCGCCGGCCCTTCCAGTCCCGCTGGCAAATCGCTCGCGCGCACCTTCAACGCCGCGGCCAGGGCGGCGCACAAGGCCGGTCCCTGCGGATACTCGCCGTCCTGCAAGCCCAGCCGGCCGCGCTTGTCGGCTTCGCACACCAGCGCCATCTGTTCGATCCGCTTCGGGTTGCGGAAGCCGTCGCAGCGCGCGATCAGCTCAAACACGGTGCGCGCGCGCAGCTCGTTGAAGCGATGCACGTTGAGGTGTTCGCGACACACCGCTTCGGCGAGCAGGCGGTGCTCGGTCGGTATTTTCAGGCGCGCGCACAAGCCGGCCAGCGGTTCCAGTCCGGCGCGTTCGTGATTGAGATGGCGCGGCAGGATGTCGGCCGGGGTCAGCGCCTTGCCCAGGTCGTGGGTCAGCGCGGCGAAACCGATCAGGTCGTCGCCGGGCGCGAGCTGCGCGGCCATGTCGACCACCATCTCGGTGTGGATGCCGGTATCGACTTCGGGATGGAATTCGGCGCGCTGCGGTACGCCGTACAAGGCGTCGACTTCCGGCAGCACCACCGCCAGCGCGCCGGCGTCGTGCAGGGTGCGCAGGAACGCCGACGGCCGCGCGCAGCTCAGCGCGCGGCGCAGTTCCTGCCAGACCCGTTCGGCGACCAGGTCGGACAGTTCGCCCGACTCGGCCATTTGCCGCATCAACGCCATCGTCTCGGGCGCGACGGTGAAGCCGTGTTCGGCGAAGCGCGCCATGAAGCGGCCCGCGCGCAGCACCCGCAACGGGTCTTCGACGAAGGCCGGGCCGACGTGGCGCAGCACTTTCGCCTCGAGGTCGCGCGCGCCGCCGTAGGGATCGACCAGGCGGCCGTCGCTTTCGTCGCGGGCGATCGCGTTGATGGTGAAGTCGCGCCGGCCCAGGTCCTCGTCCAAGGTCACCGACGGATCGGCGTCGACCACGAAGCCGCGGTAGCCGCGTCCGGACTTGCGTTCGGTGCGCGCGAGCGCGTACTCCTCGCCGCTGTCGGGGTGCAGGAACACCGGGAAATCCTTGCCGACCGCCTTGAATCCGGCCGCGAGCATCGCCTCGGGGGTTTCGCCGACCACAACGTAGTCGCGATCGCCCGCCGGCAGGCCGAGCAGGGAATCGCGCACCGCGCCGCCGACCAGATACACCTTCATCCTTGCGTTCCTCGAATACCGTTGCGATGCGCGCGCGCTAGCGCGGCGTGTTCTGCGCCAGCAGCGCGATGATGTCTTCCGACCCGGCGCTGCGGCCGAGGTGGCGGATGATCGGATTGGGCTGGCCCGACACCCACAGCCGCAGTTCGGCTTCCAGGTCGAAATGGCCGGCGGTTTCCAGCGAGAACATCACGATGCTGCGGTAGGGCAGGCTGAGGAATTCGGTCTTGCGACCGGTCACGCCCTGTTTGTCGACCAGGATCAGGCGGCGGTCGGTGAACACGATCAGGTCGCGGATTTCGCCGAACGCGCGCTGCACGCTCTCGCCGGGCGCGAGCAGCGGGGCGAAATCTTCGTTGACCTTGTCGGTGGATTTTTCGCCGGCATGGCCGAGCAGGGTGTCGAGCAGGCCCATGGGGATGTCCTTGTCGTGGCGGTGATGCGCATCCTAGCGCAGGGCGGTCGAGACGACGTTGTCGCGTCCGCCCCCTGTAGGAGCGGCGTAAGCCGCGACCGCGACATCACAGATACGACGTAAGCGCGATGTCGCGGTCGCGGCTTACGCCGCTCCTACAGTCGGGTGCCGAGGATTTCGGGCAAGTGCGGCAACACCGGCGTCGGCGTCACGCCCAATTTCAGCAAGCCATTCTCGACACTGGTCGAATCGCTCTGCAGCGAGCGCCAGTTGTCGCGGCTGATCGGTTTGCCCGGCAGGAATTCGCCGATGTCGGCCTGCAGCTTGCCCAGCGCATCGGGCAGCGGCAGCACCGCGCGCAGGCGGCCGCGTGCCTTCGCCGTGGCGCGCACGATCTCGCCCAGGCTCATCACGTCCGGCCCGACCAGGTTGTAGCTGCGCGCGATGTGGCTGTCGTCGTTCAAGGCGTTGACGAAGGCCTGGGCGACGTCGCCGACCCACACCGGCTGGAAGCGCGCGTTCGCCCGGCCCATCGGCAGCAGCGGCGCGTAGCGCAGCAACTGGTCGAAGCGGCAGAACAGGCCGTCGCCGGGGCCGGCGATCACCGACGGTCGGAACAAGGTCCACGACAGCTTGCTCGCGCGCACTTTCTGTTCGGCGCGGCCGCGCGATTCCAGATAATGGCTCTGGCCGGTGCCGGCGTTGAGCGCGCTCATCTGCAGCAGTCGCATCACGCCCATGTCGCGCATCGCCTCGATCAGCGCATCGAGCAGTTCGACATGGACATGCTCGAAACCCGCGCCGCTGTCGCCTTGCTCGTTGAGGATGCCGACCAGATTGACCACCGCGTCGACATCGTCGAGCACCGCGCGCAGGAAATCCGGGTTGCCGACATCGCCTTCGATCAGGCTGGCGTCGCGCGACAGCAGTTGCTTCTTGACCGGATCGACGCCGCGGCTGAGCACGGTGATGCGGCAGCGCTCGCGCAGCAGCTGTTCGACGAGGTGGCGGCCGACGAAGCCGGTACCGCCGAGTATCAGGACATGGCGACGGGGCGCGGGCATCGGCGCGCGCTCAGTCGGTTTCGGCCGGCAGCGGCGCCGTCGCGGTGGCGGCCGAGGCCGGGCAGGTGAAGGACTTGCGCGCGGTGTTGTTGATCCCGCGCATGCGGTCGCTGACCTTCAGCGCATCGCCGTTGAGGCGCCAGTCGTAGAGCACGCTGAAGGCCAACACGCGGGCGACGTACTCGCGGGTTTCCTTGTAGCTGATCGTTTCGATCCAGAAATCCGGATCCATGCCCGGCCGCTGCGACTGCCAGCGCCCCAGCGGCGCCGGACCGGCGTTGTAGCCGGCCATGGCGAAATACGGCTGGCCGCCGTACTTGTCGAGCAACTGACGCAGGTAGGCGGTGCCCAGAATGATGTTGGTGTCCGAGTCGTACAGGCTGGCCGCGCCGCCCCAGGGCAGGCCCAGGCTCTTGGCGACCTGCGCGCCGGTGCCGGGCAGCACCTGCATCAGGCCCATCGCGTTGGCGCCGGAGCGCGCGGTCGGGTTGAAGATGCTCTCGGCGCGGATCTCGGCGGCGACCCAGGCCGGGTCGATGCCGTTGCGCGCCGATTCGCGGCGGATGGTGTCGCCGTGGTGCAGCGGGAAGCGCAGGTAGTACATGCGCTGTTCGTTCGGTGTCTTGTTGAGCGAGAACACCGCGCGGTCGAACCAGTTGTAGCTTTGCGCCACTTCGATCGCGATGCGGCGCTGGGTGTCGTCGTAATGGGTCAGCGCGTCATCCCATTCGCGGATCGCCCACGCGGCGCGTTCGATCTGGAACAGGCCCATCGCCCGCAGCAGGATCGGATCGCGCGCGATCGCGGCCTTGGCCGCGACGCTGTCCTTGGGTTGCACCGGGCACAGCGTGTACGGCAGGCCGAGCCGGTCGGACGACAGGAAGCCGTGGAAATCGGCATTCTTGGCCGATTCGCGGTACAGCCGCGCGGCGCTGGCCTTGTCGCCGGCCATTTCGCTCAGCCGCGCTTCGAAATACTCCCAGCGCGATTCGTCGCGCTGCTTGGCGCCCATCTTGCGGATCGCGGCGAGCGCGCCGGCCCAGTCCGAACGCGACATCGCTTCGCGCGCGCGCCATTCGTGCAGGCGTTCGTCATAGGCCACTTCCGGCACGGCGTTGAGCCGGCGCGCGGATTCGGAATCGTAGGAGGCCACCGACCACAGCGCGGTCTGGTACAGCACGCGGCCGCGGTCTTCGTCGCTGAATGCCAGGGCGGCGGCGTATTTGGGCAACTGCGCTTCGGCGCTGGCCGGTTGCGCCTTGGCCAGCTTGGCCAGGCCGTAGGAGGCGATCTTGCGGCTGCGTTCGGTTTTCGGCCACGCGAGCGCGCGTTCGTTGACGTTGTCCAGGAACGCGGCGTAGTCGTTGGCCTGGGCGAGTTGATCCGCCGGCAATCCTCGCGCCGCCGCGCGCATCACCGCCGGCTGCCACTCCGCGGCGGCCGCGTCGATGCGTTCCCAGCGCAGCTCCGGGCTCAGCCCGCCTTGCGCGGCGAGCACCGCGAACGGCGCATCGCAGCTGTCGGGCAGCGACTTGCCGCTGCTGCGCCAGATCACCTGCGCGTCCTTGGTCCATTGCGCGTCGGCCTTGCCGAGCGCCTGGCGCGCGTTCAATTCGGCGCAGCGCAGGCTGACGCTGCGGTCCTTGCCGCTGCTGTTCTTCGGCGTCCACGCCGCGGTGAACGCGGCCCAGTCTTCGCGGCGCGCGGTCGCGGCCAGCCAGATGTCGCGGAACGCATCGCCGGAGGCTTCGTTGCCGCGGCGATTGAGGAAATCCTGCGCCTGGCCGTTGTTCACGCTGTCGATGTTGCGGCGCAGGCTGGCGTACTCGACCCAGCCGTAGAGCGGATGGCGGGCGATGTCGGCGTACTGGCCGGCATCGAACGGCCCGCGTTCGGCGGCGTCGATCGCGGCGCGCACGCGCGGCAGCAGCGGATCGACCGTGGGCACGGGCAGCGCGTTGCTGATCGCCGCGGGTTTGACCGCGGGCAGCGTCGGCGCCGCGGCCGTGGTCTGGGCGCAGGCGGTGGTGGCGAGGGTCGCGGCGAGCGCGGCGAACAGCAGGGAATAGGGGCGCGGGAGCATGTTCGGGACTATAGCCGAGCGTGGATGAATGTCTTATGTGAACGGTGGGTGGATGGGTGCGGAGTGGGAATGCGGTCGCGGTGTTTGGTTATCGAAGTCGCGGTCTGGAGGAGTTCTTTGGTGATCAGGTGCGGCGGTGGTCTTGTATTGGCGAGGTTGTTGCGAGGGGTTGGTTGATGAGTGAGATTCGGGGGCGCGGCTTTTTTCGTAGTGATTGGGAAAGGCAAAAGCGAATCCCCCCTGCCCCCCTTTTGCAAAGGGGGGAAAAGCAAAGGCGGAAAGCAAAGGCGTGGGAAGTGGGTCGCGTGTGGGAGCGATGGCATGCAGAATCGGTGCATCGCGACGTTCGCCGGATGACTCCAGGCATGTGGGCAGGCCCATGGGTCGACCCGCGATCGTCGCTTCGCTGATTCCTTGGAGCACTGCATGGCGATCTGGCTGGTTTTCCTCGCGCTCGGCGCGGTCGCCGGCGTGCTCGCCGGTTTGCTCGGGATCGGCGGCGGCTTGGTGCTGGTCGCGGCGCTGGCCTGGATCGCGCCGGAAATCGGCATTCCGCAGGAAGCGGCCATGCACACCGCGCTGGCCAGTTCGTTGGCCAGCATCGTGCTGACCGCGACCGCGTCGGCGCGCGCCCACGCCAAGCGCGGCAGCGTGATGTGGCCGACCGTGCGCTGGATGGTTCCGGGCCTGTTGCTCGGCGGCTGGCTCGGCAGCTTCGTCGCGGTGCGCATCGACGGCGAGTGGCTGCGTTGGATCGTCGCCGGTTACTGCCTGATCGCCGCCGCGCAGCTGCTGTTCGGCAAGAACCGCGCCGAACTCGGCGCCGATGCGCCGCCGCCGCAAGGCGCGCCGATGACCGCCGCGGGAGTCGGCATCGGCGCGGTGTCGGCGGTGGTCGGCATCGGCGGCGGCAGCATGACCGTGCCCTTGCTGGTCTGGCGCGGGGTCGCGCCGGTGCGCGCGGTCGGCACATCCTCGGCCTGCGGCGTGGCGATCGGCCTGGCCAGCGCGATCGGCTATGCGCTCAACGCGCCGGCCGGAGCCTTGCCCGAGCACGCGATCGGCTATGTGTACCTGCCGGCGGCGATCGGCGTCGCCGTCGCCTCGGTGCTGTGCGCGCCTTACGGCACGCGGCTTGCCCACAAGCTGCATGGCGACACGCTCAAGCGGGTGTTCGCGGCGTTTCTGGTGCTGGTCGCGGTGAGCCTGCTGCTGGGCGGCTGAAAACGCGACCGGCTTCTCGTTTCGCGGCGATTCCGGCAAGCCCCTGCATCGCCGCCGCTGGCACACGAAAACCCCGCGCTCGACCGTGTCCGACCCGGTCGCGGCCCCGCATCGGGCCGCAGGCCAATCAAAACTGAGACCCAGTTGGCAAGTGCCCGCTATTTGCGCCTTGTGGCGGCTTCACGAATTGTTTACAACCTTCCGGTGCCGCCGGCCGCCGCGGGCGGTGCGCCAATGGCCATCAGAGCCACGCCAAACACCTTGAGGGAGAGAGAGTCGATGAAAGCGTCGCGTCGTCACGCCTTGGCGAAAGCCATCCAGTTGTCCCTGCTGGTCGCCCTGCCGGGCTTCGCAGCCGCCCAGGAAGCCGCACCCGCCAAAGACGCCACCACGCTGGACACCGTCCAGGTCACCGGCACCCGCATCAAGAAGGCCGAGATCGAAAGCCAGGTCCCGGTCCAGACCCTCAATCGCGAAGACATCGAACGCACCGGCCTGACCTCGATCGGCGACGTGGTGCAGGAACTCACCGGCGCCGGCTCGGCGCTCAACACCAAGTTCAACTCCTCGGGCAACTTCGGCTTCTCGCCGAACGGCGACGGCATCGGCGCCGGCTCGGCCCAGGTCGACCTGCGCCACCTCGGTCCCAAGCGCGTGCTCGTGCTGGTCGACGGCATGCGCTGGGTCAACGAGTCCTCCGCCTCGGGCGTGGGCGCGGCGACCGACCTCAACACCATTCCGCTGGCGATCGTCGAGCGCATCGAGATCCTCGAAGACGGCGCGTCCTCGCTGTACGGCTCCGACGCGATCGCCGGCGTGGTCAACATCATCACCCGGCGCAATTTCGACGGCGGCCAGATCAGCCTGAACTACGGCCAGTACGGCAAGGGCGACGGCGAGCTGCAGGGCGTCGACCTGGCGTGGGGCTTCAACACCGACCGCGCCAACCTGTTCCTGGGCTTGAGCTATGTCGATCAGGACCCGGTGTACTCGCGCGACCGCGCGGTCGCGAGCTTCCCGGTGCCCGGCCTGGGCGTGGAGACCGGCAGCTCGGCGACCCCGAACGGCCGCTTCATCTTCAACCCGCCGACCGCGAGCACCGCGTGTCCGCTGACCGACGTCGACGACGATCCCTCGACCCCGCCGGTGCCGTTCTGCAACATGACCACGCCCAACGGCAGCAGCTTCCCGAACGGCGTGCGCTATCCGCAGGACTTCATTCCGTTCACCGGCGCGAACCGCTACAACTTCGCCCGCGAGAACATGCTGCTGACGCCGTCCAAGCGCATGGGCGCGTTCGGCCAGTTCCGCTATCACTTCAGCGACAACGTGCAGGGCTACGTCAAGGCGCTGTACAACCGTCGCGAGTCGGTCAACCAGGCCGCGCCGGAACCGATCTTCCTCGGCGCCGGCGCCGGCACCGGCAATCCGTGGTCCGAGCAGATCACCATCTCGCGTCTGAATCCGTACAACCCGTTCGGCTTCGACCTGACCTCGATCGGCCCCAACGCCAACCTCGACACCATCGCGCGCCGTCCGATCGAAGGCGGCCCGCGCGTGTTCGAGCAGCAGGTCGACACCAAGTACATCGCGGCCGGCGTGGAGGGCAGCTTCGATGTCGGCGACCGCACCTATTTCTGGGACGTCAACGTCGCCAGCAACCGCAACGAAGCCGACCAGACCAACTACGGCAGCTACAACGTCCGCAACATCAACATCGCCCTGGGCGATCCGGCGCTGTGCGCCGCGACCCCGGGCTGCGTGCCGCTCAACATCTTCGGCGGCCCGGGCACCATCACCCCGGCGATGCTGCAGTGGATCAGCCCGGTCGTCCGCGACCGCAGCGAGCAGAAGCTGCAGACCTTCACCGCCAACTTCTCCGGCGACCTGTTCAACCTGTGGGCCGGTCCGCTGTCGTTCGCGGCCGGTTACGAATACCGCAAGTACGAAGGCTTCTACCGCCCCGATCCGATCACGGTCGCCGGTTACTACAACGGCACCCAGTCGCTGCCGACCCAGGGCGAGTACGACGTCAACGAAGCCTATGTCGAACTCAACCTGCCGCTGATCAAGGAAGGCGCGTTCGGCAAGAGCCTGGACCTGAGCCTGGCCGGCCGCTATTCGGATTACTCGACCTTCGGCGGTCAGTTCACGCCGAAGTACGGCCTGCGCTGGCAGGTCGCCGATGAATTCCTGCTGCGCACCACCTACGCCGAAGGCTTCCGCGCGCCGTCGATCGGCGAACTGTTCGGTTCGGCCAGCCGCGCCGACCTGCAGCTCAGCGATCCCTGCCTGACCTCGATCACCGGCGCGCCGCCGACCGGCAACCGCGCCAACTGCGCCGCGCTCGGCGTGCCGGCCGGCGCCGCCCAGGCCAACAGCCAGATCTCGGTGCAGACCGGCGGCAACGCCGACCTCGAGCCGGAAACCGCGCGCAGCTTCACCGCCGGCTTCGTCTACAGCCCGGCCTGGGCCGCGGGCGTGCCGTGGTCGGACAAGTTCGACTTCGAAGTCACCTACTACCGCCACTCGCTGGAAGGCGCGGTGCAGGCGATCGACGCGCAGACCCAGCTCAACCTGTGCGTGCAGACGCTCGATCCGCTGTACTGCGGCGGCATCACCCGTTCCTCGATCGGCGGCATCTCCTCGTTCGAGAACAAGCTGACCAACCTGGGTTCGATCAAGACCTCCGGCTGGGACATCGACTTCTTCTGGACCCTGCCGGAAACCTCGTGGGGCCAGTTCAAGATCAACTGGCAGAACACCTGGGTCACCCAGTACGAAGCCGTCGGCGCCGCCGGCCAGATCCAGCCGCGCAAGCCCGGCGTGGAAGTCAACGACAGCGCGATTCCGGAATGGACCTCCAACGCGACGCTGTCGTGGAAGAAGAACAACTGGAACGCGTCGTGGACGATCCGCCACATCTCCGAGCTGACCGAAATCTGTCAGGCCTCGGCGCTGGACTCGCCGTACTGCGACAACCCGGTGACCGGCGAGAACAAGCTGTCGGCGATCACCTACCACGACCTGCAGCTGGGCTATCGCTTCGAACTGCTCAAGGGCCTGCAGATCACCGGTGGCGTCAACAACGTCGCCGACAAGGATCCGCCGGTGTGCCTGTCGTGCTCGCTCAACGGTTACGACGCGTCCACCTACGACATCCCGGGCGGCCGCTTCTTCTACCTGCGCGCGGACCTGCGCTTCTGATGGCGTCGAGCTGATCGGGCGTCCGCGACCCGGACGCATCCGATCGACGCGGGTTTCAGTGCATGACTGAAACATCGAACCGAACACGGCCGGTAGGAAACTACCGGCCGTTTTTGTTGGGACGGGTTTGCCGGGCGGATTTCGTCGGGCGGATTTTTTCGGTGGATGGGTGGGCCAGATCCAGTTGGATGAATCCGACCGAGCGCAACGTCAGCACGTTTTTAGTGAGTGTTCTCGACCACCATGCGACGGCCTAATCGCGATCGCATCACGTTTTAAATGGACTTGAGTTCCTGCACCGCGTCAGTGCGTGTTTTTGCTGTCTTGCGGCTGCTTCGCGAATGCTTACAAACTCGGCAGCCGTCCGCTGGGGGCGACGGCGAGCCGGGCCATCAGAGCCCGGCCAAATCACCTTGAGGGAGAAAGAGCCGATGAAAGCGTCGCGTCGCCATGCCTTGGCGAAAGCCATCCAGTTGTCGTTGTTGATCGGCCTGCCGGGCTTCGCCGCCGCGCAGGATGCCGCACCCGCCCGCGAGGCCACCACGCTGGACACCGTCCAGGTCACCGGCACCCGCATCAAGAAGGCCGAGATCGAAAGCCAGGTCCCGGTGCAGACGCTCACCCGCGACGACATCGAACGCACCGGCCTGACCTCGATCGGCGACGTGGTGCAGGAACTCACCGGTTCGGGCTCGTCGTTCAACGGCAAGCGCAACGCCTCGGGCAACGACGGCTTCCCGTCCGACGGCGGCGGCGTCGGCGCCGGCGCGACCACGGTCGATCTGCGTCATCTGGGCTCCAAGCGCGTGCTGGTGCTGGTCGACGGCATCCGCTGGGTCAACGAATCCTCCGCCTCCGGCGTGGGTTCCTCGACCGACCTCAACACCATTCCGCTGGCCATCGTCGAACGCATCGAAGTGCTCGAGGACGGCGCGTCCTCGCTGTACGGCTCCGATGCGATCGCCGGCGTGGTCAACATCATCACCCGGCGCAATTTCGACGGCTTCCAGCTCACCACCAATTTCGGCCAGTACACCGAGGGCGACGGCACCAGCCGCGGACTCGACTTCGCTTATGGCGGCAGCAGCGATCGCGCCACCTGGTTCCTCGGCGCCAGCTACACCAAGCAGGACGAAGTCAGTTCGTCCGATCGCGAGCGTTCGCGCTTCCCGGTGCCCGGCACCGGCCTGGCGCTGGGCAGTTCGCGCGTGCCCGGCGGCCGCATCGCCTTCACCGCGCCGGACGGCCGCAAGTACGACCTGGTCGCCAACGCGGGCCAGAGCAACCCGACTTACACGCCCGGCCAGGCGCCGTGCTCGGCCGGCATGCCGCGCACCGACGGTTTCCATTGCTTCGGTTCCAACGACCCGTTCAACTTCGCGCCGTTCAACTACGTGCTATCGCCGTCCGAGCGCAAGGGCGTGTTCGGCCAGTTCCGCTTCGACATCAACGACAAGGTGCGCTGGTATGCGCGCGCCTTGCTCAATCGCCGCGATTCGGAAAACCGCGCCGCGCCCGAGCCGATCGACCTGGGGCCCGGCGCTGGCAACGACTTCGCCGCCAACGTGGTGATCCCGGTCAACCATCCGTTCAACCCGTTCGGCGTGCAGCTCGATTCGAGCAACCTGAGCATCCTGCGCCGCCGTCCGGTGGAAGGCGGCCCGCGCCGCTTCGAACAACAGGTCGACACCTGGTTCGTCGGCACCGGCCTGGAGGGCACCTTCGACGTCGGCGAGCGCGCCTGGTTCTGGGACGCCAACCTCGCCAGCAGCCGCAACAAGGCCGAGCAGACCAACCGCGGCAGCTACAACGCCAAGAACATCGCCACCGCGATGGGCGATCCGGCGATCTGCGCGGCCACGCCGGGTTGCACGCCGTTGAACATCTTCGGCTACAACACCATCACCCCGGCGATGCTCAAGTGGATCAGCCCGGTGCTGCACGACCGCAGCGAGAACAAGCTGCAGCAGGCGACGTTCAACCTGTCGGGCGACCTGTTCGAGATGTGGGCCGGGCCGCTGTCGTTCGCGACCGGTTATGAGTACCGCAAGTACGAAGGCTCGTACCGTCCCGACCCGATCACCGTGCGCGGCGAATACAACGGCGTGCCGTCGCTGCCGACCCAGGGCGAGTACGACGTCAACGAGGTCTATGTCGAACTCAACGTGCCGCTGTTCAAGGACTCGGCGTTCGGCAAGGGCCTGGACCTGAGCCTGGCCGGCCGCTATTCGGATTACTCCACCTTCGGCGGCGAGTTCACCCCGAAGTACGGCCTGCGCTGGCAGGTGGCCGACGAACTGCTGTTGCGCGGCACCTACGCCGAAGGCTTCCGCGCGCCGTCGATCGGCGAACTGTTCGGTTCGCAGAGCCGCGCCGACGTCGGCATGATCGATCCGTGCCTGATCGGTTCCAACGGCGCGCCGCCGACCGGCAACGCCGCCAACTGCGCCGCGCAGGGCGTCAATCCGGGAACGCGTCAGGTCGATCCGCAGATCTCGGTGCTGACCGGCGGCAATCCGAACCTCGAGCCGGAGCGTTCGACCAGCTTCTCGCTGGGCTTCGTGTGGTCGCCGTCGATTCTCGAAGACAGCGCGATCGCCAAGCGCGTCGACATCGAGGGCACGTTCTACAGCCACCGCATCGAAGGCGCGATCCAGGCCATCGACCCGCAGACCCAGCTCAACCTGTGCGTGCAGACGCTGTCGCCGGAATTCTGCGGCGGCATCCAGCGCAATCCGATCACCGACCAGATCGACGGCTTCGCCAACTTCCTGGGCAACCTGAGCGTCATCAAGACCGACGGCTGGGACATCGACGTGTTCTGGACCCTGCCGGAAACGCGCTTCGGCCAGTTCAAGCTGATCTGGCAGAACACCATCGTGGGCAACTACGAAGCCGTCGGCGCCGACGGTTCGCTGCAGCCGTTGCAGGTCGGCCGACTGGTCAGCGATCCGGTGACCCGTTCGATTCCCGAATGGACTTCGAACGCGACCCTGGAATGGAGCTACGGTCACTGGAACGCGTCGTGGACCGCGCGCCACATCAGCCAGCTGGTCGAAGACTGCGGCGACGCGGCCGATTTCGCGGTGTGCAAGAACGATCCGCAGACCGGCCAGAACCGTCTGGGCGCGACGACCTTCCACGATTTCCAGGTCGGTTACCGCTTCGACGTGCTCAAGGGCCTGCAGCTGCAGGCGGGCATGAACAACGTGTTCGGCAAGGACCCGCCGGTGTGCCTGGCCTGCAACCTCAACGGCTTCGACGGGTCGACCTACGACCTGCCGGGTGGTGGTTACTACTACCTGCGCGCGGATCTGCGGTTCTGATCGTAGCGGCGGTGTTTAAAGCCGCGGCCGTTGGTCGGTCGCGGTTCGCGATTGCGATCAATGCGACGGCCGGTGGTTCGCCACCGGCCGTTTGCGTTTGTGCACACCGGTAAGTTCACGCCCCCGCGCCGCTTACGGGTGCCCCCTGTAGGAGCGGCGCGAGCCGCGACCAACCGAAGAGGTGTTCGCAAGCGAATCAACCCAAGCCCGTAAACGCAGGGCGCTTATAGCGGGCGCTCGGGGTTTTCATCGCTTCGGTTGGTGCAGTGGTATTCAACCTCTTCGGTTGATCGCGGCTCACGCCGCTCCTACCCTCGGCCCCCTGATCGATCAGCGGTCCACCCGCTCACCCGCATACCGCAATACCTCCAGCACCGCATCCGGATCGCAGGCATACAAACCCGCGCCCCACGCCGCGTTCTGCTCGACGCAGGCCCAATCGCTGCCGTCGATGATTCTGCGTTGGTTACTGAGATATCAGTAATCGGGAATCGGGAATCAGGAATCAGGAATCGGGAATCGGGAATCGGGAATCGGGAATCGGGAATCGGGAATCGGGAATCGGGAAGGGGACGAACAGCTTTTGCTTTTCCCCCCTTTGGAAAAGGGGGGCAGGGGGGATTCGCTTTTAGCTTTCGTGTTTGCTTTTGAAGTTGCTCTTTCGCTTCGTGCGACAACAGCGTGGAGCAAAAAGCGAATCCCCCCTGCCCCCCTTTTCCAAAGGAGGGAAAAGCAAGAGCGTGGCGCAGAGGCCGTGGCCTTCGCAGCGGTAAACTGTCGCGAAACCGCGAAACCGCGAAACCGCGAAACCGCGAAACCGCGAAACAACTAAGCAACTAAACAACTAAGTCAGCAGCGAAGCTGCATGCGGACAAGATCGCGATCGAAGCACACCCAACCCGAGGCATGCCCGCACGACCCGAGAAAATCCCGCGCGGGCCACTCAACTCGTTGAATACCGAACACACGCGTCCCCCGGACACGCCTCCATCTCAACGCAACGCGTGATCCGGCACATCCAGATCCAGCGACAACGCCAGATGATCCGACAACGCCGCGGGCACCGCGCGGGCGCCGGCGAAGCTCAGGCCATCGCCCAGCAGGATGTGGTCGATCGCGCGCTGCGGACGCCAGCTCGGGAAGGTCGGAAACACTTCGTTCGGCGGTTGCAGGCGGGTGTTGCGGAACAAGGTCTGCATCTCGGGGCGATCGGCCGAGCAGTTGAAGTCGCCCATCAGCACCGCGTGCGGATGGTCGTGCAGCAGTTCGGCGATGAAGGCCAGCTGCGAGGCGCGCGAACCGGCGCCGAGCGAAAGATGGGCGACGGCGATGGTCAGCCCGTCGTCGTCGCTGCCGTAGTGCGCGATCAGCACGCCGCGGCCGGAAATGCGGCCGGGCAGGGGATGGTCGACGACTTCGCGCGGTTCCAGCTTGCTCAACAGGCCGTTGGCGCTGGAGGCGACATTGCCCACGCGGCGATTGGGCTGGTGGCTCCAGTAATCGAAGCCGGCGCGCTGGGCAAGGTAGTGCGTCTGGTTGGTGAAACCCGAACGCAGACTGCCCGGATCGCTTTCGTTGAGGCCGACGATGTCGTGTTCGCCGGCCAGCTGGGCGATGGTGTCGAGGCTGCCGCGCTTGTTGCCGGCCGGCAGCACATGCGACCAGCTGCGCGTCGCGTAATCGCTGTAGCGACGCGTGCTGGAGCCGGCCTGGATGTTCGCGCTGAGCAGGCGCAGCCGGCGTGTGGTCATGCTCGAGTCGTTCCTTGCGCGCCGATTACGGCTTCGGCGCCGCGGCGGCGGGCGCGCTGGACTGCAGCGCGGCGCGTTCCTGCGCGACCAGGTGGTCGGTGATGCGCAGCATGTCCTCGAAGCTCTTGCCCTTGACCAGGAACTTGCCGTCGACCACCAGCGACGGGCTGGAGCTCACGCCCGAGCGCTGCATGAACTGTTCGGCGCGCTTGCCCTTGGCGTTGATCGCGAAGCTGTTCATGGTGCCGATGAAGTCGGCCGCCTTGACGCCGTACTTGGCGTAGAACGCGCCGATCTGCTCGTCGGTGATGGTCTGGTAGTTCAGCGACTGGTCGATGTGGATGGCGCGGAACATCGCTTCGTGGGTCTTCTCGACCAGGCTCAGGGTCTGGGCGGCGTAGAAGGCCTTCTGGAACGGGATCGGGTTGCCGCCGAAGGGGCCGGCGATCGGAGTGAACTTCACGTCCGCGGTCTGCTTCTTGCGCCAGTCGAGCAGCACCGGCTCGAACTGCGCGCAGTGCGGGCAGGTGTAGCTGAAGATTTCGGCGACTTCGATCTTGCCCGGGACCGGGTCGAAGGCTTGGCCGCCGGGGATTTCTTCGTAATCGGTACCGACGACCGGCGCCGGGCCGGCCGGCGGGGTCGCGACCGCGGCCGGCTGGATCGCGGGTTCGGCGGGCGCCGGCGCGGTCTCGGCCGGCGCCGGCGTGGCGCCCTCGGCGGCCGGGGTGGCGGCTTCGGTCGCGGCCGGCGTGGCGGCGGACTCGGCCGGCGCGGTTTCGGTCTTGTTGCAGGCGGCCAGCGCGAACAGCGCGGTCAGCACCAGCGGAAAGCGGGACAACGAGGCCATACGCGAATTCATCGGGAATCTCCGCAATCGATCAAAGAAGACGAGGGCCTCGCGGCGTTGCGAACGCCATGCGCGAAGCCGACAAGGGCGGCGGCCAGCATAGCGGCCGCGGGACTGAACGTGGAGTGTAAGGGGGGCGGGAATCGGGAATGGGGAATGGGGAATGGGGAATCGGAAAATCAAAGGCCCGCGCAGCCGCTGTTGATCTTCCGATTCCCCATTCCCGATTCCCGATTCCCGGCCGTCAAGCGCCTCAGCGCTTGGCGGCGGCACGTTCCTTGGCGATCAACCCATCGGCCACGCGCAGCATGTCGTCGAAACCCTTCTGGGTGATGATCCGGTACTTGCCGGCGACCACCATCGACGGGGTGCTGTCGACTTCGCTGGCCATGATGAAGGTCTTGGCGCGGTCCATGGCCTTGGCGGTGGCCGGGCCGTTCATGGCCGCGGCGAAGGCGATCGGATCGGCGCCGAATTTGGCGTAGAACGAGGCGATCTCGGCCGCTGAAGCGTTCTGGATCGGCAGGCTGCGCTCTTCGTGCAGGGCCTTGAACACCGCTTCGTGGGTCTTGGGCTGCAGCTTCATCGCCTGCGCGGTGTAGAACGCCTGCGCGTAGGGATTCCAGTAGCCGCCGAACGGCGCGGCCAGCGGAACGAAATTCACGTCGCTCGGCAGCTTGGCCTTCCAGGCCGCGACCTGCGGTTCGAAATGGGCGCAGTGCGGGCAGGTGTAGCCGAACACTTCGACCACTTCGATCTTGCCCTTGACCGGCGCGAACGGCTTGCCGCCTTCGATCTCGACATAGTCCACGCCCACGACGGGCGCGGCGCTCGCGGCGGCGGCCTTGGGCGCGGCGGAAGCGGCGAAGGGAAGCACGGCGAGCAGCAGCAGGG
Organism: Lysobacter capsici; assembly: GCF_014779555.2. NCBI lineage: Bacteria > Pseudomonadati > Pseudomonadota > Gammaproteobacteria > Lysobacterales > Lysobacteraceae > Lysobacter > Lysobacter capsici. The sequence continues at coordinate 555,335 of NZ_CP094357.1, forward strand.
TGGCCAGGCGCAGGTTCATCGGTAGGTCTCGTCGGTGGGGATGGCGGCGCGCGGCGAACGGGGTTCGCGCTGGGCCGGGGAACATAAAAACGCCGGCCCCAAGGATAACGGCCGGCGTACAGAACCAAGAGTATGCAGTGAGATCAAAACCGCCCGAAGAAGTTCCTGAGCGCGCAGGCAGTGATGGCCGTCACTTTTATGGGGCCGATCGCGACCCCGGCCGAGGGCGAAAGCCGCGTCCCGTGGCGATGTCTTCCGCTCGCGAGCCGCGGGCGCGGCCCTCGAAACCGCCGTCGCCGCGCCAGGCGCGCGACTGAAGCCGATCATCGAAGCCCGCGCTGCGATCGCCGCCGAAGCTTGCCGCCTCGCCCCGTCGCGCCAACAAAAACGCCGGCCTGTCGCCAGGCCGGCGTCGGGGTGTTGCCTTGGCGCGCGCGATCAGCCCTTGGCGGGCTGGGCCGGCGCGGCCGGGGCGGCGGCGGGCGCGGCGGCCGGAGCCGCGGCGGGCGCCGGAGCCGGTGCGGGCGCGGCCGCCGGCTTGGCCGCCGGGGCATCGGCCGCGGCGACGTCGTCGGCGCGTTCGTGCAGGCCCTGCAGATAGCTCGACAGCGAACCGATCTCTTCGTCGGTCAGCGACTTGGCCACGCTGGCCATGATGTTGAACAGGTGCGGGTCTTTCTGGGTGGTGGTGCCGGCGCGGTATTCCTCCAGGCGACGCTTGGAGTAGGCCGCCTGCTGGCCGGCGACGTGCGGGTAGGCCGGGCCGGGGTTGCCGGCGCCGCCCGGGCCGTGGCAGGCCATGCAGGCCGGGATGCCGCGGGCCTTGTCGCCGCTGCGGAACAGGTCTTCGCCGATCTGGTAGAACTTCTTGTCCTTGTTCGGACCCGAAGCCACGACCGTGTCGTCGGCGACGCCGGCGCCGGACTTCTGGGTCGCGAAGTAGGCGCCCAGGTCGCGCGCGTCCTGCTCGCTGAGCGCGTCGGCGAACGGCTTCATCGCCGCGGCCATGCCGGTATTGCGCTCGCCGGTCTTGAACAGGGCGATCTGGTGGGCGATGTAGCGCTCGCTCTGGCCGGCCAGACGCGGGTACTGCGGATCGGTCGGATTACCGTCGAGACCGTGGCAGGCCGCGCAGGTGCCCGCCTTGGTCGCGCCGGCCTTGACGTCGCCCCAGGTGGCCTTCGGGCCGCCGTTGAGCGGCGCGGTCTGGACCGGCTCCTTGTCGGGAATCGGGGTGACCGTGGTCTGGGCGAACGCAACGGCGGCGACCGCGAAGGCGGCGAGGCCGACGAGGCTCAGGACGCGGGCTTGGCTCATGTAGCTGGGCTCCGAACTACTCGTTGCTTCAGGGCTGGCTTGCTGCTGAAGAGGCTGGCTGAAAGGCGGTACGGGGCGGCTGGGCCGACACCGGAACCTCGGAATTATCTTCGCCGGCCGTGATCGGGTCAACGCGGGTTCATCCGGATGTGACCGGAAGGGCAAGTATTCCGGTGCGCCGTGCGATCCTACCCGCATGACCAACCACCTCGCCCGCGCCCGCTATCTGCTGTCGGCGCACAACGTCAAGCAACTGCCGCCCGATGGCGGCTTCGAGGTCGCATTCGCCGGCCGCTCCAACGCCGGCAAGTCCAGCGCGCTCAACGCCATGTGCCAGCAGAACGCGCTGGCGCGGGTGTCCAAGACCCCCGGCCGCACCCAGCAGCTGGTGTTTTTCGACGTCAGCCTGCCTTACCGCGGCCCCGATCCGGCGCCGGAACCGGACAAGTTCCTGGTCGACCTGCCCGGTTACGGCTACGCCAAGGTGCCGCAGAACCTGCAGGCGCACTGGCAGGCGTTCCTGGACCGCTATTTCCGCACCCGCCAGGCCCTGCGCGGGCTGGTGGTGGTGATGGACATCCGTCACCCGCTCAAGGACTACGACCGGCAGATGCTCGGTTACGCGGTCAGCCGCGACCTGCCGGCGCACGCGCTGCTGACCAAGGCCGACAAGTTCGGCCGCGGCCAGCAACAGCAGCAGCTGATGATGGTGCGCAAGGAATTGAACGCGGCCTTCGGCGACACGGTCAGCGTGCAGACCTTCTCCGGCGAGTCCAAGCAGGGCGTGGACGAAGCGCGCGAAAAGGTGATGGGTTGGCTGGGGCTGCTGCCGAGCGTCGCGCCGACCCCGCTCGCCGTGCCCGAAGCGCTGTTCCCGCCGCCGTCGGACGAATAAGCCGGCCGCTGCGCCGGTTTGCGGGGAACGGGCTTTTTCAGGTGAGCGGGGTTTCGGCCCCGCCTACGGAAACCCCCGCTCCCACCGCCGGCGATCGCTGGCCGCTTTCGCACCACGCTTCGCGTTACTGACTGGGTGACTCAAGGACCTTCGCGTGTCTGCGCGAAGGCCCGGCCTGCCCGTGCAGGCCACGACCCAGGACGCGCTACCGCATGGACACGATCACCGATCCGCAAACCATTCTCGCCGCGGGCGCCTATGGCACCGCGCTGCTGTTCTTCGCCTATGGCGCGTACGCGCTGCTCAAGACCAGGAACGCCGAACAGAACAAGAACGTGCGCTGGTATCTGGGCATCGGCGCGATCGTCGTGGTGGCGATGATCGGGTTCGACACGCTCAAGAGCTGGCGCAGCGGCGAACGCGTGGTGCCCAACGTCTACCTGACCTTCTCGCCGCGTTTCGCCGCGGTGAAACTGCCCGATCCGGTGATCGAATACAGCGGCCAGACCCTGGCGCCGAACGCGCCGATCCGGGTCGCCGACAACAACAGCAGCATCAACATCTCGGTCGATTCGATCATCGAGACGGTCAAGGGCCTGCAGCAGAACAACCAGCAACTGCAGAGCGCGCTCGGCAGCGCCGCGCTGGCGAGCCAGCCCAGGGAACTGGCCGAGGAAATCGCCGCAGCGTCCAGCGCCGGCAAGGATCCGTGCGAAGGCGGCGACGCCACCTTGTGCGGCTGGAAGCAGTTGTCGAACGGCCAGCTGGCCAACGCGCAGCAGACCCTGACCCAGGCGGTGAAGGACGCGCCGGCCGACGACCCCAAGGCCCGCGCCACCGCGCTCAGCGGCCTGGGCGAGATCTATGTCGGCCAGGGCCGCCTCGACGAAGCCAGGATCGTGCTGAAGAAAGCGGCCGATCTGGGCAATAGCGGGGCGAAGAAGCGGCTGGATACGTTGGCGGTTCCGTCGAGGAGCGGAACCTTGCGGCCGGTGGTGTCGCCGGAGCGGCCGGAGCTGCGTGATCGGCCGGTGCGTCGCGTACCGCAAGGCTGAAGTTCGCCGATTCACAACGCGCGTTGCCGCCTCGCGAATGAGGCCGCGCGCGCGTCGGGCTCAACGCTGCGACAGCGGCCGGCTTGAGGCGATTTCTCCGCGCTCGTCATAGGTGCGTTCGACATCCAGCGTGCCGTCGCCGTCGCTGTCGTACTTGCCATCGAGCGTGCGCAAGGCGGTGTGCCGGACTTGCTTGATGATCCGGCCCTGGGGATCGAGCCATTCTTCCAATTGCGCGAGCCCGTATTCGCCGTGGCCGCGATAATCGGGTTTGCCGTCGCCATCGCGATCGATGGAAAAGTCGAATATCTCGTTACCCCGATAGCTGTACTGCGTCTCGTGATAGCCGTCGAAATCGTTGTCCTGGGCGGCCGTATGGGCCACTCCTTTCTTGTAGCGCACGACCTGATCGATCTTGCCATCGCCGTTGCGATCGCTGCGCATCAGCGTGGGTTGGCCTTTGACGTAGAGGGTCCATTGATCCGTTTCGCCATCGCCGTTCGTATCGGTCTCGACGGTCTGGGTGGGTCGGGGCGAAGGTTGGCGGCGATGTCCGGAATGCGCGACCGTCTCGAGCAGGAAAGCGCCCAGGACAGCGCCGACGATCAGCGCCAACACCATGCTGGAAATGCTGAAGCCGCCTGCCGGCTTGTCTTGCTTCAACGGCTTGTAGAGGTTGGGATCTTCGGCAGGTTCAACACGGTCCTGGCCGCCGACATCGGGACGGGCCGGTTCGTCGCTTTCGTTCTTGGTGAGCGGCGCCGCCGTGGTCTGCCATTGCGCGATGATGTTGCGCGCGCGCCCTGCGTCGTCGTCGACCACTTCGACCCGCATCGAGCCATCGACCACGAACGATTCGATTCCTTCCTGCGCCAACAACCCACGCACCAGCTGCGCGTCGGCCGAATTAGCCGCGTGATAGACGATCTGCATCGATTCCCCCTGGCGCGCGGCGACGCGCTCGCGCAGGCGAAGTATGCATCGGCGCGATAGGGCGACGCACGAAAGCCGCGCCGCCATCAGCCGCGGCGCGCAGACGGAGCCGATCCGCCGATCAGCGCCCGGCGCGCGCCGCGTAGATGCCGTAAGCCGGCAGGATCAGCCGCCCGTCGACGACCCGGCCCTGCGGCAGGCCGTGTCCCGAATCTACCTGCCAGTCCGCCATCGCGCCGAGCTCGACGCTGGCCTCGTCGCCGCCGAGATTGAACGCCATCAGCATCGCCTCGCTGCCTTCGCCGCGCACGAACGCGATCGCGGGCTCGGCGCTGTCGACGAAGGCGATCGCCCCATCGAGCAGCGCGGCATGGCGCTTGCGCCAACTCAGGAAACGGCGAAAACCGTTGAGCATCGAATCGCGATCGGCATGCTGGGTGGCGACATCGAGCCCGCGATGGCTGGCCGGAATCGGCAGCCACGCCTCGCCGGTGCTGAAACCGGCGCGTTCGCTCGCGTCCCACGGCAGCGGCGTGCGGCAACCGTCGCGGCCCTTGAAGGTCGGCCAGAACGCCTTGCCGTAAGGGTCCTGCAGCGATTCGTACGGAACCTCGGCCTCGGGCAGGCCGAGCTCCTCGCCTTGATACACGCACACCGAGCCGCGCAGCGAGCAGGTCAGCGCGCTGAGCATGGTCGCGAAATGCGCCGGCCTGGCGCCGCGGCCCCAGCGCGTGACCACGCGCTGCACGTCGTGATTGGAAATCGCCCAGCACGGCCAGCCCTCTCGCATCGTGCCTTCCAGCCGCTGCACGGTGTCGCGGATGTGGGCGACGCTGTAGTCGTCGGTCAGCAGTTCGAAGCTGTAGCCCATGTGCAGGCGGCCGTGACGGGTGTATTCGTCCATGGTCGCCAGCGAGTCTTCCGAGGAGATCTCGCCCAAGGCCACCGCGCCGGGATATTCGTCCAGCAGCGCGCGCAGATCGGCGAGAAACGCCAGGTTCTGCGGCTGGGTGTTGTTGTAGTGGTGGTACTGGAACGCGTACGGATTGTCCGGGCTGAAACCGCGGCCCACCCGCTGCGCCGGCGGCTTGGGCGGGTTGTCGCGCAGTTGCGCGTCGTGGAAGCAGAAGTTGATCGCGTCCAGACGCAGGCCGTCGACGCCGCGATCGAGCCAGAAGCGCACGTTGTCGAGCACCGCCGCGCGCACCGCAGGGTTGTGGAAATTCAGATCCGGTTGCGACGACAGGAAGTTGTGCAGGTAGTACTGCTGCCGGCGCGGTTCCCAGCGCCAGGCGACGCCGCCGAACAGCGACATCCAGTTGTTCGGCGCGGTGCCGTCCTCGCGCGCGTCGGCCCACACGTACCAGTCGGCGTGGTCGTTGTCGCGGCTTTCGCGGCTGCGCTTGAACCACTCGTGCTCGCTGGAGGTGTGGCTGAGCACCTGATCGATCATGACCTTCAGGCCCAGCGCATGCGCCTTGGCCAGCAGCCGGTCGAAGTCGTCGATGCTGCCGAACAGCGGATCGACCGCGCGGTAATCGGCGATGTCGTAGCCGAAATCGGCCATCGGCGATTTGAAGAACGGCGAAATCCAGATCGCGTCCACGCCCAGGTCGGCGACATAGCCGAGCTTGTCGATGATGCCGGGCAGGTCGCCGACGCCGTCGCCGTCGAGGTCGCGGAAGCTGCGCGGATAGATCTGGTAGATCACCGCGCCGCGCCACCACAGGTCGTCGCGCGGGTGTGGGTCGGTGGAAAGGCTGACGGCTGACAAGTGACGCCTCGGGTGTCGATGCTGGGGTCGGTCGCGGCGTCGTGCTGCACCGCCGCGATGGATGCCAGCTTACCGCCGCGAACCGGCGCGGCCGGAGCCTGTGCATACGTATTCACCGGTAAACGGGCCGACGAAGTGCGACATGAATGCGACTTCATCCCATGAATACGTATGCAGAACCCGCTGCGGGCGCGATCGCTTGCCTAACATGCGCCTCAGACCGAGGGCGTACGCCGCCCAGGCAACCGCAGCGCGCCGCAGTGCGCGCGCGGACGACACACAGCGCTTCTGGAGGGGAGCATGTCGAGACTCAAGCCGGCCACGCCGCAATCGCAATTCAATCGCCATCTGTTGACGATGGCCCTGGCCTCGCTGGGGCTGTGCAGTTCCTGGACGGTGTGGGCGGCCGATGAACCGGCGCCGCAGGACGCCGCGCCCGCCGCCGCGCAGGCCGCGCCGCAAGCCGCGCACGAACTCGACGCGGTCCAGGTCACCGGCAACCGCCGCGTGCAGTCGATCCAGAAGTACGCCGGCACGATCCAGTCGTTCAGCGGCGAGGACCTGACCAAGCTGGGCATCAATACCGACTTCCGCAATCTGCAGGCGGTGGTGCCCGGACTGCAGATCACCAAGCAGGAAGGCAAGTACGAAATCTTCCTGCGCGGCATCGGCGCGGCCGATTCGGACTTCTCCTCCGATCCGTCGGTGGCGACCTACTACAACGGCATCTACCTGCCGCGCCCGCGCTCGATCGGGCCGATGTTCTTCGACGTCGACCGCATCGAGGTCAACAAGGGCCCGCAGGGCACGGTGCGCGGCCGCAATGCCACCGGCGGCTCGATCAACGTGATCTCCAAGCGCCCGGAGCTCGGCGTGACCAGCGGCGGGCTCAAGATCGGCGCCGGCAACCACGACTTCACCACCGCCGAGGGCGTGCTCAATCTGCCGATCGGCGAGACCTTCGCGCTGCGCGCGGCCTTGTTCGATGAGGAACGCTCCTCGTACATCAGCAACGGTTATCCCAAGTCGCTGTTCGACGCCGAAGGCCCGGGCGCGCTCGACAATCAGGCCGCGCGCCTGTCGATGCTGTGGGAACCCAACGACAAGTTCTCCGCGTTCGTGATGCTCGACAAGGTCACCGAGCGCGGCACCGGCGACCCGGGCCTGTTCGCCGAGCGCGGCCTGTCGGCGGGTTACGACATCAAGGACCTGCACGACCCGTTCAAGCAGTACTTCCGCACCCAGGGCCAGACCACCAACGACATCGAAGGCATCGCCGGTACCTTCACCTACGCCTTCAACGACAAGATCTCGGTCGAGTTCAACACCTCGTACCGCAAGTACGATTTCTACAACCGCAACGCCTCGCGCGAGTGGCAGCTCGGCCCGGTGTATCCGGGTTCGGAGCGCGAAGCCTATTTCAATCCCGAGCGCCTGGACTGGTACGACACGTTCTATCAGGCCGACAAGTCCAGCTCGACCATCAACGAACTGCGCTTCTTCGGCGACACCGGCCGGGTGATCTGGTCGGCGGGTCTGTTCAACTACGAAGAAAAGTACGACTACACCTCGTGGGACGTCGGCAACGGCTACTTCGGCGATTGCGACTGGTGGCGTCCGGGCACGATCTGCGGTTACCAGGACGGTCTGGGCGGCGAGAACCGCGGCGACAACTCCAAGGTCGAATCGAATGCGGCCTACGCCGATTTCAGTTTCGCCGCGACCGATTCGCTGCGTCTGATCGGCGGCGTGCGCTACACCCGCGACAAGAAGATCGCGCGCGAATCCAACGTCAAATACCAGTTCATCATTCCCGAGGAGTTGTTCGCGCAGTTCACCGGCCAGCCGATCAACACCGCGACCAATCCCTACACCACCGGCCTGATCCTGGGTTCGCCGGGCTTCCGCCTGGCGCCTCCGGGCAATCGCGGCGGCGGCCAGCCGAGCATCTGCACCGGCTGGAGCCCGGCCGACCTGCGTTGCGGGCCCGGCGGCAACACGCTGGATTATTTCCTCGGCGGCATCCAGAACTTCGGCGCGCAGGACAACTGGCAGCAGTTCCTGCAGCAAAACCGCGACCAGATCCAGGTGATCGCGCGTTCTGACTTCCCCAACGGCCGCAGCGAAGACGTCTACAAGGACAGCTACGTCGACTGGCGCGTGGGCTTCGAATACGACATCAATCCGCAGGTGATGGTGTACGGCACCGTGTCCACCGGCACCCGCTCGGGCGGCATCAACCGGCCGTTACTGCTCAACGACGGCAGCGCGCTGGCACCGACCTTCGAACCCGAAGAGCTGACGTCGTACGAAGCCGGCATCAAGGGCGACTACGTCTGGGGCGAGACCCCGGTGCGCTTGAACGCGTCGGTGTTCTATTACGACTACAAGAACAAGGTGCTGCAGAACCTGATCGACGTGCCGGCGCCGACGCCGACCAATCCGAACGCGACCAGCCGTCAGGTGTTCAACGACAACGCCGCCAACGCCAGCGTGCTGGGCCTGGAACTGGAAGGCCGGGTCGGCCTGCCGTACGGCTTCAACCTGGGCTACAACTTCACCTATCTGGATGCGACCTTCGACGAGTCGAACGTGCTCGACACGCGTTCGGGCGGCCTGGGCCTGATCGTGCCGCTGGACGGCAACCGTCTGCCGAACACCTCGAAGTACAACGCGAACGTCAGCCTGTCGCAGACCATCGACATCGGCCGCGGCGCGCTGTCCTCGTTCGACTGGACCATCAACCTGACCTACCGCTCCGACTACTATCTGACCGCGTTCAACAGCCGCGGTTTCGGCCTGGACGCGAACGGCCGGGTGATCGAGATCCCGTTGCGCGACATGCCGTTCAACAACGGCTCCAACCCGGCCGCGGGCGGCGGCCCGGCCAACGGTCTGGCGATGCGCGACGACGTCGACGGCTTCATGACCGTCAACGTCTCGGCCGGCCTGAACTTCGGGAGCGACAATCAGTTCCGCATCGACGGCTTCGTGTCCAACCTCACCGACGAGGTGTATTCGGGCAAGGGCTTCGTCAACAACGCGACCAATATCCGTTATCTCAATACGCCGCGGATGTATGGGGTGCGGTTCTCGTCGCAGTTCTGACCGGACGCGGGGATTTGCGGGTAAAGGCAAATCCCCTGGCCGCTTGCGAAGATTCTTCTCCCGCTTGCGGGAGAAGGTGGCCCGAAGGGCCGGATGAGGGCGCGCGAAGCTGGCTTGCGATATAGGTTTGCAGTTCGTGGGCCCTCACCCCGGCCCTCTCCCGCAAGCGGGAGAGGGTGAAGTAAGGAGTCGCCGGGGCCGTGTTTTTTCGTACGGCGAGAACGGTCGGATGATGTCTTGCCGATTCGTCGTATCCGAGCGTGCGACGTCTCGCGGTTCGCGTCGTAGCAAGACCAGCTCGTGCTTGTCGTCCCCCTTCGCGCGGGGGATTGAGAGGGATTCGCTTTTGCCAGCCGAAGCCCGCGTAGCCACGCTCAACTTCGTGCCAGTATCGAGCCCATGACCGACCGCCAAAGCGCCCCCAACCGCAAGCCGCAGCTCTCGTTCTGGCAGATCTGGAACATGTGCTTCGGTTTTCTCGGCATCCAGTTCGGCTTCGCCCTGCAGAACGCCAACGTCAGCCGCATCTTCCAGACATTGGGCGCGCCGATCGACGACATCCCGATGCTGTGGATCGCCGCGCCGCTGACCGGACTGATCGTGCAGCCCATCGTCGGCTACCTGTCCGATCGCACCTGGACCGGCCTCGGTCGTCGCCGCCCGTATTTCCTGATCGGCGCGGTGCTCGCGACGCTGGCGCTGATCGCGATGCCGAACTCGCCGACGCTGTGGATCGCCGCCGGCCTGCTGTGGATCCTCGACGCGTCGATCAACATATCGATGGAGCCGTTCCGCGCCTTCGTCGGCGATCAACTGCCGCAACAGCAACGCGCCAGCGGTTATGCGATGCAGAGCTTCTTCATCGGCGTGGGCTCGGTGATCGCCAGCCTGCTGCCGTTCGCGCTCGCCCACTTCGGCGTCGGCAACACCGCCGGGCCGGGCGAAGTGCCCGACACCGTGCGCTATGCGTTCTACTTCGGCGGCGCGGTGCTGCTGCTGTCGGTCGGCTGGACCGTGCTGCGCACGCGCGAATACCCGCCGGAGCAACTGCACGCCTTCGACGAGGCGCCGGTGCTGGCGCGGCCCGATCGCGACCGCGTGCGTTGCCTGCTGCTGGGCGCGTCGTGGATGGTGGTCGGCGGCATCGTCGCGACCACGATCTCGATGCTCGGCTGGGATAAGCAGTTGTACGTGCTGGCCGCGTTGATCGCCGCGTTCGGGCTGGCGCTGGCGCTGCGCGGCCTGGTCCGCGACGGCGGCGGCTTCGCCTCGGTGATGGACGATCTGGCGGCGATGCCGACCACGATGCTGCGCCTGGCCGTGGTGCAGTTCTTCTCCTGGTTCGCCTTGTTCGCGATGTGGATCTACACCACGCCGGCGGTCACGCAACTGCATTATCACAGCAGCGACACCGCCTCGGCCGCGTACAACGAGGGCGCGAACTGGGTCGGCGTGTTGTTCGCCGCCTACAACGGCTTCGCCGCGCTGGCCGCGATCGTGATCCCGCCGATGACCCGCCGCTGGGGCCTGCGCTGGAGCCATTTGTTCAACGTGTTTCTCGGCGGCGCCGGCTTGATCTCGATTGCGTTGATCCGCGATCCGCAATGGCTGCTGCTGTCGATGCTGGGTGTCGGTTTCGCCTGGGCCTCGATCCTGTCGCTGCCGTACGCGATGCTGTCCGACAGCGTGCCGGCGGCGAAGATGGGCGTGTTCATGGGTATCTTCAATTTCTTCATCGTGATCCCGCAATTGGTCGCGGCGAGCCTGCTGGGTTTTCTGCTCAAGCATCTGTTCGGCGGACAGCCGGCGATGGCGCTGGTGATCGGCGGCGTCAGCCTGTTCCTGGCCGGGCTGTGCGTGCTGTGGGTGCGCGAACCGAGCCAGGCCGCGCAGCCGGTCGATGCCGCGCAGGCGCGCGCATGAAGACGTTGACGATCGCGCTATTGAGTCTGGCGCTGGCGGCCTGCGCGCAGGGCGCGCGCGACACGAAACCTGCGCGCGGCTACTACGGCACCCTGGAGCCGATGGCGAGCGACGCGGTGTATTTCGTGGTCACCGACCGTTTCGTCAACGGCGATACCAGCAACGATCAGCGCGATCAGGGCGGGCCGGACCCGGCGACGCGGACCTTCGATCGTCCGGTGCCGGGCGCGCCGCCCGGGCAAAGCGACAACATCGGTTACCTCGGCGGCGACTTCAAAGGCCTGCTCGACAACGCCGACTACATCCGCGACATGGGCTTCGGCGCGGTGTGGCTGACGCCGATCGTCGACAACCCCGATCAGGCCTTTACCGGCGGCGACGCGGTGACCTGGGGCGGCGCGTTTCAGGACCGCGGCAAGACCGGTTATCACGGTTACTGGGGCGTGGATTTCTATCGGCTCGACGAGCATCTGCCGAGCCGCGATCTGGATTTCGCCGGGCTAACCGGCGGGCTCAAGCGTCACGGTCTGAAGACCGTGCTCGACATCGTCGCCAATCACGGCTCGCCGTCGTTCACCATGCCGGTCGATCAGCCCAAGTACGGCGAGATCTATCGCGACGGCGTGCTGGTCGCAGATCACCAGAATCTCGCGCCGGAACAGCTCGATCCCGCGCACAACCCGTTGCACCGGTTCTTCCACAACCAAAAGGACCTGGTGCAGCTGTCGAACATCGACGACACCAATCCCGCGGTGCTGGACTATTTCGTCGGCGCGTATTCGCAGTGGATCGATCAGGGCGCCGATGCGTTCCGCATCGACACCATCCGGCATATGCCGCCGGCGTTCTGGAAGCGGTTCTCCGATCGCATCCGCGCCAAGCGGCCGGGCTTCTTCATGTTCGGCGAAGCCTTCGACTACAAGGCCGAAAACATCGCGCCGTTCACCTGGGCGCGCAACGGCGGGGTCAGCGTGCTCGATTTTCCGCTCAAGGAGCGGATGGCGCAGGTGTTCGGGCGCGAGCGCGGCGATTTTTCGTTGTTGGCCGAGCGGCTGTATCTGACCGATGGCCCGTACGCGAATCCGTACGAGCTGATGACGTTCTACGACAACCACGACATGCCGCGCCTGGATGCCAGCGACGAGGGGTTCATCGACGCGCACCACTGGCTGTTCACCGCGCGCGGGATCCCGGTGATCTATTACGGCTCGGAGGTCGGGTTCGAACGCGGTCGCGCGGAGCATGCCGGCAATCGCAATTATTTCGGCCAGCAGCGCATCGATGCGGCACGCGGCAATCCGATTCGCGAATCGCTCAAGCGCATCGCGAAGGTGCGCGAAGCGTCGCCGGCGTTACAGCGCGGCTTGCAGTTGAACGTTGAATTGCGCGGCGATCGGGCGGTGTTCTATCGGGTGTACGAGCATGCCGGGCAAGCGCAGATCGCGCTGGTGCTGCTCAACAAAGGCGATGCGGCGGCACAGTTCGAGGTGAGTGAGTATCTGCAGGCCGGGCGTTGGCGTGCGGCGCTGGGAGGGGGCGAGGTGGACGTGGCTGAAGGCGGGTCGCTTCGCGCGTCGGTGCCTGCGCATGGGGTTGAGGTGTACTTCCTCGATCAACGGGTGATTCGCGAGGATCTTCGCGTGGCGCTGGATCATGCGATGGGGCATGCGCGGCAGCGTTGAGTGCGCTGTTTGGTTGCGGCGTTTGCGTCTGCGAATTGCCAAGTCCCGACGAATGTTTTGTATCGTCATTCCCGCGAACGCGGGAATCCAGTGGCTTTGTGCTCCAAGACTTCAAGCGTTCTCGCACGAAAGGCACTGGATATTCGGCTGCGCCGAATAAGGCGGAGCCCGCTTTCGCGGAAATGACGGCAGGTAGGATTGTCGAGGCTGGTGACTAATGAAGAGCCTGTCGGCCCACCTCACTCCGCCCCACACGACTTACGCACCACCAACGACGTAGGCAACCGAATACTCTCCGCGGCCTCCCCGCGCACCAAGGTCATCAGCGTATCCACCAGCAGCTCCCCCGCCTGCTTGGTGTCCTGAAAAATCGTGGTCAGCGGCGGATGGGCGAAGCGCGCCATCGGGATATCGTCGAAGCCGATCACCGACACGTCCTCGGGCACGCGCAGCCCGCTTTCGGTCAGCGCGCGCATCGCGCCCAGCGCAATCAGGTCGCTCGCCGCGAACACCGCGTCGAACGGCAGCGCGCGTGCGATCAGTTCGCGCGCGGCGGCGTGGCCGGCGTCTTCTGAGCTTTCCGCGTCGACCTGCAACGCGCGATCCATCGTCAGGCCGGCGTCGTGCAAGGCCTGTTCGCAGCCGAGAAAGCGATCGAGGAATTCGGGGTAGTGCGTGGACGCATCGCCGAGAAACGCGACCCGCTTGCGTCCCAGCGCGACCAGATGCGCGCCGGCCTGGCGGCCGCCGCCGATGTTCTCGCAACCGATCGACAACCCGGGCTGGTCCGGCAACACCGCGCCCCAGCGGACGAAGCGCGTGCCTTGCTCGACCAGTTTCTGCAATTTGCCCTGATAGGCGAGGTAATCGCCGTAGCCGAGCAGAATCAGCCCGTCGGCCTTCATGCTGTCTTCGTAGTCGCCGGCCCAGTCGTCGGACAGCTGCTGGAACGAGATCAGCAAGTCCTGGCCATGGCGCGCGCAGGCGCGGGTGATCGAGCCGAGCATCGACAGGAAGAACGGGTTGATATGCGATTCGTCCGGGGTCGGATCCTCGAACAGCAGCATCGCCAGGGTGCCGGAGCGTTGCCGGCGCAGGCTGGAGGCGTGCCGGTCGACCTTGTAGTTGAGCTCGCGCACCACCGCCTCGACCCGCTTGCGGGTTTCGGCGTTGACCAGGGTGCTGCCGCTGAGCACGCGCGACACCGTGGCCTGGGACACGCCGGCCAGGTGGGCGATGTCGAGCGAGGTGGCTTTCGACTTCTTGCGCATGGGGACGAGTTTGGCACGGGAATCGGGAATGGGGAGTCGGGAATCGGCAGCGCCCGCCGCGATGCTCAGCTTTCCGATTCCCTATTCCCCATTCCCGATTCCCGCCGCTTCAACGAGGATCCATCCACCCCCGCACCGCATCCACCACCACATTGATCGCCACGATCAGCGCGCCGATCACCAGCACCACGCCGAGCACCAGGGTGTAGTCGCGGTTCAAGGCGCCCTGGACGAAGTAGCGGCCCATGCCGGGGATGCCGAACACCTGCTCGACCACCGCCGAACCGGTGACCACGTTGATCAGCGCCGGCGACAGCCACGCCACCACCGGCAGCAATGCCGGCTTGAGCGCGTGCGCGAACAGCAGGCGGGTATCGGACAGGCCGCGCGCGCGCGCCGCGCGCAGGTAGTCGGCCGAGAGCACGTCGAGCATCGAGGCGCGGGTCAGGCGCGCGCAGTAGGCGATGTTCGGCAGGGCCAGCGCGATCACCGGCAGCACCACGTTGTTCCAGTCGCCCCAGCCGCCGGCCGGCAGCCAGTGCAGGGTCACCGCGAACAACAGCACCAGCAGCGGCGCGACCACGAACTTGGGCACCGCCAGGCCCAGGCCGGCGAGCAGCATCAGCGCGCGATCGGTCCAGCCGCCGGCGCGCAAGGCCGCCCACACGCCGACGCTCACCCCGACCAGCACCGCCAGCAGCAGCGCCAGGCCGCCGTTCAAGGCCGACACCGGCAGCGCGTTGGCGATCAGTTGATTGACGGTGTAGTCGGGGTATTGGAACGACGGTCCGAGGTCGCCGCGCAGCGCGTCGCCGAGCCAGCCCAGGTACTGCATCGGCAGCGATTGATCGAGCCGGTACTGCGCGTCGAGCACGGCCTGCACTTCCGGCGGCGCGGCTTTCTCGGTATCGAACGGGCCGCCCGGCGCGGCGCGCAGCAGGGCGAAGCACAGTGTCGCCAGCAACAGCAGGGTGATCAGCGCTTCCAGCAGGCGCGAGGCGAAGCGTGCGGGCAAGGAATCGCCGCGCATCAGACGTGTACGTCGAACAGGCGGCCGACCGCGCTCGCCGCGGCCATCGCCAGCGCGCCCCAGAACGCGACCCGCAGCGCGCCGCGCAGCGCCGGTGCGCCGCCGGCCCAGGCCGCGAGCGCGCCGGAGATCGACAGGCCGACCAAGGTGATCGGGATCGCGACCGCTTCGGTGCGGCCGGTCGGCGCCAGCAATACCGCGGCGATCGGCAGCACCGCGCCGCTCACGAACGCCGCCGCCGAGGTCAGCGCCGCCTGCACCGGGCGCGCGCGCAAGGTGTCGGTGATGCCCAGTTCGTCGCGCGCGTGGCTGCCCAGCGCGTCGTGCGCGGTCAGCTGTTGCGCGACTTCGTGCGCGAGTTCCGGCGTCAGCCCGCGCTGCACATAGATGCGCGCGAGTTCGGCCAGTTCGCTTTGCGGATCGTCGTCGAGTTCGCGCTGTTCCACCGCGATGTCGGCGCGTTCGGTGTCGGCCTGCGATTGCACCGACACGTATTCGCCGGCCGCCATCGACATCGCCCCGGCGACGGTGCCGGCGATGCCGCTGGTCAGGATCGCGCCCGGCGATGCGCCGCTGGCGGCGACGCCGACCACCAGGCCGGCGATCGAGACGATGCCGTCGTTGGCGCCGAGCACGGCCGCGCGCAGCCAGCCCACGCGCTCGGAGCGGTGGCGTTCGGGATGGCGGCTGCGTGATGTCGGCGTGGTCATGGCGACAGACTCAGCCAGCGGCTGGCGTGGCGATCGAGCGCGTTGGCTTCGAAACCGCGCACATTGCTCGCGACCAGATGCTTGGAGCTGTAGAAATACAGGGGAATCGCCGCGTTGTCGTTCAACAGGCGCTGCTCGGCCGCGCGCAGCCAGGCGTTGCGCGCGGCTTCCGAGTGCGCCGCATCGGCCTTGGCCAGGCGTTCGCGATAACCGGCGTCGTCGTAGCCCATCCAGTTCAGCGGCCCGTCGCTGCCGAACGCGGCGAGGAAGTTGCGCGCATCGGCCAGATCGCCGATCCAGCCGCCGCGGAACACCTGGGTGATGGTGCGCTGCTTGCGGTTCTGCACGAACACTTTCCATTCCTCGTTGCGCAGCCGCACCTGCACGCCGAGGGTCTGTCGCCACATCGCCGCGACCGCGAGGGTGAGGCGACGATGCGGGGTCGAGGTGTTGTAACGAAGTTCGATCACCAGCGGCTTGTCGTCCGAATAGCCCGCGTGACGGTACAGCGCGCGCGCATGTTCTTCGCGCTGAGTTTGACTCAACGACTGCCACGGCATCGCCGCGGGCGTATACCCGGCGATGCCCGGCGGAACGATGCCGTAGGCCGGGGTTTCGCCCAGGCCGGTGACGTAGCGGGTGAGCTTCTCGCGATCGATCGCCAGGGTCAGCGCGCGACGCAGCGCGAGTTCGCGATCCTCGCAGGGCGGCGTCGCGCAGGCGGCGCTGCGCAGCGGCGGTCGGGTCAGGTTGATGCCGAGCCAGAACGCGCCCAGGTACGGCGACAAGCGCAGTTGCGCGCCGAAGCGTTTGCGCAAGGCCGGCAACGGCTGCGGCGGCACCACCTCGGTGATGTGCAGGTCGCCGGCGGCGAAGCGTTGCAGTTCGGCGGCGGCGTCTTCGGTGACCTGGAAGCGCACGCGTTCGATCGCGACCGCGGCGGCGTCGTGGAAACGCGGGTTCTTCTCCACCACCAGGTTGGCCTGCGGCGTCCACGCGGCCAACCGGTACGCGCCGTTCGATACCAATCGCCCCGGCCGCGTATGTTGCGCGCCGTATTGTTCGACCGCGGGCAGATAAACGGGGAAGGCGATCGGCAAGGTCAGCAAGGCCGGCAAGCCGGCGCTGCGGTTCAGGCGGAACACCACGGTGCGCGCATCGGTCGCGCTCACGCCGAGCCGCTGCGGCGGCAGTTTGCCGGCCTGCACCGCCTGCGCGTTGTCGAGCGCGTCGAACAGTTCGCCGAACGGCGCGGCCGTGGCCGGAGCGAACGCGCGGCGGAAACTGGCGACGATCTGCTGCGCGTCGATCGGCTCGCCGTTGCTCCATTGCAGGCCTTCGCGCAGGGTGAAGGTCCAGCTGCGGCCGTCGGCCGAGACCGACCAGCGCTGCGCCATGCCCGGGATCAGCCGGCCGCGCGCGTCCTCGGTGACCAGGCCCTCGTACAGGTCGCGCAGCACGTTGCCGCAGGCCACTTCCTGGCAGCGGTGGGCATCCAGCGTGCTCGGCTCCGGGCCGTTGCCGCGTTCGAGCATCGTCGTCGCGGCCTGCGCCCGCGCGCCCGGCGCTATCAGCCACAGCAACGCCAGCGCCAGTGGCAAGGCCGCACCATAGCGTTGCAAGGCGGACGTTGTTCGGTGCAAGGCGGGGTCTACACTGCCGGGGGTCTTGCGATTGTAGGCGAGGTGCCGCATATCCAGACCCGAAACTGAGGCAATGTAGGTCGTCAGGTTTGCGCCGGTCCTCGCCCGTCGAGGCGCCGGCCGCGTCCGCTGGTTTGGCGGGCGCGAATTCCGCGCAGCGATGCGCGAGCAGGGCATAGTGCCTTGCAGCAGGTTTTTCTCAGCGAGGTGGATGTGTCCGGTCCCAGCCAGGTCAAGGATCTCGAGATTCCCGACATCAAGGGCGGCGCGCGCGCCGTGCTGGTGGATTACCTGGCCTCGGGCGTGCGCCCGGAGTCGGATTGGAAGATCGGCACCGAGCACGAGAAATTCGGTTTCCGTACCGACGACCTGCGGCCGCCGACCTTCGACGGCGATCGCGGCATCGAGGCCTTGCTCAAGGGCCTGGTCCAGTTCGGCTGGGCGCCGGTGGAGGAAAAAGGCCGGGTGATCGCGCTGACCCGCGACGAGGCCTCGGTGTCGCTGGAGCCGGCCGGTCAGCTGGAGTTGTCCGGCGCGCCGCTGGCGACCCTGCACGACACCTGTGTGGAAGCGGCGACCCACCTGCGCGAAGTGCGCACCGTCGCCGAGCCGATGGGCCTGGGCTTCCTCGGCATGGGTTTCCAGCCCAAGTGGCGCCGCGACGACATGCCGTGGATGCCGAAGGGCCGTTACAAGATCATGCGCGACTACATGCCCAAGGTCGGCTCGCTCGGCCTGGACATGATGACCCGCACCAGCACCGTGCAGGTCAACCTCGACGTGCGCGACGAAGCCGACATGGTGAAGAAGTTCCGCGTGTCGCTGGCGTTGCAGCCGATCGCCACCGCGCTGTTCGCCGATTCGCCGTTCACCGAAGGCCAGCCGAACGGCTATCTGTCGTACCGCTCGCACATCTGGACCGACACCGACCGCGACCGCACCGGCCTGCTCGATTTCGTGTTCGAAGACGGCTTCGGTTACGAGCGCTATGTCGATTACCTGCTCGATGTGCCCATGTACTTCGTCTACCGCGACGGCACCTACATCGACGCGGCCGGGCAATCGTTCCGCGATTACCTCGAAGCCAAGCTGCCGGCGTATCCGAATCAGCGCCCGACCTTGAAGGACTGGGCCGACCACACCACCACCGCGTTCCCGGAAGTGCGGCTGAAGAAGTATCTGGAAATGCGCGGCGCCGACTCGGGCCCGTGGAACCGGATCTGCGCGTTGTCGGCGTTCTGGGTCGGCCTGCTGTACGACGCCGACGCGCTCGACGCGGCCTGGGACCTGGTGCTCGACTTCACGCCGGCCGAGCGTCACGCCTTGCGCGACGGCGTGCCGCAGCATGGCTTCCACCTGCCGTTCCGCGACGGCAAGGTGCTGGACCTGGCGCGGCGCGCGCTGGAAATCTCCGCGCACGGCTTGAAGCGCCGCGCGCGCTTGAACCACAACGGCGCGGACGAATCGATCTATCTCGAACCGCTGACCGAGTTCGTCGCGATGGGCAAGAGCCCGGCCGAACGCAAGCTCGAACTGTTCCATGGCGCCTGGGGCGGCAGCGTGGATCCGGTGTTCAAGGAATTCGCGTACTGAGATCGCACTAGCGATCGGCGCATGCGCTTCACATTGAGCGCATTCGCCCAACACCATCCGTCACTCGACCCCATGCTTTTCCCCCCTTTGCAAAAGGGGGGCAGGGGGGATTCGCTTTTCCCGCAAGATCCCAGCGAACACCCTTCAATCAGCGCAGCGGCTCTTACCGCCAGACCGCCATCTCACCCCGCAAACCGCACCTCCCGCGCATCCACCACCCGCGCCACCGTCCCCAGCATCTCCAACGCCGCGTCATGCAGCCGCGGGTTCGCGCTCGCGCAGGCATCGCCGATCACCTGCACGGCGAAATCGCGATCGTGCGCATCGCGCGCGGTGGTCTGCACGCCGGTTTCGGTGCTTACCCCGCAGATCGCGAGACGGCGGATGTCGGCCGCGTGCAATCGCGCGGCCAGGTCGGTATCGAACAGGGCGCTCACCCGCGGCTTGGTGACGATCCAGTCGCGCGGCGCCACCACTACCTCGGCATGGAACTGCGTGCCCCAATCGCCGTCGCGCAGCGCGCCCAGCTCGGCAGCGCGGCCGAACAACGGCGATTGCCGCGGCGCGTTGGAGTAATCCGGCGCGAACGCCACCCGCACCATCGCGACCATGGCGCCGGCGGCGCGGGCGCGTTCGCTCAGCGCATTGACCTTCGCGATGAGGCCGCGCTCGCGCACTGCCGCGGCGGCGCGCGCGATCTTGCCGTCGGGGTGGACGATGTCGTTGATCAGGTCGATCACGATCAGGGCGCTGTGGCTGGTCGCGATGCTCATGCGGGATCTCCGGGGTTGGAATTCGCGGCGACGGGCGCCGCGCGGCGGCTGCCGCGCAGCGCGGCGATCGCGCCGGCCACGATCAGCGCCGCGCCGATCAAGGTCGCCGCGCGCGCCGCATGCCCGAACAGCAGCCAGTCCAGCGCCGCGCTGACCGGGACCGCCACATACATAAGCGGAGCCAGTGTGGAGGCGTTGTCCATGCCGCGATACGCGAGGTCGCGCAGCGACTGACTGCCGAGGCTGCACGCGGCCATGCCGAGCAGGGCCAGCACCAACACCAGCGGCGGCTGCGCGGCGAACGGCTGCGCCGGCATGCGCCAACAAGCGATCAGCGCCAGCGGCAAGCCGACCATCGCCGCCTGCAGATACAGCTTGAATTGAGTACGAAACGGCGGCTGATGCTGGGCGCTGCGGTAGAACAGCACCTGCGAGGCGGCCATCGCGAAGCCGCCGAACAACGACACCAGCGCGTTCGCGTCGAGCCCGTGCCGGCCGGGCTGCAGCACCACCAGCACGCCGGCGAAGCCGACCGCCAGGCCGTACAAGGTCGAAGGTTGCAGGCGTTCGCCGAGCCAGGCGCGCGCGATCAGCGGGATGAACAAGGGCCCGGTGTTGTACAGCAGCACCGCGTGCAGCAGGTCGCCGCGCATCGCCGCGAGCACGAAACAGCCCTGCGACACGATCACCGCGACCGCGCGCACCCAGCCGGGCCGGTCGGCGAACGACCACACCGCGCGCCAGTCCTCGCGCCGGGCCAGCCCGACCAGGATCAAGCCGGGGATCGCGAAGCGCAGCCAGGTCACCAGCTCCGGCGGCAGACCGCGGGTGTAGCGGCTGAGCAGCCCGAGCAAGGCCAGACAGACCGAGGCTGAGGCCATGAGGCCGGCGCGAACAACCAAGGAACGCGACGGCGAACGTACAGCCGAAGAAATCAGAGGGGCAGCAGACATATGGTAAAGATAAACCCGCCAGACGCCCTTAAAAATCAACAAAACCCACAACAGTGGTAAGTAAAAATGACCACGGACGACCCATCCCCCAGACGCCTGCCCCCCCTGCGAGCCCTGCAAGCCTTCGCCGCCGTGGTCCGCCACGACGGCATGCGCCGCGCCGCCGAACACCTGCACCTGAGCCACGCCGCCTTGAGTCAGCACGTCCAGCACCTGGAGGAAGCCTTCGGCCTGCGCCTGCTCGACCGCAGCGGCGGCGGGCGCGCCCGGCCGACCGCGTTGGGCCGCGAATACGGCGAGGCCTTGATCGCCGGCTTCGAACAGATCGAAGCGGCGACCGCGCGCCTGCGTCTGCGCGGCGACGAGAGCCGCCGGTTGGTGCTGGGCGCGCCGACCAGCCTGAGCGTGAGCCTGCTGTTGCCGCGGATCGAGGAGTTCGGCGCCGATGCCGGCTTCGACCTGCAATTGTTCTGCCCGGCCGCGGCGGCGGATCTCGCCCACAGCCGCATCCACGCCTTGCTGATGCACGGCGACCCGCGCGAACAGGGACTGCAGGGCGAGTTGCTGTTCGAGCAGGCCTTGCTGCCGGTGGCATCGCCCGAGTTGATCGCGCGCCTGGACCCGCGGCGTTGGTGGCAGGACGCGACGCCGGGCGTGCGCGTGCTGCATGTGGTCAGCGACGGTTGGCGGCACGATTGGCCGGCGTGGTTCGGCGAGGATCCGTCGACCTGGCCGCTGCCGCATCTGAGCCTGTCCTCGCCGATGCCGGCGATCAGCGCCGCGCTGGCCGGACAGGGCATCGCGCTGATGTATCCGCGCCTGATCGCCGATCGACTGGCCAGCGGCGAATTGCGCGCGCTGCCTTCGCCGTATCCGGCGCAGCTCAAACGGCTGTATCTGGCGTGGTTGCCGCAGGCGCAGGGCAGTGGGCGGCTGGAGCGGGTGCGCGATTGGCTGGGGGAATTGTTGGGAGCCAGCGCGGCGATCTGAAACAAAAACGTCGCGGCTGAAGCCGCTGCCACAAAAGACCTCGCGGCCACGCCCACTTTCTGTGGGAAGGGCTTCAGCCCCGACGCTTTCCGCTCAGATCGCCAGGCCCTACATGCTCTCGGCGCGCTTGCTCAATTCCTTGAGTCGATCCAGCGCCGGCTTGTTCATCCGCCGCGCATACGCCGGCAAGCGCTTGGCTCGCGTCTGCGCCTGCTCGCACAACTCGCGCGCGCGGCCGAGTTCGCCCCAGCCGATCAGGCCTTCCACGTAATGCACGTGCGCGTCGAAACCGCTGCTGTAACCGACCAGGGCTTCGAATTCCTCCTTCGCCTTGGCCTTGTCGCCGCCCGCCGCGACCGCGCGCGCATAGGTCAGATGGCCTTCGGGCGAGCGGAAATCCGGCTTGCGCGCGATCAGGTCCTCGAGCATGTGCCGCGCCTGCGCGGCGTCGCCGGCTTCCAGCAGCGCGTGCGCGAGCTTGACCTGGATCTGCGGATCGTCGCGATGGATGCCGCTGAGCGCGGCGCGGTACAGCGGCAATGCGTCGCTGGCGCGGCCGGCGCCGAGCAGCGCGTCGGCCAGGCGCATGCGGTTGTCGGTGGTGGCCGCGGTGTCGTACGCGTCCTGCGCCTCGCGCAGCTCGCGGCCCGGGTCGAGCAGGCGCCGCACGTTGCCGGCCAGTGCGCGGCCGTGACGGGTATGACGCTGCTCCGGCAGCCAGATCGCCACGCCGTAGACCACGCTGCCCAGCAGCGGGAACATGAAGAGGATCATCAGCCAGTAGCGGTCCTGGCCGCTGCGCACCACGTGCACGGCGAAACACAGCGCGACGATGACGTGCAAACCCAGGCCCAGGTACGGCATGACGCGATCCTTGCGAAAGAAGGGCGAAAACGGACGGCCGATAGTTTCGTGATTCCGGTCGCAGCGCGCCAGGGGGTTCGGACGCCGCTCGTCGCCTCGTCGGCGGCGCGCTCGCCCGTGCATTCGTGGCTCAGGCCGAGGCGCGACCGGCCGCGTGCCCGAGGCGGCCGGGCGCGACGGCAGTTGTCCGGAGCGCTGTCGCCAATCCGTCACAGCTGCAACCGTCGGCACATCGCGCATGACGTGCTGTAGCCTTTAAGCCATGAATGTCCTCCTCGATACCAGCGACGAACCGCTGCGTGCGGTTGATTTCGCCTCCACCGACGCCTTGCTGCGCGACGACGTCAAGACCCTGGGCGCCCTGGTCGGCGAAATCCTCGCCGAACAGCGCGGCCCGGCCTTCCTCGACGATGTCGAACGCCTGCGCCGCGCCGCGATCCGCCGCCGCGAAGCGCAAGCGCCGATCGGCGCGCTGGCCGAGGTGCTGGCCGATATCGATCTGGACCAGGCCAGCGATCTGGTGCGCGCCTTCGCCACCTATTTCCAGGCGGTCAATCTGGCCGAGCGCGTGCACCGCATCCGCCGCCGCCGCGACTACGAACGCAGCGGCGCCGGCGCCCAGCCCGGCGGCCTGCGCGACGCGATCGGCCTGCTCGCGCGGCAGGGCGTCAGCGCCGAGGAAGTCGCCGCGTTGCTGCCGCGGCTGCGGATCGAACCGGTGTTCACCGCGCATCCAACCGAAGCGGTGCGACGCGCGCTGCTGGAGAAAGAACGCACCATCGTCGGCTGTCTGGTCGCCGACATCGACCGCAACCGCACCCCCACCGAACGTCGCGCCGATCGCGAACGCATCCGCCTGGCCCTGACCGCGAGCTGGCAGACCGCCGAAGCACCCGCGGCCAAGCCCAGCGTCGCCGACGAGTTCGAACACGTCGGTTTCTATCTGTCCGACGTGCTGTACCGGGTGCTGCCGGTGTATTACGAAACCTTCGAGGACGCGCTGCGCGAAATCTACGGCGAGCGCTTCGGCGAAGGCGGCGCGGCCTTGCCCGACGTGCTCGGCTTCGGCACCTGGGTCGGCGGCGACATGGACGGCAATCCCAATGTCGGCGCCGACACCATCGCCGCGACCTTGTCCGGTCAGCGTGCGCTGGTGCTCAATGCCTATCGCAACGACCTGGCCTCGCTGGCCGAATTGCTCAGCCAGTCGGTCACCCGCGTGCGCATCGACGACGCGGTGCTCGCGCGGGTCGAGGACTACCGCTACCAACTGCCGAAGGCGGCCGCGCTGCTCAAGCCGCGCCACGCCGACATGCCGTACCGCAACCTGCTCAGCCTGATGGCCGCGCGCCTGCAGGCCACGGTCGAGGAAAGCGTGCACGGCTATCCCGACGCGCCCGCGTTCCTGGCCGACATCGCTCTGATCGAACGCAGCCTGGCCGCCAACCAGGGCGAACACGCCGGCGGTTTCGCGGTGCGCCGCCTGCGCCGCCGCGCCGAGTGCTTCGGCTTCCATCTGGCCAGCCTGGACCTGCGTCAGGACTCGGGCACCCACGACGCCGCGCTGGCTGCGTTGCTCGATATGCCCGACTGGGAATCGCTGGACGTGGCCACCCGCGCCACCCGACTGCACAGCCTGCTCGACGGCGACGCGCCGCCCGCGCGCGCCGCGGCCAATGCCGCGCAGTCCACGCTTGAGGTGTTCCGCGCGGTCGCGCGGCTGCGTCCGCGTTACGGCGAGCGCGCGTTCGGTCCGTACATCGTCAGCATGAGCCGCAGCGCCGCCGACGCGCTGGCGGTGCTGGCGCTGGCCAAGACCGCCGGCTGCGTCGACGGCGACGGCCGGGTGCCGCTGGATGTCGCGCCGCTGTTCGAAACCGTCGACGACCTCGACGCCGCCGCCGACACCTTGCGCGCGCTGTTCGCCGATCCGATGTACCGCGCTCATCTGCGCGCGCGCGGCAATCGCCAGGTGGTGATGCTGGGCTATTCCGACAGCGCCAAGGACGGCGGCATGGTCGCCTCGCGCTGGGCCTTGCAGCAGACCCAGATCGCGCTGACCGCGCTGGCCCACGACAGCCAGGTGCGGATCGCGTTCTTCCACGGCCGCGGCGGCTCGATCAGCCGCGGCGGCGGCAAGACCGAGCGCGCGGTGATCGCCGCGCCGCGCGGCTCGGTCGACGGCTACCTGCGTCTGACCGAGCAGGGCGAAGTGATCCATCGCAAGTACGGCATCCGCGCGCTGGCGCTGCGCAATCTCGAACAGACCACCGGCGCGGTGCTGCGCGCGACCCTGCGTCCGCGCGCGCCGGAACCGCGCGAAGCCGGCTGGCGCGCGATCGCCGCCGAACTGGCCCAGCGCGCACGCGCGCACTACCGCGCGCTGGTGCACGAAGACCCGCAGTTCCCCGCGTATTTCCGCGCCGCCACGCCGATCGACGTGATCGAGCGGCTGCGCATCGGCTCGCGCCCGGCCAAGCGCGCCGGCGTCGGCGACATCGGTTCGCTGCGCGCGATCCCGTGGGTGTTCGCCTGGTCGCAGAACCGCGCCGGTTTGACCGCGTGGTACGGCGTCGGCACCGGCCTGGAACGCGCGCTGGCCGAACACGGCCGCGACGCGCTGGCCGAGATGGCGCGCGACTGGCCGTTCTTCGGCACCTTGATCGACGATCTGGAAATGGTCCTGGCCAAGTCCGACCCGGCGATCTTCGAACGCTATTCGATGCTCGCCGCCGACCTGCCCGAAGGCGACCTGCATGCGCGCTTCCATCCCGGCATCGCCGAGGAATTCGAACGCACCCGACGCGCGGTGCTGACGATCAAGGGCAGCGAGGAGCTGTTGCTGGGCGATCATCGCCTGCGCCAGTCGATTCGTCTGCGCAACCCTTATGTCGACCCGATCAGCCTGTTGCAGGTCGACCTGCTGGCGCGCTGGCGCGCGGCGGGACGGCCGGACGACGGCCTGCAGCAAGCCTTGGTGGCGACGGTCAACGGCATCGCGGCTGGGGTGCAGAATACCGGTTGAGCGCGAACGGTCCGTATCGACGAATCGACCCGCAGCCGCCTGTAGGAGCTGCGTAAGCTGCGACCGCGAATCCACAACGACGCCGCAACTTTCGTCGTAGCCGCAACGGCGCGGTCGCGGCTTACGCCGCTCCTACAGTCGGCCCAGGTGCCGACGACGCAATCGGACAGATTTTTCGACCAACGACGAAACTCCCCCAGCCCCCCTGTAGGAGCTGCGTAAGCTGCGACCGCGAATCCACAACGACGCTGCAAGTTTCGTCGTAGTCGCAACGGCGCGGTCGCGGCTCACGCCGCTCCTACAGTCGGCTGACGCTCCTACGATGAGACCGAACAAACTTCGCCGGCCGACGAATGTTTATGGAATTCGCGAACTGCCGCAACGCGCCCGCTTTGTCATCGACTCGTCGTGCTAATTTTCCGCGCGTCGCCACCGGGCGGCGCCGCTGCGGCCCGCGGCTACAGGGGGTGGTCGCCACTTCTGATACGTGCATAGAAGGCTCCCCCATGACTTCTCGATTTTCTTCCGTCGGCCTCGCCATGGCGAGTGCGACGCTGCTGGCGCTCGCCAGCGCCCACGCGTCCGCGCAAGCCCAAGACGCAAGACCCACATCAAGCGACACCGCCATCCATCGCGCGACCGGCGACGGCAGCCTGGACCCGAGTTTCGGCAATGGCGGCCTGGCGCAGACCGACGCGCCGGAGCGCTTCCACTTTCCCAAGGCCATGGCCATCCAGCCCGACGGCAAGATCCTCGTCGTCGGGCATATTTCGAACCCGCCCGACGATCCGTTCGGCAACTGCCGGCTGACGCGCTTTCTGGCCAATGGCGCGCTGGACCGCGATTTCGGCATCGACGGTTCGATACGCACTGGCGCGATCGGCGACTACGCCAATTGCAACACGCTCGCGGTGCTCGGCGACGGCAAGATCGTGATCGCCGGACATACCACCAAGACGACCTTGGTGATGCGCTACCAGGCGAACGGCGCGCGCGATCTGTCGTTCTCCGACGACGGCGTGCAGACCACGAGCTTTCTCGACCTGGGCTTCCCCGAGCCCAAGGTGTGGGACATGGCGATCCAGGCCGACGGTCAGATCGTCGTCGCCGGCTATGCCTTCGATTGGCGCGGCGATCTGCCGCGAAACCAATTCATGCTCGCGCGCTACAGGCAGGATGGACAGCTCGACGAAGGTTTCGGCGACGGCGGAAGAATCCTGACTTCGTTCGCCGACTACGCCAGGTCCGACGCCATGGGCAACGATCTGGTGATCCAGGCCGACGGCAGGATCGTCGTGACCGGCGCGCTTGGCGGCACAGGCGTCTACGCGACGGCGATGGCGCGCTATCTGCCCGACGGCCGTCTCGATCCGGAATTCGGCGAGCACGGCCGGCTCGCGTCCCTTGTCCCGGGAATGCATCGCGGCAGTCTCGATCTGGCGCTGCAGGCCGACGGCAAGCTGATCATGGCGCGCGGACTGACCGGACACGGCGAGCACTGCGCGGTGATGCGCTACTTCGCCGACGGCCGCGTCGATCCGAGCTTCCGGCGCGAGGTGTTCGATGGCGTGATCACCGCGCTCGCGATCCAGGCCGATGGCAGGATCCTGGTGGCGGGGCAATCGGACTTCGGCGATCCCAACCATCCCGATAATCCGCGCGGCCATCTGATCCGGCTCAATCCCGACGGTTCGATGGACGAGAGTTTCCAGCTGGGGCCTTTCAGGTTCGGCGGAAAGAACGAATTCTTCCACGGCGTGGCCGCGCAGCACGATGGCAGGGTGGTGCTGATGGCCGACAGCAAGAAAGCCGACAACAGCTTCGACATCGGCGTGGCGCGACTGCGCACGAGCACCTACTGCATCGCCGACCTGTTCAACCCCGGTCGTTACCTGGGTTTCAGCGACAGCGGCTGGTTCGCCACCGCCAATCGCGATCGCAACGGTGCGGGTTTCGGCCTGGTGGGGCAGGGGCGGACGTTCGCGATCGCGGGTCGGGATTCGCAGCTGCATTTGTTGAAAGCATCGATTCCCGGGGCGGCCTCGACCGTCGCGGTCAATGGCGCGGCCTTCACCCGCGACGCGAGACTCGGCTGGGGACTGGCTCAGGTGGCTGCGGCCGGCACGCCGCGCGCGAACTACGCGGTGCTCGATCCGGCGATCAACGATTCCGCGTGCAGGGTCAGGCCCGGCCGATAGGAGCCAGGCGGCCGGATTCGTTTTCGAACGAATCCGGTCCGGTCGTCGCGCGCGGGCGTGGTGGTAGCTGGCATATCGCTGCGGCGCGAAGCGCGGCGCGGCGATCGTCGATGTATCGGCGCTTCGCTCGGTTCCTTGGCGAAGCACCGTGGCGATCCCGCTTTCTTCCATGCAACGCGGCTGTGCATGCGGCCGCAAGATCTCAGGCTTGGTGGCGCTGTCCGTAGTTTCCTTGCCCAGGGCCGTCACGACGCTTGGCCGGCGCGAGCGATCTGATACTATCCCCCAGTATCCAGTG
Organism: Lysobacter capsici; assembly: GCF_014779555.2. NCBI lineage: Bacteria > Pseudomonadati > Pseudomonadota > Gammaproteobacteria > Lysobacterales > Lysobacteraceae > Lysobacter > Lysobacter capsici. The sequence continues at coordinate 583,370 of NZ_CP094357.1, forward strand.
CCGACCCGCCGCTGCCGCGTGAGACCGCCGCCATGCCGCATTCCCCCGCCGAGAAAAAACGCGTGCTCACCCGGGTGCGCCGCATCAAGGGCCAGACCGAGGCGCTGGAGCGCGCGCTCGAGGCCGGCAGCGAATGCGCCGCGGTGCTGCAACAGATCGCCGCGATCCGCGGCGCGATCAACGGTTTGATGTCGGAAGTGCTGGAAAGCCACATCCGCGAAGAACTCGGCCAGGCCGTGTCGTCGCAGAAAACCCGCAGCGCCAGCATCGACGAAGTCGCAGCGTTGGTGCGTTCGTATCTGAAATGAATCCGTTGCAGTCGCGCGCTTCGCATCGATCCGCGCGTCGCCGCATCGCATCCTCGCCATCCCTATCCTTTCCCGCCCCACGCGGCGCCACCGCAGGAGAATCCTTCCCATGAGCCGGACCATCAAAAGCCGCGCCGCCGTCGCCTTCGCCGCCGGCCAGCCCTTGCAGATCGTCGAGATCGACGTCGAGCCGCCGCGCGCCGGCGAAGTGCTGGTGCGCATCACCGCGACCGGCGTGTGTCACACCGATGCGTTCACCCTCAGCGGCGACGACCCGGAAGGCTTGTTTCCGGCGGTGCTCGGCCATGAAGGCGGCGGCGTGGTGGTCGAGGTCGGCGAAGGCGTCACCAGCGTCAAGCCCGGCGATCACGTGATTCCGCTGTACACGGCCGAATGCCGCAAGTGCAAGTTCTGCCTGTCGGGCAAGACCAATCTGTGTCAGGCCGTGCGCGCGACGCAGGGTAAGGGCGTCATGCCCGACGGCAGTTCGCGTTTCAGCTATGAAGGCAAGCCGATCCATCACTACATGGGCTGCAGCACCTTCAGCGAATACACCGTGGTCGCCGAAGTGTCGCTGGCGGTGGTCAATCCGCAGGCGCCGCTGGAAAAAGTCTGCCTGCTCGGCTGCGGCGTCACCACCGGCATCGGCGCGGTCCACAACACGGCGAAAGTGCAGCCCGGCGATACGGTCGCGGTGTTCGGACTCGGCGGCATCGGTCTGGCGGTGATCCAGGGCGCGGTGCAGGCCAAGGCCGGGCGCATCATCGGCGTGGACACCAACGCGGGCAAGTTCGAACTGGCCAAGGCGATGGGCGCGACCGACTGCGTGAATCCGAAGGATCACGATCGTCCGATCCAGGACGTGCTGGTCGAGATGACCGACGGCGGCGTGGATTTCAGTTTCGAATGCATCGGCAACGTCAACGTGATGCGCGCGGCGCTGGAGTGCTGCCACAAGGGCTGGGGCGAGTCGGTGATCATCGGCGTGGCCGGCGCGGGCCAGGAAATCAGCACGCGTCCGTTCCAGTTGGTGACCGGGCGCGTGTGGCGCGGTTCGGCGTTCGGCGGGGTCAAGGGCCGCACCCAGTTGCCGGGCATGGTCGAGCAGGCGATGAAGGGCGAGATCGATCTCGATCCGTTCATCACCCATACGCTGCCGCTGGAGCGGATCAACGAGGCCTTCGATCTGATGCATGAGGGCAAGTCGATTCGCACGGTGATTCATTACTGATCGCTTGCGGCCCTCACCCCAACCCCTCTCCCGCCAGCGGGAGAGGGGCTAATGACGAGTTGTGTCCTTCTCCCGCGAGCGGGAGAAGGTGCCCCGAAGGGGCGGATGAGGGCCGCGGCGCTTCGCTGATCGGCGAAAATCGAGAGAGGGCACCATGCAAAAAATCGAATCCCACGCCTGCTTCGGCGGCCGCCAGGAAGTCTGGAGCCACACCGCCACCACCCTGGGCTGCACGATGCGTTTCGGCGTGTACCTGCCGCCGCAGGCCGAGCGCGGCGATTGTCCGGTGCTGTATTGGCTGTCAGGCCTGACCTGCACCGAGCAGAACTTCATCACCAAGGCCGGCGCGCAGCAGTTCGCGGCGCAGCACGGGGTGATCCTGGTCGCGGCCGATACCAGTCCGCGCGGCGAGGGCATGCCCGATGCCGAGGGTTACGACCTGGGCCAGGGCGCGGGGTTTTATCTCAACGCGACGCGGCCGAAATGGGCGGCGAACTTCCGCATGTACGACTACGTGGTCGATGAATTGCCGGCCCTGGTCGACGCGCATTTTCCGACCACCAGCGCGCGCGGCATCAGCGGGCATTCGATGGGCGGGCATGGCGCGTTGATGATCGCGTTGAAGAATCCGGGCCGCTATCGCAGCGTGTCGGCGTTTTCGCCGATCGCCGCGCCGTCGCATTCGCCGTGGGGCGAGAAGGCGTTCACCGCTTATCTGGGCGAGGACCGCGAGGCGTGGAAGGCGTGGGATGCGACTGCGTTGGTCGCTGGTGCGCGCGAGCGGTTGCCGTTGTTGATCGACCAAGGCGGCGACGACGAGTTCCTGGCGCCGCAGTTGAAGCCGGAGTTGTTGCGGGTTGCGTGCGAGGTGGCCAGGCATCCGCTGGAACTGCGCATCCGGCCGGGATACGACCATAGTTATTACTTCATCGCCAGTTATATCGGCGAGCATGTTGCGCATCATGCCAAGGCGTTGCACGGCTGAGAGTTGCTTGCCCTCACCCCGGCCCTCTCCCGCAAGCGGGAGAGGGAGTAATCCGAAGTGATCGATGCAAGCGGCAGACCGGGAGGTATCCCGAGTAGCCCGCGCCCTTCTCCCGCGACGCGGGAGAAGGTGGCCCAAAGGGCCGGATGAGGGCCCGCGGCCCTTACGACTTCTTCGGCGGCGGCAACGCCTTCGCATGCACCTTGTTGCCGTCGGCCAGCAGCGCGTTCGGCGCCAGCACCACGGTGTCGCCGGCCTGGATGCCGGTCAGCACTTCGACTTCGTTGCCCAGGTTGCGACCCAGGGTCACGTCGCGATACGACAAGGTCGAGTCCGCCTTCAAGGTCACCACCTGCACGCCGGTCGCGCGCTGGATCACCGTCGACACCGGCAACACCACCGCCGGCGCGACGCGCGGCAGGTGCAGGCGCGCGGAACCGACCATGCCGGCCGGGATGCGGCTGTCGGGATTGGGCAGGCGCAGCTCGGTGCGCATCACGCCGGCGTCGCGCGAGAGCGTGCGCGCGCTGCGCGCGACCTGCGCCTTGAACACCTGGCCGGGCAATTCCGGAAAGCTCACGTCGGCTTCCAGCCCGTTCTGGATCTGCATCGACACGTTCTGCGGCACGTCGACCACCACCCGCAGCGGATCGAGCACGGCGATCTCGAACATCGGTACCGTCGAGGACGCCGAATCGCCGACCACCCGATCGCCGCGTTCGACATTGCGCGCCACCACCACCCCGGCGAACGGCGCGCGCACCGACTGGAACGACTGCCGTTCCAGCGCCGAGGTCAGCCGCGCCTGGGCCGCGTTGCGCGCGGCCACGGCCACGTCGTAATTGCCCTTGCGGTCGCTGAAGTATTCCTTCGACACCGCGCCGGTACCGATCAGGGCCTGGGCGCGGTCGTAGTTGACCTTGGCCAGTTCCTGATCGGCGGCGGTCTGCGCCAGCAGCGCGCGCGCTTCGCGCACCGATTGATCGATCTCCGGCGCCGAGATCGTCGCCAGCACCTGGCCCGCGTCGACCTTGTCGCCGAGTTCGACCTTGCGTTCGCTGACGAAACCGGTCGCGCGCGCGTACAGCTGCGCCGACTCGCCGGCCTGCGCGCGCGCGGGCAGGGACAGATCAAAGGCGGCATCGGCGGCCTTGGCCTGCACCGTGAGCACTTCGGGCAGGGCGTTGGCCGGCGTGGTCTCGGCGTCGCTGCGGCTGCAGCCGGCGAGCACGGTCAGCAGCGCGGCGGCGAGGGCGAGGCTCAGGCCGGCCCGGTCGAGCGGGTGGGAGACACGGATCGAGCGGTTCATGGAGCGACTCCTGCGGGGGCGCCGGCGCTGTCGGAGGATTCGTCCTCGACGCGCGGCTTACGACGGCGGCCGACGACGGCCAGGATAGAAGGAACGAGAATCAAGGTGGCGGGCGTGCCGAACAGCAGGCCGCCGATCACGGCGCGGCCGAGCGGCGCGTTCTGTTCGCCGCCGTCGCCCAGGCCGATCGCCATCGGGATGATGCCGAGCACCATCGCGCTGGCGGTCATCAGCACCGGACGCAGGCGCACCGCGGCCGATTCGTACGCGGCCAGTTCGGGATCGTGACCGTCGGCGATCAGGCCGCGGGCGAAGCTGGTCACCAGCACGCTGTTGGCGGTCGATACGCCGATCACCATCATCACGCCCATCAGCGCCGGCACGCTCAGCGGCGTACCGGTCACCCACAGGCCGACGGCGGCGCCGGCGATCGCGATCGGCAGGCCCGACATCGCCACCGCGGGTTGAATCCACGACTGGAAATTCACCACCAGCACGAGGAACACCAGGATCGCCGACATCACCAGACCGGTCGCGAGTTCGCCGTAGGCGCTCTGCATCTCGCCGGCCTGGCCGACGATCTCGATGCGGTTGCCGGGCTTGAGCTTGGCGTTGAGTTCGCCGGTGATCTTCGTGAGCTGGTCGTAGATTGAACCCAGGTCGGTGCCTTCCACGTTCGCGATCACGCTGATGGTCGGCGCCAGGGTGGTGCGGGCGACGCTGGCCGGCACCTGGCGCGCGGTGACCGTGGCGATGTTGCGCAACAGCACCGCTTCGCCGTTGGCGCCGATGCGCAGCGGCGAATTCATCAGCGCGTCGATGTTTTTCAGATTGTTGATCGGCGCCTGCACCTGCACGGTGTAGGCGATCGCATTGACGGTGTCGGTCCAGTACACCGGCGACACCGTGCCGGCCGAGCCGAGCACCGCGAGCACGGCGCGGCTGGCCTGCTGCGCGTCCAGGCCCAGTTGCGCGGCGCGGGTGCGATCGATCTTGACCTGGTATTCGGGCAGATCGAGCACCTGGCGCAAGGCGATGTCGACCGCGCCGGGCACCTTGTGCAGGCGTTGTTCGATCTCTCGCGCCATCGCCAGGTTGCCGGGCACGTCGCGGCCGATCAGGCGCACTTCGAACGCCGCCGCGGCCGAGCCGGCCAGGGTGCGGCTGGTCGCGTCCGGCGGACGCTCGAACAGCTTGGCTTCGGGGAAACGTTCGGCGATGCGCTTGCGGATCTTGACCAGATAGTCGTGGCTGTTGGCGTGCGGCGAGCGCAGCTGCAGCATGATCTCGGCTTCGAACGAACCCACCACCGCGCTGTCGACCAGCGACAGGTTGATCGCGTCGGGCACGCCGATCTGCTCGTACACGGTCTGCAATTCCTGCGGCGGAATGATCGTGCGGATTTCGCGCTGGATCTCGCTGAGCTTGGCCGCGGTTTCCTCCAGGCGGGTGCCCGAGGGCAGCCGCACCTGCATGCGCAGCTGGCCGGCGTCGACCTGCGGGAAGTACTCGCGGCCGAGCGAGGCGGCGGCGAGCGCGCCGACGCCGAACACCAGCACCGCGACCACGGTCAGCACCAGGCCGTGATGACCGAGCTTGATCAGCAGCGCGTGGTGCTTGTCGCGCAGCGAATCGAGCACGTGCTCGACCTTGTGGTTGATCTTCAGCAGCAGCTTTTCCGGCGCCCAGCGCGGATTGGCGCGGCTCTTGATATCGGCCGGCAGCAGCATGTAGCAAAGCACCGGGATCAGCGTGCGCGAGAGCAGGAACGAGGCCAGCATGGCGAAGATCACCGCCAGCGCCAGCGGGGTGAACACCCACGCCGACAGGCCGGTCATCAGCAGGATCGGGGTCAGCACGATGCAGATCGAAATGGTCGAGACCATTTCCGGGAACACCACTTCCTTGGCGCTGTCGAGGATCGCGGTGCGCACGTCCTTGCCCAGGGCGATGTTGCGGTTGGTGTTTTCCACGTCGACCACCGCGTTGTCGACCAGGATGCCGATCGCCAGCGCCAGGCCGCCCAGGGTCATGACGTTGAAGGTGTAGCCGAGCAGATGCAGCATCGCGATCGAAGACAGCAGCGCCAGCGGAATCGCCGACAGCACGATCATGCTCGAGCGCCACGAGCCGATGAACATCAGCACCACCAGCGCGACCAGCAGGCCGACCAGCAGCGCTTCGTGTTCGATCGAGCTGATCGCGTTGTCGACGAACACCGACTGATCGAAGATCGCGTGGATGCGCGTGCCCGGCGGCGCCGAGGCTTCGATCTCGGGCAGGCGCTCGCGCACCGCGCGCACGATCTCGACCGCGGACGCGCCGCCGAGCTTGATCAGCGCCACCGACACCGCGCTGGAGCCGTCCATGCGCGCGACGTTGGTCTGCAGCGCGCCGCCGTCGCGCACCGAGGCGACGTCGCGCACGTAGATCACCGTGCCGCCGCGCGACACCACCGGGATGTCGAGGAACTCGGCCGCGGTCGCCGGGCTGGTGTCGATCGAGATCTGCATCTCGCGCTGGCCTTCGCGGATCGAACCCGACGGCAGGGTCGGGCTGCCGCGCTCGAGCGCGCCGGTCACGTCGGCCGGGGTCAAGCCGTAGGTCTGCAGCTTGGCCGGATCGAGATCGACCATGATCTGCCGCGGCGCGCCGCCGTAGGGCAGGGTCATGCGGATGCCGGGAATGGTCTGGATCTGCGAACGCAGCTGCAGGCGCGCGTAGTCGTACAACTGCGCCTCGGTCAGCGAATCCGACGACAGCACCAGTTGCAGCACCGGCGTGCTCGACACGTTGTTGCGCACCACCAGCGGCGGCGAGGTGCCCGGCGGCATGCGCCGCAGGATCGTCTGCGAGACCGCGGTGATCTGCACCAGCGCGCGGTCCAGGCTCACGGTCGGCTGGAAGTCGATGCGCACGATGCTGGCGCCGTTGATCGTTTCCGATCGCACTTCCTTAAGGTCGTCGACGGTGTTGAGGATCGCCGCCTCGGAGAACGAGGTCATCTTCGCCGCGACGTCGGCCGCCGGCAGGCCGGTGTAGGTCCACACCAGATTGATCGAGGGAATCCCGACCTCGGGGAGGATGTCGGTCGGCATCTTGCGCGCCGACAGCACGCCGAACAGCAGGATCAGGATCGCCAGGACGCCGATCGTGTAACGGCGGCTCAGGGCGTATTGAACAATCCACATCGTGAGGGGAATCCGAGTGAGGGAGCCGACGGCTGGATGAATGGTGCGAAGTGTCCGCGCCTGGCGATCGGGCCGCAGCCGTGTCGCGTGGAACGGTTCGTATGCAGGCCGCAACGCTGGCGATGCGTCGCGCAAGGAACGGTGAAGAGCCGAACGATGAAGAAGCGAAAACCTGCGGGCACTCTAGGCGCGGCACGCGTACGCGAAGCTGTCGTTTGGCTGACAAATTCGTCAGTTGCGCGGACGGGGCGATGCGAGTGCGCGATGCGATCGCTCGCGGGTGACGTATGCGCGCGATCGTCAGCGTGTCGAGTGTTGGGTCGTGTCGAGTGTGGGGTTGGGTGGACCTCGCTCGCTGTTGGACCGGCGGCATCCGTTCGTGTTTCGCCCGGCCCGCTCCGGGGTCTGCGCGACCACCGCCGCTACCCGGCGTACCGTCGAGGCGGGCGTCGGGTCAAAGGTCGTCGCCCAGCGTTCGCTGGCCAGGGTGCTTCGGGGGAGTGCGGTTACGTTAGTCCGTGGCTCGCGCGTGCGTTAGTACATTACTGTCGCATCGTTGCCTATTTCTGCAATTTGGCCGGATCGGCACAGCTTGCGGGCAGATTTCTACCGATCGCGGCATCGGCCGGTATTCCTCGGGAACCCCGGGACATCAAGACGTTCGTCTGATTCGCCGTGGCAGCGCGTTGTGGTGGCTGGCGAAGCGGACGGATTGCCTGATCGAGCGGCGCCCGCAGGTCGTTCGCTGCCGGCCCGAGGCGGCGCGGGCATGGCATCGGCGCCGCGGGCGAACGCGCGGCCATCGATCAGGCGATTGGGCGGCCCCGGCTTCCCAGGCGCGCGGCCGCTGGCATACTCGACGCTCACGGAATCGCTCGCACCGAGCCGCGGCACGACAGGGAGACAGACGTCGATGGTCAACACCCGGATCCCGGCCTGGCTGGCAGCGGCGATGCTGTTGCCCGCAACCGGCTTGTTCAGCGCATGCGCCGCGAAACAGCCGCACGAACTCTCGCCCCCATCCGAACCTGTGAAGGTCAGCGCCGCCATGTCCGAAACCACGTCGTCTTCGCTGCCCGCCGCCGGCGGGTCAACGCTCACGTCCCAGGAAGCCGGGCACCGGCTGTTGAAGTTGATCGACAGCCTCAAGACGCCGGCGGATTTCAGCCTGGACCGCTTCAAGGCGGTCATGCGCCTGCCCGAGCCGCCGGGCGGTGAGGCGGGCGAACGCGAGCCTGGTTACGAAGGGTTTTCCGAAGCGATCGCCGGCAGCGACTGGTCGCAGACCATCGCCTACTCGGACGATGCCTCGGCCGCGGACGCGAAGAGGATCGAATACCGCCTCGACTACGACGGCGCTCAGGCCGATCAGGACCAGCTCGATCTGGGCCCGGCCTGCGCGATGGATTACGCGGCCTATCGGCGCGCGCTGCTCGACATGGGATTCGAGGAAGGCCCGGCGACACCGAGCAAGGTCGAATACGCCACCCGCGGCACCCTGGCGCACGTGTTCCGGCGCGGCGGCGTGAACGTGGACATCGTGACCCAGCGCGAATCGGCCGCGTCCGAAGCCAAGCGCGCGCATGCCTGCGTGCGCAGCATCGAGGTGCGCCCGAGTGCTTATGACGCAGCCAAAGAGGAGGGCTAAGCCATGCCCGGTCCCAATCCTCAGCTGACCGCGGCGCTCGATCAGTTCGCGCTGGAACCCGGCGTCACCCCGGCGCAGGCCGCGCAGTTGCGCGCGGCGATCACCGCCACCCCGACCTTGTTGAGCAGCCTCAATGCCGACGCGGCCAACGGGCATCTGCGCAGCTTCGCGCTGGCGCCGCCCGGGCCGGCGTCGATCGGCCAATACGACATCGCCAGCGGCCGGGTGACCTTGCCGGCCGAAGTGCTGACCGGCGCCACGCCGGTCAACCCGGACCTGCGCGCGGTGTTGAAGTTGCAGGACATGAGTCTGCGTTTCGCCCACACCGCCAACGTCACCGCGGACATGCACGCCAACCTGGAGCGCACCCTCAACGGCTCGCCGGTGTTGGTCGATCAGTTCAAGGACGCGGTGCGCAACGAGACCCAGCGCGAATTGCGCGGTTTCGCGCTGCATACCGCGCCCGGCGCCGGCGGCAGTTACGATCCGGCCACTCGGGTCATGAACCTCACGCCCGCGAGCCTCACCACCGCCAGCTTCGATCAGCACAACATGAGCTTCGTGCTGGGCCACGAGATGGAGCACGGCTTCAACCGCGCCGGCTCGGAGCGCGCGCGCGACCGCTTCGATGCGCAGGCGCGGCAGATCGCCGGCGACGCCAACCCGATCAACGACTACACCGCGCCGAGCGTGCGTTGGATGCAGTCCAATCGCAACGACGAAGCCGAGGCCCACATCGCCGGCTGGAACGCGATGCTGAGTTACGAGAAACAGCGCAGCGGCAATCCGAACGCCGGACTGACCGAGATGTGGAACAACGCCAACCGCGGACGGGTCGAGGATTTCCTCGAACTCGATGCCGCCGGCGCGCCGGTGGCGCGGGCCAATCTGAGCTTCAACGCCGACAACAGCCTGACCAGTTCGCCGACCAATGTCGCGACGATGGGCCAGTACTACTTCGATCAGAAACCGGTGGGAACGCCGGGCGTCGCCGCGCACGCCACGGTCGGTCTGGGGCCGCACGGCCATTCGGATTACGCCAACATCTATGGCGCCGAAATCGTCGGGCGCGCGATCTGGATCGAGCGGAGCGTCGCGGTGCCCAAGCACGGCGCCGCCTCGCAGATGCATCTGAACTTGAACAGCCTGGGCGTGAACGAAACGCTGTTGGAGGAGAACGGCATCTTCATCCGGACCAGCGCCGGCCCCGGGTCGCAGGCGTATCGCGACACCAGCACGACGCCGTCGGTGGCGGGCCGGTTCGATCACACCTTCGACGGTCCGAACCAGCATCAGCACGTGCCGATCGATGCGCCGCTCGCGCGCGAAGGCGAGCGTTCGGTTCCGGGCGGCACCGGCGAGGGGCCGGCGCGCAACGAGTCGGCGCCGGGCCGCGCCGCGGTGCTGTCCGATCCCGAGCATCCCGGGCATTCCATGTACAACAGCGCGCTGCAGGGGCTGCGGCACTCGGTCAATATCCCGCCGGGGACCTTCCAGCCGCACGACGAAGAGCGCCTGGCCGCCGGCATCGTCGCGCAGGCGCTCAATCAACGCGACGCCTTCCCGGCGGCGCGGATCGACCATGTGGTGTTCAACCGCGACCGCAGCATGCTGATCGGGGTGCAGGGGCCGCTCAACGACCCGACCCACCATCTGGCCGGCGTGAACGTGCAGCGTGCGATCGCGACGCCGATCGAACAATCCTCGCAGGCGAGCCAGCCCGGCTTGCAGTCGCAGCAGCAGGTCCAGGAGGCCGCCCGCATCCAGGCCGAGACCCAGGGCGCGCAGGCGCAGGCGCGCGGGATGCAGCAGTAGCCTGGCGGCGTTGGTTCGAGCGTCCCGGCCGTGCCGAGCCGGCCGGGGCGGACACGTGGCGCGGCCGCCCCGGTGTTCCCAGCCCCATGGCGCATGGCCCGGCGCCGCGAGACCGCGCCTAATCCCGTCACATCCTTGCCTATTTCTGCAAACCGGCCGACTAGGCACAGTCCGCGGGCAGATTCGTACCGATAATCGAGGCAACCCGACTGTGCACGGGACGCCATGAACGCCAATAGCTCCGCCGAATCGATCGCGCAACGCGGCAGCTGCGCCGCGCAGGCCGAACTGGTCGATCGGATTGCCCGATTGACCGACAGCGACGGCGTCCACGCCACCGCGGTCCGGCCGCTGCACCTGATCCGCATGAGCGCGCCGACCGAATGTTCGCCGTCGGTGTACGAGCCGCGGCTGTGCGTGGTCGCGCAAGGCCGCAAGGTCGTGACCTTGTCCGATCGCACCTATCACTACGACCCGCTCAACTATCTGGTGGTGTCGGTGACGCTGCCGATGATCGGCCAGGTGGTCGAGGCGACGCCGGACAAGCCGTATCTGTGCCTGCGCCTGGACATCGATCCGGCGCAGATCGCCAGCCTGATCGTCGATGCCGGCCAGTCGCCGACGATCGACCACGGTCACGGCGGCAACGGCGTCGACCTGGGCCTGTACGCGGCGCGGGTCAACACGACTTTGATGGACGCGGTGCTGCGGTTGATGCGTCTGCTCGATACGCCGCAGGACCTGCCGGTGCTCGCGCCGATGGCCTTGCGGGAAATTTTCTATCGGGTGCTGATGGGCGACCTCGGCCATCGGCTGCGCGCGCTGGCGTTGACCGACAGCCGCTCCAGCCGCATCGCCAAGGCGGTGGCGGTGCTGCGCCAGTGCTATCTGCAGCCGTTGAGCATCGACGAGCTGGCCGAGCAGGTGCACATGAGCACCTCCTCGCTGCACCACCAGTTCAAGGCGGTGACCACCTTGTCGCCGCTGCAGTTCCAGAAGCATCTGCGCCTGCACGAAGCGCGGCGCCTGATGATGGTCAGCGGAGTCGAGGCGGTGACCGCCGCGCACCGGGTCGGTTACGAAAGCCCGTCGCAGTTCTCGCGCGAGTACAAGCGCTTGTTCGGCGCGCCGCCGCGCGCCGAGGTGGTGATGGCGCGCGGCATGCCGCAGGGCTGAGCCCGCATCGCGATCTTTCGATGCCTTCGCGCGTCGACAGATGCATGTCCTGGCCGATACGTTCACCGCTGATCGGCGAAATCTTCCGCGATGCCAATGCGCGCTCGCGAATTCGCGATCGGCTGAATCATCGCGAAAAGTTTCGTATGCAACCGCGTTTCGCGCGATGCCGCGACGCGCGTGTCGCGATGCAGGCACGCAGTCGCGAATGCGCGAACGCACGAGGCGCGAACGGGGTAGGGCGTTGGCCACGCACTTGCGTTTCGCGCGCGGCGAAAGCCATGCGCGTCGCGTCGATATGAAAAATCGTGCTGTCAAAATAAGTGCCACGGTGATGGGGGGAAGTCGCACTTTTTGCGTTTGAGGATTGAGCGCGACGAAAACCCGATCCCCACCTCCCCCCGTCGATCGTCGCGCTCCCATCGCTGTTCCCTTTCCCGCACCCAGGTCTTCGCGCCTCGGCCGTGCCACGGGCTTGCGCCCGTCGGCAGCGGACGACCATGACCGCAATCCGCATCAGGAACCAACGAATGAACAAGATGTCGTCGAAAAAATTCGCCGTGCTCGGTCTCGCCGCGGCCTGTGCCACGGTGCTGTTGTGGTCGCGCAACGAAGCGCAGACAGCGGGCGCGGTCGCCTCCGGCGCGCTCGCCAATACGGCGGGCGCATCAACGGCGTCGGGCTCGTTGCCCGTGGCGAGCTGGAAACCGGTCGCGATGAACGCGCCGACGCCGCGCAACGACGCGCAGAGCAAGCTCGGCGCCGGCCAGTTGCTGCAGGCGGTGCAGGCCTTGTCGCAGCTGCCGAACGCGGCGGGCGCATCGGCGTCGACGGGCGCGTCGTCCTTGGCGCGCGGCCCGGCCTATGCCGGCGCCAGCGTCGCCGCGCAGATCGCGGTGCTCGACCGGGTCGGCATTCCGCTGCGTTATCGCGACGGCGAGAAGCTCAAGGTCAACGTCAATCTGGCCCTGACCCACGAACAGATTCAGAACCCGAGCCTGCTCGATCGCGCGACCTCGACCTTGCGCGAGACCTTGCTCGCCGCGGGCCTGGAAGCCGAACAGGTCAACGGTTCGCCGAGCCTGGAAGCCAAGGTGCCGCTGGCGCGTCTGGAATGGGTGGCGGGCCTGCAACCGGTCGCGCAGGTGTCGCTGCTGGCGATGCCGAACACCGCCGCGTTCACCGACGGCGCCGCCGCCAGCAATCTTGATCAGCTGCGTTCGCTCGGTAACTATGCGCAGCTGCCGGCCGCGCAGCGCCGCGATCTCAAGGGCGAAGGCCTGACCGTCGCGGTGTTCGATCAGTTCGCCGACAACACCGGCCAGATCAAGGCGCTGCAGGACGCGGGCGAATGGCCGAAGAACACCGCCGCGGTCGCCGACAAACTCACCTTGTTCAAGCCGGCCGGCGGCGCGTTCGGCTACACCAAGGTCAAGCACGGCAACGCCGTGGTCGAGATCGTCTACGACATCGTGCCGGAAGCGAAATTCCGCGTGTACGACGCCGGACAGACCGCCGACTGGATCAAGGGCATCCAGGACGCGGCCAACCTCAACGCGCTCAACGAGCCGCAGGGCGAGCCGCGCGCGCAGGTGCTGACCGCATCGCAGGGCATGGCCTTGTACGCGCCCGGCGACGGCACCGGCACCGGCAGCAATCTCAAGGGCCTTTACGATGCGATCGACGCGGCCGCGCGCAACGGCGTGCTGATCCTCAACGCCGCCGGCAACGAAGCGCAGGTGCACTGGGACGGCGACAGCACGCCCGGCGCGGTCGCCAACACGTTCCAGGATTTCGTGGTCGGCAATGTCGACGCCAACGGCGCGGCGATCGCCGACAACATCAACCTGCTGCGCCTGGAAGGCCAGGGCTTCGGCGATTGCATCCCGGTCGGCGGCAAGACCGCGGCCGACGCCGATCTGATCGCGATCGACGTGTGGCTGGGCTGGAACGACTGGACCAGCGCCAACAACACCACCAACGCCGACTATCGTCTGGAACTGGTGCGCTGGGCGGACGCGGTGACCCGCAACGGCCGCGTGGTGACGCCGGCCGGCTGGGTCGCCGTGACCCAGTCCGACGACGCCCAGACCGGCCTGGCCGGCCAGCAACCGCTCGAACGCATCGCCCTGCAGCCGGCGGCCAACACCAAGACCGCTGCCTGCAACAACGTGTTCAACACCGCGCGTTTCTCCGGCGGCGGCAAGTTCGGCGTGCGGGTGGTGCGCAAGACCGCCAACGCCAGCAACTTCCTGCGTCTGATGAGCGGCGGCCTGCACAACTTCCAGTACGGCGTGCAGGATCGCTCGCTGGTGCATCCGGCCGATTCGGCCAATGTGATCACGGTGGCCGCGCTGGATGCGGCGACCTCGAACCTGGAAGCCTACAGCTCGCGCGGCCCGGTACTCGCCGCCGGCGGCGCGCGTCCGAACGGTCAGGCCGCGGGCAACGCCAAGCCGGACATCGCCAACTTCGCCAACGTCGACACCGTGTCCTACGGCGACAACGCCTTCAACGGAACGTCCTCGGCGACGCCGCACGTGGCCGCGCTCGCGCTGCTGGGTCTGCAGCATCAGCGCCAGCTGACCAACGCGACCGTGCCGGCGGCCTTGCCGGCCGACGCGACCGCGCAGCAGAAAGCCGATCGCGCCGCCTTGCTCAAGCAGCGCAACGTCAGCCTGTCCAACTCGGTGTACGACTCGCTGGTGTACGTGGCCAGCACCGGCGGCAACGATCTGGGCACGGCCGGTTTCGACAGCAGCTACGGCAATGGACGACTGAAGTTCCATGCCCAGTCCGAGGCCTGCTTCCTGTCGGCGACCTACGACCCGTCGTATCGCTCGCTGCTGCCCGCGCAGGCGACGCCGCTGCCGGCCGGACAGAAGACCTACGATCAGTTGCGCGCCGACAACAGCGCGAGCTGCGCGGCCAACTGAGCGGCCGGCGAAGCGGCTTGCGTTCGCGCAAGCCGTTCGCGGCAATCGAGCGCGCGGTTCGCCGCGCGTATCGATGAATGAGCAAGACGATTCTTACCTGGCGAGCGCAAGCCGCGCAGGTCCCCCGGCACCGGACGCGATGTCCGGTGCTCTTTTTCGACACCCCCTGTCGCGATGGTGTCGGCCTTCGCGATATCGCTCGGGTCGCGTTCGCGCAAGTCGACGTTGCAGCGCAAACGCGTGGCGCGCGTACTCACCCTCGCTCACCCTCGCACCACCGCCGATAACGCAAAAACGCCGCGCGTTTCATCGGGGCAATGCCTGCCGCTTGAACAGTGAACGCAATTGCGCGCTCGCGCAGGACAGCGTTTCGCGCTCGATCGCAAAGAAAGATCGTTTAATTTGTTTCTGCGCGAACAGTCGCATTTTTTCGACGGACGCGTGGTAGCGTCTGCGCCCGACGCGACGTAGCCAGCGATTCGATCGCCAGCCATCCAACCTGGCTTGTGTTCCATCCTCCGCAGCCTGTTGCGGTGCGCTGCCCGCCTCGCGGCGAAGCGAATCTTCGCTTCGTATCACCAGGGAGCAGGGGACTCGCCATGAATCATCGATACCGTCTTGGCCCGCAGCGGTCCGTTTCGTTCGTCAGGCCAATGATCGCGCCGCTGGCCGCGGCCACGTTCGTGTTCGCGCTGGCGGCATGCACCGACAGCCATCTCAAGCCCGAGCCGCACGACAGTCTGTCGCGCGCCGACATCCGCCAGCACGCGAGCGCCGCGACCGCGCCGCTGCCGCCGTTGAGTTCGACCATTCCGCTCGAGATCAGCGTGCCGCAATCCAACCCGAACCTGCAGGACCTGCAGGACGATTTCGATCTGTTCTCGTGGCAGTCGTTCATCGCGGTCAACTGGCCCGGCGGCAGCGACGGCAATCCCAAGCCCGGCGCGACCTTCGGCGCCAACGTACCGACGGTGTGGGAGAACTGGAAGGAAAGCCGCGACATCTTCCTGCCCGGCGGCGCCACGCCGCCGCCGTGGGGCCAGGACCCGCCGCCGCCGGACGTGTGCAAGGGCATGGGCAACGGCGTGCTGAACCTGACCCAGGTCGGCAAGACCCCGAACGTGCTCGACGAAAGCGGCGAGCCGTTCGAAACTGGTCCGCTGATCGATCAGAACGGCCAGTACGTGCGCTTCGCGATCATGGCCAACCAGGACATGTTCAACACCATCGTCAGCGATGGTCTGTACAGCAAGGCCGGCCAGCAAAAATTCGGCAAGCCGGCCAACTTCGCCCAGCCCGCCGGTTCCAAGAACACCGGCGCGATCATGATCAAGTCGTCGTGGAAGGTGATGGGCGGCAAGGACCAGGCGAGCCGCTTCCACACCATCCAGGCGCTGGTCTACACCAACCCCGGCGAACACGAGGGCGTGCAGGCCTCGTGCAAGTTGCAGACGGTCGGCCTGGTCGGACTGCATATCGCGCACAAGACCGCGGACGAGCCGCAGTGGGTGTGGTCGACGTTCGAACACGTCGACAACGTGCCGGTCAAGGGCGAGCCGATCGACAAGTCGCAGTACAACTTCTACAACAAGGATTGCAGCGGCGACTGCGATGTCAACGAACCGCCGGCGCGGCCGTGGAACCCCAACAATCCGCACACCCCGCCGAGCCAGATCATGCGCGAGGTCGCGCTGACCGCTTCGACCAAGTCGCTCAACGCGCGCTATCAGGCGCTGTTGCAGCAGACCTATCCGGGCACGGTGTGGGCCAACTACGAGCTGATCAGCACGCAGTGGCCGACCAACGCCAAGAACCCGACCGATCCGACCGGCAATCCGGCGCCGTCGTTCCTCGCCAACGCGACCTTGGAAACCTACATCCAGGGCAAGGTGCCGCAGGCCTCGTCGAGCTGCATGGCCTGCCACAACAACGCGACGATGACCAACCGTCAGCCCTCGGACTTCACCTACCTGCTGCAGCGCGCGCAATAAGGAGCTCGGACATGGTCGATTACATGGAGTACTTCATCCGGCTCAGCGTCGGGCTGACCGGTTTCACCCGCGCCGCGATCGCGCCGCGGATCGATCCGGTCGATATCAAGACCGTGTACCTGCAGGTGTTTCGCGACAAGCTGCCCAACGGCATGGCCGATCAGATCATCTGCGAGTACTACAACCTCAACCAGGCCGAAGGCGGCCAGGACGGCAACAACGAAGCCATCGCCGGCGCGCTGCTCAGCGGCACGTATCCGGCCGAAGTGCTGGCGCTGCGCCAGCTGATCTACCTGTGGTACATGGGCGCCTGGCCGACCGTGGTGTCCGACAATTCGCCCACCCGCGGCCAGACCTTCAGCGAGGTGATCTCGGCGACCAGCTACACGCAAGGGCTGGTGTGGCGGGTGATGCAGTCGCATCCGATGGGCAGTTCCAACTACACCTACGGCTATTGGGCGACCACGCCGCCGCCGCTGCAGGACTACCTGGAGAACCCGGCATGAGCATCACCATTCCAGCGGGCGGTTTCGACGTGGTGATCGTGGGCTCGGGCATCTCCGGTTCGATCATCGCCTACCAGCTCGGCAAGGCCGGCAAGCAGGTGTTGATCCTCGAAGGCGGCCCGCCGGTGCCAAAGAGCCGCGAAGACTATATGCAGACGTTCTTCACCGCGAACGCGAAGACGCCCGAGTCGCCGTATCCGCCGACCATGCAAGGAACCGGCAGCGCGAGCAATCCGCTCGGCCAACCCGATCCGGCCACGCTCAACACCCCGCGCTACACGGTGTTGCAGATCAACGCGTGGCAGAACCCGGCGCAGTGCTATTTCGTCTACCCGCCGCAGACCGCGACGCGCGCCGACGACCCGGAGATGACCTTCGCGTTCGGCAGTTCCTACGAACGCGTCGCCGGCGGCACCACCTGGCATTGGCTGGGCACCTCGCTCAATCACCTGCCCAACGATTTCCAGCTGAAAACCAAGTACGGCCAGGGCGTGGACTGGCCCGGCGGCGCGCAGTTCTATCAGAGCTTGCTGCCGTATTACCGCAAGGCCACCGAAACCATCGGCGTGTCCTCCGACAAGCAGCCGATGGTCGATCTGTACAAGACCTTCGACGTGCAGCCCGATGGCAACTACGGGCCGAATTACGATTTCCCGATGCCGGGCATCACCCCGTCCTTGAACGATGTGCTGTACGAGGACAAGGTGACCTCGCTGAAGATCGACAACATCGGCCTGTTCGTCACCCCGACACCGCAGGGGCGCAACTCGCAGCCGGGCAAGCGCCGCCAATGCGCGGGCAACACCAACTGCATTCCGATCTGCCCGATCCAGGCCAAGTACGACGGCACGGTGACATTGGCCGAGGCGCTGCAGACCGGCAACGTGCAGATCCAGTACAAGACCGTGGCCAACAACATCCGCCTGAGCGGCGATCAGGTCAGCGGCATCGATTACCTGACCTACGACAGCCAGACCGGGCCGTCGACCGGCAAGGGCACCGCGGTCGGCAAGCGCTACGTGCTGGCCGCGCATGCGATCGAGACGCCCAAGCTGTTGCTGATGTCGAACGGCAACCCGGGCTATCCCAACGGCGTGGCCAACCGCTCCGATCAGGTCGGCCGCAATCTGATGGATCACGTGATGTACCTGGCCTGGGGCCTGTCGAAGGACCCGATCTATGCCTTCCGCGGGCCGCTGTCGACCTCGGGCATCGAGTCGGTGCGCGACGGCGCGTTCCGCACTCAGCGCGCGGCCTATCGCATCGAGATCGGCAACGAAGGCTGGAACTGGGCGACCAACGATCCCTACACCACGCTCGCCGATTTCGTGTTCGGCCAGAACAACACCCAGTTGAACGGCGATTCGGTCAATCAGCAGGGGCAGTCGCTGCGGTTCGATCCGAGCCTGCCGGCGTTCAGTCAGTTGTACGGTTCGAAACTGGTCGCCACGCTCAACAACGTCTACATCCGCCAGTTGCGCCTGGGCTATCTGATCGAGCAGTTGCCCGATCCCGACAACCGCGTGCAGCTGTCGAGCCAGTACAAGGATCATCTGGGTTTGCCGCGGCCGCAGGTCACGTACCGCATTCGCGAGAACTACGTGCGCAACGGTTTCGTCTCGGCGAAGGCGGCTTCGACCGAGATCTTCCAGGCGCTCGGCGCGACCGAGTACACCCAGGTGCCGGCGACGCCGGTGTTGAGCGGGACGAGTCCGAGCCCGACCACGTTCCAGTACCTCGGCGATACCTTCACGTTCTACGGCGCCGGCCACATCATCGGCACTTACCGCATGGGCGACAGCGCCACGACCTCGGTGCTCAACGCGCGCCAGCAATCGTGGGATCACAGCAACCTGTACATGGTCGGCAGCGGCGTGTTTCCGACCACCGCCACCGCCAATCCGACCCTGACCATCGCCGCGCTGGCGTTGCAGGCGGCGGACAATATCCTGGCCGATCTCGGCTGACCCCGCCGGGACCCAGGATGCTGCAGGCAGGGTAGAGGAGGCCGCGTCCGGGGAGGACGCGGCCTCGTTGCTTTGCATCGAAGAGTGAGGCCTGCAAGTTTTCGTGGCCGGGACCTCGACCGCGCGCTCGCATCGCGTGCGATCGCAATGCGACGATGCGCATGGCCCCGCGCGCGACGACGATGCGGCAACCCGCGGCGCGGCTTACTCCACCGCCCGCAACAAACGCTGCGCGACTTCGCGCAACCGCGGCAGTTGATCGCCCGCGTCGAGCAGTTCGAACTCCACGCCGGTCAAGGCCAGCAAGGCGAGAATTTCTTCCGGGGTTTCGCCGCGCACGTGCAGCATGCAGCTGTGCTCGTCGATGTGTTCGAGCAGCCCGCACCACGGCGGCAGGCCCGGCGCCAGCGCCTCGGCCGAGCCGCGCAGGCGCGCGCGCAAGGTCGGGCCCTGGTTGGGCTGGCTGATCGCGCGCTGCACGTACGCCGCAACGTCTTCGGGAAACTTGCGCGCGGCGAACGCGCCGCCGCCGCAACGCAACGCGACGATGCGGTCGGCGCGGAACAGGCGCCAGTCCTCGCGGCCGCGGTCCCAGGCCAGCAGATACCAGCGGCGTCCGGCGCTGACCAGGCGCAGCGGCTCGATGCTGCGCCGGCTCGCGCGGCCGCCGCGGTCGCTGTAGTCCATGTCGATCAGCCGATGGTCGCGGCAGGCGCCGGCCAGTTCGGTCAGGGTGTCGACGTCCGGGCCGGTTTCGTTATGCGCCAGCGACACCGTCACCGAATACAGCGCGCTGACCCGCCGACGCAGCCGCGCCGGCAGCAGCTGATCGAGCTTGCCGAGCAGGCCGACGGTGGTGTCCTCGATCCGCGCCACGCTGCCGGCGGCGCTGCGCAGCGCGACCACCATCGCCACCGCCTCGTCGTCGTCGAGCAGCAGCGGCGGCAGCGAGGCGCCGGCGGCGAGCCGGTAGCCGCCGCCGACCCC
The DNA here is from genome assembly GCF_014779555.2 of Lysobacter capsici. Taxonomy (NCBI): domain Bacteria; kingdom Pseudomonadati; phylum Pseudomonadota; class Gammaproteobacteria; order Lysobacterales; family Lysobacteraceae; genus Lysobacter; species Lysobacter capsici. Next base: position 603,420 of record NZ_CP094357.1, read on the forward strand.
GGTCGAGGCCTGCACCGGATAGCCGAGTTCGCGCAGCCGATCGACGTCGCGGCGCACGGTGCGGCCGTCGACTTCCAGGTGCTCGCACAGCTCCGCGCCGGTCCAGTGACGGCGCGATTGCAGCAGCGACAACAGGCGCAGCAGGCGGGTCGAGGTCTTGAGCATGGGCGCAGTGTAAAACCTATTGAGGACATATCCTGTCCTCAATGGCTACTATCCTGTAACTGTCCCGGGCCCACCGCCCCTCGCTATCGGAGAACCGCCATGACCGTCGAGACCTACCAGGCCAGCTGCCACTGCGGCGCCATCCGTTACGAGGTCGATCTCGACCTGTCGGCCGGCACCTCGCGCTGTAATTGCTCGATGTGCAACAAGCTGCGCAAGTGGGGAGCGATCGTCAAACCCGATGCGTTCCGCCTGCTCAGCGGCGGCCCCGAGGACACCGGCACCTACCAGTTCGGCACCTTCAGCGGCACTTACCATTTCTGCAAGCATTGCGCGGTGCATGCCTACGGCACCGGCGAGCTCGAGGTGCTCGGCGGCAAGTACTACTCGATCAACATCGCCTGCCTGGATGTGGATCATGCGGTGCTGGCGGCCGCGCCGGTGCAGTACATGGATGGCTTGAACAACGACTGGTTCAACGTGCCGAAGATTACCTCGCATATGTGAGCGCGGGTTTGTCGCGGGTTCGCGGTGGTTGACGTGTCTCGGTCGCGGCTCGCGCCGCTCCTACATGGGCTGCCTGTAGGAGCGGCGCAAGCCGCGACCGCGATACATCGATCACGACGAACACGTCGAAGCCCGAACGAAACCCCGCAACGCATGCGACCCTAGGCTCCTCAACCGCGATCTGGCCGCAATGGACACCAATGCCCTCAAGAAACACTGCCGCGCCTACCCCGGCGCCGAGGAAGTCCTGCACGCGGCGCCGTCCAATATCCTGGTCTACAGCGTCGGCGGAAAATTCTTCGCCTACTTCAAGACCAGCGAACCCGAGCGCTGGCGTTTCAGTTTCAAGACCACGCCGGAACGGTTCGTCGAACTCACCGACATGCCCGGCGCCAAGCCGGCGCGGTTCATGGGCCGCTATCACTGGGTGACGGTGGTCGAGGTCAAGCGCATGCCGGCGGAGTATCTGCTCGAACTGGTCGACTGGTCGTATCGGCGCGCGCTCGGCAATCTGAGCCGCAAGCGCCAGGCCGAGGCGCTGGCCGATGCGAGCGAGGAACAACGCCTGCGACTGACGCCTATCGCGCCGACGAAAGCGCGCCCAAGACTTGCAACGCTGCATCCACCCGCGCATCGAGGGCGTGGCCGTAGTTGAGCCGCAGGCAATGCGCGTAACCGCGATTGGCCGAGAACATCGGCCCCGGCGCGATGCTGATGCCCTGCTGCGCGGCGCGGCGTTGCACCGCCAACGCGTCGCTGCCTTCGGGCAATTCGGTCCATAGGAAATAGCCGCCGTCGGGCCGGGTCACCCGGGTGCCTTGCGGGAAATAGCGCGCGACCGCATCGAGGTACGCCGCCTGCTGCGCGGCCAAGGTCTTGCGCAGGCCGCGCAGGTGGCGGTCGTAGCCGCCGCGCTGCAGATAGCGCGCGATCGCCAGTTGCGCGGGCACGCAGGTCGCCAGGGTGTTGGTCAGTTTCAGCCGCGCCACCCGCTGCGCATAGCGTCCCGGCGCGGCCCAGCCGATCCGGTAACCCGGCGCGAGGGTTTTCGAAAACGACGAGCAATGCAGGACCAGGCCGCGGGTATCGAAGGCCTTGGCCGGCGCCGGCCGATGCGCGCCGAAATGCAGCTCGCCGTAGACGTCGTCCTCGATCAGCGGCAGCTCGTGGCGCGCGAGCAATTCGACCAGTTCGCGCTTCTTCGCCTCGGGCAAGCTGCTGCCGAGCGGGTTCTGGTAATTGGTCATCAGCCAGCACGCCGCCGGCGCGTGGCGGCGGATCGCCGCGTCCAGCGCGCCCAGCTCGATGCCTTCGCGCGGATGGGTGGGCACTTCGATCGCGTGCAGGCCGCGGCGTTCCAAGGTCTGCAGGGCGGCGTAGAAGCACGGCGATTCGACCAGCACCGCGTCGCCGGGCCGGGTCACCGCGGCGATGCTCAGGTTCAGCGCTTCGATCGCGCCGTTGCACACCACCAGATCGTTGGCGCCGATCGGCACCGCGCCGATCCGGTAGCGCAGGGCGATGTGCCGGCGCAGTTCGGCGTTGCCCGGAGTGAGGTCGTCGACGGTGCTGCGCGGGTCCAGATGCACCGCTTCGTGCGCCATCGCGCGGCCGAGCCGGGCCAGCGGAAACAGGGTCGGGCTCATGAACGCCGAACCCAGCGGCACGATGTCGCGCGCCATCGCCGATTCGAGCACTTCGAACACCAGTTCGCTGACATCGACCGCGCGCGCCTGCCCGTCGGGCTGCGAGGCGGTGTCGGGCTCGGGCGGCATCGCGCGCGCGCGTTCGCTGACGTAGTAACCCGAGCGCGCGCGCGGCTCCACCAGGCCCTGCGATTCGAGCAGGTAATAGGCCTGGAACACGGTGGCCGGGCTGAGCTTGCGCGCGGCGCTGGCCTGGCGCACCGAGGGCAGCCGCTGGCCCGGACTCAGCAGGCCCTGGCGGATCGAGCGGGCGATGTCGTCGGCTAGGGCTTGGTAGCGTTTCATTGGGCCGGGATTGGGGATTGGGGATTAGGGATTGGGCGAGGAATTTGCGGGTTCGCGTCAGGCCGCGAGGTGGCGGGCTCTTGCGATTCCCGACTTCCCGTTCCCGATTCCCGGCCCCTCAAACTGATCCGGTTTTTTATTCAAAACCTGATTCTATGCAATCTGCGCCAGTAGGCGAACAATGGACCCCGCAGCAAAAGCTGCGCCACGCCCAACGCCTCGCGCTCGCCATGAACCCGCAAGTCGAACTCAATCTGGCCCTGATCCTGTTCGTGCCCTGGTTTTCGATCCTGGCCTGGCTGTTTTGGGCCTATCCGCGCCAGCCGCGCGGCGCCCTGCGCACCGTCTACGACAGCGCCAGCCTGATCGTGTCCACCCTGGCCGCCGGCTGGGGCATGCACTGGAGCATGTACAACGCCGACCCGCAGGCCGGCGCGATCTGGAAACAGGTGCTCGCCACCTCGGTCGCCTACGGCCTGTTCCTGGGCCTGATGACGGTCGCCATCGTGGTGCGCTGGCGCTGGCTGCGCGCCCGCAAGGCCGACGCATCGCAATCCCCCGCAGACCACTCGCGCCCGCTCCCGGGCAAGGTCGAATCATGAAGATCCTGTTTGTCGCCGCGTTCCTGTCGGTGATCGTCTACAACCTCGGCGCCGGCCTGTACTACATGCTGGTCGACAAAGGCGCGAGCAAGCGCACGGTCAACGCATTGACCCGGCGCATCGGCTTTTCGATCGCGCTGATCGCGCTGGTCGTGGTCGGCATCGCCACCGGCGTGGTTCAGCCGCACGGCGTGGGGGTCTGAGCGAAACGCGGTAGGCGCGCGCCGCCGGCGGAGCGATACTTGCCACCAAGCGCCTTGATGGGGCGAGTGGAGCGACGCCGGCATGGAGATTGGGTCGTCTTGGGCGTGGTTGCTGGCGGCGGTCGCCGCCATCGCCGTGTTGCTGCGCGTCGCTGTGCTCGGTGAAAAGCGCCTGGCCCGGCATTGGCCGGATTTCCACGCGCGCTGGAGCGAGCGCTGGTACGTCCAGCACACGCTCGCCGCGTCGATGGCCGCGGTCGGCCTGGGCTGCGCGGGTTACGCGCACGGGCTGCCCGACGGCTTCGGCTCGTTCGCGATCTACCTCGCCTGGGCGGCGTCGGCCGCGGCGCTGGCGTATCTGGCGCGGTGGATCCTGATCGCGGCCGTGGTCTGTCTGTGTCCGCTGCTGCTGCCGGAGGTGATCGGCGGACTGCTGCATGCATGGAGGCATCGGCGCGATCGGGTGCCTTCGCCTTCGGACTGGTTGCCGCCCGGCGGCGCTAGACTCGGCGGTCCCGCTCCCTGCGACCGCGAATCATGACCGAGCCGCGCCTGGTCCGCCGCGATGAACCCCGCGAGTTCTACATCGGCGAACGCTGCCACGTCCTTGAACACTGGAACTCGCCGGACGATGCGCAAGCGTCCATCGCCCGCATCCGTGTCGCGCCGGGCATCACCACCTGCCTGCATCGCCTGCGCGGCACCGCCGAGCGTTACCTGATCCAAAGCGGCCGCGGCCGCATCGAAGTCGCCGGTCTGGCCGCCAGCGAAGTCGGCCCGGGCGATACCGTGTTCATTCCGGCGGATGCCGCTCAACGCATCGCCAACCTCGGCGACGAGGATCTGGTCTTCTTCGCGATCTGCACCCCGCGCTTCGTGCCCGAGTGCTACGAAGACCTCGAAACGGAGCTGGCATGAGCGCCGTGCCCGGTCTGCGCGAGCGCTATCTGGGCTGCCTGCTCGGCCTGGCCTGCGGCGATGCGGTCGGCACCACGGTCGAGTTCCGCTCGCGCGGCAGTTTCGCGCCGCTGACCGACATGACCGGCGGCGGGCCGTTCGCGCTGCGCGCGGGCGAATGGACCGACGACACGTCGATGGCCCTGTGCCTGGCGGCCAGCCTGATCCATCGCCGCGGCTTCGATGCGCGCGATCAGATGAATCGCTACTGCAACTGGCGCTCGCACGGCTACATGAGCAGCAACGGCGAGTGCTTCGACATCGGCATGACGGTGAGCGCGGCGCTGGACCGCTATCGCAAGAACGACGATCCGTATGCCGGCGATCCCGGCCCGCGCGCGGCCGGCAACGGCGCGCTGATGCGCCTGGCGCCGGTGCCGATGCTGTGGCGCCTGGATGCGCGGCGCACCGGCGAATGCGCGGTCGAATCGACCCGCACCACCCATGGCGCGGCCGAAGCGCTGGATTGCTCGCGCTTGTTCGCCGCGCAATTGCGCGCGGCGCTGATGGGCGCCGGCAAGGAGGCGGTGCTGGCGCCGTCGATCCCCTTGCTCGGCAGCGAAAAAGTCGCGGCGATCCATGCCCGCGCCTACGCCGGCAAGCGCGAGGCCGAGATCGTCGGCTCGGGCTACAGCGTCGAATCGCTGGAAGCGGCGTTGTGGTGTTTCCTGCACACCGACAGCTTCGACGCGGCGGTGCTGCGCGCGGCCAACCTCGGCGACGACGCCGACACCACCGCGGCGATCTGCGGGCAGATCGCCGGCGCTTACTACGGTGTCGATGCGATTCCCGGCGCGTGGCTGGACAAGCTGGTCATGCGCGAGGAGATCGGCGGCATGGCCGAGAGCTTGCTGCAGTTGTCCGAGGACCCGGCCGCATTGGCCTGAGGCGTATCGCTCGGAGCCGGCCTGGCTTGAGTCGAATTAGTTAGAGCAGGGCTCAGGCCGGCGTCGCCGGTCCTGAGCCGTCGCGGACCGCGGATCGTTCCACGGCCGGCGGTGCGAGCACGTCGCGGCTCAGCCAGCCGCGATCAACCCGCGGTAACGTCGCGCAATTCCCAGCCGCTGCCGGCGAGCAGGCGCAGGCGGTGCTTGAGCACGGTGCCGGACAAGGTCGTGGTGACCACCAGATCCATGCGCAGATCGCGCTGTTCGCCGTGCACGACCGCGGCGGGGTCGGTGGCGCCGAGCATCGGGTCGACTTCGTCGGGATCGGGCTGCTTGGCGCGCCAGCGTTCGAACAGATCGTCGCCGCGCAACGCCGACTGCAGCTGCGCGGCGAAACCTTCCGAGCTGATCGCGGTGAACGACAGGTCGGTGTCGTTGCCGCGCGCGCGATCGGCGTCGGGAATGCTCAGGTAATAACGGGTGGCCATGCGTTAGTCTCGATTGCAGGATCGATCAAGGGTAAACGCGGCGATATGCGCCACGCGTGAATATCGCGCGAGTGCGCTACGTGGGTCGCGTTTGTGGGGTGTGGGTGTTGTTAGCGATGCGTTATCGCGTGCAAAAGCAAATTCCCCAAGGTCTCCCTTTTGCAAAGGGACGCGATGGGACGCAGAAGCCAAGCCTCGGCAGGCGCACGGGCGCTACGAACCGGCGCTTGAACGCAAACCGGCCGTAGCGACCCGAGCGGGCGCGTTACCGCGCCACCCCATCACTCCTCATCATGATCGTGCGCCTCATGCGGCCCATGCCCCTTCGGGCAATGGCATACCGAGGTCGGACCGAACTCGGTGCCGAAGGTGCGGCCGTCGCGATGGCGCTGCCAATAGAAATTCGGCGCCTTCTCGGCCTGGTTGCCCAGTTCGGCCATATCCGCGTCGACGTCGAACAAACGTCCGTCGACCATCACGTAACGCGTGTCGATGGTCGCGCGGATGTTCTCCAGCGGGTTGCTGTTAAGCACCACCAGATCGGCCTTCTTGCCGGTTTCCAGCGAACCCAGCTGTTTGGACATGCCCAGGTAATCGGCGCCGTCGATGGTCGCCGCGCGCAGCGCTTCGAAATTGCTCATGCCGCCCTGGGTCAGCATCCAGATTTCCCAGTTCGCCGACAGGCCCTGCAACTGGCCGTGGCCGCCGACCTGGATCTTGATGCCCGCATCGCGCAGCTTCTTGACCGACTTGGCGACCTGGATATGCCAGTAATCCCAGTCCGGCGCGGTCTCGCGGCGGATCGAGCGCGCGTCCAGGGTTTCGCGCGGGAAGAAGCGGTTGAGCTTCTTGTCTTCCCACACGTTGTCGCGCGCGTACCACCAGTATTCGCCGGACAAACCGCCATAGCTGACCACCAGGGTCGGCGTATTGCGCACGTCGGTCTGCCGCCACAGTTCGACCACGTCCTTGTACAGCGGCGCGACCGGGATGTTGTGTTCGATGCCGGTGGCGCCGTCGAGGATCATCGGCAGGTTGTGGTTGAAGGTCGAACCGCCTTCCTCGACCACCAGCATGTTCAACTCGCGCGCGGCCTGGTTGATCTGCTGGTGCTGCTCGCGCCGCGGCTGGTTGTAGCTCTTGACCGAGAACGCGCCGTTGGCCTTCATCCGCCGCAGGTGACTGCGCGCGTCGTCGATCGAGTTGATCACCGCCTTGAAGTCGCCGTCGGCGCCGTACAGGATCGTGCCGGTCGAGAACACGCGCGGGCCGACCATCTTGCCGGCCTTGAGCAATTCGGCTTCGGAGAACACGAACTCGGTGGTCGCCGAGGGGTCGTGCATGGTGGTGATGCCGAAGGCGAGGTTGGTGTAGTAGGCCCAGTTCTGTTGCGGCACCACGCCCTGGCCGAAATGCGCCGCGTGCGCATGCACGTCGATATAGCCCGGCAGGATGGTCTTGCCGCTGGCGTCGATGCTGCGCGCGCCGGCCGGCACGCTGACCGACGCGCTCGGGCCGACCGCGACGATCTGGTCGCCGCGGACCACCACGGTGCCGTCCTCGATCACTTCCTGATTCTTCTGCGCATCGCGCATGGTCACTACCCGCGCATGGGTGAAAGCGACCGTGTCGCTCGGCGCGTACACCGGCACGTCCAGGCCGATCGGGATGCCGCGCTCGTCGGCCGAAGGTTTCGCCGGCGTCGCCGGCGCGCCCGGCAAGAATGCGAACGCCTGATTGAGCGGGCGCGAGTAGTACTGATTGCCGACCATCCAGTGCAGCGACTTGGAATCGGCCGACCAGTGCAGATAGCTGCCGACATCGGCGCTGACCGGCGCGACCGGCAGGGCCTTGCTGTCCTTGCTCAATTCCACCGACGTGCCGGCGGTCATCAGCGGCGCTACATAGGCGTTGAACAGTTCGGTGAACGCCACCCACTTGCCGTCGGGGCTGATGCTGACCGAGTCGACGTACTTGAGGTTGAAGACTTCGCGTTCGTCCTCGCCGTTGAGGCCGACCGACATCAGTTTCTTCTTCAGCCCACTGCCGGTGAGGTAATACACGCGGCTGCCATCGGCGCTGAACTGCGGCGACTCGCCGCTGTTGGCCACGCGCACGGGGCGGCTGCCGTCGGCGTTCATTACGTAGATGCCGCGATCGACCGACCACAGGCTGCCGGTGAGTCCGCCGCCGCCGGTCTTGGCGTAGACGATGCGGCGCGCGTCGGGCGAGAAGCGCGGGCCGTAATAGAAGCCCTTTTCCTGAGTCAGGCGCTTGCTGCCGCCGCCGCCCGCGCCGGTCACGTAGATCGCGCTGAGCGCTTCGTCCGACCAGGTGGTGTACAGCAGCTTGCCGCCGTCGGCGCTGAAGCTGGGCTGGTATTCGTAGAGGTTGTCGTTGCCGGTCAGGCGCTCGGGCTTGCCGTCGGGCAGGCGCTTGCGCCACAGCTGGCCGACCGCGTGGAAGATCAGGGTCTTGCCGTCGGCGCTGGTGGCGACGTCGCGGATCATCTTCGGCGCGAAGCGGCCTTCTTCGAGCTTGTGTTCGAAGCGCAGCGGCTCGGCGACGGTCTGTTCGACCTTGGCCGCGAACGGAATCTGTTCGTGCTTGCCGTCGGCGATCGACACCCGCCACAGCTTGCCCTGCGCCCAGATCACCACCGATTTCGAATCGGGGGTCCAGTTGAAATTCGCGTACGGGCCGAAGATCGCCCACGCCTCCTGCATGTCGTGCGACAGCCCGTCCCACACCGGCCGCGCTTCGCCGCTGGCCAGGTCGAGGACGTGCAGCACCGACTTTTCGCGGATGCGTTTGACGAACGCCAGCGACTTGCCGTCGGGCGAGGGCTGCGGCCGAACCGCGCCGCCGCCGGTGTCGATCACCGTCGCGCTCTTGCCGCTCTGGCGGTCCAGACGCTTGATCGCGTAGATCGTGCCGTGCGGGTCCTTGTTGTACTGGAAGGTCGGGCCGCCGCTGACGTCTTCGGAGTAATAGACGTAGCGTCCGTCCGGCGACACCGCCGGTTCGCCGAGGTCCTGCTGGTCGTTCTTCTGCTTGGTCAGCTGCAGCCCGCCGCCACCGCCGGCGGCGTGGTAGATCCACAGCTCGCCGGCGCCGAGCGAGCGTTCGCCGGTGAAATGCTTGCGGCCGATCAGGAACTGGCCGTCGGGCGTCCACGCCGGATTATTGAGCAGGCGGAAGTCTTCCTTGGTGACGGCGGTGGCGTTGCTGCCGTCGGCCTTCATCCGCCACAGGTTGTTGCCGCCGCCGCGGTCGGAGGTGAAGGCGATCTCGCGGCCGTCGGGCGAGAAGCGCGGTTGCACGTCCCAGGCCGGGCCGCTGGTGATGCGACGCGCCTGACCGCCGCCGATCGGCAACAGATAGATGTCGCCGAGCAGGGTGAAGGCGATCTGGCGGCCGTCGGGCGAGACGTCCAGATCCATCCAGGTGCCTTCGTCGGTGTCGAAGGCGATCGACTTGGTCGGGCCGTGGGCGGCGTTGACGTCCCACTTCTTCTCGTCCTTGTCCTCGCCCTTGCCCACGCCCTTGGCGGTCCGCGCCGAGGCGCGCGCCGGGTCGGCGCCGGCGGGCTTGAGCGCGTCCTGCTCGAGCTGCGCGGCCGGCTTGTCGCCGTTTTTCTTGTCGCCCGCCTGGTTGTCGTCGCCTTGTTTGGCGTCGCCCGATTTGTCCTGGGGCGCGGGCTGCGGCGGAGTCTGTGCGTGCGCCGCGGTGGCGGACACGGCGGCGAGCGCGCTGGCGAGCGCGAGAACGAGCAGGCGGTGAGTGGGCATCGAGCGGCTACCTGGGGCTGACAAAGTCCGAGGCTAACCTGCGCGCGCGGGCGGGGCGTGGGCTGGAAGTCGTGGTTGGGGATGGATCGCGGTGGGGCTTGGCCTTCAGCGTCATCCTTCAAGAACGTCATTCCCGCGAAGGCGGGTTCCGCTTTACTTCGGCGTAGCCGAACATCCAGAGCCTTCAGCGCCATCTTTCAAGAGCGTCATTCCCGCGAAAGCGGGAATCCAGAGCCTTCAGCGCCATCTTTCAAGAACGTCATTCCCGCGAACGCGGGAATCCAGCGACTTCAAGCGTTCTCGCACGAAAGGCACTGGATTCCCGCGTTCGCGGGAATGACGGTAGGTGAGTACGCTGCATCCGAATCACGAATCACGAATCACGAATCACGAATCACGAATCCAAAACCACCCACTCACCCAGCAAAATCCGCCTTCTCCGCCGCAAACCCCACCACCAGCGCACCCTTGCCGACATTGACCATGCCGGTCAGGCTCATCACGCTTTCGAACAGTTCGACGTTGTTGTCGCGGCAAACCGTGCGTAGGCGCTCGTACCCGGGCACCGCGCGCAACTCGGCCAGTTCGCCGCCGTAGCTCAGGCATACGGTCGGAGTCAGCAGGCCATCGCCGCCGCTCGCGCCGGCCTTGCGCGCGGTGAATTCGAGCAGTTTCTGCGCGGCGTTTTCGTAGCCCTTGATCTTCGCCACCGGCCCGGTTTCGCCGCGGTTGCAGTGCAGCACCGGCTTGATGTCGAGCGCGGTGCCCAAGGTGGCGCTGAGAAAACTCACGCTGCGATCGCCGCGCACGCGGGTGCGCGCGCGCAGGTAGTTGAGGTCGCGCGGAATCAGATAACCGTGGGTGTGCAGGGCCAGATGCTCCAGCCGCGCGCGGATCTTCGGCGCGCCCTCGCCGGCGTCGCGCAGGCGCACCGACTCGACCGCGGTGATGCCCTGGGCCGCGAACAGGTTGAGCGTGTCGATCACCCGCAACGCGAACGGCGTGTTGATCCCGGCCGCGCTGCGCACGGGACGGTAGTCGTTGAGGATCGCGAAGCTGGCCTGATTGGCGTTCTCGTAGACCGGGCTGCGGGTCTTGGTGATCGTCATGCAGAACACGTAGTCGTATTCGATCGCGAACTGGCTGACGAACAGGTCGCGGATCTGCTGCACCGAGAACGGGGTGGTCTCGGCTTCGAAACCGCGCTCGGCCAGATGCGTGTTCAGGAACTGCAGCGTGGCTTCTTCGTTGCGGTGGTCGGCCAGCACCGCCTGGCCGATGCGTACCGTGATCGGTAGCAAATGGATGCGATTGCGTTGCAGATACTCCAACGGCAAATCGCAAGCCGAATCGACGACGAGTCCGATGCGCATGGTCCCCCCCGGGTCGTGGCGCGTGGCGGTAAATGTGACCGCAGCATACCTTTTCGGGTCCGGTGTCACCGTCGGCGCGGTGCCTGATTTGCGGTCGGGTTCAGGCTCGGCGCTGAATGCCGACAGGCAGCCGTTGCAGGCGTTGCATTTCCGGATCGTCAAACAGTTCAGGATGTTGCAGTGCGTCAAGGGCGAAATCGTGTGCGTCGTTGCCCCAGAACAACTGCTTATCAATACTCAACGTTGGCACGCCGAATACACCGGCCACCAGAGCCGATTCGGTGTTGTCGCGCAGGGCCGCCTTGGTCGCGTCGCTGCCAATCGCGGCGGCGTCCGCGCCGAGGGCCTGGATGACCGGGTTCAGCGCTTCGACGCTGTCGCCCGCCTGCCCTTGCCGCCAGATCCAGTCGAAGATCGCATCGACCGCCTCGGGCGTGCTGCCGGCGACGATGCACAGCCGCAGCGCGGTCAGCGGATTGAACGGATGCGCCGGCGGGAAGCGCAGCGGCACGCCCTCGCGCCGGGCCAGCCACAGCACGTGCTGGTAGGTGAATTCGCGTTTGCCGCGGATCTCGGCCGGGCCTTTCTGGCCGTGCGCGGCGAGCACCGCGCCGAACGCGACCGGCACCAGCTCGATCGCGCGTTCGCGCGCGAGCGGGCGCAGCTTGTGCCAGTGCAGGTAGGCGAACGGCGAGATGAAATCGAAATACCAGCGCAGCGCGGGCGACTGAGATGCGCTCATGGTCGAGTCCTTATTTCCAGGCGCCGAGGATCACGCCGTAGAGGATGAACTGGAGGATGTGGTAACCGCTGTCGATCATCCACAGCTTGAGGCTGCGCTGGGCGAAGGCGTAGTTGATGCCGAAGCTCATCGACACGAAGAACACGCCGACGACGAAGCCGACCCCGAAGCCGTCGACCGCGTTGGCGCTGGGCGGCATCAGCATCGAGAAGATGGTCGCGGCCAGGAACGCGCAGACGATCGCGACGGCGAATACGCGGCCGGGGTGACCGGGCTTGGCATCGGGATCGACGCCGGCCTCGCGGCACCAGGCCTTCTTGAACAACGGGCCGTACCACAGGCCGCCGAGCAGGAAGGCCGACGCGGTGGCGGCGATGATGGCGAGCCAATTAAGTTGCAGCAAAGACAAGCTCATAAGCATTCCTCCGAAGCGAAAACACCGGCAGCACAATCAACTCGCAGAAAAGGCAAGCGCATAAGCATTCCTCCGAAACCAAAGCACCAGCAGTTCACTTAAGCCGCAGCAGCGACAAGCTCATGCGCGGCCGTCCGAAGCGAAACTCAATTAGCCGCCGCAAAGCCCACTGCCAGCCTGCCCACATCGTCATGCTGCAAACCCACACGCATCGACCACGCCATGCCGCGACCCGAAGAGCGCACCGCCGGCAGGACAACGCCGACAGGATACGCCGCCGCTCGCGCGCTGGCTCGGTCCGGGTGCGGTTCCGGCCGACGGAGCGCGATGCCCTGCGGTGAAATCGTGCGGGCCGCGCTATCGTGTGTTCGCCGTCGGCTGCCTGCTTCATGGCGAGCGCGCTTGCCAGCCGGCGTGCCATGCATGCACGGTGTAAGTCCGCCGTCGCATCGACCCTGCACCCATCGATGAGCAGTCGAGCGCTGTCCTTATATCCCTGCCGTCCTCGCGGACGGTTCGTTCCGAACCTCGAGCCGCAATGAAAAAACACGCGTACGCCATCGTCATCCGACTGTTCCTGTTCATCGCCCCGCTGTATGCGCTGCACCTGTTCGCGCTCAACGCGTTCGAGCAAGCGCGTCGGCAGGAGCATCACGGCGATACCGGGCTGGGCATCGCCATCGTGCTGGGCCTGGTGTCGTTGACGATGTTGCTGGGGTTCTTCATCGACTTCATCGTCCAGATCAAACGCAAGTGGCCGGCCGGCTATCTGACCGACGCACTCATTCTGTTGGCCTTGCTGATGCCGTTCGGCTGGTTCGCGTGCAATTGGTATGGGCTGGGCGAGAACGTCGCATGCAAGCTGCCGCTGAGCGGGTTCGGCGCCTTTCTGGAATGGATGAACCTGTAAGGCGCGATCGCGGGTTCCGGCCGACACCTTGCGCGGCCCGGTTCGACCGAAAGACGTAGGGACCGGAACAAGGTGGCGCATGCCGCGGCGGCAAAACCTCATCGACGCGATCGAACGCTACGACGACTGGGGCCGGCCGTGGGCGTTCTTCGATGCGGTGGCATCCGACGGATCGCTCGACGATGCCGATCGCCGCGAGTGGGCGATCGTATGGGCCGCGGTTTGCGATGAGCGGCTGTGGACGTCGGGCAGCCTGGGCGAGGCCACGGCTCAGGCGGAAATCGCCATCGCTTCGAGCATGCCGTGGCTATCCCCGCGCGCCTGTCGGCATTTGGCCAACGCCGCGGGGTACCAATGGCGTTAGCGAGAGCCGGTATCCGCTCGGATCGCGACCCGGCCGGCGCGATCGGCGCCGGCCGGACCCTCGATCCAAGACTTCAACTACGCGAGCTCAATTCCCCGACGGCGCCGAATACGCGCGCGGCAGGCCGTTGTCGGGACGCAGATAGCGATCGCGCAACTCGGTCTGGCGGCTGCGCATTTCGATCGCGCGTCCGTCCATCCACACCTGCAGCGCGACGCTGCTGACATCCAGCGGATCGGCGCTCCACAGCACCAGGTCGGCGCGCTTGCCCGGCGCGATCGAACCGACTTCGCCGGCCACGCCGAAGGCCTCGGCCGGCACCCGGGTCAGCCCGGCCAGGCCGGCGTCCCAGGGCAGGCCGGCGGCGACCGCGTTGCCGGCCAGTTGCCGCACCTTGCGCGCGTTGTGCGAGGCGCCGCCTTCGCTGAAACCGACCGCGACTCCGGCCGCCTGCAGCCGCGCGGCGTTCTCCATGCTCGCGCCGACCTGATCGAAATCGCTGGGCAGGTTGGACAGCGGATTGACGAACACCGGCACCTTGGCCGCCGCGAGTTGCGGCGCCAGCCGCCACGCTTCGCCGCCGCCGGCGATGGCGATGCGCAATTGGTGTTTCGCCGACCAGCGCAGCAGCTGGCGGATGTCGGCGGCGCGGTCGACGCCGAACACGATCCGGCCGCCGCCGCCGAAGTATTTCTGCAAGGCCGCGCGTCCGGCCGGGGTCAGCAGCGCGGCGTGGTTGTCCGGCGTGATGCGGCCGCGGCTTTCGTCGATCAGCTGATCCAGGATCATCCACTGCGCCGCGCGCGAGCTGCCGCTCAGGCCCAGGCCGTCCTTGCCCAGACGCACGAACAGCACGCGCGGGCCGATCGGATCGGGGCCGCCGTCGAGGCGTTCGATGCCGCCCTGACCGGCGACGATCGAGCCGCCGGTGGCGGTGCCGGCGCCGAGCAGGGTCCAGCCGATGCCTTCGATGCGCGCGACCGGGATCAGCACCGAATCGGGGTTGTAGGCCAAGGTCACGTCGAACTCCGGCCGCACCGTCATTTCCTTGGTGTCGGCGCCGAGCGCGACGGTCTGGTCGACCGTGGATTTTTCGCCGGAGACTTCCTCCAGGCCGATCTCGGTGATGCCGCCGAACAGGGTCGGCGTCAGCGGCCGGCCTTCGGCCTCGATCACCTTCACCCCGGCCGGCGCGCTCAGGCCTTTGCCGACCGCGCGCACCACGCCGTTGCCGACCAAGACGTCGGCGCGTTCCAGGGTGCCTTGCGCGGTCGCGGTATGGACCACGGCATTGCGGATCAGGACGTTCTGCGCGGACGCGGCGAAGCTGGCGCCCAACAACAACCCGGCGAACAGCGGCGCGCGCCGCAACACGGACACGCGGCTCATCGCACACCTCCGATCTGCGGAATCGTCTGCGCGGCCGGCTGGCCGAGCATGAAGTCCGACTTGGGCTGGCGCGACGGATCGGCGCGGTCGTAGATGCGCGCGCCGTCGATGTAGACCTGCTCGGCCTTGGCGTAAACGCTGAAAGGATTGCCGTTCCACACCACCACGTCGCCCATCTTGCCCGGCTCCAGGGTGCCGGTGCGCTCGCCGATGCCCAGCGCCTTGGCCGGGTTCTGGGTCAGCCAGCGGATCGCGCGTTCCGGCGCGATGTCGATGCCGGCCAGGCGCGCGTGCGCCATGACCTTGGCCGCTTCCTGGTTGAGCCGCTGGATGCCTTCCTCGGAATCGGAATGCACGATCGCGCAGCTTTTGGCCGGTCGGTCGACGATGGCGATGTTTTCCTGGATGCCGTCGAAGGCTTCCATCTTGAAGCCCCACCAGTCGGCCCACAGCGCGCCGCACACGTTCTCGGCGGCGAGGCGGTCAGCGATCTTGTACGCCTCCACGCCGTGGTGGAAGGCGGCGACCTTGAAGCCGAATTCCTTGGCCAGGTCGAGCATCGTGGTCATCTCGTCAGCGCGATAGCAGTGAATGTGGACCAGGATGTCGCCCTTGATCGCGCCGGCCAGGGTGTCGAGCTTGAGATCGCGCTTGCCGCCAGTGTCCTTCTCGCTGTCGGCGCCGTTGGCGGCGGTGGAGCTCTGCCACCAGCGCGACTTCTTCGGCGCGGCCGGCTTGGGCGTGGTCTTGCGCAGGTATTCGCTGGCGTCGATGAAGGCCGCGCGGTAGCCGGCGACGTTGCCCATGCGCGTGCCCGGCGAGGTGTTGCGGCTGCCGTAGACGCGCTTGGGGTTTTCGCCGCAGGCCATTTTCAGGCCCCACGGCGCGCCGGGGAATTTCATGCCCTGGTAGGTCGTGGACGGGACGTTCTTGAGGGTCACGCCGCGGCCGCCGATCAGGTTGGCCGAACCGGGCAGGATCTGCAGCGAGGTGATGCCGCCGGCCAGCGCGGCTTCGAAGCCCGGGTCCTGCGGCCAGATCGAATGCTCGGCCCACACGTTCGGGGTGACCGGGCTGGTCATTTCATTGCCGTCACTGTGCGCGCCCACGCCGGGGCTGGGGTATACGCCCAGGTGCGAATGGACGTCGATGATGCCCGGGGTCACCCACTTGCCGGTCGCATCGACCCGGGTGGCGTCGGTCGGCGCGTCCAGCGCGGTGCCGACCGCGACCACCTTGCCGTCCCGCAGCAGCACGTCGGCATTGTCCAGGCGCTGGCCGGTGCCGGTGAGGACGGTGGCGTGCTGCAGCAGCACCGGGCCGCCGGCGAGCGGCTTGTAGGTGCTGGGATACGGGTCCTGGGTGTAGCGCGAAGGTGCGGGCGCGGGCGTGGCGGCCTGCACGGCGCCGGCAAGCAACGCCAGGCCGAAGCCGGCCAAGAGCGGTCGGAGCATGGATGTCCCCATGGAAGGCAAGCACAAGGCGAGCGGAAAACGTGCGGAAGGTGGTCGAAACCGAACTTTGGAACCGTAACGGCCGGTTTCGCCGCTGCCAACCCTGACTAAGGTCATGGGCGGTGCGACAATGGCCGGACAACAACAAGAACAGGCCAACAGCATGAAAGACAAAGAACAGATCGTCGAAAACTGGCTGCCGCGCTACACCGGCGTGCCCCTGGACCAGTTCGGCCAGCACATCCTGCTGACCAATTTCGGCGGCTACCTCAATACCTTCTCGCGCCTGACCGGCGCGGAGATCGTCGGCCTGGACCGGCCGATGCCGAGCGCGACCTTCGACGGCATCACCATGATCAACTTCGGCATGGGCAGCCCGAACGCGGCGACGATGATGGATCTGCTGTCGGCGATCATGCCGCAGGCGGTGTTGTTCCTGGGCAAGTGCGGCGGGCTCAAGCGCAAGAACGAACTGGGCGATCTGGTCCTGCCGATCGCGGCGATCCGTGGCGAAGGCACCTCCAACGATTACCTGCTGCCGGAAGTGCCGGCGTTGCCGGCATTCGCGCTGCAGCGCGCGGTCTCGACCATGATCCGCGACCTGGGTCACGACTACTGGACCGGCACCGTCTACACCACCAACCGCCGGGTCTGGGAACACGACGAAGCGTTCAAGGAACGGCTGCGCGCGATGCGCTGCATGGCGATCGACATGGAAACCGCGACCGTGTTCGCCGCCGGTTTCGCCAACCGCATCCCGTGCGGCGCGCTGCTGCTGGTGTCGGACCAGCCGATGATTCCCGAGGGCGTCAAGACCGAAGCCTCGGATGCGAAGGTCAGCGCGAGCTTCGTCGATACGCATATCAACGTCGGCATCGAAGCGTTGAAGTTGATTCGCCGGCATGGCAAGTCGGTGAGGCATTTGCGCTTCGACGAGTGAGGTGTGCTGGACGGCCCTCACCCCGGCCCTCTCCCGCAAGCGGAAGAGGGAGGAGTGCTGCGCGAACTGTCTAACGACTGCCGCCACGCAAAAATCTCGTCAAACACGTGGCGACGATCACCTCCCGCTCCGCTTCATAGCCCCTCTCCCGCTTGCGGGAGAGGGGTTGGGGTGAGGGCTCCAAGTGCCGACGCGGCCGCCTGATTTCGCCGCCAACCCGTGCTTGCGACAGCCTGAATCGTTTACCCCTGTCACAAAGAAAATCCCTATATTTATAGGGGTTTTGCGACGCACGGCACGCGACATCGCATGGCCTGAGACCTTCGAAGACGACACTGTGGACCAAGGCCGGAGGACAGGTCATGGAACAGTTGATCTTCACCATCATCGGCGCCCTGCTCACGTGGGCGTTCTACTTCATCCAACGCATCGCCGAACGTCGCGGCACCGTCGACGCGATCGAGCGCGGCAAACAGTTGCTCGCGCTCAAGCAGGAACTCGACGGCGCGCACACCAGCGTCGAGGAACTGCGCCGGTTCGAAAACCGCCTGATCGGCAAGGCCGAAACCGCCGCGCGCATCGCCGACAACTACTTCGGCAAGGCTGAAGCGATCGCGCGCGACAGCGACGACGACGGGGTCAGCCAGGCCGATATGAGCCGGCATGCGATCGCCGAACTCGGGCGCGAGGAAGTGCGGCTGGAAGGGCTGGTCGCGCATCTGCGCAAGCAACTCGACAGCGACGGCCTGGCCGCGTTCGAACACGCGCATCAGGCGTGGCTGGCGTTTCGCGAAGCGCATGCGCGTTTCGTCTCGCAGTCGTACTCGGCCGGCTCGATCCGCCCGCTGATCTATGCGGTGACCATGGAGAGTCTGACCGTGGCGTGGATCAACGAACTGGAGACGCAGCTGGGCGAGGGTGAGGCGGGTTGATCGCGGATTGCGGTCGAAGCGCTTCGCCGCGAGATCGCGTGACTGTCGTTTTTGCCCGTCATTCCCGCGAACGCGGGAATCCAGCGACTTCAAACGTTCTCGCACGAAAGGCCCTGGATCCCCGCCTTCGCGGGTATGACGGCAGGGACGTTGCGACAGGTCGTGGCAGCCATCAAGCGTCGAGGCAACGCCCTTGATGAGGCAAGCTCCCACCATTGCCAGCCGCGTTTGCGACTGTAGGAGCGGCGCGAGCCGCGACCGCGAAACCACACATGCGTCGCAGCCGTGATGTCGCGGTCGCGGCTCGCGCCGCTCCTACAGTCGGGTTCGTCGCAACGTCTTCACTGATGGATTGCGTGGTGAAAGGAAGCGGCAGTGAGGGCTTGGCATTCATCGAGCGACAATGCGTGGTGCATTCGTGCGCGGCCGATCGGCCTGGGCGCGTCATGCCTCATTGCCCATTATTTGCTAGGGTTTCCTCATCACTTCCCGCGAGCCCCCGCATGCCCGTCACCGCCCAAGAAGTCGTCGCGTTCTGGCGCGACGCCGGTCCCGCCCGATGGTTCGACCGCAGCGACCATTTCGACCAGCAATGCCGCAGCGGCTTTCTCGAAGCGCACCACGCGGCCGCGCGTCGCGAACACGACGACTGGGTCGAACGCGACGCCGAATCGGCGTTGGCGCTGCTGATCCTGCTCGACCAGATCCCGCGCAACGTATTCCGCAACAGCGCGCATTCCTACGCGACCGATCCGCTGGCGCGGCATTACGCGCGGCGCGCGCTGGAACTCGGCCACGATCAGCGCATCGAGCCGGCGTTGCGGCCGTTCTTCTATCTGCCGTTCGAACATTCGGAGGCCATCGACGATCAGCGTCGATCGGTCGAACTGCATCGGGCCTTGCCGGCGAACGACGACGGCACCGATGCCGCGCAATGGGCGGTCAAGCATCTGCAGATCATCGAGCGTTTCGGCCGATTCCCGCATCGCAATGCAGAGCTGGGGCGACAGACCACGGCCGAGGAACAGGCCTATCTCGACGATGGCGGCTTCAAGGGCTGAGCGACGCGGCCGGCGATCCGCGTAATCGCATCGAAGCTCCTGTAGGAGCGGCGCGAGCCGCGACCGCGACACATCGGCTGTCGGCGAAAGTCCAAATCAAGCCCGTAATACCTCATATACCGCCCTTGCGCCGAGATGCGTAATTCGCGGTCGCGGCTTACGCCGCTCCTACAGGGGGCTGTCGAAGATTCGCGGCGCGTGTTGGATGAGGCGCAAACAAAAACGGCCGCGATGCCAGGCATCGCGGCCGTCGTTCAACGCGGTCGCGGCGGATCAGTACTTCGCGATCGATCCATCCAGATCGGCCCAGGCGTCGATGCCGCCGATCACGTTGTAGACCTGGGTGAAGCCCTGCTGGCGGAAGTGTTCGGCCGCCTGCGCGCTGCGCCCGCCGTGATGGCACAGGAACGCCAGCGGGGTGTCCTTCGGCAGCGATTCCAGCGCGTCGGTGCCGGCGTCGAAGGTGTCGAAGGCGACGCCGACCCGGGCGATCGCGCGTTCGTCGGCCGGACGCACGTCGACCAGGCGCAGGCTGCCGGCGCTCACGCGTTCGCGCGCCTGCTCCGGGGCGATCGACTGCACCGGCGGCGGCGCGTTGGGGTTGGTGATCACCAGGCCGCGGCCGCGTTCGTCGTCGGCCCAGTCGATCGACACGCCGTCGGCGCGGCGCGCGTTGATCCAGTCGGTCTGCACGCGCACGCCGTCGATCTCCACCGCGACCGCGTCGGCATCGACCGGCGCCAGCTGCAGGCGCACGTTGTGGCGCGCGTCGACCTCGAGCTGCACGGCGAAATTCTCGCCGGCGTTGGCGACCGCGTCGCGCAGCATCTGCGCCGCGGCCGGGGTGATGCTGAGCTTCGGCGGGCTGCGGTCCGGCGCGGGCAGGCCGAGCAGGCCGTGCAGTTCGCCGCTGCCGGCCATCTGCTCGATGATGTCGCTGCCGCCGACCAGCTGCGCGTCGATATACAGCTGCGGGATGGTCGGCCATTCGCCGTAGACCTTGATGCCTTCGCGCAGGTCCGGGTTCGACAGCACGTCGATGTGGGCGTAGCCCTGCGGCAGCAGCGCATTCAGCGCGCCGGCGGCCTTGGCCGAGAAGCCGCATTGCGGCGCGTTCGGCTCGCCCTTCATGAACAGCACGACGCGGTTGGACTGGAGCAGGGTTTCGATGCGCGAACGCAGGGCGGGATCGAGGGACATGGCGGTCTGTCTGGCGGGAATGAAGCCCACATGGGGGCGGCGCGAAGCCGCCGCAAGGTAGGATGCGGGAACGGCCGCGGCACGCGCGCGGTGCCGACGGTGCCGACTGTGCCGAATTGGCCCGCGCCGCCTCCAGGACGGCCCCTGCGCTTGTGAACGCTTGACGCCGTGCTTTGCTGTTCCCGATTCCCGATTCCCGATTCCCGATTCCCGAGCCCCCGCCCGCTTGATGAACCCGACCGTCGTCCATCGCCCGCCGCGCCGACCCTTCGTCTGGCTGTGGCTGTTCGCCGCCTCGCAGCTGGCCGTGATCGGGGTGTGGCTGGGCTTGGGTTGGCGGGTCGGACTGCCGGCGCTGCTGCTCACCCACGCGGTCATGTTCTGGGGCACCTTGTGGCCGCGCTCGCGTCTGTTCGGGCCGGTCCTGAGCCGCTTGCCGACGCGCGAGCGCGAGGTCTGGCTGACCATCGACGACGGCCCCTCGGCCGATACCCCGGCGATGCTCGACCTGCTCGATACGCATGCGGTCAAGGCGACGTTTTTCGTCGTCGCCGAACGCGCGCGCGAGCGGCCGGACCTGCTGGCCCAGATCGTGCAGCGCGGCCACGGCATCGGCCATCACAGCGCCGATCATCCTTCTGCGGCGTTCTGGCGGCTGGGGCCGTCGGCGATGCGGCGGCAGATCGTCGACGCCGACCGCACCTTGCGCGACCTGCTGCCCGGTTACCCACTGCGCTGGTTCCGCGCGGTGGTCGGCATGGCCAATCCGTTCACCGCGCGCTGGCTGCGCGATTGCGGGCTGGCGCGGGTGGCCTGGACCGCGCGCGGCTTCGATGCGGTCGCCGCCGACCCGGCCACGGTGGTGGCGCGGATCGAACGCGGCCTGTCGCCCGGCGCGATCGTGCTGATGCACGAGGGCGCGCGGCACGGCCGCAATGTCGAGACCATGGCGATGCTGCTGGCGCGCCTGCAGGCGCTGGGCTATCGCTGCGTGTTGCCGGTGGTGCGCTGACCGCGCCGGGAACGCGACGATGGCCCGAAGCCGCATCGCCATGATCGACGCGCGATCGATGCCACGGCTTATTTCGAAGCCACGATCCGCCAGTTGTTGAACGGCGTGCGCCCGAACAGCGGGGTGAACTCGACCTGCAATCCGGCCGCGAGCAGGCGCGCGCGCAGCGCCTCGCCATCGGGGTAATAACGCGGCATCGCGTTCATCCAGCCCAGCGCGCGCGAAAACAGATCGACCGCGCGGGTGATGCGCGCGCGCCCGGTGCCGTCGTCCAGGCCGGTGCGGATCACCAGTTTCGCCCCGGGCGTGAGCATCGCGATCATCTTGTCGATGGCCTGCGCCTGGGCCGGATAGGGAATGAACTGCAGCACGTCGAGGATCACCACGTTGCCACGGTGGTTGGGCAATTCGCGCGACAGGTCCATGGTGTCGAAGCGCGCGTCCTTCAGCCCGACCTTGGCGGCGGCGCGCACCGCGCGGCGGATCTTGGCCGCGTCGCTGTCGACCCCGCGGTAGGGCACGCGGATGCCGTCGGCGTACAAGGTGTGGGCGAGCAGGCCCAGCCCGCAGCCCAGGTCCAGCAGGGGCGCATCGGTGCCGCGCAGGGCCTCGCTGACGCCGGGGTAGAGCGGATCGCTGCTGAGCTTGGCGCGGCTGTAGTAATAGTCCCAGCGATTGCCGAGCGGATGTTCGGGCAGGTAGGCGCGGGCGATATGCAACGCCTGTCCTGGAGCCATGGCTTGGGCCGCTGGGGTCATCGCTGGTTGAAGGCCGCGTCGCTGGGGTGGTCGGGCAGTTTGGCACTGTGGGCGCGGATGGGGAAATCCGCGTGGTTCGGTGCGTTGCGGGGTAATCGATGGTAGGAGCGGCGCAAGCCGCGACCGCGACATCACGGTTACGACGCAAGCGCGGTGTCGCGGTCGCGGCTCACGCCGCTCCTACAGGGGCTACCGCGCGATAGCTCAGGCCGACGGATCGCGCAGCAAGTCCATCGCCACCGGCAACGCCAGCGCGGTCCACTGCGCGTACATCGCCGCCGACGGATGCAGGCCATCCTCGGCGACCATCGCCGGCTCGCTGCCGCGTTCGCGCGAGACCGCGGTGATGTCGACGAAGGCGACCCCGTGCCGCGCGCAGATCTCGCTGGCGGTGATGTTGAACACGTCGAGTTCGGCGCCGATCGTGGCCGGGCCGCGCTTGTCGGTGGCGCCGAACGGGGTCGCGCCCCAGTCGGGAATCGACAGCACCAGCACGCGGTCGCTGCGGCCGTGCGCATAACCGATCGCGCGTTCCAGCAGTTCGCGAAACTCGCCCGCGTACTGGGTGGCGCCGCGGCCGCGGTATTGGTTGTTGACCCCGATCAGCAGGCTGACGAAATCCCATTGACCCAGCGGCTCGGCCAGGTCCAGCGCGAGCGCGAGTTCGTCGGTGGTCCAGCCGGTGGTGGCGATGATGCGCGGCGCCGCCACGGCGATGCCGCGTTCGCTCAGGCCGGCCGCCAGTTGCACCGGCCAGCGGCCCGACTCGGCGACCGCTTCGCCGATGGTGTAGCTGTCGCCCAGCGCGAGGTAACGGAGTTGGTTCACCGCCGGCTCAGGCGACCGCGGCGGACAGCGCCTGTGCGTTGTGCTCGGCGCGTTGCGCGTGCAGGTCGAGCACGCGCTCGATCCGGCCGAACACTTCGCGCACGTCGGCCGGCTGCGGCAGCAGGGTCACGCGGAAGTGATTGCGGTAGGGCACGTTGAAGCTGGAGCCCGGAACGACCAGCACGTCTTCGGTTTCCAGCAGCTCCAGCGCGAAGCGGTGATCGTCGAAACCTTGCGCGGCGGCACCGACCACGGCCGGGAACGCGTACAGCGCGCCGGCCGGCTTGACCAGTTGCAGGTGCTTGCTGGCTTCGACCGACTCGATCACCGCGCGGCGCGCTTCGTACAGGCGGCCGCCGGGCGCGCACAGCGGCGCGATGGTGTCTTCGCCGTTGAGCGCGGCTTCGATCGCGAACTGGCCCGGCACGTTGGCGCACAGGCGCAGCGCGCCGAGCAGGTCCATGGCGTGATGGAAATCGCCGCTGGCGACCGGATCGCCCGACAGCACCGCCCAGCCCACGCGCCAGCCGCAGGCGCGATGCACCTTGGACAGGCCGCCGAAGCTCAGGCACGGCAGATCGCCGGCGATCGGCGCGACCGGCACGAACTGCGCGCCGTCGTAAAGAATGGAGTCGTAGATTTCGTCGCACATCAGCAGCAGCTTGTGCTTGGCGGCGATGGCGACGATGCGTTCGATCAACTCGCGCGGATACGCCGCGCCGGTCGGGTTGTTCGGATTGATCAGCACGATCGCGCGGGTGCGGCTCGATACCAGCTGCTCGATCTCGTCCGGGTCGGGCAGGAAGCCGTTCTCGGGCTGGCAGCGGTAATACACCGGGCGGCCGTCGTTGAGGATGGTCGCGGCCGACCACAGCGGGTAGTCGGGCGAGGGCAGCAGCACTTCGTCGCCTGGATTGAGCAGGGCGCGCAGCGACAGGTCGATCAGCTCGCTCACGCCGTTGCCGACGAACACCCGCTCGGGCGAGGCGTTGGGCGTGCCGCGCTTCTTGTGGAAGGCGGCGATGGCTTCGCGCGCGACCGGCAGGCCTTGCTGATGGGTGTAGGGATCGGTGTCGGCGATGTGGTCGGCGATCGCGCGCTGCAGGTGCTCGGGGGCGCGGAAACCGAATGCGCCGGGGTTGCCGATGTTGAGCTTGATCTGTTTGCGGCCCTGGGCCTCCAGCTCGCGGGCTCGCCGGGCCAATTCACCGCGGATTTCGTAACGGACTTCGGACAGGCGTTCGCGGGTTTTCAGAGGCGGCAAGGACATCGCGGCGGGTCGGGGTCGATGAAAGTGGCGTCCAGACTAGCTGAATCGGCTTCAGGATTCAGCGGGGGCGGGGCGGGCGGGGGATCGTCCGCGTTCGACCGCACGCACGCTTCGGCGATCCGGCCGCCGTCGCCGGGCCGTCCCCGGGCGCAAACCTATCCGCCGACCGACCCATTCGGCCCAAAAGCCGCACGCGGCCTATAGAATCGCGCCATGCCCAATGCCTGTCGCGCCTTTGACTCCTGAACTCGCCGCCTTGCAGGCGATCGGCTGGCCGATCACGGCCGAAGACCCGTTGCCGGCCGATCCGGTCTGGCGCCAGGCCCTCGCCGACCACCCGCGGGCCCGCCCGGCGCGGGTCACCGAGCAGCACCGCAGCGGCTATGTGGTCTCCGACGGCCCCGACAGCGGTTACCGGGTCGAGTCCCTGCCCGAGTGGCAGCGCGCGGCCAACTACAAGAAAGGCTCGCTCGCGCCCGAGCAACGGCCCGGGGTCGGCGACTGGATGCTGGTCGAGGGCGAGCCCGAACGCGCCAAGGTCGTGGCCTTGCTGCCGCGCTACAGCGCGATCAAGCGCGGCGCGGCCGGGGAGCATTACAAGCAGCAGCTGATCGCGGCGAACATCGACACGGTGTTCGTGGTCTGCGGGCTGGACGGCGACTTCAATCCGCGCCGGATCGAACGTTATCTGTTGCTGGTGCGCGGCGGCGCCGAGCCGGTGATCGTGCTGACCAAGGCCGACGAAGCGCTCGCCGCGAACGAGCACGCGGTGGCCGAGGCTAGCGGCGCGCTGATCGAACTGGCGCAGGGCGTGGCGATCCGCGCGGTCAATGCGCGCGATCGCGAAAGCAGCGTCGCGGCGATGTCGCCGTGGCTGAAACCCGGGCGCACCGTGGTGCTGGTCGGGTCCTCAGGCGCCGGCAAGTCGACCCTGACCAACAGCCTGCTCGGCAACGAACGCATGAAGACCGGCGCGGTGCGCGAAAGCGACGCGCGCGGCCGCCACACCACCACCCACCGCGCCTTGATCCCGCTGCCCTCGGGCGCCTGCCTGATCGACACGCCCGGCATGCGCGAACTCAAGCCGACCGGCGAAGAGGACGTGGCCGAGAACTTCGCCGACGTCGAAGCGCTGGCCGAGCAATGCAAGTTCCGCGACTGCTCGCACGCGAGCGAGCCCGGCTGCGCGGTGCGCGAGGCGATCGAGAACGGCAAGCTGGACCCGCAGCGGTTCGCCAGCTATCTGAAGTTGAGCGGCGAGGTCTCGGGCGCGGCCAGCAAGCTCGCCAACCGGCGCGCGCACAAGACCGACATCAAGGCGCCGGGCAAGCCGTCGGGCAAGCCTTCGAACAAGAGTTCGGGCGATAAGCATGGGCGCCGTTGAGCGCGGCGGTTTGAAGGCTTCCGCGTTTGGTGGTCGTTTGCTTTGTCTTCGTGGCGAGCAAGAGCAAAAGCAAATCCCCCCTGTCCCCCTTTTGCAAAGGGGGGAGGCGATCGGCGGAGTTCGTTGCTTGGGGGATGGCGCGGTGGCTTTCGTTGATGCTGTGATCGCGGCATGGAAGACGTTCCGGATATCGAAGACGCTCCAGGCACCGACAATGTTCCAGATGTCGAAGGTGCTCCAGATATCGAAGGTGCTCCAGACATCGAAGATGGTCCAGACGTCGAAGATGGTCCAGACGTCGAAGCAGTTCCAGGCATCGCGAATGCTCCGACCATTCCGCCTGCTCCAAATCTCCCCGACGCCTTCGGCTCTCCAAACTCGCTGTGTCCCCCCATCCAAACCCGTGCTTTTCCCCCCTTTGCAAAAGGGGGGCAGGGGGGATTCGCTTTTGCCTTTGCTGTTGCCCCTGCCGTCAGCGCCAACCCCGAACCCCCACCGCCCCCGCGGAACCCACCCATGAGCCTGCCGCCCCCGCCCAGCCTCGCCCCCGACATCCAGCACCACGCCGCGCTCGACGCGCGCATGGTCCGCGCCGCGCGCGGCATCAAGCTGCTGACCATGGCCAGTTGGCCGGCCGGGCTGGAAGCGCCGTTCCTCGCCGATTACGCGCGCGGCGTCGCCCGGCTGCCGGTGATCGATTACCCCAAGCACGATTTCAGCGACGTGCGCGCCGAACTCGAGGCGGTCGCCAACGAAGCCGACCCCGACCATCCGCTCGGCGAGTACCTGATCGAATCGGCGCATTCCTGGGGCATCGCCGCGCAGTTGCTCGAATGCCTAGGCACACCGCAAGTCACCGATTACTCGGTGCGGTTGTTCGGCAAACCCGATGTCGCCTTGCCCGGGCAAGGCCCGAGCACCCGCGAAGCGGCCAACCATTTCATCTCCATCGCCAACGAACTCGACCGCGAACTGATGTCGCCGGCGGAAACCGTGGAGATTTCCGCGACCGCGCTGAGCCTGCAATTGCAGCGCGACCTCGACGACTATTTCGATACCCGCGTGATCGACGTAGTCCTCGACCCGACCCTGATCGCCAAGGCCGCGGCCGGCGCGACCCGCATCCGCCTGCGCACCGGCGCGGCGTTCAGCGACTACGATCGCCACCAGTTGCTGCAACACGAAGCCTTCGTGCATTCGCTGACCGCGCTCAACGGCCGCGAGCAACCGGTGCTGCCGAGCCTGGCGCTGTCGTCGCCGCGCAGCACCGCCACCCAGGAAGGCTTGGCGACCTTCGCCGAACAGATCACCGGCAGCATCGACATCGGCCGCATGAAGCGCCTGAGCCTGCGCATCGACGCGGTCGCGATGGCGCTGGACGGCGCCGATTTCATCGAAGTGTTCCGCTATTTCATCGACGCCGGCCAGACCCAGGACGAAAGCTTCGCCTCGGCGCAGCGCGTGTTCCGCGGCGTGCCGACCGGCGGCGGCGCGGCCTTCACCAAGGACACCGTGTACCTGCGCGGCCTGGTCGGCGTGCATACCTTCTTCCGCTGGGCCTTGCGTCAGCAGAAGCTGCACCTGTGCCGCTGGCTGTTCGCCGGCAAGATGACCCTCGGCGACGTGCAGCGTTTCGAACCCCTGTTCCACGACGGCGTGCTGGCGCCGCCACGCTGGATGCCGCCGTGGATTACCCGCGCCAATGGCTTGGCCGGCATGCTGGCGTTCTCGCTGTTCGCCAATCGCATCCGCCTGGACCAGATGGCCGAGGGCGATTTCAGCGAGATCGGGTGATCTAAAAAAGTTGATCCCTAGAAAAGCCCCTCTCCCGCTGGCGGGAGAGGGGTTGGGGTGAGGGCATCGGCAACCCGCGTACCCTCATCCGCCCTTCGGGCACCTTCTCCCGCAAGCGGGAGAAGGAAACAAAAGCTCAATTCATATGCAGGCCGCCATTGACCGCATAGTCCGCGCCGGTCACGAACGCCGCATCATCCGACGCCAACCACGCGCACAAGCTCGCGACTTCCTCGGGCTTGCCCAGCCGTCGCACCGGCACCGACGCGGCCAAGCGATCGAGCACGTCCGGCGGGAACGCGCTGATCGCGGCGCTGGCGACATACCCGGGTGACACGGTGTTGACGGTGACCCCGCGCGCGGCGAACTCCTGGGCCAGTGCACGAGTGAAGCCATGCATCGCCGACTTCGCGGTGGCGTAGTTGACCTGGCCGATCTGTCCCTTCTGCGCGCTGACCGAGGCGATGTTGACGATGCGACCCCAGCCGCGCGCGGACATGCCGTCGATCACCTGCTTGGTGATGTTGAACAAGGTATGCAAATTGCCGGCCATCACCGCGTTCCAGTCCTCGCGGGTCATCTGCCGGAACAGGATGTCGCGGGTGCCGCCGGCGTTGTTGACCAGCACATCGACCTCGCCGACCTCGGCCTTGACCTTGGCGAACGCGGCGACCGTGGAATCCCAGTCGGCGGCATTGCCTTCCGAGGCGATGAAGTCGAACCCCAGCTCGCGCTGCTCGCGCAGCCAGCCGGCCTTGCGCGGCGAATTCGGCCCGCAACCGGCGACCACGGTGTGGCCGCTGAGCGCGAGCTTTTGGCAGATCGCGGTGCCGAGGCTGCCCATGCCGCTGGTGACGTAGGCGATGCGGAGTGTCATGGTTTACTCCTTGGAGCGAGAAGTGAGTTTGCAGGAGTGAGGAGTGAGTAAAAGCGGGACGTGGGGAAGGTGGGCGGCCTTGGCTCCTACTCACTCCTCACTCCTGCGAACTCGTTCCTGACGTGGTGACATGGGCGATGCGGTGGGGCATGGCGAACGGTTCCCGTAGGAGGCGTCGCCCGGTATCCGACTGTAGGAGCGGCGCGAGCCGCGACCGCGACATCGCGCTTGCGACGCAGCCGTGAGGTCGCGGTCGCGGCTTGCGCCGCTCCTACAGGGAGCCATCAAGCAGCGAAGGGGTATAGGGCGAAAGCGAGCGAAGCGACCATCAACAACAACGAAATCAACACCGCCCATTTCAAGGTGAACTTCTGGTGGTCGGCGAAATCGACGTTGGCCATGCCGACCAACAGATACGTCGACGGCACCAGCGGGCTGAGCAGATGCACCGGCTGTCCGGCCAGGGACGCGCGCGCCATTTCCACCGGCGTGATCCCGTAATGGCCCGCCGCTTCCGACAGGATCGGCAGCACGCCGAAATAGAACGCGTCGTTGGACATGAAGAAGGTGAAGGGCATGCTCGCGATCGCGGTGATCACCGCCAGATACGGGCCCCAGGCATCGGGAATCACCGCCAGGAAGCTGCGCGACATCGCCTCGACCATGCCGGTGTTGGACAGGATCCCGGTGAAGATGCCGGCGGCGAAGATCAGCGACACCACCGCTAGCACGTTGCCGGCGTGATTGCCGATGCGGCGGCGCTGTTCGGCCAGATCGGGGTAGTTGATCACCAGCGCGATCGCGAAGCCGATCATGAACAACACCGGCAGCGGCAGCACGCCGAGCACCAGCGCGGTCATCAAGGCCACGGTCAAGGCGGCGTTGACCCACAGCAGCTTCGGCCGCTTGGTGTCTTCGCTGTCGGCGAGCGTGGGCAGGTTGTCGCTGTCGGTATCGAGGTCGGGGTTCCAGTCCTCGCCGTGGCCGGGCAGGGTGACGATGCCCAGCCGACGGCGTTCGCGGATGCCCAGGTACCAGGCCAGCGCGATGATGCCCAGCAGCGAGATCGCCATCGCCGGCACCAGCGGCACGAACACGTCGCTGGGATCGACATGCAGCGCGGTCGCCGCGCGCGCGGTCGGCCCGCCCCAGGGCGTGAGGTTCATCACTCCGCCGGCGAGAATCGTCACGCAGGTCAGGTTGAGCGCGTTCATGCGCAGGCGCTGATACAGCGGCAGCATCGCCGAGACGGTGATCATGTAGGTGGTCGAGCCGTCGCCGTCGAGCGAGATCAGCATCGCCAGCACCGCGGTGCCGACCACGATCTTGACCGGATCGCCCTTCACCAGCTTGAGGATGCGGCGCACGATCGGATCGAACAGGCCGGCGTCGATCATCACCCCGAAGTACAGGATCGCGAACATCAGCATCACGCCGGTCGGCGCGATCTTCTTGATGCCCTCGATCATCATCTCGCCGATGCCGGCGCTGAACCCGCCGAGCAGGGCGAACGCGATCGGGATCACGATCAACGCCACCAGCGGCGACAGCCGCTTGCTCATGATCAGGTACATGAAGGTGAGGACCATGCCGAAGCCGAGTGCGGTCAGCATTTGCGATTCCTTGGAGAAAAGAGTGGAGAGGAATGAGGAACGAGTGCGCAGGAGTGAGGAATGAGTGGCGGCGCGCGATAGTTTCGAACTGCCGGTGGTCGGCTGTTACTCGTTTCTCACTCCTGCGCACTCGTTCCTGGCTTCAAAAGTCGTACTGAAACCGTCCGGTAACCGCGCGCGTCCGATCCAGCGTCACATCCGCCAGCCGATCGCGATTGCGGCTCTCGATCCAGTCGAGCATGAAGCGAAGATTCGAGCGCAGATGCCAGTTCACCCCGAAGCTGACCTGTTCCATCGACACGTCGTTGAAATCCGCCGCGCCATTGAGATGCTGTTTGCCGCGGATCGTGTCGTAGCGCGCCGCCAGCTGCCAGGCGCCGCTGCCGCGCGTGGGCTTGACCCGGCCGAAGCGGCCGGACTTGCTGTCGTACGGCGTGGTTTCGCCGGTGATGAACCAGCCGATCAGGCCGTAGGCCGAGCGGATCTCGCCGCGTTGCGAACCGTCGTCGAAATTCGCGCCGCTCACTTCCGATTGCAGATACCAGGGCCCGCGAGCGAAGCCGAACTCCAGCGAGTATTTGTCGACATCGGTATCGAGCCCGCGATTGAAATTCACCAAGGTCGCGCGGCTGTTGTCGGATAGATGCCCGGCCGGGCGCGGCGCGATGCGCAGGCCGTTGGCGCCGTCGCGGCCGGGATGGTCGTAGGACTCGCGCGCCAGCGACAGGCCCAGATGCAGGGTGTCGCCGTCGTCGTGGCGCGGCGCCCAGGTGCCGCGCGCGCCGAATGCGCGGCCCTTGACCTGCCACACGTCGATGCTTTCCAGGCTGTAGACGCTGCCGCCCACGGTGTAGTCCTCGCCCGCGGTGATCCACGCCGCGCCCAAGCGATACAACGGCGCGACCGAACTGGCGAACATGCTGCGTTCCATGAACGCGCCGTAGTTCGAACTGATCCGGTCGTCCAGGGTGAAGTACTGCTTGAACTGGCCGATCGTCAGCTTGCCGGCCTTGAAGTCCCGGGTGACGTAGACGTCCTTGGCCTCGACGCTGTCGCCGGTGAAATCGTCCTGCAGCCCGGCGAAGTCGCCTTCGATCTTGTAGCCCCAGCCGTAGAACTTGCCCGACACGTCCAGCCACAGCCGTCGCACTTCGGTGTCGTCGGGGTTGGCGATGCCGCGGCTGTCGTTGTCGAACTGGGCGAAGTCCCAGTGAATGCGTCCGCCGAGTTCGGCGGTGACCGGGCGCTCGCCGGAATCTTGCGCATGG
Organism: Lysobacter capsici; assembly: GCF_014779555.2. Lineage (NCBI taxonomy): Bacteria > Pseudomonadati > Pseudomonadota > Gammaproteobacteria > Lysobacterales > Lysobacteraceae > Lysobacter > Lysobacter capsici. Next base: position 634,595 of record NZ_CP094357.1, read on the forward strand.
ACGCCGCCGGACGCGGCGAGCAGGCACAGCGCGACGCACGCGCCGGCGTGGTGGACAACAGCCATCGATGGTTCTCCCGACCCTGCTTTTCCCGCGGTTTCGCGCGACATGCGCGCTCACTGCGCTTATAGTTGGGTCGGCCCGCACGGCTGTCCCAACCCCTCCAGCGCAGGCTAGGCGGCGCAAGCTGTCAAAGACCTGTCATCGCCGATGCTGTTTTTACCGCCGCGGCCTGAACCCGGCTTCTGACCGAGCGACGGAGTCCATCTGGTGCGAATTTTGTTGGTGGAGGACAACGCCGATCTGGCCGACGCGATCGTCCGGCGCATGCGCCGCGACGGCCACGCGCTGGATTGGCAGTCCGACGGGCTCAAGGCTGCCAGCGTGTTGCGATATCAAAGCTTCGACTTGATCGTGCTCGACATCGGCCTGCCGCGCCTGAGCGGGCTGGGCCTGCTCGCCGGCCTGCGCGAACGCGGCGACGCCACCCCGGTGTTGATGCTGACCGCGCGCGACGGCATCGAGGACCGGGTCCAGGCGCTCGATGCCGGCGCCGACGACTACCTGGCCAAGCCCTTCGATTTCCGCGAGTTCGAAGCGCGCTGCCGGGTGCTGCTGCGGCGCAACCGCGGCCAGGCCAGCGCGGTCGTGCAGATCGGCGGCTTCGCCTTCGACAGCGGCGCGCATCGGGTCAGTCTCGATGGCGAAGCGATCGAACTGCCGAACCGTGAATTCCGCCTGCTGGAAATCCTGATCGGCAAACTCGGCCAGGTGGTCAGCAAGGACGAGATCGGCAACGGCCTGTTCGGCTTCGACGACGAAGCAGGGCCGAACGCGATCGAGTTGTATATCGGCCGTCTGCGCAAGCGCCTGGCCGCCGCGCCGCTGCGCATCGTCACCGTGCGCGGCGCCGGTTACATGATCGAAGCATCCGATGCCGCGCAAGTCGACGTTCCGGTGGAGCCGGCCGATGGCTGAGCCGGCGCGCCCGCATTCGATCCGCCGCACCTTGCTGGTATATCTCGGCGTGCTGTCGTTGATCGGGGCGGTCCTGCTGTTTCTCGCCGCGCGCAGTTATGGCCGCGCCGCCGCCGACCGTTCCTACGATCACCTGCTGATCGCCTCGGCGTTGTCGATCGCCGACAGCGTCGCGCTGGTCGACGGGCAATGGCAGGTGGACCTGCCGTATGCCGCGCTGGATCTGCTGGCGATGGCGCCGGAGGATCGCGTGTACTACCGCGTCTCCAGCAGTCGAGGCGCCGGCCGCGGCGGCGGCACCATCACCGGTTACGCCGATCTGCCCGCGCCGCCGTCGCCGCCGCTGGACGGCAAGCCGAAGCTGTTCGATGCGATGTACCTGGGCGAACGCACGCGGTTCGTCGCGGTGTCGCGCTGGGTCGCCGGTCCGGCCAGCCAAGGGCAGGCGATCGTGCAAGTGGGGCAGACGCGGATCGCGCGCGAAGCCCTGGCCGACGATGTGGTGCTGCGCGCGCTGATCGCGATCGTGGCGCTGTCGCTGGCGGCGCTGGCGCTGGTCTGGGTCGGCGTGCATCGCGCACTGCGTCCGTTGCAGAAACTCGAACGCGACCTGTCGCTGCGCGAACCGTCCGACCTCAAGCCGGTGCCCGGTTCGGTGCCGCTGGAACTCGGCGAACTGGTCGGCGCTTTGAACCGCTTCATGGGCCGGCTGGCGGCCAGCAACGAAACCTTGCGCGCGTTCATGGGCGACGCCGCGCATCAGATGCGCACGCCGCTGGCCGCGCTGCGCGCGCAGGCGCAGCTGGCGCTGGACGAAGACGATCCGGCCGAGCAGCGCCGCAGTCTGGTGATGATCGAACGCAACGCCAATCACATGAGCCGGCTGTTGAACCAGTTGCTCAGCGATGCCAGCGCGATTCATCGCTCGCACCTGCAGCAGTTCGAAACCGTCGACCTGGCCGAACTGCTGCATCAGGCGCTGTACGAATCGATCCCGCAGTCCGGCCCGCGTCCGGACCTGAATCTGGCGGTGACCAGCGACCCGGTGCGCGTGCAGGGCGATGCCTTGCTGCTGCGCGAGGCGATCAAGAACCTGATCGACAACGCGCTCAAGCACGGCCAGCCGCGTCCCGGCCAACCCAGCGGCCCGTTGCAGATCGCGCTGACCGTGGCCGCGGGCGAGGGCAACGCCGCCTCCAGCGCAGTGCTGACGGTGGCCGACCACGGCCCCGGCATCGCCGCCGCCGATGCGCAAACCGTGTTCGAACGCTTCGCGCGCGGCCGCGACGCCGCCTCGGGCGGCGCCGGTTTGGGTTTGGCGATCGTCAAACGCATCGTCGACAGCCACGGCGGCCGCATCGACCTTAACAATCGGGTCGGCGGCGGCTTGGTGGTGACGTTGCGCTTGCCCAGGAGCTTGCTGTGAAAAACGAGTGCACAGGAGTGAGAAGTGAGAAAAAGCGGGAACGCTGGCATTGGACCGCCGCGCGCTGCTTTTGCCTTTACTCGTTCCTCACTCCTCTCAACTCGTTTCTCGCCTTGATGGTGACGTTGCGCTTGCCCAGGAGCTTGCTGTGAAAAACGAGTGCACAGGAGTGAGGAGTGAGAAAAAGCGGGAACGCTGGCATTGGACCGCCGCGCGCTGCTTTTGCCTTTACTCGTTCCTCACTCCTCTCAACTCGTTTCTCGCCTTGATGGTGACGTTGCGCCTGCCCAGGAGCTTGCTGTGAAAAACGAGTGCACAGGAGTGAGGAGTGAGAAAAAGCGGGAACGCTGGCATTGGACCGCCGCGCGTTGCCTTTGCCTTTACTCACTCCTCACTCTTCTCAACTCGTTCTTCGCCCCTGCCGCCGCCGCCCCCGGCGACGTGCGAACCTTCAAGGCACCGCAGCCCGCCACCGCCCACCTGCGCATCCACGGTTCCACCGACATCGAGAACTTCGCCGCGGTCATCGCCGACTACCAGCGGCTGCATCCCAACACCCAGGTCGAGTATTCCGATCTGGTCGCGCAGGACATCTACACCCGCCACCTGCGCGCCGGCGCGGGCGATCGCGCCGACCTGCTGATCAGCAGCGGCATGGACCTGCAGACCAAGCTGGCCAACGACGGCCATGCGCTCGCCCATCGTTCGCCGGCGACCGCCGCGCTGCCGGCGTGGTCGCAATGGCGGCACGAAGCCTTCGGCATCAGCTACGAGCCGGTGGTGATCGTCTACAACAAGCGCCTGCTGCGGCCCGAGCAGGTGCCGCGCACGCGCCGGCAACTGCTGGCCCTGCTGCGCGACCCGGCGGCGAAGCTGGCCGGCCGGGTCGGCACCTACGATGTGGCCCGCAGCAGCGTGGGTTATCTGCTGGCCACTCAGGACCATCAGCTCGGCAGCATGGCCGGCGCGCTGCAGGCCGCGCTCGGCGACAACCGGGTCCAGCTGGAGGAACGCACCGGGCCCTTGCTCGACCGGGTCGCGCGCGGCGATCTGGCCCTGGCCTACAACGTGCTGGGCTCCTACGCCCAGGCCCGGGTCGATGCCGGCGCGCCGCTCGGGATCGTGCTGCCCGAGGACTACACCCTGGTCCTGCTGCGCACCGCGCTGATCCCGCGCACCGCGCCCAACGCGGCCGAGGCCGGGCGGTTTCTCGACTATCTGTTGTCGCCGCGCGGCCAGGCGATGCTGGCCCGGCAGGTCGGCCTGCAGCCGATCCGCGCCGCCGACGGCGCGCCGCTGTCGCCGCATGCGCGCGACGGCGCGCGGGTGCGCGCGCTGCGGCCGATCGCGCTCGGGCCGGGTCTGCTGGTGTACCTGGACGCGCTCAAGCGGCGCCAGTTCCTGGAGGCGTGGCGCAGCACCGTGCAGCCTGGGAAGGCAGCGGCCGATGCGCCCTGAGCCCCATACGCAGGCGTCGGTTTCCGCCGCGTCGGTCACGTTTTCGCCCCGGTCGCCGCGCGCGCGGCCGGCCCCCGCACCCCCCGCGACAGGTTCGCCGCCGGGTTGGGCAAAGTGCCGGCGGCGGGCGAAGGCACAACTCCAAAGTACTAATGAACAAGCCGCCGCGGTCGCGCGAATCCGCCTTGGCGATCCATTAGACTGCAAGTCCAATCACCTCGCGCCCTTGCCACGGCAGCCATCCTCTGATGTCCGATAACGATCTGAAAACCGCCGCGCTCGACTACCACCGCCTCAGCCCGCCGGGCAAGATCAAGGTCACCGCGACCAAGCCGATGGTGACCCAGCGCGACCTGGCCCTGGCCTATTCGCCGGGCGTGGCCTACGCCTGCGAGGCGATCGTCGCCGACCCCAACGCCGCCAGCGAGCTCACCGCGCGCGGCAACCTGGTCGCGGTGATCAGCAACGGCACCGCCGTGCTCGGCCTGGGCGACATCGGCCCGCTGGCCGGCAAGCCGGTCATGGAAGGCAAGGGCGTGCTGTTCCAGAAGTTCGCCGGCATCGACGTGTTCGACATCGAGATCGACGAGCGCGATCCCGACAAGCTGGTCGACATCATCGCGTCCTTGGAGCCGACCTTCGGCGGCATCAACCTCGAGGACATCAAGGCGCCGGAGTGCTTCATCGTCGAGCGCAAGCTGCGCGAGCGGATGAAGATCCCGGTGTTCCACGACGACCAGCACGGCACCGCGATCATCGTCGGCTCGGCCGTGCTCAACGCGCTGGAAGTGGTCGGCAAGAAGATCGAGGACGTCAAGCTGGCCACCAGCGGCGCCGGCGCGGCCGGCATCGCCTGCCTGGACATGCTGGTCGCATTGGGCATGAAGCCGGAGAACATCCTCGCGGTCGATCGCGACGGCGTGCTCTACACCGGCCGCGGCAACATGGACCCGGACAAGCAGCGCTACGCGCGCGACACCGACAAGCGCAGCCTGGCCGACATCATCGCCGGCGCCGACGTGTTCCTCGGCCTGTCCGCCGGCGGCGTGCTCAAGCCGGAAATGGTCGCGACCATGGCCGACAAGCCGATCATCCTGGCGCTGGCCAATCCCTACCCGGAAATCCTGCCCGAAGACGCCAAGGCCGTGCGTCCGGACTGCATCATCGCGACCGGCCGTTCGGACTACCCGAACCAGGTCAACAACGCGCTGTGCTTCCCCTACATTTTCCGCGGCGCGCTGGATGTCGGCGCCACGGTCATCAACGAAGAAATGAAGCTGGCCTGCGTGCGCGCGATCGCGGCGCTGGCGCGGATGGAATCGTCCGACCTCGGCAGCGCCTACGGCGGCGATGTCCCCACGTTCGGTTCCGAATACCTGATCCCGCGTCCGTTCGACCCGCGCCTGCTGGTGATGCTGGCGCCGGCGGTGGCCAAGGCGGCGATGGACTCCGGCGTCGCCACGCGTCCGATCGCCGACATGGACGCGTACGAGGAAAAGCTCAGCCAGTACATCTACCGCACCGGCCTGCTGATGAAGCCGGTGTACGACCGCGCCCGCAGCGACCGCAAGCGCGTGGTCTACGCCGAAGGCGAGGAAGAGACCGTGCTGCGCGCGGTGCAGACGGTGATCGACGAAGAGCTGGCCTATCCGATCCTGATCGGCCGCCCGGACGTGATCGAAACCCGCATCCAGCGCCTGGGCCTGCGCATGCGCGAGGGCGTGGACTTCGAGTTGACCAACATCAACGACGACCCGCGCTTCAACGAATACTGGCAGCAGTACCACGCGCTGACCGAACGCCGCGGCGTGAGCCCGGCGGCGGCGAAGAACCTGCTGCGTTCGCGCCCGACCCTGATCGCGGCGCTGATGGTCGAGCGCGGCGAAGCCGACGCGATGATCTCCGGCTTGGTCGGCCGCTTCCACAAGAAGCTCGGCTACATGCGCAGCATCTTCGACTTCGATCCCGGCGTGTCGGGCACCTCGGCGATGACCGGCGTGATCAACGACCAGGGCGCGTGGTTCTTCCTCGACACCCATGTGCAGGTCGATCCGACCGCCGAGCAGATCGCCGAGGCCACCTTGCAGGCGACCTACCGCCTCAAGCTGTTCGGCATCGAGCCCAAGGTCGCGCTGCTGTCGCACTCCAATTACGGCAGCCACGACAACCCGTCGGCGGCGAAGATGCGCAAGGTCCGGCAGATCGTCAAACAGCGCCAGCCCAAGCTGGAAATCGACGGCGAAATGCAGGCCGACACCGCCTGGGACGACGCGCTGCGCCAGCGCATCTTCCCCAACGCGACCCTGCACGGCCGCGCCAACCTGTTCGTGCTGCCCAACCTCGACGCGGCCAACATCACCTACAACATGGTCCGGGTGATGACCGACGGCGTGGCGATCGGCCCGATCCTGATGGGCCTGGACAAGCCCGCGCACATCCTGACTCCCGCCTCGACCCCGCGCCGCGTCGTCAACATGACCGCGATCGCGGCCGTGGACGCGCAGATCCGCGCCTCGCGCGAATCCGAGCGCAAGGGTCTGTCGGAACTCGGCGGCGTCTGACCGCGGCGCCCATGAACGATATGGGCGCCCTCGCCACCCTGCCAGCGGCCGAATTTTCGGCCGCTGCTTCGTTGGCGCCGCCATTGCCGGCGCCGCCGCCGGCATCGACACCGCGGGTCAGCATCCTGCTGCTGTGCTATCGCGACGCGGCCTACATCCGCGCCGCGATCGACAGCGCGTTCGCGCAGACCGTGGCGTGCGAAATCATCATCTCCAACGACTGCTCCGACGACGGCACCTTCGAGCTGGCGGTCGAGCAGGTCGCGGCCTACCGCGGCCCGCACCAGGTCAGCGTGCGCCGCACCGCGAGCAACCGCGGCGTCACCGCGCATTTCAACGAAGTCATGGCGCTGGCCAGCGGCGACATCATCGTGATGATGGCCGGCGACGACATCGCCTATCCGCAACGGGTGGCGACCATCCTCGATGCGTTCGGGCGCGCGCCGCAGGCGATGGTGCTGGGCAGCGATTTCGACGGCATCGACACCGACGGCAGCCCGGTCCGGATCAGCTTCCGGCAGCGTCCGGAGCGGTACGAATTCGATTACTACGTGCGCATCGGGCGCCTGATCGGCCTGCTCGGCGCGACCCTCGCGTTTCGTCGCTGCGTCTTTGATCGCTTCGGGCCGTTGCTCGGGCCGATCGAGGACAACGCGCTGAGCCTGCGCGGCGCCTTGCTCGGTCAGTCGCTGTGCCTGCGCCAACCGCTGATCCAGTACCGCCGCCATTCCGGCAGCGTCAGCGGCACCGTGTTCGCGCGCGACGAACCGCGCGAGGTGGCGATGCGCCGCCGTTACGAACGCACCGTGCAGTTCTACCGCGGCACCGCCGACGACCTCGACGCCTGCCTGCGCCAGATCCCCGACCTGCCGGCGAAAAAGCGCCGCCTGGCCGAGCAGGTGCTGGCGATGTACCGGATCGAAGCGCAGGCGCGCGAAGCCATCCTGCTGCAGCCGCGCTGGCGCTGGATCGGCCCGGTGATGCGCGGCCTCGCTCAACGCGGCCTGCGCCGCAAGAGCGCCGAGCGCGCCCTCAAACTGCTGATCCCGCGCGCCTGGTTCGGCCTGCGCTGATCGTCAAAGCTCCCAATAGCCCCCTGTAGGAGCGGCGCAAGCCGCGACCGCGACCCCGCGCCTACGTCGCCGGCGCGAAGCCGCAATCGAACCAACAAACACATCGCACGCGCGAACGCGCGCCGAGGCGAAGTCGCGTCGAGATCGCGAGGCGTTTGCGAGTCTCAGCCCCGACGCTTTCCGCCCAGGCCTGACCACGCTCGCAAGCAATCGAACCCAGGCGCATCGCGGCGGATACCCCGCTCAGAAAAACTTCGCCGCCGCATGGCGCGCAGACTCTCAACCCGCCACCCGAGTGAATTCACCTCGGCGTATCCATCTGAAAATCCAGATACGGCCGTTCGAAAAACTCCCGCCCCAAGGCCTCGGCCGCCGCCACCGACCCTTGCGGATCGCGCATCACCTCGCCGCGCCCGTTGCCCCAGCCATGCACCGTGCCGATGAAGCGCGAATGGGTGTAGCGCGCGTACTCCTGCAGCTGATGCACGATGCCGAGCGCGATCGCCGGATAGATCTCCTCCGATGAGGTCAGCAAGGCCACGCGCTTGCGCTTGATCCGCTCGCGCACCTGCGCCGAGCCCGCGTGGCTCTTGGCGAAATAGCAGAACATCCGATCGAAGAACACCTTGGCCTGGCCCGACATCCCGTACCAATACACCGGCGTGCACAGCGCGACGCCGTCGGCGGGCAGGAACCGATCGAGAAACAACCCGCCGAACCCGTCTTCGATCCGGCAGCGTCCCTGATCGTCGCGGCACTCGCGGCAATCGCGCACCAACCCATCAAGGTGATCGTCGATGAAAGCCAGCGACACCTCGCTGCCCGCGGCCTGCGCGCCGCGCACCACCGCCGCGCCCAACATGCCGCTGTTGCCATCGCGGCGCGGACTGGCGACAAGGACGAGCAATCGTTGCGGCGAAGCGGAAGCAGTCATCGGGCGAACCACCGTTGGGGGCGGGCCCTGAATCTATTTCCCGTAACGCACCGTCACAAATGACGATAGTCGCACCCACATGAACTAAGTTCATCCTCACTCCCGACTGTAGGAGCGGCGCAAGCCGCGACCGCGAAATAAAAATCCCCGGCGCAATCCAGGCGCCGCCAGTTACACCGCAATCTAGGCCTGCCCCTGAGCCCATGTTCGCCAACCTCCCCCTGACCGCCCTGCGCAGCTTCGAATCCGCCGCCCGCCACCTCAGCTTCAAGGCCGCGGCCGAAGAACTGCACGTCACCCCGACCGCGATCTCGCACCAGATCAAGCAGCTCGAGCACACGCTGGGCCTGGCCTTGTTCGACCGCCTGCCGCGCGGCGTCGCCCTGACCGGCGACGGCCGCCGCCTGTTCCGCGACCTGCACGGCGCGCTGCTGGAGATCGCGCAATCGCTGGCCGCGCTGCAGCCGCAACGCAGCACCGGCCGCCTGACCGTCACCACCACCGCCTCGTTCGCCGCGCTGTGGTTGATCCCGCGCATCGGCGGCTTCTACCAACAGCACCCGGACATCGCCGTGCGCATCGACACCGGCGCGCAGGTCGTCGATCTGCAGCAGGACGCCAGCGTCGACCTGGCGATCCGCTACGGCGGCGCGGTGCCGGCCGGATTGCATCGCCATGGCGGCTTGCGCGAACACTTCGGCGTGTACGGCGCGCCCGGTCATGTCGAGGCCGAAGCGGCGAAACCTTCGCCGACGTTGATCTCGGTGGAGTGGGGCGAATCGCAACTGTACGAATGCACCTGGCAGACCTGGTGCGACCGCGCCGGCGTGGACTGGATGAAACCCGGCGGGGTGATGCGCGCCTACGACGAAGAGCATTACGCCTTGCATGCCGCGAGCGCGGGGCAGGGGCTGGTGCTGGCGAGTTCGGTGGTGACCGCGGGCAGCGTCGAACGCGGGCTGTTGGCGATGCATCGTCCCGACATCACCGTGCCGGGCGAGACCTATCACGTGCTGTGCGTGCCGGGTCGCGAGCGGCATCCGCCGGTGAAGGCGTTCTTGCGGTGGTTGGATGGGCAGATGGGTGAGGGGTGAGTGGGCCGAAGGTGTTCGACGCTGCTCGTGGTGCGAATGCAGTTGGTTGTGGTGATGACGAGGCGTTCTGGCGACTGCTCGCTAAAGTCACTGGATTCCCGCCTTCGCGGGAATGACGGTAGGAGAGTGCGTCCTCGCCTGTGACTTCGCTTCGCCTTTGCTCGTCATTCCCGCGAACGCGGGAATCCAGCGACTTCAGCCCGTCCCTACCAGCGAAGCTCTACCAAGCCAAACAGCTCATCAAAAACCCATCACCCATCACCCACGACCCGTCTGTGACTTCGGCGTTGCCTTTGCTCGTCATTCCCGCGAACGCGGGAATCCAGAGACTTAAGCCCGTCCCCACCAGCGAAGCTCCGCACAAAAAACAAAGCAGAAGCGGTCTCAACCCAAACACCTACCCAACCTCAACCCGCCCCGGCAACCAGCCCATCGCAAACTCCCGCAACAACTTCACCTTCGCCGAGCGCCGTAAATCCGGATGCACCGCGAACCACAACTCCGTCGGCACCTCCGCCATCGGCCCCGACAACCGCTTCACCCCACCGGCCGCATCGGCGTAGTAGCAAGGCAACAGCGCCCGCCCGATCCCCGCCTGACATGCCGCCAAAGCCGCCGGCAGCGAATTGACCCGCATCGCGATCCGCTCATCGCCCACATGCGCGCGCAACCAATGCGCCGACGACAGATGCGACAAGGCATCGTCGAACCCGATCCACTCGCCCTCGGCCAACCGGGAACGCTTGCTGACCTTCGCCGCGCTGGCCACATACACCGCGGTCGAAATCGAAGCGATCCGCCGCACCGACAAGCCATCGGGCATCAACGCACTCGCGCGCAAGGCCACGTCCGCATCGGGCTGCTGCAGATTGACGAAGGCATTGGCCACGCTCAGATCGCAGCGCACCGATGGATGCTGCCTCGAAAACGCCGCGCACATCCGCGCCGCCACCGCGGCCAAGGTATCGGGAATGGTGATCCGCAACCGCCCCTGCGCCTGCGCATCGCGCCCGGCCAACTGCCGCTGCAATCGATCGGCATCGTCGAGAATCCGCTGCGCCCCCGCGATCGCGACAGCCCCGGCCTCGGTGGCGACATAACCGCTGCGGCTGCGCCGGAACAAGGCCGCGCCCGCGCGCGCCTCGATCGCCGCCAAACGCCGGAACGCACTGGAATGATCCAGCGCCAAGGCCTTGGCCGCGCCGCTGAGGCTGCCGTGCGCGCCGATCGCGCGCAGCAGTTCGAAATCCTCCAAAGACAACCGAGCTTGTCGCATCCGCAAGCAATCCTTGTGATCGCGCCGTATTCACGGCGAAGGCCCGCGCGGGGAGAGTAGCGCCACTCCTCCACGGACACACGGCCATGAAGCTCTACTACACCCCGCACACCTGTTCGTTCGCACCGCACATCGTCCTGCGCGAACTCGGCATCGACGCCGAACTGCGCCGCGTGCGTATCGGCCCGGACCCGGTCGTCGCCGCCGACGGCCGCGACTTCCGCGAACTCAGCCCGCTCGGTTACGTGCCGTTGCTGGAACTCGACGACGGCCGCATCCTGCACGAAGGCGTCGCCATTTTGCAGTACCTCGCCGACCGGCACCCCGACAGCGATCTCGCTCCCGCACCCGGCAGTTTCGAACGGGTCGAACTGCAGCAATGGCTGACCTTCATCAGCTCCGAACTGCACAAACTGTTCAGCCCCTGGCTGTTTCATCCCGAATACGGCGACGCCCCGGGCGCGGTCGCCCGCGAACGCCTGCAGCCGCGCCTGGCCTACGTCGATCGCCACCTCGCCCAAAACGCCTACGTGCTCGGCAAGACCTTCAGCATCGCCGACGCCTACCTCTACACCATCGCCGGCTGGGCCCGCGCCTTGAAGATGGACCTGCACCCGTACCCGGCCCTGGACGCCTACCTCGACCGCATTGGCCAACGCGACAGCGTGCGCGACGCTTTGCGCCGCGAGCGCGAGGACGCGCGCGTTAAACCTGAGCCCGCGTCGGCATGAAAGCCTCGACCGCGTGGACCATGCTGATCGCCGCCGGCCTGATCGACGTGGCCTGGGCCTTGTCGATGAAGTTGTCGCAGGGCTACACCCGGCCGGGCTGGACCGCGGCGTCCGTCGTCACCCTGATCGCCTTCGTCTGGCTGCTGGGCCGCGCGCTGACCGCCTTGCCGGTCGGCAGCGCGTACGCGGTGTGGACCGGCATCGGCGCGGCGGGGACGGTGTTGCTGGGCGCGATGGTGTTCGGCGAATCGATCACGGCGATGAAGCTGGGTGGTGTCGGCTTAATTGTTGCGGGGATCGTTGTACTTCGCGGCGCGCCAGCGTGAGCAAGGCGGGTCTGCGGCCGTTCGCGTCGTGGTTCCATTGATGCGGTCGCGGCTCGCGCCGCTCCTACCCACGAAACCGTCCTGGGTAGGAGCGGCGTAAGCCGCGACCCGAGACCTCAACGCCAGACAGCTCCCCAATATCGATAATCCCGCACCCGCCTTACCAACCCCGCCCGCACCGGATTCATCACTACATAGCGGGCCACATGAATCAACGACGCTTCTCGTCGCAGCGCATGATCGTGATACGCCCGCGCCCACACGACCTTCAGCGCAGGCGCCTGCTGACGCAACAAGCGCGATGAATTCGATTTAAGCCGGCGCATCAGTGCCGATAACAATTCGCCATCGCCGAGCTCGATCAGGCCGTGCCAATGATCCGGCATCAGCACCCATGCCAATAATTTCGAGCGCTCCCAAGCCCGCGCATCCAACAACGCCTCGGCGGCTATGCAGGCCAGCGCCTGGTCGGCAAACAAAGGCCGTCTATGCGCCGTGGCGAACGTAACCAGATAAATATGATGGGCCTCGGACGCCCGGCCTCGACGCAGGGCCGCATGTCCGGGAGCGGGTGTTCGTCGAATTTGAGGCATGTCGGCAAGATGTGCGTCGCTGGGGTGCGGCTGAATCAGCGAAAGACGGCGTCGACTGTGGGGTTTCATCCCGGCATCGGATCGCGGCTCACGCCGCTCCTACCCCCTGAGCAGCCCAGCCAAGGGTAGGAGCGGCGTAAGCCGCGACCAAGACACCTCAACGACCGACAACCCCCACCACACGCCCGCGTATCTACCCACCACCGCCCCCAACCGCCCCGGCCCATCCAATCCCCCTAGCCAATACGGACTATCCCGCCCCAGCGACCACCCAAAGCAAGCCGAACCCCACCCCCCGTTTGTTAGACTCGACGCTCTAATCCGCCCCCACACCACGAGGCGCGGCCACGGGGCCGCGAGATAGATGAACCAGCCGCTTGCCAGCTCCCTGCACGACCTCCTGCAGAACGACCCCGACCCGACCGAAACCCAGGAATGGGTCGAATCCGTCCAGGCCGTCATCGCCCGCGACGGCGCCGAGCGCGCCCACCAGCTGCTCGAAGGCATGGTCGAGGTCACCCGCCGCGCCGGCGCCCACCTGCCGTTCCAGCCCACCACCGAATACATCAACACCATCCCCGCGCACCTGGAGGCCAAGAGCCCCGGCGACAACGCGATGGAATGGCGGATCCGCTCGCTGATCCGCTGGAACGCCATGGCCATGGTCGTGCGCGCCAACCGCAAGCCCGGCGACCTCGGCGGCCACATCGCCAGCTTCGCCTCCGCGGCCACCCTGTACGACGTCGGCTTCAACCACTTCTGGCGCGCCCCGTCGGCCGATCACCCCGGCGACGTCATCGGCGTCCAGGGCCACAGCTCCCCCGGCATCTACGCGCGCTCCTTCCTCGAAGGCCGCATGAGCGAATCCCAGCTCGACAACTTCCGCATGGAAGTCGACGGCCGCGGCCTGAGCTCCTACCCGCACCCGTGGCTGATGCCCGATTACTGGCAAGTCCCGACCGTGTCGATGGGCCTGGGCCCCATCAGCGCCATCTACCAGGCGCGCAACTGGAAATACCTCGAAGGCCGCGGCCTGATGCCGAAGTCCGACCGCAAGGTCTGGGCCTTCCTCGGCGACGGCGAAACCGACGAACCCGAATCCTTGGGCGCCATCTCCGTCGCCGGCCGCGAAGGCCTCGACAACCTGGTCTTCGTCATCAACTGCAACCTGCAGCGCCTCGACGGCCCGGTGCGCGGCAACGGCAAGATCATTCAAGAGCTGGAAGGCCAATTCCGCGGCGCCGGCTGGAACGTCATCAAGACCATCTGGGGCAGCTACTGGGACCCGCTGCTCGCGCGCGACACCACCGGCAAACTGCGCCAGCTGATGATGGAAACCGTCGACGGCGAATACCAGAACTGCAAAGCCTTCGGCGGCAAATACACCCGCGACAACTTCTTCGGCAAATACCCCGAGACCGCCGCGCTCGTCGCCAATCTGTCCGACGACGACATCTGGCGCCTCAACCGCGGCGGCCACGACCCGCACAAGGTCTTCGCCGCGTACCAGGAAGCCGTCAACACCAAGGGCATGCCCACCGTCATCCTGGCCAAGACCGTCAAGGGCTACGGCATGGGCGCATCGGGCGAATCGCTCAACCCGACCCACGGCACCAAGAAGATGGACGACGAAGCCGTCCGCCTGTTCCGCGACCGCTTCAACATCCCGGTCACAGACGAACAACTCAAGGACGGCGCCGTCCCGTTCTACCACCCTGGCGAAAAATCGCCGGAAGTCGAATACATGCTCGAGCGCCGCAAGGCCCTCGGCGGCTTCCTGCCGCAGCGCCGCCGCAAAGCCAGCACCTCGCTGGAAGTGCCCAAGCTCGAAGCCTTCGACCGCCTGCTCAAGAGCACCGGCGAGCGCGAAATCAGCACCACCATGTCGTTCGTGCAGGCCCTCAACATCGCCCTGCGCGACAAGCAGGTCGGGCCGCGCATCGTCCCCATCGTGGCCGACGAAGCGCGCACCTTCGGCATGGAAGGCCTGTTCCGCCAGCTCGGCATCTACGCCCCGCACGGCCAGAAGTACAAGCCGGTCGATCGCGACCAGCTGATGTACTACCGCGAAGACACCACCGGCCAGGTGCTGGAAGAAGGCATCACCGAAGCAGGCGCGTTCTCGTCCTGGCTCGCCGCCGCGACCAGCTACAGCACCAACGACCTGCAGATGCTGCCGTTCTACATCTACTACTCGATGTTCGGCTTCCAGCGCATCGGCGACAGCGCCTGGCAAGCCGCCGACATGCGCGCGCGCGGCTTCCTGCTCGGCGCCACCGCCGGCCGCACCACGCTCAACGGCGAAGGCCTGCAACACGAAGACGGACACAGCATGGTCCAGGCCGGCCTGATCCCGAACTGCCGCAGCTACGACCCGACCTTCAGCTACGAAGTCGTGACCCTGCTGCAACACGGCATGCAGCGCATGCTGACCGAACAACAGGATGAGTACTGGTACCTCACCCTGATGAACGAAAACTACACCCACCCCGACATGCCCGAAGGCAGCGCCGACGGCATCATCAAGGGCATGTACCTGCTGAAGGACGCCGGCAAGCCCAAGAAGGGCGAACCGCGCGTGCAGCTGCTGGGCAGCGGCACCATCCTGCGCGAAGCCATCGCCGCCGCCGAGTTGCTGGACAAAGACTTCGGCGTCACCGCCGACATCTGGTCCTGCCCCAGCTTCAACGAACTCGCCCGCGACGCCACGGACGTCGAACGTTGGAACCGCCTCAACCCCGAAGCCAAGACCGCGCGCAAGCCCTACATCACCGAACTACTGGAAGGCCGCGCCGGCCCGGCGATCGCCGCGACCGACTACATCCGCATGTACCCCGAGCAAGTGCGCGCGTTCGTACCGATGCGCTACACCGTGCTGGGCACCGACGGCTTCGGCCGCTCCGACACTCGCGCCAACTTGCGGCGTCACTTCGAAGTCGATCGCTACTACATCGCCCATGCGGCCATCGCGGCGCTGGCAGCGGAAGGGAAGATGACTGGGAAGGATGTGGCGAGGGCTATCAAGCAGTACAAGATTGATGTGGAGAAGCCGAACCCGTTGGGGGTTTAAGAAGATAGTTCCACTACAAGCTGAGTTTAATTAAAAGAGGCGGCCGTTGGCCGCCTCTTTTTTATTGCTTTGTATAGGTGCTGAAGGACTGCGTTTGTTTCGATTGTTAAACCAATGCCGGCTCACTTGAGTGACTGCTAAGCTTTAGGCTCTAATTTGGCGAGTTCAGAAAGCTTGGTTATGTCGCTCGATATAATTTTATCGGCGCACTCCTTGCAGTAATGATCCCATCCTCTCCCGTTTCTAACCTTTAGCCTAATGTCCCCTTTGGCTATGCGATGATTAGAATTGGCTTGGCAGTTATGAGATTTAAGTGCGGTATCAACCAAGGCCTGTTCGATAAGAGATTTAGTTCTGCCCATTGAACACCTCCAAAATCGCGGCTTCTACAATCTCTGCGAAGCGATCGTCGATGGCGTCTAGTTCATCGCGAGAATAGTCGTGTCGTTCAACGTCTTTTCTAAGTAGAGCGGCCTTGATCTGTCGATCAATGGCGCTCTTTAATACAACGAAGTTTGATTTTCCCAGCCTTTTTCTATCAAGTTGATGACCTTCGTGAGGGATTTTTCTCTGGTGAAGAATGCGGGCGGCCTCCGTTTTTACTCGCGTATCTAAAGCTCCTCGTTTGGCTTGGCGTTGCTTGGCTTTTGTGGTGGGAACGGGCTCTAGTGCGCTAGCTGCAGCACTTATGTCGTCGGCAGAATATCCGCGTTCCTGAAGTAGCTTGAGTGCGGCTACAGCTGCTTCGTCATTAAGTAGGGGAATCTCTTCGAGAAGAACGTCCGATTGTGATTTGACTTCAACTCCATGCATATCGTGAGGCTGTGGTAGAAAAACTCTCTCTTCATGGGGGTCAATGGAGTCAAATTCCTCGAGAGGCAGGAGTTGCTCAAAGTAATCTTGATCTGCCTCGCTGTAACTTTGGAAGTCGGACCATTGCCTGGCAATATTTGCGCCAGCATGGAAAACCACGACCCCATTGTTGAGCGGGTGATTCGGTGAGTTTTGGACGATGACTCGCATTATTCGACCAACGAATTGGACGAAGGGGGATAAATTGCTAAATATGCTAAAAACAGCAGCAACACTTAAGTGAGGGTGGTCGAATCCTTCGCCTAGCTTCCTGACTTGAACAATCACGTCTAACTCATGGGATTCAAGTCGTTTCATCACCGCATCATTAGCCGCGCCATCTTCCTTTGAATGCACGTAGTCTGAACGGCACCCTCGCGCCCGATATGCCTCGACTATTTGACGGCAATGCTCGTAATTCAGAGCTGAGGCAATAATCTTGAGTCGCTGTTCGCCAGTGTTTTCTCTTAATCGCTGGAGCTCACGGATGGATGCATCGGCGATTGTCGCTAAGGTTTCTGCGGAGGTGACAATGCTGCGACGAAAATCCGCCTCAGTCTCTCCTAGGCGCTTGACCTCGGCTAGGCCCACTTCGATTTCTCTATTATCTTCTCTGCGTACGTACTTAAGCGTTCGTGGGTTGAGCTGAACTGCCTTAAGCCTTTTGACATATCCGGCTTGAATGGCGTCAAAAATAGGGTATGAGTAAAGAATTTTACCGGCCATTATCTGGCCATCGGCGCGTGCAGGCGTTGCGCTGAAATTGACGATCGTTGCCTCGTTGAATTTTTCTTTCAAGAATGCCCAGCTTTCTGCGACGCTGTGATGACCTTCATCAAAAAGTATGAGGTCAAAGAAGTCGTTAGGCAGCTCAGAAAGCCATTTGTTGCTAGCGCCGCCTTGCAGTTGTTGGATATTCGTTATGACTACATCTGCCTCTTCAAGGTCTGATCTATTGGTGGTGGTTCCCCGAATCTCCACTGGCTCAGGATAGGGCGGCTGTCGTAGTACCCCCGTCTTTCGATAGAAGAGCGTGGGACTGGTGGGGTCAAAGTCCTTTTGTAGTTGCTCTGCGATTCTCAATCCGGGTGCAATTACCAAGACTCGACGAGCGCCATATGCGAATGGTGAAATGGCTATCGCCCCGGATTTTCCGCATCCAACCGGTAGAACTATTCCCACTTCGCGTTTATCAAGTTCATCCGAGGCGGCATGCGCCGCTAATGCTTCGAAAGCACCTTTCTGCGGAGTTCGAATGTTGGGGTTGTGAATGATGTCAGCGGCTGTGCTGCTAAAAAAACTCGGCATTTAATATCCCCCTGAAGATAATTATATAACCCAGTAATTTCTGGTATTCGCCATGGTGCTGAAGATTGCATCGAAAGTTGTGGCCGGTTCTTGGCGCGTTTTTCGTTTCGCTTTGACTCCCTGGTTCTATGCAATTATTGATTAGCATGATTGTGTAAGAGTCATGCCGCAAGTAGCTTTATCTTGCCAATGCAGTACATATCTTGGGGGGGCTGATATGGATACCGCTCGTTGCACTCTTAACGGACGTACTTACACTGCTATTGAGTTCTCTCAATTGCCTGCTCACGAGATCGCCGCATTGAGGCATGATTTGATATGCGGGGAGTGCGAAGGGCCTGGCTACTATCGAAAACCGTCCAGAAGTGGTCACGGTGCCTGCTTCGGCGCTCGACCGCATGCCGACCATTGTCAGTCTGCCGTCCGCACTGAAGACCCCTGGGGGGAGTGTGGTGATGAGGTGGTCATGCGGATGGAAGCAGACCAGACTCGGATCATCCTAAATCTTGGGCGCGCGAACGGCCGCGGCGATGGAGCCGGGCGAATAGATGAGCCAGGTCAACGAGGTGGCGGCCGCAGATTCGTTGGAGGCGATGCGCCGGGGCGGACGCAGATTCAGCGGAATCCTGAAAAACTCTTAAAAATGCTAGTGAGCACTCCGAGCTTCAATGCCAGTGAAATCATTATCGCAACCGGGCATGGGGACTATCCAGCAAGAAGCTATTTTGTTCCGATTGTTGCTGCCGATCGAGCTTTGCATACTGATATGGAGCGAGGTTTTTGGGGCGTCTTGGATCGAACAAATGTTTGGAATGGATTGAGGATTTTTAACCGAGGTGGACATGGGTCCCTTGGCTTTGAGTTCCATGATGCGTTAATTCAAGAAGTAATGCAGAGGTATTCCCTGGCGACAATAGAAGAAATTGTCGGTAAACACGTCCTTTTCATAGGGAAGCCAAGAATAACTACCGGGGACAGTTTTATGATGTCGATAATAAATTCGAATCATGTTGCGTTGGCAGATCCATTGCGCCCGTGATGAGTCGATTGTATTATTTTGGAGCTGTATCGTGAATTACGTTTATCGTAATTGACGGAATGAAGCGTTGTCGTAATCCTTCCGCTGCCATGAGCTTCTTTGATCAGAAGAAGGTAATGGGTTGAGTTTGTCGATCAATGCAGAAGGAGCTGGGCATGACCATAGGTCTACCGCAAGAAACCGCGGCCGTGCGGATCAACCGCTACGAGAAGGCGGTCCATGACGCCGATCTGGCGACCGCGCGCCGCATCGCCGAGGCCTTGGGCGTCCCGCTCGCCTTCCTCTACGCCGAAACCGACACCATGGCCGAGGCCATCCTGACCTTGGGCCTGTTGTCCAAACCCGAGCAGCGCAAGGCCGTGGCCGACCTCAAGGCCCGCCTGACCCAGTCGGTCGCCGCGCGTGACAAGCCCTAACGAGGCGTCGCCGACTAGAATCGGGCGCAGTCGTGTCAGTACGATTCGTTCAGTGGCTGACGCAGCACAAGGTGTCGATAGACGCCTCTCGCGTGGGCGAGTTGGACCAAGGAGCTTCGAGTGACGACAACCCCTTTTCTGCAAAACATTGCGCGTAACTACGACCTGATAGCGGTCGAGGTGCTGGAAGTCTTGCCGGAGCAGCGACTTCGCATCCGGATCGAACGAATCTATGCCAATCGTCATTGTGGCGCGCTGCTGCAACTACAAAAGGACATGGAGATCGTTCACATACCACCTGTTTTCGGCGTACATGTGCTGCATGCCGGCGAGCGCGGTCTGATGTTCGTATCGCCAATCAATGGAATCCTCTATGAAGAGCCGGCACGCGGGCATTTCGTGATTGATCAGATTGATGGAATGTCTTATGCCGGATTCAAAACACATTCGGATCTCCATGAGCTGCCAGAAGCGCTTTCTGCGGCAAGTCGCCGGGATCATCCAAGAGGCCCGGCGTTCGCAGCGATAGAGTTAAAGGCCCTGGAGGACTATCTAGTGGGTCTTTACGCACAGACATCGCCACGGGAAAAACTCTCGAAGGAGCGGTGACGGGTAAGCAATCAGATCCGATTTCTTAAGCACTGGAGCCGACAGAGTGGCTTGGCGACCGCGCGCCGCATCGCCGAGGCCTTGGGCGTCCCGCTCGCCTTCCTCTACGCCGAAACCGACACCAAGGGTGCGGCATTTCTAACCTGGGGCGAGTTGTCCAAACCCGAGCAGCACAAGGCCGTGGCCGACCTCAAGGCCCGCCTGACGCAGTCAGTAGGCAACGGCGCAAAACCGTAGGCCACTGATCTCCGGTATTGAATAGACGGGCAGTCCGGCGAGCCGGGTGTCAAACTCAACGCAACAAAGTCGAGATGCGCATTGGTGAGGCGATATGACGAATGCCGATACTCTCAAACGGGACATCCGTAAGCGCCTGTTCTTATCGGTCGCTCGCCGAGGCGACGGCACCACTCGCCATGGATTTCGCTGGTGCACGCCGTGCCGAGGCACCGGTGACGTGTGCAATGAGTACTCCAAAGGCTCAGAGCATTGGGCGGTTTTCGAGTTGTGCGCTCAGTGCGGCGGAGAGGGGGTCGTCGATGCGCCGCAAGACTAACCGCGACTCTGGCGACTGATCACACAGACTTAAGGCACTGATCCAAGCAGGTCACCTACTAGATCTTCGATCGGGTCTGCACTTTTCTTGTACCGCCGCTCAAATACCTGTGCACGGTGATAGTCCAGATACGATGTCTGCTTGTCGTTAAACAAACCGCAATTGCGTCCAGGGCGCAGATTCAGCCCCAGTCGTTTGATGACATCACTGGGCAGGTCGCTAGTCACAACCAAGCGGCCTTTGTCTTCAAAGGTAATCCAGCCGCGATCGAATAGCAGATCGGCCTGCGGAGTCAGCAGCATGCCGTTATGACCGTCGGTACGCTCGTTACCGCTAATGCAGTCGGCCCATGGCTTGATGTGGCTAGCGCGAAGAAAGCGTAGATCTTGAATGCCCGTCAACCGGCACTGCTTTTCTACGCTAAGCAGGCGCCGGCGGAACAAGGACTGCTTACTGCGAACTTCTTGTAACCGTTTGGAGACCGTGCTGTCGAGCGTCTGGTAGGGCGCTTGGGTTTCTGCGACCTTGGTTCCCTGAAAGAATGCGCCTTCGCTGACAGGAACAAGTCGAAAGACAATCGCGGTTCGCAGAGCGCCTTTTGTGTCTTGCGAGTTCGGCTTCAAGTAAGAGGACAGTTTTACAAACTCACCATCGTAGCGGCACGGCTTGCCATGTCCCATCATCTGAAAAAGCAGCAGCCTCTTGCCGTCTGCTACATGATTTTCGACAGCTCGATTGCCGCCGGTATACTGCATGTCGCCGTTTTGGCCTTCGCCAAAGTAGTGGAAAACGTTATCGTCATCCCAGCCATCGTCATAGCTATGCGACTTACCCGCTTCGCCGGTAAAGATAATGACGAAGGGTTGGTCCTTGGGCGTAGAGATCCCGCCTTGCCGCTGGCCGCCCAGCAGGCCATGAATGTCTCTGCCGCGGTGATAAAGCGCGCCTACTTCAAAAGGGAGTTCGATCACTGATGGCTCGCCATGACTGCGTCCGATGCGGGGGGGGGCTATGTCACTAGTCTTCTAGAAGGCCAAGGAGCATTTTTTGCTTCTTGGCGGACAGCCGCCGATAGCGAGCGAGCAAGGCCTGCTCGTCCTGGGTGTCAGCGGCGCGAGGCGATGGCTCGTTACCCTTGCGGGGCTTATCGATCTTGGTCGAACCCGACTTATTACCCGTAACCAGCCAGTCCAGCGTGACGTTGTCCTGGGCGAACACCTGCAAGAACAGCTCAAGGTGACCCAAATTTGGCTCAGCCCGACTGGTCTCCCACTTTGAGACCGTAGCGCCCGTGACCTCGAGTTCGAAGCCCAGCTTCTCCTGAGACCAGCCGCGCGCCTCGCGCAGACCACGCAATCTTGAGCCGAAAGTGTCCATGGCCGGAGTCTGACCAAATTGGCAAGGAGTTTCCTTTCCAAAACGGTTGACAAGAATATATCCGTATTGGAAAGTATGGATGTGTCCGATCTGGACATGTCAGCCGGTCTTCGTCGCCGGTCCGCTGAGGAGTGGAAGCATGGATGCCGTCACAAACACCTGTCTCCCCAATGCTAGATTCGTGCGCTACTTAAAGCCGGGCGATAAGCCTGAATTAGCGACGGTGCAGCGCATTGCAGATGAACTGCAGGTGCCAATCGCATACCTGTTTACAGATTCTGATCTGCTCGCCCAAATGGTTCTGGCTTTTGGTTTGCTATCGGAAGGGCAGCAGCGCAAGGCACTGGCACAGATTAAGCAACAAATATTCCTGGCGCGGAGTTCGCACAGCTAAGATCATGGACAGGGCCGTGATACGGATATCTAGGAAAAGAGATGACTTCGAAGAGCGCTGCAATCGTAGGTTTCATCGCGAATTTGATGCCGTTGTATGAAGGCGAGCACGTTGATGATCATTGGTGCGCCCGTTCATTGACAGATGGGACTTTAATTCTACCGTTTGATGAAGCGGCTGCCGGTATCGATGCTGCTGAAGAGCAAGGCTGGGTGCGGGTGCGTTGGCAGGG
Source organism: Lysobacter capsici (assembly GCF_014779555.2). Taxonomy (NCBI): domain Bacteria; kingdom Pseudomonadati; phylum Pseudomonadota; class Gammaproteobacteria; order Lysobacterales; family Lysobacteraceae; genus Lysobacter; species Lysobacter capsici. Next base: position 656,898 of record NZ_CP094357.1, read on the forward strand.
AGATCCCAATCGCGAGATAGAAACCTATGGCTCCAATATCGCGACACTGGCCGTAGTGCGTTACGTAGAGCTGCATCAGGTTGGGCAGCCCGCAAAGAGAGTCATCTCAGAAGTTGAGGGGCTTGCGCAACACTTCACGTTCAAAACAGGTTGTTCTTTGTATCTCCCATACGACAAAGACATATCGCCAGATCTTGTTTCAGCGGTTAAGACCGCCGTAAACCGTATAGGTGAGAAGGCACTAATTGGTTTGCTTCTGAAAGCGATGAGTGGGTGATAGGTCGTGAGGAGCAGCGGGGAGTGGGGCTAAGCACATGGTCATCGCTCGTTCGTAAGCCTGGCGCTGGCGTGCGCCGCGCCAGCATTACGTCGGACCGCTCGGGTGTTTCCTCAGTTCGAAGCGCCCCGCCGGAGGCCCGTCCGGGCCTGCGTGTGGTCCCGAGCCTCATTGCGGAAAGCCAACGAGGCCTTCGCGAATCCCGTCGAGGGATTACGGAGAGTGAATTCGGGACTCGCGAGAGCGAAATCCGTACTCCCGAAGGCCCGCGCCTTACTCGCGAAAGCGAAATTCGCTCTCCGGAAAGCCAATTTCACTCTCGCGAGAGCGAAATCCGTACTCCGGAAGACCTCCGTCGCACTCGCGAGTCCGAAATTCATTCTCCGTAGTCCCGCCGCGGGCTTCGCGAAGCTGAAAAAGCTTTAACGGAATGACTCGCCGGCATTCCTCTAAGGCTTTTTCGCCTTCCGGAATGTATTTTTTACTCATCGATGTACGTTGTTGGCACACCAAGCCTGCGCCGCGGCCCTGCACCATCGCGCCGGATAGATTCGCGACTGCCCAGTGCCTGCCGATACGGGCAATTAAGCGTCAGGGCACCGCCATGCTGGCCCGGCCCAAAGGCACGATATCGCGCCTCAAGCAACCGCATTACTCTCCAATCGCAGCTCGCACTGCGCACGAACGGAGAGCGTAACTATGAGTACCGCGATGAGCGCGCAGGGACTTTGTTTCAAAGCGGCGTTGCTGCTCGCCTTGTTGGCGCAAAGCGCTTGCGTCACCTCCACGCGCCCAGTGCCTGTACCCGATGCGACGGCGGAAACAACGCTCGCGGTCGAGGATTTCCTGCGCTGGCCCTTGCAAGGCCCGGACGGCTACGACACAGCGGTCGCCGCCTTGCTCGGCGCGTATCGCCCCCAGGCGTTCAGCACGGCGCCACCCAGCCTCTACGCGCGAAATCCGGTGCGCCTGGGCGACGGTTTCAGCCTCGCAGGCGCGCAGGTGGACAACCAATACTGGTATCGGGCCGTTGCCTCGGTCTTCATCGCCGACCAGCCCTGCTTCCCGATGGATCGAGCCGCGAAAATCGCAGGTGTTCAGTGGAGTCCGCCGGCGCCGGCTACTGGTGTGGGACGAAGCTTTTCTGTGGAGCAAAACGGCATGAAGTTGACGCTGACCGAATCGCAGGACAACCCGCAATGCCTCGCCGATATCAGTTTCCTTCATCTCGCGACCACGCGGCGAACCAGGTAATGCTGATCAAAAGCGCAAGGCCGTGGCCGATCCCAAGGCACGCATAGGTCGTTCGGTCGCGATGGGAAGGGCTGCGACTACGTTCGCTGTCACCAGCTGAGCGGAAGAGGATGCCGCCAGCGATAGCGTCAGCCGTATCAGCGGGGCGTTTCCGCGATCTCAAGCGATGTCACGCAATCGCGCTTGGAGCCATCGGCGGAAAAACCGACGGACATTCCCTCGCCGGTTGCCGTGTAGATGCCCGTGCGTTGGTAGTAATCCATCCGCGATGGGTCGGGTCGCGCGATCGCAATGGCTTGCTTGACCGGGAAGCACGGCTCGCTGCTCAACTCCACCAGCATGTGGCGCTCGTCATCCAGGCGTAGATAGCGACGGACCACATAACCGTCGCGCAGCGTCGCCGGATTCTGCGTGGCGATTCGATCTATCCCACTCGCGTCATCGGTGGCACCGAAGTGGCCGTGCAACGCTCGGTCCAGACGATCGAACCCGGCGGGGCCCTCACGAAGAGGGAGTGTCAGGAGGCTCTCGGCATGAAGATCGGATAGCGTTTCGCGCCGTATCGCTCTGGTATCCGAGCAAGCCGATACGAAGCAGGCGATGACGAGCGTCGACGAAATCCTAGTGTATGAATGCCTGACAAAGCCACATGTTTTCAACATCAATCCTCGGCTTTTTTCTGATCCGGCGCATAAGGTCTACGGCGGTCGTTGTTTATCACATGATGGCTCGCTTATGCTCAGCGCATCCTCTCTGCGTGCGGTGCAAGCAATGCGCAACTTCCAGTTCCGCTGTGTCGCCGCAGCTATTCGGCCCTACGCAATCGCGCCCGCATTGATTGTGCTCAATGTCCTCGCGGTCAGCGCTTGCGCCCATGGCCCGACACCACCGCACACCACCGTTACCGCCCAGGAGCCTCATGGCATGACGTCGAACGAGCACTATCGGATCAGCGACGCCTCGGAGTACCCCACATTGCCGCCCGAAGAGGTTGGGTTGAGGGTGTTGAAGCTATTGGGGGAACTGCCTTCCCTGAAGAGGGTGACGGCGCAGCAGGTAATCGAAAAAACCGGGCTTCCCCTTAGGCTGGCTCCAGCAGCCGGCGTTTATGGGTTTACGGTTCGCATGCCTGATTCGGGATGGCTCTACATGGTGACGTTCGAGCCGGCCGGCGACCACTTCAAAGAGAGGCTGTCCTACGAGGTACGCAATCCCGCTAACCGCAGCGGCGCGGACATGACCCCCGTATGCAAGCTCGACTTCGATGCCTATGCCGACGCACTGAAACGGGCCGGTTATAGTGTCGGCGAGAATCGCAATGAAATCGGAATGCTGGAGGAATACGTCTTCCATCGCGAGAATTGGACGATTCGTATAGGAACCAGAATACGATCCGTGAAAGATATCGATTCGCTCGCATGTGTTGAGCGTCTGACCGCTTATCCGACGGATTGATCCATGGCTAGACCGAATAAGCAACTATCCGATGCCGTGGATCGGCTATCGGATGATCCGCACGCCGCCCGCGACCATATCTCTCAGTTGCGCAATGCGCTCGCGTCGGACAGCGAATTGCTGGATCGCATGAACGACGAGGCCAAAAAGGGGCATATCAAGGCATTCGTCATCGGGGAGAAAGGGCCGGCGGGGTACTACGACATCCATTCGGGTGCTGTGACATTGCCCGCCGTTAGCTTTCGTCCAGCGGGCGCCTCTGCTTCGGAAGATCTGGTCGCTGCTTTGAAACTACAGGACATGTCGGTAAGGTTCGGCAATAGCGTCTATGCAGATACATCGGGCCATAAAATCCCTGTGTCGCAAGAAATGCTCGGGAACTTGCAGCGCGCGATAAACGACTCCCCGGTGTTGGCAGCGCAAATGAAAGCGGCGGTAAGCGCCGTGCCGGATCCGCACTTGATCAAATTCGAAATTCTGGATGCCGGGTTTGGCGCGGGTGCGACTTATGACGGAGACAGCAAATCGATCAGCATTCCGGCTGCACGTTTGCAAAATACGTCCGCCAGCAATAGTGAGGGGTTCGACCCGTTTTCCATGGTCTACACGCTTGCGCATGAAACCCGGCATGGGTTCAACCACGCGGCAAAGCGACAAGCCTATGATGTATTCGATCGCGAGGTCCGCGAGATCGCGCGCGACAGGAACCCTATCAATGACTACACCGTCCCGATCGGAAGACTGATCGGCGCGGGTCGGCAGGACGAGGCCAAGGCCGAGATTGCCGGATGGAACGCCGTGGTCAGCATGGTGAAGCAAGTCAATCCAGAGGCAGAACTGGATGCCATGGGACGGGTAAATAACATACGAGGCCATTTATTCGTCGCCAAGAACGACGCCACACTCAAGTTTGAGGGGCGCCCAGGGCTGGCATTCGGACCTGAACTCAGCCTCGAGCCGACCGAGGCCAACATCGAAACTCTTGGCAAGAACTATTTCGACCGATTTCCGGCAGGAACACCGGGCAAGACGGCTCGCGAAGTATCCACGCTCGGTCCCCACAGAGAGGCCGACTACGCCAACTACTACGGCCGCAATGCGATCGAGCGACTCATAACGATCGACAGGAAGCATGCGCGCGCAATCGACGGAGTCGAGCCGCAGATGCATATCGATATGGCGGCTTTGCGGCTCAACGAGCGCTTGATCGAGCGACTGGGGTTGGAGATAGACCCGCATCCGGAGCAGCGGCAGGCCTACTACGACACCAGCCGGTCGCCACCTGCACTCCAGCACTTCGATCACACCAAGACGGGGCGCAGTTTGAACCAGCATGTGCCCATCGATGCGGCTGTTCTGGCGGACGATCCTGTCGCTGTAGGCCGCGAGCGTTTGACGCCGAGGGAGCAAGGGCATCCAGATCACGGCTTGTATTCCCAGATTGCGACCCAGGTCCGACAACAGGATCAACAGCACGGCCGCCAGTGGGACGAAACCAGCGAGCGCATGACCGCTAGCTTGTTGGTCCTGGCGAAGGAAAATGGTTTGTCGCAAGTGGATCACGTGGTTTTCAGCACCAATAAGGAACGCGTCGTCGCGGGCGAGAACGTCTTCGTCGTACAAGGTCGGCTCGACGACCCGGCGCATCTGCGGGCGCATATGAAAACGGACGAGGCTGTTCGTACGCCGGAGGCGGTTTCGTTGGAAAAAGTAGAGGCGATTAACGAGCGTATGGCCCGACAGACGGCGCAGGCTCAGGCGCTGGGGCAGATGCCGGAGGAAGCGCCCAAGGGGCCGGGCATGGGGCGATGACGGTACTGCGCTATCAGGAGGGCCAAGAGGTTCGGCTGGGCGACAGTGTTCGCTGGGAAAGCGATGCGCATAGCATGGTCGTGGTCATGATCGCCGAGCAGACGGTGCTGCCTGGCTAGATCGCAGCGGATTGGGCGTATCTGCTACACGGCTGCATGATCGAGGTCGCTGCGTTTGGACTATTCCATTACGATGCCGAAGGATTCGCGCAGGACGAAAATCGCTTATTGCTCGCTCGGACGACCTGATGAAACCGGATCAAGCCGAATTTTTCGCCGCGCAAGGTTACTTGCGGTTGGATGCCTTCCATCCGAAGAGCCGGATGGCGGCGATCAGGCGGAGCGTGCTTGATGAGATGAAGCGGTTGTCGGCTAGGACCGGCCTGACGAAGTCGTTGCGGCAACTTCCGTTCTTTCAGCAGATCGGCAAGCTCTCCGCGCTCGTGGATGTCCCGGGGCTGCACGATGCGCTGGCGACGCCGGAGCTCATCGAATTCATATCCCGATTGGGCGGTCAGGCATTGACGCCCAGCCAAGGCACTCAGCTGTTGCTGTCGCCGCCGAACCAAGGCGATTGGACCTTGAACGGCCTGAACTGGCACGTGGACGTAACGGCCGATCCGCCGCATCGGCTTGCCGGCATTCAAGCGTTCTTCTTGATCGACGATGTGTCGCCCCACGGCGGCGCGACGCTCGCGCTGGCGGGGTCGCATCGGCTCGATCCATCTGGACCCGGTTCCGCCTCCGCGCTGCGCAAGTTGTTGAGGACTTCGGCCGATCTGGCGCGCGATCTTCACGGATCGGGCGTTTCCATCATCGAAATGTCAGGTCGGGCGGGTGACATTTGTCTGATGGACATGCGGCTTTTGCACACGCCGTCGATCAACGCGAGCAAGCATCTGCGAATGATGGCGACGTGCCGTTGTTTTCCGCGCGCTTGATGATACTTTTGCCCGGCGCTCGCCCGGGCCCCGTTTAATCATGTGATCGGGCATGCGCAGGCGCCATGAGACGATCGTGCATACGCTTCGTGGCAGGCAGGGCGTCGATGCGGTCCGGCGCGCTGCGCGACTTGAATGCACGTATCCACCTGAAACCAGGAGAACGGTCATGGTCAGCAAGAACGCGATCAGCAAGAACACGGTTTGTCTGTGGTACGACGGCGCCGCCCTGGAGGCCGCGACGTTCTACGCGCAGACGTTTCCGGACAGCGCGGTGGGCGCGGTGCATCGCGCGCCCGGCGATTATCCCGACGGCAAGCAGGGCGATGTGCTGACGGTCGAGTTCACGGTGATGGGAATTCCGTGCATCGGCTTGAACGGCGGGCCCATGTTCAAGCACACCGAGGCGTTCTCGTTTCAGGTCGCGACCGACGATCAGGCCGAAACCGATCGCTTGTGGAATGCGATCGTCGGCAACGGCGGCAAGGAAAGCGAGTGCGGCTGGTGCAAGGACAAGTGGGGGCTGTCGTGGCAGATCACCCCACGTGTGCTGACGCAGGCGTTCACAAATCCGGATAAGCAGGTGGCCAAGCGCGCGTTCGACGCCATGATGAAGATGCAGAAGATCGATATCGCGACGATCGAGGCCGCGGTGCGCGGCTGATCCGGTACGCGCGACGGTGGTGCGCGAGGCCGCGATTGAACCGCGGTTTCGCGCCGGAGCCGGCGGCAATTTCGGATTCGCCGAACCATGGGATGCGGCCTGGGCTGCGTCCCGGTGGTGTGCGACGCGCTCGTCGTACCTGCGGCGTAACCCCGATTCCCGCGCCTTGACTGGTTGGACGCGCGGCTGTCTTGACCCTGTCATGCCCGTGGCATCGAATCCGCGGAACGGCTCAAGCGCCGGGAGACGAGCATGGCTCCGTTCCGCATTCCAGTCTCATGCCGGGTTTCGGCCGTTTCGCCCGTGTTTGTCCGGTATTTGACCTGGCTTGTGTTCTTGCTGGCGGCGTGCCCGGTGTTCGCGAGTGAACAGGCTACGCAGTGGCGGGTGGTCAGCGACAAGGATGGCATCCGGCTGGAGGCGAGGCGGATTCCCGGCGAGCGCTTCGATGAGCTTCGTGTCACCACGTCGCTGAAGGCTTCGCCGAAGACGATCGCCGACTATCTGCTCGGAAAGTATCTCGACGAGAAGAACAAGAACATCAGCCGGACCTTTATCCAGCGCGGACCGGACATGGCGCTGTGGTCCGATGTGCTCAGCACCTCGGTCGCCAGCGATCGTTGCTATTCCATGCGCTTCGAGCGGCACGCGCTGGCCAACGGCGCGATGCGGGTGACGTTCGTGTCGCTCGACTATGCCGGCCGCAAGCCGATGCCGGACTGCATCGCCTTGCGCGCGCGCGGCGAGTGGATCATGACGCCGACCGGCGCCGGCACGCGCTTGACCTACGCCTCGCTGACCGACATCGGCGGCAGCGGGCCGGCGTTCCTGGTGCATCGTTCGCTTGCTTCCGCCGCCGTCTCCAGCGTGCGCAAGGTGGTCGCGGGCTCATCGGGATTGGCGCTGCCTCGGGGCATCGGCGACTGAGCGCAGGCGATCCGATCCGCATTCGGATCGAAAACCGTCGCGAATCGGAACCGAACGTCAGCGTGCGGGTTCGCCGAACCATCGGGCCGCGGCCTGCGCGGCCTGCTCATGATCGGCCGCGCGCTCGCCCGCCCAGGCGACGAAGCCATCCGGGCGCACGAGTACGGCGCTCACACCGAGCCGGTCCTTGGCGTCGCTGGCGACATACGCGATGCGCTCGCTCCAGCGCTGTGCGAGCGCGTGCAACCGCGCATCGGCGTCGAAGTCCAGCAGCAGGCCCTTGCCGTTGCGCAGCAGTTCGCCGAGCCGGGTTCCATCGGTCAGCTCGAAGTCGGGAGCGCTGCGCCCCACCAGCGGATGGCTGTCGCCCAGATCGTAGCGAAGGCCGACGCCCCACACGCGTTCGGCGAAATAGGTGGCGCCGTCGCCCGTGTCGATGAGGTCACGGACGATGGCCTCAAGCGCGCGCGTACTCGGGCTGGGCCGCATCAGCGCGACTTGGGCGCGCGACCAGTCGAGAACCTGCGCGCCCACCGGATGGCGTTCGCTGAAATAGCTGTCGAGCAGGTCGGCCGGCGCGTCGCCGCGAATCGTCGCGGCGAGCTTCCATCCCAGGTTCATCGCATCGTCGAGACCGAGGTTGAGCCCCTGGCCGCCCAGGGGCGAATGGATGTGCGCGGCGTCGCCGGCGAGCAGCACCCGTCCGTTGCGATACGCCGTCGCCTGATAGGTGCGATCGGTCCAGGTCGTGGCGAGTTGCAGCGCGGTTACCTCGACGTCGATACCGGAGACCCGGCGCACTACCGCCTGCACGTGTTCCAGCGTGATCGGCTGGGTCCGGTGATACGCGCCGCCATCGAAATCGACCATCGCGATGATGCCGGGCGGCTGATAGGTGTACATGCCGGTCGCGGTGTAATGGCGGCCCGGGCGCAGTTTGTCCGCGTCGGCCAACGCCACTTGAACCGAATAGCCGGTGAATTCCGGATCGGTGCCGACGAACGCAATGCCGGCCAACTTGCGCACCGTGCTGCGCCCGCCGTCGCAACCGACCAGCCAGCGTGCGCGAAACGTCTCATCGCCGGCGCGAACGGTCACTTCGTCGTCCGACGCTTCGATGCCGTCGACGCCCAGGCCGCGCCGGATCTCGACGCCCATGGCTTCGGCGCGAGCGGCCAGGACGGTTTCGAGGTGCTCCATGGTGATCGCCATATTGGTGCCGGCTGGGCCCGGCAGGCGATACGGCCACTTGGAGGTGTCGATGTTGTCGAGGAAGAACTGGATGCCGGCGAAGTGGCCGCCCGGCCGCCGCGCCTGCTGCATCCAATGCGCGCCGCCGGAAGCGTTGCGCGCATCGTCTTTTGCCGACGGCGGCATCGCGATGTCGTCGAGCAAGCCGCGGCGATAACACGCTTCGATGGTCGGCGCCGACAGGCCGCGCATGCCGAACGGGAGTCGCTTCAACGGTGAGTGGGGGTCTTGAGCCTGTTCCAGCGCCAGGACCGACAGGCCGGCGAGGCGAAGCTCGCAGGCGAGGAACAAGCCGACGGGGCCGGCACCGGCGATCACGACGTCGTAGATCAAGGGGGAGTCCTCGCGCGGGTGGCGGGTGTGTTGCGGGGGGCGAATGCGGTGCCGCTTTGTTGACGATGCGGCGATTGGCTCGCCCGTTGCCTGGGTAGTTTAGTGGCGGTTTGGGCGTGGAAGGATGCCGAATCGGGTTTCTGGCGGGGGTGTGGGAAGGCGGGCGGTGTTGGGTTGCGCCGTGGTTTCGGTGGCTGTGGGTGAGGTGGTGGTTGGGGCGTTGCGATTTGGGGCTAAAAGCGAATCCCCCCTCCCCCCCTTTTCCAAAGGGGGGAACAGCAACGGCAGTTTCAAAAAGGAGAAATGGCAGCGGCAATGGCGATAGGGACAGCCACGATGACTGCGACAGCAGCAGCAGCAACAGCAACAACAACAGCAACAGCAACAACAGCAACAACAGCAATGGCAGAAACGAACGGAACATTGCCCCCTTTAAAAAAGGGGGCTGGCGCCTGCGTTGCTTGCTTCAGGTTGATACGGCTGCGCCGGGGGACTTGCTCCACCCGCTCAGGAAATCACCAAATCGAACACCTCCCACCCGCCCACCTGCGTCGCAGTAGGAATCAACGGCCCCTTTGCCTCGTTCGTCGCGGTCACATACCGATCGTTGGCCCGCGCCCGCAGCGCGATCGCACCGCCGGGCAGGATCTCGACCAGGAAGCGTTCGCGCGCGCCGACGCTGTCGCGGCTGGCGATCAATGCGTTCTGCCGCGTCGCATCCACCGTCACGAACTTGGCATTGGTGTGCGACAGCAGCGCGATGTCGCCGCCGCCCGCATCGACCATGTCGAAGCGCTCCCATGGCCCCAGCGCGTCGCGGTTCGCGATCAGGGGTTCGGCGCCGTTGCTTTCCGCGACCACGTAGCGGTTGTTCACGCGCGAACGCAGGCTCAGAACAGTGGCCAGGCCCACGCTGCTTCCGCTGACCGGCGCGGTCGGTCGTACGGGAGTGAGAGCGAGCGCGCCCTTGAGCATGCGGCCACCGTCGCCGGTCAGGCGCAGGTAGTAGTCCGATGCGCAGGGAGTGCCGTCTTCATCGAGCGCGGCGAAGTTGAAGTTGGCCGGAGCGTCGTTCAAGGTCTCGGCGGTTTTCGCGATCTGGTTGCCTTCGTTGTATTCGTCGAACATCGAGATGTAGAAACCGGCGACGCCGAGCCTGGCCAGGTTGTAGAACTGCCGCCACATGAAATTGCCGTGCGCGCGTTGGTGCTCGGCGAGATCGCCGGGAAGCACGCAGGGCTGGTAGTCGATGCCGCGCGCGTCGCAGTAGTCCTTGTCGGCGATGTTGGCCGACAGCCAGAACGCATCGGCGTCGGGGATTTTCCCGATCACGCCGATCATCCACGGCGAGATCATGTCGAACTGATCGAACACCGGCAAAAAATCCGGACGTACCGACTCGCCGGTGCGCCAGCGCGTGGGCACGCCGCCAATCACGTAGCAGCCCTGGCGCTTGAACCATGCCACCACCTCCGCGCATTCGGCCGCATGGAAGGGGCGGCTGTCATCGTCGAAGCCGAAGCCCCAGATGCACACCACCGGTTTTCCGTTCTGACGCGCGTACGCCGGCGATGCGGCCAGCGCCGACATCTTGTTGCTCCAGTCCTCCTTCATCTGCGTGCGCATCTGCGTCCAGCCGCTGACGTCGTACATGATGTAGAACTTGCGCTGGTAGCGTTCGGCGGCCTGACGCACCTTCGCGGCCATGGCGTCGCGGGTCGGGCCTTCGCCCGAGACGGGGTTGAAGCGTTGCAGCGCGGCGGTGTCGATGCCGTGCTGCTGCATCCAGCGGAAGTGGACGTCGACCGTGTCCTGGTCGTAACTCGAAAACAATGTGGCGGGTTGGCCATTGCGCAACGGCGCGAAATTGGTCGGATAGCCGCGCGCGTATTCGCGCATGTCGGGCCAGGACTTGATCGCGTTATAGGTGGGATCCGGTGGACGGCCCCAGTCCTTCGACCAATGCCACCAGCCGTTGATGGGCGCGCCGTCGCCGGGCGCGGCGTACCAGCCCTGATAACCGACGGACACTTTGCCGACGACATCGCCGGGACCGCTGGCCGCGGAGATGCGATGGACGCCGTGCGTCTGCGTCGCCGCGCGGGCGAGCGCCGATGCGTTGACGGCGCCGGTCGCGGCCGCGGCGGCGCTGCCGAGCAGGAAGGTGCGGCGTGTGATGCTCATCAATGTGGCTCCCGAAGCAGGTTGAGGGGTGGGCGCGGCCATGCCGGCGATGCCGCGCGGTGACGGCGTGCCTCGGTCCTTGATGGCTTCATCGTGGGAGTCGGGTGGCGCTTGCTTCAATGCATCCTTCGGATTAGTTCGCGCGCCGGCGTCTCGTTTCGTCAGCGTCATGCGTCGCATAAGCGATGGGCCAGTCAAGCAGCGCCATCAAAACCGCTGCATAACGCTCCCTCTCCCGCTGGCGGGAGAGGGCCGGGGTGAGGGAGCCGCGCCGCAGTCACGAGGATGCATGCATGAAGTCGCGCCAATCGCCGATCCCTCGCCAGCCCATCAAGCGCAACAGCGACGCGCTATCCACAACCGCTTCTCGGCTATGCTCCAAACCCACATCGACCCCAGGCGCCGACATGCTTCACCACATCTCTATTGGCGTCCGCGATCTGCGAGCGGCCGGCGCGTTCTACGACGGCACCCTGGGCGCCTTGGGTTACCGCCGGGTGTTCGACGGCGAGGCCTCGATCGGTTACGGCCTCGTGGATGGTCAAGACATCTTGTTGCTGAATCTTTGTGTTGATGCGGCGGCTCCGGGAGACGGGTTCCATCTCGCGTTTTCCGCGCCGTCCCGCGCGAGCGTCGATGCGTTTCACCGCAACGGTCTGGCCGCCGGCGGCCGCGACAACGGCGCGCCGGGGCTTCGTCCCGATTATGGAGATGCCTACTACGCTGCGTTCCTCGTCGACCCGGACGGCCACCGTATCGAAGCGGTGATCAACCGGATTGCCGCTTAAACGGCGCCGGCAAGGCCGATCACTCCAGTGCGGACGCGGCGTTCACAGCGCCGCGGGCTGCTGCTGGGTCACGCAATGCACCATGCCGCCGTTGCGATACAGATTGCGCACGTCGATGCCGATCACGCTGCGGCCCGGGTAGAGGCCTTGCAGGATCGATTTGGCGACCGCGTCGTTGGGATCCTTGTACTCGGGCATCAGTACGACAGTGTTGCCGACGTAGTAATTCACGTACGAGCCTTTGTAGCCCAGTTCGTAGCCATACGCGGTCACCACGTCGCGCGCGGTCAGCGGCAGCTGCACGATGCGGTAGGTGGCGCCGTCGATATCGCTCGCGCGGTACAGGCGATCGATGTCGGCCGACGACAGGCCCCATTGGCGCAGGTCGGCGCGGCTCATGGTGACCACGGTGTCCGGCGTGCCGAAGCGGGCGAAGCCGTCGATGTGCATGTCGGTGATGTCGTCCTTGCCGCCGGGCGCGCCGTCGAGCCAGATGAACTTGGACACGCCCAGTTGCTCGGACAGAACCGCTTCGAGTTCGGCTTCGCTGAGCTCGGCGTTGCGGTTCGGCTCTCGCGTGGAGCTGCGCGTGGCCATCAGCACGCCGCGACCGTCGACTTCGATCGCGCCGCCTTCGAGCACCACATCGTTGACGTCCACGCGCGGCAGGCCGAGACGGCCGGCGACGGCGGCGGGCACGACGTCGTCCTTGCGATAGGGCGCATCGAGGCCCCAGCCGTTGAAACCCCAGTCGGTGATCGTGAGCTGATCGTTGCGGTCGTAGACGAACAACGGGCCGTTGTCGCGCACCCACACATCGTCGGTCGGACGGATCAGAAAACTCACCTTGGTCAGCGCGACACCGGCGGCGCTGAGCAGGGCGCGCACGCGGGTCTGCTCGTTGGCGTCGTAGACGATGAGGTGCACGTTCTCGCTGGCGACCAGGGCGCGGGTCATCGCCACCCAGGTCGGATCGAGCCGGTCGCGATAGGCGCGGCCATAGGTGTAGGCGTGCGGCCATTGCAGCCAGGTGCCTTCGTGGCGCGCGGTTTCGTCGGGCATGTAGCCGGTCTGCGCATGGGCCGCGCCGGGTGCGGCGGCGCTCAGGGCGAGGGCGCACAGGACGCCGGCGACCAGCGGACGCCAGCCGGCGCGGGGAGGGGTGGAGGTGTGCATGGGGGAAACCTGTCGGGTGGGGTGGGCCTGGACGCGCACCTTAGCCAGCGAACCTGACATCGAGCTGATATCGGCCTGTCGACAACCGGCGACCGAAAAGAATCAGTCGACGGCGGCCGCTACGACGCCCGCGCCATCACAGGCTCAATTCCACCCGCGCGCCGCCGCCGGCGCGGTTTTCCAGACGCAGCTCGCCGCCGTGCAACTGCGCGATGTGCTGGACGATCGACAGGCCGAGTCCGCTGCCGCGGCTGGCCGGGCCGGTCACGAAGGGTTCGCGGATGCGTTGCAACAGCGACTCGGGAAACCCGGGACCGCGATCCTCGACGATCACCTTGCGGCCGCTGACGGTCACGCTGATCGGCTCGTCGCCTGTGTCGGGCGCCGCGTGCAGCAAGGCGTTGTCGATCAGATTGCGTACGGCGGTCTGCGCCAGTCGCAGGTCCGCGTTCACCACCGACTCGGCGGCGTGGAAGGCGATGGGCCGGTCGTCCGGCAGGATCGCTTCGACCAGCAGATCCAGACGCACGGGTTCCTTGTGGACCGGCGCGTCGGCCGCATCCAGCCGCGCCAACAGCAGCAATTGATCGACCAGGCCGGCGGTCTGGGTCGTCACTCGCTCGACCTTGGCCAGCACCTGCACCGGCGACTCGCGCCCGTCCTGCGCCGATTCGCACAAGGCCTGCAAGCGCGCGACCGGCGTGCGCAGCTCGTGCGCTGCCGCGGCGATGAAACGTTCCTGTTGTTCGAACGACGCGATCGCCGGCCGCAGCGAGCGGCGCGACAGCACGTGGCCGACGAGGATGCCGAACGCGGCCAGGGCCGCGGCGATCGCCAAGGTCCAGCGAACGAAGGCCGCATGAGCGGCGTCGCGCGCGCCGGGATCGGCCAGCACCAGGATCGCGGCGATGGCTCGGTCGCGGTCGTCGTAAGTCACCTTGGCCTGCAGCAGGTAAGCACGGCCGCGGCGATCGTGGCCTTCGTTCGCGATGTCGCGTCCGCCGGCGATCACGGCCTCGGCCAGCGCGAACGGCTCGGCCAGATCGAAGCGCGGACGTTGCGGCTGCAACAACACCTGCGGCGGCGGGCCCTTGCCGATCACCCAGACATCGCTGCCGCTGTCGATCACGTCGGGTTCCTTGCGCAGCACTTCGTCGTGAAAACGGCCGTCGCCGTCGAACCACGTCAAGCCGTACACCGCCGTCGCGCGCAGCCGCGCGCTGGAGGCGAGGTCGAGTTGCGCCAGCCGCGCATGCGTGGCGATGGCGACCGAGCACAGCACGACCACGCACAGCAACCACGCCGCCGTCCACACCGCGGTCAGGCGCAGATGCAGCCGGCGCAGGACCTGTTCACGCCGTCGCGTCATCGCGTCCGTCCAGTCGATAGCCCGCGCCGCGCACCGTGTGCAGCAACGGCGGGGCGCCGAGTTTTCGGCGCAACGCGGCGATCAGCACTTCCTCGGCGTTCGATGCCGGTTCCTGACCTTCGCCCCAGCAACTGGCGATGATGTCGCCGCGTGCGACGACTTGTCCGGCGCGCTCGGCCAGCAGTTGCAGCAGGGCGAATTCCTTCGGCCGCAGCGGCAGCGCGATGCCGCCGCGGCGGACTTCGCGACGGCCCAGGTCGACTTCCAGATCGGACACGCGCAACACGCTGGGCCGGATCGCGCCGCCGCGGCGCCCGATCGCGACGATCCGGGCCATCAGTTCGTCCATCGAGAACGGCTTGATCAGATAATCGTCGGCGCCGCCGGCGAAACCGTCGATGCGATCCTCGACCGCGTCGCGCGCGGTCAGGAACAACGGCGGCGTGGCGATGCCGCGCTGGCGCCATTGCCGCAGCGAGGCGAGCGCGTCGCCATCGGGCAAGGTGCGATCGAGCACGAAGGCATCGTAGGCATACGACAGCACGAAGGATTCGGCCGTCGCCAGATCGGCGACCGCGTCAACGGCATGCCCATGCGCGCGCAACCGCCCGGCGACGGCCTCGCGCAAATCGGTCTGGTCTTCGAGTACGAGCAGGCGCATGGGCGAGAGCTTACCGCCGCGGTGGCCCGGACGCGCGGGGCGTCACAGTTTGCTTCGAAACCTTCCCGGCAACGCCCTGTATCCGCCCCGGATCGCCCTTGTCGCCCGCGCGAGGCCGTGGCCACTGTGGCGTGTGGTGCGTGCGCTGTCGTGCTGGCCGTGCCACGCACCGACGCGAGGAGGCGCGCAGCACTTCGGAAGGTGAACTGCGTATTGAATTAACAAAGCGATGCGACCTCGCCTGTCCGTTGACCGGGGTGCGGGGCGTTGACCAGAACGGGGCGAGTTCATTGGTCTTCTCATTGAGCGAATCAGCAAGCCGCGCAGGCCGGCTCGCACGACGACCGCCGATGCCCCGCATGCGCCGCGCCGGCATGCGCAAGGCGTGATCCACGCCACAACGAAGTTGCGACTTCACCCAGGCCTGCACCAAGGAAATCCGACTCAGTCAAGGAGAGTGCTATGAGAACCACATGGCTCAAAGACGTACCCGACGGCAGGCGATGGCTGCGCCGTCTGGCCATTGCGACCGTGCTGGCCTGCCTGCCGCTGCAAGCGGCGGTGGCCAGGATGAGTGAAACGCCCAGAAGTTTTTCGCTGCAGGACAAATCGCTGAGCGCGGTGCAGCGCAAGACGCTGACGGCGGTCGACTCGCAACGCTTGTTGGCCGAGGACCGCGCGCGCGGAAAAGTCGCGCAAGGGCCGCAACCGATCCGCTTCGCGGTCGATGCCGGCGTGGCGTTCGATCTGAACAATGCGGGCAGCTGGCAGAAAGTGAGCGACGGCCGGCTGTGGCGCCTGCGCATCCAGTCGCCGGGCGCGGTCAGCCATAACCTCGGCATCACCCACTTCGATATGCCCGAAGGCGCGAAGCTGTGGATCTACGATCCGGCCGGCAAGCAAGTGGAAGGGCCGTACCTTTCGTATAACCGCAGCCATCAAGGCCGCTTGTGGACGCCGATCATCCAGGGCGACGAGATCGTGGTGGAGCTGTTTGTGCCGACCGGCGCGGCGCAGCCCGCGCTGACCATCGGCCAGGTCAATCAGGGCTATCGCGATTTCGCCGACAACAACCTCGACAAGTCCGGCGCCTGCAACAACGATGTGGTCTGTCCGGTGGGTGCGCCCTGGGCCAACGAGATCCGCTCGGTCGCGCGTTACAGCATCAGCGGAACCTCGCTGTGCAGCGGCCAGTTGGTCAACAACACCTCGTTCGACTTCACCCCGTATTTCCTCAGCGCCAATCACTGCGGCGTGAGCGCGGCCAACGACGACACCCTGGTGTTCTACTGGAACTTCCAGTCGCCCACCTGCGGCGCGCTCGGCGGCGGCAGCCTCGCCGACAACCAGAGCGGCGCGATCTTCCGCGCGGCCTATGCACCCAGCGATTTCCTGCTGGTGGAACTGGAGGAAGAACCGGCCCCGAGCTCCAACGTGTTCTATTCGGGTTGGGACGCGAGCGGCGCGGCGCCCGCTTCTACGGTCGGCATCCATCATCCTTCCGGCGACGAGAAGGCGATCTCGTTCAACACCAATGCGGTCACTTCCACCGCCTATCTGTCCAACACCGTCAACGCCACGGCGAACCATTGGCGGGTCGACGCGTGGGAAGACGGCACCACCGAAGGCGGTTCGTCCGGCTCGTGCCTGTGGAGCGCGTCGACCAAGCGTTGCGTCGGCCAACTGCATGGCGGCTATGCCTCGTGCACCGCGCCGACCACGTCGGACTGGTACGGCAAGCTCAGCGTGAGCTGGAACGGCGGCGGTACCGCCGCCACCCGGCTCAAGGATTGGCTCGATCCGACCAACACCGGCATCATCGGTGTCGACGGCGACCCGCACGTGACCACGCTCGACGGCACCCGCTACGATTTCCAGGGTGCCGGCGAGTACACCATCCTGCGCGATCCGAGCGGCGTTGAAATCCAGGCGCGGCAGACGCCGATCGCCACCTCGTTCACGCCGGGCGCCGATCCGTACAGCGGTCTGGCCACTTGCGTGAGCCTCAACAGCGCGGTCGCCACGCGCGTGGGCAAGTACCGCGTGACCTATCAGCCGAACCTCAACGGCGTGCCCGATCCGAAGGGACTGGAACTGCGCATCGACGGCCGCTTGACCACGCTCGGTTCGGGCGGCATTAACCTGGGCAACGGCGGCAGCATCAATCCGACCGCCGCGCCGGGCGGCATCAAGATCACCTATCCCGACAAGTATCACCTGCAAGTGACGCCGGGCTGGTGGTCGTCGCAATCCAAGTGGTATCTCAACATCGGCGTTACCCCCAAGCTGGCCGACGGCGCGAACGGCGCGCAGCCGGGCAGCAATCTGGTCGGCGGCATCGGCGCGCCGTTGGCGTCGAAGAGCTGGTTGCCGCCGCTGCCCGACGGCTCGGCGCTGGGGCTGCGGCCGGCCGCGCTGCACGATCGCTATATCGATCTGTACAAGAAGTTCGGCGACGCGTGGCGGGTGAGCCACAGCTCGACCTTGTTCGATTACGCCCCGGGCACCTCGACCGAGACCTTCACCAACAAGGACTGGCCGATGGAAAGCCCGCCGTGCAATCTGCCGGGCGCCGAACCGGTCAAGCCGCTGCCGCTTGAAGTCGCGGTGCAGGAATGCCGGATCGTCAAGGACGAGCGGACCCGCCAGAACTGCGTGTTCGACGTGATGATCACCGGCGAGCGCGGCTTCGCGCAGACCTATGCGCGCACCCAGGAAGCCAACGCGAAGGAGGCCGCGAAGGCCGCGCAGCGCGAGGGCGGCTCGGCGAAGTGAGGCAGGCAATGGCCGGCCGTCGATGACGGTTGCGGCCGGTAGCAGCGACGCCGAGGGAGCGATCCCTCGGCGTCGCGTTGTGGCTCGGCCGGCGAGGATGGCAGGGCTCGCGCCGGCGACAATGGCCGAAAACCCCGGAAAAACCAGGGTGCGGATTATGCGGGCCAGCCGTGGCCGACTGATTTATGAACAACCAGGGAACGCCCTCCACGCGCGCATGAATTCGCTAAATCGGCCGCGAACGCCGCGAATGACGGCGCGCCGACGCGTTCGCCTGCGCATCGATCGGCAGGCCGCGTCCATTCGCGTGTAAAATGGCGATCTTTTAGCCAGTAGTAATGATGCAAGCACCTCGACGGGCTACGGTTCGCGGCCCGACGTTCATCCGCACGCTCGCTCGCCTGACCGCCGCCGACGTACCACCGCCCGCGCGATCGTTGTCGGATCAGCTGAGCCAGTGGGTCGATTGGACCCACGCCGTGGCGCTGTCCACGGCGCTCGATGGCAGGCCGCCCGCGGCGCTGCTCGACGATCGGATCCTGCGCAGCGCCGACGACGACGAGTGCGCGCGCGTGCGCGCGGCGCTGACGAGCGCGATCGTCGCCGACCGCGCATTCGCCGCGGCGACGCCGCGTGGGCCGGGGCCGGCCAACGCCGCCGATGCGGACGAAACGCTGGATTTCCCGTTCTATCGTCAGCGCTATCTCGCCCTGCAACAGACCATGGAGGCCGGCGTCGGCCGCCTGCGCGAGCGCCTGCGCGCGATGCTGACCCACGGCGAGCCCGGCATGGTCCGGCTCGCCGCCGTGGATGCGGTCATGGAGCGGGCCTTGAGCCGGCGCGAGCGGGCCTTGCTGTCGGCCGCGCCGACCCTGCTGAGCGAACACTTCGAGCGCCTGCGTCAGGCCGCGCTGACGGCCGCGGACGATGCCGCGGACGATGCGCCGCCGGCCGCGTCCACCGCGTGGCTGGAGGCATTTCGCAAGGACATGCAGAACGTTTTGCTCGCCGAACTGGACGTTCGCCTACAACCGGCGCAGGGCCTGCTTGCCGCCCTTCGCACTCATGCAAAGAACTAACATGCTCAGAAATCTGCTTTATCCCGCGGTCTTCGCCGCCGGTTTGATCACCGTGTGCTGGGTCGGCGCGGGCTATGTGGCCGCCAATCCGCTGGCCTTGTCGGTGGTGGCGCTGATCGCCGCGTGTTATCTGGCCGGCGGGTTCGAGCTGTATCGCTACCGTCAGGCCACCGCGACGCTGCAGCAGGCCGTCGCCGACCTGTCGCAGCCGCCGTCGAATCTCGGCGACTGGCTTGGTCGCCTGCATCCTTCGTTGCGCAATGCGGCGCGCCTGCGCATCGAAGGCGAGCGCGTGGCCTTGCCGGCGCCGTCGCTGACGCCGTATCTGGTCGGTCTGCTGGTGTTGCTGGGCATGCTCGGCACCTTGCTGGGCATGATGACCACGCTGCGCGGAACCGGGATGGCGCTGGAAAGCGCCACCGACCTGCAGGCCATCCGCGAGTCCATCGCCGCGCCGGTCGCGGGGTTGGGTTTCGCGTTCGGCACGTCGATCGCCGGCGTCGCCGCATCGGCGATGCTCGGTCTGCTGTCCGCGCTGTGCCGGCGCGAGCGGGCGCTGGCGGCGCAGCGGCTGGATGTCGCCATCGCGACCACGCTGCGCACGCATTCGCAAACCTATCGCCGCGAGGAAGCATTCAAGCTGCTGCAACAGCAAGTCGAGGTGATGCCGACCCTGGTCGAGCGGCTGCAGGCGATGACCGCGGCGATCGAGCAGCACAGTCAGGTCGCGCACGAACAGCTGACGCTGCGTCAGGATGCCTTCCACGAGCGCACCGACGCGGCCTACAGCCGATTGGCGTCGTCGGTCGAGGCATCGTTGAAGGCGAGCATCGGCGAGAGCGCGCGCGTCACCAGCGCGGCGCTGCAGCCGATCGTGGAAACCACGATGGCGGCGATCGCGCGCGAGACCGCCTCGTTGCACGAGGCCGTCACCCAGTCCGTGCAGCGGCAGATGGATGGGCTGTCGGCGGGTTTCGCCGCCAGCACCACCACCGTGGCGGGCATCTGGAGTCAGGCGCTGGTCGATCAGCGCCAGTCCAACGAGGGCTTGGTCCAGAACCTGGGCAGCGCGCTGGAGCGTTTTACCGACCGTTTCGATCGAGGCGCCGCCGGCTTGCTGGATACCGTCTCCGCGCGCTTCGAAGCCACCGCCGAGCATGCGGCGGACGCATGGGACAAGGCGTTGTCGCGCCAGTTGAGCGCCAACGAGGACGTGGCCGCGCGTAATCAGCAAGCGCTGGTCGCAACGACGCAGGCATGGAACGAGACCCTGTCGCGGCAACTCAGCGCCAACGACGAGATGGCCACGCGCAACCAGCAGGCGCTGGTGACGGCGGCGGAAGCGTGGAACGAGTCGCTGTCGCGGCAACTGAGCGCCAACGACGACATGGCCACGCGCAACCAGCAGGCGCTGGTCGCGGCGGCGGAAGCGTGGAACGAGTCGCTGTCGCGTCAGCTCAGCGCCAACGAGGACATGGCCGCGCGCAACCAGCAAGCTCAGCTCGCCGCGGCGGATGCATGGAACGAGGCCTTGTCGCGGCAGACCAGCGCCAACGACGAAGTGGCGACGCGCAATCAGCAAGCCTTGATCGCGGCGGCGGCGACGTTCGAACAGCACGCCAGCTCGCTGCTGCAGGCGATGCGCGAGTCGCACGGAAACCTGCAGGCCGAACTGGAATCGCGCGACAGCGAGCGCCTGGCCGTGTGGACCGGTGCCTTCGCGTCGATGGCCGCCGAACTGGGCCAGCGCTGGGAACGCAACGGCGAGCACGCGGTCGAGCGCCAGCAACAGATCTGCGACGTCCTCGCGCAGTCCGCGCGCGACATCGCCGCGCAGACCCAGGCGCAGGCGCAGGAGACCATCGCCGAGATGTCGCGTCTGGTCGATGCCGCGTCGCAGGCGCCCAAGGCCGCGGCCGAGGTCATCGCCGAGCTGCGCCAGAAACTGTCCGACAGCATGGCGCGCGACACCGCCATGCTCGACGAGCGCAATCGTCTGCTGGCGACGCTGGAAACCCTGCTCGATGCGGTCAATCACGCATCCACCGAGCAGCGGGTCGCGGTCGATGCGCTGGTCGCCACCTCGGCGGATCTGCTCGATCGCGTCGGCACCCGCTTCATCGATCATGTCGGCGCGGAAACCGGCAAGCTCGGCGTGGTCGCCGCCCAGGTCGCCGCGGGCGCGGTCGACGTGGCGAGCCTGGGCGATGCGTTCGGCGCGGCGGTGCAGCAGTTCGGCGAATCCAACCAAGCGCTGGTGATCCGCCTGCAGGGCATCGAAACCGCGTTGGACAAGTCGCTCGCGCGCAGCGACGAACAACTGGCGTACTACGTGGCGCAGGCCAGGGAAGTCATCGACCTGAGCATGCTTTCGCAGAAGCAGATCATCGAGGACATGCAGCAACTGGCCGATCGGCGCGCCGCCGACGGAGCGCAGGCGGCATGAGCGTGGATATCTATGACGACGGCGGCGACGGCGAATCGACCGCGCCGGTCTGGGCCGCGTTCGGCGATCTGATGTCGGTGCTGCTGGGCGTGTTCGTGCTGATCCTGGTGGGCGTGCTCGGCGTGCAGATGCAGTTGTCGAACCGGCTGGACGAAGAGGTCAAGCAGCGCCGGCTGGAAGCGCAACGCCGCAGTTCCCTGGAACAGGCGCTGGCGGTGCCGCTGGCGGCCGGACGGGTGACCCTGGTCGACGGTCGCATCGGTATTCGCGGCAGCGTGCTGTTCGCGTTCAACTCCGAGCATCTGCAGCCGGAAGGCCGCGAGCTGTTGAAGAGTCTGGCCGGCCCGCTGTCGGGTTATCTCAAGACCCGCAACGAAATCCTGATGATCAGCGGCTTCACCGACGACCGTCAGGTGCGCGAGGGCAACGGCCAGTTCGCCGACAACTGGGAACTGTCGGCGCGGCGTGCGTTGACCGTGACCCGCACCCTGATCGCCGAAGGCGTGCCGGCTTCGTCGGTGTTCGCCGCCGCGTTCGGCGCGGAGCAGCCGGTGAGTTCCAACGCCGACGAAGCAGGGCGGGCCAGGAACCGGCGGGTGGAAATAGCGCCGATTCCGAAACCGCCCAAGGCCAAGTGACGCACCGTGCGCAATAACCAGGTCAATGCGCGGACGGTACTCGATGCGTGGCGCGAACAAGGCGCCGACCGCATGAGCCGCGTTCGTTTTCATCGACTCGATGCGCTGGAGCGACGCGCCGCAAGCCACGACGGCGAAGTGCGGCGTCTTCTCGACGCGCGTCTGGCCGAACTGATCGCGGCCTATGCCGCCGATCTGGAAGCCGCCGCACCTTCCCTTGCGGCGCGCGCCGACGATGCCGCCGCGGTTGCGCCCACGAGCGATGCGATGAGCGGACTGATCGGCTACATCGCCGAGCAGGCGGCGTTGCGCGATCAGATGGCGACGGACGAGGCGCCGCCGCGCGCCGCATTTCCGGAACTCGCGGCGCTGGACGATTTCAGGCAACTCTGGTCGGCCGTTCGCGTCGAAAACCAGACCCGGGTGTCGCTGGAACAGGTGCCCACCGATGCCGGCCCGCTCAATTCCGGCGCGCTCGTGCATCGTTCGCTGACCCTGATGCGCGAATTGTCGCCGGGGTATCTGCAGCACTTCATGGCCTACGTCGATGCCCTGACCTGGCTGGAGCGGATGAGCGACGACGGCGTGCTGGCGCCGGACGACACCTCCCAGGCCGCGGCCAACGGCAAACGTACCCGCGACAAGCCGCGCAAGCGCCGCGAATGAAGCGGTAGCGACATCGGCGCCGGTCCTGCTTCGCCGGCGCGATCCGCGGCTTCGAACCGAACTTGTCCCGTCTGGCGACGATTGTGCTCGCAACCCAGGCCGGCTGGTCCACACTTCAGACTTCAACCCACGAGAGAAGAAGTGCATGAAGTCTTTGCTGATGCTGCTCGGCGCGACCCTGGCGATCGCATTAGGGAGTGCCGATGTCCGTGCCCAAGCGACCGAGGCGACCGAGAAGACCGAGAAAACCTTCGTCGATGCGGTCAAGGCGCGCGCCATGCCGCTGCGGATCGCGTCGAGCGGGCTGTCGGGCGCGGGCGCCGGGTTCCTGCTTGAGCAGGCCGCGGCCTCGCAGTTCGTCCTGATCGGCGAAGACCATGGTTTCGCCGACACGCCGCGGTTCGCCCAAGGCTTGCAGGCCTCGCTGGGTGACCGGCGCTTGGATCACCTGGTCCTGGAAATCGGCTACTACGCGGCCCGCCGGGTCGAAGCGTCGCTGTGCGAGCGCAAGGATGGACTGGCGCGGCTCAACCAGACCTTTCCGTTCTTCTCGCCGTTCGTGAACTTCAAGGAGGACGGCGCGCTGGCGGCCTCGTTCGCCGCCTGCGATCCCGCGGCGCCGTCGCTGTGGGGCATCGACCAGGAGTTCCTGCTGTCCTCGCAACTGCACCTGGACCGTTTGCAGCAACTGACCACGAGCGAGCCGCAACGCAAACAGCTGTCGGTGTTCCGTCGCGAGGCCGATGAGGCCTGGAACGCGATGGTGGCTAAGCACGACCCGGGCTCGATCGCGCTGGTCAACTGGACGGCCGAGGACCTCAGCCGCCTGCGCGGCATCTTCAACGCCGATCGCGATCCGGAGGCGGTGGCCCTGATCGATGCGATGGCCGCGAGTTCGGAGATCTATCGTTCGCAGAACACCGGCGCGTATGCGTCCAATCGCGCCCGCTCGGTGATGATGAAATCGTTGTTCATGCGCAACTATCAGGCGGCGCGGGCGAAACAGGAGCGGCCGCGGGCCTTGTTCAAACTGGGCGCGTACCACGCCGCGCGCGGGCTGACTCCGACCCAGCAATTCGACATCGGCAATCTGGCCTCGGAGCTGGCCGAGTCGAACGGCGGGCGCAGCTTTCATGTGCTGGTGCTGATGAACGGAGGCGAGGTGAATCGCCACTTCCCGTTCTCCGCGGACAGCACGGACGAACGCGCCGCCTACGATGCCAAGGAGGAGTTGAAGACCCTCGGCATCGAAGCGCTGCTCGCGGTTGCGCCGTCGGACGACGCGGTGGTGATCGATCTGGCCTCGCTGCGAGCCGATGGGCCGCGCATGCCGCCCGGAAATCCGATCAACCGTTTGATCTACAACTACGACGCGGTGGTGCTGGTGGCCAACGGCCACGCGGCGTCTAACTACTAGCGGCTGGGCTTCAGGCCCCCAGCCAATCGCGCAAGGCGGCGGCGCGTTCCTGGCTGACCACGATCTCGAGCTGGCAACCGGCGATCAATTCCAGCTCCAGTTTGCCCTTGAAGCCGCGATGCACACGCGCGATGGCATCGATCTGGACGATGGTCTGGCGGTTGGCGCGAAAGAAGCGCGAGGGGTCGAGCATCGGCATCAGCTCGTCGAGGCTTTGCGACATGACATGGCCGCGCGCCTCGCGGGTCACCAGCCGGACCATCAGGTCCTTGTGGAAATAGGCGATGTCGCCCACCGGAACCGAGGTCAGCACCTGCCCGGTGGCGACCAGGAAACGTTCGCGACAGCGTTGGCCCGGGCCGAAATAAGCCTGCGCCAGATCGACAGGACGAGGGGCCGGGCTTGTACCGGCCATGGTCAGCTGTCGCCACTTCGACAGCGCGAGCGCCAGGCGTTCGGGCCGCAGGGGTTTCAACAGGTAGTCGATGCCGAACGCGTCGAAGGCCTTCAACGCGAACTGATCGTAGGCGGTGGTGAAGATGATCGGAATGCTGGCCGGGATCGCATCGAGGATGTCGAAGCACAGGCCATCGGACAGATGCACGTCCATGAACATCAGGTCGGGCAGCGGCTGCCGCGACAATCGCTCGATGCAGGCCGCGACCGAGCCCAGCGGCGGCTCGACTTGCAATTCCGGCGCGGTCTGCCTGAGCAGATCCAGCAATGTCCGGGCCGCGACGGCCTCGTCCTCGACGATCAGGGCGCGCATGGCAGCAATGGCACGGTGACGCGGAACATGTCGGCGCTGCGTTCGATCCGGATCTCGCGCTCGCACAGCAGGCGATAGCGCGCCTGGATATGGCTCAGACCGGAACCGGTGCCGCGCGTGTCGCCGCGGCGCGCGCGTATCGGGTTGCTGACGGTCAGTGCGTCGTTCTCGCAGTGGATGTCCACGTGCAGGCCTGGTCCGGATTCGATGTCGTTATGGCAGACCACGTTTTCCAGCAGCAGTTGCAGGGTCATCGGCGCGATCGCGCGGGCGGTGACATCGTCGCAACCGCTCACTCGCACCTGCAGGCCTTCGCCGTGCCTGGCCCGCAGTATCTTCAGGTAGGCCTCGAGAAACGCAAGTTCCTGCGGCAGCGGCACCAGATCGAGGTGATTGTGCAGCAGCACGTAGCGGAAGATGTCCGACAGATCGAGCAGAACCGAGCGCGCCCGCTCGGGATCGTGTTCGATCAGTCCGTACACCGTGTTGAAGCTGTTGAACAGGAAGTGCGGATTGATCTGGGCCTTGAGCGCATCGAGTTCGGCCCGGGTGACGGCCAGACGCTGTTGTTCGGCCTCGGCCTGAGCGGCCCGCCACTGCCGGAAAAAATCGAACAGCAGTTGAAACGCGGCGAGGGCCGTGCCGAAGATCAGCGCCAGCAGCAGGGTGAAGGCGATATGCGGCCATGCGAGCACGTCGTCGGCGCCCTGGGAAATCTCATAGAGCTTGAGCGGCACATAGATCAGCAACAGGTAGACGCAGGCGAACGCCACCGATAAACCGAGCTGCGCCACGACCCGCAACGCGCCCGCGTTCTTCCACGACACACGCCGGTCGAGGTAGCGCGAAATGGCGCGGATGGCTTCGGCGATGACGTAGATATTGATCAGGTACAGGCCCAGCGCGGTCCACGACCGTCCCGGCGGCTCGTCGAACATCGCCGCCAGCTCGATGCTGGCCAGGGCGAGTGCGGCGACCAGCGCCGGCACCCACAGCCGTGCCCATGTCTCGATGCGATCGGCGCCCGCGTCCAGAGGTTTCATCGAACCAGGGTGCCCGCTGGCCGGCGCGCTGCCAAGGATTGCGGCGCGAAGCCCGAATAATCCGGTGTGAGCCGGGACGATGACGCCGCAATCGGTTCCAGCCTGCCGTCTCGGACTGCGGTCGCATCGGATCTCATTGGAACGCGCCGCCCAGCCATGCCCAGGCCGATGCGGACCCCACGCACCAGGCCACGACCCACAGCGCCGGCAACCGGAAAACCATCAGCATGCCCAACCCGATCGCCACGATGACCATGTCGACCGGACTGTTCACGCCCTCGCGCCAGACCGGATCGTAGAACGCGGCGGCGAGCAGGCCGACCACGGAGGCGTTGACGCCGGCCAGCGCGCGGCCGGCAAGGGGACGCCGCGCTACCGTGGCCCATACCGGAAGCGTCGCGAACAGCAACAGGAAGCCCGGTAGAAAAACGCAAAGCAGCGCGAGCGTGGCGCTTGCCAGCGGCGCCGCGCCCGCATCGACGCTGGCGCCCAGGTAAGCGGCCAATGAAAACATCGGCCCGGGCATCGCCTGCGCGGCGCCGTAACCGGTCAGAAACGTATCGGCGCTCATCCATCCGCTGGCGACCAACTCGCTTTCGAGCAAGGGCAATACGACGTGTCCGCCGCCGAACACCAACGCGCCGGATCGATAGAACGCGCTCGCCAGCCCGCCCAGCGAGGGTGGCCCGGCCGGCAGCAGCAACGAGCCGGCCAGTCCGGCCAAAAACAGCAGCGCGCAGATCGCCGCGGTGCGGCGCGCATACGGAACCGGAAAGGTCGCGACCGCGCCGGTGGCGACGGCCGGACACAGCCACGCGCCGAGCGCGCCGCCGGCCGCGATCGCCAGCAATTGCCAGCCGGCGCCGCCGGCCACAAGCACCAGCGCGCACGCACCGGCCGCGATCGCCACGCGCCGCAGATCGGGCGTCAGGGTGCGCGCCATGCCGATCAGGCCATGCGCGACCACGACCACGGCCACGAGCTTGAGTCCGTGCACCAACACCGCGCCCGCGGCATGGCCGAACACATGCGGCGCGAACACGGCGAGGCAGAACATCAACAGCATCGACGGCGCGGTGAAGGCGACGAACGCCGCCGCCGCGCCCCACCATCCAGCGCGGAACAGGCCGATGGCCGCGCCCATCTGGCTGCTGGCCGGCCCCGGTAGAAACTGGCATAGCGACAGCAACTGCGCGAAGGACGCATCGCTGAACCAGCCGCGGCGCGCGACGAACTCCTCGCGGAAGTAGCCCAGGTGCGCGATCGGCCCGCCGAAGGAGGTCAGGCCCAGGCGAAGGAAGATCCGGAATACTTCGCCCGCATCGCCGCGCGTCGCGAACGAAGGATGCGACTCGGTGTCGGGCTGCGGATTCATGCGCGAATTGTAGCGGTGGCGATTTTGGCTGACGATGGTGGCGATGAGCGAGTCGGCCGATTCGGTTGGGCGAAACGGGAAGACCGACCTGCCTGTCGATACCTTCCCGTCGGCAGACGGCGGCTCGATGCCATCGAAGCCGGTGCACGCAATGTCGGCGCACGAGCCGATGAGCCAATTCTCGCGAGTCGGTGTTGACGCTTGAGCGTCGCATCGATGCGACGACGTGCGACGAGGTCCGGTAGCCGCTTGTGCATCGCAGCAGAACGGCCATGGCCATGTCGACGCCGTCACCGTGTTTCATTCGCGATATTTTTCGTGGAAAAGCGTCGATGCGGTCACTTTTAATTGACCGGTCGCAACCCATCGCGGGAGTCCAGTCCGGGGTCGTGCGCGTTTGGCTTTCGACGATCCGTTTCGACCCGCGCGAAAAAACGCTGACTTGCGATCGCGCGCGCCGATATCGCACGCGATCCCGATTGACACCGCTCAACCGTGCATCTAGCGTGTGCGCTCGCGTTCCGTGCCTGGAGTCGCTGCACAACGCATGGACGCGAGACGTCTTTCCTGCACTTCAACCGCAGTCGACGCAACCAAGGAGTAGGTGATGAGCGATGTTTCCGAAGGCGCGGCCCTGGTCGCCCAGTGGCGCACCGATGCTGAAAGCAACAACCCGGCGGGTCCTCTGTTCATCGGGGGCGAGTACGTAGAGTCGGACATCATCGGTGAAGTGGCTCCGGCCATCACCGGGTGTTCGCTTTGTACCGGTTCGATGCGCATTAACTGCTGCGCCTGATCCACGCGACACCCGATGGGTTCCAGGCCGTCCGCCGACTCTCGCAAGCGGCGCCGGCGGCCTGGTTTATCGGACGCGCTTGCGCGCCGGTTCGCATCCTCGGGTTTCAACACCGACTCTACTTCTTACCGATTCGCTACGGCCGCAAGGGCGATGCCATGGATGCAATGCAGCATGCGCGCGGCGGGCGTCGCCGCCGCGATGACGTGAGCCCGGTTCCGCCGTCGCGTTTCCCGCCACTCGTCTTGTCGGCCGATCGCGCGTGACCGTCGCCGCGATCGAGGAAAATTTTCAAGCCTCGCTGCATTGCCTGGTCGAACCGGCGCTCGATGCGCTGCGTGCCGAGCTTGCCGCGGTTGACGGTCTGGGCGCGGGCGAATCCGAGGCCGTGCTCGCCGCGACCCGCGAATCGCTGCTCGCCTTCCTGCACGGCAAGCTCGCCCGCGTGCTGGTGCTCGAACTCAACGCCGCGCGCGTCACCGGCCGCCTCGATGGCATCGATGCCGCGCAGCGCTGGGTGCAGTTCCGCGAGCTGTCCTCGCAGCAATCGTTCTGGGACGAACTCGCGCCGCACTATCCTTCGCTGCCGTTGCGCATCGAGCGGATCGTCGCGAACCGCTGCGCGGCGTCGCTGGATTTCGCCCGTCATTGGATCGCCGACAAATCCCTGTTGACGTCGTTGTGCGGCGCCGCGCCGGGTGAGCTGCGGCAACTGAGTTTCGGCGCCGGCGACAGCCATCGCGGCGGGCTGTCGGTGGCGCTGCTGCGTTGCGACGGCGGCCGGCTGGTGTACAAGCCGCGCTCGGTCGCGATCGACGATGCCCTGCACGCGTTCGTCGCCGAGCTCGGCGCCGACGCCGGTATCGAATCGAGCATCCGCGTGCCGCGCGTCGTCGACGGCGGCGAGCACGGCTGGGCCGAATTCGTCGCCCACCGTTACGCCGCCGACGAGGTCGAACTCGCCGCGTTCTACCGCGGCATCGGCCATTGGCTGGCGATCATGCGCGCGCTCGGCGGCAGCGATCTGCATGCCGAAAACCTGATCGCCGCCGGGCCGAGCCCGGTGGTGGTGGATTGCGAGACCTTGTTCACGCCGCGCATCGCGCCGCATCCGTCGGGTTTCGGCGAGGCCTACGATCAGGCCGCGGGCCTGCTCGGCCGCAGCGTGCTGACCATCGGCCTGCTGCCTGGGCGCGGTCAGGGGCTGGGCTGGCGCGGGGTCGACAACTCCGGCATCGGCATGCTGCCGGGGCAGCAGCCGATGATGCCGCTGCCGCATATTCTCGAAGCCGGCACCGACCAGGCGCATATCGGCATGGCGATGTTCGAGGCCGGCGTGGCCCAGAACCATCCCTGCGCGCAACCGGCGCTGGCGCGGTTCTGGCCCGACGTGCTCGATGCCTTCGACGGCGTGACCGCGCATCTGCAACGGCTCGACGACAGCGGCGCGTTGCGGCAACGGCTGCAGCGCTTCGCCGATTGCGAAGTGCGCGTGGTCACGCGCGCGACCGAGGTCTACGCCGAGATCGGCCGCATGCTGTGGCATCCGGTCTCGCTGCACGACGATGCCGCCGCGCGTCGGCGCGCCCACGACGTGCTGGCGAAGATGGCGCGCAACAGCTCGATCGCGCCGGCCGATCCGGCGGTGATCGAGGCCGAGATCGACGATCTGCTCGACGGCGACGTGCCGTTCTTCAGCACGCTCGCGCGCGACGGTCGTCTGGTCGGTCCACACGACACGTTCTGGCTTGCGCCTTGCGATCTGGTCGAGCACACGCTGCAGCAATGGCGCAGCTCCGATCTGCCGCTGGAACGCGGCATCATCCAGGCCGCGCTGGTCAGCGCTTACCTCAACGATGGCTGGGTGCCGAGCGAGCGGTCGCTGCGGCCGCAACAGGTCCGCGACGGCGATATCGATTCGCGCAGGCGCACGCAGGCGGCGGCGATCATGCGCCGCTTGCTGGACGCGGCGATTCGCGGCCGCGACGGCAGCGTCGCCTGGATCGCGCCGAGCGTCACTCCGACCGGGTCGTCGATCCAACCGATCGAACAGGATCTGTACGGCGGTATCTGCGGTATCGCCCTGCTGGCGGCGGCGTATGCGCGCGAGACCCAGGCCGGTCGCGCCGATCCGGTCGACGGCGTCGACGATCTGTTGGCCGCGACGTTGCATACGCTCGATCTGGCCGAAGAAAAACGCCGCGTCGCCGAAAGCCGCGCGCTCAAGCTGCGGCCGCGATCGATCGGCGCTTACATCGGCCTGGGCTCGCAGATCTGGACCCATCTCGTGCTGGCGCATTGGCGCCGCGACGGCGGTCAGGGCGTGCAACGCGCGCGCGCGCTGGCCGATCGCATTCCAGCCGCCGCGGCCGCCGAGCGCAGCAACGATCTGATCGATGGCGTGGCCGGCGCGATCGCGCCCTTGCTCGCGCTGGCGACCGCGAGCGGCGAGTCGAGTTACCTGACGATGGCCTGCGAACTAGGCGATCTGCTGGCCGAACGCGCGCAGCATCGCGACGGCACCGCGTGCTGGGCCGAGACGCGCTGGCCCGACGGCATGGGCGGTTTCGCTCATGGCGCCACCGGCATCGGCTGGGCCTTGAGTCGGCTCGCGCGCGCCTGCGGCCGGTCGAGTTATCAGACGCTGGCGCAAGCGGCGTTCGCGTTCGAGGATGGGTTGTTCGATCACGACGAAGGCAACTGGCTGGATCTGCGCGACTTCGAAGATGCGCGGTCGACCGCGGCCTGGTGCCACGGCTCGGTCGGCATCGGTCTGGCGCATGTCGATCTCGATCCGCGGTTGGCCGATCCGGCCACGCGTGTGTTGCTGCGGCGCGCGGCGGCGGCGACCTGGCGCATGGGGTTCGGCGCGAACCACGGCCTGTGCCATGGCGATCTGGGCGCGTGGGAATTGCTCGACCGCGCGATCGCGCTCGGCGAAGCGCCGCAGGGGCTCGATCGCGAGCAGGTGTTGGCGTCGATCCTGACCAGCCTGGAGGATCACGGCCCGACCTGCGGCGTATTGCGCGATACGTTCGTGCCCGGCCTGATGTCGGGCCTGGGCGGCATCGCCTATCAATTGCTCAGGGCGCATCCCGACAGCGCTCTGCCGTCGGTGTTGACGCTGACCGATCCGGGCCGGTGAGCGCGTCGATGTCCGATGCGGCGCGCGGCGACCGCATCGGATTCGATCGAAGCCGCGGCGCGGCGACTCAGGGCTTGGGATGGGCGAGAAAGAAATCCCAGGTCAGGTTGCTGGCGTCGGGGCCGGAGGTATCGCCGTACAGACTGCAGGCGCAGCCGCCGGGATAGGCATGGCCCGCGCCGTCGATCATGTACTGCTCGATCAGCGATTGACCCGCGGCGTCGCGATACGTCGTGCGCGTATACGAACGACCGCCGGGAACCTGTCCGTATTCGACCTGGTCGGCGACCGCATCGATGCCGTCGATGGTGGCCCATTGCGCGGCGATGCGATCGGCGGTGGCCGGCGGAACCACGAGATCGGCGGTGCCCTGGAAGATGATCGCGGGCACCGCGCGACGGCGGCTGCCCATTTCCGTGATCGCCTTGTTGCCGGCGGTCGCCCCCGATTGCTGTTGCAGGATGTCGCAGTCGTACTCGCAGCCGGCCAGGATGCTGGTGGCCGCGTACACATCGGGATAGGCGATGGCCATGATGTTGGCCATGACGCCGCCCGCGGACACGCCGGTCACATAGATCCGTTTCGCATCCACGCTGTACTGCGAACGCACCTTGTTGGTGATGCCGGCGATCAGCGCCGGCTCGCCCATGCCGCGGTGACGGTTGCTGCTCAGGAACCAGTTCCAGCAGCCGGCCGGGTTGGCGAAATTGTTCTGGTCGGGAAACACGACGATGAAGCCGCGCTCCTCGGCGACGCGCGCCCAGCCCGACAACAGTTCGAAGCCGACATCGTTCTCGGTGCAGCCGTGCAGCGCGACCAGCAGCGGCATCGCCACGCCGGGGCGGTAACTCGTCGGCACGTAGCCGTGGTAGTCGCGCGCGCCGAACACGCTGATGTAGGCGCCGTTGAAATAACCGGCGGCGTAGGACGGACCGGGGATCGCGACGGCCAGCATCAGCGCGGCCAGCGCGAGGATGAGGCGTCGGCGTAACGATTTGCGCAACTCGTACATGCCACTGTCTCCTGGTGGGTACGGCGGGGTGGAGCGTGCGGACGTTCCGGGCCTATGGTCGACACAGCCGCCGATGGTCGCGATGACGGTTGTCCGCGAGGCGCTGGGCCTGCGAACGGTCGAGCGCCCGAATAGCGGTGTTGTAGCCGCTTGCGGGCCACGGGGTTTTACCGTCGGCGAACTCGTTGTTGACGTACGCCGAACCCGAATTGCGAGCGGCATCGCGCGATACTCGCAACCGTCTTGTAGTCGCGCGGCAGGTCCGCAATGATGCGGCGACGCCGGCGCGGCTTCGCGGCCGCGGCACGGATCGCTCGAAACCAGCCGTTGCGGCCGTTCGCCGCGCAACCCATCGCAACCCCATCGCAACCCGTGGAGAGGGCATGACCGCTCGCTATAGCCTGGATACCGTCGCCGATTTCGTGTCGCAGGAAATCGGCGTGACCGACTGGCAGGCGGTCGAGCAGGCGACGATCGATCAGTTCGCCTCGGCCACCGGCGACCGGCAATGGATCCATGTCGATGTCGAGCGCTGCCGTCAGGAAAGCCCGTTCGGCGGCCCGATCGCGCACGGTTTCTTGTTGCTGTCCCTGCTCGCGCCGATGCAGATGCGGCTCGGGCTGATGCCGTCGGGCGTGTCGCGGGCGATCAACGCCGGCCTGGGCGAGGTGAAGTTCCAGTCGCCGGTGCTCGCCGGCGAATCGGTGCGGTTGCGGGTGACGCTCGAATCGATCGAACCCAAGGGCGCCGACCGCTTGCTGATGGTCACCCGCAACGTGCTGGAAGTGCAGGGCAAGGACAAGCCGGCGCTGACCGCGAGCATGGCGGCGATGCTGTATCGCTAGCGGCCCGCCGTTAGTCGTGCATCGCGCTCAATGGCGGCGCAATTGCGTCGGCGACACGCCGTAGATCTGGCGGAACACCCGGCAGAAATTCGACTGCGAGCGAAAGCCGTTGCGGTAGGCGATCTCCGAGATCGGCAGATTCGCCAGCGCGGCGCTGGTCAACATCTCGCGCGCCTTGCTCAGGCGCAGCGCGCGCAGGCGCTCCATCACCGACTGGCCGCTGTCGCGGAACAGCCGATGCAGATAGCCCTCGGAGATGCCGCAGCGCCGGGCGATTATTTCGGCCGACAGGTCTTCGTCGGCGTAATGCGATTCGATGCAGTCCAGCGCCTTCTGCTTGTGCGCGGCGGCCAGCGTGCGGTCGTCGCAGAAGGTGCGGGTATCGCCGCGCAGCATCAGCGCGACCAGATCGCACAGCTGGGTGGTCAGCACCTGCGCTTCGCTGTCGCCGATCTGGCCGGCGAGGCGATCGATCTGGCGCGCGTACACGCCCAGCAGTTCGGCGCGCGGGTCGCTGCCGTCCAGCGGCGCGGAAAACACCGTCGGCAGGTTGGACACGCGCTGGCGCAGCAGATGCACCGGGATCAGGGTGTTGAAGCTTTCGTAGTGGCCTTCGGGTTGCACGTCGCCGACCACCGCCGCGGAGATCAGATAGATGCGCCGCGGCTCCAGCAGCACGTCGTGGCCGCCGACGACATTGCGCGAGCGGCCGGCCGCCGGCAGCGCGAGCACGTAGTTCTGCGCCAGCCCGGACAGATGCACCGAGGTGCGGCGCATGTGCAGGCCGCTGAGCGCGATGTGATTGAGCTGCAGCGCGCCGACCGATTGGCTCGCCAGCCAGCCCATGCGGCCCTCGGGCCGGGTCAGCTGGATGTCGGCGCTGCCGAATCCGGGCGAGGACACGGTCGACCAGCCGCCCATCGCGACCGCGGGACTCGACGCATTCCTCGCGGAAAACACCGTGCGCGTGGAAGGAACGGTTGCGGACATCGGCCACCTCGGGCGGATCGGATCAGCGGCATCTTAGGAGCGATCCGGCCCGCGCCGCATGCTGCGACGCAGCACATCGAGTGCAGTCATCGTCAATGCGCGGTGCTGCAAACGTAGAACCGACCCGGCGCATCGCCGCTATGTTGCTTGCGACACACCGACGCCCATGGGGCGCGGTCCGAGTCGGACGCGTCCGGCGCCCGGGCCGCACGCGGCGCGGCATGCATCCGATGACGGCCGCGCCTTGCGCGGCCATGGGCGAGGGGATCGAACGAAATGAGACAAGGGATTTTGAGCGCGGCGATCGGTCTGGCGATGCTGATGCATCTGCAGCAGGCGCAGGCGCAGGACGCGGCCGAGCCTGAGCAGGCGCAAAGCGCCGAAGCCTCGGCAAGGAAACCGACCCAGCTGGAATCGGTCACCGTGACCGCGCGCAAACGCGAGGAGACCTTGCAGGACGTGCCGATCGCGGTCAGCGCGTTCACCGCGTCGGCCCTGTTCGAACAGAACGTGCAGAACCTCGGCGACCTGCAGGGCAAGGTGCCGTCGTTGCAGGTGTATGCCGCGCGCGGCTCCAACACCACCTTGACCGCGTACATCCGCGGCATCGGTCAGGCCGATCCGACCTGGGGCTTCGATCCCGCGGTCGGCGTGTATCTCGACGATGTCTACCTGGCCCGGCCGCAGGGCGCGTTGCTCGACGTGTTCGATGTCAGCCGGATCGAAGTGCTGCGCGGCCCGCAGGGCAGCCTGTACGGCAAGAACACCATCGGCGGCGCGATCAAGTACGTGTCCAACCCCTTGCCGAAAACCACCCAGGGTTCGGTCGAAGCCAGCATCGGCACGCACGGCGAGCAGGGCATCAAGGCGAGCCTCGGCGGCGCCAGCGACGACGGCGTGTGGCGCGCGCGGGTCGCGGCGGCGAGCATGCACAACGACGGCTACGGCGAAAACCTGACCTACGACAGCCGCAACGGCAACAAGAACACCAATGCCGCGCGCGCGACCCTGGGTTTTTTCCCGTCCGACGAGTTCAGCATCGAGCTGGCGCTCGACGGCATGCACGACAATTCCAATCCGCGCGGCGCCAAGATGCTTAAGGCCAACCGCTTCTATCCGTCGTACCGGCCGCTGGACAGCGATTACGACACCCGCAGCGGCATGCCGCAGGTCAATCACAGCGAACTCGAAGGCGCCGCGCTGACCTTCAAATGGATCGCCAATGCCGACTGGAGTTTCAAGTCGATCACCGCGTATCGCAGTTCGGAAACCCGCTCGAACATCGATTTCGACACCTTGCCGCAGAAGATCGGCGACGCCGGCGGCAGCTACAGCGATCACCAGTTCAGCCAGGAGCTGCAGGCGAATTTCGATTCCGGCGGCAGCGTGCACGGCGTGCTGGGCCTGTTCTATTTCAACGGCGCGGCCGGCGGCATCAACCGCAGCACGTTCCTGGGATCGCCGCCGTACACCTTGCTGGGCCTGTCGCAGTTCGCGGTCAGCAGCGGCAAGGTCGACACCCGCAGCGTGGCGGCCTACGCCGATTTCAGCTGGGACATCGACCCGGACTGGAGCCTGGACGTCGGCCTGCGCTTCACCGACGAAACCAAGCGCGCGCTGATCCTCAACTACGCCTACGCCGATCCGGCGTTCCAGCGGCCGATCGCGGAGCTGGCCAACTTCACCGGTTCCAATTCCTCGCGCAATGTGTCGCCGAAGGTGTCGCTGTCGTGGCGCGCGAACGACCGGATCAACCTGTATGCCAGCTACAACACCGGCTTTCATTCCGGCGGCTACAACATCCGCGCCAACTGCGCGGTGATCCCGAGTTCGTGCCGGCCGATCGACGACGAGAAGGTCCAGTCCTATGAACTGGGCAGCAAGATGAGCTTCTTCGACGATCGCCTGATGATCAACACCTCGGTGTTCCACAACGACTATTCCAACATCCAGCTGTCGGTGTTCACCTCCTACACCTTGCCCGGCGGCAGCACCGGCTTCTTCGGCGACTACACCAATGCCGGCAAGGGCTACATCCAGGGGCTGGAGCAGGAGTTCGCCTGGAAGCCGTCGGAACATTGGACGCTCAGCGGCAACCTTGCGTATCTGCGCACCAAGTACAGCGAATACCTGAGCGGCGGCGTCGATATCGCCGACAGCCAGCGCTTCACCAACGCGCCGCGCTGGTCGGGCGGACTCAGCCTGGAAGGGCAGTATC
The DNA here is from genome assembly GCF_014779555.2 of Lysobacter capsici. Taxonomy (NCBI): domain Bacteria; kingdom Pseudomonadati; phylum Pseudomonadota; class Gammaproteobacteria; order Lysobacterales; family Lysobacteraceae; genus Lysobacter; species Lysobacter capsici. Next base: position 693,203 of record NZ_CP094357.1, read on the forward strand.
CGCTGGCCCGCGGCGGCAGCCTGGGCGGTCGGATCAATTACAGCTACCAGACCCGGATCTATCCGGAGACCACGTTGTCGCCGCTGATCGCGCAGCGCGCCTACGGGCTGTGGAACGCCGGGGTGATCTGGCGGATCAACGAGCCGTGGACGCTGAGCCTGCAAGGCAGCAACCTGGCCGACAAGTCGTATCGCACCACCGGTTACAACGTCGCCGCGCTGGACATCGTGACCGGTTTCTATGGCGCGCCGCGCACGGTGACCTTGTCGGCGCGTTATGAATTCTGAGCGCTCGCCAGTCGCGAACCCATCGCTTGCAGAGGATTTGACCGCCACCATGTCGGCCGAACGATTCAACACGCTGCGCTGGCGCAGCCAGGACGGATTGCAGCTGTACGCGCGCGATTACCCGGGCGCGCCCGGCGCCGAAGCCTTGGCGCGTTGTCCGGTGATCTGCATTCCGGGCCTGACCCGTAATTCGGCCGATTTCGACCAGATCGCGGCGACGGTGGCGGCGAGCGGGCGGCGGGTGCTCGCCGTGGATCTGCGCGGACGCGGGAAGTCGCATTACGCCACGGATCCCGCGACTTACGGCGTCGATACCTACGCGCTCGACGTCCTGGAGTTGATGCGTTCGCAATCGATCTCGCGCGCGGTGTTCATGGGCACCTCGCTGGGCGTGTGGGTGACGCTGACGATCGCCGCCAAGCGCGCCGACGCGGTGGTGGCGGCGGTGCTCAACGATGCCGGGCCGGAAGCGCCGAAGGCCGCGCTGGACCGGATCGCGCGTTACGCCGGCATCCCGGTGCCGCCGATGACGCGCGAGGACGCCGCGGCCTATATCGAGCGGATCGGCGCCGCAGCCTATCCGCGTTATACGCGGGCCGACTGGGTGGGCATGATCGACCGGATGTTCCGCGTGCGCGACGACGGGCTGCTGGTGCTCGACTACGACCCGCGCATCATCCGCACCCTGGGCCCGATCAAACTGTGGTTGCTGCGGCCGCTGCTGTGGCGCCTGTACCGCAAGCTCGCCACGCAGCGGCCGACCTTGATCCTGCGCGGGGAGTTGTCGGACGTGCTCGAAGCGCGCACCGCGCGGCGCATGGCGGCGGTGTCGCCCAACGCCCGTCTGGTCGAAGTCGAGCAGGTCGGGCATGCGCCGTCGTTGTCGGAGCCCGATGCGGTCGCCGCGATCATGGCCTTGTTGCGCGAGGTGGACTGAATCGATCGCCCGGGTTCGCCGCGACCCGGCGCAACGCATCGGGGCTCAGACCCGCCCATAAAACCTCGTGGCTGGCTCGCAGCCCGGAGACTCCCGCGCCATGCTCAACATCCCCGCGCCGTTGCTGCCCGAGATCTTCGCGACCCATGGCCGATGGCTCGGCGCCAAGCCGGCGATCGTCGCGCCGGACCGCAGCCTGGACTGGCGCAGCCTCGACGCGCAGACCAACCGCATCGCCAACGCGTTGATCGCGAGCGGCGCGCGCCATGGCGATCGCATCGCGATGCTGATGTCGAACTGCATCGAGATGGCCGAGCTCATCGTCGGCATCATGAAGGCCGGCTGCGTCGCGGTCCCGCTCAATACCTCGGTCAGCGATGCCAGCGCGGCGGCGATGATCGCCGACGCGGGCGCGACGATGGTGTTCGCGACCGCCGATCATGCCGCGCGTGTGCAACCCACGGCGGGCGTTATGCGGATCGAGGTCGGCGCGGTCGCGAGCGCTCGCGATGACAGTGCGAGCGCGGCCGGATGGAAGGCGTATCCGGATTGGCTCGGCACCGCCGGCGTCGAGCCGCCGAAGCTGCCGATCGCCGGCTCGGACCTGTGCAATATCATCTATTCCTCCGGCACCACCGGCGAGCCGAAGGGCATCGTGCACAGCCACCAGGCCCGGCTGCTGTGGGCTTACGACGTCGGCCTGGCCCTGCGCCAGCATTCGGGCACGCGCAGCCTGATCGTGACCGGGCTGTATTCGAACATCAGCTGGGCGGCCTTGCTGGGAACCTGGCTCAGCGGCGGTACCGTCGTGCTGCGTCACGGCTTCGATGTGGCCGACACCCTGGCGACGATCGCGCGCGAGCGGATCACGCATACCGCGATGGTGCCGGTGCAGTATCAGCGGCTGCTCGATCATCCCGCGTTCGCCGCGACCGATCGTTCCTCGCTGCAGATGGTGATGAGCGTGGGCTCATCGTTGCCGTTGGCGACGAAAGCGCGCTTGATCGAGACCTGCCGCTGCGATGTGGTCGAGGTGTACGGCACCACCGAAGGCATCCTCACCGCCTTGGCGCCGGAAGACGCGCAAGGCCGGCTGGCCTCGGTCGGCAAGCCGCTGCCCGGGGTGGAGCTGTCGATTCTCGATGCGGACGATCGCCCGGTCGCGGCGGGACAGGCGGGCGAGATCGTCGGCCGCAGCCGGTTCGCGATGGACGCGTACTGGCGCCGGCCCGCGGCGACGGCCGAGGCGATGTGGGTCGATGCCGATGGGCGGCCGTGGCTGCGCACCGGCGACATCGGTCGTCTCGACGACGAGGGCTATCTGTACATTCTCGACCGCAAGAAGGACCTGATCATCTCCGGCGGGCAGAACCTTTATCCGGCCGATATCGAGGCGGTGCTGATGCAGCACGAGGACGTCGGCGAATGCGCGGTGATCGGCATCCCCAGCCCGACCTGGGGCGAATCGCCGCTGGCGCTGGTGGTGCTCAAGGACAGCGACCTCAAGCCCCGCGGCGCCGGCGATGCCGAGCAAATCAAGGATTGGCTAAATCAGCGCGTGGGCAAGCAGCAGCGCGTGGTCGCGGTCGAGTTGCGCGAGCGCTTGCCGCGCAATCCCACCGGCAAGCTGCTCAAGCGCGAACTGCGCGCGCCGTATTGGTTGGATGTTCGGTCGGGGGGCTGAGCGGCCGCATCCGACTGTCGTCTGACAACTGCGGTGCTGGTGTCGCGCAACGATCGGCGGCGAGCCGTCACGACGATATCCGGTCGTAGGACCAGACGTTCGAACCGCCCGTCATCGGCTGCGAACGCGGTCGGCCCGCGCCGCGCCGTCGCGCGCGATCCGGACCGCGCGCCGGGGCCAGGCCCCGGCGGCGGCTTGTGCATGGCGAATGGCCGGACGCTTTCGATCCGCGCGGCCGATCCGCTTAGAGCGTCGACTATCCAGCAGGCCGGGCGTCAGCGACCGCGCGCGCGGCGCCACGCCCGTGCAGGCTCATTCGTCCTCGCCTTCCTCTTCCTCTTCTTCGTCCTCGTCTTCTTCGTCCTCATCTTCGTACTGCTGGCCCAGTGAGTAGCGAATCCACGGCTCGCCTTCGGTGTGCTTGCCGGTGGCGATGGCGATGAGCACCCAGCCTTCGTCCAGCAACCGATTGACGTCCTGCACGCTGTCGGTCTCCTGGACCGTTCCGATCGTTTCCAAATCCACGGTGAGTGTTTCCTTGAGGGCGGCCGACAAGGATAAATCAGCGGCGTGTCATCGGTAAGAACGAGATGTCGTCGGCGCCGACCCGGCGGGCGGCAGCAGGCGGATGCGGATCGCGGCGCTTACCAGACCGCGGCGCGCTGCTCGGGCGCGAGGAACAGTTTCGCCCCGGCGTCCACGTCGAACGCGTCGTACCAGGCCTGCAGATTGCGCACCACGCCGTTGACCCGATACCGCGAAGGCGAGTGATAGGCGCGCTCGATGTCGGCCCGCAGCGAGGCATCGGTGTCGAGCGAGCGCCACAGCTGCGCCCAGCCCAGGAAGAAGCGTTGTTCGCCGCTGAATCCGTCGCGCATCGCCCGGGTGTCGATGCCCCGCGCCGCCGCATACAGGCGATACGCGTCCAGGGCCACGGTGACGCCGACCAGATCGGCGAGGTTTTCGCCGAGGCTGCGGCGGCCGTCCAGATGCACGCCGGGCAGCGGCGCATACGCGGAGTATTGCGTCGCCAGCACCTGCGTCCTGGCGTCGAACGCGGCGCGCGCGGGCGGCGACCACCAATCGCGCAGATTGCCTTGATCGTCGAAGCGCGAGCCCTGATCGTCGAAACCGTGCGCCATCTCGTGACCGAGCACCGCGCCGATCGCGCCGAAGTTCACCGCGCTGTCGGCGCTGGCGCTGAAGGCCGGCGCTTGCAGCAGCCCGGCCGGAAACGTCACCGCGTTGAGTTGTGGGCTGAAACTGCCGTCGACCGACTGCGGCGGCAGATGCCAGCGATACGGTCGCTCGGGATCGCTGAGGTAGAGCGCATCGAGCTCGATCTGCGCGGCCTTGAGGCGATGGATATTGCCGATCGGATCGTCCGGCAGGATTTCGACCTCGGCGTAGTCGCGCAGATCGTCGGGATAGCCCAGGCGCAGACCCATCCGGTCGATCTTCGCCAGCGCGGTCGCGCGCGTCGCCGGGTCCAGCCAGTCGGCCTTGGCGATGCGCGCGCGGAACGCCTGCTTCATGAAAGGCGCCATCGCCTCGACCGCGTCGCGGTCGGCCGACTTGAAGAACTGCGCGACGTAGCGGGCGCCGACCAGTTCCGGCAGGTTCTGGCTGACGAACTGGATGCCGCGTTCGGCGCGCGAACGGCGGGTCGTCTGCCCAGCCAGGGCGGTGCCGTAGAACTGGAAGCTCGCGTCCTGGAACGCGGTCGGCAGCAGGTGCGCGTGGTTGTGGACCCAATGGAAGGCCAGGTACGAACGCCAGGTATCCACGGCAGTCGCGGCGAAGATGGCCGCGCTGTCGCGGATGGCGGTGTCGGTGTTGAGCACCACGGTCTCGACCGAGGGATAACCGCTGGCGGCGACGAACGCCCGCCAGTGGAAACCGGGCGCGTAGTCCGACAGCTCGGCGAACGGCATCGGGTGGTAGTTCAATTTTCGATCGCGCAACTGCTGCGCGTTCCACTGGACCTTGGCCAGCTTCGCCTCCAGCGCCAGGATCGCGGCGGCGCGGGCCGGGCCGTCGGCGATGCCGACGCGGGCGAAGGTCTGCGCGATGTAGTCGAGGTAAGCCGCGCGCTGGCCGGCGTATCGGTCGCTGGCGGTGTCGTAGTGGTCCGGATTCGGCAGGCCGACGATGCGGCCGCTCGCGGTCTGCTGGTCCAGGTGCAGCAGGCTGCGGCGGGTGTCGCCGGCATCCAGGAACACGTAGCAGCCCACGATGGTGTGCGAGAGCGGGTGGGCCATGCGCTGCGCGACCTGGGCGTGGTCGGCGATGGCGAGGATCGCATCCAGGTCGGCGCGGATCGGCGCGAGGCCGGCGCGGTCGATCGCCGCGACGTCCGCGTAGCTGGTGTACAGGTCGGCGAGCTTGTCGCCACGCGCCGGTTGCGCGGCGGCGGCTTCGATGATGGTCTTGATGCGCGCTTGCGTACGCAGGAACATCGCGTTCAATTCGCCGTATTGCGCATAGCCCGCGGGTCGCGCGGCGGTGTCGATCCAGCCTTGATTGACGTACTGGAAGAAGTCGTCGCCGGGCGTCAGTGTGTCGCTGATACGGGCCAGGTCGACGCCCCAGTAGGCGACCGGCGGCGATGCGGCAGCGGCGAACCCGGTGCGAGTTGCCGCGGCCAAGGGCAGCAGCGCCAGCCCCAGGCAGATCCGCCTGCGTTCGAGGGACAGACCCTGCGGTTCGCGCTCGCTCATGCACGTCTCTCGTGTGACTACAAGTGTAGTCACACTAGCACGAGGCGAGGCCGCGACGACGGGCCGGACTTGCCGCGCCTCAGGCCATCGACACCCGCCGTTCCAGCAGCAACGGCGAGGCCAATCCCGATTGCGGATGCATGCGGTTGAGGCCGTGGATCGCGCCCGACAGCCCGGTCATCAGGCCCGGGGTGAACGCGGCGCGGGTCAGGCCGCCGACCATGCCGCGATGTTCCTCGATCGAGGAGACGATCTGCGCGGTGGCTTCGTCGGGATCGGTCGCGCACTGTTCCGGATCCAGCGCGGCCGCGGCGACCAGCAATTCGCGCAGCGACATATCGCCGTGGCACAGGGTGTGGCTGGTGCCCCATTGGTCGCGCACGGTGGCGACCGCGCGGCGCATGGTGCGCAGGTGGCGCGGGCTGCGCGTGCGCGCGTACAGATCGCAGGCGCTCAGGCCGATGCCGACGCTGCCGTGGCACCAGGTCGGGAAGTTGAAGCTGCCGTCGAGCTCGCGCGAATCGAGCCAGTTGCGCAGGGTTTCGTCGTAGCACGATTCCTGAAAGGCGAAGGCGGCATCGGACAAGGCGCTCCAGCGCGCGCGTTGCTGCGCGTCGCCGGCGCCGGCCAGGACCAGCCGCGCCAGCGCCCAGGCGATGCCGGTGGCGCCGTGGGAAAATCCGTTCGACGGGTGCGGCGATCCGCTGGTCGGCCAACGCGCGCCGCGCTCGTCGACGATCGCGCCGGCTTCCAGCCGTTGCGCCGCGCGCGTGGCCAGCGCGGTCCAGCGCGCGTCGCCGGTCGCTTCGGCCAGTCCGAGCAGCGGCACGATCGCGCCGGCCGCGCCGTCGATGATGTCGAAGTGCTCGTCGTCGTCGAAGCCGCGCTGTTCCAGCGCCCGCGCGCTGGCGACCGCATGCGGCAGCAGCTCGGGGCGCTTGAGCAGATCGTGCAGGGTCAGCCAGGTCCATACCTGCGAGGCGTAACCGGTGAAGCCGCCGACCTTGTCCGGCACGTCGATCGCTTCCATCGCGATCTGGCTTTGCAGCGCGCCCTCCAGCGCCTGCTCGACCCCGTCCACCGGATCGGCGCGGCCGTGCTCGACTTCATGCAGATAGCCGGCGAGCACGACGGCGACGCCGCCGAGCCCGAAATACAGATCGGCGCGCACCGGCTGCACCAGCCAGCCGCCTTGGGTGATCTCGGGCGTGATCCAGGTCGCCGAGCCGTCCTCGCCGCGCACCGACAGCCGCAGCAGCCGCGCGATCGCCTCGGCCGCGACCTTGCGCCGGCGTGTTTCGAGTCGATCGCGATGCGGATGGCGGGCGACGTAACGATGGCCGCTGCGCTCTTCTTCGCGATCGCGCATGCGTTGATTGAGATCGGTGGCGACCAGCGCGCTGCGGATCGTCAGTTCCTCCAGATCGGTGCGCATGCCGCGCCAGTCCAGCAGCACGCTGTCGATGCGCTCGGCGCTCAAGGGCTCGACGAAGATCGGGACGTCGCCGTAGCGCAGCGCGTCGATCTCGGCCATGACGTCGGCGTCGCTGGAGCGCTCGTTGGGCAGCATGATCGCGTTGCGTTCGAACAAGTCGCGCGCGCGTTCGATCGCCTCGGCTTCCTTGTGCAGCGAAGCCGGGTGCCACAGCATGCGGCCGACTTCCACGTAGGCGCGGGTGGTGCGGCGGATGTCGCGCACCTTGCAGCCCTGGAAGCGCGCGAGCAGCGGCGCGAGTTCGCCGGCCTGGTCGAGCCGGCGCAGGCGGGCGGTGATGTCGAGGAAGCCTTCGCTGATCTCGTCCCAGTAACGCGACACGTCCGGGCGCGGGCTGGGGTGGTTCTGGGCGACGTCGACCTCGATCTCGATGACTTTCAGCCGCGCCTGGGTCGTGCCGTCGTCGACGATGGTCGGCGCGCGCACGCGCGGCTGCTGGTCCGGCAACGCGCCGGCGGCGGACATGTCGACGCCTTCGAAGCCGAGCGCGCGGGTGCGGAACGGCACGATGCCGGTGCGCAACACCGAATTGCGGATCAGCGACTGGGCGAAGTCGAAGGCCTGGCCATACGGCGTGGGCACCGGCTCGGGCACGATCTCGAACAGGCTTTCCACATCGATCACCACCGGCACCGGGCCGACCGCGATCAGATTTTCCAGGTGGATGTCGGTGCCGCCGAGCAGGCGCAATACCGCCAGCCAGTGGCCCAGGCCGCGATAGAAGCTGCGCAGTTCCTCGTCGCTGTCGCAGTGGCGATGCCTGGCGAACGCGGCCCAGCCGTAGCGGTCGCGATCGATCACCGCGGGCACGCGCACGCGATCGGCGAGGTCGCCGAAAACGCGCGCGAGGAATGCGTCGAGCACCGCGTCCACCCGCAGCGAACGCGGCTTGTACATGATCGTGCCGCCTTGCATCGTCAGCTTGGCCACGGTCTGGCCGCCGTCGTGCAGATCGCCCTGGCCGAGCGAAACGCCGGTGAGCCGTCCGCAGGGCGCGCCCAGCAGCGGCGTCAGCAGGTCGCGATCGGCGACGAAGCGTTCGACCATGGTTTCGATCGCGCGGCGCTGCAAGTCGAGCGTGCGTTGCAGTCGCTCGCGCAGCGGCGGGTAACGGCGGTCGAGGTGTTCGGCGAACGCCGGCGTCAGGCATTGCGCGACGAACTGGGCGAAGCGGCCGGCGTCGTCGTCGGCGGTCAGTTCGCCGGCGCGCCGCGCCGCATGCAGTTCCAGCAGCAGCACGCGGTTGAGCTTGAGCTTGGCGTTGGTGTACAGCGCTTCGTCGCCCGCGGCCTGGATCGAGGCGATTTCCGCGTCGTCGAGCTGGCCCGAGAACGTCGCGAGTTTGGCGGTGAAGGCGGCGCGCGTGGGCGCGGCGAAATGATCGATGATGCGGGCGAACGCATCCGTTGAAGCCGTTTCGCTCATCGCAGCTGCGAATCCTTGCGGTGGGACGGAACCGGTCGCGTTGCGCGACCCGTTATCGATGAAAGCACGCGGCCGGACGCGAGGCCCGGCCGCGCGCCATCACGCATTACTCAGCAGCAAAGGCAGCCGCCGCCGTAGCTGCAGGTGGTCCCGCCGAACGTGCCGCACACGCCGAGCGTGGCGCGCATGTCGGTGTTGCCGAGCGCTGCTTCGGCCACGGCCTGACCTTCGATGTAGAGCGAACCGGCCGGATTGTCCTGGCCGTCGATGCTGTCGGAACCGTTGAGCCAGCCGGACACGACGTCGTCATTGTTCTGCATTGCCCTATCTCCTTTTTGGGGTTCATTTAGAAGCGCGAATTCGGACAAGCCCTCCCCGGCTTGCGAGTCGAACCGTTCCGAATGTGGCGTATCAACGCATGCGGCGCCTGCGTCCGGCCAAGCTTTGCGAGTGTCGGCAGGACGCGCTTTTGGCGCCGCACACCTACGCTGCGCGCGAAGCGCAATGTGCGTCAACTGTTATTTTGGTGGTGCGTTGCAGCACATGCTGCGCGACCGAAACAAACTGTGATTGGCGTCTTAGGTGAACGCGACGCAGGTTGTCTGAACAGGCGAAAGCCGTTGCACGAGGCTATCCGAAGCGTCGATCGCAAGGCGGCGCATGCGGCGCGTGGTGAGGTCGGCACGTGTTTCGGCTTGGCCGAATGACGGCCGGCGGAGCGAGCGCTCTGCCGGCGTGGATCGAGTCATCGGGCGTCGTTTACTGCACCGGACCGTAGTAAGCGTCGATCAAGGTCAGATACCCGTACACGCTGTGATCCACGGTGGGGGCGCAGCGCGAACGCGACAGGAATTCGTATACGCCGCTGTTATCGGACTGATAGATGCAGTGCCAGTACGAAGCGGGAAATGCGGCGGCTCGTGCGTTGGTTGCGTCGGCGACGGCCGCGCCCGAGAAGCACAGCGCCATCAGTACCGCTGCGTTCGATAATCTGTTCATTGGCGAATTCCTTTTTCGGATGCGATGCCGGACGGCCTGTCCGGTCCGCCCATCTTGGACAGGCGTCGGCGCACGCGCCATCGGCATTTTTCGCTTGCTGGACGCAGTGCCCGCTGGGCGATGACATCCCGTCGCAAATCCACCGCCGATCGCATCGATGAATCCGGGCGTTCGCCGGGGCCGAGCGATCGGGTGCGCCAAGCTCTCGACGACATGCCTAAAACTCGCAGGCGTCCCAACCCGGTGGCGTGGTGTGGGTCGAAGGGCCGTGGAAATCGCGCAGCTTCGTCTGCGCCCATTCGTCGGCCTCGGCGCGTTGCGCCGGACTCAGGTTCGCCGCGGTCGCGGCCAGTTGCTGATCGAGCTGGGCGACACGATGCTGTTCCGCGCCCAGGCGATACAGCTTGAGGTAGCGATAGTGCCGCGCCGGATCGGTGCCGACCACGCCGGCGAGCAGGCCTTGCGCGCCCGGTTCGTACGCCTTCTGCAACAGATCGACGACTCGCCAGTCGCCCTTGGCCAGTCCGGCGTCGATCATCGAGGTCGCGGCGGCGCGATAGTTGCGGATCGAATCGGGATGCTTGAGCAGGCTGCGCGCGTCGTACAGCGGACCGCGTTCGAGATAGCACGCGCGCGCGCGCTCGTCGCCCAGACGCGCGGCCTGGGCGATGTTCGGCACCAGGCTGTCGAGCATCGCGTCGCTGACGCCGTCGCACAGTCGCAGGCTGTTGCTCTCGGCCTGCCGACGCAGTTCCACCGCGTCGAGCAGCATCTGGTAGGTGCGCAGCTGCGCCGCGCTCATTCCCTCGGTGGATTTACGGGTGAGCGTGTCGGTGGCGTTCGCGTTTTTCCATTGGGTGGCGCGCAGCTGAGTGCATTGGTTGAGATCGCGCAGCAGACGCGCGGCCGCGTCGACGTCGCCGGCGTTCGCGCGCGCCTGCAGCTTGGCGAAGATGTCCTTGAGCGGGGTTCCGGCGGTCGGCAACACGCCGCCCTTGATGACGGTCGGCGGCGTGGCGAAATCGGGCGTCGCATCGGTCACGCCCGCAGCGGCGTCGCGCGGGCCGACGGACGCGGCGGCGTGGGGCCGGCTTACCTCCGCGCGGCCGACGAAGTACGCGCCGGTCACCGCGGCGATCACGGCCACGCCCAACAGGATCGATCGCTTCATCTGCATAAGGTCCGGCCAGCCTGGGTCGGCCCACGGTCGCTCGTGGGCATGCTCATTCGTAGGGAAACACGCAAGGGTCCCACAGCGGTCCGTCCGCGCCGATCGGCTTGCCCTGGAAGTTGCGGGTAAAGGTCTGTTCGGCCCAGGCGTCGGCCTGGGTGATCTGGGCGGCGCTGAGTTTCATCGACGCCGCGCGCAGGTCCTGGTCGAGTTGTCCGGGGTCGGCGATCGAGCGGTCGGATCCGGCGCCAAGCCGGAACAGCTTGAGATAGCGATAGCGCTGGTACGCCTCCTTGCCCACCGCCGCCGACAGCAGATTGGCCGCGCCGGGTTCGTAGGCGCCGCGCAGCAGGCTGACCACTTGCCAGTCGCCGTTTTCGATGCCGGTGTCGATCATCTGTTGCGCGCTGCGCCGGTAATCGCCCAGCCGCTGCGGATGATCGAGCAGGCTGGCCGGGTCGTAGTTCGGGCCGCGGTCGAGGTAACAGGCGCGCGCATAGGCGTCGCCGAGTTGCGCGGCGCGTTGCAGGTTCGGCACCAGGCTGTCGAGCATGTCGGCGCTGGCGCCGTCGCACAGCGCGCGCAGGCCGCCGAGATTCTGCCCGCGCGATTCCACCGCGTCGAGCTGGGCGCGATAGTTTTTAAGCTGCTGCGGAGTCATGGTGTCGACGGCCTGGCTGAGCAGTTCGTCGGAGAGTCTGGCGTTGTCGCGATCCAGGCGCTCGTAACGGCGACACAGGTTGAGATCGCGGTACAGGCGAGTGGCCGCGGCGGCATCGCCGGCATTCGCGCGGGCCTGCAGATCGGCGAATACGTATTTCAACGGCGTGCGCGGGGCGGGGAGTTTCTGCGCTGCGGCGGAGCTCGCGGCGAGCGTCGGCGCGGGTTTTGCCTGGCTGTTCGCCGCTTCGGACGACACGGCGGCGGTGTCGATGCCGCCGGTCGCAGGGGCCGCAGCGGGCGCGCCTTGAACGCGACCGCCGAAATAACCGGCGGCCGCGGCGACCGCGGCCAGCATGATCGCGGCGGCTATGTTCCGGCCGCGCATCGCGCTACGACTGCGCAGCGGTTCTCGCGAACCGCTGCGCATCCGGAATGAAGCGAACTCGATGCATCGACACCCATTCCACTCAGTTTTCGCTGTCCAGTACGTAAGCCGCCGCGGCGATCGAGGCGTTGCCAGTCATGATCGCGGTGTTCTTGCCCGCGGCCGACGGCAAACCGACCTTGAGGTTGACCGCGCCGGAGACCAGGGCGTCGAGGATCGGGGTGATGATCGGCAGGCCCAGCGCAATATTGCCGCAACCGCTGGCTGCCGGCACGGCGAAAGCGTTGTCGACCAGGCTGGTGTCGTCGATCTGCAGGTAGCCGATGAAATTCGGCTCATCCGTCCATACCGTGGTCGCCGTGCCAGGACTGCCCGAAATCGGCAGGTTCGGCAACGGCGGCGCGGTGGTGCCGGTCTGCAGCTTGATCACCACCGGGTTCTGCGCCGAACCGATGTAGCAACTATTGCCGAGGAACGGATTCTGCAGGTGCACGCGAACGGCCAGGCGTGCCACCGTGGGATCGCTGCCGTCGGTCGGCGGAAACAGCGCGTTGCCGAAATTGGTCTGCAGGCCCTGCACCGGTTCGATCGTCGCGGTGACGTCGTTAAAGGTGGCGACGAAGCCCCAGAACGCCGTCCACAGCGGGCCGGGCCAGTTGGGCGCGGGGTTGACGATGCCGAGCAGGCCGCCGGGCACCTTGGCCGGAGGCGCGGACAGGGTTGGACCGCCGACCGCGGCGTACAGCGGCGAGGGGCCGATGCTTTCGATGCCGCCCTGCAGCACGATCGGCTTGTCGATCGGCATGGTGGTGTTGCCGATCTTGAGCACGCCGGAGTTGGTGGTGTTGATCACGCAACTGCCGACCGAAGGATTGGTGTACGGGCAGTACTTGAACATCGCATACGGGCCCGACGGCGTGCCGGCGATGGCCGCGGACGCGCTGGTGAGCGTCAGCGCCGCCGCAACCGCGGCCGTGTAAAGCGGGGTCTTGCGCATTCTGGGATCCTCCTGAAAGTTGAGTGCGGCCGACGCGCTTCATTTGCGGCCGGGCCTGCCCGCGACGACCGCATTGCGCGGTCGCGGACAAAAAGGGGAGGAAATACTCCTCCCCCGCGCCGAAATCCTTGTCGGCTCATCGACCTGTCCGGGGTTGTTGGAAACCGCGGTCCGCGCGCGCCACGCATGAAGCGCGGCGGATCACCGGTCAACCGGACGATGTCGGATGCTTACGGAACCACGCGTACCAGCGTAGTCGCTCCCAGCCAGCCGTTGTTCTGGGTCTGCACCGAGCAGGCGCCCAGCGCGCCCTTGAACACGAACTGGTTGTTCTGGGTGGCCGTGGAGGTGGAGTCCAGCACGCCGTTGATGCTGCCCGAGCCGGTCGAGCTGGGGCAGTAGACGTTCAACGGAGCCGGGATGTAGATACGCACGCCGCTGATGGCGACGCTCCATAGCGTCGGGGTCAGGGTCGGAGAGCCGCTGAACGGCGGATTCGCGCCGCTGTACGCGCTGGGCGTCATCGCCCACGGCAGGTTGTAGGCGGTGATGCCGGTGCAGGCCGAGGAACCGCTGAAGCTCGCGGCGGTCACCGAAGCGGCGCCGCCGCTCACTGTGACGGTGAAGCTGGCGTTGCAAGGCACGGCGATGCCGAGGTAGCTGGCGGTGGTCGGGCCGAAGAAGGTCAGCGAGCCGGTGTTGGTCCAGCCGCTGCCGTTCCACAGTTCGAACGATGCCGCGGAGGCCGAACTCGCGCCGAAGACGGCCGCGGCCGTGGCCAGAGCGAGAAGGGAGTTCTTGAGCTTGGACATTGCGTTTCTCCTGTGAGGCGTCGATGTATGCGGACACGGGGTGTGTCCTAACGGGCTGTCACGGATGTAGCGGGCGCCGTGGCTGCGCTGCCTGACGGCTACGGTGAGCGGTCCGTAGCCGTCAGGCTCTGCTCGTCGTCATCCCGTTCGCGAACGCGACCGGGGAACGACACTCAACTCAGAAAAAGCCCTTGCGCACGGACAAGCCGATGATGCGAGGGTCTTGCAGGAAGACATTGCTGCTCAAACCGGTGTCGTCGCTGTTGAGGAAGGTGCCGGTGATGGCTTTTCCACCCAGCGCGTTCTTCACGTACAACTGCACCGCCAGATCGTTTTCGATCTTTAGCCAGGTCAGTGACAGGTTGACGTTGCCCCAGTCGCTGAGGCGATCGATCTTGTCCTGGTAGATGCGCGCCCAGCTCGGACCCTGGTAGTACAGGTCCGCACGCGCGGTGAAGTCGCCGTGCGCGGTCATGAAGGTGTACTGCGGGCTTAGGCTGACGGTGATGTGCGGCGCATTGGGCAACTCGTTGCCGCCGACGTTCTTGGCGAAACCCGCGCCGCCGTTAGGAGCATCCCTCGCCGGATCGTAGGTGAATCCGTAGGCGCCGTCATAGGGTCCGCCGGACGAGAATCCTTTCCCGTTCAGCGGCAAATTGGTCGAGCAGAAACTGTTGAGGATGTTGGCGGCGTTGTTGAACGGAGGATCTTGCGGATAGGTCGCGGCCAGCACCGCTTCTACATATTCCTTGGGCGCGATGCAGTTGGACGCCAGCTGCAACCACGGTTTGACCACCACCCAATCGGAATTTCCCGCGGTGCGGTCCATCACGTCGATCGAGTACTGGTCCGAGCCGATTCGGGTACGCAGCAGACCGACATTGCCGCTGAGCTGAAACGCATCGGTCGGACGCCACACCGCTTCGAGTTCGGCGCCCCAGGTCTTGGCGTTGAAGTTCTCGTTGAAGGTGGAGCGGTCCTGGATCTGCGAGACCTGGTAGTCCTTGTAGTCGTTGTAGAACAAGGTGCCGTTGAGGATGAACTTGCCGCCGGCCATGACGTTCTTCATGCCGACTTCGATCGCGTTGACGAACTCGGGTTTGAACTCCACGTCGCGTTGGGCAAAGCTGAGCGCTTCTGGATTGGCGCCGATCGCCGGAGAGTTGGTGCCGCCGGCCTTGTAACCGCGCGAGAGCGAGGCGTAGAACATGGTGCTGTCGGTGAACGACAGGTCCGGCGACCAGTCCAGCACCAGGCGGCCGGTCGGCTCGTTCCAGGTCTGGGTGATCTTCGGCAGCGCCGGATAGCCGTAGCCGACATAGCCGCCGAAGAACTGCGGAACGCCGGTGGTGCCGGTCGAATCGGCGAGCAGGGTCTGGCTGGGATACGGCGTGGTGATCTTGCGGTCGTTGGTGAAACGCACGCCCGCGGTCAGCCGCACCGTGTCGCTGAGTTTCCAGTAGCCCTCGCCGAAGATCGCGGCCGAACGGGTTTCGGCGACGTTGCGGCTGCGGAAGTAGTTGTGGCCCATGCCGTCGATCGAGCCCAGCGGATTGGGATCGATGTAGACGCAGGGAATCATCTCGCCGGAGATCGGATCCAGCCGCGTCGCGCTGCCGGCCGGGCACTTGCCCGGCGCGTTGCCGGCGCCGTTGCCGTTGAAGAACAGGTCGGCCAAGGCGGTAAACACGTTGCTGAAGACGTAGTAGCTTTCGTCGACCTTGTACTCGAGGTAGTTGGCGCCGAGGCTGAAGTTGAAGGCGCCGTCGAACGAGGACTGCAGACGGAATTCCTGCGACCACTGGCGGCTGTCGGAATCGACCAGATCGGCGATCAGCAAGCGGTCCGAGCAACCCAGTTGCGGATCGCAGTAGGTGCCGTTGGGCAAGGAGTTGAACGCCGGTTCCACCCCGTCGGGCCCGAACCGCGACACCCCGGTGGAGGTGTTGGTGAAGATCGGCTGCGACTGGAAGCGGCCGTAGTCCTGGGTCGAGTAGTACTGGTCGCGGGTGTAGGTCGACTGCGAGATCAGGCGC
This sequence comes from Lysobacter capsici, assembly GCF_014779555.2. NCBI lineage: Bacteria > Pseudomonadati > Pseudomonadota > Gammaproteobacteria > Lysobacterales > Lysobacteraceae > Lysobacter > Lysobacter capsici. The sequence goes on from NZ_CP094357.1 coordinate 708,814, forward strand.
AGATGATCGCTGAGGTCGGCTTCCAGGTTGAACTGGAAGATGTCGTTCTTGGCGTTGAACTTCGGGTCGTAGGTGGTCGCGATTTTGCGCAGGTCGTGCGACTGGGTCACGCCGGCATACGGATCCAGGCCGCGAGGAATCAGCGAGGCGACGTCGAGGAAATTGCCGTCGGGATCGAGCAGATAGCCCACGCCGGTGGTCTGCGCGCCGAGCACGAACGGAATGCTGGCGCCGTTGGGAACGCCGAACGCGCCGTTGTCGTACAGCGAGCCGTCCGAGCAGCCCTGGCTCATGTAGTTACGGTCGATCGTCGAAACCTGGGTCGCGCCGATCCGGGTCGGGCCCGGATCGTTGTGGCACAGCTGCTTGCCGGTGCGCGCGCGGCCGTCGTCTTCCTGGAAGTGTTCCCACACCAGGCTGGCGTTGAACTTGTCGCTGGGCTTGAACGCCAGCGAGGTGCGCACCGACAGCAGGTCGCGGTCGTTGACGTCGCGATTGGTCACGGTGTTTTCGTCGTAGCCGTCGCGCTTGGTGTATTGCGAGGCGACGCGGAAGGCGAAGGCATCGCTGAGCGGCACGTTGACCATGCCGGTGACCCGGCGGGTGTCGAAGTTGCCGACCTCGCCCTTGACCTCGGCTTCGAACGCTTCGGGGTTGGCGAGGTTGGGAATCATGTTGACCACGCCGGCGGTCGCGTTGCGGCCGTACAGCGTGCCCTGCGGGCCGCGCAGCACCTCGACGCGTTCCACGTCGAGGTATTCCTGTTCGAACAGGCGGTTGCGGATCATCGGCGTGCTGTTGAAGCTGACCGCCACGGCCGGGTCGGTGGTGACCGACAGCGCCTGGGTGCCGATGCCGCGGATCTGGAAGTTGTAGCTGGCGAAGTTGGTCTTGGAGAAGGTGACGTTCGGGGTCGCGGTGACCAGGTCGCCGCCGGTCTCGATCTTGCGGTCGCCCAGGTCCTTGCCGCCGAACGCGGTGATCGCGATCGGCACCTTCTGGATGTTCTCGACCTTCTTCTGCGCGGTCACCACGATGGTGTCGAGGGTCGTGGCGCTGGAGCGCTTAGCGGGGTTTTCCGCCGTCGTTTCGGCCGCCGATTGGTCTGCCTGGGCTTCTTGGGAGGGCGCCGTCGGCTGCGTTTCGGCGACCTCTTGGACGTTTCCCTGCTTCTCCCCGTCGAGCGGCTTGCCGCTCGCGCCGCCACCGCGGCTGCTGCCGTCGCTGATCAGGATCGCGCCGGAGGCGCTGGTGGCGTAGTTCAGGCCGGTGCCGGCGAGCAATTCGTCCAGCGCCTGGCGCGCGGTCTTCTCGCCGCGGACCGCTTGTCCGGTTTTCTTGCCGGTGGCGAGTTCGGGCGAGTAGAGCAATTGGGTGCCGCTCTGGCGCGCGTACTCGGACAGCGCGGTGTCGAGCTTCTGCTGCGGGATGTCGAACCTGGCGGTGCCGCCGGCGCCTTCGGCCGCGTAAGCGCTCAGGCACGGCAGCAGCGCGAGGAACAACACGCACGGCCGGGCCGCCTGCCTCCACGAACGTTTCGGATCTTGCACTTGCATTCGCTCTCCCCTCCGGTTTCGGGTCGTCTTTGGTTGCGACCTCAGTTAGTACAGACGCGAGCGCATGCAAAACCCGAACCTGCGAATGTGTCGATGTGTGTTCGCGCGTGTTGTTGAACCCGCGAGTTCACTTTTGCACTGCAACACCGATGAGGCGAGCGCGTGGTCGCGGGCGTGCGGTTGCGAGCGGTTCGTCGCGCGCGCGCGCGGGCGCTCGCGCGTGTCGATCACGCGTCGATGGATGTCCGCATGGGATGGCGCGCGGCGGCGCGATGCGAACGACGCATCCGGCCTCGCGCCGCGACACTCGCGGCTCAGCCGCGGCTGACGGGACGCGGCTTGAGGACGATGGTGTCGTCTTGCGCGGTGCTGCGCTCGATCGGGAAATACGCGGTCAGCGCTTCGACGAAGGTGCCGGTATCGCCGGTGTTGAACGCGCCGCTGATCTTCAGCGAAGCCAGGTGGGAATCGCTGAGCACGACTTGCCGGCTCGAATAACGATTCATCTCGGCGATCGCGTCTTCGAGCCGTTCGTTCTCGAACACGATCTGGCCATGGCGCCAGCTGACCACGCGCTTGACGTCGGCCACGCGCACCTGCGGCTGGGTCTTGGCGATCGCGACGAACTGCTGGCCCGGACGCAATTCGGCCAGCGGCGAAGCGGCGCTCGACTTGGCCGAGGCGACGGCGCGATCGCGGGTGACCGTCACCCGTCCTTCCAGCAAGGTCACTTCGAACGCGCGCTTGGACAGGTACACGTCGAACTCGGTGCCGAGCGCGGTCACCTGGCGTCCGGCCGCGGTCACCACGAACGGGCGGGTGTGATCCTTGGCCACCTTGAACAGCGCCTGCCCGCGTTCGAGCGTGACCGCGCGCAGACCGGCGCGGTAATGCGCCGAAATGCGGCTGTCGGTGTTGAGGGTGATGACCGAGCCATCGTCGAGCGTCACCACCGCGCGCTGGCCGACGCCGGTCTGGTAGACGTTGCCGGCCGACGCTTCGCGGCTGTCGCCGGAGCGGTTCCAGTTCATCTGCGAACTCAGCGCCAGCACGCCGAGCACGGCGGCGACGAACAGCGAGGCGGCGATCGACCAGCCGCGGGTGCGGCGCGAACGGCGCACGTTGCTGTCGACCATGCGCGCCATCGTCTCGTGGCGCAGCGATTGCATTTCCGGGGTGAACGCGAGCGCCGAGGCCAGCGCGTGCGCGGCCTGGGCGCGATCGAACGCGGCGGCGTGTTCGCGCGACTGCGCGCGCCAGGCCTCGAACGCCTCGCGGGTCATCGCGCTGGTGTCGTCGCGCAGGATCTCGCTCCAGCGCGCCGCGACCTCGTACACGCCTTCGGGCGCGAGGTCCGTCGCTTCGTCACCCAACTGCGAGATTTTGCATTTCATCTGCCGTTACCTCTTCGCGGGATCCGCTTACGTTTTCCAGCGCCGCCCCGACCCGCATGCCGATCCGTGACGGATCGCTCAACCGAACCCCGTGCCGATGCGCGGACTCACCTGCCGTCCGCGACGGTTCGCGCCCCGATCAGTCCCGATCCTGTGCCTTGCCCATGATGCCGCCCAATTGCGCCAGCGCCTTGGCCATGTGCTTTTCGGCCGCCCGCACCGATATCGCCATCATGACCGCAATTTCCGCATATTTCTTCTTCTCCAGCACCCGCAGCACGAACACGTCGCGGGTCCGTTCGGGCAGCGCGCGCAGCACGGCGCTGACCAGTTTTATTTCTTCCTTACCCAGTAAGACGCGCTCGGGCGAAATATCCGTAGCGGGCTGGTGAATTTCCGCGTCGAACGACTCGTGGGCCTCCTGGTTGCGGGCCCGCCGGCGCCGGCCCCAGTCGCGCAGGGTGTTGGCGGCGACCTGGAACACGTACTGCTCGACATGCTCGATCGGCCCGCCGCGGGCGCGGCGGATCAGGTGCAAGAACACCTCCTGGGTCAGGTCCTCGACCTCGGCGCTGTCCTTGACCCGCTTGGAGAAAAAGCCCCGCAACGGCACCCGGTACCGCAGCGACACGTTGTTCCATTGCTTGACGCAGTCCTCTCCGTAATCGGCTAGCGATGCGGACTCGTGCGGCCATGACGCCGGATCGGTCATTGTCTCTTCCCCGTACCGCATGGAATGGCGCCGGCGCTCAGGTCGGCGAGTGGACGCTATCGTCCGCCGATGTCGTCGGCCGCGACGGCGCGGGCCGTCGCTGCCGCCGCGCGCGCAAGGGTTTCGCCCGCGACCGGCCGTGGCCGGTCGCGACGCGGGGTCCGGCGTTCCCCAACGCCGCACCGTATTGCTTCGCCTTCATGTCCCCACCACTTTTTCGGCCCACAGCGGCAGGATCCCGCGCGGCTTGCGCGAACCGGCCGACTCGCCGTCGGCCTGGACCTTGGAGTCGGCCGCCTGCGCGGCGGCCGCGGCCATCTCCATGATCTGCTCCACGCCGCGGATGTGTTCGCGATTGTCGAACGGCACGGTCAGCATCGGCGAGACGAACGCGATCAGCCGCGCCAGCATCAGCGAGTCGCTGACCGGCTCGCCCATGCACAAGGCCGAAATCAGTTCGTCCATGTCCTCGCTGGCGAGCACGCCGGACAGCGCCTTGAGGGCGAAATGCAGGCGCATGCCCAGTTCGTTGCGCGACAGATGCGGCAGGGCGCGGGCGAAGGCTTCGAAGAAGCGTTCGTAGATCGGCTGGTAATGTTCGTGCAGATAATCGCGAATGAACGGCGACGGGTCGCTGTAGACGCGTCCGAGCAGACGCATGAAACCCATGCCGCCGGTGCGGTCGCGGCTGATCCGCACCGCCGGCACGAACAGCACCCCGAACACCGCCGAGGCGTCCATCGCGTGTTCGCCGTAGCGCGCCTCGCACAGCGACAACAGCGCCAGGCGTTCCTGGTTCAGGCGGTCCAGCCGCGCCGACAGCAGTTCCTGGACCAGCGCTTCCTTGCTGCCGAAGTGGTAGTTCACCGCCGCCAGATTGACCTTGGCGTGGCTGGTGATCTGGCGCAGCGACATGCCTTCGTAGCCGTGCTTGACGAACAGCAGCTCCGCCGCCTCGAGCAGACGCCCCCGGGTGTTGCCTGGGATAGGGCTGTGACTGTTCACGGCGGGTATCCGCGGAGGGTTTCAGCTCGGGCGGCCGACAGGGCGTTTCAATTCCCGGTCTGAGTGGCTGGATTGAAACGGGCGTTAGACTAATCAGATCAAATCGGCGCATGCACGCTGCAGCGCAATATCTGTGCCGCTGCGAGTCGGTGTGAGCGCGCCTGTATGTCGCGAATCTGGAATCTGCATCGCGCTATCGGGGTGCTCATCGCTCGCGCACCCCATCCGGGCCGCCGTGCCCCTGCGAGCGAGGGAGCAGGGAACGCCTGTGTGGCATGCAGACGCCGAGCTGATTCGTACCGAGGGTCCGGCGCGAGTTGATTGTCAGGTCTGTGAAGGCTTGGGGCGTTGCGCCAGGAGAACGGCAATCGCCGCCGCGCCGCTGATGGCGACGCCCGTGATGACAAACGGCGGGTGCCAACTTATCGAGGTCAGCATCCCCGACACGGCCGCTATGAGCAGGATCACAGCGGCACGGCGTCGAACCAAGAGCAATGCACCGCCCACGACGAGCAGCGCGGTCGACAACGTTGCCCCCACGAGTGCCACAGGCGCGATATCGCCGTGCTTGAGCAATTCGAACCCGCGTGGCAGCGAGAAAAACGTGACCGGCAGTTGCAAGGCAATCAAGCACGCCAGCAAGCGCCGGGTAGAACTTGCCAAGCCCGGTTGTGCCACGCAGACGGGCGCATTCGGCGGGGTGTAGGGGTTCGAATGATCCATTGATCGATCCAGCGAGGCCTGAGGTGTGAAGTACGCCGCATCCAGATGCTGGTTCGGCTTGAAGCGAGGGTTAGCCGCCGAACCGCCCGGCCAACTCGGCGAACATGCCGGACCTCAGAAGCCAGGCGACGACGGTCAAGTTGACGACGACCGTAGCCCAAAAAACCAGTTGGAACGATTGTTTCGCGGTCTTGTGGCGGAACTGTTGTTGGGCCACCAGCGCTCCCGGCCATCCGCCCAGCAGGTCCGCGAGATGCAGATTGGCCTCCGGCGTGCGCGGCGCCTGGCTCTGCGCGGCGATCTTGTCGGACCGGTACATCAGGTACGACAGCGCACTCATCGCGATGTATATCCCCACCAAGACCGCCGGGAGCAGGCCGAACGCGGCGGCCGCAACACCACCCAGCAGGGCTCCCAGGCCCAGCGACGCTCTTGGAACCCGAGAGGGCGTGCGCGGGGCTTCTATTTTTTGACCGGCATGACGAATCTGCCGAGCGTTGGTGCGTCCTCGCGCGTCGACGACAGGAAGGTAAGAAATCAGGTCGCCCACGAGCGGTCTACGCGAGCCGCGCTGAAACTCATTGATATGGACGAACGCGCGGGCACCGCCGCCGGCGGGTACGACGAAGCCAAAGCCTTTGTCGTCGTTCCAGTCCGTGATCCGACCTGCCAGTCGCATGGCTGTCCCCATCAGCGGTTAAGGCCTGAATTGAGTCGCGCGGCAAAGCCGGTTCGGCTTGAATGAATCATCGGGCATTGATCCAGGCGGATCGAACATGATGGGCGGTCATTGTCAGCTGCGAACCATGGCTGTCCATGGAGTCCTTGGAAAACTTTCTGTGCCGGTGATTAAAAAACCAAGCTGCGGTGATCCAGAAGGCAAGGCGCTTCTTTCTCCGTCGCCCGCGAAGCAACTTAGGCTATTGCACAACCGCCCGCGATTCGCCGGCACGCCTGTCGTCGCCGCACCGGCGTCAGTCAGAGGTATCCGGTTGCCACTGGAACACCTCGGTCAGCGGCACGCCGAAGACCTGCGCGATCCGGAACGCCGCCTCCAGCGACGGTGAGTACTTGCCGGCTTCGATCGCGGCGACCGTCTGCCGGGTCAGGCCGATGCGCTGACCCAACTGCGCCTGCGACATTTCGCCGTGGTGGAAACGCAAGGTCCGGATGTTGTTCGAAATCGTTCCTTGCATCAGGCCTGCCTGCGATAGTTCAACACGGCGATGCCGTAGTGAACGACCTGCGAGGCGGTGATCATCGCCAGCGCGGTATTGACCAATGTCCAGCCGCCGGTCGTGAACGGCATGATGCAGCCGACGACGATCATGCCGGCGATGAGCACGTAATAGGCCCAGGTGGTCGCGCGCTGACTGATGGCGCGATCGCGTTCGTCCGCGGGCATGCGCGCTTCCTCGGGCGAGGCGCGGCGCAGGTACAGGTGCCCGGCGCCCAGGATCAGCAACTGCACGATCGCCACCGTGGCGTACAGGCCGAGCTGGCGCAGGTTGGGCAGGGTGCCGCCCGGCGGGTTGATGGCCACCATGGCGAAGTAGGGGCCGAAGGTAACGGCCAGCGCGATCAGCGACAGCCAGGCGGTCTTCTCTCGGTGCGACACGTGGGCGTCCTCGGTTCAAGGTAGGATGAATGTAAAAAATACTTTACATGGTGTCAAGTAATGTTTGCATCCATGGCCTGGCGCCCGGTCCGGGCCGGGTGGTTCGACCGCCGCCGCGGCGCGCGAGCGCTTGCCGCGGCGGATCGCTTGCTTACTTATATGTGCGTCGCGCTGGACGCTTCGGTCCCAAGCGCGTCTTGTCCGGCGAGGGCGCGGGATTCGGACCGCGCGGCGACGACTGCAATGTGCGGCCTGCATGCGTGCGAACCGGCCAGATCGCGGGTTGGGTCTACAATCGCCGGATGGATCAACAACTCATCATCAAGTTCTGGCGCAAGTCGCTGGCCGACGAAGCTTTCCTGGCGACGATCGAGGACGAGTTGAAGGCGGTGCTGGGCAAGACGGTGGAGCTGGAGGGCTACGACGTCAGCGCGAAGGAGATCAATCTGTTCATGCTGACCGCCGACCCGCGCCACTCGTTCCGCCGCGCCAAGGACATCCTGGAAGGCAAGGGCATCCACAACGGCATGTCGGCCGCGTTCCGGCTGGTGGGCGGCGCGAAGTTCACCTCGATCTGGCCGCTGCGCTCGACGCGCAAGTTCACGCTGCCCTGATCGGTTCGCCCGCGCATGGGCAAGCGACGCGCACTCGTTCGCGCGAGCGCATGCGGCGCGATCGCGCCTGGGATGAGTTGACGGACGGGACGGCAAGGGCGTGCCGCCGACGCCCGTCGCGAACGCGCGATGCAAACCGGCGATGTTCATTTGATAGCCGGGCCGGTCGACCGCGACACCGCTCAACGCATCGGCATCGTCGGCGTCACTCGCGCCATGCACGCATCGATTGGACGATCGACCAGCGCCCCTGCCCGTCGTGGACCTGGATCGCGATCGATCCGCCGTCGTCGCCGAAGTAACGCCGGCCGGACATCGTCGCCGTCGCTCGTTCAGGCGAATCCGGCCGCATCGGCCAGCCTTCGCTTTCCGCCGTCTCAACCGCCAGGGCATAACCACGCGCCGCCGATTGCGCCGGGCGGTCGATGCGATTCAAGTGCGTGCGAACGCGCGAGTGCATGGGTGTTCCGGCTGCGCTTGTGGCGACGCGTGAGGGCGACGAACAGCGGTCGCGCGAGTACTTGCAGCGATACCACCATAGCAGTCATCGCCGCCGCGCATGTGACGATCGCCCGCTTCGAACGCGCACGGATCACGGTTAGCTAACACTCGGCGGCGCAGTGTAGGCCGGCGACACGACGCAACGTCGTGGCAGTGACTCAGGCGCGGCGATTGACATTGCCCAACCGCACGAGCCTAGAACTCCCCGCGTTTGTGGGAGATGCGGCTTAGGCCGTTGATTGATCCGTTTCTGACGGATCGTAGCGAAGGCGAAATCTTGATGAATACCCCGATGGCCCCGGCCGGCGCGATGGCCGATTCCGCTGCCCGTGCCTTGCCCGAAACGGCGCCGAAAAACCTGCTCGAAGTCGCCGCCGCGCAAGGCTCGTTCTCGATCTTCTGCGACGCGGTCGAGCGCGCCGGCCTGACCGAACTGCTCAACGGCAACGGCCCGTTCACCGCGTTCATTCCGATCGACGCGGCATTCGGCAAATTGCCCGAGGGCATGCTGGAGACGTTGTTCAGACCGGAAAACAAATCACAACTCGCCGACGTGCTGTATGGCCATCTGGTGCCCAAGCGCAAGACGGTGGTCGAGTTCGAACGCTGGGACGCGTTGAAGACCGTCAACGGTCGCAACGTCGCGATCCAGTCGGTCAACAAGCAGGTCAGCTTCGGTACCGGCAAGGTCATGCTGCCGAACATCTATTCGAGCAACGCGGTGATCCACGGCATCGACCGGGTCAACCTGCCGACCAATTAGTTTTTTCGTCGCGCCGCGCGGCCAGCGATCGCTGGTCGAGCGACGCGTGGTTCCGATGTTTTATCTACGGTACTTCCTTGGGTCTGCACGCCAGAGTTTTCGACCCCGACGGTGGATCGTCCGAGTCTGGCTGAACCTGGCGGCCGCTAAAGTTTGGATATCGTATGTCCTATGTGTGGCGAATTCTCAGTCATTGGTTGCGCCTGCACCGGCGTTTGTGGCGCTGGGGACGCATAGCGAAAGGCAGGCCGTGGCTGGCCGAGGAGCCGCTGCGATCGCGCCTGCTCAGCGCCGAGCAGATGGAGCAGCACGGCAAGGCGCTCGCCCAGAGTCATCGGGTGCAGGCGGCGGAAGGCTCGGACCTGCTGCTGGCGCGGCTGAAGGACAACGAAGGCGTGCTCGGCGACGCCAGCGCGCTGCTGACCCAGATGGTGCAGGACGAAGTCCGCATCACTCCGGCCGGTGAGTGGCTGCTCGACAACTATTATCTGATCGAAGAACAGATCCGCACCGCGCGCCGGCATCTGCCAAAAGGCTATAGCCGCGAACTGCCGGCATTGAGCGAAGGCCCGGGCACCGGCATGCCGCGCGTCTACGATCTGGCGATGGAGGCGATCGCCCACGGCGACGGCCGCATCGACGCTGAGACGATGACCCGCTTCGTCGCCGCCTATCAATCGGTCACTCCGCTCAAGCTCGGCGAGCTGTGGGCGATCCCGATCATGCTGCGTCTGGCGTTGATCGAGAACCTGCGGCGCATGGCGGTGCGGGTGATGCGCGACGGCCTGGACCATCGCCGCGCCGCGGAATGGTCGCAGCGGCTCAACGAAACCGCCGACAACAATCCCAAGGACGTGGTCCTGATCGTGGCCGACATGGCGCGTTCGGACCCGCCGATGACCGGCGCCTTCGTCGCCGAACTCGCGCGCGGACTGCACGGTCGCAGCGCGGCGCTGGCGATGCCGATCAGCTGGATCGACCAGTGGCTGACCGACAGCGGCCACAGCGTCGAGGAACTGGTGCGCTCGGAAAGCCAGCAACAGGCCTCCGATCAGGTCTCGATCAGCAACAGCATCGGCAGCCTGCGTTTCCTGGTCAACATGGACTGGCGCGAGTTCGTCGAGACCATGAGCCGGGTCGATCACATCCTGCGCGAGGATCCGCTCGGCGTGTACGCGCTGATGGATTTCAACACCCGCGACATGTACCGGCATGTGGTGGAAAAACTCGCGCGCCGCAGCGGCACCAGCGAGACCGACGTGGCTCAGATCGTACTCGAACTGGCGCGCGCGTCCGGCGATGCGCAAGGCAGCAAGGCCCATGTCGGCTATTACCTGATCGACGACGGCACCGCGCAGATCAAGCAAGCGCTGGCCGCGTCCGGACGCGCGCGCAAACCGGTAAGCCTGAGCCGGCGGCGGGTGCCGCTGGGCGCGTATCTGCTGCCGATCGGATCGGTCGCGGCGATCTGCACCTACGGCCTGCTGTGGCAGACGCGCGAGGTGTCGCTGAGCCTGACGCCGCTGCTGGTGTTGGCGGCGCTGGCCTTCATCGCCTTCAGCGATCTGGGCATCCATCTGGTCAATTGGCTGGCGACGGTGTTGATCGCGCCCAAGCCCTTGCCGCGCCTGGACTACTCCAAGGGTTTGCCGGCGCGGGCGCGCAGTCTGGTGGTGGTGCCGGCGATGCTGACCAGCGCGCAGGCCATCGATCGCCTGGTCGAAGGCCTGGAAGTGCGCTTCCTCGCCAATCGCGACACCTATCTGCATTTCGCCCTGCTGACCGATTTCCTCGACGCCGACGAGCAGACCTTGCCCGGCGACGAAGCGCTGGTGGCGCACGCGGCGCAGCACATCGAACGCCTCAACGGCCGTTATGCCGGCGAACGCGGCGACCTGTTCTTCCTGTTCCATCGCCCGCGCCTGTGGAACGCGCAGGAACGCAAGTGGATGGGCCTGGAGCGCAAGCGCGGCAAGCTGGCCGCGCTCAACCGCTTGCTGCGCGGCGGCGCGCGCGATTCGTTCTCGCAGGTCACCGGCAACACCGAGGTGCTGGAGAACGTGCGCTACGTCATCACCCTGGACACCGACACGCGCCTGCCGCGCGATGCCGCGCGCGAATTCATCGCGACCTTGTCGCATCCATTGAATCAGGCGCGCTTCGACGAGCGCCGCCAACGGGTCACCCGCGGCTACGGCATCCTGCAGCCGAGCGTCGGCAGCGGCATGAGCGAACGCCGCGGCTCGCGCTATGCGCGCATGTTCGGCAGCGAGGCGGGCATCGATCCGTACACGCGGATCGTCTCGGACGTCTACCAGGATCTGTTCGCGGAAGGCTCGTTCGTCGGCAAGGGCATCTACGATGTCGACGCGTTCGAGTACGCGCTGGCCGATCGCCTGCCCGACAACCGCGTGCTCAGCCACGATCTGCTCGAAGGCTGTTACGCGCGCGCCGGCCTGATCAGCGACGTGCGCCTGTTCGAGGACTATCCCTCGCGCTATGCGGCCGACGTGAAGCGCCGTTACCGCTGGATCCGCGGCGACTGGCAGCTGTTGCCGTGGCTGCTGCCGTGGGTGCCGCGCATGCATGGCGGCTTCGAACGCAATCCGCTGTCGTGGCTGTCGCGCGGCAAGCTGCTCGACAATCTGCGCCGCAGCCTGGTGCCGGCCGCCGCGTTGGCGTTGCTGGTGTGGGGTTGGGCCACGTTGCCGCAGCCGTTGGCCTGGACCTTGTGGCTGCTCGCGCTGTGGCTGGCGCCGATGCTGGTGCTGGCCGGGTGGGAACTGGTCCGCCGGCCCTCCGACATGGCGCTGGAAACCCATCTGGTGCAGGTCGGCGGCTCGCTGGCGCGGCAGTTGCAGCGCGCCTTCGTGACCCTGGCCTGCCTGCCGTTCGAAGCCTTCTTCGCGCTCGGCGCGATCGTTCGCACCTTGTGGCGGATGACGGTCAGCCATCGCCGCCTGCTGCAATGGAATCCGTCCAGCGAGGTCGAGCGCAGTCTCGGCGATCGCTTCGGCGCCGAGCTGCGCGAGATGTGGTCCGCGCCGGTGTTCGCGATCGCGGTCGCCGCGCTGTTGGTGCGGGTGCAGCCGATGTCGCTGTGGATCGCCGCGCCGTGGCTCGCGGCCTGGCTGATCTCGCCGCTGTTGATGGCTTGGCTGGGGCGTCCGCCCAGACAGCGCCGCGCCGGTCTGTCGCACACGCAGACGCGTTTTCTCGGCCGCCTGGCCCGGCGCACCTGGGCGTTCTTCGAAGTGCATATCCGCGCCGAGGATCACTGGCTGCCGCCGGACAATTTCCAGGAACACCCAACGCCGGTGGTGGCGCGACGCACCTCGCCGACCAATATCGGCCTGTCGTTGCTGGCCAACCTGAGCGCCTACGACCTGGGCTATGTGCAGGCCGGCGCGGTGATCGAACGCACGCGTCTGGCCCTGGCCACGCTGGAAACGTTGCCGCGTCATCGCGGGCATTTCTATAACTGGTACGACACCGAAACCCTGCAGCCGTTGCCGCCGCGTTACATCTCCACGGTCGACAGCGGCAATCTGGCCGCGCATTTGCTGACTCTGCGCCAGGGTTTGCTCGGCTTGATCGACGAACCGGTGCTAAGCGCTGTGGTGTTCCAGGGGCTGGCCGATACCTGCGGCGTACTCGAGGAAAACCTGCGCAACGCGCAGGCCGCGGCCAAGTCGCCGGCGCAAGCCCAGGCCGCGGCCGCGTTTCGCGAGCGGGTCGAAGCGATCCTGGCCGAACCGCCGCGGGCCGTGGACGCGATCGAACGTTGTCTGTCGGAGTTGTTGGCGCTGGCGCAAGCGATCGAATCCAGTCGTACCGACGTCGACAGCGCCGTCGACGACGAGACCGCCTCGCGCTGGCCGCGCGCATTGATCGACGCCTGCCGCGAGGCCCTGCGGGAACTGTCCGACTTCCTGCCCGCGCAGGCCGTTACGGCACGACCGTCCGCCGACGAAACCGAATCGACCCTCGGCGCCGCCGCCATTCCCAGCCTGCGCGACCTGCTGCGGCAATCCGACGACGGCAATGTGCGCGAACGCGCGCGCCGCCGCATCCGCGAACTCGAACGCCTGGCGCACATCGCCGGCCAGTTCTCGCTGATGGAGTACGAATTCCTGTACGACCGCGGCCGCCATCTGCTGGCGATCGGCTACAACGTCGACGAACGCCGCCTGGATGCGGGCTATTACGATCTGCTCGCGTCGGAAGCGCGCCTGACCAGCTTCGTCGCCATCGCCCAGAGCCAGTTGCCGCAGGAGACTTGGTTCTCGCTGGGCCGGCTGCTGACCGAGATCGACAGCGGCGCGACCTTGCTGTCGTGGAGCGGCTCGATGTTCGAGTACCTGATGCCGCAGCTGGTGATGCCCAGTTATCCGGACACCTTGCTCGACCAGACCGCGCAGCACGCGGTGCTCGCGCAGATCCACTACGGTCGTCAGCGCGACGTGCCGTGGGGGATTTCCGAGTCGGGCTACAACACTGTCGACACGCGCATGAACTATCAGTACCGCGCGTTCGGCGTGCCGGGATTGGGGCTCAAGCGCGGTCTCGGCCAGGACCTGGTGATCGCGCCCTACGCCAGCATCATGGCGCTGATGGTGATGCCCGAAGCGGCCTGCCAGAATCTGCAGCGTTTGACCGATCTGGGCTTCGGCGGCGAATTCGGCCTGTACGAAGCCATCGACTACACCCCGGCGCGGGTGCCGCGCGGCCAGACCCATGCGGTGGTGCGTTCATTCATGGCCCATCACCAGGGCATGGGCCTGCTCGCGCTGGACTATCTGCTGCGCGACCAACCGATGCAGAAGCGCTTCGTCGCCGACGCCGAATTCCAGGCGACCTTGTTGTTGCTGCAGGAACGCATCCCGCGCACCGGCGTGTTCCATCCGCACGAAGCCGAAGCCAGCGGCGCGCGCGCCGCCCCGCCGGTCACCGAGACCCAGCTGCGGGTGTTCCGCAATCCCGCGACCGCGCGGCCGGCCGTGCAGTTGCTGTCGAACGGCCGCTATCACGGGCTGCTCAGCAGCGCCGGCGGCGGTTACAGCCGCCTGGGCGACATGGCGGTCACGCGCTGGCGCGAGGACGCCACCCGCGATCATTGGGGCGCGTTCTGCTATCTGCGCGATGTCGACACCGGCGAGTACTGGTCGGCGACCCATCAGCCGACCTGCGTGCCGGTCGAGCATTACGAGGCGATCTTCTCCGACGCCAAGGCCGAGTTCCGCGGGCGCAAGAACCGCTACGAAACCCATCTGGAGATCGCCATCTCCGCCGAGGACGATATCGAGCTGCGCCGGCTGCGGGTGAGCAATCATTCGCGTCGCACCCGCACCATCGAGATCACCACCTACGCCGAAGTGGTGCTGGCGCCGGCGCTGTCGGACGAACTGCATCCGGCCTTCAGCAATCTGTTCGTGCAATCGCAGATCGACCGCGACAAGCAGGCGCTGCTGTGCACGCGCCGGCCGCGCGCGCACGACGAAGTGCCGCCGTGGATGTTCCATCTGATCGCGGTGCACGACGCCGACATCGGCCAGATTTCCTACGAGACCGATCGCTCGCGCTTCCTCGGCCGCGGCAACACCCCGCGCACGCCGCAGGCGATGAGCGGCGATGCCGCGCTGTCGGATTCGGTCGGCTCGGTGCTCGACCCGATCGTCGCGATCCGCACCCGGATCGAACTGGCGCCGGACCAGACCGCGATCATCGACATGGTCACCGGCGTCGGCGCCGATCGCGCCGCCTGCACCGCGCTGATCGATCGCTATCGCGACCGCCGTCTGGCCGATCGCGTGTTCGACCTGGCCTGGACCCACAGCCAGGTCGTGCGCCGCCAGATCAACGCCTCGCAGGCCGACGCGCAGTTGTACGAGCGCCTGGCCGGTTCGATGGTGTATGCGCATCCGTATTTGCGCGCCGAGCAATCGGTGCTGCTGCAGAACCGGCGCGGTCAGTCGGGGCTGTGGGGGCATTCGATCTCCGGCGATTTCCCGATCGTGCTGTTGCAGGTCAGCGAGGCCGACAACATCGAACTGGTCCGGCAGATGGTGCAGGCGCATGCGTATTGGCGTCTGAAGGGCCTCAATGTCGACCTGGTGATCTGGAACGAAGAGCAAAGCGGTTATCGCCAGCAGCTGCAGGAACAGATCCTGGGGCTGGTCTCGGCCGGCCCGGAAGGCAGCGTGCTCGACCGGCCCGGCGGCATCTTCGTGCGGCCGATCCAGCAGATGTCGCAGGAAGACCGGATCCTGTTGCAGGCGGTGGCGCGAGTCATCATCAGCGACAAGCGCGGCACTCTGGCCGCGCAGGTCAGCCGGCACGTGCCGCCCGAACGCGGCGCGGCCTTGCTGTGGCCCGACGGCGCGCCGGTCGCGACCGAACTGCCGGCGCTGCCCGCGCCGGCCGCGACGGGCGATTCGAACGTGCTGCCCGGCCTGCCGCCGCCGCATGTCGACGGCGACGACGACAGCCGCTTCGACAGTTGGCCGTTCGAACCGGTCAGCACGTCGTTGAATTTCGACAACGGCACCGGCGCGTTCGCGGCCGATGCGCGCGAGTACGTGATCGAGCTGCGCGAAGGCGAACCCACGCCGGCGCCGTGGTCGAACGTGATGGCCAATGCGCAGCTGGGCACGGTGGTCAGCGAGAGCGCGCCGGGCTATACCTGGTTCGAGAACGCGCACGAGTTCCGCTTGACGCCCTGGCATAACGACCCGGTCGCCGACACCGGCGGCGAAGCCTTCTATCTGCGCGACGAGGACACCGGCCGGGTGTGGTCGCCGATGCCGCTGCCGTGTCGCGGCCGCGGCGCGTATCGCACCCGCCACGGCTTTGGTTACAGCGTGTACGAACACGTCGAGGACGGCATCGCCAGCGAGCTGTGGGTGTATGTCGGGCTGGAAGACGCGGTCAAGTACTCGGTGCTCAAGCTGCGCAACCGCTCCGGCCGCGCGCGGCGGATCACCGCGACCGGTTATGTCGAATGGGTGCTCGGCGACATCCGCGCGCGTTCGCAGATGCACGTGGTCAGCGAAATCGATCCGGCCAGCGGCGCCTTGACCGCGCGCAATCCGTACAACACCGAGTTCGAAGGACGCGTGGCGTTCTTCGACACCGACAGCGACGGTTGCACCTTTACCGCCGACCGCACCGAGTTCATCGGCCGCAACGGCGACCTGGGCCATCCGGCGGCGATGCTCAACGAGCGTCTGTCCGGGCGACTGGGCGTCGGTCTGGACCCGTGCGCGGCGATCCAGGTGCCGGCATCGCTGGTCGCGGAGGAAACCTGCGAGATCGTGTTCCGCCTCGGCGCCGCCGCCGATGCCGCCAGCGCGGCGCAGCTGATCGATCGCTGCAAGGGCGAATCGGCGGCTTACGACGCGCTCGACGCGGTGCGCATGCACTGGACCCGCACCCTGGGCGCGATCCGGGTCGAGACGCCCGATCCCAGCGTGGATGCCTTGGTCAACGGCTGGCTGCCGTATCAGGCGCTGGCCTGCCGTTATGTCGCGCGCAGCGGCTATTACCAGTCCGGCGGCGCGTTCGGTTTCCGCGACCAATTGCAGGACACCATGGCGACCGTGCATGCGCGGCCGGCGCTGAGCCGCGAGCATCTGCTGCTGAGCGCCGAGCACCAGTTCCCGCAGGGCGATGTGATGCACTGGTGGCATCCGCCGTTGAACCGCGGCGTGCGCACGCGCTGTTCCGACGATTTCCTGTGGCTGCCGCTGGCGGCCTGCCGTTATCTGCAGGTCACCGGCGATATGAGCCTGCTCGACGAGCAGGTCGGCTTCGTCGAGGGCCGCGCGCTTAACGCCGACGAGGAGTCTTATTACGACCGGCCGTGGACCACCGATCGCCGCCAGCCGTTCTACGACCACTGCGTGCTCGCCTTGCAGCGTGGCATGGAGTTGCTCGGCGAACGCGGCCTGCCGCTGATCGGCAGCGGCGACTGGAACGACGGCATGAACCTGGTCGGCCAGGCCGGCCGCGGCGAGAGCGTGTGGCTGGGGTTCTTCCTGTTCGACACCTTGAATCGGTTCGAGCCGATCGCGCGCGCGCGCGGCGATGCCGCGTTCGCCGATGCCTGCGTCGATGCGGCAAAACGCCTGCGCGAGAATCTGCAAACCCATGCCTGGGACGGCGAATGGTACCGGCGCGCGTGGTTCGACGACGGCACCCCGTTGGGAACGCATGAGGGCGACGAATGCCGGATCGATTCGATCTCGCAGAGTTGGTCGGTGCTGTCGGGCGCGGCCGATCCGGCGCGCGCGCGCCAGGCGATGGATTCGCTCGATCGCCATCTGGTGCGTCGCGACGCCGGCCTGATCCAGTTGCTCGATCCGCCGTTCGACAAGACCGTCAAGGACCCGGGCTACATCCGCGGCTACGTGCCCGGCGTGCGCGAGAACGGCGGCCAGTACACCCATGCCGCGGTGTGGGCGGCGATGGCCTTCGCCGAGTTGGGCGACGGCGCGCGCGCGTGGGAACTCGCGCGCATGATCAATCCGATCCATCACACCGCCGATGCCGCCTCGACCGCGCGTTACAAGGTCGAACCGTACGTGCTGGCCGCCGATGTCTACGGCGTGGCGCCGCATACCGGCCGCGGCGGCTGGACCTGGTACACCGGTTCGGCCGGCTGGATGTATCGCTTGCTGACCGAATCCTTGCTCGGCTTGAATCGGCGCGGCGACCGCTTGGAACTGGCGCCGTGCATCCCACCCGAGTGGACGCAGTACAAGATGCATTACCGCTATCGCGAGACGCCGTACCTGATCCAGGTGCGGCAGGTCGAGCCCGGCGGCGATGAGAACGTCGCCGGCGTGAAACTCGACGGCGTCGCCCAGGACGGACTGAGTTTCCCGCTGGTCGACGACGGCGCATTGCATCAGGTCGAAGTGCTCTGGCCGCGCGCGCAGTCATGACTACGCGCCTGCAACTGGATATCGAGCTCGACCGGCTGGAGCAGATGCTGCCGCACTGGCGCGAGACGATGCGTCACGAAGCGCAGTTCTGGCCGCAGTTTCGCGCGCTGCTGGAGCCGATCGTCGACGGCCTGGACCGCGACGATCGGCGCTATGTGGAAGAGCGGGTCGCGCGCATGCTGACCTTGAACGGCTGCGATCCGGGCAAGCGGCACGGCGAGGGTTGGTAGCGCCGGCTCGCGTCGCCGACGCCCGGATGACTTATGCCATAGGGGGCGCGGCCCGGCGATTCGTGCAAACTCGGCGCCAACCCATGGCTCAGGCGTTCCGCGAATGCGCGTGCGGTATTTCCCCGTCTCTTTGGCCGTCGCGGTCGCCGTCCTGTCGTGCCTGAGCCTGCAGGCGACAGCCGCAGCATCCGGACCGTCCGCGCTCGAACCCGCGTACGAAACTTCGCTTCCGCCGGCGCCGGCCTTCACCCAACGCACCCTCGCCAACGGCCTGCGCGTCTACGCGATGCGCGACACCTCGGTGTCCGAGGTCGCGGTCAACGTGTGGTACGACGTCGGCGGCAAGGACGATCCGAAAGGCCGCTCCGGCCTGGCGCATCTGTTCGAACACCTGATGTTCAAGTCCAGCCGCAACCTGCCGGCGGGCGGTTTCACCGGCCTGGCCGAGGACGTCGGCGGCAGCAACGACGCGTCCACCGAAGACGACTACACCCGCTATTTCGAGACCGTGCCGGCCGCGTACCTGGAACGCATGCTATTCGCCGAGGCCGATCGCATGGCCGGTCTGGTCGTCGACGCGCCGACGCTCGCATCCGAACGCAAGGTGGTGAAGGAAGAAATCGGCACGCGCGTGCAGTCGCAGGCCTACGGTCGTCTGGTCCAGGAGTATCTGCCGGCGCTGTCGTACGCGCGCCTGCCGTATGCGCGTCCGGCGATCGGGTGCGGCGACGATCTCGACGCCGCCACGCTCGAGGAAGTTCGCGCGTTTCATGCCACCTATTACCGACCCGACAACGCGGTGCTGGTGGTCGCCGGCCATTTCGATCCGGAACAACTGGATCGCTGGATCGATCGCTACTTCGCGCCGATTGCGCGTCCCGCCACGCCGATCCCGCGCGTCGACTTGTCAGAACCGCCGCGCGAAACCGCCAGCCGCCAGACCGTCTACGAACCGGCGACGCCATTGCCGGCGGTGGTCAAGAGTTATCCCTTGCCGCGTGACGATCATGCCGATACGCCGGCGTTGATGGTGCTCGATGCGTTGTTGTCGGCCGGCGCGAGCGCGCGGCTCAATGCGCATCTGGTCCGGCAGCGTTCGCTCGCGCAGAGTGCGTCGACCCGGTTCGAACGGCGCAGGCTCGGCGGCTATCTGGCGGTCTACGCGATCCTCGCCGGCGATGTCGACGTGGATGCCGGCGAAGCCGCGTTGAGCGAAGAGGTGGCGAAACTGCGCGACGCGCCGGTGACGGCGGAGGAACTGAGCCGGGCGAAGAACCAGTTGCTGACCGCGGCGCTGCGCAGCCGCGAGACCCCCGACGGCCGGGCCATGGCGCTGGGTCGCGCGGTGTTGGTCGCTGGCGATGCGCGCGCCGATCAGCGTCAGCTGGCCGCGGCCTTGGCGGTGAGCGCGGCCGATGTACAGCGCGTGGCCAATACTTATCTGCTCGAGCGCCGCGCCGCGACCCTGCGCTATCTGCCGATCGACGCGGCGCCGGCCGGAACCAAGGGCGACACCATCGCGGTCCGGCCGACGGTGGTCGAAACCACGCTGACGCCCGCGCCTGACCTGCCGGTCGTGACCCTGGCGCCGCCGGACGAACGCATCGCATTGCCGGCCGCGGGGCCGGCGGTGCTGCCGACGATTCCCGCGCCGCTCGAATGGCGCCTGCGCAACGGCCTGCGCGTGGTGCTGGTGGAAAAACGCGGCGCGCCGCTGCTGACCTTGGCGATGGTGACGCCCGACGGCAGCGCCAGCGATCCGCTCGGACGCGCGGGTCTGGCCGAGCTGGGCACGGCGCTGATGACCACGGGTCGCGCCGCTGCATCGAACGGCGACATCGCCGCTCGGGTCGAAGCGCTAGGCGGCAGCCTCGGCAGCGGCGCCGGCCTGGATGCGGCCTCGGTCACCTTGAACGTCGGCGCGGCGTCGCGCTCGGCCGCGCTCGCGATCCTCGCCGACATCGTGCGTCGTCCGGCGTTCGCCGCCGACGATATCGAACGCGCGCGCGGTCAGGCGCTGGATGCGCTCGACGGCTACGGCGAAGACCCGATGCGGATCGCGCGCCGCGTTGCGTCGCGCGCGGTGTTCGGCGATGCGCCTTACGGCCGGCCATCATCCGGCACGGCGGCGAGCTTGAAAGCCATCACCCGCGACGACCTCGCCGCCGCGCATGCGCGCGCCTGGCAACCCGCGCGCGCGAGTCTGGTCATGGTCGGCGATGTCAGCGCGGCGCAAGCGCGCGAGCTCGCCGAAGCGGCGTTCGGCGATTGGCGGGTCGATGCGGTCGGTGAAGCATCGCCGCCGCAGGCGACCTCGACGCCCAAGCCGCGGGTGATCGTGGTCGACATGCCCGAGGTGAGTCAGGCCGCGATCGTCGTCGCCCGGCCCGCGCTCGCGCGCAACGATCCCGACTGGTACGCGGCCTTGGTCGCCAACGCCGCCCTCGGCGGCGGCAGCGCCTCGCGCCTGAATGCCGAACTGCGCTACAAGCGCGCATTGACCTACGACGCCGGCAGCGTATTGAGCCAGACCCGTCAGCCCGGTTCGCTGGTCGCGGCCACCTTGACCCGACCTGAGGTGGCCGCGAGCGCGGTCGAACTGATCCTGGCCGAACTGCGCCGGCTCGGCGCCGAGCCGATGGACGCGGCCGAATTGCAGGCGCGCAAGCAACTGGTGATCGGCGAATTCAGCCGCAGGGTCGGCACCGGCGCGGGCGTGGCCGGCCTGATCGGCGATCACGCCGCGCAGGCGATGGCCTTGAGCGAACTCGACCGATTCATCGCCGCGGTGGAGCGGGTCACGCCGCAGGCGGTGCGGCAGGCGGCGCGGCGATCGTTCGATCCGGACGGCGCTAGCATCGTCGTGGTCGGAGACGCCAAACGCTTCGCCGATGCATTGCGCAAGACGCATCCGCGGGTCGAATCGATGTCGGTGAGCGACGCGCTGCGTTGAGTGCGCGCGAACCGCGGCGTGACCCGGTGTGTTGTCGAATCCAGTGGCTAGTGGGGCCTTGTCGCGCTCGCGCGTCGGCGTCGCGATGCCAAGCTTTTCGCAGCTCCGCGGCAGGCTTCGCGGCGTGATCGGCGCCCACGCCCGCCTCGATCGATTGTTCGCCGGATGGGACTGTGTGTGTAGATTCCGGCAACCGCGATACCGCCGGGTCTGCGCTATGGTTCGCTCATAACCGCATCGCCGGTATGGCGCGTCGACGATCGGCGCGCGGCAAGGGCGATGCGCTTCATCATCAGGATATCCAATGCCCGACTCCAACCTCGTGGTTCCCAGCGTGCATGCCGCCAGCGCGGCCGCGCCGTACCGGGTCGACCTGCGCGACGATCTCGGCCATCTGTGGCAAGCCGACGAGCCGGCCGATCTGGGCGGCGGCGACACCGCGCCGTCGCCCGAGCGCTTGCTGCTGTCGAGCCTGGGCGCCTGCACCGCGATCACCGTGCGCATGTACGCGGCGCGCAAGCAGTGGCCGTTGACCGAGGTGCGGGTCGAGCTGCAGTTCAATCCCAACGGCAAGCCCGAGGCCGGTACCGAGCTGACCCGCGTCGTTTCCTTGCACGGCGATCTGTCCGACGAACAGCGCCAACGCTTGCTGCAGATCGCCAACGCCTGTCCGATCCACAAGGTGCTGACCGGCGAGGTGCGCATCGCGACCTCGTTGCAGGCGGCGGTCGGGTCGAACGAAGCCGCGCCGACCACAGGAGTATCGCCATGAGCCGTCCCGAAGCGTCCGCCGAACCGGTGCGCAGCAGCGACGGCGCGCAATGCGCCGGCCAGCCCGTGCTGGAACGCATCGCCACGCGCAGCCGCGAGATCGCGCCGGGCTTCGAAGTGCATCGCGCGGTGCCGTCGCGGACCCGGCGCAAGGTCGGCGCCTGGTGTTTTCTCGATCATGCCGGCCCGATCCAGCACGGTCCCGGCGCCGGTCCCGCGGTCGGCCCGCATCCGCATATCGGCCTGCAGACCTTCACCTGGATGCTCGAAGGCGAAGTGCTGCATCGCGACAGCCTGGGTTCGGAGCAGCTCATCCGTCCCGGCCAGGTCAATCTGATGACCGCCGGCCGCGGCATCGTGCACGCCGAAGAGCCGCCCGACGGCAACGCCGGCCGCGTGCATCTGACGCAATTGTGGATCGCGCTGCCCGACGCGCAGCGGCAGCGTGAGCCGTCGTTCCATCACTACCCCGACTTGCCGATCCTCGAGCGCGGCGGCTTTCGCATCACCGTGCTGGCCGGCGAAGCCCTGGGCGAGCGCGCGCCGGCGCGGGTGTTCACGCCGCTGGTCGGCATCGATCTGGCCGCCAGCGCCGCGGCTTCCACCGAGCTGCCGCTCACGCCCGGATTCGAACATGCGGTGCTGTGTCTGCAAGGCGAGATCGAGGTCGAAGGCGAACGCATCGAAGCCGACACCCTGCTGTACCTGGGCCTGGGCCGCGACACATTGCGATTGCGCTGCGACGGCGCGGCGCGGTTGTTGCTGATCGGCGGCGAGCCGCTGGAAGAGGACTTGCTGATGTGGTGGAACTTCGTCGCGCGCACGCCCGAGGAAGTGTTGCAGGCCAGCGAGGACTGGAATGCCGGCCGTTACTTCGGCGACGTGCCCGGCACCACGCTGGAACGTATTCCCGCGCCGGTGCCCGCCAACCTCAATCTCAAGGCGCAACGCTGATGAAAGCCATCTCGACCGCGCGGGTTTGCTCCGAAGGCCCGCAGTATCGTCATCGCATCCGAACCGGCGAGCACGATCTCATCGCCGACGAGCCGGTCGCCGCGGGTGGCCAGGATGCTGGCCCGGCGCCCTACGATTATCTGCTCGCCGGGCTGGGCGCGTGCACCGCGATCACCTTGCGCATGTATGCCGAGAAGAAAGGCTGGGAACTGGGTGAACTGCGGGTCGAGTTGACCTTGCTGAAAAATCGCGAAGGCGATACCCGGATCGAACGCGTCCTGCACAGCGATGCCGGCTTGAGCGAGGAGCAATGGCAGCGCTTGCTCGAGGTGGCGGGCAAGACGCCGGTGACGCGGACCTTGCAGGAGGGCGCGACGATCGACACGCGCCGTGGCGATGAGGCGCCGGCGGCTTAATCGTGAGGTCGCGGTGGGCTCGTCGCGTTCAACGGTTTGCGTTCGCGCCACGAATGGCTCGTGGCTTCTATGTCGGTGCGCGGCTGGTCGGTGCGGTGGTTTCGGATCGCGCGCCGCGCTTTTTATTTTCTGCGCGCTTAATTGATGATGCTGAAACCCGCCGGCGCCCGCGTCGGCCGCGGCGCATCGCAGTGGTACATATCCAGGTAGACGCGGATCTTGGTCTCGCCGCACGCCACCTCGTAGCCGTCGACGATGTGATAGTCGGCCTCGCCCGGCTGCAGGGCCTTGTAGCCCATCATGTCCTCGATCAGCCGATTGGTAGCGTCGTCGCTCAGATCGCCCGGCAGCGGCGTGCGTTCGCCGAAATTGCCGCTGCGCTCGAACGTCGCATGCTCGCTGTCCGGGCAGACCAGGCGGGCGAGGTACTCGTGTTCGCCGCGCGGCTTGCAGACCTCCACCGCCTGTTCCTTGGACAGGCCGTAGCTGTCGGCGGCGACCTTGGCCGGTGCTTCGGCGCCGGCGGCGCCGGTCACGAACAGCAGCGTCAATGCAGCGGTACGAAGATTCATCGCGGCGGTTCCTTGGTGGTGGGCGCGGTGGGGGGGCAGGTCGCGTCGTCGGCTGGCGGCGCGATCCATGGCGGCGTTTTCAGCCAGTACATACAGTGAACACAGTGGTCGATCCAGGTGGCGGCTTGCCTTTGCATGCCGGTCGGGTTGCGGCCGCAGTGCGGGCAACACAGATCGACGGCGTGGCGCTCGTGATCCAGCGCCAGCAACAGCGCCGCAAGCAGCGCGCCAGCCAGACCCGATCCAAACAGCACCAGAGCGACCGCGCCGCCATGCAGCGCGGGCACGCAACTCAATCCCAGGCCGGCCACCGCGACCACCGCCGCGACCGACGCGGCTTTGCGGAACAACGGCGGGTGTGCGGCCAGGGCCTGTTGCCAAGCGCGTACAACCCGCGGATCGTAGGTGGCGCGCATCGTCGGCGTGTCGGCCATGGCGGCGGTCTGGGTTAGTTATAGCCGCCGCAGATCGCGCACTCGCCGGCCTCGTCGCCGTCCTTGCGAGGCTTGGCCAGGATCGCGCGGATATGCGCCTGCCGGCGTTTCATCAGCGCGTCGTGCGGCGCGCCGTAGGTCACGGCGAGTTCGTACAGCGTGTTCGCGTTCTCGATCGATCCGCCGACCAGGTGCAGGGTCGCCCAGTCGCGCAGCACGTTGGCGACGATCGGGTCGGTCGGCTTGACGAACTGGGTGCGTTCGAACAGCTGATAGCTCATCGAACGTTGCAGCATGGTTGGAGTCACCGGCTTGCCGTCGTTGCCGGCCGGCATGGCCGGCATCGGCGGAACCAGCGCGTCGCCGAACTGCACTCCGGCCACCGAATGCTTGGCGAGATAGTTCGGGTCCTTCGCCAATGCGATCTTGCTTTCGAGAATCCGCGCATGCAGCCATTCCGATTGCAGATGGGCATCGTTGTTGCGGCGCATGCCGATGCGGATCCAGCGCAGCGCGACCTGATCGTAGCCGGCCAGTTCCAGCGCGGTGCCCAGGTTGGCCGCGGTCTCGTAACGTCCCGGCGAGGTTCGTTCGATCATCAGGAACTGGCGGATCGCGATCGGGTACTGCCCTTGATAGATCAGCAGCACGCCCAGGTTGTTGAGGTGATCGAAGGTGGGCTTGGCGCGCGCGTCGGCGATCACCTCCCTGGCCCGCTCCATCTGCCAGCGCCGTCCCACCTGTCCGGTCATGTGCTCGGTGAGCTCCTCGCCGACGATCCAGTCCGGCGAGAACGAGTGTCCCTGGTGATCGGTGCCGATGTAGTTGATGCAGGCCTGCGCGGCGGCGGCCGGCAGCAGCAACGCGGCCAGCAGCAGTGTCCTTGCGATCATTGCCATCCCCCAGGGCCGCATCCGGCGGCCGCATGCCGCCACGTTAGCCATTGGCGGGCGCGAAGCCAAGAGCCGCGCGGATGGGTTCGCGGGGCGCCTGCGCGAGACGTGCGGTCCAGCCGTATCGCGAGTGCCTGAAGGATGCGAAGGATCGCGGTCGAAACAAGCGCTTGTGGCAGCAGCGACGACTCGGGCTCTTGATCTTCCAATTCCCGATTCCCGGCTCACCCAAAGCGACGAACGCGGCGGCCGAAGAGACGTTAGTGAACAGTGAGCGCGGCATGATCCCGGGATAAGAATCGCGTAGGCAATTGGTGAGCATTCATGGCGAATGTAAGCTCGATATGACTGAACACGCGCACATTCATTCCGCGTTTGCATGCGCTGGCCACAATCGAAACCTCCTCAAGCAGGAGCACATCATGAAACCGATCATGCTGGCACTGGCCTTGGCCATCGGCGTACCGACCGTCGCCGCGGCGCAGGAACCGCAGGCCCAGACTTCGCTGACCGAGCATCAGATCCGCACCCGCCTGGCCGAGCAGGGCTATACCAAGGTCAACGATCTGGATTTTGACGAAGGCGTGTGGAAGGCCGATGCGCGCAGCGCCGACGGCAATCGGGTGCAGGTGCTGCTGGACCCGCGCACCGGCAACGTATACGCCAACGAACAAGTCACCCAGTTGAGCGAGCGCGACGTGCGCGCCGCGCTGTCGAGCGCCGGGTACACCGACATCCATGACGTCGATTACGACGAGGGCATCTGGAACGCCAAGGCCGAGGACACCGGCGGCCGCGACGTGAAGCTCAAGCTCGATCCGCGCAACGGCAAGATCTTCGGTATCGAGAAGAACTGATACGGCGCGGTAACCGCCTGATGATGGCCGCCCGGGCTCCGGGCGGCCATCGCCGGCGATCGAGCGGTGGCCGTCTCAGGCCATGCTGGCCAGCGCGAACGACCGCTTGCGCCGTTGCTACACTGGCCGCAGTTCCACTGCCGCGAACCGCGCCATGTTCCAGATCGCCTATATCGAGAGCCGGGGCAACGGCCCCCTGGGCGACGAGGAGACGCGCGTCGTCGGCGAACTGCAGCGACGCGGCGTCGCCATGAAGTTTTTTACCCGCAAGCAGATCGACCGGCGCAGCCTGCCGCTGGACGAACGCAGTTTCGTGATGGGCGCGATGCCGGCGATGCTCGGCGCGATCAAGCAACTGGGCATCGAGGTGCCGCCGCCCAACGATTATCCGCGGGTGCTGCGCGATCTGCTGCGTCGCGAGGTCTGGCAATCCACCCTGGGCGAGATCGAACAACGCATCTGGGACGACCGGCAGCAGCCGGTGTTCGTCAAGCCGGCCGAGCGGATCAAAACTTTCACCGGCCGGGTCTTCGAAAGCAATGCCGATCTTTACTTCCTGGGTTCCGCGTCGCGCCGGCAGAAGGTGTGGTGCTCGCAGGTCGTGAAGTGGCGCTCGGAGTTCCGCGCCTATGTGATCGGTACCCAGGTGGTCGCGCTGGATCCCTACGACGGCGACGCGCAGCTCGTGCCTTGCGCCCGGACCATCGCCGAGGCGGTGCGGGCCTTTCGCGACAGCGGCGAGGCGCCGGCGGCGTACGCGATCGATTTCGGTGTGCTGGCCGACGGCCGGACCGCCCTGATCGAGGTCAACGACGGCTATGCGCTCGGGGCGTACCGGATCGCCGCCGCGCCGTATACCGATCTGTTGCTGGCGCGCTGGGCCGAACTGCTGGCCGGGCGCCGGGTGCCGGCACGTGAAGCGGCGCTTCCGGCCGGTTGAGCGAGCGGGCCGATGTGGGCGCGGCCGGCGGATCGGGGCGGCCGGCCGCGGCCTCGGAACCGGCGCGAAATTTTTTTATCGGGCCTGTCGATTCCCGCAATCGTGGCTCGTCGCTAACAGGAGCAGGCAGCAAACGCAGGGTCATCCAGGCCTGCGCCGCCGGCCAAACCAATCCTCACCAACCAGGACCTTCGCCATGACCACCCACTCGCAACTGTTCGTCAATCTGTCCGTCAAGAGCCTGCCGCGCGCGGTCGAGTTCTACACCCAGCTCGGTTACAGCTTCAATCCAAAATTCACCGACGAAAACGCGACCTGCATGATCCTCGGCGAGAACATCTTCGTGATGCTGCTGGTCGAGCCGTTCTTCCAGTCGTTCACCAAGAAGACCCTGGTCGACGCGAGCAAGCAGGTGGAATCGCTGATCGCGGTCAGCCTGCCCGGCCGCGCCGAGGTCGATGCGCTGGCCGACAAGGCCGCCGCGGCCGGCGCGACGATGCATGAGCCGAAGGACTACGGTTTCATGTACCAGCGCTCCTACGACGATCTGGACGGCCACACCTGGGAAGTGTTCTACATGGACCCGGACGCGGACCCGAGCGCTGCGCAGCAGTAAGCCATCGCGCGATCGCGGCGGCGCGAACGGTTACAGCCGTTCGTGCCGCCTGGTCCGGGCCGCATGGTTCAAAGCGCTGGCGCGATCGAAGCGCGGCGATGCAGGAAACGAAAAACCCCGCGCGATGCGGGGTTTTTCATGCGGTCGACACCGGTGGGTTGCGACCTCGGCGCGATTACGCGCTCGGACTCTTGAATTCCTGATACAGCCAGTCGTCGATCAGGCGCTTCTCGTAGCGCAACGGATCGCTGTCGCTGCCGGTGCGCGGGCCCATCAGGAAGCTCATGTCGCGCAGGGTGCGCTGGCCTTCCTCGACGGTCTGGCCGTTGGCGTCGGTGCGCTTGAAGTTCAACACGATCCGCGGCGGGTAGATGTCGCGGATGAAACGGGTGTCGTCGAACTGCGGCCCGTGCCAGGGCTCGTAATCGCCGGCCCGCTTGATGTCGGTGATGTCGACCTGCAGGGTCTGGCCTTCGGGCAGCTGTTTCTGCGCGCGGGTGCGCAGATGCTGGGCGAGTTGTTCGACCCAGTTGCCGCGGCGCGCGTCGAAGCGGTTGCGGCTGTGCCGGATCTCGGTGAAGTTCGTCGGGTCTTCCCAGCGCACGCTGACCGGGCCCTGGTCGGGCAGGCTGCGCGGCGCGGCGGGATCGGTGACGGTGCGCGAAGCGGCGCCGACGTCCGCGGCCGCCAGCACGGCGACCGACAGGGCGATGGCGAATGCGGTCCGCAGGTTCATGACGGGCTCCGATGCGGTGGGGACGCTTCGATTCTCCGCCTCGCCACCGGCACTGCATAGCGGCAATGCGTTAAACGCCGTGGCCGTTGCCGCGAATTCACGATCGTGGCGATGCTGCGACCGGATTCATTCGCAGCCCTTGCCGTCGCCGTCGCGGTCCAGATGCGGGCCGTAGCCCGGGTCGCCGCGCCGCACCGGGGCCGCGCCGGCCGCGCGCGCGGCGCTGCAGTTGCGGTAGTAGGCGGGGCCGGATCCGGCCGCCAGCGCCGATGGCGCCAGGCCTTGCGCTGACTGTGGCCGACGCGGCCGCGGCGCCGCGTCGGGCATCAGCGACGCCGCGCCGGCGGCCGGGCCGCGATGGCAGTGATAGCCGCCGCGCTTGCGATCGTGATGGCAGCCTTCGGCGTTGAGACCGCCGCCGTGGGCGCCGGCCTGCGTCGCGCAACACAGCCCGACCAACGCGAGCCATCCGATCCGTACCGATGCCATGCTGTCCCCCTGTCCCGATCGCCACGGGACAGGGGTTTCAACGCGCCCCGGCGCGGGCGGCGGCCACGCCCGCGCTCAGGGCGAGACTTTGGCGCGCGGGGAGAAGTCGGTCCTGCGTCGTTCGCGGATGCGGTCGCCGTCCTCGCGGCCTTCGACCAGTTCGTAGCCGAGCAGGGCGAACACGCGATCGCCGATGAAGATCGGCCGCGCGTTGCCGTACCAGTCCACGCAGCTGACCTTGCAGCCGTCGTCGACGTTCGGGTCGCCCTTCGAACTCAGTTGGCCCAGCGCGCTCAACGTGAGTCGCTGGTTGCGCAGGAACAGCACGCTGGCCTGCTCGCGGTCGCTGTTGTCTTCGCTGAGCACGGGCAGGCCGAGAATGCCGCGATCCTCGTCCTGGGCGCGATAGAAAAAGCCGTGGGTGCGCTCGTCGCCTTGGCGGGCGTCGCGCTGCACGTAGGTGTCGGCGATGCGCGCGCCGCGGTCGAGGCGGACGCTGCTGAAGTACAGATGGTCGTCGTCGTCGTTGCCGCCGACCAGCACCGCGTCGTCGCCGAGCGCGTCGACGCGTTCGACCTGGTGCTTCAATGCCAGCGTGGTGACCGCAGCGGTATCGGCATAGCGCAGGGCATAGGCGCGCAACGGCGGGGCTTTGTCGCTCCAGTTGTCGCCGGCGCCATACACCAGCCAGTCGCCGATGAAGCGCGCGTGCAGATCGGCGTCTTCGCCATTGAGCTCGGGCAACACGCGGTAAGCCTTGCGCGCGGCGACCGCGCGGCCGTCGCCGAAGCTGTCCAGCCTGACCCGCAGCAGCGCCAGTTCGCCGGCGTTGCTGCGCGAAGACCACATGCCTTCGCCGTCGCTTTGCGAGCCGACCAGCACGTTGAGCCAGCCGTCGCGTTGCAGGAACGACATCTGGTCCCAGGGCGAACCGCTCGCGCGCAGGCCGGTCGGCGCGGCGCCGTCGAGCGGAATGCGCACGATCGCGGCGTTGGGCGTGCCGGGTTTCGGCCTCCAGCTCGAGGTCCAGACATAGACCGAATCGGACGAGACATAAAAGCTGCGGCTCGCCGGTCCGAGCACCGCGGTGGCGGTGCAGCGCATCGGCTGGGCGTCGAGATCGCACGAGGCGACGGTGTGCAGGGTGAGAAAGTCGTCGTGGTCGACCGGCGCGGCGCTGCGGTAGATGCGGGTCGCCGGCAGGATGCGCTTGAAGTCGGCCGGGGTGGCGCCGCGGCGCCAATGGCGCAGGGCCGGCATCGACTGGGCGAGGTCGCTGCCTGGGCGCAAGGCCAGCGGCGAATAGAAGATCAGGGTGCGGCCGATCAGACGGCTGGCGTAGTTGCTGGCCGAGTAATAGTCGTTGCTGCGCAGCTGATAGGTGGCGCGGTATTTCAACTGGCCTTGCGCGTTCAGATCGAACACGCCGACCTCGGTGCCGCCGCGGTCGTAGCTGTAGCCGATCACCACCACGGTGTCGCGCGAGACCAGCATTTCGTCGTACCAGGTCTGGTTCGGGTCCGAGTTCGGCGCGAAGGCGTCGATCGACGACACCGGCTGCAGGCGGTCGCCGCCGATGCGCACGGTGAACAGGCGGCCGCGGCGCAGCACGATCAGGTAGTCGCCTTGTTTCTTGACGATGTCGCCTTCGTCGACGCCCAGGGTCTGGACGTTGGTGATCGATTCGTCGGCCGGGGCGCTGACGCGCGAGCCGGTGACCTGAATGCGATCGAGCGTGGTCGAGTCGGCCTTCGCCGACGCGGGCGGCGACAGCATGGGCGCCGGCATCGACGCGACCGGGGACGGTGGCGGCGCTTCGTGGACCGGTTGGCTGCGCCGCAGGGTCGCGACGAACGCGCGGAATTCGCGCTCGCTGGCGAACGGGCGCAAGGTCTTGGTGTTGGTCTTGGCGGCGGCCGCGGCTGACGCCGGATACGCGCCGAGCGACGCGGCGAGGGCGAGCAACAGCCAACAGGTCAGGTGCGGCAGTTTCATGCGGACATCCTTGTAGCGTTCGGGCGGTGGGCGAAGCGCGTCGGCGACCTCGCGATGCAACTGCGAACGCGCCGGGTCGCGGTTCGGGGTCGATGCCGTGTCGCTGCATCGACCTGTCGGCCGGACCGGCCCGTGCGGCGGGTCCGTCCGCCTTGCTTATAACGCAAGCAAGCCGGCATGCGCCGGCTTGCTAAGGTGATGCGGGGTGGCGACGTGGTGCCGGCGGGTCAGGCGTCGAACGCGAGCCGCACCTGTTCGAAATCCATCACCGGGCGCACTTCGATCCGGCCGGTGCGGCTCCAGGGGAATTCCTGAGCGACGCGGACCGCTTCGTCCATGTCGGCCGCTTCGATCAAGTTGAAGCCGCCCAGGTACTCCTTGGCTTCGGCATAGGGACCGTCCATGAAGGTGGTGCGGCCGTTGCGGGTGCGCAGCGAGGTCGCCTTGGCGGGCGCGGCGAGCATCTGCGAATCAAGCAGCACGCCGGTCTCGCGCAGGTCGTCGGCGTGGGCGATGCAGCCGCGCATCATGGTTTCGTATTCGCCGGCGGGCAGGGCTTCGATCAGGCTGTCGTCGTTGTAGATCATGACCAGGTATTTCATGGCGTCCTCGTGGCGGGCGGGGGAGACGGCAGCGCGGGGCTGCGGCGCGTGCGCTCGGCGCCGAGCATACCGCCATCGGCGCAGGGTGCAGCAGTGACAAAACGCATGCGCTGGCGGTCGTGCCGGGGCTTGAGCGGGTCGAGCGGCGCAGCCTGGGCCGCGGCGGTCTCGCAGGCTGCGATGAGGGTCGCTGGCGTTGTTGGAAGCGCGGACCCGTTCCCACAAACACGCTCGTGGCGGCGACAATGATCGCCGCACCGCCGCGAAGCCTGGTCCGATGTCCGACGCGTTTTCCTGCCGCCCGATCGCCTATCTGCGCTCGCCGTATGCGCAACGCATCGATGCGCCGCACCAATCGACGGTGGTGCAGGGCACGCAGAGCGGCGAGGCGATCGAGGCGCGGCTGGAATTCGTCGACGAGCTGCCGGCGCTGGCGTACGCCGATCTGCACGGGTTCGAGCGCATCTGGCTGATTTTCGCGTTCCACCGCAGCCAGGGCTGGACGCCTCAGGTCAAGCCGCCACGTGGCGGGCCCAAGCGCGGGGTGCTGGCCACGCGTTCGCCGCACCGGCCCAATCCGCTCGGGCTGTCGGCGGTGGAACTGGTCCGGGTCGAGCCGCGGGCGTTGATCGTGCGCGGCGTGGATTTGCTCGACGGCACGCCGATCCTCGATATCAAGCCGTACGTGCCGTACGCCGATGCCTTCGCCGGGTCGCGCGCGGGCTGGATCGACGAGATCGATGCGGCGCAGGGCCGGCATTCGGCGCCCGGGCCGAAGCGGCCGCGCAAGGCCACGCCGGCGGGCTGAGGATCTGCGGCGCCGGGAAGGCCGCAATCGGGATGTGTGTGTGCCCGACAAGATGCCCGGACACAAGGTTCGAACGCCGCGAGCCGCCGTCTCAGGCTCTGGGACGAAGACGTGGATTCTGTGTGCCGATCGGCTTGACGCTTGCACCTTCGGGTTGTAGTTTCCCGATTGGTTAATTAGCAGGCCGATTCATCCGCCGGCGTCCATGCCGGCATCCGGCCCGCAGCGCGCGGACCGCGGCCTGGCCGTGGCCGGCGCGGTTATCCATGCTCAGGAGTTCGACATGACGTCCGACGGTTCCGGCACGCTCGTCGCCGCGCCCGCGCGCACCACGCATTGCATCGACGAACGCAGCATCACCGTGCAACGCATCATCGACGCGCCGAGCGATCTGGTGTTCCTCGGTTGGACCGACCCGATCCATGTCGCGCGCTGGTGGGGGCCGCGCGGTTTTCGCGGCGTGGTGCGGCAGATGGATGTCGCGGTCGGCGGCCGGTTCCGGATCTGCACGGTCGGCCCGGACGGCGCCGAATACCCGATCAAGGGGACGTATGAGGAGGTCGTCGAACCCCAGCGGTTGGTCTACGTCGACGATTGGGACGACGAGCGGCCGTCGCAGCCGTCGCGGGTGACCGTGCTGTTCGCCGGACACGGCCCGGAGCAGACCCTGCTGAGCGTGCGGATCGAGTTCGCCGGCCAGGCCGAACGCGAGGCGGCGCAGGCGCGCGGCATCGTCGCGGGCTGGGGCGAAAGCTTCGAGCGCCTGGACGCGTACCTGGCCGAGCGTTGAGCGCGCTTGGACGCACGCGTGCAACGGTGCATCGCATCGGCATGAATCGCGCCGTCGTCGCATCGCTCTACCCTGCGCCAGCCGTACACTGAGCGCCACGCACGCGATCGCGATGCAGTGACGTGCCGCTGTATCGATCCACGCCCGCATCGCATCGCGCTTCCGCTCGACCGTCCGTTTCCGGCGCAGCATCGCCACGCACCCTTCGCCACGGAGAGTCCATGCCGTCCGATTCCACGTCCGTCCGTCCACCCGCCGCCCACGCCGCGGGTGCGTCCTCCATCGTCTCCATCCAGGGTTTGACCAAGACCTACGCCGGCGGTTACCGCGCGCTCAAGGGCATCGACCTGGAGATCCGCCGCGGCGAAATCTTCGCCCTGCTCGGGCCCAACGGCGCCGGCAAGACCACCTTGATCAGCATCGTCTGCGGCATCGTCAACCCCAGCGAAGGCCGGGTGCTCGCCGACGGTCACGACATCGTGCGCGACTACCGCGCCGCGCGTTCGGCGATCGGGCTGGTGCCGCAGGAGCTGCACACCGATGCGTTCGAGACCGTGCACGACACGGTCCGCTTCAGCCGCGGCCTGTACGGCAAGGCTCCGAATCCGGCGTATCTGGAAAAAATCCTGCGCGAGCTGTCGCTGTGGGACAAGCGCGGCGAGAAGATCATGGCGCTGTCGGGTGGCATGAAGCGGCGCGTGCTGATCGCCAAGGCGCTGTCGCACGAGCCGAGCATCCTGTTCCTCGACGAACCCACCGCCGGCGTCGACGTGGAACTGCGGCGCGAGATGTGGGCGATGGTCTCGCGCCTGCGCGACAGCGGCGTCACCATCATCCTGACCACCCACTACATCGACGAGGCCGAGGAAATGGCCGATCGGGTCGGGGTGATCAACCAGGGCGAGATCGTGCTGGTCGAGGACAAGCGCGTGCTGATGCGCAAGCTCGGCAAGAAACAGCTGAGCCTGCAACTGCAGGCGCCGCTGGACGCGGTGCCGCGGGCGTTGGCCAGCGATGCGTTGACCCTGTCGGACGACGGCAACGAACTGGTCTACACCTTCGATGCGCAGGCCGAGGACACCGGCATCGCCGCGCTGCTCAAGCGCCTGGCCGAGCACGGCATCGAATTCAAGGACCTCAACACCAGCCAAAGCTCGCTGGAGGAAATCTTCGTCAACCTGGTCAAGTCGCCGCAGGCGGAGAAGAAGCCCGCGCCGGGCGCCGCGCAGGAGGTGCGCGCATGAACCTGCACGCGATCAAGGCGATCTATTTCTTCGAAATGCATCGCACCTTCCGCACCCTGATGCAGTCGATCGCGACGCCGGTGCTGTCGACCTCTTTGTACTTCATCGTGTTCGGTTCGGCGATCGGCTCGCGCATGGTCGAGATCGGCGGGATCAGCTACGCGGCCTTCATCGTGCCGGGCCTGATCATGATGTCGCTGCTGACCGAGAGCATTTCCAACGCGTCCTTCGGCATCTACCTGCCCAAGTGGTCGGGCACGATCTACGAGCTGCTGTCGGCGCCGGTGTCGTTCGTCGAGGTGATCTGCGGCTATGTCGGCGCGGCGGCGAGCAAGTCGGTGATCCTGGGCTTGCTGATGCTGATCACCGCGCGCTGCTTCGTCGATTTCACCATCGTCCATCCGGTGTGGATGGCGGTGTTCCTGGTGCTGACCGCGGTCACCTTCAGCCTGTTCGGCTTCATCATCGGGGTGTGGGCCGACGGCTTCGAGAAGTTGCAGATGATCCCGATGATGATCGTGATGCCGCTGACCTTCCTGGGCGGCAGCTTCTATTCGATCGACATGCTGCCGCCGTTCTGGCGCGGGGTCTCGCTGTTCAATCCGGTGGTGTATCTGGTCAATGGGTTTCGCTGGAGTTTCTACGGCAAGTCGGATGTGGATATCGCCTTGAGCATGGGGATGACGGCGGGGTTCATGGTGTTGTGCCTAATTGCGGTGTGGTGGATCTTCCGCACGGGGTACAAGCTCAAGAGTTGAGGGCTTCCCTTCTCCCTTAAGAGCCGGCTGTTTTCCTTCTCCCGCATGCGGGAGAAGGTGCCCGAAGGGCGGATGAGGGCAAGCGCTGTCGCCAACTGCGGCGCGCATGCCCTCACCCCAGCCCTCTCCCGCAAGCGGGAGAGGGAGTAGGTGCGGCGGAAGAGGGAGCACGCGAAAGCGGCCGCTAATCCGCCGCTGCGCAGACACCCGGAGTATGCTTCGCCGATTCCGGACCGGTCGCGTTGAGCGCAGCGCCGCCGTCGCGCCGGGAGCCTGCGGAGAGTCCGGCGGATGCAGACCAATCAACAGCAACTCCATCGCGGCCTGAGCGAGCGCCACATCCGCCTGATGGCGCTGGGCGCGGCGATCGGCGTGGGCCTGTTCCTGGGCTCGGCCAATGCGATCAAGCTCGCCGGTCCCGGCATCCTGCTGGCCTACCTGCTCGGCGGCGCGGCGATCTTCATCATCATGCGCGCGCTGGGCGAGATGGCCGTGCACAACCCGGTCGCCGGCTCGTTCAGCCGCTACGCGCGCGATTACCTCGGCCCGCTGTCGGGCTATCTGACCGGCTGGAACTACTGGTTCCTGTGGCTGGTGACCTGCGTGGCCGAGATCACCGCGGTCGGCATCTACATGCAGATGTGGTTCCCGGATTCGCCGCAGTGGGCGTGGGCGCTGGCCGCGCTGATCGCGATGGGTTCGGTGAACCTGATCACGGTCAAGGCCTACGGCGAGTTCGAATTCTGGTTCGCGATGATCAAGGTCGTGACCATCGTGGTGATGATCCTGGCCGGCCTGGCGATGATCGTGTTCGGCTTCGGCAACAACGGCGTGGCGATCGGCATCAGCAACCTGTGGGCGCACGGCGGGTTCTTCCCCAACGGCGCGCAGGGCGTGCTGATGTCGCTGCAGATGGTGATGTTCGCCTACCTGGGCGTGGAGATGATC
This sequence comes from Lysobacter capsici, assembly GCF_014779555.2. Classification (NCBI taxonomy): domain Bacteria; kingdom Pseudomonadati; phylum Pseudomonadota; class Gammaproteobacteria; order Lysobacterales; family Lysobacteraceae; genus Lysobacter; species Lysobacter capsici. Next base: position 744,651 of record NZ_CP094357.1, read on the forward strand.
GGCCTGACCGCGGGCGAGGCGGCCAATCCGGCCAAGTCGATTCCCGATGCGATCAATTCGGTGTTCTGGCGGATCGTGATCTTCTACGTCGGCGCGCTGTTCGTGATCTTGTCGCTGTACCCGTGGAACGAACTGGGCACCACCGGCAGCCCGTTCGTGATGACCTTCGAGCGCCTGGGCATCCGCGAGGCGGCCGGCATCATCAACTTCGTCGTGCTGACCGCGGCGTTGTCCTCGTGCAACGGCGGCATCTTCAGCACCGGGCGCATGCTCTACAACCTGGCCCAGCAGAAGCAGGCGCCGGCGTTCTTCGCCCACACCTCGGCCGGAGGCGTGCCGCGCGCCGCGATCCTGGTGTCGGCGGTGGCGTTGCTGATCGGCGTGGTGGCGAACTATCTGGCGCCGGCCAAGGTGTTCGTGTGGGTGACTTCGATCGCGACCTTCGGCGCGATCTGGACCTGGGGCGTGATCCTGGTCTCGCACATGAAGTTCCGTCAGCGCCTGAGCGCGCAGGACAAGGCGGCGCTGGCGTTCCGCATGCCGATGTACCCGGTCGCCTCGTGGATCGCGCTGGCGTTCCTGGTGCTGGTGATCGGCCTGATGGCGTATTTCCCGGATACGCGCGTGGCCTTGTACGTCGGGCCGGCGTTCCTGATCTTGCTGGTGGTGCTGTACTTCGCGACGGGGATCAACAAGCGCGATGGCGCGGTGCCTTCGGCTTGATCGTCGAGCGTCTAAAAGCCCCTCTCCCGTTTACGGGAGAGGGGTTGGGGTGAGGGAAGCGCGTAGCGCGAACTGTGTGGCTTGTGAATTCGAGCCGGAGCGGCCCTCACCCTAGCCCTCTCCCGTAAACGGGAGAGGGAATTCAGCGCGGATCTTGAAGGTTGTACGGTAAGTCTCAGGAACCGTCGCGCTTACTCGCCCGCGACCGCCACGCCCTTCACCGGCCCGCTCGCCTGCAGGCTGCTCGCGGTCTGCGCCAGTTGCAGGAACTCGCCGCGGTAACCGTTGCGATCGTCCCCGCGCGCGCCGCGGGCCAGGCCGATCACCCCGTTCCAGCCGAAATCCTGGCCGACGTAGGTGCCGCCTCGCAGCAGATCGCCGAAGGCGGCGACCGAGGCGGCGAAACGCAGGCGTTCGCTGGGTTCGCCGGCGATGTCCTTGCGCAGCAGCGGGGTCTCGATCAGGCGGCTGTCGTTCTCGCCCGGACGCTTGTAGCGCAGCCGCAGCAAGGCCAGTTCGCCGCTCTTGGCATCGCCGGCCGCGGCCCGCGGCGCTTTCGCATCGGCCGCCGCCTCGCTGCCCTTGCCGTAACGCAGCGGATCGACCGACTCGCCGCCGGAACCGACCAAGGTCACCTCGTACAACGCGGTGACGTCGTGGCCGGCGCCGATCTCGCCGGCGTCGACCTTGTCGTTGTTGAAATCCTCGCGCTTGAGCATGCGGTTTTCGTAACCGATCAGGCGGTACTCGGCGACCACGGCCGGGTTGAACTCGACCTGCACCTTGACGTCGCCGGCGATGGTCAGCAGGGTCGAACCCAGTTCCTCGACCAGCACCTTGCGCGCTTCCAGCGCGCTGTCGATGTAGGCGTGGTTGCCGTTGCCGACATCGGCCAGTTGCTCGGCCATCGCATCGTTGTAGTTGCCGGTGCCGAAGCCCAGCGTGCTCAGCGCGATGCCGCTCTTGCGCTGGTCGGCGACCAGGGTTTCCAGCGCCTCCTGATTGGCGGTGCCGACGTTGAAGTCGCCGTCGGTCGCCAGCAGCACGCGGTTGATGCCGCCGTCGACGAAGGCCTGGCGCGCGACGGCGTAGGCGAGCTGGATGCCTTCGCCGCCGTTGGTCGAACCGCCGGCCGCCAGGTTGTCGAGCGCGGCGAGGATTTCGCCGCCGCGGTCGCCCGGGGTCGGCGGCAGCACCAGCCCGGCCGAGCCGGCGTAGGCCACGATCGAGATCCGGTCCTTCGCGCGCAGTTGCGGCACCAGTTGCGCGAACGCCTTCTTCAGCAGCGGCAGCTTGTCGGGTTCGTCCATCGAACCGGAGGTGTCGATCAACAGCACCAGGTTGGCCGGCGGCAGTTCGGCCTTGTCGACGTCATAGCCCTGGATGCCGATCTGCATCAGCACGTGCTTGGCGTTCCACGGCGCCGGCGCCAGCTCGGTAGTGACCTGGAACGGGGTGTCCTTGGACGCCGGCTTGGGATAGCCGTAGTCGAAGTAGTTGAGCAGCTCCTCGACCCGCACCGCGTCCTTCGGCGGCAGTTCGCCGGCGGCGAGCATGCGCCGCACGTTGGCGTAGCTGCCGGTGTCGACGTCGATGGAGAAGGTCGAAACCGGTTGTTCGGCGACGCGGTGGATCGGGTTGGCGGCGATCTTCTCGTAGTTTTCGGTGTTGGCCGCGACGGGGGCTTCCTGCAGGAAATAGGTTTTGCTTTCCATGGCCGGCACGGGCGCCGACATGGCGACCGATTCGGCTTGATCCATGGCCGGCGCATCGGCGCGGTCGACTTTCTTGCCGCAGCCGGCGACAGCCAGGACGACGGCGATGCCGAGCGCGAGCGCGGCGACAGGGGCGGTACGGGGAGTGGCGCGCAGCAACATGGTGATCCTCCAATGATCGGGTTGTGCGACTTGAGAACGCCGGCCGGGGCCCGACGGGGTTGGACCGTCGGAAATTCCTTGGCGAGGCGAGCGCAACATAAGCAAGCGCGTCTTCGCTTTTCGTTATGACGAGCGTCGTTTTTCGTTGGCCCCGGCTGGGGCACAATGCCCGGCCATGAAACGGCGCGCGCCGGGGAGGCGCGGCAGTCACGCATGATCGACGAGCGGCTCGACACTGCGACCTTGTTGCGCCACGCGCTGGACGCCATCCAGGGCGCGCGCGACGTCGAGGCCGTGCGCCTGCTCAAGACCGTGCTCGAACGCGAGCCCGACAACCTGCACGCGCAGTACCTGCTGGCGATCCAGCACGCCCAGCTCGGCCTGTTCGAGCGCGCCGAGGAGCGCCTGCGCGCGCTGTTGACGGTGGTGCCGGAGTTCGTGGTCGCGCGCTTCCAGCTGGCCCAGTTGCTGGTGATGCGCGGCACCGCCAAGGACGCGCGCGAGTGGCTGCAGCCGGTGCTGGTCCAGGCCGATCCGCTCGGCGCTTACGCGCGCGGCCTGCTCGCCGCGGCCGAGGGCGACCGCGACTGCGCGACGATCGAGGCGGCCTTGCGCCTGCCGCAGCCGGTGCCGGTGCTGGCCGAGGATATGCGCCGCTTGTGCGGGCAGTTGCGCGACAGCGCGGCGGCATGAGTTCGCAGGGTCCGGGCGAACCGGATCGGGGCTGAGGTTCTTCCCTCAACGCGGCTTGTTGCCACGCCGGCCGTGTGGGTGCCCGCGGACCCTCGACGCTCCGGTGCGAGCATCGGCATCCATCGCCTGCAACGGCGCGGTCGCTGAATCTCCATGGACGGGGCTTCAGCCCCGACGCGCGTCGTCAAGTCGCCGTGGCGAGGGCGGCGCTTACTTGCTGTCGGCGTCCGGCGCCGGCGACAGATACCAGGCTTCGACCTGGCCCTTGTGCTTCATGGTCATGGCATTGCCGCGACGGTCGAGCGACTTACCGACCGGCAACCGCACCCAGCCTTCGCTGATGCAGTATTCCTCGACGTTGGTGCGCTCCACGCCGTTGAAGCGGATGCCGATGCCGCGTTCGACCACGGACGGATCGAAGAACGGGCTGCGGGGATCGTTGGAGACGCGGTCGGGCGGGGTATCGGTCATGACGGGACTCTTGAGGCGGACGTACGAAAGGGCCGCGGGCGCGACAGCGGCCGGGCGGCGCCTAGGATACGCGCGCGCGGCGGCGCGGCCCAGTCCGGGCGGCCTCGGGCCGGCTCGCGGACGAGCGTGGAATCCGTGGGATTCGCCCGGTCGCATCGACACCGGCCGGCGACGGCAGCAGAATCCGGCCATCGCCCGCGCCCGGAGTCGCCGATGAATTACCTGGGCTTGACCTTGCTCGCGGCCGCACTGTGGCTGTCGCCGACGGCGCGCGCGCAGGACGTCGACGGCGGCCGTTTCCACGTCGCCGGATTCGGCCGCGTCGCCTATCAGCCGGACCTGTTCGAACTGTCGTTTGCGGTGGTCAGCGACGCCGCCGATGCGCGCGCCGCCCTGCAACGGCATCAGCCCGTCGTGGCCGCGGTGCGGCGGGTGCTGCAGACGCACCGTGGCGAGCTGAGCGAACTGTCGGTCGACGCGCCGCGCCTGACCACGCGCGACGGCGGCGAGGGCGCGGCGGGCTATCGCTACTCGACCCGCTTCGTGCTGCGGGTGCGCGGCGACGATGCGCTGGCGCTGTTGCAGCAACAACTCAGCCAGGCCGGGGTCGGCGAATTCGAAAGCTTGCGTCCCTTGTCCGATCGCCTGCCCGAGTACGGCGACCAGGCGCGTCGCCTGGCCTTGCAGGATGCCAGGCGCAAGGCCGCGGTGATCGCCGCCGAACTGGGCTGGACCCTGGACGCGGCCACCGCGGTGAAGTTCGAGGACGATCGGCCGTGGTGGACGCCGCAGACGCCGACCGCGCGGCAGTACGGCGCGCGCGCCTACGACTATGCGGCCGAGGCGCCGGCGCAGACCGGCGAGGTGACCGCGCAGGTGGACGTGGAGTATCGGTATTCGCGCTCGGGTGGCGGGGTGCGTTGATGCGGCGGTGCTTGCGGCGCCGGTCGTTGCGGCCGTCGTCGCATGCGCGCTGTCTGTCTTGAGTTGCGGTCGTCGTGATCGGCGCGCAGCGCACCGGGGCTCGAGCTTCGGCGCGCTTCGCTTCAATCGCGACAATCCCACATTCGCCCGACCCGACAACCGCGCAGTTTCATCCCGAGCGGCTTGGCTATTTGGGTGATGTGATCCAGGATCGACCCTCGCGCCGCCGCGCCGGAGAACCCGATGAACCCGCGATCCATCCTGCTTGCCTGGAGTGTGCTCATGACCTCGATCCTTGCCGGCGCCGATGCCGCGCCACGCACCGCCGAGGGATCGGCCGAACTCCTGGTCGGTTGCTACACCGGCGCGAGCTGCAAGGGCATCGGCCGTTATCGCTTCGACCTTGCGAGCGGGCAGATCCAGGCGCAGCTGTTGGAAGTGATCGAAACCGACAATCCGTCGTGGGTGACGTTGTCGGCGGATGGACGCCAGCTGTTCGCGGTCAACGAGAACGGCCCGGCCTCGGCCGATCCGGTCGGACGCGCGAGCAGTTTCGCGCTCGCGCGCGGGCCGGCGGCGTCGCGTCGGCTGTCGCAGGCCAACAGCCTCGGCGACGACCCCGCGCATGCCTCGGTCAGCCGCGACGGCCGTTACCTGTTCGTCGCCAATTACTCCGGCGCGCAATCGCCCGGCGGGACGTTGGCGGTGTTGCCGATCGATCGCGAAGGCCGCTTGCAACCCGGCGTACAAGTACTGAGCCATCGCGCCAGCCTGGCCGACCGCGAACGCCAGCTCGGGCCGCACGTGCATGCGGTCGTGCCCGCGCCCGACGGCCGCTACGTGCTGGCCGCCGATCTGGGCGCCGACAAGGTCTATGTGTACCGCTACGATCCGGCCCGCAGCGCCGAACGGCCGTTGCTCGCCGCGGCGACCGCGTCGGTGGACCTGCCGCCCGCCAGCGGCCCGCGTCACCTGCTGTTCGACGTTGCCGGGAAGCACGTGTATCTGACTCTGGAAATGACCGGCGAGTTGGTCGTGTTCGATTACGACGACGGCCGCTTGCACCCGGTGCAGACCGTGGCGATGGACCCGGGCCGGCGCGACGGCAACGCCGCCGCGGCCCTGCACCTGTCGGGCGACGGCCGTTTTCTGTATGCGAGCAACCGCGGCGAGGACAACCACATCGCGGTGTACGCGGTCGACGCCGCCAATGGAACGCTCACCGCCATGCAGCGCCGCAGCACCGAAGGCCGGGGCCCGCGCGAGTTCGCGCTGTCGCCCGACGGCCGGCACGTGGTGGTGGCCAATCAGCACAGCAATACGCTGGTGGTGATCGAGCGCGACCCGCGCAGCGGGCGGTTGGGCGATACGGTGCAGACGATGGAGGCGGTGTCGCCTTCGGATGTGAAATTTGTGTCGGTGGAGTGAGGCGTCATCGGATCGGTTGAACCGCAATCGCAATCGCAATCTCGACCTCGACCTCTGAGCCCGTCATCCCCGCGAAGGCGGGGATCCAGAGCCTTCAGCGACATCTTTCCAGATCGCCATCTCGCGGAGCCTTCAGCGCCATCCCACCAGAACGTCATTCCCGCGAACGCGGGCTCCGCTTTACTTCGGCGCAGCCGAACATCCAGTGACTTTGTCCTCGCAAGACTTCAAGCGTTCCCGCGCGAAAGGCCCTGGATGTTCGGCTACGCCGAAGTGAAGCGGAGCCCGCGTTCGCGGGAATGACGGTAGGAGAGCGGCGCGCAAGCGTGCTGTTTCGTCTGGATTCGGATTTGGACTCAGCACGGCGCCAGGGCCATCTCCCGGACCGCCATCCCGCGGAGTCTTAAGCGTCATCCCACCAGACCGTCATCCCCGCAAAGGCGGGGATCCAGAGCCTTCAGCGTCATCTCTCAATACCGTCATTCCCGCGAACGCGGGAATCCAGCGACTTTCCTCCCAAAACTTCAAGCGTTCTCGCACGAAAGGCCCTGGATGTTCGGCTGCGCCGAAGTAAAGCGGAGCCCGCGTTCGCGGGAATGACGGTAACGAGTGGCGCGCGAGCATGTAGTTCGTGTTTGGACTCAGTGAAGGCCCGGCCGTCCCCCGGATCGCCATTCCTACCTTCGCGACAATGACGGTAGGTAGATGCGTAATGGTTTGACCGACACGCATCCAGCGCATTTCAACCCGCCCCACCGATCCGGCACCCCATCCCAAAACGCACCATCCCACCCATCCCCTTGAGCCCCCGCACCCATTGGCGTGCAATGCCCGTCTGTCCCCCATCAGGAGTGCGGCATGGAACATCGTTTTCTGGGCGCGTCCGGTCTGCGCGTGCCGGTGCTGAGTTTCGGCACCGGTACCTTCGGCGGCGAAGGCGACTTCTTCAAGGCCTGGGGCCAGACCGACGTCGCCGGCGCGCGGCGCCTGCTCGACATCGCGCTGGAGGCCGGGGTCAACCTGTTCGACAGCGCCGACATCTATTCCAAGGGCGCGGCCGAGTCCATCCTCGGCGAAGCGATCAAGGGCCGCCCGCGCGACAGCCTGCTGATCTCGACCAAGGCCACCTTCCGCTTCGGCGACGGCGAGAACGAAGTCGGCTCTTCGCGCCATCATCTGATCCGTTCGATCGACGCCGCGCTCAAGCGTCTGGGCACCGACTACATCGACCTGTTCCAGTTGCACGGCTTCGACGCGCGCACGCCGATCGAGGAAACCCTGTCCACGCTCGACGATCTGGTCCGCGCCGGCAAGCTGCGCTACCTGGGCGTGTCGAATTTCTCCGGCTGGCATCTGATGAAATCGCTCGCGATCGCCGAGCGTCACGGCTGGTCGCGCTACGTCGCCCATCAGGCGTATTACTCGCTGATCGGCCGCGATTACGAATGGGAGCTGATGCCGCTCGGCCTGGATCAGGGCGTCGGCGCGGTGGTGTGGAGCCCGCTGGGCTGGGGCCGACTGACCGGCAAGATCCGCCGCGGCCAGCCGCTGCCGGACAACAGCCGCCTGCACGTCACCGCCGACATGGGGCCGCCGGTGCAGGACGAGTATGTCTACCGCGTGGTCGACGCGCTCGACGAGATCGCCGCGGAAACCGGCAAGACCGTGCCGCAGATCGCGCTGAACTGGCTGTTGCAGCGGCCGACCGTGGCGACCGTGGTGATCGGCGCGCGCAACGAGGAGCAGCTCAAGCAGAACCTCGGCGCGGTGGGCTGGAATCTCACGCCCGAGCAGGTCGCCCGACTCGATGCGGCCAGCGCGACGGCGAAGGCGTATCCGTATTGGCATCAGGCCGGGTTCGGCGAGCGCAATCCTTCGCCTGTCTGATCGCGCAATAGTGGCTGCGGGAATGTTCGCTGCGCGGCGATCCCGGACGAGCGCGTCGGGCTGAAGCCCGCCCGCAACGGGCTTGGTCAGCTGCGTCGAGGGTGGTGGGAACACGGCGTCGGGCCGGATGCGCTCCAGTGGGATCGGCGCGCACGCGCAAGCGGTTTTGACGCCGTTACCCGAGCGCGTCGACACTGTGCGTCCTGTCGGATCAAGGATGACCCATGCCGCGCCGCCCACCCGCGCTGTGTCGACGCCACACCGGTTCGTCCGCATGGACGCGCATATGTACCTGACGATTCTCGAACAGGGCGACGAACTGATCGTCCGCCGCAGCCGGTGGCTGGCCACGCTGGGCTTCGTCGCGGTGAGCCTGCTGTTGATACTCAGCGCTCCCCTTCTGATCGGGCTGGACGAAGCCTATGGCACCGGTACCTTCCTGCGCCGCATGCGCAGGCAGGGCGGACTCGATGTACTGCTGATGCTGTCGATGTATTCGCTGGTGTGCGCGTTGGGTGTCGGCTTGCTGTTGCAGGCGCGGCCATGGCTGGAGCTGCGGCTCGCGCTCCAGGCCGGTCGCTGCGAGTGCGTCGGCTGGGATGTGTTCGGCCGGCGCCGATTGCAGCGCAGCGCGACGTTCGCAACACCGCGAGCGGTGCAGGTGCGTCATTGGAGCGGCAAGGGACTGTTTCGCCGGACCGGCCTGACCCTGATCGATGCGGACGGCCGCGAACACGCCATCACCGACGAGGAGTTCGCGTTGCCGCAGTGGACCGGCGAGATGCATCGTCTGCACGAACGGGTGCGACGTTACCTCGGGCTGGACGCGACGGTCGGCAGAACGCGGGCCGGCGCGTCGATCGCGGCGGCGCGGGCGGCCGCCGCCAAAGCCACGCAAACCGCTGCGGTCGCGCCGGAACCCACGCCGGAACCCGCCCCAATCCGCGAAAAGAAAGTCCGCCGCAGCGAACGCATCCGCCGCGAGCGTGAGCGTGTTCGCGCCGACCGCGAGCGCCGCCGCGCCCGTGCTGCCAACGGTCATCACGACGACCACGCCCGCGCTGCAGCCCCGCCGCGGCCACGGCCGCCGCAACGACCGCCGCAACACACGACCGCCGCGCCCGCGCGCGAACCGGAACCTCGCGAACCCGCCCGCATCACCGCCGCGCGGTCGAGCGCCGGCACGCGCATCGCCGGCGCTCTGGGCGGCGCGTTCTTCGGTCTGCTTGGCGTGTCCATGGCGCGCGATATGTTCGTCGCGCTGACCACCGGCGCGCTGTACATGGGCCGGTCGCGCTTTGGGTCGTCCAGTACGCTCTTGCTGTTTTCCGATGCGCCGGTGTGGTTTTCGTTCGGGGTGTTTTGCCGGGGCCTGCTCGTGCTGCTGTGCCTCGGCCTGGTCTGCGGCGGTCTCAAGATGCTGTTCGGCGATCCCGACGATACGCGCGCGCGCCGACGCTGATTCGTCCCGGACGCGGCCGACGCAAACGAAAACGCCCGGCCAGGCCGGGCGTTCGCGCAAGCATCGCGAGCGATGCGGTCCTCAGCCGGCGTCCTTGATCTGGAACGTGCCCGGCAGCGCGGTATTGCGCTGGTCGCCCCACATCATCATCGTCACGAAATCCTCGCAGCCAGCCTGGCCGCTGCGCGAGATCGCCGCGAACACCTCGTCGGGCGTCTTGGCGATCGCGATCTGCTCGGTCAGGTCGTTCGGGAACGGGGTGATGCGGCCGGCATCCAGGTCTTTCAGGCGCTCGCCGCCGTGCTCGTCGCCGCCCAGGTTGCCCACGCTCTCGCGGGCGCGGTCGCGCAGCGACATCAGGTCCTTGTCGCTGAACTCGAACTGCAGATGCTGCTTGCCGTCGAACTTCTTGTTGAGTTCGCCGGGACGATAGGACGAGTTGAAGTACGAAGCCGCGACGTCGCTGGTGTTGGGCAGCACCAGCGTCCACTCGGTGGAGTCCTTGACCGGCTTGCCGTCGGCGCCGACCTGGAACTGCACCTCGGTGGTCTGGCCCGCGCCCTGGTAGCTGTTGGTCTGGTCGATGGTGCCGTCCTGCCAGACGTTGCGGGTGATGGTGAGCTGGCTGCTGTTGCCCACGCCGATCGAGATCGGGCCGGCGTCGATGCCCAGGCGCGCGGCGTGTTCGGCGTTGAACACTTCGGTGGTGCCCGAGCGCTGCACGCCCGGCGGATTCCAGTCGGGAATCTTGCCGCCGCTCATGAAGGTCTGGTACGCCTGCTGGCCTTCTTGCGTCGACAGGTCGATGCGCGCGGTCTGCAGCGAACGGTTCTCCATGCTGGTTTCCACGCTCAGGCCGATCGAGGCGGTGCCGACCTTGCCCAGGCCGAACATGGTCGCGTTCTCGACGGTTTCCATCGGGCCGGCATAGACCTCGACCACCGAGCCTTCCATCTTGCGCACGCCGAAACCGGCGCCGTCGAGTTCGGTGTGGGTGCCGCCGATGCCGCCGTACATCTTGTAGTTGATGGCGAAGTCCGAACCGGTGAGGTTCTGCCCGCGCATCAGCACCGAGGTGCCTTCGGGCATCGCCTGCGGATCGAGCGGGTTGGGCATCGCGCTCATGTCGCCGGCATCGAGCTTGGCGCCCTGCTGCGGGGTGACCGTGGCTTCGTAGCTCAGGCGGGTGCCTTCGAAGGCGACCAGATGGCCCGACACCGGCAGGCCCTTGACCACGTTGCGCAGCAGCGGCGAGCTTTCGACCATCTGCTTGGTCTCATCGGAGACCTGACGCAGCAAGGTGGCGGCCTTGTACAACTTGTTGAGCGGGGTCTTGCCCACGTCCAGGCCGGCTTCGCCGCGCACTTCCACCGAGGCCTTGAACTGCTGGGTCTGCTCGAAGTCCACGCCGGTCTGCACGTCCGACAGCTCGACCTTGCCCTCGACCACCACGTCGGCGCCGACCCGGGCCGGAATGAACGACGGCGTGCTGACGCCGGCGACCGGGGTGGTGTAGGTGACCGCGGTTCCGGGATTGATCGCATACGACAGCACGTCCTGCGGCAGCGCGCCGAGCAGTTCGTAACCCGAGGCGATCTGCTGCGGGGTCGGATTCTCCGGCAGCTTCACCCCGAGCGTATCGAGCGCGGTGCGCACGCTGTCGAGCTTGAGGTTGGACACCGCGCTCGGATCGGCCTGGGTGCTTTGATTGGTCAGATAGCTCGGTACCTGGGTCGGCTTGTCGGTCGCCTCGGTGACGATGCGCTGCAATTCCTTGACGTAGGGATTGCTGTTGAACGCGTTGCGCGACTCCTGGTACTCCATGTTCGCGGTGGCGCCGTTGAGGCCGCTGTTGCGGAAGTCCTCGAGCTTCGGCTCCATGCGGTCGAGCGCGGCCTGCGCGTCCTCGCGGCGCGCGGTGGTGAACTGCTCCACGCGCGGCTTGTAGATCGAATCGAACACCGGGCCGGGCATGCCGCCCAGGTCGTCGGTCTTCGGCAGCGGCTGGGCGTTGATCGAGGCGACCGCCTCCTGCGGGGTCTGCGCATCGGCCGGCTTGGCCGGCGGCGGCGCCGGCGGCGGCGCGGGGTCGGCGGCCGGTTCGGCCTGCACCTGCGGCGGCTTGGCGGCCGCGTCGCGGATCGCCTGCTGATCCTCCGGCGGGAGGTTCTTGTAGACCTGCCAGCTGACGCCACCGATTCCGCTCATCTTCGTTATTCCTCAAGTCGTCGTTTTCGCACGCGCAGTGCGGCGTAAGCGCTAGACGATAAGCAAGCCGGGGTCGCCGGGGAACTGGGGCCAACCCGAGTATGAACAGGGTGAACGAGGCGATTTTGGCGCAGCGCACCACGTCCGCAGGGTCGCGGCGGGCGGTTTCGGGGCCGGTATCGGCCGTGCGGCGCAATCGCGAAGTGATCGCAGTCGCGGATCGGAAATCGCCCTACAAAAACCGGACCTGACAGCACTTGCCGGTCGGACAAATGCAGTACAAGAGCCCCGCGGGAATTATTAATTCTTCTGGGGAGATTTGATATGAATGAATATTCCATTGCGCGCCATGGGGCCGGTACCGGCGTGCGTTCGCTGTCGTGGTCGCTGACCCTCGCCCTGCTGGCGCTCGCCGCGCCGTGGGCCGCGCAGGCCCAGGCCGCACCCGAAGACCGCGCCCTGGCCCAGCGCCTGCAGATCGAGGAGTCGCTGCAACGCGTCGACCGCGCGCTGTACGCGGACTACTTCCGCCAGGCCTATGCGCGTTACCCGTCGATCCCGGCCGGCACGCTGGAATCGATCGCCTACGTGATGAGCCGCTGGCAGCAACTGCAGCCCGGCCCGGCCGCGGGCTATGGCGAACAGCACCAGCACATGCCGCGCTCGTACGGCGTCATGGGCCTGTACCACGGCGAAGGTTTCGCCGATCAAGTCAGCGAAGGAGCGCGCCTGATCGGCGTGCCCGCGGCGCGCGTGCAGCGCGATCCGCTCAGCAACATCCTCGCCTCGGCGGCCTTGCTCGATCGCGAACTGCGCGCCGACGGGGTTGGCGCCAAGTCGGCGATCGAAGCCACGCGTCCGGCGCTGGAGCGTTACGCCGGTTTCGCCGGCAACGTGGGCAAGAGCGTTATCCAGGATCACGCCCGTTCCAGTTTCGCCTTCGACGTGCTGCTGGCGCAGGACAAGGGCGTCAACGACCGCGGCATCGTCGTGCCCACGCGCGCGGTCGCCTGGGAACGCGCCTTCGACGCGCGCAAGCTGGTGCAACTGCGCGCGCCGTTCGTGCGTCTGGACGTGAGCCGCGATCGGGTCGAGGCCGGCGCGTTGAAGGACGACGGCGCGTTCGCGATCGATCCGCTCAGCGAAACCTTGCGCGCGCCGTCGCTGACCGCGGCCGACGAAAAGAGCACCGATTACGGCCCGGCGCTGTGGGTCGCCTCGCCCTATCACTCCACGCGCACGTCGTACGACTCGGTGACCATCCACACGATGCAGGGCTATTACGCCGGCAGCATCTCGTGGTTCCAGAACAACCCCAACAGCGTCAGCGCGCATTACCTGATCCGCAGCTCCGACGGCCAGATCACCCAGATGGTGCGCGAGAACCGCGCGGCCCATCACGTCGGCGTGCATAACAAGACCACGCTCGGCATCGAGCACGAAGGCTTCATCAACAACGCCAGCTGGTACACCGCGGCGATGTACAACGCCTCGGCGGCGTTGACCCGGCATTTCTGCGCGACCTACAGCGCGATCAGCTGCGCGAGCGCGTTCAAGGGCCCGGCCGGCAGCGGCATCAACGTGTTGCCGGCCAGCGTCAAGGTCAAGGGCCACCAGCACTACAGCAGCCAGACCCACACCGATCCGGGCATCAACTGGGATTGGGCGCGCTACTACAACCTGCTCAATCCGGGCAATCCGCCCGGCAGCGGCAGCGTGATCGACAGTTTCGAAAGCACGGTCGGGCATTTCGACACCGGCCCGGCGTATTCGGGCAGCACCACCGGCATCGCCGCGACTTCGCTGAGCGAACGCAACTGCACCACGCGCAAGAACGGCGAGTGCTCGCTGCGGCTGCTGTTGAAAGACGATGCCGCCAGCGCCGATGCCTGGGCGGTGCGGCTGTTGTCGGGCAGTGGCAATCCGGGCAGCAACGCGGCCCTGACGCGCGCCAACGGCAAGGTCGGTTTCTGGGTCTTCACCGGCGCGACCGGGATGAGCGCGGCGATCGGCATCGACGACAGCGACGGCACCGAGCGCTCGGTGAGCCGCGCGATTGCGGCCAACACCTGGACCTATCTGGAGTGGAGCTTGACCGACGACGCGCAGTGGGATGCGTGGGTCGGCGGCGCCAACGGCGCGATCACCGCCGCGTCGGTGAAGCTCGATGCGGTGTGGTTCTACCGCGATCAGACCTCGTTCGATGTGAACGTGTACGTCGACGATGTGCAGGTGAAGAACTGAGGTCCAGGCGCGCGGTCCGCCGGGTGGCGGTCCGCGCGCTGTTTGAATGAACGAGAGCGGTTGAATGCGCGATCGCGGCGCCGGCGCAGGAACAGGGGAAGCGCCGTCATGCGCGGTTTGGGCGTTGCGAATGCGATGTCTTCGTGGGCGACCGCGGCAACGCACGCACGACCTCGCGATCGCCGGGTGATCTTGGTCGCGCTTCGCGCAATCCGGGTCGCCGCGCCGCCGATCACCGCCACCACTGCAACATCGCAAGCCGATCATGAGCGACTCGCCGAGCGACCAGCGCCGACCGGCCTCCAGGGGAACGCCGATGCACGATTCCAACCCATCGCCGTCGTCGCCCGATCCGGGCAGCGAGCGGCCGCATCGCGCGCGCCGCGTGCCGACCTGGCTGGCGATCCTCGCCCTGCTGATCGCCGGCGCGGTGTTCGCGCAATGGCTGCGCGCCGCGGCCGCGCCGGCGACGATCGCCGCCGCCAGTCCGGTCGATGCCGCCCGCGCCGCGCCGGTGAACCAGCGCAGCCTGGACATCCGCGTGCGCGACGCGGTCAGCGGCCGCGCCTTGGACTCCAACCTGCTCGTGCATCCGCGCGGCGAGACCGCGCGGGTGCACGACCTGCGCGTCACTGGCCCGGGCGGCCGCTTCGCGACCCTCGCCGCGGGCGAGTACGAACTGGTCGTGAGCGCAAGCGAGCACGCCGGCCTGAGCACGCGCGTAAGCATCGACGCCGCGCAGCCGTTGCCGCTGACGCTGTGGTTGCCGCCGTCGCGACCGTCCGACGCGCTCGATCTGCTTGCCTTGAAGGCCGCGTCCTGCGCGCGCTGCGCGGTGTTCAGCGGCCATGTCTACGACCAGGTCAGCGGGCGACCGCTCGGCGGCGCGCAGGTGCGCAGCAGCCAGGGCACGCGCACGAACACCGACGATCAAGGTTATTTCGAACTGCCGGCCACGTTGCCGGCCGCGCTCAATCGCGACAGCGAGGCATTGCCGGCGACGATCGAACTGAGCATCGCCGCGGCGAATCACCGTACCCAGCGCCTGCTCGGTCTGCCCTTGCTCAACGACAGCCGCCATCTGATCGTCGACCTGATGCCCGGCGCCGGCAGCGCCAGCGAGGATCGCAGTCACGTGCAGACTCAGGCGCGTCAGCGCCAGGATCAACAACGGCCCGTATCGCCCGCCGATGCGGCGCGCAATGCGGCCGATGCCGAACGCATCGATGCCGACGCCGCGCTCGATCCGCGACGGCCGGCCTCGGTCGCGATCGCGAAGAAGCTCGCCGCGCAGGCCGCGACCGTGCCGGTGCCGGCCAGCATCCGCGTCGGCACCAACTGCTCCGGCCGCTCGTGCAGCGCGGTCTCGGTGTACGCGTTCGAAGACTATGTCGGCCGCGGCCTCGACGAAGAATGGATCCCGTCGTGGGACGCCGATTCGCTCGCCGCCGGCGCGGTCGCCTATCGCAGCTACGCCGCGTACTACGTCGCCCATCCGGTCAACAGCCGCTACGACATCTGCAGCAGCACCTCGTGCCAGGCCTTCAACGCCGACAGCGTGGCGGCGACGGTCGCCGCGGCCGCGGCCACCCGCGGCGTGCTGCTGACCCGCGACGGTCAGACCGCGGCGTTCAGCGAATACTCCTCGGAAAACAACGCCTGGGACGATCCGGGCGACGGCCTGTCGTGCGTCAACAACGATCTGAGCTGCGGCAACGGCCGCAACGGTTCGCCGCGCAACAACTGGCCGTGCATCAGCGATGAAGTCGGGCGCGGCCGCGGCTGTTTCGGTCACGGCCGCGGCATGAGCCAATGGGGCAGCCAGCGCTGGGCCGCCAACAACGGCCGCGACTGGAAGTGGATCGCCAACCACTACTTCAATAACAACAACAGCCCGGCCGGCCTGCGCAACGCCTTCCTCGCCAACGACGGCGGCGGCGCGCCCGGCGGCGACGCGATCGTGTTCGATGCGTTCGAAAGCGGTGTCGGCCGTTTCAATAGCGCGCCGACGTTATCGGGCAGCACCACTGGTATCTCGACTGCTTCGCTGGCCCAGCAAGACTGCGCCACGCGCAAGAACGGCAGTTGTTCGCTGCGGGTGTTGCTCAAGGACGATCCCGCGGTCGCGACCGCTTGGGCGGTGCGCCTGCTGTCCGGCGGCGGCACCCCGGCCAACAATCTGGAATTGATCCGCGCCGGCGGCAAGATCGGTTTCTGGATCTACACCGGCGGCAGCGATCTGAGCGCGTCGCTGAGCATCGACGACAGCGACGGCGCCGAGCGCGCGATCGCGCGGACCATCCCGACCGGCCAATGGACCTACCTGGAATGGGCGCTGGACGATCCGGCGCAGTGGAACGCCTGGGCCGGCGCCAGCAACGGCCAGATCGACGCCGCCAGCGTTCGCCTGGATGCGGTATGGCTGCTGCGCGAGCAGACCAGCTTCGACGTCAATCTCTATCTCGACGATGTACAGATCGCGCACTGAGTTGTTGTCTCGTCCCTACCGTCGCGCCGTCGGCAACGGCGCGGCCTCATCGATGGAGTGATCCCGCCATGAATCCACGCAATCGCACCGCCGGCGCCGCCGCGCTGTTCGCTTTCGCCGCCTTGTTCGGCACCGCCGCGCAGGCCGCGCCGACCTTCCAGATGCCGTTTCCTTGCGGCCAGGTCTGGTCCGGCCAGACCCGCACCAATCACAGCCCGCAGAACTCGGTGGACTTCAACCGCGCCAACGACGAAGGCGACACCGTGGTCGCGGCCGCGGCCGGCACGGTCAGCGTGGTGCGCAACCTGGGCGACACCAGTTACGGCAAGTACGTGGTGATCGATCACGGCGGCGGCTGGACCAGCCTGTACGCGCATCTGAATTCGTACTCGGTCTCGGTCGGCCAGAGCGTGGCGATCGGCAAGTCGATCGGCACGGTCGGCACCACCGGCGGTTCGACCGGCCCGCATCTGCACTTCGAAGAACGCCTCAACGGCAGCGCGCAGAAGATCAAGTTCAACGGCGCGCAGATCAACTACTTCGGCACCGCCAACTACACCAGCCGCAATTCCTGCGGCGGCGGTGGCGGCGCGAGCGGCACGGTCAACACCAACGGCACGCCGCTCAACGTGCGTTCCGGCCCGGGTACCTCGTACTCGATCGTCGGCAGCCTCAGCGACGGCGCGGGCGTGACGATCCAATGCCAGACCACCGGCACTTCGGTGACCGGCACCTACGGCACCAGCAATCTGTGGAACCGGATCGGCAGCGGCCGCTTCATTCCCGACGCCTACACCTACACCGGCTCGGACGGACGGGTGGCGCCGGATTGCTGATTCACTGGACGGTGTTCGATCCAACCCCTCTCCGGTGCACCGGAGAGGGGCGGTTCCATCGCCGCCCGCGCGCTGCGTTCGCAACAGCGGCATCGCGCCGGCCTTTCATTCGTGACCCGCGAGGCGACCGGTATGCTTGCAGCGCTTCCCTTGCCTCCGGACCGATGAACTTCAAGCACGCGCTGTCGATCGCCGTTGTTTCGGCCGTGGCCGGCGCCTTCGCCGGCGGCGCCTATGTCGCCCATCGCGCGCCGGCCGTGCCGACGCGCGATGCGAAGCCGCCCGCGGCCGAAACCGACGCGAACGCGCATCGCGCGAACGGCGCGCAGCCGCATTCGCCCTATCCCGACTATCTGTCGCTGGGCGGCGACGCGCCGGTCAGCTTCGAATCGCTGCGCCAGCGCGCCAGTCGCGATCCGGCCTTCCTGCAAAGCCTGCTGCAGCGGTTCCGCAACGAAACCGATCCGGCCGCGCGCGGCGAACTGCTGTCGCTGCTCAATGCCGTGTCCGGCGAGGAGGTGCTGCGCTTCGCGCTGTCGCTGAGCGCGAGCACGCGCGCGCAGGACGAGCGCGACGGCCTGGCCTTGCTCAGCGCGTACTCGATGGACCGCGCCGAAGTACGCCAGACCCTGTTGGCCAAGCTGGAGCAGGGCGGCGATCCGCAGCGCCGGACCGAACTGGTGGCGATGCTGACCCCGGCGACGCTGCCCAGCGAAGACGCCGCGCCGGTGGTGGCGCAGCTGGCCGCGCTCGCGCGCGATCCCGACCCGGCGCTGCGCGCGCAGGCGGTGCTGCAGCTGGCGCAGTGGGACGACAGCGAGCAGACCGAGGACCTGCTGCATCGCGCGATCCTCGACTCGTCCGCGCCGGTGCGGGCCAGCGCGATCGCCGGCGTGCAGGGCTCGCGCCTGCGCAGCGACCGGCTCAAGGAAGCGCTGCTCGACATCGCCGCCGACCCTGCCAGCAGCGCCGCCGATCGCGGCGCGGCGACCTTCGCACTGCAGGACTTCCGCCTCAACCGCGCCGAGTACGGCATCTGGCGCCGCGCCCAGGCGCAGGCCGACGCCGACAGCGGCGAGGGCGGTTGAGCCGGGCGGCCGGCCCAGCCGAGCTTCATTCCGGCCCGCCGGCCCGGGACGCCGGGAGGCGCGGTTCGCGCTGGGGCGACCGATTCGGCGCGGATTTGTCCCAAAAGCGACGATCCGGCGATCGGGAGTGCCGTTCAGGCACATTCATTCGCCTGGGCCGCGGCGGCTTTGCCGAAATCGGTTTTTCGACCCGGCGCCGAAGCATTAAAGCCATCAAAATCAATCGGCTAGGCGCGCGATCGGGTCCGGGAACCGGGCGAAAACCGGGCTGAGTCGCAAAGACGGATGTGCCAAACCGTGCGCCAGTTGTCGAATCGGCTGAACATCGGTGGCCCTTGCCAATTGATTTTCGGGTCAGACGCTACTACGGTGTGCGAGCTGAGTTAGTCAAGGGTCACCGTAGGCCGTGACCCGATGCCGTAGATCGTCGATTCACAGATCCACTCCATCGTTCCACCTCGCTTCCTCCTTGCTACCAGCCCCAACGCCGTGAAAACGGCATTCCAACACCATGTTTCAAGGAGTTAGCAATATGTCGGACGCTCGCGAAGTCGGTACCGTCAAGTGGTTCAACGATGCCAAGGGCTTTGGCTTCATCTCCCGCGAGAGCGGCGATGACGTGTTCGTGCATTTCCGCGCGATCCAGGGCCAGGGCTTCAAGAGCCTGCAGGAAGGCCAGAAGGTCTCCTTCGTCGTGACCCAGGGCCAGAAGGGCCTTCAGGCCGACCAGGTCCAGGCCATCTGAACCTGACGGTTCTGTGATGACCTCGCGACTCGCGGCGCAAGCCGCGGATCGCTAGAAAAGCCCGGCGCAAGCCGGGCTTTTTCGTTTCCGGCCGCGGCCCGCGCGGCGGCCGCCGCCGTTCGACGCGCCGACTTGTCGCGCGCGGGCGAATGGCCACGCCGGCTTTTCAAGCCGCGCCCCAGGTCGCACCATGCGCGCATCCCCTTGCGAAGCCACCGCCATGACCGCACCCGACAACGAATCCGATTACGAAGACGACGGCTTCGACTTCACCGGTGACGAAAACGAGGAGCTCAGCCAGGAGGCGTTGATCTGGCAGCTGTTGCTGCTGATCAATCCCGGCGACGAGGAGACCGCGCTGCAGCAGTTCTCGCGTTACCGCGAAGCGCGCGAAGCCGAGCAGGACGAGAATTTCGGCGAGATCGACACGCTCCAGGACGTGATCGACTGGACCTCGGGTTTCCACGTGGACTGGAAGGACACCGAATCCTTCGTCGATTCGATCGCGGAGATGGCCGCGCGCTGGAACCTGCAGGTGGACTGGGGCGTGGAAGACCCCACCGACGACGAATTCCTCGACGGCACCGACGTGCCTGAGCTGATGGCGCGCGCCCACGATCGCCTGCGCGAGTACGGCTACACCTTGTGGAACCGCTCGACCGGCGGCGACTCCTATGCCGGCTGGATCACCTTGCGCCGCGACGACGAGAACATGCAGGCGGTGGCGGTGGGCCTGGGGATCGATGTGCGGCCCGGCAGCGACGCGTACTGAGGGCGCGGGTGTCGTCCGATCAAGCATCGGGCGATCCGATCGAACAGCGTCGGGCCTGAAGGCCCTCCCACAAACGACCTCGCGAGCGCGCGAGGTCGTCCTGCCGATTTATCGGTGGCTGTCCCAGCGATGGTCCCACTGATGACGGATAAGACGGTGGCGGATCCACAACGCCATCGGCGTCGCGGCGAGGTTTATCGTGGGAGGGCCTTCGGGCCCGACGCTCTCGACTCAGCTCGCCTTGAACCCACCCGGCCTCAATGCCGGCAGAACGCCGCCAGCCGCGGATGCCGCTGCTCGAACGTCCCCAGCTTGCCGAACACGCCGTCGACATAGCCCACCGCGATCGCGATCACCTTGCGCAGCTTGTGCTCCTCGCACACCAGCACGCAGGCCACCTGGTGCAAGGTCAGCAATTCGATCAGCCAATGGATCGACCAGCGATCGGCGTTCGAACGCAGCGCATGCACCGCGTTGCGCGAGGCGTAGTAGCGCCGCCACGCGACGTGGTTGCTGGTCGAGAAAATGCCGCGCTTGACGAACTGGCCGACCTGCTGGCGCAGTTCCACCGCGGTGTTGATGTAGACCGGCACGCCGTGGCGGGTCGCGCGCAGGCCGTATTCGATGTCGACGTATTCGATGAAATAGTCCTCGCGGAACGCGCCGATCTTGCGGTACGCCGTCGCCGAGATCGCCGAGCCCGAGGAAATCACGAACAAGGTCGGCACCAGGCCCTCGGGGTGATCTTCGATGCGTTCGGGCTTGGGCATGCGCGCCTGCGGCGAGAATACCGGCAGGTAGCGACCCAGATTCACCTCGAACACCTTCGGCCCGACGATGAAGGTGTCGCTGCCGGTGTTGGCGCAGGCGCGCATCATGCCGTCGAAGAAATCCGCGCCGAGCTGCGAATCCTGGTCGAGCAGGAACAGCACCTCGCAGCCGCGCGCGAGCAGGCACTGCGCGCCCTGGTTGTAGGCGCCGGAAATGCCGCCGTGGTTGGCGTTGTGGATCACTTCGATGCCGGCCGCGCGCAGCCGCGCATGCAGCCCGGTATCGGCTTCGGGCGAGTTGTCGACCGCGACCACGTGCCGGCAGATCGCGCGGGTATCGTCCAGGTGGATCAGGTGCGAGGCGTTGGGCTGCCATAGCACGAAGATCACCCCAAAAGCGTCCGGATCAATGGAAGTCCCAGCGTAAGTGAAGCCTCGAGCGGAGAGTTCCGGCCCACCCGCGGCACGGTCCGAAGCGACAACGAGATCGCCCAAACCCTCACGCCGGCCGCCCGGCAAAACCCCATCGCCGCCACTCATCGCGGCCGTATCCACGCCATCGTTGCGATCCTCGCTCATGCCGCTTCCCGTACAAGCGCCGCATCGCGCGCCGGCGCGGCCGCGCCGCGTTCGCGCATCAGGCGAGTGGCGAAGTCGCGCACGCGCGCGGCCTGCTCGCGGGTCAGCGAGGCTTCGTCGCAGGTGAAGGCGAAATCGAGCTCGCCGGCATACCCCGACATCAGCACCGCGGTGGTCGAACGCCACGGCAGGCGCGCGGTCGGGCTGAACACCGTTTCCACGCGGAAGCCCTGGTACTGCTGCTGAATCTCGATGCGGCCGATGTTGGACAAGGTGGTGTCGAACTGGTCCAGGTCGGAACGGCGCTCGGCGATGAACTGGCCAAAGATCGAATGCAGCATCTCCAGGCCGATGAAATATTCATGCACGTTGCGGGTCAGGCGTTCGACCCGCTGGTTGAGCCGGGTCTTGAACGCGCGCGCCTGCTCCCAGAAACCGGCGTCGTCGACCTGTTCGGGCGCGGTGCCGGTGTCGAGCGCGACGATCGTGCCCGGCGCGGCCGAGAACAAACCGTCGGGGCGGATCAACGGCAGGAACTTGCGGATGTCGACCGGCGAGAACACCTTGCCGTTCGCGCTGGCGCCCTTGACGCTGCGGAAGGCCAGCGAGAACGCCACCGCGAGCGCGGCGAACAAGGTCACGCCCTCGGCGCGCGCGCGCGCGGCCAGCGCGGCGGTGTCATCGCGCGACAGCTTCCAGTGCAGCACGTAGAACTCGCCCTGCGGCACCGGCTTGCGCTTGCGCCGCAACGAGAAGAACAGCCGGAACGCGAGCGCCTTCAACGCCGCCTTGCGGCGGATGCGGCGGTCGCCGAGGATTTGCGCCGGAAGAATGTCTTCCAGGCCGTTGAAGCCGCTCAGGCGGCCGATGTCGAGTTCCGGACGTTCGCACAACGCCAGCGTTTCGCGCAGCAGGGTCATCATCGACATGCCGTCGCAGATCACGTGATGGCAGACGATCAGCAGTTCGCCGACCGGCTCGCCGTGGCTGTCGTCGCCGTGGATCCACACCGCGCGCATCAGCGGCGCGCGTTCGCTGGCGAAGCGGGTCTCGCGTTCGATGTGCGATTGATGCTGCCAGTCCTCGTCGCCCTTGCGTTCCACCAGGCGCAGCGGGATCGGCGCCGGATCGTCTTCGAGCACGACCTGCGGCGGGTCGCCGTCCTCGATCGAACAACGCAGCATCGGATGCTTGAGCTGGATCCGGTCGAGCGCGTGCCGCAGCCGCGCCGGATCGAGGCGGCCGCGAATGCGCGCGGCCTGGACGATGGTGAAGGTGGTGTCGCGATCGACGTACATGACGCGCTCGCAGAGCATCATTTTGCGTTTCATCGTGGACTCTGCAGGAGTGGGGAGTGGTGCCGGCGAGACGGAAACCCGTCTCGCCGTTGTCGTCGCGGCGCAAGCCGCCGTCGCCGGTGGTCCGCGCCGCGGCGGATGACGCATGCGCCGGAACGATCAGCAGTCCGGGATCACCGCGCCGTTGTTGTCGCGCGCTTCGTCGTTGCCCCAGCGGCTGAGGTAATACGCCGATACCCAGGCGCCGGCCGGGCCGACGTCGAGATCGGTCTTGAGCCAGTAGTGGTTGTAGCTGCTGCCCGAGCGCACTTCTTCGCCCCAGGCCTTGCAGTAGACGTAGTTGGTGCCCTGGTACAGGGTGCCGACCGGGGTCAGCGTCGACGGCCATTTGTAACCGATGGCGTTGGCGAAGGTGTCGACCCAGTACTTGCCCGGCGGGTTGGGCGGCGTGCCGCCGCCGTTGATGAGGCCGTAGTAGTTCGACCACGGGAAGTACTTGCCGGGGTCGTAGCGGTTCTCGTTGCCGGTCAGCATGCCGTGGCCCTTGACCCGCACGCTGTCGGGGACCAGGTGATAGGTGTCGTAGCCCGGCCCGCTCCACGCGCTGGCGCAATTGACTCCGCGGCGCGCGCAGATGCTCTTGGTCAAACGCGCCGAGGCATTGACCATCGCCGCCGACCAGTTGCCGGCGTCGGCGGCGCGCCCGTCGTGCTCGATGCCGATCGTGTAGTAATTGTGGTTCTTCGCGTGCCAGGCCTGATGGTACTCGCGCACCATCTGGGTGATCTGGCCGTCGGACTTGCGGATCAGGTAATGCGCCGACACTTGCGCGCTGGGGTTCTGGAACCACGAGATCGAGCCCGCGTACGAACCTTCCATCGTGTGCAGGATCACCGCGCTCGTCGCATTGGAGGCAGTGCTGTAATTACTGGAGCTGGCCGGGT
Source organism: Lysobacter capsici (assembly GCF_014779555.2). Classification (NCBI taxonomy): domain Bacteria; kingdom Pseudomonadati; phylum Pseudomonadota; class Gammaproteobacteria; order Lysobacterales; family Lysobacteraceae; genus Lysobacter; species Lysobacter capsici. The sequence goes on from NZ_CP094357.1 coordinate 768,088, forward strand.
TCCAGATCGCCTCGCCGAAGTCGACCGCCTTGGTGCCGACATCGGTGGCCGGCGCGGCCGTGATCGCGGGGGCGGCCAGATCGTTGGCGAGCGCGCGGTTGAGCTGGACGCTGTCGTCGCCGGTATTCATCAGCAAGGCCGGCGCGCGCAGTTTGCGCAGCTGATCGGAATCGAAGGCGCGTTCGAGTTTGAGCGGCTGCGCCTTGATCTGGATGCCTTGCTCGGCGACGCCGCGCTGCAAGGTCTGCAGCACGCCGTAGGCGAAGCTCTGGCGCGCGTAGTCGGCGATGCCGCCGTTGCCGGCGCCGTAACCGGCGTAGCGCGCGAGCACCGGCGCGAGTTGTTCGGGCGCGGCCAGCGCGCGGCTGCGTTGGTCTGGCGCGTCGGCGGCGAGCGCGCGATCGAGCAACGCGGCGGCGGCGAGGATATTGCTTTCCGGATCGTCCATGACCTGGCGCGCGCTGCGGCCGATCAAGCGCGCGCCGTCGCCGACCTGATCGGCGAAACCGCCGCCGTGGTACAGGCCCATGACGCCATAGGAGCGCGGCATGTGCAGGTCGCGCGGGTCCTGCGCCGGGTCGGGACGCACATGCACCCAGTTGGTTTCGGCGTAGGCGATGGCTTCCAGCGCGCCGGCCGGCAGGTTCGGGTAACGCGCGTAGGCGCGACGGAAATACTCGGGATACGACGCGCGTTGCGCTTGCGCGAGCACCAGGGCGTTGGTCTTGTCCAGTTGCAGGCGCAGCGTGTCGAGTCGGGTGCTTTGGCTTGCGTCGGCCACGGCCGCGGTCAACAGCAACGAGCAGCCCAGGGCTGCGGCGAGAGAGTGAAGATGCATCGAACGATCTCCTTCGTACGCGGCCGCGATAAAGCCGCGCGGTTACAAGGCAAGCATGGATCCCGTCCGTTCATTGTCGTGAGCGAGGTGGCGCGTTACGTGATCCGTTACCGGAAACCGCAGCGAGATGACAGATCGATTTGTGCCCGCGTTTCCATATCCGAGGTTTGATCGCGGGGTGCGCTGCGATTCACGCGGATGAATGGGTCGATGGCGGGAATCGGGAATGGGCAGTGGGGAATCGGAAAAGCTTTAGCGGCCAGACAACGAAAAAGGCGGCCAGTGGCCGCCTTTGCGATTCGATTCGATTTACCGGCGATTTGTCATCGCATTGCAACCGCGCTTGGCTACATCGGCGGCGTTTGATGCGAGTGCGATTTATCGCGCAGGCTGATTGCCGATATGTGCGATGCCATGCCGTCGCGATCGGACTACCAGCTGTCTTCCAGCATCCGCGGCTTGCACGCCATGCGTCCGCCGATCACCAGGATCACCAGGCAAGCGCCCAGCATCGCGAACGGCCACACCCAGCCGTGGCTGAGTTCGTGCAGCCAGCCGAACGCAAGCGGGCCCAGGCAGCTGATGGTGTAACCCAGGCCCTGCATGAACCCCGACAGCGCGGCCGAGCCGGCCGGCGAGCGCGTGCGCAGATTGATCAGGGTCAGCGCCAGCGGGAAGGTGCTCGGGCCCAGGCCGATCAGGCCGACCCAGACGAAGGTGCCGTGCATCGGCGCCAGCAACAGGCCGGCGAAGCCGCCGAGATACGCGAGCACGCACACCAGCACGATCGGAAACGGATTGGCCACCCGCACCGCGAGCGCCGGCATGCACAGCGCGCTGATCATGCCCAGGGTCGAGAACAGCGCGACCATGCTGCCGCCCAGCGCGGGGCTGCCGCCGGCTTCGATCAGCAGCTTGGGCAGCCAGGTGAACATCGAGTAGGTGATCAGCGAGGTCATGCCGAACATCAGCGCCATGCCCCAGGCCACCGGCGAGCGCCACACGCGGCCGCGCGGCGCGCTGGCGGCGAGTTCGGGCGCGGCGTCGCCGCCGTGTACCGCGTGATCGTGCGCGCGGGCGAGTTCGCGCGCCGGTTCGGAGCGGCCGCGCGCTTCCATCCACAGCACCGCCAGCCACGGCAGCGCCGCGGCGACCGCGACCAGCGACCACGAACCCAGCGACACGCGCCAGCCCGAGGCCTGCATCAACGGCACCGCGGCCAGCGCGGGCAGGATCGTGCCCAGTTGCAGCACGGTGATGTAGGCGGTGCTGACGGTGCCGACGCGATCGGCGAAATAGCGTTTGACCAGCGGCGGCAGCACCACGTTGCCGATGCCCATGCCGGCCAGGGCGAATGCGTTGGCGAGCAACAGCTGCAAGGTATCGCCGACGAAGGCGCGCGCGAGCAGGCCCAGGGCGGCCATCGCCATCGCCAGCAGCGCCGCGCGTTCCAGGCCGATGCGGTGGGCCAGGGCCGGGGTCGCCACGCCGAACAGCGCGAACGCGGCGGTCGGGACCATGCCGAACACGCCGGTCATGGTCGCGCCGAACTGGAATTCCCGGCCCAGCGCATCCAGCAGCGGAGTCAGCGAAGTGACCGCGGTGCGCAAGGTGAACGCCGACAGCACGATGCCGGCGAGCACCCAGGCGCGACCCTGCCAGAGCGGGCGCGCGAGGGACGAAGGGACAGTGCTGACGCTCATGCGGTTACGGATTCGAAGGGGGAAGGCGAGATACGCACGGACCGCGCGAGGCGGGCGTCGCGCGCAAGGGGCGGATCGATGGCGCCGCTGCGCGGACCGCGCGCGGGCTGATGGGGCCTGCACAGTGTGCGCAGTGGGGAGCGAAGGCGCCAGGGGCGGCTTGGCAACAGTCAGTTTCGCGATCAAGACGGCCATTGCGGCAAAGCTGGGGGCGCCGGGACGGCAATTTCGCCGCATGATCGGGTTTACTCAGCGCGACTTGCACGCCGTCATTCCCGCATGGGCGGGGAAGCGGGGCTTCATTGCGACATGACTCTGAAGTCTCTGGATCCCCGCCTTCGCGGGGATGACGAGCAAAAAATGCGCGGGGATGGGTTGTGCCGTCGGACTGCGAGGCGTCGTCGGAATGCGAACGCCATAACGAAAGCGGCTGCCGTCGCGAACGATCGGCAGCCGCCATTTTTCTACGAACTACGAACTACGATTGCGAATTCCCGATTCCCGATTCCCGATTCCCGATTCCCGATTCCCGAATCCCGAATCCCGGCTCAAGAAAAATACGGCCGCTCCACCGTAAACAACAACCGCTTGGCCCCCTCGCGCCAGGCCTGCGGACAACGCTCGCCCAGCACGATCGCCGCGGTGCTGTAAGCCAGCCCGCGCGAACGCGCGGTGACCGGGCCGAGCGCGCGTTCGGCGTCGGCGCTGCTCGCGCCGCGCTTCACCGCATCGAAGAACGCGGCGATCTTCGCCGCTTCGCGCGGGTCCGACTGCAGCGCCAGTTCGCGCAGGCGCGGGTTGTCGTCGTGTTCGCGCGTGGCCAGCGCCAGCGCGGTCCAGGCGCTGACATCGTTCATGCCTTCGTGCGGCATCAGCTTGAGCGCTTCGGCCACGGCCTCGCGCGGAGCGCCGTCGGACGCGGCGACCAGGCGCAGCATCTGCGCGCGCAGCTCCTCGTCGCCCTGGGCGATGCGCAAGGCCGACTGCAGATCGCCGCGCTTGAGCGAGGTGTAGGCCGAGTACGGCGAGTCCGGCGGCAACTTGCCCTGTTCGACCGTCATCAGCCGTTCGAACTGGGTCGAGCTGACCTTGCCGCCCAGGTCGACCGCCGCCTCGCCGCCGATCGCGCGCTGGGCGCGGGCGATTTCCAGCGCGACCCATTCGCCGACCTGCGGCATCTTCGCCGCCTGCTGCAGCAACGGCAGCGCGCTGGTCCACTGCGCATGCTCGGCGCGCGAATAACCCGAGGCCAGGGCGAACCAGCCGTTGTCGGGCCAGCGCGCATGGCCGTCGTGGAAGGCCTGGGTCTGGGCGTCGTCGTCGTCGCCGCAACGCGTCGCGACATAGTGCAGATCGGCCGATTGCGGCGACTGCGCCGCCAGCGCGCGATGGCGTTCGCACACCCGGGCATAGGCCGACGAGCCCCAGGCTGCGTCCTGTTCGGCGCGCAGGGTGATGACCTCGGCCGGGGCGCGACGCAGGCGTTGCGCGATCAGGTCGGCGAAATCCTTGCGCTTGCCGGCGAGCGCCAGCCAGGTCGACAGATACTGCGAATCGCCGGCGTCCCAGCGCGCGTGCGTGGCCGCGATGTCGGCCTGGCGTTCCTCGCCGTCGACCAGATCCATCTGGTACACCGGCGACAGATCGGCATAACCCATCAACACCGTGCGGCTGCCGCCTTCGCCCTTGGTGCTGATCTGCTTGGGCGGCTCTTCGAAGATGTAGTCGGCCGAGGTCGTGGTCCAGCGCGGCGCGCCGAGCTTGCGTTCGGGCACTTGCGCGCGCGAGCCGTACACCGCGGTCCATTCCACCAACGGCGCGGCGCCGGCGATGTTGTAGACGAAGTGCCCGCTGGTGGCGCCGGCGTCGCTGTCGAACTCTTCGACCGAGGCGCCGTCGGCGGTCGAGGTGACCACGTGGTGGCGGCCTTCGCCGGGCAGTTCGAAGGTGAGGTGCTGCAACGGCCCGACCTCGACCGTGGTCTCGTCGACCCGCACCTTCATCGCCTGGGCCAGGCCGTTGATCACGGTGATCTTGGCCATGCCCAGCGACGCGCCGAAGAACAGCACCGTGCCGACGATGCCGCCGGCCGCGGCGACCCGCGCCAGCGCCGGCACGAAGCCGTCGGCGGTCTGGAAGCGATCCCACCAGCCCAGCTTGGTCTGCAGGCGGCGATTGCCGTTGGGTAGCAGGCGCGGGTAATGCGAGGGCGCGGCGGCGGCCGTGTCGGGCCGCGCGATGGGCGCGTCGACGACGGCTTCATCCGACGGCGGCTGGACGAGTGCGGCGTCGCTGGACGCTGCTTCGCCCAGCGTCGTTGCATCCGCCGCGGGCCGATCGAACCGCGAGCGTTCGAACGCGGCCGGCTCAGGTTCGCCGTTCGCCCGAGCATGCAGGCGCTGCGCGACCTCGTTCTCGGTCGCCAGCAGGCTTTCCAGCGCCGCGTTGCGCAGCGCCGACAGCGGGCCGGTGGTGCCGCGCACCCAGTTGTCGATCGCCTTCAGCCAAGGGTCGATGTTTTCCTGGCTCGCCGGCGGCAGGGTGAACGCGCCCATTGCCTCGGCCCAGTCGTTGACCCCGAGTTTTTCGGCGATGCGCCAGTCCAGCTTCACCTGCGCGGCGTGCTCGTGCAGTTCGCGCAGCACGCCGTGCAATTCGTTGGCCGAGCGCAGCAGCCGGGTGAGTTCGCTCGACGAGACCTTGCGGTCCGCGGTCACCACCTCGTAGGTGTTGACGAACAGCGCGTTGGCATCGAGCACGTTGGCGCAGCTGTGGTCGGCGTAATGCAGCACCGCCAGCTGGCCGCGCAGGAATTCCTCCCACGGCCCGCCCAGCGCGCGCGCGGCGGCGAGGTGGACGCTGCGGCAGCGACGGTCGTGTTCGCGCACGTCCTTGCGCAGCGGCGCCAGTTCGGCGTCGAGTTCCTCGATCACCTTCGGCAATTGCTTGGCCGGCAGCTCGCTGCCGCGCCAGCGCAGCATGCCGCCGGGCGCGCGCAGGTGGCCCTGGCGCATGGCTTCCAGAACGCCGCGTTCGGATTCCAGCTCGCGCAGGCGCTCCAGGTTCTGGCCGTGCGATTCCGGATACAGCCCGGCCAGATGCTCGCCCAGGTCGGTGCCGGCGGGAATGCCGTAGTACAGCTCGCCGGGCTGCTCGCATTCGCGCACGATCGAACGGCCCAGGTACGTGCCGCGGAAGCGGCGGTCCAGGGCCAGGTCGGCGTAATCGCTTTGCAGGTGCCGCAACGATTCTTCGATCGGCACGAACGGCAGCGGATCGGGCGTGTCGATCATCTCGCGCGACATGCGCTGCTTGAGCGCCTGCGGATCGCGCAACAGCGACACCGCCGGACGCGGGTCGATATCGCAGGCGATGTACACGCGCTTGATATTGTGTTCGCGATCGCTGTTGGCCGGATGGGTCGACCACATCTGCGGCGGCTGCGCCATTTCGTTGCGGAACACGCGGTGGCGATCGCGGTCCTGCGCCGGCAGTTGCGGCGGCTCGCCGTACTGCGAGTCGGCGAACACGCTGCGCAGGTTTTCGATGATGCGGGTCTGGATCGCGAACAGGTCGACCACCGGACGCTTGTTGGCGTATTCGCGGTTGGCGAAGTTCAAGGTGCGGTCCCAGGCGTCGTCGGCCGCGCCCAGGCGGTGCAGGGCATGCACCAGCGCATCGCTGCCGGTCAGCGAGGCGGCGACCAGATCGGCCTGGTATTCCATCTCGCGCGACAGCGCGCGCTGGGCCAGCACCACCACCCGGAACACGATTTCCACCAGCGAGCGGATCGACCACACGATCAGCGACAGCAGCCAGCCGATCCAGGCCACGCGCAGGTCGAAGCGCGACAGCCCGCGCAGGAAATCGTCGAACGCATCGCGCTTGGCGATGATGTGCGCGGCGATCTGCTGGGCGATGTAGACCCAGCGTCCGACCGCCATCGTGCGCTGGGCGAAATGGCCGAATTCGTGCGCGAGCACGGCCTTGAGTTCGCCCAGGTTGAGGACGTTGACCAAGGCCAGGCCGATTTCCAGGTTCTTCTTCGACGGCACGATCAGATTGGCCAGCGACAGGTCGTAGAACACCCCGGCGTTGACCCGCGGCGACAGGAACACCCGGTGCGGGCGCGGCGCGCCGGCTTCGTCGGCCAGGCGGTGCAGGAACGCGAACAGCTCGGGCTGATCGGCCGGCTTGAGTTCCATGTCCTGCGCGTCCTTGCCGCCGCGCTTGGTGAACACCAGCGCCTTGGCCATGAACACGCACAGGAACGCCGCGCAGATGCCGGCGCCGGCGGCGAGCACGACGTTGTCGGTGCTGCCGCGCACGATGCTGGCGAGCAGTCGGTACGCGGTCCAGCCGAACCAGCCCAGCAGGGCGAAGTAGATCGACACGAAGGCCAGCAGGCCGGCCATCGCCAGCCAGGCGTGACGCTTGTAGGCGGCACTGGGTGCAGTCAATTGCGCGGGCACGGACGCAGGTCCGGCCGGATACATCGTTTCCATGATTTCCCCTGTGCGATGGCGCACCGGCTCGCGGGCGGCCCGTTCGATGATCGGCGGTCGCCCCATTGCCGGCCGCCATGGTTATTCTGCGCCGATTTTTGTGATCTAGTCATCACTCTTGGCGGGGTTTTTCGAAGCCCGCCCAAACCCGGGGCGGGACCGTCGCGACCGCCTGGGCCGCTTCGGTTCGGCCCGATCCGAGTCGATTCGGCGAGCGGCCGGCGCCGCCCTGTATCGTGACGGCTTGACCAAACCACGCCGACCCGCGGTCGCCCGATGCGGCCGGCGGCGCCCGGCCCGGAGAACACGAACGCGATGGATGCAGCACAGCCCAAGGACGACGACATCGACGCGGCAGCCGGCGCGCAGGCCGCGCCGCATGCGCTGGCGCCGTTGCCGTATCACCAGGCCCTGGTCGCGCATTTCAAGCGCGCCGAACCCGAGGTCTGGGCCTGGGCCTCGTCGCTGAGCGTGCAGACCCAGCACGCCCAGGAACTGCGCACCGAACTGCTGCGCAAGACCTATCGGCTGACCGCCGGCTCGCATCCGCGAGTGCATGCGCTGTGCGGCGACGTGCTCGCGCGCCTGGGCATCGAAGCCAACGTCACTCTGTACCAGGCCGGCGACGGCGCGATGGGCGCGAGCCTGTGGTTCCTGCCCGGCGAGGCGCACGTGGTGCTGGCCGGCGCGGTGCTCGAACGCCTGGACGAGATCGAACTGAGCGCGCTGCTGGGTCACGAACTTGCGCATTACAAACTGTGGACGCTCGACGGCGGCGATTACCACACCGCCCAGCGCATCCTCGACCACTGCATGGCCGATCCGCAGGCCGCGAGCAGCCACGCCGAAAGCGCGCGCCGCTACAGCCTGCACACCGAGATCTTCGCCGACCGCGGCGCCGCGGTCGCGGCGCAGGCGGCGCTGCCGGCGGTCGCGATCCTGGTCAAGGTGCATACCGGCCTGGGCAATGTCGATCCGACCGCGTACCTGGGTCAGGCCGAGGAAGTCGAGCGCGACGATCCGCGCCACAGCCGCGGCGAAACCCACCCGGAAGCATATCTGCGCGCGCAGGCGGTCGATCGCTGGTGGCGCGGCGCGGCCGATACCGACAGCTGGCTGCGCCAGCGCCTGCAGGGGCCGTTGTCGTTCGATCGGCTCGACCTGCTCGATCAGATCGAACTGCGCGCGCTGACCCGGCGTTTCATCGCGCGCCTGCTGGCGATGCCGGCGCTGGATTCCGACGCCGCGCGGCAGCAGGCACGAAGCTATTTTCCCGATTGGGGCGATCAAGAGCCCGCGGCCGACGACGAAGCGCTCGCGCCCGATCGCATCGACGACAGCGTGCGCGGCTATCTGCACAGCGTGATGCTCGACTTCGCCTTGATCGACGCCGATCAGCGCGAGACGGCATTGCTGGAAACCGCGCGCCTGGCCGCGAGCATGGGCGGTCGCGGCGAGTTCCTGGCCGCGCTCAAGCGCGACGCCGGGCTGGGCAAGCGCGAACTCGACAAGCTGGTGCGCCGGCTCGATCAGGAGCGCGCGGCATGAGTTCACCGACTGTGACGCCTGAAAGCGCGATACCGACCCCGATCGACCCGGCCCGCATCGACGGCGACAACCTGCGCGCGGTGATCGCGGCCCAGCGCGGCGCCGGCCTGGCCACCGACGACGTGCTGTTCCTGGCCTTGCCGCTGCTGCGCGCGGTCGCGCAGCTGCATGCGCACGGTCGGGTCGCCGCGCTCAACGCCGACGACATCGTGTATGCCGCCGACAGCGGCCTGGGCTTGCGCGCGCCCGAAGGTCGCCTGCCGACGCTCGACATCGAACGCCTGCGCAAGGTCCAGCCGCCGCCGGGATCGACCCTCAACATCGTCGGCGAACTGCGCGTCACCCAGGACGCCGCCCACGGCAGCAGTCTGGAAAACCTGCACACCCACCACGATCTCGCGCAACCGATCGAACGCCCGGTGTACCTGCCGGGTTATCGCTGCTGGGAACTCGCGCTCGGCCATCACGACGAAATCGGCGACATCTTCCAGCTCGGGCAGGTGCTCGCCAGCCTCGCCTGCGGCCTGGATTTCGACGACACCGACGATCTGGATATGTTCGCCGCGCAACGGCAGAACCTGTTCCGGATCAATCCGCGTCTGAATCCGGTGCTGGCCGCGATCATCGTCGAGATGACCGCGTTGAACCGGCACGAACGCGCGACCGATCTGGCCGAACTGGTGCAACGCCTGGAGACCTATCGCGACCAGCCGATGAGCCTGGATGTCGAGCGGGTGCTGTCGGATGCGAAAGGCCACAGCCCGCGCCGGATCGCGGTGCTGTCCCACCTGCGCGATCGCCTGTTCGATTTGTCGCGGCGCAATCGCCTGCTGCAATTCCGCGCGACCCAGGCCAGCGTCAATCTGACGATCGCCAGCGTGCCGATCGTGCTGCAACTGGGCAGCATCCGACCCGAGCAGCTATGCACCTGGAGCGGCGAGTTCGCCAACGAGGTGATCGCCGGCAAACCGGTGAGCCTGCATCGCTGGCTGCGTTTCGACGATCAGCCGTATCTGCCGGCGGCGCTGGACCGGATCGCCCAGGAAACCCGCCGCGACCGCGCCGAGTTCGGTTTCAGCCATCTGCGTCTGGTCGTGGCCTTCCTGCGCTGGCACAACCTCAAGGAAGACCTCGAGCAGCGCTTCGTTTCGCCGCTGCTGTGGCTTCCGGTCGAACTGGTGCGAAAGAAGGGCGTGCGCGATCAGTACGTGATCCAGTGCGAGGACGGCGAGGCCGAATTCAACCCGGCCTTGCGTCATTATCTGCGCCAGCTCTACGACATCCAGTTGCCCGAAACCGTCGATCTGCAGAAGGTCTCGATCGAATCGATCCACGCCGACCTGGCCGCGCAGATTCGCGCGTCCGAGCCCGGGGTCGAACTGCGCCTGCAGAGCAAGCCGGCGATCGAGCTGATCCGGCGCAAGGCGGTACAGCGTTTGCAGCAGTACCAGCGTCGCAGCGGCGGGCGGATCAAGCCCGACGCGCAGCGTCCGGATTTCAGTTACGAACGCGAGGATTACCGTCCGCTTGGGCTGGCCTTGTTCCGCCAGCGCGTGCAGCCCAGCCCGCTGCCGTTGCGCGCCGCGGTCGGCGCCGCGCCGATTCCGCAGCCGCAGCGCATGAGCGCGGCCAGCGATGAGATCGAACACACCACCTACGCGCTGCAGGACGATACCGGGCATGCCTACGCCTGGGACTTCGACCTGACCCAGGTCACCCTGGCCAATTTCAACTACAAGAAGATGTCGCTGGTGCGCGACTACGCGCAGTTGATCGAGGACGACCCGACCTCGGCCGACGCCGCGCGCGGCGGCTTCGACCGGATCTTCTCGATCGAGCCGCGCGAGGTCGATGTCGCGCCGCCGGCGCCGATCGCGCCGGATCAGCAATGGAACGTGGTCGCCAGCGACGCGACCCAGAACGCCGCGGTCGCGCTGGCGCGCGGCGGTCGCAGCTTCATCATTCAAGGCCCGCCCGGCACCGGCAAATCGCAGACCATCACCAACCTGATCGCCGATTACGCCGGCCGCGGCCAGCGCGTGTTGTTCGTTTGCGAGAAGCGCGCCGCGCTCGACGTGGTGTTCCATCGGCTCAAGCAGGCCGGCCTGGACGAGTTGTGCTGCCTGATCCACGACTCGCAGACCGACAAGAAAGCCTTCGTCCACGATCTGCGCGATTGCTACGAGCGCTGGATCGCCCAGGCGCATCAGCACGAGTCGCTGACCCAGGCGCGCGCGGCGGTGCACGAGGCGCTGGCCGCGCAGCTGCGCCAGATCGAGCGTTACGAAAACGGCATGGCCGCGATTCCGCAGCGATTGGGCGCCAGCGTGCGCGCATTGCTGCGACGTGCGGTCGAACTGCCGGCGCCGGTCGAGCTGGGCGCGCGCGAACGCGAGCAACTGCCCGATTACGCCCTGTGGGAGCGCGAACGCGGCGCGCGCGAAGGCTTGCAGGCGCTGCTGCGCGAGCGCTACGGCAACGACCGACTGGCCGCGCATCCGTTCGCGCGTCTGTCGGCGCGGCTGCTCGGCGGCGAGCGCGCCTATGCCGACACCGAGGCGGTGCTGGCCGATTGCGATGAACAAGTCGACCGGCTCGATGCGGCCTTCGACGACGAACGCAGTCTGCTGACGCCGCAGACCACGCTCGCCGATGCGGCCACCCTGACCGCGATGGCGCGCAAGATCGACGACGCCCGGCTGGCCGCGCATCCTGATCTGCTCGACCCGGCATCGGCCGCGAGCAGCCAATTGCGCCAGGACAGCGAGGCCTTCGAACAACTCGAGCGCCGCCGCGCCGAAGCCGGCAAGCACACCGTGCATTGGAAGGTGTCGTTCTCCGAACCGGACACGCAGGCGGCGTTGGCGATCGCGCGCAGCGAAGAGCGCTCGCCGCTGCGTTGGCTCAAGCCCTCATGGTGGCGTTTGCGCGGCACCATGGCGCGCAGCTACGACTTCAGCCAGCACGCGGTGCGGCCGAGCCTGGTCCAGGTGCTGGAAGCGCAGGCCGCGCATCAACATGCCGCCAACGAATGCGTCGCGTTCGAAGAACGGATGCGCGCGCGTCTGGATACGCCGGCATTGAGCCCGTTCCTGCAGACCCTGCAGCTGTGGCGCAACGCGCTGCCGACCTCGCCGATCCTGCGCCGCCTGCACGAACACCTGCAGGCCACGCCGGACCCGGTGGCTTACGCACAACGCGAAGCCGGCTTCGCTGGCGCCGCCGTGCGTCTGCAGGAGATCGCCCAGACCTCGCTGGATCTGCCGGACACGCTGAGCCTGGGCGAATTCGCCGAATGGACCCGCGACCTGCGCGAAAGCCTCGACGATTTGCCCGATGCTTTGCCGCCGCTGCGCGCGATGCACGCCGCCGGCCCCGCGTATGCGCGCGCCCTGCAACAACTGGACCTCGCGCCGGCGCAGCTGGATGGCGTGATCCTCGACGAGTCGCTGGCGCGGCTGCATCGCGAACAGCCCGAACTCGCCCGTTTCGATGCGCGCGCCCTGGCCGACGCCGCGCACCGCGCCGCGCGCGCCGAACGCGAGCTGTTGCAGCGCAATGCCGGGGTGGTGCGCGCGACCCTGCATCGCCAGTTCCTCGAACGCGTGCGCCAGTCCTCGTTGTCGGCGAGCCAGCTCGATGCCGACGGCAAGCTGTTCAAGAAGCGCTATGCCACCGGTCGGCGCGAACTCGAGCACGAATTCGGCAAGAGCATGCGCTATCGCTCGATCCGCGAACTCGCCGGCGGCGACACCGGCCTGGTGGTCAACGATCTCAAGCCGATCTGGCTGATGAGCCCGCTGTCGGTGTCCGACACCCTGCCGCTCAGCGCCGATCTGTTCGACGTGGTGATCTTCGACGAAGCCAGCCAGATCCCCACCGAGGAAGCCGTGCCGGCGCTGAGCCGCGCGCCCCAGGTGGTGGTGGTCGGCGACGAAATGCAGTTGCCGCCGACCAGCTTCTTCTCCGCGGCCGGCGATGACGACGACAACGCCATAGTCGCCGAGGAAGACGGCGAACGCATCGCGATCAATCTCGATGCCGATAGCCTGCTCAATCAGGCCGCGCGCAACCTGCCGGCGACACTGCTGGCCTGGCATTACCGCAGCCGCCACGAAGCGCTGATCAGTTTCTCCAATGCCGCGTTCTACGACGGCCGCCTGATCACCATTCCCGATCGCGGCCTGGACACGCGCAGCGAACAATCGCTGAACTTGCGCGCCGCCGACGAGCAGGCCGCCGTCACCGGCGTCGATGCCTTGCTTGCCCGGCCGTTGAGCCATCACCGGATCGAGGACGGCGTCTACGCGAACCGCTGCAATCTGGCCGAAGCGCGCTACATCGCCGGGCTGGTGCGCGAACTGCTGCGCCGCGACAGCGGCCTGAGCCTGGGCGTGGTCGCGTTCTCCGAAGCGCAGCAGGGCGAGATCGAATCGGCGCTGGAGGCGCTGGCCGCGCAGGACGCCGACTTCGCTGCGCGCCTGGAGCGCGAATACCTGCGCGAAGACGAGGACCAGTTCAACGGCTTGTTCGTCAAGAACCTGGAGAACGTGCAGGGCGACGAGCGCGACGTAATCCTGCTGAGCATCTGCTACGCGCCCGGTCCCGACGGCCGCATGCTGATGAACTTCGGCCCGATCAACCAGCGCGGCGGCGAGAAGCGTCTCAACGTGATCTTCAGCCGCGCGCGTCATCGCATGGCGGTGGTGACCACGATCCGCGCCGAGCAGATCACCAACACCCACAACGACGGCGCGGCCGCGTTGCGCGCGTTCCTCGCGTTCGCCGAAGCCAGCGCGCGCGGCGAAACCGAACGTTCGCAGAGCGTGCTAGGCGCCTTGAATCCCGGCGCCGAACGCGCGTTCTCCAGCGTCGCGCGCGCCGACGCGGCGCGCACGAGCCTGGCCAAGGCGCTGCGCGAACGCGGCCATGTCGTCCACGAGCATGTCGGCCGCTCGCAGTTCCGCTGCGACTTGGCCATCGTCGATCCGGACGGCGAGGGCTATGCGCTGGCGATCCTGCTCGATGCGCCCGATGCCGTCGCGGCGGACGTGCGCGAACGCTACGTGTTCCGTCCCGGCATCCTGCGCGCGTTCGGCTGGCGGGTGATCGATCTGCCGGCCGCGGATTGGTTGCGCAATCCGCAGGCGGCGATCGAACGCATCGAAGCGGCCTTGGTGGTCGAAGCGGCAAGCGAAGATGCGGCGGTCGAGGACGCGCAGCCGACCGAAGCGGCCGCCGAATCGGCGCCGCAACCCGAACCGATCGCGCCCGTGCCCGCATCGACCGCGCTCGCCTTGCGCGAGTTCGTGCTGCAGCAGGGCGGTTCGCACAAGTTCTGGCGGATCGGCCGGGTCGACGGCGAAATGACCGTGGTGTTCGGCCGCGTCGGCACGCGTGGACAGACCCTGATCAAGAGTTTCGACACGCCCGAGCGCGCCGAGCGCGAGATCGTCAAGCTGATCGAGGAAAAGCTGCGCAAGGGCTATGTCGAAAGCGTCGCCTGATCGTTCGATCGGTTGCAGGAGTGAATGCATGGAACGCACCGATCCGCTGATGCGCCGCCGCCTGGCTTGATGCCGGCGGCGGCCGGCCGCATCGTGTGGGTTCATACCAACGCCACGCGCGGAGCCGATCCATGAGCCAGTCCCCCGATTCGTCCACGCCGCGGGTCAAGATCGATTTCGTCTCCGACGTGGTCTGCCCGTGGTGCGCGGTCGGCCTGAATTCGCTGGAGCAGGCCATCGCCCGGGTCGGCGACGCGGTCGAGGTCGAGCTGCATTTCCAGCCGTTCGAACTCAATCCGCAGATGGCGCCGGAAGGCGAGAACATCGACGAACACCTGGCGCACAAGTACGGCCTGGGCGCGCAGCAACTGGCGCAGAACCGCGAGGCCTTGCGCGAGCGCGGCGCCGCGGTCGGTTTCCAGTTCAATGCGCGCGATCGCATCTACAACACCTTCGACGCGCATCGCCTGCTGCATTGGGCCGCGGCCGTAGGCGCCGCGCAGGAGCGCGCGCTCAAGCACGCGTTGCTCAAGGCTTATTTCACCGATGGCCGCGATATCTCCCAACATGACGTGCTTGCCACCGTGGCGGGCGAAACCGGTCTCGACGCCGATCGCGCACGTTCGCTGCTGGCCTCGGACGAGTACGCCGACGCCGTGCGCGAGCAGGAGCGTTTCTATCAGAGTCAGGGCATCCGCGCGGTCCCGTCGGTCATCATCAACGACCGTCATCTGATCCAGGGCGGCCAGCCGGCGGAGCAGTTCGAGGCGGCGATACGGCAGATTGCCGGGTTGGCGCGGGCTGGGTGATGGCCTGGTTGGCAGCAGCGGCAGGACAGCGTAGGGATTCGGGAATCGGGATTCGGGATTCGGGTTGAGCCTGACCGAACCCGCTTTTGCTCGTCGTCCCCGCCAAGGCGGGGATCCAGGGCTTCACCGAAGCATAGCTCTGAAGTCTCTGGATCCCCGCCTTCGCGGGGATGACGGCAAAGAAGTGAGATCGCACCCCGGCGACGTTCCACGCAGATCACCGCGCAACCTGCGAAGTCTCTAGCGGGACTGGCTACTTGAGCCTCCGCCCCCCGCACAACCCCACTGTGCCGCGTCTGTTCGAACACACCCATCGCCTTGTTAGCGACACCTGCGCTCCGTAGTATCCGCGGCGCGACCGATCTCGGTCGTACCCCCTCCTTGCCAGCCACGCGCTTCGCCAGCCAGCCTACTTTTTAAATCGCGGCGCTGCCCGAGCAATTCGGTGCGCCATATCCAGCACGATTGCGTCGTTGGCCACCGGGCCAAAGATGCCGGTATGAAACGCGACCACGCCACACTTCCGCAGCATCGCCCCACGTCGCCGATCTCCGCCATCGCGCCACCGTCGCATCCCCAAGTGACCCCGCTCCCAATCCCGACACTCGCCGTCGCCGATTAGCGAATCTGTGCGCCGTCGCGTCTTCGCATCAACGCCCCTGCAATACCGTTGCCACGAAGCGGTTCGCATCCTTCGGTCTTCCGCAACGCAAGGAGTGTTCGATGATCGGGTCCGGTGACACCTCGCGCGCGCTGCGCGCCTGCCTCGCAATCGGTGGCCTCGCCGCCGCGCTGTTCGCCACCGACAGCTTCGCCGCCGGCCTGTCCGCGCAATCGCCCGCCGACCGCGCCGCGCTCGCATTGCGCTGGGCGCCGGTGCATTACCAGGACGTCGATCAAACCGGCAGCCACGCGCTCGGCGGCGGCGCCGACTACATCACCCGCTACGACTTCGACGGCGACCTCGACGCGCGCAACAACTGGGACCGCGCCGGCCAATCCGCTTACCCGCTCGCCGCGCACGCGTACTACTCGGTCGTGGAGACCGGCACCCACTGGTTCATCACCTACCTGTTCTTCCACCCGCGCGACTGGACCGATTCGTTCTTCGACACCGAACACGAGAACGACGCCGAAGGCGTGCTGTTCGCGATCGCCCGCGACGGCTCGACCTACGGCACCTTGAAAGCCGCGGTCACCGTCGCCCACACCGATTTTTTCTCCTACGTCCCCGCCGGCAGCAACTGGACCGGCAACGCCGAAAGCGTCGACGGCTCGCTATCGCTCCTGAGCTACCAGGGCGCCCCGCACCCGGTCACCGCGCAGGAAGCCAAAGGCCACGGCCTCAAAGCCTGGCCCGCGTACAACATCAACGGCGACGGCGTGATCTATTACCCCTCGTTGACCACCGCCGAAGTCCCGTCGAACCCCGACGACCGCGACGTCAAATACAAACTCATCGACATCTTCGGACCCGGCGGCCTGTGGGAGCAGCGCAACAACAACTGGCTGTTCGCCGGCTACGGCAGTTTCGCAGGCGACAACAGCGGAGGTTGCGGCAGCGGCGCGATCGGTTGCAGCACCAACTCGGCGAATGCGCCGTGGGGGTGGGATGACAGCAACGATGGGCCGGGAAGGGGAATGTTGGCTACGGATCCGGTGGGGGTGGTGACGAATTACTTCAAAGTGCCCGAAGTTATAAGTCCAATTTACATCTACTCTCCATTTCGATGATCTGGCGAAAGTTTGTCGCTAAATATTCAGCGAATGGGATGCGTTATTGCAATGGCTAACTGCGCGGTTCTGCGAGATATGTGGCTTTAGTGGATTCCGTGACGATATTGATCATGCCGCCACGTGTCAATACATGCGTAGATTTCGTTGTAAGTTGATGTCTTGTTGTTTGATCCGATATTAAGATAACTTGGGGTCTGTCGCTTGTACTTCGACGTATATGGCTGCTCGTCAGGTATAGGATTTGCTCAATGTTTCAAGCGCTATCGAGGTGACGAGTGGGGCTCAATTTTCAGTTTAAAAGAATCGTGAATCTTCTGTTTCTGTTGCAGGCTGTCTCGGTGGTGGGGCGCGCGGAAGCAGCTGATTTCTATGACGCTCCCTATTACGACGATTATGCATATTGGAACAATCCGCGCTTCCCGTCGGTGGAGAGTGACGTCCAGGCTTGGTGGGCGGAGTACAAAAATGATTGGCCATCGGCATTTCCGGGATGCAGTTACACTCTGGAAAATCATGCGGATGGACGTCTCACGGGGCGTTTTGCAACAATGACGTTGCACGGCACTTGTGGCGGAAAAGGCACCGTGCGCGGTACCAAGTACGATTACGCGCCGGAGAAGAATTTGGGGCCGCCGAGTTGTATGGCACCAAGCACCCACTGCGGCAATCCGATCAACTTGGCGATCGGCAACAAATACCAAAGAGAAGACGACCTACAGGCCGGCCCCTGGCTCTCGTTTTCGCGGCATTACAACAGCCATGAGTCGACGCCGTCGGAGCAGTTCGGCCGGAACTGGAGGCACACCTACAGCTATCGCTTGCAACATCTGAGCGATTCCCTTGGGCAACAGGCTGTGAGGCTGTACCGCCCAGAAGGTACCAGCGTTGTCTTTAACTACGTTGCCGGTCAATGGCGAGCCGATGCGGACGTCTATGCCAAGCTCGCGATCAACACCGATGGATCGGGTCAGTTGTCGGGTTGGACATATACGCCACGCGACGGACGTGAGGTCGAACAGTACGACAAGTTAGGCCGGCTCGGCACCATCGTGAGGGCCGACGGCACATTCCTGGCCTTCACCTACAACGGCGGCATGGCCGTCACCAATACGCCCAGTGACTATCTGGTGACCCGGATCGAGTCTCAAGACGGACGCTACTTGACTCTCCAGTACGACAACAATCTGCGCATCATCAAGATGCTGGATCCGGCGAGCGGTGAGTACAACTACGGTTATGACGCGCAGAATCACCTTGAAACAGTGACCTATCCCGACGGTGCACAGCGTCGTTATCACTACAACGAGGCGGCCTACACAGGCGGCCGTAACTTCCCTAATGCGCTTACCGGAATCACGCGCGAGGACGGTCAGCGCTACGCCATCTTTACTTACGCGTCGGATGGGAGGGCGCAATCCACGGAGCACGCGGGAGGGGTGGAGAAGTTTTCGTCTGTATATGGGACGAATGGTTCGGCGACAGTCACCACGCCTAATGGCGGCGTCCAAGTACGCTCCTTCACCACGGCAGTGGGCGTCAAGAAAGCGTCGTCGGTCCAAGAACAGTGCTCGGGCTGTGCTACGCGTACGACCAGTTACACCTACGATGCAAACGGTTACATGGATCTGAAAACCGATCCGCGTGGAGTGATGACCGACTACGATTACAACGCGCGCGGTTTGCTGCTGCAAAAAATAGACGCCGCAAATGACAGCACAGGAAGCAAGCGAACCACCCAGACAGATTGGGACGCTTTCTTCGACGTTCCGGCTGAGCGACGGGTTTACGATGCGAACGGAGTGCTCGCGAAGAAGACTGCGTGGAGGTACAACGCTCGCGGACAAGCGATCGCCGTTGACCAAATCGCCCCGTCTTCGGGTGCGGTGCGAACGTCCGAGAACGCGTATTGCGAGCAGGCCGATGTCAGTGCGGGCGCTTGTCCTTTCGTCGGTTTGGTTCGATCTCAGAACGGCTCGCGGACCGATGTGGCCGACGTAACCCAGTACGCCTACTACACCGCCGATGCGCCTGGCTGCGCCACCGGTTCGGTGGCTTGTGATTACCGCAAGGGTGATCTTCGCAGGATCACCAATGCCTTGAATCAATCGAAGGAGGTGCTGCGATACGACGCGGCCGGCAGAGTTCGTTCTTTGGCCAATGCCGATGGGGTGGTCTCGGACTTCGAGTACAACGCTCGTGGCTGGTTGGTCTCCAGTAAAGTTCGTGGCCCCGATGACGGCGTAGAAGCCGACGATGTCGTCACCAAAATCGAGTACGAGCCTACCGGCTTGGTCAAGAAGATTACTCAGGCCGATGGGTCCTTTATTCGATATGGCTACGACGCCGGACATAGATTGACCAGTGTCCACGACAACGTCGGCAATAGTGTTCAGCTGACGCTGGACAATGCTGGGAATCGAATCAAAGAGGACACGCTGGGGAGTGACGGAAGCCTGAGGCGGACTTTGTCACGTGTGTACGACCAGTTGGGCCAACTGGCTACCTCAAAGACCGCTTACGACCATTCGACTGGCTTTACCTACGACGCCAACGGCAACGGCGAAGTCACTACCGATGCTTTGGGTCGCAAGATCGACAATGACTACGATCCGCTGAACCGGCTTGCGAAGTCACTGCAAGATGTCGGCGGAATCAACGCTAAGACCGAATTCAAATACGACGCTCTGGATCGTTTGACCAAGGTCATCGACCCTAAAAGCCTCGACACTAGTTACGGATATAACGGCTTCGGCGATCAGATCCAGTTGACCAGCCCCGACACCGGCGTTTCAACCTATACCTACGACAGCACCGGCAATCGAAAAACCGAAATTGATGCGCGTGGCATCACCCGCACCTACAGTTACGACGCGCTCAACCGCGTGATTGCCGTTGCGTACCCCACAACGAGTCTAAATGTCGGCTACGGATACGACACGGTGGCCACTGTTTGCGCCGCAGGCGAGACCTTCGCCAAAGGCCGCTTGTCGCTAGTGACCGACGCGAGCGGCAGCACTCAGTACTGCTACGACCGCTTCGGTCGCATGGTTCGCAAGGTGCAGAGCACCAACGGCAAGGTGTTCGCGGTGCGCTATGCGTACACGCTAGCGGGGCAGTTGAGCAGCGTGACCTATCCCGACGGCGCGGTCGTGAGCTATCAACGCGACGCGCAAGGCCGCGTGAGCCAGGTCGATACTAAACGGGCGGCTGCGGGCGCAACTACCGAGGCATTGTTGAGCCAGGCGGCGTATCACCCGTTCGGGCCGGTCTCGGGCTGGACCTACGGCAACGGTCGTACTTTGGCGCGGCCTATCGATCTGGATTACCGCACCACGGCCGTCACTGATTCGTCTTCTGGCGGCCTGTCGGTTGGCTTCGGCTTCGACGTGGTCGGCAATCTCAACCAGCTCACGCTGGCGGGCAGCAGCACGCCGCTGCTGAAGTACGACTACGACGGCCTCGACCGCCTGACTCATCTGCGCGACGGCCCCAGCAATACGCCGATCGAGACCTATAGTTACGACGCGACCGGCAATCGCCTGAGCCTGACTCAAGCCAGCGGCACGCAGACTTATGTGTATCCGGCTACGAGTCATCGTCTGGCTCAGGTCGGCAATAGCGGCCTGCGCGGCTACGACGCGAGCGGCAACACCACCGATATCGACGCCAACAGCTTCGTCTACAACGACGCCGGCCGCATGAGCCAAGTCAAGCAGAGCGGCGTGTTGAAGATGACGTATCTGTACAACGGCCTGGGCGAGCAGGTTCGCAAGTACACCGATACCTACAACCGCTACATGGTGTACGACGAATCGGGCCATTGGCTGGGCGAATACGACAGCAACGGCGCGACGATCCAGCAGGCAATCTGGATGGACGATCTGCCGGTGGGCCTGCTGGCCGGTGGCGGCGCGCAGCAGAAGCTGCATTACGTCGAGCCCGATCATCTGGGCACGCCGCGGGTGGTGATCGATCCGGTGCGTAATGTCGCGGTGTGGAATTGGGATCTGAAGGGTGAGGCGTTCGGCAACAGCGCGCCGAATCAGGATCCGGATATGGATGGGACCGCGTTCGTGTTCGATATGCGGTTTCCGGGGCAGCGGTTCGATTCGGTGAGTGGGTTGAGTTACAACTTCTTCCGGGATTACGAAGCAGGCACAGGGCGCTATGTACAGAGTGACCCAATCGGCCTTGCCGGCGGTATTAGTGGATATGCTTATTCGTCTCAAAATCCGATTCAGCTTCGTGACCCTCTCGGATTGCAAGCTGAATTGAATTTATTCAATGGAAGTGATGGTCACTTTCAAGCCAGTGCAAGACGACTTCATTCCCCGGTGGGCTCATATACAGTTGCGGGGCATGGCAATCCAGAATTCATGCTTAATAGTACTGGACAGGTCGTCTACCCTGAGCAATTGGCGGGAATTATTAAGGCTGATCCGGTATTCAAAGATAAAGGCTACGTGATGCTCCAGAGCTGCAACACGGGAGGTCCCAAGAGCGGTGGAAATTTCGCGCAAAATCTTGCTAATGCTCTGGGCAAGCCTGTTGTAGCTCCGAACAATTATGTGTTCTATCGGCCTGATGGAACTACTTACTTGGCTGACGCAAATCTAGGTAAAGGCGGTGCCGCGATTCCTAATACGGTCGGAAGTTGGTTGGTTTTCTTTCCGCAAGGAGGTGGTAAGTGAAAATTACTCCTTTCGTGATGGTTGGTGCCCTTGTCGCGGGGTGCGGGGATCATGCGGCTTCCGGGCGGGGGAATAAGCAGGTATCGGTGCCGCAGGAAGTATCATTTTCCATGCCAGATTCCAGCGAGATAGAGGGATTGAAATCGATTGCGTTGGCAGGCGGAGGGCGGGAAGCTGTCCGATTGGCAGCGTGGTACATGAAATTCCCAAGTGGGCCGGATACATTCGAGTATTGGTCGGTTATTGCTGCCGAGAATGGTAACGATGTTGGGCAATACAATGTTGGGATGCTGTATCTAAAGAAGCCATTGCCCGGTTATTGGGGGGCAAGAGCCAAATATTGGCTTGAACGATCCGCGAGGCAAGGAAATAAAAGTGCGCAGGCCGAACTTGAGCGGCTGGAGGCCGTATCGGGCCAGCGATAAATTACCGTGTTGTTAATTTTTACAATGAGTGCAACTGGGGTATTGATAATATTTGTGAAATTAATGGCGGCTATCGAATAGGGCTTAGGGCCTGGTCAGAAGAAAATGCCGTTGACGGCCGCACTGTAGGTGGGTTCGGCCGCGCAGCCCAACGGGCCGGCGGTGGCGAGGTTGAAGCTGCTCAGGTCGTTGCTGTAGCCGATGCTGCCGCTCACGGTGACGTTGGCTGGGTCCAGGCCGAAGCGGGCGTTCCGCAGTTGGACTTGCACAGCCACGTAGTCAATGAACTAGCTAATAGTGGTTGAGCCGCTATTCCTGCCGTGCCCCTTTGAGGGGTTATGGGTTCCAGGCGAGAGCAGCTAAGTAGCTAAGCGATTCTTTGCCCAATCAGCCCCCTCAATGCTGCTCCGCAGCAAAAACCCCAACACAATCAAACACAAACCCCCAACCCCGCCCAGGCAACTCCTCAGACCCGCTTGACCTCGCCCATCCAAAAAAAGAGAATGATCGTTCATTCTACGATGTGGCCGCGGTCTGTCTGACCGCAACAACGACCTGAGGCTCCCCCATGCCGTCGCGCAAGTCTATGTCCCGTAACGCTTTTTCCGGCGTGCCCGCTGCTATCTCCGTGGCTGTCCTGACCCTCGCCCTCGCGGCTTGCGGCAAGGGCGGCGATCAACAAGGCGGGCCTGGCGGCCCCGGCGGTCAGAAGGGCCAGGTCACCGTGGTGACCCTCAAGCCCGAGACCGTCACCCTGACCCGCGAGCTGCCGGGGCGCACCAGCGCGTCGCTGATCGCCGAGGTCCGGCCGCAGGTCAACGGCATCGTCGAGAAGCGCCTGTTCACCGAGGGCGGTCTGGTCAAGGCCGGGCAACCGCTGTATCAGCTCGACGACAAGACCTATGCCGCCGATCTGGAAACCGCCAAGGCGACCCTGGCGCGCGGCGAAGCGGCGTTGAATTCGGCGCGCTTGAATGCGCGGCGTTCGAGCGACCTGGTCAAGATCGACGCGGTCAGCAAGCAGGACGACGAAACCGCGGTCGCCACGCTCAAGCAAAGCCAGGCCGATGTGTCCTCGGGCCGCGCGGCGGTGCAGAGCGCCAGCGTGATTCTCGGCCGTGCGCGCATCACCTCGCCGATCAGTGGTCGTATCGGTAAGTCGGCGGTGACGCAGGGCGCCTTGGTCACGGCCAATCAGGCCGATGCGCTGGCGGTGGTGCAGCAGCTCGATCCGGTGCATGTCGACATCAGCCAGTCCAGCGCTGAATTGCTCGCGCTGCGCAAGCAGATCGCGGCCGGCACCCTGACCGAAGCGGTCACGCCGGTGACGATCGTGCTCGAAGACGGCAGCAAGTACCCGCTCGAAGGCAAGCTCGCGTTCTCGGAAGTCACCGTCGACGAAGGCACCGGCAGCTTCCTGCTGCGCGTGGTGGTGCCCAACCCCGACAACATCCTGATGCCCGGCATGTACGTGCGCGCGCTGGTCGGCACCGGCGTGCGTCAGAACGCGCTGCTGGTTCCGCAGCAGGGCATTTCGCGCGATCCCAAGGGCGCGGCGACCGCGATGGTCGTCAACGCCAAGGGCGAAGTCGAGCCGCGCGAAGTGCAGGTCAGCCAGGCCATCGGCGACAAGTGGCTGGTCGAGGGCGGTCTGAAGGCCGGCGACAAGGTCATCGTCGAGGGCCTGCAGAAGATCGGCCCCGGCATGCCGGTCGACGCGACCGAGAAGGGCGCAGCGCCGGCCAAGCCGGCCGCGGCCCCCGCCGCCGCGCCGAAGCAGTAATCGGAGAAATTCATGGCACGGTTCTTTATCGATCGCCCGATCTTTGCCTGGGTCCTGGCGATCATCATCATGCTCGGTGGCGCGATCGCGATCACCCAGCTGCCGATCTCGCAGTACCCGACCATCGCGCCGCCGACCGTATCGGTGAACGCGTCCTACCCCGGCGCTTCCGCGAAAGCCGTCGAAAACTCGGTGACCCAGATCATCGAGCAGAACATGAAGGGCATCGACGGCCTGCTGTACATGTCGGCGACCAGCTCGTCCGACGGTCAGTCCGGCGTCACCCTGACGTTTGAAAGCGGCACCGACCCCGACATCGCCCAGGTCCAGGTGCAGAACAAACTGCAGCTGGCGACGCCGTTGCTGCCGCAGATCGTGCAGCAGCAGGGCGTGAGCGTGTCGAAGGCCAACTCGGCGTTCCTGCAGGTCATCGGCTTCGTGTCCGAGGACGGCAGCATGACCGGCGCCGATATCGCCGACTATGTGGCCGCGAATCTGGTCGATCCGCTCGCCCGCGTCGACGGCGTCGGCAGCACTCAGCTGTTCGGTACCAAGTACGCGATGCGGATCTGGCTCGACCCGGACAAGCTCAACACCTACAAGCTGACCCCGACCGACATCATCAACGCCCTGCGCGCGCAGAACGCGCAGGTCGCGGTCGGCCAGCTCGGCGGCACCCCGTCGGTAAAGGGCCAGCAGCTCAACGCGACCATCACCGCGCAGGATCGCCTGCAGACCGCCGATCAGTTCAAGAACATCGTCGTGCGCGCCAATGCCAGCGGCGCGATCCTGAAGCTGTCCGACGTGGCCCGCGTTGAACTGGGCCAGGAGGACTACACCACCATCGCCCGCTTCAACGGCAAGCCCGCGACCGGTATCGCGATCTCGCTGGCGACCGGCGCCAACGCGCTGGCCACCGCGCAGGCGGTGCAGGCCGAACTCGAGCAGCTCAAGCCTTCGTTCCCGAAGGGCCTCAAGGCGGTGACGCCGTTCGACACCACGCCGTTCGTGCGCGTGGCGATCGAGGAAGTGATCAAGACCCTGCTCGAAGCGATCGTGCTGGTGTTCCTGGTGATGTACCTGTTCCTGCAGAACTTCCGCGCCACCCTGATCCCGACGATCGCGGTGCCGGTGGTGTTGCTGGGCACGTTCGGCCTGCTCGCGCTGTTCGGTTACTCGGTCAACATGCTGACCATGTTCGCGGTGGTGCTGGCGATCGGCCTGCTGGTCGACGACGCCATCGTCGTGGTCGAAAACGTCGAACGCGTGATGAGCGAAGAAGGGCTGTCGCCGGTCGAGGCCACGCGCAAGTCGATGGACCAGATCACCGGCGCGCTGGTCGGCATCGGCCTGGTGCTGTCGGCGGTGTTCGTGCCGATGGCCTTCCTCGGCGGCGCGACCGGCGTGATCTACCGCCAGTTCTCGGTCACCATCGTCTCGGCCATGGCGCTGTCGGTGCTGGTCGCGATCGTGCTGACCCCGGCGCTGTGCGCGACCATGCTCAAGCCGATCGAGAAGGGCCACCACGCGTCCGACAAGGGCTTCTTCGGCTGGTTCAACGACAAGTTCGACCGCGGCAACACGAAGTACCAGGGCGTGGTGCGCGGCATCGTCACCCGCGCCGGTCGCTTCATGATCGTGTTCGCGGCGATGGCGGCGTTGATGGCGGTGCTGTTCCTGCGTCTGCCGTCCTCGTTCCTGCCGCAGGAAGATCAAGGCTTTCTGTTCACCATCGTGCAGGCGCCGGTCGGCGCGACCCAGGAACGCACCGGCGAAGTGCTCAAGAAGGTCGAAGACCAGTTCCTCTCCGACAAGGCGGTGGATTCGCTGTTCACCGTGCAGGGCTTCAGCTTCGCCGGTAACGGCCAGAACGCGGGCATGGCGTTCTCGCAGCTCAAGCCGTGGGAAGAGCGCGCCACCACCTGGGGCGATCGCTGGCGCTGGATCAGCAGCTTCGGCAAGACCCCGATGCCCGACAACAGCGTCAACGGCGTCGTCGGCCGGGCGATGGGCAGCTTCATGCAGATCAAGGATGCGTTCGTGTTCGCGCTGGCGCCGCCGGCGGTGTTCGAACTGGGCAACTCCAACGGCTTCGTGTTCTATCTCAAGGACAACGCCGGGCTCGGTCACGATGCCCTGGTCGCCGCGCGCAACCAGTTCCTCGGCATGGCCGGCAAGAACGAGTCCATGCAGAACGTTCGTCCCAACGGCATGGAGGACACGCCGCAGTTCCGCGTCGACGTCGACAATCAGAAGGCTTCGGCACTGGGCCTGAGCATCGCCGACATCAACTCGACCCTGCAGGCGGCCTGGGGCGGCCAGTACATCGACGACTTCGTCGATCGCGGCCGGGTCAAGCGCGTCTACATCCAGGCCGATGCGCCGTTCCGCATGGCGCCGACCGATTTCAATCGCTGGTACGTGCGCAACGACAAGGGCGAGATGGTGCCGTTCTCGGCGTTCGCCACCACCCGTTGGGAATTCGGTTCGCCGCGTCTTGAGCGTTACAACGGCGTCTCGGCGCTGGAAATCAACGGCGAAGCCAAGCCGGGCGTGAGCTCGGGCCAGGCCATGGCCGAAGTCGAGAAACTGGTGGCGCAGTTGCCGCCGGGCATCGGTCTGGAATGGACGGGCCTGTCGTATCAGGAACGCCAGGCCGGCGCGCAGACGCCGCTGCTGTACACCTTGTCGCTGCTGATCGTGTTCCTGTGTCTGGCGGCGATGTACGAAAGCTGGGCGATCCCGACCTCGGTGCTGCTGATCGCGCCGATGGGCATCCTCGGCACGGTGTTGGCGACGTGGATGCGCGGCATGGAGCGCGACGTGTACTTCCAGGTGGCGATGCTCACGACCGTGGGTCTATCGAGTAAAAACGCCATCCTGATCGTCGAGTTCGCCAAGGAGAACCTGGAAAAGGGCATGAACCTGATCGACGGCACATTGGCCGCGGTACGCGACCGCCTGCGCCCGATCATCATGACCTCGCTGGCCTTCGGTCTGGGCGTGTTGCCGCTGGCGCTGGCGAGCGGCGCGGGTTCCGGCGCGCAGCGCGCGATCGGTACCGGCGTGCTCGGCGGCATGGTCGTGGGTACCTTCCTGGGTATCTTCTTCGTCCCGCTGTTCTTCGTGGTCGTGGAGAAAGTGTTCGTCAGGAAAAAGCACGCGCCCTCGCAGCAGGGTTCGGCAGGAGCGCAGAGCCATGAGTAAGTTTTCGATTCACGCCCTGGCGCTGGCGATCACGCTGGCGACCACCGGTTGCCTGAGCCTGGCGCCGAAGGTGCCGGCCGCGGACGCGGCGATTCCGGGCGAGTGGCCGTTGCCGCCGACCACCCAGGCATTCACCGGCGCCACGCCGGCGGCGGACGGCTCGCAGCCGGCTGTGGCCGGCACGGTCGCCGACATCGGCTGGCGCGATTTCTTCGCCGACCAGAACCTGGAAACGCTGATCGGCCGCGCGCTGGAGAACAACCGCGATCTGCGCGTGGCAGTGCTCAACGTCGAGAAGGCGCGCGCGCAGTACCGCATCCAGCGCGCGGACCGCGTTCCGGGTGTCAGCGCGATCGGCCAGTTGCAGCGCAGCGGCGGCGACAATCAGCCGGTCACCGACGCCTACACCGCCGGTCTGGGCATCACCAACTTCGAACTGGATCTGTTCGGTCGCGTGCGTAGCCTCAGCCAGTCGGCGTTGCAGCGTTACTTCGCCGAAGAAGAAGCGCGTCGCAGCGCGCAGCTGAGCCTGATCGGCGAGGTCGCCAACGCGTACCTCACCCTGGCCGCCGATCGCGAACTGCTGTCGGTGTCGGAAGCGACCTTGAAGAATCAGCAGTCGGCCTACGACCTGACCGAAAAGCGTCGCGAGCTCGGCGCGGTTTCGGGCCTGGAAGTGAGCCAGGCGCGGACCCAGGTCGAGCAGGCGCGCGCCGATGCGGCGCGTTATGCCGGGCAGGTGGCGCAGGACATCAACGCGCTCAATCTGCTGGTCGGCGAACCGGTCGATCCGTCGCTGTTGCCGCAACGGCTGACCGACGAAGTCAGCGGCGTCGGCGCATTGCCGTCCGGCTTGCCGTCGGAAGTGCTGCTGCGTCGTCCCGACGTGCTGCAGGCCGAGCACAACCTGCTCGCGGCCAACGCCAACATCGGCGCCGCGCGCGCCGCGTTCTTCCCGTCGATCAGCCTGACCGGTCTGTTCGGCAGCGCCAGCACCGAACTGTCGGGCCTGTTCGATTCGAACACGCGCGCCTGGTCGGTCAACCCGGTGATCAATATCCCGATCTTCCAGGGCGGCAAGCTGCGCGCGGGCCTGGCCTCGGCCAAGGCCGATCAGAAGATCGCGTTGGCGCAGTACGAGAAGGCGATCCAGTCGGGTTTCCGCGATGTCGCCGATGCCCTGGCGCTGACCAAGACCCTGGCCGAACAACGCCAGGCACAGGAAGCGCTGGTCGAAGCGGCCTCGCGCGCCGACCAGCTGTCGACCGCGCGTTACAAGGCCGGCCGCGACAGCTACCTCAATCAGCTCGATGCGCAGCGCACGCTGTACGGCGCGCAGCAGGGCCTGGTGACCACGCGCCTGAGCGAGCAGACCAATCGGGTGACGCTCTACAAAGTCCTTGGAGGTGGCTGGAACGAGCGCAGCCAATGAGCACCGCGGGCAAGCCCACCGCCAAGGCCGAGGCGCGCGCGCAGGCTCAGCGCGAGCGCATCCTGGTCGCGGCGCAGAAATGCTTCGTCGTGCATGGCTTTCATGCCGCGAGCATGGCCAACATCGCCGATACGGCCGGCATGAGCGCCGGCCTGATCTACCGCTATTTCAAGGGTAAGAACGACATCATCCTGGCCATCATCGAGCGCCAGCTCGAAGAGGCCCGGGCCGATGTGGCCAAGCTGCACGCGACCAGCGATCTGGTCGCGGGCATCGCCGAAGTGTTCCAGC
Organism: Lysobacter capsici; assembly: GCF_014779555.2. NCBI lineage: Bacteria > Pseudomonadati > Pseudomonadota > Gammaproteobacteria > Lysobacterales > Lysobacteraceae > Lysobacter > Lysobacter capsici. The sequence continues at coordinate 796,564 of NZ_CP094357.1, forward strand.
AATGGCAGGCGAACGATCCCAACATCACCAGCGCGGCCTTGTTCCTGGAACTGACCGCCGAGGCCACGCGCGATCCAGAAATCGCCGCGGCCACGCACGCGTCCGACAAGGTATTCCGCGCCGATCTGGCGGCCTGGTTCGAGCGCAGTTCCAAGGACGGCGGTCTGGGCGTGCCGAAGCAGGAAGTCGACACCCGCGTGCTGATGCTGCAATGCCTGATCGAAGGGCTCGCGATGCGCGCGATCTCGCAGCCGGACTTGAGCGTGGCGCAGGTGAAGACGGCGCTGGAACGGTTTCTGCCGAGTCTGTTGTCGGCTCAGGTTTGAGGCGCGGGAATCGGGAATCGGGAATCGGGAATCGGGAATCGGGAATCGGGAATCGGGAATCGGGAATCGGGAATCGGGAATCGGGAATCGGGAATCGGGAATCGGGAATCGGGAATCGGGAATCGGGAATCGGGAATCGGGAATCGGTTTTAGATTCGCTGCGAGGTAAAAGTTCACGAAAAAGGCCGCCTTGCGCGGCCTTTTTGCTGCGTGCGACTTCGCTCCAATCGTCGCGGCCTTTGCTGTTGCCCCCTTTGACAAAGGGGGCGAACGGCCGCGAAGCGGACGTGGGGGATTTGCTTTTGCTTTCGTCATCCCGCGAAGACGAAAGCCTCGCGATTCACATCCGAACCGACGCGCGAACCGCCGAATCGCGCCACCGCCATCGCTATCAACCCTGCAACCGCTTGGCCACCTCACCCACCGTGCGCAGCGCCGACTCGGTCGTCTTGTCCCACACATGCCCGCAGCCCAGGCGCACGTGATGGGTGTAGTCGCCGCGGTTGGAGAACAGATGCCCCGGCAGAATGCCCACGCCCTTTGCCAGCGCGGCCTCGAACAAGGCCTGCCCATCGATCTCGGGCGGCAGTTCGACCCACAGGGTCATGCCGCCGGCAGGTTCCGACACGCAACTGCCCTCGGGCCAGTGATCGAGCACCGCCTGCCTATAGGCCTGCGCGTTGCCCGCCAGCGCGCGACGCAGCCGGCGCAAACCGCGCTCGATGTCGTGGCGGGCGAAGAAATCGATCAAGGCCATCTGCGGCAAGGTCGCTGTGGCCACGGTCGAAAAACTCTTGGTGCGAAGTAACTCCGAACGCCGTCGTCCGCCGAGCATCCAGCCCACCCGCAGGCCCGGTGCCAGCGTTTTGGAATACGAACTGCAGGTGACCACGTGCTCGCCGTCGTCGTAACGGCGCAGCGGCGGCGGACGCTCGCCCGAATACGCCAGTTCGCCGTACAGGTCGTCTTCGATCACCACCGTGCCGTGCGCGGCGCAGGCGGCGACGATTTCGCGCTTGGCCTCGTCGCCGGTCAGGCTGCCGAGCGGGTTGTTGAAGCTCGGCACCAGCAAGGCCGCGCGCACCGCGTGGCGTTCGAGCAATTCGCGCAGCTGCGCCGGGTCGATGCCACGGCCGGGGTGGTTCGGCAGTTCCAGCACGCGCAGGCCGTGCGCGGCCACCGCTTGCAGCAGGCCGTGATAGGTCGGCGTTTCCAGGATCACGATGTCGCCCGGGCGGGTCACGGTGCGCAGGGTCAGGCTGATCGCTTCCATCGCGCCAGCGGTGATGATGACTTCGTCCGGATCGATCTCGGCGCCGCATTGCGCGTAGCGCTCGGCGATGCGTTCGCGCAGTTGCGGTAAACCTTGCGGAACGGTGTAGCTGAGCGCGGTTTGCGGATCGCGGCGCATCGCGCGCGCGACCGAGGCGGCCAGCGCGGCGGTCGGCAGCAGCGAGGAGGCCGGGGTCGCGGTGTGCAGCGGGACCAGGTCGCGTCGCGACTGCACGTCGAGCACGCCGAGCAACGCCGGATTACGCACCGGCATCGGCGTGCGCGACAGGTGACGCGCGCGCGATCCGCGCGACGGCGCGGTCGGCGCGGCGCGCACGTAATAGCCCGAACGCGGTCGCGCCTCGATCAGGCCTTCGCGTTCGAGTTGCTGATAGGCCTCGACCGCGGTCGCCAGACTGATGCGTTGATCGCGCCCGAGCCGGCGCAGCGAGGGCAGGCGCTCGCCCGCGCGCAGCACGCCGCGCTGGATCTGGCGGCGCATGCGATCGGCGAGGCGTTCGTAGAGCAGGTCGTGGGTCATGGCGTGTTCCGGTGGTGGCGATGCAACACGAGCGATGGAAAGCCCCTCTCCCGCGTGCGGGAGAGGGGTTAAGGTGAGGGGCCCGGCGCAGCGGCGTAACTGCAATCCGAGTCAGCGCTTCACACACTGCGATAAGCGATGCCGGATCGACCTCGGCCTTGCTGCCCTCACCCTAGCCCTCTCCCGCACGCGGGAGAGGGGACTGTGCGGCGGCTGGGGAATGAAACTGTACCGGTCAAAATCCATCCTAACTGAATCTGTATCGGTCCGCGGCAGGCCCCTAACCTGAGCTTCCCACTTCCCGCGAAGCGTCCCGCGCTTCGACCGCCATGAGCCCCAGCGCCACCCCCGCCGAGTCGCGCACCGCCCTGATCCAGCTGCTGATCGCCGAACTGCTGATCGGCTCGGTCGGCGTGTTCGTCCACGAGAGCGGACAGAACGCGATCACCGCGGTGCTGTTCCGCTGCATCTTCGGCTGCGCGTTCCTGATCGTGTGGGGCTCGGCGCGCGGACTGTTCCGCGGACTGCTCGGCGAGCGCGCGCTGATCCGCTCGGCGATCGTCAGCGGCGTGTTGCTGGTGCTGAACTGGGTCGCGCTGTTCGCCGGGATGGCGCGTTCGTCGATCGGCGTGGCGACGATGGTCTACCACTTCTTTCCGTTCGTGATCCTGGGCATGGCGGCGATGTTCTACGGCGAGCGCACCCGCGCCGCCGACCTGGGCTGGACCGCGATCGCCTTCGTCGGCGTGCTGTGTTCGGCCGACCCGTTCAAGCTGTGGAACAGCGCCGGCAGCGGCTATCTGATCGGCGTCGGCCTGACCTTCGTCGCGGCGATCCTGTGCGGCGCGTCCTTGCTGCTGTCGCGCCGGATCAGCCGCGAGCGGCCGTTCGCGGTGGTGCTGATCCAATGCCTGGTCGGGGTGGTGATGCTCGCGCCGTTCGCCGACTACGCGGCGGTGTGGACGCCGGGCAGTCACTGGTTCTGGCTGGCCGGTCTGGGCCTGATCCACAGCGGCGTGTGCTACGTGCTGTTCTATTCGTCCTATCCGCGGCTGCAGGTCGCGACCATCGCCGTGCTGGCCTTCATCTACCCGGTGATCGCGCTGCTGCTCGACTACCTCGTCTACGGACGCACGCTGGCGCCGGTGCAGAGCGTGGGCGTGGCGCTGATCGTGCTCGGCACGCTCGGGGTTAACCTGAAATGGCAATGGCGTCGCCGCCCGCTGGCTGTCAGCGCCTGATCGCGCCGCTCGCGGTCGCGATGCCCATCATCGCGATCCACGATTTACTCGACCCGATTCGCGCAATCGCGTGGATCAGCAGACGTCTGTTCTGCTCGTTCGGCGCAGGGACGCGCCGGCGGGGAATTTAACGCGTCGCCGCGGCGGCGATGCGCGAGGTTCAGTCGGCCAGCACCAAGCGCCACGCGCCTTCGACATCGCCTTCGACGTTCTGCCACGGCACCCGGTCGTTGCCGCGCAGCCGATCCCAGCCGCGCGCGAGTTCCTCGCGGATATCGTCCCAGTGCCGTTCGCCGTGATGCAGGCGCGCGCCGATGCCGTAGGTGATCGCCAGTTCGCGGGTGCGATGCGAGATCGCGGCCGCCGCCGCGGCGGCCGACAGGCAGGGTTCGCACTCTGGTTCGGTGCGCTCAGAAGACAGCCTGTCGAGATGGCGATAGCTCATGAGCGAAGTCCGTTGGCGTTGCGCTTGCATTAGGACGATATCGGTTTTGCGTTCCAAAGGGGTTACGAAAAGTCGCCAGCGCACAGACAAAGCGCGAGCAATGTCGCAAACGCGCGTTCGAAATTCACTCCACCTCGACGTCTCCGCCAAAAGGCGGAGAGGCCCGCCCATCGCGGCCAAAAAAAACGCCGCCCGAAGGCGGCGTGGCAAGCGCGACGATGCGCGCTTCAACCCTTGATGCAGACCACCTGACGCAGGGTGTGGACCACCTCGACCAGATCGGCCTGCGCGGCCATCACCGCCTCGATCGGCTTGTACGCCGCCGGCGATTCGTCGATGACCGCCGCGTCCTTGCGGCATTCCACGTGGGCGGTCGCCTCGCGGTGTTGCTTGAGGGTGATCTGCTGCCGCGCCTGGGTGCGGCTGAGCACCCGGCCGGCGCCGTGGCTGCAGCTGTGGAAGCTGTCCGCGTTGCCCTTGCCGCGCACGATGTAGCTGCGCGCGCCCATGCTGCCGGGGATGATGCCGAGCTCACCCGCGCGAGCGCTGACCGCGCCCTTGCGGGTGACCCACAACGATTCGCCGAAATGTTCCTCGCGCTGCACGTAGTTGTGGTGGCAGTTGACCGCGGTCTTCTCCAACTGGAACTTGGGCAACTGCGCGCGTATCGCGTGCAGCACCCGTTCCATCATCGCTTCGCGGTTGTGGCGGGCGTAGTCCTGCGCCCACGACACCGCTTCGACGTAGTCGTCGAACAGCGGCTCGCCTTCCAGAAAGAAAGCCAGGTCGCGGTCCGGGACGTGGAAGCCGAGCACGCGCTTTTCCAGTTCGCGCCGGGCCAGCTCGATGAAGTAGCTGCCGATCAGGTTGCCGGTGCCGCGCGAACCCGAGTGCAGCATCACCCAGACGAAACCGGCTTCATCCAGACACACTTCGATGAAGTGGTTGCCGCCGCCGAGCGTGCCCATCTGCTTGTCGAACTTGTCGGTGCGCAGCTTGCGGTGTTTGTCGTGGATGCGGTCCAGCTGCGCGGCCAGTCCGGACTGGGCCAGGCGGGTGTCGATACGGTCCGGACGCTTGCGGTGCTCGCCGCCGCGGCCGTTGCCGACCGGGACCACCCGCTCGATCGCCGACCGCAACGCGGCCAGGCTGTCGGGCAATTGCTCGGCCCGCAGCGTGGTCCGCACCGCGGCCATGCCGCAGCCGAGATCGACGCCGACCGCGGCCGGGATGATCGCGCCGCGGGTGGGCACGACCGAGCCGACGGTCGCGCCCTTGCCCAGGTGGACGTCGGGCATCACCGCGACCCACGGCCCGACATGCGGCAGGGCGGCGATGTTGCGCAGCTGCCGCCGCGCGCCTTCGTCCACCGGCACGCCGCGGACCCAGGCCTTGACCGGTACCGAGCCTTGTTCGGCGTGCAATAGTTCGTAACTTGAAGTGTTCATGATGAATAGTCCTTGCGACGCGCGTCGTTTCGTATCGGCGCGCGGTATTTGTGCGAACGCCGGCGCCGGGTGTCGCGACCGGAGGTCTCGACGTACGAATCGGCGCTGGTGTCGTTCTTCAATCGGTGTTCGTTCAATTCGGATTGGCTGAGCTGCAGCTTTCGATGGGCATAGACCGCGCTGGTGCCGTACATGCGCCAGCGCGCGCTGGCGCAGTTCTTGGCCAGGCAATGCGTTACCGCGTCGTAGACGTCGGTTCTGGGCAGCGTGCGCGGCCTGCGTTGCGGACCGGGAGAGACCGACGGCTCGGGCATCGGCATCAATTCGATCCGATACCAGATGCCATCGATCCGGCGCAGTTGGGTGGTGGCGTCCAGCTTGCGTACGCCCGGTTCCCATTCGGCCTGGCGCGCATGCACCGCCAGGCGATGCTCGCGATGGCGTTCGATCTTCAGGCGGATCGCCGCTTCGTTGCGCATCAGGCAACCATTGTCCGGGTCCACGTACAGCTCGTGTCGGGCTTCGGCCAGCGGTTGCAGACCGCGCCAGTTCTGCATCACATACCTCGTTCCTTTGATATCGAACACCTGCATCGCGACGAAATCCTCGAGGTGCAGGTGGATGTGCTGTTGCACGGTATTGCGCCGATCCACGCGAGCGCACAGTTCCGAGTAGACGAAATCCCAGCGCCGCCCGACCTGGCCTTGCAGATAGCGTTGCAGGGGGCGCAAGTTTTCGTTGAGCCATTTGCGATTGCCATAGCGGTACTTCATCGCTTCGTGGCTCGGATGGTCGTCAAGATCGCGCGGCGGACGTGCGCGCGGCGTATTGCCGCCGCCGCGCCGTGGCCGTTCGACGATTACCTTGTACATATCGTTACGCATACAAATTTTTTCCGACAGATAGCGTCACGCCGGTTGTCCGGCGCGACATATCGGCCGCTCCACCGGAGCGGCCTTCGCGTTTTCGCTTACGGCCGACGCGCTATCGAAATCCAGACGGCGACGCCGTCCGGTCCTGCGTTCAGCCGTTGCCCTTCAGGCTGACCAATTGCTTCATGACTCCCTCCAGACCGCCGAACACGGTCAACTTGTCGATTTTCTCGGTGATCTTTTCCAAGGCCTCGAGTTCCTTCAGCCGCATCAGCACCGGACTTTCCTCGATCAGCTTGGCGGTATTGAGCAGGCTGCGGGTGGCGTTGGCCTCTTCGCGACGGCGGATCACGTTGGCTTGCGCGGTCTTCTCCGCCTGCACCACGCCGTTGAGGATCTCCTTCATCTCGCCCGGCAGGATCACGTCCTTGACGCCGACACCCAGCACCTCCACGCCGACCTGCGAGGCCTGGCCGCGCACGTAGCCGAAGATGTCGGCGTCGAGCGACGCCTTGTCGCCGAGCAGTTCGTCCAGGGTCTTGGCCGAGACCGCCTTGCGCAGGCCGTACTGCAACTCGCGATAGACATGATCGAGGTACTTCGCGACCTGGGTGCGCGCGGCGACCGGGTCGGACACGCGCAGGCTGGCGGCCAGGTTCACGCGCAACGACACCTTGTCGCGGGTCAATAATTCCTGGCCCGAGACCTCCATCGACTGCACGCGCAATTCGATCACTTCGACCGCGACGTTCTTGCGCACGTTCCAGAACGCGTAGGCGCCCGGCTCGAGACGACGCACGAACTTGCCGTCGACGAACAACAGGCCGGCCGACTGGGTCGGGACCACGCCGGCGACCGCGACCTTGTCGAGGTAGCTGAGCTGACGCAATGCATTGGCGAGGTCGCGCTCGACTTCCAGACCGTCGCTCAGGGCGACCGTGTGGATGGCGATCTCGGCCAGTCCTTTCCAGTACAGACGGCGGGTGCCCGGCGGCAGCACATCGGCGACGCGGCCGTTGCGCAGCATCAAACCGATCTCCTGCATGCCCAGGTCGGCCAGCACGAAGTGGCTCTGCAAACGCGGGCCGAGACCGGCGATCAAGGCCTCGGCGTCGCGGCCGCTGTATTCGGCGTTGACGATCGAGTGCATCGACAGTTCGAGCTCGCGCTTGAAGTCGCCGATGCGGTGGACGCCGGGGCCGAGCACGCGCTCGATGCGGCGGTTGCGGTATACCAGGACGCGCTCGGCATCGCCGACCACGACCTTCTTGATCCAGAACATGACGATCTCCCTGAGGTTCCGGTGGTCCGATCCGTGGTGATGGCCGTCGCGACCGAATCGGTTGTCGCGGTGGCGCCGGTGGCGTTGCGCGAAGGCGCAGCGGTACATCGTCGCGCACGCGATGCGTACGCAACCTGGGCTTGATTCGCCGCGCGAACGGTGAACGGAATAAGTTGGAAACGCCCCTGACGCCGTCATCGCGGAACCCGCGCGCGCTGTGCGCGGAGCCGGTGCGGCCGGGCATCGTGACGTTCCTTGTCGCGATGCGTTCGCCGCGCCGTTCCTGCGCCTTGCGGGCGTGGGTCCGGCGATGCCGTCGCTGCGGTGTCCGTTGCGCGTCCTGTCTGAGCGACGCCTGGCGAAACACCGCGCGGGGCGTTTCCTGGGTTGGAACTTTCGTTCCGTACGAACTGCTGGAAGGCAGTTTGGGATAACGGGAATCGAACCCGCGGCCACAGCATCAAGCTGCGCTCTACCGACTGAGCTATATCCAATTCGTAAGGGTCGGATTCGAACCGACGACCTGCGCACGCGTCGCCGCTCTACCTGCTGAGCTACCTTACCGGGAAGCAGCACCCATCCACGCACTTCGGCATACGCCACGGCAACGCCGCGCGCACCGGACGGGATGCGAACCCGTACCGCTGTAGTGCGTTTCATCGGATGCTGCGTATTGCCGTGTGTCGCCACACGGCAATGGGTTGGGCGCATGCGCCCGTTCGTTGTCACACGCACGCACCGCCCGTACCGAAGCACCGGGGTACAGCGCTACACGCGCCTCGACGGCTTAACCCCTGCGACTGCGATGCTTCGGGGCCTTGTGCGTATGCCTTGTTTTTAAGGGGTTACGACGATTCCTTTGCGAGCGCTGAAACGAAAACGCCCCCGGTGGTGAACCGAGGGCGTTCGCGTTCCTCGGGAGATCGGGGCGACCGATCTCCCGTGGCAAAGGGAGTCAGTCCGGCAGGTGCAGAACGTTGATGCGACCGCGCTTCGACCGCGCGCAGTCGCGCATGCCCAGGCGCGCGGGCCCGGTGGCGTTCTGCTTGGCGATGTAGGCGTTGAAATGCATGGAAGGCGGTCGGTTCGCTGAAGTCGCTAGGACGATGGGCGCGAACAATACGCGCGGGAAAATCGATATGCAAGACCGTTCGTCGTGTTGTGAGTGGTTTTGTTTGGGGATGGGTGAGTTGATTTGTCGTGAATGGGAAGGGGTGGAGTGTTTGGGCTTGGGTATCGATGCATGTATCCACGACAACGATTGCGTCGACATCGATACTGACACCGACAGGCAGCGACACAGAGCGACAGACTGCGACGATAGTTTCGGTGCAGGTCTAACCTTCCAGATCGTCATTCCCGCGAACGCGGGAATCCAGTGGCTTTGTCGTGGCCGCACGAAAGTCTCTGGATTCCCGCGTTCGCGGGAATGACGTGCTTGGGGGGCTTCGGCTCGTTGCCCTCACCCCGGCCCTCTCCCGCAAGCGGGAGAGGGAGACAAGCGCGCAAAGGCGTCGGGGTTTCGGGCGGCGATGGTGCGGCGGTGCCGCAGTGCCACGGTGCCGTCGATCCCGTGGATCGCAACGGTGCTGTCAAACTCCGATCATCGCGACGATCTCATCGACATTCATCACTTCGGCGAACTCCGCGCGCAACGTGGCCAGATGCGCGCGGCTCACCGCGTCGGCCGCGATCACCGAGCCATCGGCGTCGACCAGATCGAAACAGAAGCACGCATCGGCGATCACCAGCGTGCGATAGCCCAGGTTGCTGGCGACGCGCGCGGTGGTCGATACGCACATGTCGGTGCTGATGCCGAACAGCACGAGCGTGTCGATGCCGCGGCGACGCAGGCGCAGATCCAGGTCGGTGCCGATGAAGGCGGCGTTGACCGATTTGCCGACAACCGCCTCGCCGGCGAGCGGCTCGAAGCCGGGGCGGAACGCATTGCCCGGGTGCGAGGGATGCAGGGTCGAGGCCTCGATGATGGAGTCGTGACGTACGTGGATCAGCGGCAGGCCCTTCGCGCGCCAGAGTTGCAGCAGGCGTTGGCCGTTGGCTTCCATCAGCGGATTGTTGCGCGGGCCCCACGGCGGATAGTCGAAGCCGCGTTGTACGTCGATGGGAATCAGGGCGGTGCGTTGCGGATCGATCATGGGTCGTTGCCTGCTGCGTTGACTAGGGTGGGGTGGGTGGAGCCGAGGTGGCGACGTCGGTCCGAGGTCGATGGCCGAAGGTCGTGCGATTGAAGAGGCGTCGGCAAGGAGCGGCGCTAATGCTCAGACTCGGTAGATCAGAGGGACCATCGCGCCTGTGGCGCATCGAATAGCGGCCTCAGTCTTCGGCGTCCGCCCGCGCACTTCGCGGCCCGCCATAGGCGCGCTGCACGATCGCCACGCGCTGCTCGAAGCGTTGGTACCAACGCCGGTGGCCCAGGTCGCGCGCGACCGTGTGCTCGGCGTGCTCGCGCCAGGCGCGGATGGCGTGTTCGCTGTCGAAGTAGGCGACGGTGATGCCGAAGCCGTCGGCGCCGCGGGTCGATTCGAAACCCAGGAACCCGGGTTGCTGGCGCACCAGTTCGACCATGCGCGTCGCGGCTTGCTGGTAGCCGGCCTCGTCATGCGCGCTGCGTTGCGAGGAGAAGATCACCGCGTAATACGGCGGGGCGGGCAGATCGGCGAAGGCGGAAGCGGACATCGGCGGGCCGGATCGGGAAACCACGGGCACTGTGCGGGTTCGCCCGCGCCGGTCTCAACCCGGCACAATGCCGGTCTCGCCCGGCGCCGCCGGGCATCCGCTCGCGCCGCGCAACCGGAGCCGCCGCCGATGAAGACCCTGGACGATGTCGACCGCAAGCTGATCGCGCTGCTGCAGGACAACGCGCGGCTGTCGACGGTGGCGCTGGCCAAGGCGGTGGCGCTGTCGCGCAGCACCGTGCAGGAGCGGTTGCAGCGGCTGGAAGCCGGCGGAGTGATCGCGCAGTACACGGTGCGGCTGGGCAGCGGCGGCGATCCGCTGCGGGCCTGGTTGCTGCTGCGCTATGGCGAGGGTTTCAGCTGCGACGACGTGGTGCCATTGCTGGTCGAGCTGACCCAGGTGCGGCTGGTCCACAGCGTGGCCGGCGAGACCGACCTGATGGTGCTGGTGGAAACGCGCACGCCCAGCGAGCTGGCCGACCTGCGCGAGAAGGTCGCGGCGATGAAGGGCGTGGACGATGTGACCACGATTCCGGTGCTGCGCACGGCGCTGGATCGCTTGTAATCGCGGCTGGCCCGCGCCGGCACGACGCGCGGCGCGGTTATTCGGATTCGAGATCGGCCAGCTTCATCACCCAGGCCGGCACTTCGGGTTCATCGCCGAAGAAACTCGTCGGTTTCTTCTCGCCGATCGCCCAGCGGTGAATCCAGCTCGGTCCGGCCGGACCGGTGTAGGCGTCGGCGCGTCGGTAGGCCGGGTCGCGCATGGCTTCGTCCAGGCCGATGAAGCGGTAGCCGCGCTTGTGCACCATCTTGACCAGGTCGCCGTAGGCGTCGGCGTTGAGCAGGTTGGCGTGGATCAGCCAGGTCTGCGGCAGGTTGTAGCCGAGCAGGTCGATCGACTGCTGTTCGTAGTAATCGAGTTTCGCGCCCATGTAGGCGACGTATTCGCGGCGCAGCCGGGCCTTGAGTTTGGCAGCGTCCTTGGCGTCGGCCGCATGCAGGTAGGCGCCCGCCCAGATCCAGTCGGAGTTGTCGACCGTGACCGGCGCGATGCGGTAATCGTGCTCGCTCAGAAAGCGCTCCAGCGCGGCCTTGTCCTGCGCGCTGCGTCCGGCGCGCAGATAGGGATGGCGGAACCAGTGCGGTTGTTGGCCGCGCGCCTGCAGCAGCGGTCGCAGCTGCCGTTCGCCGCGCAGGATGTCGTCCTGATACGCCGGCAGACCGACCGCGTGCAGGTCGGCGTGAGCGTAGGTGTGATTGCCCAGGGTGGCGCCGGCGTCGAGCCAGTCGCTGAGCATCGCCAGGCGTTCGGGCTGCAGCTGGCCGTCGTGTTCGAGTTTGCCTTCGTTGACGAAGCCGATCACGGGAATGCCGGCGCGCTTGATCGCCGCGATCAGCCGGCGATGGCCGGGCAGGGCCTGCGCGGTGCTGATGCCGGGCAACTGCACCCAGGGCAGATCGTCGATCGTCATGACGATGCGGCGATCGGGCGTGGCCTTCTCAGGCTCGGCGTTCGCGTTGGTTTTCGGGTCGGCGTTGGGACTGGCGATCGCGGCGCCCAGTGGCTGCGCGGCGAGCAACACGGAGGCCAGCAGCGGCGCCAACAGGCGGCCGGGCAGGCGAGGGAGCGAGGCGGACGGGCGCATGCGCGGTTCCGGGACGGGAAGCGGCGATCATCGCCGCCTGCGCGCCGCCTGCAAACCGCCTTGCGGCCCGGATCGGGCGCGCAAGGCGTGGAGTTGCGACGTCAGTCCAACTTGCGCGAGATGAAGTAGTAGGCCAGATTGCCGAGCCCGACCGCGCCGAGCAGCACCGCGATCGTGCCGGGCGTCGCATCGTTCCAGCCGGTGCCTTCGATGATGCCGAAGCCGACCGCGAGCAGGACCATGACGATGCCCCAGCGCAGGGCGCCATGGCGGCGGCGGATGTCTTCGTCGCGGGCCATCGAGCGCAACAGCTCTTCGGCGCCGCCGGTGGCGAGCAATTTGCTGCGGAAACGCGCGTCGACGACGATCTTGATCGCGAACACGATGCAGACGAACAGGGTGATGGGGACAAGGATCTCAGGCATGGCGGCAGTCTCGGTGGGTTCGGGTCTCGGTGCAATGGATACGGGGCCGCGGCGATCGGTTGCAGCCCGTTGCCGGGGCCGCCGGGACCAGGGGCCGGGGCGTTCCCGGGCCGCCGCGACCCCGGCCCGGCGCCGGCCAGGGCCGGGAAGGGGTGACAGGTATCATTCGCACGCGGGTGCGAGCGCCACTGCAACCGGTTTCGCCTCCGCTGCATCCTCAGTGCGATGACCGGTCCTACACCATGAACGACGACCGCAGCCTGGTTGCTGCCGTGCTCGCCCAGACGCCGGGCGCTTTCGAGCGCCTGGTCCGCGAGTACCAAGGGCTGTGCTGGCACATCATCCAGCGCATGGTCCGCCACCCCGACGACACCCGCGAACTGTGTCAGGAGGCGTTCCTGCGCGTTCACCAGTGCCTGCACCAGTACCGCCACGAAAGCGCGCTCAAGTCCTGGATCGGCCAGGTCGCCTACTCGGTGGCCAAGCGCCATCTGGAACGCAAGCGCATTCCGATCGTGGAAGTGGCCGACGACGAGGACGCGTTGTCGCCGCTGGACATGGTCAGCGACGGCTTCGACCTGGAGGCGGCCTGCGCCGACGAGGAAGTCGCCGCCGGCCTGCATGCCGAGATCGAGGCCCTGCCGCCGTTGCAGCGCACGCTGCTGACCCTGTATCACCTGGAAGAAGTGCCCATCGGCGAGATCGCCGCCATGACCGGCCTGGCCGAGGGTACGATCAAGAGCCACCTGTTCCGAACCCGCGCGCGACTGCGTCAGCGCCTGGAAGCCCGGCTGGGAGAATTCGCATGAACCGCAAGACCTTCGACGACAAGAACGCCAGCGACCGCGCCACCGCGCCGGGCTTCGACGACCCGCGCATGGAACGCGAATGGCAGTTGCAGGAGCGCGCCCAGCGCGAGGAACGCGCCGGCGCGCCGATGGCCGCCGACGATCCGCGCCTGGCCCAGTACCGCCTGCTGACCCGCGCGTTGCGCGCGCCGGTGATGGAGCCGATCCCGTTCGGTTTCGCCGAACAGGTCGCGCGCCGCGCCCAGGCCGTCGCCGCCGGCAACGACCGGGTCGAACGCTATCTGCAGCAGTTGTTGCTCGGCGGGCTGGTCGTGCTCGGCCTGTTCTTCGCCTGGTCGAGCAGTGCCGGCTGGGCGCCGGCGCTGCTGCAGGAGTTGCCGCGCGGGATGTGGTCGTGGGGCCCGGTGGTGGCCGCCTGCTGCGCGGTGACCTGGGGCTGGGACGGGCTGGCGCGCATGACCGGCCTGGATCGCGGCCGCGGCGGACAGGCGGCCTGAGGTCCGCGGTCCGCATCGCCTTGACTGATCGCCGCGGGCCCGCGGGCCCGTAAGCCCGATACGGCCGGACGTTCCGGCTCTTCCATCCAGACGCCTCGCGCGCGGTTCGATCGCCTCGATCGCCGCGTGCGACGGCTGTCGCGCGTTCGCCGCGCCGCGCCGCGCGCGCCGCCTGATCCGCCGCGCAAGCCCCGACACACGAACCGCGACGCACGAACCGCGACAAGCACCGCGCGCGCGTCGCGCGTGAACAGCCGCGCGCTTCGCACACGCGCGCGCAACGCGATAAGGCGCTCGCACAGGACGCGCGCGCGTTCGCGAACGCGCGTGGAGCGGCGAGAAAACCACTTGTATTTCGGTATAGCGACGGGGTGCGCAGTTCGCCGCGCTTAGCCGTCGGCGCGTGTCACCCAAGTAACAGCCATCGTCGGACCCCCTCACCAGACTCGCCTGCACATGCTTCAAAACAGGAGAGACGACAGATGGAACGTCCCAAGATGGATCGCGGCGAGTTCAAGGCCGCCGATGAAATGTTCGCCAACGCATGGCGGGTGAGCCAGCCGGAACTGGAAGCGCGCGCGCGCCGTTTCGCCGAAGGCCAGCGCGATCGCGCCGAGGAATTGCTGGCCAATACCGCGATCAAGGCCTTGCTGTTCATGCGCCGCTCGCCGCAGACCATCACCGACCCGTGCGGGTTCTTGTTCGTGGTGCTGCGGCATGTGTTTCTCGACAGCGTGCGCCGGCGCGGACGCGACCGCGAGGTGTTCGACCATCACCGCGATATCGACAGCGACGGCAACGGTTTCGCCCACGACGGCCTGTCGGCCTTGCAGAAGCTGGAACTCGACCAGCAGCTCGGCCGCGTGATCAACGCGGTCGCGCGCCTGAACCGCGATCAGCGCCGCCTGTTCGCCTACCGCTTCATCGACGACCTGCCGTACCCGGTGATCGCCGAGAAACTGCACATCAACCAGCCGCTCGCGCGCAAGCGCGTGGAGCTGCTGCGCAACCGGATCAAGTCGGCGATGGCGCGCGACTGACGCGGCGTCGCGCCGATCGATTCGCTTCGTATCGGGTCCTCGCGCCGTGGCCGTGGTCGCCAAATCGCGATTCACAACGCCGACAGGACCGCGTTCCACCGTTTACACCGATAACGAAAGCCGCACCGATCAGCGCCAACGGGCGCCGGTGGTGCCGATTCCCTCACCACCGCTTCTTCAAGGACAGGCTCATGGCCGACACACCCGTCAACTCGCAGATCACCGACGCCGTCACACAGACCAACGTCAAGGTGGTCGCCGAAGCGCCCGCGCAGGCCATCGCCTCGCTGTACCAGGTATCGAGCCACTCCACCGGACTGGCCCTGCAGAACGCGGTCCACAGTCAGCAGGTGCTCAACCAGATCTCCAGCGCGGTGGTGTCCAAGGCGGTGCAAATGATCATGGCGGTCGGTGACAAGCCATGACCATCGCGGCGGCATGCGAGCGAACGGGCAGTGAGCGGATGCGTCCGCACGGACGCGCAGGAGCGAGGCGATGAGACGGTTCGGCAGAAGCAATAATCCCACCACGACGGCCGCCGTCAACGCGACCGCGACGCCTGCCGCCGGCGAGCCGGCGAGCGCGGCGCCCGCCGCCACGCCCGCGGCCCCCGCCGCGACAACGGCCGCAGTCGCGCCGGCTGCGCCGAAGGCGCCCGCGACCACGACCACGACACCGAGCGATGCGGACGTAGCCAATACCGCGTCGGCGGCCACCATTCCCAACGACGTCGCCGCCGCCGTGCCGGCGGGTGCGGCTACCGATGCGGCCAATGCCGCGCCGGCATCCTCATCCACGCCCGCCGCGCCTGCCGCGCCAACCGCAACCACCACCGCCGCAGCAGCGCCCGCTTCGCCCGCCGCCGCGTCGACCGCCTCGGATCCGTCGCCATCGTCCGCCGCATCGGCACCGACATCGGCAACGCCGGCCGCCGCCGCGCCCTCGCAACCGCCGCCCTCGCCGCTGGCCGCCTCGCGCAGCATCGCCATGGCTCAGGCCAGCGGCGGCAACGATGCGCCGACCGATGCCTTGAACAAGCAGATCGTGCAGGCGGTGACGTTCACCAACGCCGAGACCGCGTCGTACGCGCCGTCGCAGATCGCGACCGGCCCGGACATGATGATCAGTCAGGCCGCCGGCCTGGTCGCGCAATCGGCGGCGGCGTATTTCGACGGCGTCACCAAGATCGCGCTGGCCAGCCAGGGCGTGCTGATGAAGCAGATGACCCAGGACCTGGTCGAGGGCAACGTCGAGCAAGCCGCCGAAGATGCCCTGGGCATCCTCGCCACCGACATCTTCATGGGCGCGGCCGCGGCCGTCGCCGCCGCGGCCGGCGCAATGGAAGCCGCATCGGCGAGCTTCGCGATCGACCGCATCGACCAGAGCATCGCCAAGTACTCAACGCTGTTGCAGAACCGCAAGAGCCCCTGACCGACTTCGTTCACCCACACAACTCGCCGCAGCGCACGCGCGGGCCTCGCCGGCCCGCGCAATGGCCCGGTGTTGCCGCGATAACCGCAAAGGATCCCGATCATGGCTTATTTCTCGCTGCCGCCGCTCACTCTGCCGAGCTATCGCTTCGACTACCACAGCCACTTCGGCGGCATTCTGCCGGTCGAGGAAGAGGGCTCCGTCGCGACCGACACCGTCCCGCTCGACATCAAGTACCAAGTGCAGGACCAGGGCGTCACGGTCGATACCAAGGTCACCGTCACCGTGACCAAGGGTCAGCAGCTGAGCTTGGCCGGGCTGTTCGGCGGCACGCTCGACGAGCAGCAGCCCGAACGCGGCGGGCTGTCGCTGTTCCTCAAGGCGTTGATGTTGATGGAGGAGAGCAATCCGCTGGCCGCCCTGGCCGCCAGCCGCAACCGTTCGCGTTACGAGCGGGGTGAGTGCATCGCCGAGGACATCTATATCGCCTGCGTCTGCCTGGCGAACCAGCTCAAGCTCGACGCCGTGCGCGATGCCACCGCCACCGATCCGGTGTTGTACAAGACCGTGCGCAGCGCGCTCGAACGGCTGGCCTTGGCGCCGTCGCTCGACCAGAAGCGGCCGATCGAAGCGCTGATGCCGCTGTTGCGTTACTTCAACGACAAGATCTACAGCGCCAGCAAGTACACGCCGTTCGACGATGCGTACCGCATGCGCTCGTTCGCGATGAAGAAGTTGCGCGCCGAGTCCGGCGGCGAGGAGCGCTATCTGCAATGGATCGCGATGAGCCTGCGTTATCTCGAGCAGGAAGGCATCGCGCACGCGCAGCTGGCGATGGGCGAAGACGAAGTGCGCGTCGCCAACGCGGTGCTCAGCGCCTACAACCAGACGCGCGAGACCTGCTACAAGCTGCTCGCGCACACCGCGATGGTGTATGCCGGCGACAATGCGCTCGAGTACGAACTCAACAACAAGATCCTGCCGCTGTTCCAGGACACCAGTTTGAAGGAACTGATCGGCATCGACCTGCTGGGTAGCGAGAACAAGGTCGGCAACTACACCGAGCTGTTTTCCTTCCTCACCACCCAGAAGAACGTCCAGTCCAATCAGCTGACCCAGTTCTTCGGCAACGTCGATCAGTCGCGCGCGCTGCAACTGGTCAGTCACATCCATTGCGGCGAAGGCATGGGCGTGGCGGCCGACAACCGTTCGGCGATCGGTTATGCGATGGCCTATTCGCGGCACCTGCCGGGCCTGCCGTTCTACCGCGCCTACGCCGAGTACGTGCTGGCCTGCCAGACCGCCGCGCAGGGGCGCCGCGCCGACAACACCCGCGGCACTCCAGGCACGCATGCGCACAAGGACAATGGCGTGTCGGGCCTGTTCGACGAAATGTTCCGCAACGATTCGCTGACCATCGACGGCCTGACCCTGCGCCGCTACGACGGCAACAGCGCGCGCACCCAGGAACTGGTCGCCTACTCCGGCAAGCGCAACATGATGGCGCTGTGCGAATCGCTGGATAAGTCCTCGGTGAAGCCCGCCCAGCCCGCCGAAGCCCCGCCGGCGAACTCGAGCTATTACGACGTGCTGACCGCCGACGGCAGCCTGTTCGCCTTCCGCCTCGGTCACGCCTACTACTACCGCAGCTTCGTCGCCGCGCGCTATCCGCGGATCGTTTTCGACACCAACCTGGGCAGCAACTCCATCACCGGCGCCTCCGGACTGTTCGCCTCCGCCGAGGGCTATCGGCTCAATCGCGGCTTCCGCCACCTCGACGGTTATGTCGACACCGATGTGCTCACGACGGTGAGCGACAAGGTGATGTTCATGGGCCCGGAGGTGTTCGATGAGTCGCAGCTCAGCGCCTTGATGACGCTGGCGAGGACTTCCAAGAGCCTGGCTGACCTGCTGAACAATGGCCAGCAGACCCTTTCGGGCCTGATCACCGCGGCAATGCCGCCGGCGATGAAGTCCGCCGCCAACTACGACGCCTTCAAGGCCCTGGTCACCGCGATGGTCGGCAGCAGCACCTCGCCTGCTGTGTGGTTCGCGGCGCTGACGGGGGCGCTCAACGTATTCATCAACTGGCGTTCCTACCTGCTGGGGTCCGATGCGCAAGGCGTCGAACACACCAACGTCCAGGACGAATTCCTGCGCTGCGTGCTGCTGCTGATCTACAACCTGGCGCCGTTCGGTACCTCCCCGGCGGACGCGGTCGCGGTCGGCAAGCAGTTGCAGGCCCTGGTGACCGGCATCTCCGAGACCTATTGGCAGACCACGGTAGGGCCGCTGGCGGGCAATGACAGTGGGCCGCAGACCACCGCGACGATCGCCGGTTACAAGGCGCCGGCCTCGGTCGTCACCGTCACACGCCCCCTCCCCCCCAAGCCCGCTTCGGCCTGATCGGCGGCCGCATTGCGTATCGCATCCCTTGTAAGACCGGAGTTCGCAATGGACGAGAGCCTGCACTATCTGCTGCACGAGGAACTGGAAGGTCTGTTTGATCGGCCGGCCGCCGAAGCCGTGCAGGTCCCGCCGGGCGAGGCCTCGGCGCCCGCGCCGGCATCAGGATCGGCAGCGCCGGCGGCCGGCGAGCCCGCGCCGCCGCCAGCCACGGCGACCGCGGCGACCGCGCCGGTTTCGGACCGCACCTTCGAAGAGTTGATCGCGCGCCTGGCCGATCCGAAGGTGTTGCAGGCGCTGGCGCGTCTGCTGGGGGGGCGTTGAATGTCCGCCACCGCCTCCACGCCCGAGTCCTCATCCACGCCCGCGGCCGCACCCGCGCCCACTCCCGCGCCCGCGCCCGCGCCCGGCACCGACCCGGCCGTCACCGCGCTGGACGCGCAGCTCACCGAGTTCGCGCGCGATTGGCTCGGGATCGAATTGGGCGCGGAGGAACGCGCCCGCGTGCGCGGCGCGATCGCCATGCTCGAAGCGCAGCAGCGCATGCAGGCCAGCCAGGCGGCGCAGGCGTCCGCCGGCGGCGCGGCGCGGCGCCCTGCCGGCAGCGTGATCGACCTGGACCGGCAGCGCATCCAGAACCTGATCGATCACAACCTCAGCCGCACCCAGGCCACCGTGCTGGGCAACGCGCGCGCCGAGCGCGCCGCCGAAACCGCGGTGCTCGGCGCGGTCGAGCGCGCGCAATCGCTCGACGACCTGCGTCCGCCCAAACCCGCGGCCGGCGCGAGCGCCGGCGCCAACCAGGCGTCGCGCACCGATCCGCTGATCGCGCAGATCGCCGATCAGCTGACCGGCCTGATCAAGCGCGAAGTCGATGCCTGTTTCCAGCAACAGTTCGGCCCGCTCGCGAACCAGCTGCAGGCGGTGATCGACGCCGCGCAGGACAGCGGGCTGCTGGCCAGAAAATCCGATTCCGCGTCCTCGGACGAGTCGCGCGGCACTGCGGAAAACAGCGGAAAACCCGCTCAAAAACCCGATCAGAACAACAACCACAACAACGCCGCCACGGCGCCTGCATCGGCTTCACAACGCGATTGATGACTCGTTCTTCAGCTACGTACGGCATCGGCCGTACCCCACTACTCCAAGGAGCTTCACATGGCATTCCCTACCGCTGTCAATGACCAGATCACCGATGCCGTCACCCAGTCCAACGTCAAGGTCATCGGCGAAGCGCCGGCCTTTGCGATGGGTTCGATCTACCAGTCGATGGCGCACTCCACCGGCATCCTGTTCGAGAACGCCGTGTCCGCGCAGCAGCAGCAGAACACGCTGGCGCAGGCCGCGGCCAACCAGGGCGTGATGCAGATCTACAGCCTCGACACCACCGCCGCCGCCGGCGCCACCGAGAAGGTCGCCCAGACCGGCGTGTCCGACAACCTCACCAGCCTGCTGACCGTGCTGCAGGCGTTCAAGCCCTGAGCCGCGCGCGGCGGAGATCCGGCCGCGTCGGTCGGGTCGAAGATGCCGGCTCGCTCATGACCTGAGTCGAGCCCGCATCTCCGCCCGCAGGTTTTCCGATTACCGTAAACGAGGATTTTCCCCATGGCATATCCCACCGCCGTCAACAACCAGATCACCGACGCCGTCACTCAGTCCAACGTCAAGGTCATCGCCGAAGGTCCGGCCTTCGCGATGGGTTCGATCTTCCAGGCTTCGGCGCATTCCACCGGCATCCTGTTCGAGAACTCGATCGCCTCGCAGCAGCAGCAGAACACGCTGGCGCTGGCCGCGACCAACCAGGGCGTGATGCAGATCTACAGCGTCGACACCACCGCCGCCGCGGGCGCCACCGAAAAGATCGGTCAGACCGGCGTGGCCGACAACCTGACCAGCCTGATGACCGTGCTGAAGTCGTTCAAGTCGCCTCCCAATCCGTACGGCCCGTAAGTCGCGCAGCACCCGATGCCGGGCCGCCGCGAGGCGCCGGCATCGTACCGGCTCCGCCGAGACGCGCATCGTGGCAATGCCGCCACAACTGCAGACGAACGCTCCGCTCGCCGGACGTCGCACTCGCCGCAGACCCCGAACGCAGACGTCCACAGGGGGCGTTATGGAACGTGCCACCGGCCGCGGGCGCGGCCGTCATGATCGCCGCGACCGCATCGGTCGCTCTTATTCCACCGCCTGCCGCGGCACGTGGCCGCCGCTATGTGCCTGACATCCGACGACAGCATCGCGGTACGCCGGCGACGTTGGGGCCTGGACCGCTGCGGCTTGTTGCGCGGCCTGCCGTCCACGCTGCTCGATCACGTCGCCCGCCACTGCACCGAATTGAATCTGGAAGAAGGCGATGCGCTGTTCTTCAAGAACGATTCCAGCGACTTCCTCGCCTTCGTCGTGCACGGCCGCATCTACAAGCTGCTGTACGGCCCCGACGGCCAGGAACTGATCGTCGACACCATCGAAAGCGGCGAGACGGTCGACGAAATGCCGCTGCTCGACACCCACGCGCACACCTTCACCGCGGTGGCCTACAGCCCGACCCGGGTGTTGCTGCTGTCGCGCCGGCATTTCGCCAGCCTGATCGCCGACCCGGTGGTGATCGAACGCGCGCACACCTCGCTGTGCGTGCGCCTGCGCCAGGCGGTGGAGAGCCTGGAGACGATGTGCCTGCATCGTCTGGAATCGCGCCTGGCGCGTTATCTGCTGTCGCTGATGCGTTCGCAATCGCGCCAGCGCGGCGACGATTTCGAAGTCGCCCTGCCGCCGACCCAGAGCATTCTGGCGGCGATGGTCAACGCCAGCCGGCCGAAGTTGAACGCGCAGCTGCAGACCTGGCATCGCAGCGGGCTGGTGAGCCGCAAGCGCAACATCCTGCGCATCAACGACATCGACCAGTTCCGCTGCAAGGCGTACCTGGGGCGCGATGCGCAGCGGCCGAACCTGCGCGCGCGCTCGGCGGTGACTCGGCATAACGCTTGAGTTTTACTGGCGCGAAGGTCGGTGCGCCTTCGCGTCGAGGTGCCGGGGTTGGGGCGATTCGGTTTGCGGTCGCTACGCGTGAGGTTGCCGCATTCAGGGGTGGATGATCGTGCAAGCTTTGGTCATGCGGGTCATGCGGGTCATGCAGATCGTATAGATCATGTGGGTCGTGCGAACCATGCGGGTAGCGCGGGTAGCGCGGGTCGTACCCAATGGCCGAGGCCCGATTTACGGCCGGTCTAACCGGAGCATCCCGAAGCACTCCCCCCCCTTTAAAAAAGGGGGGCTAGGGGGGATTAGCTTTTGCTCCTGAAAGAAGCAACAGCAAAAGCAAATCCCCCACGTCCGCTGCGCGGCCGTTCGCTCCCTTTGTCAAAGGGGGCAAAAGCAAGAGCTGTCGCGACAGTTCGGAATCGATGGCTGTCAATGTGCTGTCAGTCTTGATTTCGGCCCGGTCGCGATTACGGCTGCGATTCCAATTTCGATTCCAGCTCCAGCTCCAACTCCAACTCCAACTAGAGCTAGAGCTAGAGCTAGAGCTCCGGTTCCGATTCCGGTTCCAGCACCAATGCATTCGCATCTGCTGTTCCCCCCCTTTGCAAAAGGGGGGTAGGGGGGATTCGCTTTTGCTCCTGAAACAAGCAGCAACAACAACCCTCCCACGTCCACTACACGGCCGTCCGCCCCCTTTCGTCAAAGGAAGCAACCACAAAGGCGAACCCCCGCAGCCAGCGCCGCTGCGCGACTACCGTAAGCGCGATGCGCTCCCGCCGATCTCAAACGCATCCCAACAATCGACGCAAGCTCACTTCAACATCGGCCCAAGCTTCGTCCACACATGATCGCGCAGCTTGGGCTGCGCGCTCGCGATCGGATGCAGGTTGTCGGCCTGGAACGCGGCGCGGTCCATCGCCACCGGCTCGAGCAGGAACGGCAGCAACTGGGTGGCGTACTTCTGCGACAGCTCGCGGTAGTTGCGTTCGAAGCCCTGGGTGTACTCCTTGCCCAGGTTGGGCGGCATGCGCATGCCGACCAGCAGCACCTGCGCCTTCGCCGCCTGAGCGGCCTGGATCATGCGTTCCAGATTGGCCCGGCTCTGCGCCAGCTGCAGGCCGCGCAGGCCGTCGTTCGCGCCCAGCTCGATCACCACCACCGCGGGCCGGTTGCGCTGCAGTTCGCCGGCGATGCGCGAGGCGCCGCCGGCGGTGGTTTCGCCGCTGATGCTGGCATTGACCACACGCCAGCCCGGCTTGGTCTTGGCGATGCGCTCGGCGGTCAGCGACACCCAGCCTTCGGACGCGGCCAGGCCATAACCGGCCGAAAGCGAATCGCCCATGAACAACACCGTGCGCGCGGCCTTGGTCGCCGCCGCCGCGGCGGGCCGGGCAGCGGCCTTCGAGGCCGCGGCGGGCTGCGCCTGCAAGGGGGCCAGAGCGCTCAACAGCAGGGCCGAAGCGAGCACTGCCGCGCCCAGGCCAGGACCGATGGCCCATTGAACCGGGCCGCGCGATGCCGCATATCCTTGTTTCGTGGCCGCGATTGCGCGGCCGCGGGCATGAGCAGGCGAACCTGCGTGGATCGCCGATGCGGATGCGTGGCCCGCGCCATCGCGGCGCCGCAGCGTCGAGTCGCGCAAATCCCGGCTCTTAAAATCCCAGCTCTTAAAATTCATTTAATAACGTCTCCCGACACTACGGCGAGGCAAGCAGAAGGACGATCATGGCAGCTTCCAACCTGGCTGATTCGATCATGGCCGACAGCATCGTGAAAGACCACGACGAACCGCAGGCTGAAGCGCCGGGCGCGAAAGCGCGCGTGGCGATGCTCGAAGTCGAGGGCCTGGGCAAGCACGTGCCCCTGCCGTCGGGCGAACTCGTCATCCTCGATGGGGTCGGTTTTTCGATCGCCAAGGGCGACACCGTCGCCATCGTCGGCGCCTCGGGTTCGGGCAAGAGCACCTTGCTGTCGCTGATGGCGGGCCTGGATTCGCCGAGCACCGGCACGGTCAAGCTCGACGGCGACACCAT
Organism: Lysobacter capsici; assembly: GCF_014779555.2. NCBI lineage: Bacteria > Pseudomonadati > Pseudomonadota > Gammaproteobacteria > Lysobacterales > Lysobacteraceae > Lysobacter > Lysobacter capsici. The sequence continues at coordinate 819,956 of NZ_CP094357.1, forward strand.
CTCGGCGCTCGACGAAGACGGCCGCGCGCGCGTGCGCAGCGAGAAAGTCGGCTTCGTGTTCCAGAGTTTCCAGTTGCTGCCGTCGCTGACGGCGCTGGAAAACGTGATGCTGCCGCTGGAACTGCGCGGCGACCGCGATGCGCAGGCGCCGGCGAAGGCAATTCTCAGCAAGGTCGGCCTCGGACAACGCCTGGATCACTACCCGCGTCAGCTGTCGGGCGGCGAACAACAACGCGTCGCGCTGGCGCGCGCGTTCGTGACCCGTCCGTCGCTGTTGTTCGCCGACGAACCCACCGGCAACCTCGACACCCACACCGGCCAGGCGATCATCGAATTGCTGTTCGAACTCAACGCCGACGCCGGCACCACCCTGGTGCTGGTGACCCACGACGAGCACCTCGCCGAACGTTGCCATCGCCGCATCCGCCTCGACAGCGGCCGCCTGGTGCAGGGCTGAGGCATGGGCCGCACTCTCTCGATGGCATGGCGGCAACTGCGCCGCGACCTCAAGGCCGGCGACGTCCGCATCCTGCTCGCGGCGCTGATCCTGGCGGTGCTCGCGGTGACCGCGGTCGGTTTCGTCACCGATCGCGCCGAGCGCGCGCTGGCGATCGAAGCCAACCGTCTGCTCGGCGGCGATGCGGTGATCCGCGCCGATCAGCCGATCAAGGGCAAGCTGCGCGAAGCCGCGTCGGTGCCGCAGCTGCGCCGCGCCGAAGCGACCGAACTGCAGACCATGATCCGGGTCGACGAGCGTTTGCAGCTCGGCGATCTGCGCGCGCTCGGCGCGGGGTTTCCGTTGCGCGGCAGCTTTCGCATCATCGATCGCGCCGGCGCGGCCGAGCGCGACGCGCCCGGCGTGCCCGCGCCGGGCACGGTGTGGATGAGTCAGGTCGGCGCCGATACGCTCGGCGCTCAGGTCGGGCAGGAGATCGCGCTGGGCGACGCGCGTCTGCGCCTGGCCGCGCTGGTGACGCAGGAACCCGATGCCTCGCTGGATTACTTCAACATCGCGCCGAAGGTGTTCCTCAATCTGTCGGATCTGCCGGCGACCGGTCTGATCCAGCCCGGCAGCCGGATCCGCTATCGCATGGTCGTCGCCGGCCCGGCCAACGCGGTCGAACGTTTCGTCGCCGACGCCAAGCCCGCGCTCGGCCGCGGTCAGCGCTTGGAAACCATCGCCGACGCGCGCCCGGAAGTGCGCTCGGCGCTCGATCGCGCCGGCCGTTTCCTCGGCCTGGCCGCGCTGGTGTCGGTGGTGCTCGCGGCGGTCGCGGTGGCGATGGCCGCGCGTCGTCATAGCGAGCGACATCTGTCCGGCACCGCGGTCATGCGTTGCCTCGGCGCGAGCCAACGCACCCTGGTCGGCATCCATGTCGGCGAACTGGTGTTGCTTGGTCTGATCGCGAGCGCGATCGGCGTCGCGCTCGCATTCGGCCTGCAATGGGCGATCGGCGGCTGGCTGGAGCAATCCTTGAAGATGTCGATTCCGGCCGCGGGCGTGATGCCGGCGGTGCAGGGCTTCGGCGTCGGCCTGGTCGTGCTGCTCGCGTTCGGCGCGCCGCCGGTGCTCGCATTGCGACGGGTGCCGGCGCTGCGCGTGTTGCGCCGCGACCTCGGTCCGACCGAACCGAGCGCATGGCTGGTCGCCGCGGCCGGATTGATCGGCCTGGGCGCGCTGCTGTGGTGGAAGGCCGGTTCGGTCACGCTCGGCCTGACCATGCTGGCCGGCATCACCGCGACCTTGGCGGTGCTCGCGTTGCTGGCGTTGTTGATGATCGTGCTGGTGCGGCGCCTGCGTTCGCGCCTGCGCGGCAGCCTGCGTTACGGCCTGGCCAACGTCAGCCGTCGCGCCGGCACCAGCATCGCCCAGGTCTCGGCCTTGGGCCTGGGTTTGATGGCCTTGTTGCTGTTGACCTTCGTGCGCACCGATCTGCTCGATCGCTGGCAACTGGCGCTGGCCGCCGATGCGCCGAACCGTTTCATCATCAACGTGCAGCCCGATCAGCTCACGGACGTGCGCGGTTTCATTGCCGAGCAGAAACTGCCGGCGCCGACCTTGTTTCCGATGATCCGCGCGCGCCTGGTGTCGTACAACGGCAAGCCGGTGACCGGCGAGAGCTATGTCGAACGCGGCGATCGCGCCAAGCAACTGGCCGAGCGCGAGTTCAATCTGTCGGTGGCCGATACGTTGCGTTCGGACAACAAGTTGGTCGACGGGAAATTCTGGGCGCCGCGAAAACTTGCCCAACCGGAAGTGTCGGTCGAAGAAGGGTTCGCTGAGACGCTTGGCTGGAAGCTCGGCGATACGATCGGTTTCGATATCGCCGGACAAAGCTTCAAGGCCCGGATCACCAGCCTGCGCAAGGTCGATTGGGAAAGCTTCAGGCCGAACTTCTTCGTGATCGCCTCGCCCGGGTCGATGGATGGTTATCCGGCCAGCTACATCACCGCGATCAGCGTGCCGGCGCAGCAGACCCGCTTCACTTCGCAATTGGTCGAGCGCTTCCCGAATCTGTCGGTGATCGATGTCGAGGCGGTGCTCAAGCAGGTGCGCAGCACCGCCGATCAGGTCTCGACCGTGGTCGAGGTGGTGTTCTATTTCTCGCTGGTGGCCGGCGTGCTGGTGTTGATGGCCGCGGTGAGCGCCAGCCAGGACGAGCGTCTGCTCGAAGGCGGGGTGATGCGCGTGCTCGGCGGCAGCCGTCGGCAGTTGCGCTTGGCGCAGGCCTCGGAATTCGCCGCGATCGGTTTGTTGTCTGGATTGACCGCGGCGATCGCCGCGTCGGTATTGGCCGGCGTGGTCGCGGTGCAGGTGTTCGTCCTGCCGTGGGAATTCGACTGGCGCATGGCCGCGGTTGGCGGCGGCGCGGGTGTATTCGCGGCGTTGGCGGCGGGCATGTTCGCCACGCGCAAGGTGCTGGATGCGCCGCCGTCGGTGACGTTGCGCGAGTTGCAGGGGTGATGGCTAGCGGCGCGTATTGCATCGGCGCTGCGATCTGGCGTGCCCTCATCCGGCCCTTTCGGGCCACCTTCTCCCGCTCTGCGGGAGAAGGGATCTCTGCGGGAGAAGGGAATCAAACCCAGCGACTTCGATATTTCGCTACTTGAAGCCCCCCTCTCCCACCTGCGGGAGAGGGGTTGGGGTGAGGGCCGCAAGCCGACGTATCAAATCCCCAACTGCGGCTCCGCCTGAAACCTGCGCGCGTACCCGCGCTCCTCGGCCACCCGTTCGACTTCGCCATCGGCCAGCTCCGGCGCGGCATACACCGCATACACCGTGGCGCCCTCGCGCAAACCGATATGGTGCAGGCGATAGCGCGGCTGGCCGCTGCCGGTGTTGGGCGGGTAATGGTGCGGCGGCTCGCCGCCTTCGAGATCGAGTTCGCTGTTGTCGACGGTGCCGCCGATGAAAAGGGCTCGCATCGTGATTCGCTCCTTGGGCTGGACCAGACTCGATCGTCGCCGTTGCGACGTTGCGCGGCGATGAAGCCGATGTTGTCGCGGCGGCAAGCGGCTTCGATCTCCCGCGTGCGTGCCGCCATCGCGAAGGAAACCGCGCCCGCCCGCGCCGTCACTCGCCCGGCGACAGATGCCCGGAAAACACCCGATGACGCGGATGCAGCCGCAGCCACAAGGTCTGCACCAGCACCAACGCGGCGATCGACGCCGCGCACCAGGCCGCGGCCTGCGCGCCGTTCAAAGCCGATTCGGACTGCTTGAGATACACCCCGATCAATCCCCACAGCGCGGCCGCGGCATACCCCAGGTTGCCGCGCATGCGCCCGTTCAACAGCAACACCAGCAGCGCCGCCGCGGCGAACAGGACCAGACTCCAGCCGAGCATGTCGTCGACCGGCAACAGTCTGTACGCGACCACGACCTGGGCGGTGTTCAAGAACGCCGCCAGCGACAGCCAGCCGGCATGCAGCGAAATCGCGAACTTGGCCCACAACGCTTGACCGGGCGCCGGCGTGGGGTCGCGCGACAGCAGCACCGCGCTCCAGGCCATGCAGGCCAGGGCCAGCCAGATCACCGCCAGCGCCAGCCAGAACCATTGCTGGGAGAAGATCGGCATCCACAGCGCGGTCAGGGTGAAACCGGCCGCCGCGGCCGGGCGCAGCCGCTGCAACGTGTCGTCCTCGCGCAAGCTCGAACGCAGCTGCCACAGCGCGAACGCCAGATCGAGCAGGAAGATCACGCCCCAGATCGCGAACGCATAGCCGGCCGCGACCAGCAAGGTGGGATAGCGATCGGAGATCGCGCCGTTGTCGGGACCGAAGTAGCCGCGTTGGGAACACCAGGCCACCACCGGCATCAACACGGCCGCGAACACGACGGGCAGGCGCACGATGAACACTCCGGCATAGCGATACCCACACCCTAACGCGCAGCCGCGTAAAATCGGCGCGATGATCTCCTTCGAGCCCTTCCGCCATGCCCTCTCCCATGCGCGTTGACGCCTCCGACGACGCGCTCGACACCCTGTTCCAACCCTTCGCCGACGGCGTGCTGTCATGGCCGGAACAAGGCGGCGCGCTGTTCCTGCGCGCGCGCGACGGCGTCGGCCTGCGCCAGCGGCCGCGCCCGGGCCTAGTCTGCGAACAGGACTACAAGCCGGCGATCGACGCCCTGCATCGCGGCGGCCTGGACACCGTCGATCTCGACTCGCTGCCGGCCGACCAGCGTTATCCGCTGGTGCTGGTGCTGCCGCCGCGCCAGCGCGACGAAGCGCGCGCGCTGTACGCGCAGGCGCTGGCCCGCACCGCGCCGGGCGGGCGCGTGGTCGCCTGCCTGAGCAACGACGAAGGCGCGCGTTCGGGCGAGGACGACCTGGGCCGGATCGCCGGCAAGGTCGGCAGCCTGTCCAAGCGCAAATGCCGGGTGTTCTGGACCGCGCCGCTGGACGGCCCTGCCGACCCGGCCCTGGCCGCCGCCTGGGCCGGCGGCGACCGGCCGCGCGAGATTCTCGGCGGGCGCTTCCTGAGCCGGCCCGGCGTGTTCGCCTGGGACCGGGTCGATCCGGCCTCGGCGCTGCTGGCCGAGCACCTGCCGGCCGACCTGGCCGGCCGCGCCGCCGACCTCGGCGCCGGTTACGGCTATCTGTCGGCCGAACTGCTGGCGCGCTGCCCGCGCATCACCGCGCTGGACGTGTACGAAGCGCAGGCGCGCGCGCTGCAACTGGCGCGGACCAACCTGCAACGCGTGCCGTCATCGGTGCCGCTGGAGTTCTTCTGGCACGACGTCACCGCCGGCCTCGGCGATCGCGGCTACGACGTGATCGTCAGCAACCCGCCGTTCCATGCGCAAGGCCGCGAGGAGCGTCCTGACATCGGCCGGCGTTTCATCGCCGTGGCCGCGCAGGCGCTCAATCCCGGCGGCCGCCTGTGGCTGGTCGCCAATCGCCACTTGCCGTACGAAGTGGTGCTGGACGAACGCTTCGGCGAGGTCCGCACCGTGGCCCAACAGGGCGGCTTCAAGGTGGTCGAGGCGATCAAGGCCAAGGCCGCGGGCAAGCCTGCCGGCACGACGACCGCAAAGCCTGCCGGCAAATTCGCCGGCAAGCCGGGCGGCAAGGGCGGAGCGCGCGCATGAAGCTGGTCAAGCTGATCGGCAACCTGGGCTACGGCAGCCGCAAGGAAGTCAGCGCGATGTTCCGCGAGGGCCGCATCACCGATCCCGACGGCGAGGTGCTGTACGCCGACGACAAGGTCGAACACGCCGCGATCCGCATCGACGGCGAGCCGCTCGATCCGCCGGCCGGGCTGGTGCTGATGCTGCACAAGCCGACCGGGTACACCTGTTCGACCAAGGACCCCGGCCGCATCGTCTACGACCTGCTGCCGCCGCGGTTCCGCCTGCGTTCGCCGTTGCTGTCCACGGTCGGGCGGCTGGATCGCGACACCAGCGGCCTGTTGCTATTGACCGACGACGGCGGCCTGCTGCACCGGATCGTGTCGCCGAAGGCCAACCTGGCCAAGGTCTACGAGGCGCAGTTGGCCGAGGACCTGCGCGGCGACGAAGCGGCGATCTTCGCCAGCGGCGAGCTGGAACTGGAATCCGAACAAACCCCGCTGGCGCCGGCGATCCTGGAAACGATCGCGCCGCGTCAGGCGCGACTGATCCTCACCGAAGGCCGCTATCACCAGGTGCGGCGCATGTTCGCCGCGGTCGGCAATCACGTGCAGGCGCTGCATCGCAGCCGCATCGGCGGTCTGTCGCTGCAGGATCTGCCGGCGGGTCAGTGGCGAATCTTGAATGCCGCCGACCTGGAGACCTTGTTCCGTGGTTGATCCGGTCGATTCGCGCGGTCCGATTGTGATTGATCCCACGCCGATCGATTTCGTTCCCGCCGCGGTGCTGTTCGACATGGACGGGCTGATGCTCGACAGCGAGCGGGCGATGCTTGGCACCTGGCGCGCGGCGGCGCTGGCCGAATCGATCCAGGCCGACGACGCGCTGTGGCTGTCGATGGTCGGCGTCCACGACCGCGCCAGTTTCGCGATGCTGTCCGAACGCCTGGGCGAAGACGCGGCGACCCGGCTGCGCGCCGCCGGCGATCGCTTGTACGACGCCCAGGTCGCGGCGGGTTTGCCGCATAAAGACGGCTTGATCGCGTTGCTGGATCTGCTCGACGCGCATGGCATCGCCAAGGCCGTGGCGACCTCGACCCGGCGCAAGCGCGCTGTGGCCAAGCTCGAGGCCAGCGGCTTGATCGATCGGTTCGCGGTGATCGTGACCGGCAGCGATGTCGAGCATCCCAAGCCGGCGCCTGACATCTATCTGTCGGCGGCGCGGCAGCTCGGCGTCGATCCGCGCGATTGCCTGGTGCTGGAGGATTCCGAACCCGGCGTGCGCGCCGCGCTGGCGGCCGGCGCGACGCCGATCCAGGTGCCCGATCTGGTCGCGCCCAGCGCGGAACTGCGCGGATTCGGGCATCGGATCGCGGGGTCGTTGGTGCAGGTGCGGGGGATGTTGGAGGCGGTGTTGGGTGAGCGCGGTGGTGTTCGGGCTGTGTCTAGGGCTTGAAGCAAAAGCGAATCCCCCTCAATCCCCCTTTTCCAAAGGGGGAAGCAGATAGGTTGGATGCGTAGCTGTGAACCGACGCGAAGATCACCAAGCCCTGAATCACTTTCCCGAAGGATTCCCCCCTTTGGAAAAGGGGGATTGAGGGGGATTCGCTTTTGCTCTGCTTCTGCGTTGCGCTGCCTCTACCCGCAACCCACCCAGCAGCAACTCACTTAGCCAACAACGCCCGCCACCCCTCGAACCCGAGCTTCTGCAGCGTCTCCAGATTCCGCTCCACGATCACATCCGGGTCCGGAAACGCCGCCACCGCGCGTTCGACGCTGGCTTCGCGCAACAGGTGCAAGGTCGGATACGGCGAACGATTGGTGCAGTTGCCGACCTCGTCGAACCCGGCGCCGGCGAACTGATAGTCGGGATGGAAACTGGCGACCTGGATCTCGCCCTCCAGGTCCAACGCCGCGACCGCGCCGTCGGCGAGGTCGAGGAAATCGTTGAAGTCGAAGAAGTCCTGCAACACCTGCGGATGGATCAGCAAGGTGGTGTCGATGCGCTCGGGGTCGCTTTGTTCCAGCAGCACCAGCTCCGAGGCGAGTTCCTCCAGCAAGGCCTGCGGCGTGCGCGCATCGCTCAGCACGAAGCGCACCTGGCCCTTGGCCAGCACCGCCTTGGCGAACGGGCACAGGTTCAGGCCGATCACCGCGCGTTCCAGCCAGCGCCGGGTCGCGGCGATGGGTTCGGCCTCGTGCGACGAGGCGTCGTTGGGCGAAGCATGGCCGGGCAGGGTATCGCTCATGGTCGCGGGCTCGCTGCGCAAGGGGTGGTCGCGCTGATCAATCGCGGAAATTGTCGAACTGCAAGGGCCGCTCGAATTCCAGGCTCTTGAGCAGGGCGATCGCGGTCTGCAGGTCGTCGCGCTTCTTGCCGTTGACGCGCAGTTTGTCGCCGTTGATCTGGGTGTCGACCTTGAGCTTGGCGTCCTTGATCGCCGCGGCGATCTTCTTGGCCAGCTTCTGCTCGATGCCCTGCTGCACGGTGATCTTCTGCCGCGCGCCGGTCAGGTTGGTGTCGACGTCGCCGAATTCCAGGCAGCGCGCGTCGATGCCGCGGGCGGCCAGGCGGGCGCGCAGGATCTGAGTCATCTGCTCGAGCTGGAATTCGCTCGGCGCGGACTGGCTGATCGCCTTGTCGTCGAGCTCGAACTTGGCCTCGACGTTCTTGAAATCGAAGCGGGTAGTCAGCTCGCGGTTGGCCTGGTCGACCGCGTTGGTGAGTTCGTGGGTGTCGACTTCGGACACGACGTCGAAGGAAGGCATGGCGCACTCGCAGTGAAGGGGGAACGGCGCAAAGGGTAGCGCAAGCGCCGTGGCGATACGCAGCGTTGCAGCGACGCGGGGTCGAAAAGCCCGCCAATTGACCGCGCCGGAACGCCGCATCGATAGAATCGAGCGCTTCCACGCCACCTGGACCCGCCCCCATGCTCAAGACCGCCGCCTACGCTGCCCAAGACGCGCGTTCGCCCCTGGCCCCGTTTTCGATCGAGCGCCGCGAACCCGGCCCGGACGATGTGCTGATCGACATCCTGTATTGCGGTGTCTGCCATTCCGATATCCACCAGGCCCGCGACGAATGGGGCGGTTCCCGCTTCCCGATGGTGCCGGGCCACGAAATCGTCGGCCGGGTCGCCCAGGTCGGCGCCAACGTGCTCGGTTTCCAGCTCGGCGACGCGGTCGGGGTCGGCTGCTTCGTCGATTCCTGCCGCGAATGCCCGCAATGCCATGCCGGCGAAGAGCAGTACTGCGACCAGGGCATGACCGGCACCTACAACTCGCGCGAACGCGGCACCGGCATCGCGACCCAGGGCGGCTATTCGACCCGGATCACCGTCGACCAGGCCTATGTGCTGCGCATCCCGGCGTCGATCCCGCTCGACCGCGCCGCGCCGCTGCTGTGCGCGGGCATCACCACGTATTCGCCGTTGAAGCATTACGGGGTCAAGGCCGGCGACGAAGTCGCGGTGGTCGGCCTCGGCGGCCTGGGCCACATGGCGGTCAAGCTGGCGGTGGCGATGGGCGCGCGGGTGACCGTGCTGAGCACCTCTGAATCAAAGCGCGAAGCCGCGCTGGCGCTGGGCGCGCACGCGTTCGCCGCGACCCGCGACGAGAGCACCTTCAAGACCCTGGCGCGTTCGTTCGATTTCATCATCGACTCGGTGTCCGGCGATCACGACTACAACGCTTACCTGGGCCTGTTGAAGTTCGACGGCACCATGGTGCTGCTCGGGATTCCGGAAACCCCGTCGACGGTCGCGGCCGGCGCGTTGATCATGCAGCGGCGCAAGCTCGGCGGCTCGCTGATCGGCGGCATCCGCGAAACCCAGGAAATGCTGGATTTCTGCGCCGAACACGGGGTCGCATCGGATATCGAGCTGATCGACATCGCGCAGATCAACGAGGCCTACGAGCGCATGATCAAGGGCGATGTGCGCTATCGCTTCGTGATCGATATCGCGAGCTTGAACGAGGCGGCTTGATGCATAGCCGCGGTCGGCCACGATGACGACCGCTGGGCCGCTACGGGGGCCGCAGCTGCTTGTGTGTTTCTTGCAGGCGATCGTGGCGCTGCGGTTTTGTTTGGATACTTTTCTGTAGGAGCGTCGCAAGCCGCGACCAATCGAAATTGCGCGAAGTGAAATGGTGTGCGCAAGGGCCGGAGTAACGCGGTCGCGGCTTGCGCCGCTCCTACAGGCAGCCCACGCGAAATCACCGCTCGGGCTGTTTGCTTGGCCGCCGAGGGCTTGTAAAACCATCCGCGCCTTGGTCCTGGCTGGTCATCCCCAGCTCGTCATCCCCGCGAAGGTTTGGGATCCAGAGACTTCAAAGCTCAGTCGCGGTGAAGCCCTGGATCCCCGCCTTCGCGGGAATGACGAACCAGGGAATGACGAACCGGGGGATGGCGACGTCATGCGATGACGGCAAAACCTGACGCATGAAAACGCGATCGCACTTCCCTGCATCGAGCCTCTTGTCACCGCCATCGCGCGCACCCGCTAAGCTGCGTCCATGCCCCTGCTGCTCCTCATCCCGCTCGCCCTGCTGGCCCTGGTCCTGCTATGGGCCCTGCTGCTGCCGATCGGCCTGATCCAGCGCTACCGTTACGGCAAGGCGCGGCGTCGCGCCCTGCCGTGGGCGGTGCATCTGGCCGCGGCGCTGTCGCTGTTGTCGCTGCTGATCTTCTTCTTCAGCGCCTGGCTGGTCGGCCACTGGATCGACGATGCGCCGCTGTACGCCGGCGGCGGTCTGCTCGCGGGCCTGTTGCTCGGCGCGCTCGGCCTGGCCCTGACCCGGTTCGAGCACGAACCCAAGGGCCTGTATTACACGCCTAACCGCTGGTTGATCCTGGGCCTGACCCTGATCGTCGCCGCGCGCATCGTCTACGGCCTGTGGCAAGGCGCGCAGGGCTGGAGCGGGCACGGCGCATGGTTGCCGCGCCAGGGCAGCCTGTTCGCGGTCGGCGGCCTGTTGCTGGGCTACTACCAGCTCTACACCCTGGGCCTGCGCCGTCGCCTGCGTCGGTTCGCGCTCGCCGCGAACGCATGACGCAGCGCAGATGACGCGCCCGGCGCGGCGCGGCATGATGAACGGTCCAGTTCGCGGCGCCGCCATGACCTTTCCGTGCCAATCCCGCCGAATCATCGTCCGTCACCCGGTTGCGGTTCGCAGCGCGGCGCGCGCGCCATGACCGCGGCCCACCCGCACCGGGGCCGCGCCATCGTCACCATGCTGGTCGCGGTGCTGATGTTCTCGTTGATGGACGCGCTGCTGAAGCTGTTGTCGGATCACTATCCGCCGTTCCAGGTCGCGACGTTGCGCGGCCTGTCGTCGTTGCCGTTCGTGCTGACCTGGGCGCTGGCCAGCGCCGGTTGGCGGCCGCTGCTGCGGGTGCGCTGGCCGTTGCATCTGCTGCGCGGCGTGCTCGGCGTCGGCATGATGGCCAGCTTCGTCTACGGCGTGAATCGCCTGCCGCTGTCGACGACGTATTCGATCTTCTTCATCGCGCCGCTGCTGATTACCGCGTTGTCGGTGCCGATTCTCGGCGAGCGGGTCGGGCCGCGGCGCTGGATCGCGATCGGCATCGGCATGCTCGGCGTGTTGGTGCTGCTGCGCCCGAGCGGCCAGGGCATGCTCAGCCTGGCGGCCTTGGCGGTGCTCGCCGCGGCGTTCGGCTACGCGGTCAGCGCGATCACCGTGCGCCTGCTCGCGCGCACCGACAGCACCCAGGCGATGATGGTGTGGCTGATGGTGATGATCACCGTCGGCGCCGGCGCGCTGGCCTGGTCGGGCTGGGTGCCGCTGCGCGGCGAGGACCTGTGGCTGATCCTCGGCCTGGGCGTCGCCGGCACCATCGGCCAGTACGCGGTCACCGAGGCCTTCCGCCTGGGCGAAGCCTCGCTGATCGCGCCGCTGGAATACACCGCGCTGATCTGGGGCGTGATGCTCGACCTGAGCCTGTGGGGCGTGCTGCCCGACTCGGTGACCTGGATCGGCGCGGCGATCATCGTCGCCAGCGGCCTGTACCTGATGCGCCGCGAGAGCGTTCACGCCGAAGCTGAACATCCCTAGCCAGCACGGCCATTCGCGCGACCAACCCGGCACCTCTCCCGCTCGCGGGAGAGGTCGGCGCGCGCAGCGCGCCGGGTGAGGGCGGGCCCCGCCACACCGCCCCAGCCGACGCCGCATTCATTGGATTCAAGCTTTTCGCCGCAGCGCGCCATGACGACCGGGTTGCCTGCGCGTAGTGTCGAGGCGTAGTCCGCAGTTCAGGGGGAAACGCCACATGACCGCACTCGTCCATGCGCCCGGCGCGCCGTGCTGGTTCGAGCTGGCGACCGACGATCAGCCCGCGGCCGACGCTTTCTACAGCGCCTTGTTCGGTTGGACCATCGAACGCACGCCGATGCCGGCCGGCAGCGCCTACACCATCTTCAAGCTCGCCGGCCGCGATGTCGCCGGCAGCTACCCGCTGGTGCCCGGCGCCGCGCCCGGTCCCGACGGCAACAGCACCTCGCACTGGGGCGTATATTTCCGCGTCGCCGACTGCAACGCGATGACCGCGCGCGCGGTCGCGCTGGGCGGGCGCATGATCGCCGCGCCGTTCGAACTGATGGAGCACGTGCGCATGGCGGTATGCGCCGATCCCGAAGGCGTGGTGTTCTCGCTGGCCCAGCAACGCGCGCATCCCGGGGTGGACGCGATCGGCGTCGACAACGCGGTGTGCTGGGCGGAACTGGCCACCCGCGATATCGCACGCGCCGAGGCCTATTACCAGCGCCTGTTCGGCTGGCGCATGCAGGCGCATCCGACCACGCCATCCGGCTACCGCGTCTTCGTCGATCAGCAGCGCATGCTCGGCGGTCTGTTGCAGATGACGCCGGACTGGGGCAAGTGCGCGCCGCATTGGTCGATCTATCTGCAGGTTGCCGATGTCGACGCCTGCGCCGCGCGCGCGCTCAGGCTGGGCGGCAGCATCGCGTTTCCGCCGTTCGATGCGCCGGGCGTGGGACGGATCGCGCGGGTCTGCGATCCCGGCGGCGCGGCGTTCTATCTGATCAAGTTCATCTGACTGGGATCGGGCGTGGCCCAAAAAACAACGGGCCCCGCGAGGGGCCCGTCGTTGTCGCACGGTGGTTGCGAAGCTAAGCGTGGAACTTAGAAGCGCGCGCCCAGACCGATACCGATGGTCACCGGATTCAGCTCGGCTTCGCCGACCTTGACGCCGTCGAGCTTCACGTCCGGCTTGCCCTGCATGTAGCGCACGTCGGCGCGGGCGAACCAGGTCGGGTTGATGTTGAGATCGACGCCGGCGGTGGCCATCGCGCCCTTGGCGTTCTCGATGCCCAGACGGTTGCCGCTGCTCAGCGTTTCGTTGCTGTAGTTGGCTTCGTAGTAGCCCAGGCCCACGAACGGACGCACGATCGTGTCGGCGCCGCGGAAGTGGTACTGGCCGCTCAGCGCGACCGGCTGCGAATCGACGCTGCCGATCTTGCCGCCGCCGGTGTTGACGCGCTGACCGAGCTTGTCGGCCGCGCCCCACGCTTCGATGGCGATATTGTCGTTGATGTACCAGCTGGCGCTGAGGGTCGGGGCACCGCCGCCGTCCACGTTGGTGCGCACGCCGCCGATCTGCGGATTCTTGGTCGGTTCGCTGAGCGAGTAGCCGCCGACGACGGCGAAGCGCTTGCCGCTGGCGCTGTCGGTGGAGGCATCCTGAGCGAAGGCGGCCGGGGCGAAGGCCAGGGTGCCCAGCAGGGCGAGGGTCAAATGAGAAATGCGGATCATGGAGTGGACTCCTGTTGTTGTGGTGTTGCACGACGCCTTGGGGGAGGCGGAGCGCAAGGTAGCAACGCATGCATGAACCGAACTTGCCGCGCGAATGCGCGTGAAGGAACTTTTCACGGACGACACGTGCTAGACCCGTATTTTCAAGGGGAAAATGAATGAAATGAACGAATGTTGAAACCAACGAATCGAGCGAAATTCGTTCATGCGAGGATGGTTTATGAACGAGCGGAAGAAATTCGTTTTAAGTGGAAGTCGGTAAAAACGCCGTAAAACAAGCGGTATTTGAACTAAGCGGAGAATTTGATCGGATCTCGTGCCGAGTCGATCGAGACGAATGGCGCATCGAAACATAGGCGCGATGCGCGAAGTCGTTCCGCCTGAAGCGGATCGAAATCGCCGGAAAAACCGCGTTTACACCGATGGCGTCATCGATGCGTTCCACTGCCGAAACGTCGATCGCGGTGTTTGCGTCGCGTTTGAGCCGTTGTTGCGCGGCGGTTGAGCACGCGATGCGCGTGCGGCGATCGATTACGGCAGCCGATCGCCCCGCCAGCCGCCCGATTGCGCACGGTCAACCGCCATGACAAAGGTCACGCCACCCATCGGCACACGAAATTCGGACGCCGCGACCGCACTGTGGTCGCCATTGAACCGTCCAGGAACCGACGATGCGCCTGTCCCGCCCCGTACTGATCGCCGCCATGGCCGCCACCGCGCTGGCCAGCGGCCCGGTCTTCGCCGCCAACGTCCATGTCGATGCCAGCTGCGAGATCGACAGCGCCTTCGACCTGACCCTCAACGAGCGCAGCCTGATCCTGACCCGTGAGGACGGCGCGCCCAAGGCGATCGTGATGCGCCAGGGCCGGCTGTTCGTCGACGACCGCTGGGTCGAACTCGGCCGCGACGACGCGCGCCGCATCGCCGAGTTCGAGAAGGGCGCGCGCGCGGCGATGCCCGAGGCCCAGCACATCGGCCGCGAAGCCGCCGATATCGCGTTCACCGCGCTCGGGGAGGTGGCCGCGGTGCTGGGCAACCATCCCGACCGCACCCGCGGCCGCATCGAGCAGATGCGCAAGGACCTCGACAAGCGGCTGAGCAACGTGGTCACTCCGACTCATTTCAGCGGCAAGGTGCTCGGCGACGGCATCGCCGACGCGCTCGGCGAGAACGTGCCGATCCTGGTCGGCGAACTGGTCGGCGGCGCGGTCACCGCCGCGCTCAGCGGCGACGCCGAGCGGCTCAAGCGCCTGGACAGTCTCGACGCCAAGATCGAGGCCGCGGTGCAGCCGCGCGCCGACGCCCTGGGCCGCCGCGCCGACAAGCTGTGCCGGCAGATGGTCGAGCTGGACGCGATCGACAATGCGCTGAGCTACCGCTACGACGGCCGGCCGCTGGAGTTGCTGCGGGTCGAGCTCAAGGACAACAAGTCGAGCGGCGCCGACAAGCCCTGATTCGCCGGGCCCGGACGAATCGGCCAGCCCACGCCGATCGGCGGCCCGCGTCTTGCCAGCGCGGGCCGCGACGTCCATCCCAATACCTGGGCGTACGTAGCGCCTCGTCAGGCCGCCGGCGTTGCCGCTTAGGTCTTTAGTACTGCATGGGCCGCTGTGCGGTTGGCGTGACCGGCCGCAACCGCCACAATAGGGTTTTCGCGCATTGCGGAGCCCCACGAACATGGCTGATCTGAAGGAAGCACGCGTCCCCGACATCGGCGACTACGACGGCGTACCCGTCATCGAACTGCTGGTCGCGGTCGGCGACACGGTGACCCAGGACCAGGGACTGGTCACGCTGGAATCCGACAAGGCCACCATGGAAGTGCCCGCGCCGTTCGCGGGCGTGATTCGCGAACTCAAGGTCAAGATCGGCGATCAGCTGGCCGAAGGCAGCGTGGTGGCGTTGATCGAGCCACTCGAAGGGGACGCAAAGGCAACGCCGGCGAAAGCCGAAGAACCCGCCAAGCCGTCTGCGCCCGCCGCTCCCGTCAAGGCCGAAGCCCCCGCGCCCGCGAAGCAGGAAGCCGCCAAGCCCGAAGCGCCGGCCAAGTCCGAAGCCGCTCCGGCTCCCGCTCCGATCGCCGCCGCCAACGCCGGCACCGACCCCGAAGCATTGCCGCCGCGCACCCCGCCGGTCGCCTTCACCGCCGAAGAGCTGATGCCCGACAAGGTGCCGTACGCCAGCCCGGCGGTGCGCCTGTTCGCGCGCGAGCTCGGCGTCGACCTGAGCCGCGTCACCGGCAGCGAGCGCGGCGGCCGGATCAGCAAGGAAAACGTGCAGGCCTTCGTCAAGGGCGTCATGCAGGGCGGTGGCGGTGGTGGCGCGGCCAACGCCGGCGCGGCGCCGAGCCTGGGCGGCGGCCTCAACCTGTTGCCGTGGCCGAAGGTCGACTTCAGCAAGTTCGGCGAGACCGAAATCAAGCCGCTGTCGCGCATCCAGAAGCTCTCCGGCGCCAACCTCGCGCGCAACTGGGCGATGATCCCGCACGTCACCCAGCACGACGATGCCGACATCACCGATCTGGAAGCGCTGCGCGTGGCGCTCAACAAGGAAAACGAAAAGGCCGGCCTCAAGCTGACCATGCTCGCGTTCCTGATGAAGGCCTCGGTCTCGGCGCTGCAGAAGTTCCCGACCTTCAACGCCTCGCTCGATGCGAGCGGCGAAAACCTGACGCTGAAGAAGTACTTCCACATCGGCTTCGCCGCCGACACCCCGAACGGCCTGGTCGTGCCGGTGGTGCGCGATTGCGACAAGAAGGGCGTGCTGCAGATCGCCAAGGAAACCGGCGAACTCGCGGCCAAGGCGCGCGACGGCAAGCTCGGCCCGGCCGACATGAGCGGCGGTTGTTTCTCGATCAGCTCGCTCGGCGGCATCGGCGGCACCGCGTTCACCCCGATCGTCAACGCGCCGGAAGTGGCGATCCTCGGCGTGTCCAAGTCGGCGACCAAGCCGGTGTGGGACGGCAAGCAGTTCGCGCCGCGCCTGATCCTGCCGCTGTCGCTGTCCTACGATCACCGCGTCATCGACGGCGCCGCCGCCGCGCGTTTCACCGCGTATCTGGCGCAGTTGCTGGCCGACATGCGCCGCGTGTTGCTGTAAGCGCGGTTCGCGGTCGTCGCGGTCGGTTTACCGCCGCGATGACCCGCGCATTGCCGCCGGTGTCGGCGGCGATGCGCGAAACGCACCGATCGCCACGCCGTTGCCTTGCCAGTACGTTCCCTGCCAGTACGCCCCCGACGCCAGCCGCCCACACAGGATCGCCCGCTGCAATGAGCCGCATGCCCTTCGCACGTTCTGGTTCCGCTTCGCGCCGATGCGCATGGTTCGGTCTGGCCTTGATCCTGGCCGCGCCGCTCGCGCAGGCCGCCGACGGCTGCACGTTCGCGCTCGGTCGCGGCTGGCCGCCGGCCACCGAAAACCACGGTTCGGCGGTGGAGCAGTTGCTCGCGGCCAAGGCCGCGCCGCGGTTGAGCCTGACCTATCTGCCGCAGCGCGGCGTGGAAAGCGGCCTGATGCTGATCGCCGGCGAAGGCGACTGGACGGTGCGGCACGCGGTGCCCAATGAGCGCGTGCAGAGCTGGAGTTCCTCGCGCAGCGGCGGCGCCCTGCAACTGCGCGTGGAGCAGGAAGTCGACCAAGAAGAAGCGCCGATCCCGCAAGCACTGGCGGTGCGAGTGGTCAGCGCCTGGAAGCGCGCGCTGACCACGATGGCGCCGGAAGACAAGCCGGCCGAGTTCCACGACAAGGATCAGCTGCTGTTTCTGGTCGACGGCGTCCGCGTCAGCGGATTGCGTCCGGACTGCGGCGTCGGCGAAATCTTGATGGAGCAGGCCGGGCTGATGACCGAGGCCGCCAACGAAAGCATTTCCAAGCGCGAACGCCGTTGGCGCGCGCTGGGCGAATCGCTGGACCAGCTCGACACGCAGCTGGCCCAGGCCGGCGCTGCCTCGGCCGGCGAATGATCGTTCCGGCCGCCGCGCGCATGCCCGCACGCGACGGCCCCGTATCGAACGCGCACGTCGCCCCGACGCACGCGCACCGCACGGCCCCGCCGCGCGACCCCACGACGGATGCGCGCGGCGCGTTCGCCAGAAACAGATCAGAACCGGAGGACACGGCGTCATGGCCAACAGCATCGAAGTAAAGGTTCCCGATATCGGCGATTACGACGGCGTTCCCGTCATCGAGCTGCTGGTCGCGGTCGGCGACACGGTCAAGAAGGACCAGGGCCTGGTCACGCTGGAATCGGACAAGGCGACGATGGAAGTCCCGTCCTCGGCCGACGGCGTGGTCAAGTCGATCAGCGTCAAGATCGGCGACAAGGTGGCCGAGGGCGCGGTGATCGCGATCCTGGAAGCCGCGGGCGATTCCGCCGCCGCCAGCGACACCAAGGCACCTCTCCCGCCTGCGGGAGAGGTCGCCGCGCCTCGCGCGGCGGGTGAGGGCACGCCGGCCGGCGCGCCCCCATCCCAGCCTTCCCCCGCCAGCGGGGGAAGGAGCGAAGCAACGGCAAGCGCGGCGACGAATGCTCCGGCCACGCCCGCGCCCACCGCCGCCAGCGCGAGCGGCCGCAAGGCCGACGTCGAATGCCGCATGCTCGTGCTCGGCTCCGGCCCCGGCGGCTACACCGCCGCGTTCCGCGCCGCCGACCTCGGTCTCGACACGGTGCTGGTCGAGCGCTACGCGAGCCTGGGCGGCGTCTGCCTCAACGTCGGCTGCATTCCGTCCAAGGCGCTGCTGCACGCCGCCGCGGTCATCGACGAAGCCCAGCACGCCAGCGACTACGGCGTCAGCTTCGGCCAGCCGACGATCGATCTGGACGCGCTGCGCAAGTACAAGGAAAAAGTCGTCGGCCAGTTGACCAAGGGCCTGGCCGGCATGGCCAAGCAGCGCAAGGTGCGCGTGGTCGCCGGCACCGGCAGCTTCATTTCGCCGAACGAACTGGAGGTGACGGGCGAGGGCGGCACCCAGCTGATCCGCTTCGAGCAATGCATCATCGCCGCCGGTTCCCAGGCGGTGAAGCTGCCGAACTTCCCGTGGGACGACAAGCGGGTGATGGACTCGACCGACGCGCTGGAACTGGCCGATATCCCGAAGAAGTTGCTGGTGGTCGGCGGCGGCATCATCGGCCTGGAAATGGCCACCGTATACCGCGCGCTGGGCAGCGAAGTCACCGTGGTCGAATTCCTCGACCAGCTGATGCCCGGCGCCGATCCGGATCTGGTCAAGCCGCTCGCCGATCGCCTGAAGAAGCAGGGCGTGGCGGTGCATCTCAAGACCAAGGCCGCCGGCACCGAAGTGGTCAAGGACGGGATCAAGGTGTCGTTCGAAGGCGACAAGGCGCCCGATGCGCAGGTCTACGATCGCGTGCTGGTCGCGGTCGGCCGTTCGCCCAACGGCGGCAAGATCGGCGCCGACAAGGCCGGCGTCGGCGTGACCGATCGCGGCTTCATTCCGGTCGACCGGCAGATGCGCACCAACGTGCCGCATATCTTCGCCATCGGCGATCTGGTCGGTAACCCGATGCTCGCGCACAAGGCCACTCACGAAGGCAAGCTCGCCGCCGAAGTGGCCGCGGGCGAGAAGAAGGAGTGGGTCGCGCGGGTGATCCCGTCGGTGGCCTACACCGATCCGGAAATCGCCTGGGTCGGCGTCACCGAGACCGAAGCCAAGGCCAAGGGCCTGAAGGTCGGCGTCGGCAAGTTCCCGTGGGCTGCCAGCGGTCGCGCGATCGGCATCGGCCGCACCGAGGGCTTCACCAAGCTGATCTTCGACGAAGCCACCCACCGCATCGTCGGCGGCGGCATCGTCGGCGTGCATGCGGGCGACCTGATTTCCGAAGTGGGCCTGGCGATCGAAATGGGTTGCGAAGTCGCCGACATCGGCCACACCATCCATCCACACCCGACTCTGAGCGAGTCGATCGGCATGGCGGCGGAGGTGTTCGATGGGACGATCACGGATTTGTACATTCCGAAGAAGAAAGCCTGAGTCGGAATCCGGCGTCGCGTGTCCCCGATGGACGCGCGGCGCTGGGCGTTCGGCCGGCGGGAGTCTCGAATGACCGGCCTGTTGCCGCTGTTCGAAGCTGAAATGGCGGACCCGGATCATTTCGAGCTCATCGAAGCTGTCGATGAATTGGTCAGTCACATCGGTTGGGCGCTTGTGCAGGCCGAGGCGATGCAGATTCTTGCAAATTCCGAGCTGCTACGGTTCTGGCATCAGGCGATGTGCGTCGTCTTTTGGTCCTCAAGCAGCGAGGTGCGCATCCCGCCCTGTGGCGACGCCATGGACTGCGTTGCACGGCTTTACTTGTGCCTGGAGCGCGATCGTCGATTGGACGAGAACCTCGTTTGGAGCATCGCGCATCAGCTCAAGGGCGTGAGCTACCTGTCGGCGTGGAATCCGCTGCTCGATCGCGAAGTGGTGATGCGCATGGCCGCCATGAGGCTGACGCGTTAGGGATTGGTTTGTCGCAGCGTTCCGATGCGGCGTTGAACTCGTAGAAGCGGTCGTGTCCAAACGAAAGCGCCGCTGTTTCCGGTGGCGTTTCGTTGCCGCGGCATACATCGCCACGGCGTACGTCGATCGGATGCGATGAAACCGCGAGGCAATCGGGTACAAGAGCGTCGGGGCTGAAACCCCTCCCACAAAAGACCTCGGCACGGCGCAGCCAAGTGCGCGCCCTCGCTTGAATGTCTGATCTTGGGGGCGGTGCCTCGATGCGCTGCCTCGATGTGTTGTCTTGACCGGCCCGCTGCGAGCTCTTTTGTGGGCGGGTCTTCAGGCCCGACGCTCTTCGATCAGCCGCGATGAAACTACGCGATCGATCTGTTCCAACAAAAACGCCGCCCTCTCAGGCGGCGTTTTTGTTATCGCGACACAGATCGCCGCGACGTTCTTAGAACGAGAACGTCACACCCGCCATCGGCCCCTTGAAGCGCTGATCCAGCCCGACCGAGGCATCGCCGCCGTTGCGCTTGGCGTCGATCTTGAACCAGTCGTAGCCGACGAAGGCGCCGACCGCCGGGGTGAAGCGGTATTCGACCAGGGCATTGGCGCGGCTGATGTCGCCTTCGTAGTCGCCGAAGTCGCCCCAGTCCGCGTCCAGGTACTGGCCCTGCACGATGAAACGCCACTTCTCGCCCGGCGAGAACTGCAGGCGCGTGCCGACCACCGGCGCGAAGCCGTCTTCGCTCTGCTTGTCGCTGTAGTTGGCGGTGCCGGCCTGGGCGCGCAGCTTGCCTTCGATCTTGGCGTACTCCACGCCGATCTGCAGACCCCAGCTGACCGTGTCGGTCTCGACCACGGCGTAGTCGTACATCACGCTGGCCAGTTCGAACTTGGCCTTGGCGCGGGCGAAGCTGCCGGCCGGAATCGTGGTGTCGTCGAACGAGATGTCCTCGCTCAGCGTGGCGGTCTTGCTCTTGTCGTAGCCGAAGTAGTTGAACAGCAGGCGATGGCGTTCGCCGAAGTGGAACTGGCCTTCGATGCGCGGCACGGTTTCCTTGCTGCCGAAATCGAAGTCCTGGCTGAACTCGTAGGGGCGGCCCTGGAAGGTGGTGCCGGCGGTCAGTTCGCCGCTGGTGTCGACCGACATCGCACCCAGTCGTACCGTGAATCGATCGTCTTCTGCGTGCGCGGGCAGGGCGTAGGCGGCGCTCGCGGCGGCCAGCGCTAGCGTCAAGGGAAGCAGTCTGGAAATCACAGGTGTACTCCGTAAAGGCGGGGGAAAGCAGCACATTCATGTACTGGTGCGTACATGAATGCCGTCTTCGCGGTGGAGTGACCGTGAAAAAATCGGGAGCGACCGATTCGGCAAAGCCAAAACGACTGATGAGTGATGCGTGTCACGAAAAGGCGAAGCCCCGGCGGATCATGCCGGGGCTTCGGGGTGCCCACCGCAGCTTTGCCATTGACGAGGAGAGAGTGGCGGCGGGCGTTCCCAGATACTGACCGGTGCTTTCGCGAAAGGTTCCGCCGTGCGTCAAAGATTTTCGATCACGTCGTCAACGGCGTGCCGGCGACGGCCTGGGCGGCGCGACGGGTTTCGATGCGCTTCCAGACTTTCTCGTGCAGATGGAAGGCCACGGTGTTGCAGGCCGGTTCGACCAGGGCCAGCGCCCCGCCGACCCAGACGCTGCCGGTCATCAGGTAACCGACCAGGAAGGCGACCGAGAAATGCACGCAGGCGAAGCTGAGGGTCTTGCTCATGAGAGGCGGCCTGGATGAGAATTGTTCTCAACAATACGCTTAGCTGTTGCGGAATCAAATCGAATGATCCGACGGTTCCGATAGCTCATGGCTATCGACAGCCGTGTCGGCACGGCGTCCGTTACCTGACGGGTAATTCAGCGCAAGCGCGCCGCGCCGCATAGTTGCGGCCATGAAGTCCCCTGTCGCCGACCCGGCCGCCCGCTCCCGATCGCCCCATGGCAGGTCCGTGACTGCCGCCGGTTGCCGCAAAGTCGCCCGCACTCTATACTTTTGCGGCTCTACCGGGCGCTTTGCGCCAACCCCAGACCGACGAGACCCGCGTGCACGATCCATTGTCCGCAGGCCGCCGGCTGGCGTCGCGCGCGATTGCCTGGCAAGCCGGCGCGACGGCGCTGGTCGCGCTGGCCTTCTACTCCAAGGGCGCGTCCTTCGCGCTCGCGGCTGCGGTCGGCGGCGGCGCGGCGGTAGCTGGCAGCCTCGTGGCGGCCAGGATGGCACTGGGGGGAGGCGTGCAACCGGCCGGGATGGCTGTAGGACGGTTGTTGGCCGGCGTCATATTCAAGTGGGTGGCGGTATTGACGGTATTCGGGCTGGGACTGGCCTGGTGGCGTCTGCCTCCACTCCCCATGCTGGTGGGTTTGCTCGCGGCGACGCTGGCTTTCGTACTGGCTAATCTTTTGAAACAACGATGAAGGTGTCTTTCGTGAGTGAACAGACCGGTTCGGGCGGCCTGAACGAATACATCAAGCACCATTTGACCCACAACACCAGTGAGGTCTTTGGCAGCGAGGCGTTGTCGAAGTTCAACTTCGACTCGTGGATCGTCGCCCTGGTGCTCGGTTTGCTGTTCATCCTGTGGTTCGGCCTGGCGGCGCGCAAGGCCACCGCGGGCGTTCCCAGCAAGGGCCAGGCGTTCGTCGAGATCATCCTCGAGTTCATCGACGGCCAGGTCAAGGACACCTTCCACGGCGACCGCCGCACGGTGACTCCGCTGGCGCTGACCATCTTCATGTGGGTCGTGTTCATGAACACGATGGACCTGCTGCCGCTCGACCTGTTCGGTTGGCTGGTGCACGTCACCGCCGGTCCGGAAGCGGCGCACCACACGTATTTCCGCGCGGTTCCGACCGCCGATCTCAACACCACCTTCGCGATCTCGGCCTCGGTGTTCTTCATCCTGATCGGCCACGCGATCTCGGCCAAGGGCGCCGGCGGCTTCGGCAAGGAACTGGTCACCGCGCCGTTCCACGCGCACGGCGTGATGAAGATCGTGCTGGTGCCGGTCAACCTGGTCATGAACATCATTGAGTGGCTGGTCAAGCCGGTTTCGCTCGCGATGCGACTGTTCGGCAACATGTACGGCGGCGAGCTGGTGTTCATGCTCATCGCCGGTCTGATGGGAAGCATCTACACCTTCGTGCCTGGCGTTCTCGCCAACGCCGCCTGGGCGATCTTCCATATCCTGATCATCCTGTTGCAGGCCTTCATCTTCATGATCCTCACGGTCGTCTACATCGCAGGCGCCCGCGAAAGCCATTGATTCAAGCCGCGTCACCCGCTGCATCCCAGATTTCTAATTCGTTTTCCCTTCACCGCTTAGCACTACCTCTACCAGGAGAAGCACCATGGAGTACATCGCCAACGTTCAGGGTCTGACCGCGATCGCGATCGGCATCATCATCGGTCTCGGCGCGCTGGGCGCCTGCCTGGGCATCGCGCTCATGGGCTCGAAGTTCCTCGAATCCGCCGCGCGTCAGCCGGAGCTGGTGCCGATGCTGCAGGGCCGTATGTTCCTGCTCGCCGGCCTGATCGACGCCGCGTTCATCATCGGCCTCGCCGTTGCTCTGTTCTTCGCGTTCGCCAACCCGCTGATCAGCGTCCTGCAGACCGCTGGCTGATCCGCGTCGGCCCGCGCCCCAGGCGCGGGCCAGGCAATCCGGGCCGGTTCCGGCCGGCCCAACGTAAGTAACGTCGAGGACCCGTCATGAATCCCAACATGACTTTCTTCGGTCAGATGCTCTCCTTCGCGATCCTCGTATGGTTCACGATGAAGTTCATTTGGCCGCCGCTGAACGCAGCGATCGAAGCGCGCCAGAAGAAGATCGCCGAAGGTCTGGCGAACGCCGAAGGCGCCGAAGTTCTCATCCAGCAGGCGCAAGCGCAGGCGGACGAGGTCGTGCGCGAAGCCCGTACCAAGGCCAACGAGGTCATCGAACAGGCCCATCAGCGCGCCAACCAGATCGTCGATCAGGCCAAGACCGATGCAATGGTCGAAGGCACGCGTCTGAAAGCGCTGGCCGATGCCGAGATCGCCGCCGCCGCCGATCGCGCTCGCGAGGAACTGCGCAAGCAGGTGTCCGCGCTGGCCGTGAGCGGCGCCGAAAAACTGCTCAAGCGCGAAATCGACGCCAACGCCCACAAGGCGCTGCTCGACGAGCTTGCCGCAGAAATCTGATCGGATAGCCCAACGCGATGAGCCAGAACCTCACCCTCGCCCGACCGTATGCACGCGCCGCGTTTTCGCTGGCGCGCGATGCCGGCCGTTCCGCGCAATGGTCCGACGCGCTCGCCTTCTCGGCGCGCGTCGCCGCCGATCCGCAGGTGTCCGCGTTGCTCGGTCACCCGCAGCTGAGCGCCGCCGACGCGATCGCCCTGATCGCGATCGACGGTGCGGACGAGTCGGTGCAGCGCTTCCTCGCGCTGCTGGCCGACAACCGCCGCCTCGCGCTGCTGCCGGAAATCTCCGGTCTGTTCGAAGAGCTGCGGGCCGAGGCCGACCGCGTGGTCAAGGCCAAGGTCACCTCCGCCAACGATCTGCCGGCGGCCGAACTCGATGCGATCAAGGCCGCGCTGACCAAGCGCTTCGGCCGCCAGGTCGACATCGAAACGGCGGTCGACGCATCGCTCATCGGCGGCGCGGTGATCGACGCGGGCGACGTGGTGATCGACGGCTCGCTCAAGGGCAAGCTCGCGCGCCTGCAGACGGCATTGGCCGGCTGAAGCCGGGAATAGGGAATCGAGAATAGGGAATCGTCGAAGGCCAGCTCTTCCGACTCCCGACTCCCGATTCCCGACTCCCGAACCAAAAGAAAGCACCCGCGCGTCGCCCCATCGCGATGCAGGACCAAGGAAACGACAATGGCAAGCACCCAGCTCAACCCGTCCGAAATCAGTGAACTGATCAAGACCCGCATCGAGAAGGTCAAGCTGGCCGCCGAAGCGCGCAACGAAGGCACCGTCACCTCGGTGTCCGACGGCATCGTGCGCATCCACGGCCTGGCTGACGTGATGCAGGGCGAAATGATCGAACTGCCGAACAACACCTTCGCGCTCGCGCTGAACCTGGAGCGCGACTCGGTCGGCGCCGTGGTCCTGGGCGATTACGAACACCTGCGCGAAGGCGACATCGCCAAGACCACCGCGCGCATCCTGGAAGTGCCGGTCGGTCGCGAACTGCTCGGCCGCGTGGTCAACGCGCTCGGCGAGCCGATCGACGGCAAGGGTCCGATCGGCGCGGCGATGACCGCTCCGGTGGAGCGCGTCGCCCCGGGCGTGATCTGGCGCAAGTCGGTCGATCAGCCGGTGCAGACCGGTTACAAGACCGTCGACGCGATGATCCCGATCGGCCGCGGCCAGCGCGAGCTGATCATCGGCGACCGTCAGACCGGCAAGACCGCGCTGGCGATCGACGCGATCATCAACCAGAAGGGCACCGGCATTAAGTGCGTGTACGTCGCGATCGGCCAGAAGGCCAGCTCGGTCGCCAACGTCGTGCGCAAGCTGGAAGAAAACGGCGCGCTCGCCCACACCATCGTGGTCGCCGCGACCGCGTCGGAATCGGCCGCGATGCAGTACATCAGCGCCTACTCGGGCTGCACCATGGGCGAGTACTTCCTCGACCGCGGCGAAGACGCGCTGATCGTGTACGACGATCTGTCCAAGCAGGCCGTGGCCTACCGCCAGATCTCGCTGCTGCTCAAGCGCCCGCCGGGTCGCGAAGCCTATCCGGGCGACGTGTTCTACCTGCACAGCCGCCTGCTCGAGCGCGCCGCGCGCGTGTCGACCGAGTACGTCGAGAAGTTCACCAACGGCGAAGTGAAGGGCAAGACCGGTTCGCTGACCGCGCTGCCGATCATCGAAACCCAGGCCGGCGACGTTTCGGCGTTCGTGCCGACCAACGTGATCTCGATCACCGACGGCCAGATCTTCCTGGAAACCGACCTGTTCAACGCCGGCATCCGCCCGGCCGTGAACGCCGGTATCTCGGTGTCGCGCGTCGGTGGCGCGGCCCAGACCAAGATCGTCAAGAAGCTGTCCGGCGGTATCCGTATCGCCCTGGCCCAGTACCGCGAGCTGGCGGCGTTCGCGCAGTTCGCTTCCGACCTCGACGAAGCCACCCGCAAGCAGCTCGAGCGTGGTCAGCGCGTCACCGAGCTGATGAAGCAGAAGCAGTACGCGCCGATGTCGATCGCCCTGCAGTCGCTGTCGATCTACGCGGTCGACAAGGGCTTCATGGACGACGTGCCGGTGAACAAGATCGGTGCGTTCGAAGAAGCGCTGCACGCGCACTTCACCAATACCGCCGGCGAGCTGGTCGACCAGATCAACGCCACCGGCAATTGGAACGACGACATCGAAGGCGCCTTCAAGAAGGGCATCGAAGAGTTCAAGCAGACCGGGACCTGGTGAGAGGCCGGGATTTGTGATTAGGGATTCGGGATTCGGCGCAGCCGATCCCGACACCCGCAGCGAATCCCGAATCCCGAATCCCCAATCCCACGAGCGGAGCGAGCAATGGCCGGCGGCAGAGAAATCAAAACCAAGATCAAGAGCGTGCAGAACACCCGCAAGGTGACGCGCGCGCTCGAAATGGTCTCGGCTTCCAAGATCCGCAAGGCGCAGGATCGGATGAAGACCTCGCGCCCGTACGCGCGGGTCATCAAGCAGGTGATCGGTCATCTGGCCCAGGCCAATTCCGACTACCAGCATCCGTACATGATCGAGCGCAAGGATCCCAAGCGCGTCGGCTATGTGATCGTGTCGTCCGACCGCGGTCTGGCCGGCGGCCTCAACAACAACCTGTTCCGCAAGCTGCTGGGCGAAATGCGCAAGTGGCAGGAGCAGGGCGTCGAGGTCGACGTGGTCACCATCGGCCAGAAGGCCTCGGTGTACTTCCGCCGGGTCAAGGTCAACATGCTGGCCTCGGTCACCCATCTGGGCGACAAGCCGCACCTGGAGCAACTGGTCGGCGTGATCAAGGTGATGCTCGACGCGTACAGCGGCGGCAGCATCGATCGCGTGTTCCTTTGCTACAACGACTTCGTCAACACCATGACCCAGCGCGCGGCGTTCGATCAGCTGCTGCCGCTGCCGGAGCCGGAAACCCAGGTCGCCAAGCACGATTGGGACTACATCTACGAACCCGACGCGGAGACCGTGCTCAACCACGTGCTGACCCGCTACATCGAGTCGCTGGTGTACCAGGCGGTGCTGGAGAACGTGGCTTCCGAGCATGCCGCGCGCATGGTCGCGATGAAGTCGGCGAGCGACAACGCCAGCAAGCTGATCGGCACCTTGAACCTGGTCTACAACAAGGCCCGTCAGGCCGCGATCACCCAGGAAATCTCCGAAATCGTCGGCGGCGCCGCGGCGGTTTAAGCCGGGAATGGGGAATCGAGAATAGGGAATCGACGAAAGCCCAGGCTTTTGACTTCCCATTCCCGACTCCCAATTCCCCATTCCCGACAAACGAATCAAACAAGTTAGCTGGAGTTACAACCATGAGCCAGGGCAAGATCGTTCAGATCATCGGTGCGGTCGTCGACGTCGAGTTCGCACGCGAGTCGGTTCCGCGCGTGTACGACGCGTTGAAGGTCGAGAACACCGCCATCACCCTCGAAGTGCAGCAGCAGCTGGGCGACGGCATCGTGCGCGCGATCGCGCTCGGTTCCACCGACGGTCTCAAGCGCAACCTGGTGGCGATCAACACCGGCAAGGGCGTGTCGGTGCCGGTCGGCGCGGGCACCCTGGGCCGCATCATGAACGTGCTCGGCGAGCCGATCGACGAAGCCGGTCCGGTCGAAGCCACCGAGCATTGGGAAATCCACCGCGCGGCGCCCGATTACGCCGACCAGTCCTCGGGCAACGAGCTGCTGGAAACCGGCATCAAGGTCATCGACCTGATGTGCCCGTTCGCCAAGGGCGGCAAGGTCGGCCTGTTCGGCGGCGCCGGCGTGGGCAAGACGGTCAACATGCTCGAGCTGATCAACAACATCGCCACCGAGCACGCCGGTCTGTCGGTGTTCGCCGGCGTCGGCGAGCGCACCCGCGAAGGCAACGACTTCTACCACGAGATGGCCGAAGCCGGCGTCATCCAGCTCGAGAGCCTGAAGGACTCGAAGGTCGCGATGGTGTACGGCCAGATGAACGAGCCGCCGGGCAACCGCCTGCGCGTCGCGCTGACCGGCCTGACCATGGCCGAGTACTTCCGCGACGAGAAGGACGCCGACGGCAAGGGCCGCGACGTGCTGTTCTTCGTCGACAACATCTACCGCTACACCCTGGCCGGCACCGAAGTGTCGGCGCTGCTCGGCCGCATGCCGTCGGCGGTGGGTTACCAGCCGACCCTGGCCGAGGAAATGGGCGTTCTGCAGGAACGCATCACCTCGACCAAGACCGGCTCGATCACCTCGATCCAGGCCGTGTACGTGCCCGCCGACGACTTGACCGACCCGTCGCCCGCGACCACCTTCGCCCACCTCGACGCCACCGTCGTGTTGAGCCGTAACATCGCTTCGCTGGGTATCTACCCGGCGGTCGATCCGCTCGACTCGACCTCGCGTCAGCTCGACCCGAACGTGATCGGCGCCGAGCACTACGACACCGCGCGCCGCGTCCAGGCCACCTTGCAGAAGTACAAGGAGCTCAAGGACATCATCGCGATCCTCGGCATGGACGAGCTGTCGGAAGAAGACAAGCAGGCCGTGTCGCGCGCGCGCAAGATCGAGCGTTTCTTCTCGCAGCCGTTCCACGTCGCCGAAGTGTTCACCGGCGCCCCGGGCAAGTACGTGTCGCTGAAGGACACGATCCGCGGCTTCAAGGGCATCTGCGACGGCGAATACGACCACCTGCCGGAGCAGGCGTTCTACATGGTCGGCGGCATCGAGGAAGCGGTCGAGAAGGCCAAGAAGATGGGCGTGGGCTGATAGAACCCCACGGTTCCCTCTCCCGCATCGCGGGAGAGGGTTAGGGTGAGGGCGCTTGTTGTTGTTCGTTTGTCCGATCGCAACGACGTTTCGCGCTTCAGCCCCGTGTGCCCTCACCCCTGCCCTCTCCCGCGACGCGGGAGAGGGGGACAATGAATAGAGGCGTTTTTTTATGGCCACCACGTTCCGTTGCGACATCGTCAGCGCCGAGGAAGAAATCTTCCATGGCGAGGCGACGCTGCTCGTCGCCACCGGCGAGATCGGCGAACTCGGCATCGCGCCGCGCCATGCACCGCTGATCACGCGCCTGAAGCCGGGCAAGGTCGTGGTGACCCTGCCCAACGGCGAGCAACTGGATTTCGCCGTGTCCGGCGGCATTCTCGAAGTGCAGCCGCAGGTCGTCACCGTGCTGGCCGACACCGCGATCCGTGCCCAGGACATCGACGAAGCCGCCGTGCGCGCCGCCAAGGAAGAAGCCGAGCGCGCGCTGGCCAACCGCGGTCCGCAGATGGACATCGCCGAGGCCCAGAGCAAGCTGGCCGAAGCGATGGCGCAGCTGCAGGCGCTGGAGCGTCTGCGCAAGAACATGAAGCACTAAGCCGGCCGCTTTACGCCGCTTACGAAAACGCCGGCCTTGCGCCGGCGTTTTTCGTTTTGGCTTCGCGTCATAAGCACGGCAGGTAACGGCTGCGCGCTTGTGCCGTTCCCCCCTTTGAAAAAGGGGCAGGGGGGATTTGCTCTTGCCGGCAACCGCTATGGCTTCCACAAGCAGAAGCAAATCCCCCGGCGCATTCCTGATCAGCCACTCAAGCGATAACGCAGGCGCCAGCCCCCTTTTTCAAAGTGGGCGAATTCTCTGCATTGCGGCGAAGATCCGAATTCGCGCTCGTGCTCGCGCGCCGACCTGGTGCGACTAAGCCGCGGCGCAAGCGCAGTCTGGTTCTCAGCGCCAACGCACCCGACCACGGCGCAAGCGCCGTCGGGTTCTCAGTCCCGATACACCCAACCACGGCGCAAACGCCGCCGAGCTCTCAGCGCCGATACACCCAATGCCGCGACATCACGAACCCGACCCCGCCGAGGATCACCTCGATCACCGGCTTGGCCGCCCAGGTCCATTGCAGGCCGGCATACGCATCGACCGCGCTGATCGCCCAGGTGCTGAGAATCGTCGTGCAGATCCACATGGTCACGAAGCGCGCGAACTGCCGGCGCCCGACCCGGGTGTCTTCGCTGGCGAAGGTGAAGCGGCCGTTGAGCCAGAACCCGAGCAGCGCGCCGCAGATGCGGCCGGTCAGGTTGGCCGCTTCCACCGGCATGCCCAGATGGCTGAGCCCGACCATCACGCCCCAGTCCAGGAAGTACTGCAGGGCGCCGAACAACAGATAGTTGCGGCCTTGCCGGCCCAGGCTCACGCGCGGGTTCCCGGGCGAATGAAGCGCGGGCCATGCGGCCGGACAGGGGGGAGTGCGGTCATCCGCGCATTCTAGCCAAGCCAGGCTGTACCATCGCGGCCATCATCCACCGGCACGACGGAGCGGCGGTTTGCGCAGCGCGGTTCTGATCCCCTGTTACAACGAAGCCCGGACGGTGGCCAAGGTGGTCGCCGACTTCCGCCGTGTCCTGCCGGACGCCCAGATCTGGGTGTTCGACAACGCCAGCACCGACGACACCGCCGCGATCGCGCGCGCCGCCGGCGCGCGGGTGCATCGGGTCCCGGCCAAGGGCAAGGGCAACGTGGTGCGCACGATGTTCCGCGAAGTCGATGCCGACGTGTACCTGATGGTCGACGGCGACGACACCTATCCGGCCGATCACGCGCCGCTGCTGCTCGAGGACATCGTCAACGGCCATGCCGATATGGTCGTCGGCACGCGCCTGGAATCGCACGATTCGGGTTCGTTCCGACGCTTCCACGGCTTCGGCAACCGCCTGGTGCGCTGGAGCATCGGCAGCCTGTTCGGCCAGCCGGTGCGCGACGTGCTGTCGGGCTATCGCGCGTTCTCGCGCCGTTTCGTCAAATCCATGCCGGTATTGTCGCGCGGCTTCGAGATCGAAACCGAGATGACCGTGTTCGCGATGGCCAACGCCTTCGTGCTGAGCGAACGCACCGTGCCTTACGGCGTGCGTCCGGAAGGCAGCGTGTCCAAGCTCAACACCTTCCGCGACGGCTTCCGCGTGTTGCGCACGATCGGGTTCCTGTTCAAGGACCTGCGCCCGTTGCGGTTCTTCGGCATCGCGGCGCTGATCGCCGCCTTGGCCAGCCTCGGCTTCGGCGCGTTCGTGGTCCACGAATTCAGCCTGACCGGCGCGGTGACCCATCCGTCGACCGCGGTGCTGGCCGCGGCGCTCGCGCTGACCGCCTTCATCCTGCTCGCGACCGGCCTGATCCTCGACACGGTGAACCGGCGCAGCAACGAAATCCTGCGGCTGATCACCGACCAAGTGGTGCGCTACAAGTCGGAGTGACCGACGCGTCCGGCCGGGCGCACAGTCGCGCGCGCTCAGGCGACGGTGAGCGCGAATCCATCCGGCAACGTCTCGCGACGTTCCCGCCAGGTCGGCGGAATGCCGTCGCGACCGACGAACAGCGCCACCACGCCGCCGACGATCGCGCACAGCGTGTCGCGGTCGCCGCCGGCCTGGACCGCCAGCCACAACGCGTCTTGGTAGTTGTCCAGCGATTGCCCGCAACACCACAAGGCGTAAGGCACGGTGTCCTGCGCGGACATCTCGCTGCCGTTTCCGAGCAGGGCGACGGCGTGGTCCAGCGAGCCGACTCGCGACAGCGACTGCGCGCGGATCAGCTTCGAGCGCACTTCGCCAGGCGGCAGGGATTCGAGGATCGAGGCGAGAAAGGACGCGTGCTCGGGGCGTCGGCCTTCGCTCCGACACCGCCAGGCCCAGGCCGCGGCCACCGCGACCGCCACCGCGCCGGCGATGCCTTCGGGATGAGCGTGGGTGACTTCGGCCGACGCGCGTGCCTGGGCGACGACCGCGTCCAGGTCCCCGGAAAAATAGCCGCCCACCGGCGCGGCGCGCATCGCCGCGCCGTTGCCGTGCGAACCCTGGCCGCCGAACGAGGAACCGGCGACCTCGCGCCACGGCTCGCCGTTGCCGATGCGTTCGAGCACGCGGTGCATCGACGGTCCGTACGCCCGGTCGTATTCGTAGTGCTTGGCCAGGCGCATCGCGAGACGTTGCTGATCGATGGCGCCGCCGTCGGCGAGCACCGCGACGATCGACAGCGACATCTGGGTGTCGTCGGTGTACGGCCAGGGCCCGGGCGGCACGATGCGCTGCGCGAGCCAGCTGTCCGACAGGGCCGGCTCCTGGAAGAAGCACTGCCCGAAGGCATCGCCGATCGACAGGCCGTCGAGCGCGAGTCGGGCACGCTCGATCGGGGTCGCATCCACACTCATGGTGCCGCCTTGACGCAAATCGGCGCGAACGGCGCGCGCGCCAGCGGACACAGCTCGAGCTTCGCCAGGGTGTTGTGCAACGGCCGGCAGGCGCCGTTGACCGTCAGTCCGTACAAGGCCATGCGTTCGGCGGCCGGCGGGTCCACGCGCACCGGGCGCAGCAGCCACAACGGGCCGGCATTGGTGGCGACGGTGCGTTCGACGCGTTCCTGCAGCCGCGTGCAGCGCTGCGGGTCCATGAAGTTGTTGTGGATCGCCATCGCCGGCACGTCGCGCGGCAGGAACGCGAGCGCGTGCCCGATCGGGTGATTGGTGCTGGTCAGGACCACGCTGTTCTTCGGCAGCGCCGGATAGCTCACTTCGATCATCGGCGAACGAAACGGGTCGCGGCCCCAGCTCGGATGCTTGGTCGGCGCGACCACCAGCACCATCGCGACGAGCATGGCGGTACGCGTCCGGCGCTTGGCGAACAGGACCGACACCACGCCGACGATCAGCATCGAGAACAACAGCTCCAGCGGCAGCAGATAGCGGTAGATGCTGTACATCGCCAGCCAGCCGACATAGCTGACCAGCACGAAGGCCAGCAACGGCCAGCGCAGCGCGAGGCGGATCGAGGCCTCGTCATTCGCGTCGTTGGCATCGCTGGCATCGCTCGCGGTTTGCGCGGCGTGCGCGGACGGCGGCGCGACCGCGTCGCCGCGCGCGCGGCCCCGCCACACCCAGATCGCGAGCGCGATCATGCCCAGCAAGACCCGCGGATCGGCCAGCACCACCTCGGAGAAATCGCGGCTGCGGCGCAGCATGCGCAACGGCGCGTTCAAGTACTGCAGTGCGCCGTCGGGCAGATAGCGCAGGTCGCGCATGGATTCGGGCAGGGCGTCGGGCGATTGGAACCACTGATTGAAATACGGGAACAACGGGTTGCCGTGGTGCTGCCACAGGTACCAGCCCCACGGCCCCCAGCACAGCAGCGCGGCGACGCCGCCGCCGAGCGCCAGCGCGCCGATGCGCGCGGGCAGCTGCCGCGCCGGGCCGGCGAACAGCGCCGCGGCGATGAAGCCCAGGCAGTAGGTCGCGGCGGTGAGCTTGAACCCGGCCGCCGCGCCGGCCAGCAGGCCGATCGGCAGCCAGGTCGCGAACGGTCCGCGCCGCCGCGGCGAGGTGGCCAGCCAATACAGCGCGGCCAGCATCAGGGCGCCGACGATGTGGTCGTTGAAGATCGCCGCCGTGCTCGGATACACCGCCGCGCCGGTGATGGCCACGAAACCGGCGATCCAGGTGCGGGCGCGGCTGCGCTGCGCCGGCATCAGCGTGTCGAGCAGGCGCAGGCCGAAGAACAGCGCCAGCACGCTCGGAATCGCCAGCCACGCGGTGATCGGCACCCCGCCGACCCCGGCGCGGACCATCAGCGCGAACGGGATGTCGACGATCGGGTTGTGCCAGGTCTGCAGCTGCGCCACCGCGATATCGCGGTCCAGCCGCCCCTCCATCCAGGCCAGCGGCGTATACAGGTGATAGTTGCGCAGGTCCCAGTTCGCGTCCTGACGCAGTGCCACGATCGCGATCACGGTAAAGAACAGGGCTACCAGTGCGGCGGTTCGCCGTGCAGCGCGGTCGATGGGCATACAGGGTCCTTCAACGGTGAGTTGCTAAGATTCGTCCTCGACGGGGGGCCCACGTCAAGCAACCGAATGTAAGGAAGATTTCATACATGGCTCATGAGTCGATGAACCAGCTGCACATCGTGATTCTCGCCGCCGGCGAGGGCAAGCGCATGAAGTCGGCGACGGCCAAGGTGCTGCAGAAGATCGCCGGCCGGCCGATGCTGGCGCACGCGATCGAAACCGCGCGGGCCCTGAGCCCGGCCGGTATCCATGTGGTCTACGGCCACGGCGGCGAGCAGGTCCGCGCCGCGTTCGACGGTCAGAGCGATCTGCACTGGGCCGAGCAGGCGCAACGCCTGGGCACCGGCCACGCCGTGCAACAGGCGATGCCGGGCGTGCCACAGGACGCACGCGTGCTGGTGCTGTACGGCGATGTGCCGCTGATCACCGCCGATACCCTGCGCCGGCTGCTCGCCGCGCCGGGCCGACTGGCGGTGCTGGTGGCCGACATGGATGATCCGACCGGTTACGGCCGCATCGTCCGCGACCCCGAGGGCCGGGTCGGCCGCATCGTCGAGCACAAGGACGCCGACGAAGAACAGCGCGAGATCCGCACCGTCAACACCGGCATCCTGGTCGCCGACGGCGAACCGCTGCGGCGCTGGCTCGATCGCCTGGGCAACGACAACGCGCAGGGCGAGTACTACCTCACTGACGTGTTCGCCGCGGCCGCGGCCGAGTACAGCCCGGCCGAGATGGTGCATGTCGCCGATCCGGTCGAAGTCGAAGGCGCCAACGACCCGTGGCAGCTCGCCCAGCTCGAACGTGCGTATCAATTGCGCGCCGCGCGTGGCGTGTGCGTGCAGGGCGCGCGCCTTGCCGATCCGTCGCGCTTCGATCTGCGCGGCACGCTCAGCGTCGGCCAGGACGTGGAGATCGACGTCGACGTGGTGCTCGAAGGCCGGGTCGAACTCGGCGACGGCGTGCAGATCGGTCCGTTCTGCCGGCTCAAGGACGTCAAGCTCGCCGCCGGCACGGTGGTGCGCGCGCATTGCGATCTCGACGGCGTGGTGGTCGAGGGCGCGGCGGTGATCGGCCCGTATTCGCGCCTGCGTCCGGGCACGGTGCTCGCCGACGGCGCGCACGTGGGCAATTTCGTCGAGACCAAGAACGCCCGCATCGGCGTGGGCAGCAAGGCCAATCATCTGACCTACCTGGGCGACGCGGTGATCGGCGCCGGCGTCAACGTCGGCGCGGGCACCATCACCTGCAACTACGACGGCGTGAACAAGTCGGTCACCACCATCGAGGACGGCGCGTTCATCGGCTCGAACTCGGCGCTGGTCGCGCCGGTCACGATCGGCAAGGACGCGACCATCGCCGCCGGTTCGGTGATCACGCGGCCGGCGCCGGCCGGCGAGCTGAGCATCGGACGCGCGCGCCAGTCGACGGTGGAAGGCTGGAAGCGGCCGGTGAAGAAAAAGCCGCAAGACTGATCGGCGGCGGTGCGGGTAAAGCCGGCACAGAGAGTTTGGGAAGCCGGCCGGCTTCCCAAACTCGGATAACGCCCCGCCGATCTCACGGCGGGCGATGCATCGGACCGCTACGAACCGCGGCGATCACATCCCGCCGCGTTCGCAGTCACGGAACGTATTCCACCGACGCGGTGCTGCCGGCCTGGGCCTTGATGATCTGGGTGTAGTAACTGGCGGCGGCGCTGGTGCTGAGGAAGGCGTTGGGCGCCCAGATCATCACGCCTTGGTAGCCGCCGCTGGCGACGTTCGCCGCGATGGTCCGCGCCTGCGTGGCCGAACTGAACTCCGGCGAGATGCCGAGGAACAGGTTGCTCTTGAGCATGCCGTAGCCGACATACGGGGTGAGATAGCTGACGCTGCCGCCGTAGGTCAT
This sequence comes from Lysobacter capsici, assembly GCF_014779555.2. Lineage (NCBI taxonomy): Bacteria > Pseudomonadati > Pseudomonadota > Gammaproteobacteria > Lysobacterales > Lysobacteraceae > Lysobacter > Lysobacter capsici. The sequence goes on from NZ_CP094357.1 coordinate 855,679, forward strand.
CTCATAGCCCTCGGTCAGCTTGGTTGCCGCGTTGTAGGGCGCGGAAAAATACTGCGAGTCGGACCAAAGCGCCTTGCTCAGGGTCTTTCCGGAAAAGCCCGAATTGCCGCGGATCGCGCTGAGCACGGAATAGAACGCGCTGGCGTTGCCCGAACAGGTGGAGTACTCATCGTCGACGTTGATGCCGTCGAGCCCGTACCTCACCACCTCGGCGACCATCGCGTTGCCGAGCTGGGCCGCCGCGCTGGCGCTCATGTTGCACGACCAGCCCGCGTTCTGGTGATTGCCCAGGTAGGAGATCTGCACCTTGATCCCCTTCTGCTGCAGTGCCCTGACGATGGCGATGTTGTTGTCCAGGATCGTGCTCATCTGCGAGTTGTAGAACAGCACCGGCGTGTTGGGGGTGCTGCCGTTGATGTTGGCGGCGAACAGCACGAGATCGGAAAAGAACGGCTTGCCGGTGCCTTTGACGATGAAGCGTCCGACATTGCTTACGTCCTGCGGCGAGGGATTGTTCAGAAATACGACGTTACGCGCGTCGGCGGCGGAACTGGCGATAAAGGCCATTAAACCGGCGGCGAAAAGCGTAGATTTGCTAAGCATTGGCGAATCTCCTCTTCCATTGTTTGGAAAACACATTCGATTTGACGGACGCGCACGTGCCGTGCCGATTGAGGTTCGTGGTCGTCGTTTCTAGAAACGAATGCGAAGGCCACTCCCCTACCGTCGCCAAGCATCGTCGTCGCGCTTGCGTCTCGATGTGATCGCGCGAGCAACTTCGAACAGATCGCGAACCAAAGCGCTGTCGATGAAACCCACCGTCGCAGCCATCCGCGCGCCGCGATGCGACAGACATTCTTTTTACGTACGACACAACGCGCAACGCCACGGCTCGAGCCGTGGCGTTGTGCGTTGCTTCGATCGTTCGCCGCGTTCGCGGCGACGCGTCGTCGTTCGCTCGGACTTAGCGCGTACCGCCGCCGGCCAGCAACTGCTCGCCGGTCAGCCAGTACGAATCGTCCGAGGCCAGGAACACCGCGATCGAGGCGATATCGTCGGGCTGGCCGATGCGGCCCAGCGGCGTCTGCGAGACCGCCCAGTTCTGGAAATCCGAACCGATGAAGCCGGCCGAATGGGTGCCTTCGGTTTCGATCATGCCGGGGTTGAGCGAATTGACTCGGATCTTGCGTGGGCCAAGTTCGCGCGACAGCACGCCGGTGATCGCGTCGACCGCGCCCTTGGTGCCGGTGTAGACCGCGCTGTCGGGCGGGGTGATGCGGCTGACCACCGAACCGATGTTGATGATGCTGCCGCCTTCGCCCAGGTGCTTGGACGCGGCCTGGGTGGTCAGCAGCAGGCCGAGCACGTTGACGTTGAACTGCTGATGGAAGCTTTCTTCGGTGATCTCGGCCAGCGGCGCGAACGCGTAGACGCCGGAGTTGTTGACCAGCACGTCGAGGCGGCCGAACTGCTTGACCGTGGCATCGACGATGGCCTGGGCATCGGCGCCTTTGGACACATCGCCCTGGACCGCGATGGCCTTGCCGCCGGCGGCTTCGATCGCCGCGACCACGGCGTCGGCGCCGGCCTTGCTGCTGGCGTAGTTCACCGCGACCGACGCGCCCTGCGCGGCGAGCGCCTTGGCGATGGCCGCGCCGATGCCCTTGGATGCGCCGGTGACCAGCGCGACTTTGCCTGCGAGTTTGTTGCTCATGATCGATGAAGTCCTTGTGGGAGGATGAAGCGGGGGTTAATTCCAGTAGTTCAGAACATATGAACTATAGAACTTGAAGTCAAGGGCCTCTAAGATGGCGGCATGAAACCCCTGGTGCATCCCGCGATCGAGGACATCACCGTGGAGGGCATCCTCCACGCCCTGTCGGACCCCGTGCGCGCGGCGATCTATGCGCAGATGGCCGGCGCGAGCTGCGCGATGAACTGTTCCAATTTTCTCCAGGTCAGCGACCGCAGCATTCCCAAGTCGACCCTGTCCCTGCATTTCCGCGCGCTGCGCGAAGCCGGGCTGATCCGCAGCGAGCGGCGCGGGGTGGAAATGCATAACACCACCCGTTGCGCGGACGTCGAGCAGCGTTTCCCGGGCCTGATCGGCGCGATCGTGTCGGCGCACGGCGCCCAGGCGGTCGAGCGCGCCAAGCTGGCCAAGCGCAAGGCCGCCGCGGCCAGGTCCAAGGCGGTTTAGGCTTACTCGCCCGCAGCGTCGTGCCGGAACGCGGCGCGCGATAAAAAGACGCTTGAAACCATTCGCGATGAGTGTGTGCCGGCGATGATCCGCGCCGCCCGCGGCGGCGTCTATCCGGATCGTGCGCGCTGCCGCCTCACGCGGCGCGGACGGCCCGGCTCAGTCGGGCAACACCATCGACACGCACAGACCGCCGCCTTCGCGATTCAACAACGCGATACGGCCGCCGTGCGCCTCGGCGATTTCCCGCGCGAGCGCCAGACCCAGGCCGGTGCCGTTGCGCTTGGTCGAATAGAACGGCAGCAGCGCATTGGACAGGACCGAGTCGTTCATGCCGGTGCCGCGGTCGAGGATGTCGATGCGCCAGGCGTCCTGCACCCGGCGCAATTGCAGGCGCACTTCCTCGGGCGCCGAACCGGATTCGTGCGCGTTCTTGAGCAGGTTGATCAGGCATTGCTCGAGCTGGGCCACGTCCACGCGCGCGATCGCGTCGCCCTGGATGCCGTCGAAGGCGAAGTCGACCTGGCTGCGCAGTTGCTCGACGAAGCGCGACCATTCGATCGGCTCCAGCCGCGGCGCCGGCAGCTTGGCGAAACGCGCGTAATCGCGAATGAAGCCTTCCAGATGGCGCGCACGGTCTTCGATGGTGGCCAGCGCGGTCGGCAGGCGATCGTACTGGCCGCGGCGCAGCAGCTCGGCGCCCGAATGCGCCAGCGAGGCGATCGGCGCGAGCGAGTTGTTAAGTTCGTGGCTGATGACCCGGATCACTTTCTTCCAGGTCTGCACTTCCTGGCGGCGCAGTTCGGCGGTGAGCTGGCGCAGCAGCACCAGTTCGTGGGCGCGGCCGTTGAGGCGGAACACCCGGCGCGAGAGGTGGTAGATCTCCTCGTTTTCGATATCGCCGACGGTGAACATGCCGTCGCCGCCGCGATCGAAGGCTTCCTGCATCGGCACCGGCGCGCGCGCGAGCAGGGCGGCGAAATCCTGGCCTTCCAGGCGCTTGCCTTCGCCCAGGGCTTTGCGCGCGGCGAGGTTGCCGTGAATGATCCGGCGCGAGGGATCGACCAGCAGCATCGCCACCGGCGTGTTCTGGACCATGGTGTCGAGCAGCAGCTCGCGCTGGACCAGGCTCAGGCGCTGTTCGCGCAAGGTGTCGCCCAGGCGGTTGTGGCTGGCGACCAGTTCGCCCAGATCGCCCTTGCCGTCCCAGTGGAAGCTGATCGAGTAATCGCCGTCGCGGTAGCTGGCGACCGAGCCGGCCAAGGCGCGGAACAGCGAATTCATCGGCGCGAACGCGCGCCGCACGTGATAGACCAGCAACGGCGCCAGCACCGCGAGCACGATCGCCAGCACCAGCCAGCGGTTGCCGATCCACTGCGACAGCCACGCCGTGGCCGCGGCGCCGGCCGCGAGGTAGGCCATCGCGATCGCGCTGAATACCAGACTCAATGGGGGGCGGCGCATGCTCATGTCCTCAGTCGCGCTTGATGCCGAGTCTTTCAAGACGTCGGTACAGCGCCTGACGTGACAGGCCCAGTTCGCTCGCGGCCTGGGCCAGCACGCCGCCGGCGCGTTCCAGCGCGGCTTCGATGGTGGCGCGGTCGAGTTCGTCGCCGCCGATCGCGATCGCCGGCTGCGCCGCCGCCGCGGGCAAGCCGAGGTCGGCCACCCCGATGCTGTCGCCGCGCGCCAGCAGGGCCGCGCGCTGCAGGGTGTTGCGTAGTTCGCGCACGTTGCCGGGCCAGGCGTGCTGCAACAGCGCGCGCTCGGCGTCCTCGCTCAGGCGCTTGCCGGCGGCGAGCGGATTGTCCTGGAGGAAATGCCGGGCCAGCGGCAGCACGTCGTCGCGGCGCTCGGCCAGCGGCGGGATGTCGATCTGGATGGTGTTGAGCCGGTAGTACAGGTCTTCGCGAAAACGGCCGTCGCGGATCATCGCCGGCAGGTCGGCGTTGGTCGCGCTGATCACCCGCACCTTGACCTGACGTTCGCGGTTGGAGCCCAGGCGTTCGAAGCGTCCGGTTTCCAGCACCCGCAGCAGCTTCATCTGCCCGGTCGGCGGCAGGTTGCCGATTTCGTCGAGAAACAAGGTGCCGCCGTCGGCGGCTTCGAACTTGCCTTCGCGCATCTTGTTGGCGCCGGTGTAGGCGCCGGCGTCGGCGCCGAACAGCTCGGCCTCGATCAGTTCGGTCGGCAGCGCGCCGCAGTTCAAGGTCACGAACGGACCGGACTTGACCGAGGAATTGGCCTGCACGATCTCGGCGATCTTTTCCTTGCCGGCGCCGTTGGGGCCGGTGATCAGCACCGGCACGTCGGCGCGGGCGACGTGTCCGGCCAGTTCGACCACGCGCGCGAGTTGTTCGGAACCGAACACCAGCCCGCGCAGGTCGTAACGCGCTTCCAGGTCGCGATGCAGCTTGCGGCGTTGCTCGTGCAGGCGCGAGATCTCGCGCGTGCTGGCGCCCAGTTCGAGCAGGTTCTCGACGCTGGCCAGCAGTTTCTGATCGTCCCAGGGCTTGGCCAGGTAATCGGCGGCGCCGGCCTTGGCCAGGTCGACGGCGATGTCCAGGTGGGTCCACGCGGTCAGCAGGATGATCGGCAGGTCCGGGTGGCGCGCGCGGATCGCGCGGAACAGCGCCACGCCTTCTTCGCCGGAGGTGGTGTCGGCGGTGAAGTTCATGTCCTGCAGGACCAGGCCGATGTCTTCGCGCGCCAGCGTGTCCAGCCCGGCTTCGGGCGATTGCACGGCGATCACCTGGATCTCGCGCAAGCCGAACAGCAGGTCCAGCGCGGTGCCGACCGCCGGGTTGTCGTCGATGACCAGGACCGTGCGCATCTGGATTCCGTTTGCGGTGGGCCGCGGTGACGGCGGCCGAGTGCGGTGAGTATGCCAGCGAGGGCAGGGGACGGTGAATTGCGCGTGGATCGCGCGCTGCGTGGTGTGTGGCGTGTTTGTTGGGGTTGCGGCCCTCACCCCGGCCCTCTCCCGCGGGGCGGGAGAGGGAGAGGTACGCGGTAGCTTGTTGCGATTATTTTTTGCTGTCGGCCTGCGCCGGCACCGAGGCGATCCAGCGATCGATGCGCAGTTCCAGTTCCTTCAAGGGCAAGGCGCCGCCGCCGAGGATCTGGTCGTGGAAGGCGCGGATGTCGAACTGCTTGCCGAGTCTGGCTTCGGCGCGCGCGCGCAGTTCGCGGATCTTCAACTGGCCCATCTTGTAGGCCAGCGCCTGTCCGGGCCAGGCGATGTAGCGATCGGCTTCGGACTGGATGTTGGGTTCTTCCATGTCGGAGTGATCGCGCATCCACTGCACCATCTGCTCGCGGCTCCAGCGCTTGTGATGCACGCCGGTGTCGAGCACCAGGCGATTGGCGCGGATCAGTTCCTCGGACAGGCGGCCGAAATCGCTGTATGGATCCTGGTAGAAACCGATCTCCTTGCCGAGTTCTTCCGAATACAGGCCCCAGCCCTCCATGAAGGCGGTTTGCCCGGTCAAGGTGCGGAATTTCGGCAACGCCGGCAGATCGCGCGCGATCGACAGCTGCAGATGATGGCCGGGCACGCCTTCGTGATAGGCGACCGCTTCGATCCGGGTCAGCAGACGCTTCTCCGGTTCGCCGGTGTTGACCGTGATCAGCCCCGGGCGCTTGCCGTCGGGCGTGCCGGGCATGTACTGCGCGGCCGAGGCTTCCTTCTCGCGCCAGGCCTCGACCGACTGCACCTGCACCTTGGTGGTCGGCAGCTTGCCGAACAGCTCGGGCAGGCGCTTGTCCATCTGCGCCAGATAGTCGCGGTACAACTGCAGGATCTGCTCGCGCGAGCCGGCGTGGCGCTTCGGATCGGCGGCGACCGCGCTGCGCATGCTCTTGAGGTCGGCGTAGCCCAGGCGCTTGGCGATTTCGGTCTGGGCCTTTTCGATCCGCGCCACTTCGCTCAGGCCGAGCTGATGGATCTGCTCGGGCGGTACGTCCAGCGAGGTGAACTGCTCGATCGAGAACCGGTACAGCGCCTCGCCGTTGGGCACCGACCACACGCCGTATTCCTTGCGGCCCTGGGGCGCGTACTCCTTGCTGACGAACTCGGCCAGTTGGCGATACGCCGGACGCACTTCGTCGTTGACCGCGGCGAGGATCTGCTTGCGCAGGCGCTCGCGCTCGGCCGCCGGCACGCTGTCGGGGAACTTCTTCAGCGCGCCTGCGAACACGTTGTCCTCGCCGACGCTGTCGGCGATGCCGTTGCATTGCGCGGCGACCTTCTCCAGCAGGTAGGACGGCTGCATCAGCCCGTCCTTGGCGCCCTGGCGGGCGACCTCGGTGACCTGCCGCAGGATGCGCGGGATCTCGTGCAGGCGCTTGAGGTAATCGTCGTACTGCTGGGTGTCGTTGAACGGGAACGACTTGACCATGATGGTCAAAAACAGATGGGTGCCGTTGAACTGGTCCAGCGGCATTTCATGGAACTTGAGCGCATAGCCGCGCAGGTCGTCCTCGAGCCAGCGCAGCATCAGCCGATGGTTGAGCAGGTCGCTTTCGGCGAAACCGCGGGTGTCGACAGCCTTGAAGCGCGCGAGCAGTTCCTTCGTATCGCGGTTGTGCCTGGCCGCGCCGGCCAGCGAGAAATCGCCCCAGGCGGCGTTGTAGCGGTAGTCGCCGAAGAAGCTGGCCTGTTCGGGCTGCTCGCGCATCAGGCTTTCCCATTGCTCGTCGATCAGTGCGTTGAAGGCCTTCAGGCGCGCGGCGACATCGCTGGCCTGCGCGGCGTCGGCGATGGTGGCGTCCGCGTCGGCGGTCGCGGTGGTCGCTGCGGCCTGCGCGGCCGGCAGCAGCGCGGCGCCGAACAGCGCGGCGGACAACAGCGTCGACAGCGCGGTGCGCGACAGCGAACGACGTGGCATGCGATGCGGGGACGAAGGGCTCATGAAGGGCTCCGTGTGGTGTTGGGGGCGAGACGAGGACACATCGTCCCGATCCCGTCCGGCGCGAAGCCGGACGGGGCGTTAGGTCTTGCAACGTGAGCAGATAAGGCAAGCGCGGAATCGGTGTCGCAGCTTGCCTGAGTCACCCCCGCCGGGCAGCTGACATTTGCGAGCGGCGAGGGGTGACGTTCGTAACGCGCGGCGCGGGCGCTCAGGCCGAGCGCGTCGCCAGCGCCGGCGGCACCATCGCCGCGCGCTTGGCCGGGCCGTACACCGCGATCTGGCCCAGCGCCCACAAACACAGCGCGCCCAGCGGCAGGTACAGCGCGGGCAGGCGCGGCAGTTCGTAGTACTTCATCAGGGCCAGGTTGATCGCGAACGCCATCGCCATGCCGAGCACGATGCCGATGCTGGTCAGCAGGAAGTTCTCGGTCTGGAAGTAACGCAGGATTTGGCCGCGGGTCGCGCCCAGCGCGCGACGCACGCCGATCTGGCGGGTGCGCTGCTGCACCCAGAAACTGGCCAGGCCGACGATGCCGAGCGCGGTGACGATCAACAGGGCGATGCAGACCGCGCTGAGCAGCCAGATCATCGAGCGGTCGGTCTGGTAGAACTTGTCGGCCATGTCCTCGACCCGCGCGTTGCGTTCGCTGAGGATGCGCACCGGGCCGTTCTTGACCAGGGCCTCGCCGGCGCTCTTGAGCACCTGCTCGCGTTGCGAGGGATCGACGCGCAGCAGATAGATGCCGGCGTCGTAGCCCATCTCGATCGGGAAGATCACCGAGAATTCGCCCATGCCTGGCTTGATCCAGTCGTTGGGGCGCAGCAGGTGCTCGACCACGCCGATCACGCGGGTGGGTTCATCGCCCCAGGAATAGAACACTTTGCCGACAGGGTCCTGGCCGGGATAGAGCTTGTCGGCCAGTGCGCGGGTGATGATCGCCGAGGGCACCGCGACGTTCGCGCCCGGCTCGCGCAGCTTGGCGTAGCTGATCATCTCGTCGGCATTGAAGTCGCGGCCGGCGACCAGCTTCAGCCCCAGAGTCTTCACGAATTGCGCGTCGCCCAGGTAGGTGGACACGCTGGCGTTCGGAATCTTCTGGTCGGTGGTCAGATTGATGCCGCTGTTCCAGGACGAATCGCCGTAACGCACCTGGTTGGCGATGCTGACCGACTTGACCCCCGGCAGCGAACGCAGCAGCGCGAGATCCGAACGGGTCAACGCTTCGTTTTCGCCGTGTTCGTTGATGCCGCGCACGCCGACGCGAACGAGTTCGTTCTCGACCATGCCGCTGGGGCTGTTCATGCGTGTGATGCGGCTTTGGATCAGGAACACGGCATTGCAGATGATCGCGCAGGTCAGCGCGACTTCGAACACGATCAGGGCGGCGGCGGTCTTGTGCCGGCGCAACGTGGTCAGGATGGGGCGGATGTCCATGCGTGGTCTCACTGGCTCTTGAGCTGGATGGCGGGCGTGACCTGACAGGCACGCCAGGCGGGCAACAGCCCGGCCAGTACGCTGGCGACGATGGCCAGGGCGAAGGTGGTGAACAGCATGGTCGGGTCCAGATGGGCCAGTGCGGCATAACTGACCGGTTGCTGACGTACCGCCCACAGGCCGAACTGGGCGAGCACGAGGCCCAGCAGGCCGCCGGCCAGACCGATCGTGCCGGCCTCGACCAGGCACTGGGCGAAGATCGCGCGGCGGGTCGCGCCGAGCGCGCGGCGCACGCCGATCTCGCCGGAGCGACGCAGGAACTTCGCCAGCAGCAGGCCGACCGTGTTGAGCAGGCATACCAGCAGGAAACCGAACGCCAGCCACACCTGCAGGCGCACGTCGCCGGGCACCGCGCGCTTGAAGTCCAGCCACTGCATCACGTTGTCGAGCTTGGGCGCGGTCGGGCGTTCGAAGCGGCCGGAGGCGCGCTGCTGGGCGCTGTAATTTTCCAGATACTGCTTGTACGCGGCGACTTTTTCCGGCGTGTCCAGTTCGACCCAGTACTGCAGCCAGGAACATTTGGCGTTGACGCTGCGGTTGCCTTCCTCGTCGAGATTGTTGTCGCCCCAGCAGTCGATGTTGCCTTGCGGGTTCATGCGCACATCGCGCGAGGTGGTGAAAGGTACGAACACTTCCTCCGGTTCGCCGAAGCCGCGTTCACCGGAGGTCAGATCGTAGAAACTGGGCTGCGGATGCCAGTCGTCGATCACCCCGACCACGCGGAATTCGGCCCGGTCCAGCCAGATCGATTTGCCGACGCTGTTGCCGCCGCCGAACAGACGATCGTTGAGCTTGGTGCCGATCACCGCCACCCGCGCGCGACGCTCGTCGTCCTCGCGGCTCCAGGCCGCGCCGTACTTGAACGGCACCTGGAACATCGGGAAGAAATCGGCCGAGGTCAGGCGCGAGTCCTGGCGGAACGGCGGCAGGTTGTCGCGACGCGGCTCGATGGCGATGTTGCCCGACGACATCATCGCCTGACGGTCGCCGCGCGCTTCGCGCAACAGCATTTCGGCGTCGAAGCGGCTCATGTCGTCCTGAGGCTCGTCGCCGGGGGTGTAACCGTTCATGGCGCGGGCGTCCAGGCGCGGATGGAACACCTGATGGCTCTTGCCCGGCAGCGGATCGCCGGAGAGCACGTAGAACACGGTCAGCGTGGTCATCGCCGCGCCGATGCCGAGCGCGATGGCGAGCACCATCAGCGCGGTCAACACGATGTTGCGCCTGAAGCTGCGCAAGGCGAGCTGCAGGTAATAAGCGAACTGGCTGTTGCCGGACATGGCCGCGACCTCAGGCGTGGGTGGTGTCGACGGCGCCGGCGGACGCCGCGTCGTCGGTCGCGTGGTCCATCGTGCTGCTCATCGGCGTGGGCGCGCGGATCAGGCTGGGTTCGGCGGTCAGGTCGGTGGCCATGCCGTCGACGATATGCACGTTGCGCTGCGCGCGCGCGGCCAGTTCCGGGTCGTGGGTGACCATGATGATGGTGGTGCCGGCGGCGTTGATCTCCTCGAGCAGCTCCATCACCCCGCGCGCCATCTGCGAGTCGAGGTTGCCGGTCGGTTCGTCGGCGAGCAGCAGGCGCGGGGTGCCGGCCAGGGCGCGCGCGATCGCCGCGCGCTGCTGCTGGCCGCCGGACAGTTCGGCCGGGTAGTGCTTCATGCGCGAGCCCAGGCCGACCTGGGTCAGCGCCTGCTCGATGCGCTGCTTGCGCTCGGCCGCCGGCATGCGCCGGTAGCGCAGCGGCACGTCGCAGTTGTCGAACAAGTTGAGGTCGGGGATCAGGTTGAAGCTTTGGAAGATGAAGCCGATCTTCTGGTTGCGCAGGCGCGAACGCGCGTCGTCGGACAGGCCGCGCACGTCCTCGCCGTCGAGCTTGTACTCGCCGCCGGTGAAGGTTTCCAGCAGACCGGCGATGTTGAGGAAGGTGGTCTTGCCCGAACCCGAAGGCCCGGTCACCGCGACGAATTCGCCGTCGCGCACATGCAGGTCCAGCGAGCGCAGCGCATGGGTTTCGACGAGTTCGGTGCGGTAGACCTTGGTGACCTGGCGCATGTCGAGCATGAGGGTGGGTTCCTTGAACTTGAAGTAGTGCGGGTAGTGGGTGCTTCGGATTTTTGATGTTGGTTTGCTTTTCGCTCGTCATTCCCGCGAAGGAGGGAATCCAGAGACTTCAGAGTCATACCTCGGTGAAGCCCTGGATGTTCGGCTATGCCGAAGTGAAGCAGGGCCCGCCTTCGCGGGAATGACGAGCTAAAGCAAGAGCGGTGAAGCGATGCGATGCCGCACCCCCTCAACGCACCACGAACATCGGCAACGCGCACGCCGCCAGATAACGTTGGATCCGCGGCGCGCGGCGCGTAACCGTCTCGGCATTGGCGCTGCGCGCATCGCCGGCATCGCGGACCTGATCGAAATCGATCAGCTGGTGCAGGCGCAGCGGCACCGCGTCGGCCAGCTCCTGCGAGCTCCACTGCGGGTTGAAGGCGTCGTTGCGGTCGCTGCGGGTGTCGGTGCTGTGGTTGGCTGCGTTCATGATCATTCTCCAGAGATACGGATGGTTTCGGCGTTGGCGAACTGGTCGCTGCCGGAGACGACGATGCGGTCTCCCGGCTGCAGACCCTCGAGGATTTCCACATTGCTCAGGCTGCTCACCCCGGTGCGGATCGCGCGCTTGGTGGCGATGCCGTTGGCGACGACATAGGCGCTGGTGCCGCCGGACTGTTCCAGGAACGGGCCGCGTTCGACCATCAGCGCGTTGCGGCGGGTGTCGAGCACGATGCGCGCGCTCAGACGCTGGCTCTGGCGCAGGCCCGGCGGCTGCTTGTCCTTGAAGCGCAGGCGGCTGACCACTTCGCCGTTGACCACTTCCGGCGACACCGCGGAAATCTGCGCCGCGAACGGCTGGCCGTTGCCGCTGGTGATCTGCGCCGGGATGCCGATGGCCAGATCGCGGGCGAAGCTTTCGGGCACCTTGATCTCGACTTCGAACACGCCCAGGTCGACCACGCTGAGCACCGGATCGTTGATCGCCACGTTGGCGCGCTGGGCGACCTGGACCTGGCCGACCTGGCCGTCGAACGGCGCGCGCAGGGTCAAGGCTTCGACCTGACGCTGCGCTTCGACCGCGATCGCGCGCTGGCGATCGGCGAGCAGGCGCTTGTTGCGGGTGTCCAGGTTGGCGCTGCGGTCCTGACGATCGATATCGCCGCGCGCCTGATTCAAACCGATGTCGGCCTTCTTCAATTCGTCCTGCGCCTTGGCCACGTCGACCGCGGCCATCGCGCCGCCCTCGAAGGCGCGCTGATAGCGTTCCAGATCGCGCTGTGCGGCGACGCGTTCGATCTGCGCCTGATCGAGTTCCTTGCGCGCGGTGGAGCGCGCCAGTTCGCCGTCGAGTTCGGCGCGGCTGGCCTCGGCTTCCAGGCTGGCCAGGGTGGCCTGCTCCTGGGCGAGCTTGCTGCGCAGCTCGGGGCTGTCGATCTCGGCCAGCACCTGGCCCTTCTTGACCACGTCGCCGGCGACGACCTTCAGATCGACCGAACCGCCGGCGATGGCGTACAGGATCGGGCTGTTGGCGGCGATCACCCGGCCGTCGGCGGCGATGTCGCGGACCAGATCGCCGCGGGTCACTTCGGCGATCCGCAGGCGATCGGCGCCGATCGACTGGCTGCCCGCGCTCCAGCCCGACAGCAGCCACGCACCCGCGCCCAGGGCGATCACGCCGGCGCCGGCGCCGAGCACCCAGCGCCGGCGATTGCGGCCCTGCACGGTGGCGTCGGCGACGCGGTGGTCTTGGGCGGCGGTGTCGCGGATGCTCATGTCGGGTCGGCTCGGCGGTAGGTGCTTGCCTATACCCAAGCACAACCCGTGCCAACTTTAACTTGTTGATTTATATGGGCGGACACCGCCGTCCGGGTGTCCGTCCGGACGGACGCGGTGTCCGCCGGACGTGCCGGTAACCACGCCCGGATAGAATTGGGGTTCCCCCCTGTAGGAGCAGCCCCAGCATGTGCGGAATCGTCGGAGCGATCGCGGATCGCGATGTGGTACCGGTCCTGATCGATGGCCTCAAGCGCCTGGAATATCGCGGCTACGACTCGGCCGGCATCGCCGTGTTCGACGGCGCGCAACTGCGCCGCGTGCGCCGCACCGGACGGGTCAGCGAAATGGAGGGCGCCGCGCAAGCCGAAGGCTTCCGCGCACAGGTGGGCATCGGTCACACCCGCTGGGCCACCCACGGCGGCGTCACCGAGGCCAATGCGCATCCGCACATCAGCTTCGGCGAACTGGCGGTGGTCCATAACGGCATCATCGAAAATCACGAAGAGCAGCGCGAACGCCTGCTCGCGGTCGGCTACGCCTTCGAATCGCAGACCGATACCGAAGTCATCGCCCACCTGATCCATCATCATCAAAAGCAGGGCCTGGACCTGCTGGCCGCGGTCCAGGCCGCGGTGCACGAACTGGTCGGCGCGTACGCGATCGCGGTGGTCAGCAAGAGCGAACCCAACCGCCTGATCGTCGCGCGCATGGGCTGTCCGCTGCTGGTCGGCCTGGGCGAGGGCGAAAACTTCGTCGCCAGCGACGTGTCGGCGATCCTGCAGGCCACGCGCCGGGTGATCTTCCTGGAGGAAGGCGACACTGCCGAGGTCACCCGCGAGCAAGTGCGCGTGTTCGATCAGCACGGCAAGCCGATCAGCCGCGAGGTCCACGTCTCGGACGTGTCGCTGGCGTCGCTGGAACTCGGCCCGTACCGCCACTTCATGCAGAAGGAAATCCACGAACAGCCGCGCGCGATCGCCGACACCATCGAAGCGGTGATGGACAACGGCGCGTTCTCGGCGTCCTTGTTCGGCGACCAGGCCGAATCGGTGTTCGCCGGCATCGAGGGCGTGCAGATCCTGGCCTGCGGCACCAGCTACTACGCCGGCCTGACCGCGCGTTACTGGATCGAAGCCATCGCCGGCCTGCCGTGCCAGGTCGAGATCGCCAGCGAATACCGCTACCGCGCCGCGGTCGCCAACCCGAAGCAGTTGATCGTGACGATTTCGCAGTCCGGCGAAACCCTCGACACGATGGAAGCGCTGAAGTACGCCAAGTCGCTCGGCCACGACAAGACCTTGTCGATCTGCAACGTGCCCGAGAGCGCGATCCCGCGCGCGAGCCAGCTGGTCTATTACACCCGCGCCGGCGCCGAGATCGGCGTGGCCTCGACCAAGGCCTTCACCACCCAGCTGGTGGCGCTGTTCACCCTGACCGCGACCCTGGCCAAGCTGCACGGCAAGCTGTCGCCGGAAAAGGAGGCCGAGTTCATCGACGCGCTGCGCCACCTGCCCGGCAGCGTGCAGCACGCCCTGAACCTGGAGCCGCAGATCATCGGCTGGGCCGATCGTTTCGCGCCCAAGCAGCACGCGCTGTTCCTCGGCCGCGGCGTGCATTACCCGATCGCATTGGAAGGCGCGCTCAAGCTCAAGGAAATCTCCTACATCCACGCCGAAGCCTATCCGGCCGGCGAGCTCAAGCACGGTCCGCTGGCGCTGGTCGACGCGGCCATGCCGGTGGTGGTGATCGCGCCGAAGGACAGCCTGTTGGAGAAGGTCAAATCCAACATCCAGGAAGTGCGCGCGCGCGGCGGCGAGATGTTCGTGTTCGCCGACCTCGACAGCCACTTCGGCGAATCCGAGGCAGTGCACGTGATCCGCACCCCGCGCCACGTCGGCGTGCTGTCGCCGGTGGTGCACGCGATTCCGGTGCAGTTGCTGGCGTATCACGCCGCGTTGGCGCGCGGGACCGATGTCGACAAGCCGCGGAATCTGGCCAAGGCGGTGACGGTGGAATAACGCGGGCGCCGGTCGCGACTATCGGCGCGTCGAACTGGCCGATAGTGCGTCCGGCAACTCGGTGCGGGTTGGGGGACTCTCACCGATGGCGCCTTCGATACGCCGGCTCGCCCATAGCGGGCTCGCCACGACGCGCATGACGAAAGGGCTCTTCGGAGCCCTTTCGTTTGATGGTCGCCGCGGCGAATGCCCCACGGCTTGCGAGCGGGGTTCCTGTTGCTCAGCGATCAGCCGGCGTAATAGCCCGGCTGATCGATATCGGCCAGCAGCTCCGGGCCTTGCGGCGTCCAGTCCAGCAGTTCGCGTGTGTAGGCACTGGATACCGACATGTCCGCGCCGGCCATCATGGCGAACCAGCCGAAGTGCTCGCGGTCGCGCGACTCGACCGGGACGCCCAGGCGTTTGCCGATCGTTTCCGCGATCGCCTTGAAGGCGACGGCTTCGTCGGCGACGGCGTGGTAGACCGGCGAGGTCATGCCGCTCTCGAGCGCCAGGCGATACACGCGCGCCGCATCGCGGCGATGGACGCCGGACCAGCGGTTGCCGCCTTCGCCCAGATACGCCGACACGCCGGTCTGCTTCGCCATGCGGACCAGAATCGGAACGAAGCCGTGATCGCCGAGGCCGTGCACCGATGGGGCGAGGCGAACGGTCGCGGCGCGCACGCCTTGCTCGGCCAATGCGCGCGCGGCGCTTTCCGATTTCCTCGGCGAGGCCGAGTTCGGCAGATCGGTTTCGTGCGCGCCGGGGGCAAGTCCCAACAGACCCGAGGTCACCAGCAGCGGTCGCGCGGAGCCTCGCAATGAAGCGCCCAATGCCTCGATCACGCGCCGGTCCTGCTCGCAGTTTTCCGCGAATCGGGAAAAGTCGTGTTCGAACGCGGTGTGGACGACGGCGTCCGCGGCATCCGCGGCGCGTCGCAGAACCTCGATGTCGGCCAGCGTGCCGCGAACGACACGAACGCCGCTCGCCGCGAGCGCGGCGGCCTTGTCTTCGCTGCGCACAAGGCCGGTCACTTGGTGGCCGGCGCCGATCAGGTCGTCGACCACCGCCGAGCCGACCCAGCCGGTGGCTCCGGTTACGAATACGTGCATGTGCAATCTCCGGACAGGAAAGGGTCAGCGCAGCCGCATCGACAGTTCGACGTCGTCGGCGAACGGCACCGACAGATAGCCGCTGCCCGGCGCGCGCACGCGCTGCAGGTAGTCCGGGCAATAGTCGGCGTTGTCGGCGACGATCATCGCGCCCGGCGCGAGATGCGGCTCGATCAGGTCGAGGATGTCCGAATACAGGGACTTGGCGCCATCGAGCAACAGCAGGTCGATCGACGGCGGCAGATCGATGCTCAACGTTTGCAGCGCGTCGCCCTGGCGAATCTCGATCAGGTCGCCCAGCCCGCTGGCGTCGAAATGCTCGCGCGCCTTGGCGACCTTGGACGGTTCGAATTCGCTGGTGATCACGCGTCCGCCGCCGTTGTCGCGCAACGCCGCGGCGAGGTGCAGGGTCGAGATGCCGAACGAGGTGCCGAATTCGACGATGTTCTTCGCGCGAGTGCCGCGTGCGAGCATGTACAGCAAGGCGCCGGTTTCGCGCGAGACCGGAAGCCACAGGTCTTTCAGGCGACCGTACAGGTCGAGGTATTCGGTCTTGCTGCGCATCAGGCGCTCGCGTTCGTCGCGCGAAATGCCGCTGAAGGCCGTGCTGGTCACGGCATCGGCCTGGTCGAACAACTGCTCCAGCAAAGGCGCCAGAGGGGAAGCGGTCAATGTGCTCATGGGGGTTCTCGGGTCGTGATTGGGCGTCTTGCGGCGCGCCTTGAAAAATGCGACTAATTCGTCGTGTTGATAGAATACGATTGATCCATCGCATTCACTATTCGCATTTCCCCGCCACCATCCGAGCGCCATGACCGACCGACCAACCCCCAGGATTTCCTCGAGAAAACAGCCGAAACAGACCCGCTCGGCCGGGTTGGTGGCGGCGGTGCTCGAAGCGGCCACTCGCGTTTTGGCCGAGGAGGGCGCCGCCCGTTTCACCACCGCGCGGGTCGCCGAGCGGGCCGGCGTCAGCATCGGCTCGCTGTATCAATACTTCCCCAACAAGGCCGCGATCCTGTTCCGCCTGCAAACGGACGAATGGAAGCAGACCACCGACTTGCTGCAACTGATTCTCGAGGACGCCGAACACGCGCCGCTGGTGCGATTGCGCGCGCTGGTGCATGCCTTCATCCGCTCGGAATGCGACGAGGCGCAGATGCGCGGCGCGCTCAACGACGCCGCGCCGCTATATCGCGATGCCCCCGAGGCGCGCGCTGCGCGCGCCTCCAGCGAAAAGACCTTTCAAAAATTCATGCGCGAGGCCCTGCCCGACGCCTCGGCGGCGAAGCGCAAGCTCGCCGGCGATCTGATCACCTCGACGCTCAGCACGGTCGGAAAGCGATTCTCGACCACCGCGCCGACGGCCGCGCAGATCAAGGTTTACTCGGACGCGATGGCGGACATGTTCTGCGCGTATATCGCGAAGATCGCGCGCGACTGAGGTTGCGCGCGGTCGATCCGCTGGCCGGTGCCGGCGGCGATGGCGACCGTTCGGCCATCGGCGATTTCGCCCACAACTCGCCGCATAGGTGACGCCCATGGCGGATTGCGTTAGCTGCGGCGAGCGCGGCGGCTTTTCCCCAAAGGTTTCTGCAAAAATCCGGGCCACGGCGGATGCAAGTCGATTACGTCGCGATCGCGACGTCGGCGCATGCACGGCGTGATCGGCTCATCGTTCGAATGTCGGCGTGTGCGATCGGGCCGGCCGAAACTGCATCGTCCCTCATCGCCGCCGGGCGCCTTCGCGTCGCCGGCTGCATCGCCTGTTTGTTCGAGTCACCCAGGAAGGAGTACGAAATGGAATTTGAATCGACCCTGCAGCGATCGCGCACCTACACCGGTGTGCTCGCGGCGTTGCAGGAACAAGGGATCGACGGACGCAGCCTGGCGACCCTGGAGCAGTCCGGCGCGCGCGACACCGGGCGCGTGCTTAGCCTGCTGCGCGATTTCCCGGGATTGGCGGCGAATGGTCTGGTCGACGCGCCGCGGGTCAGCTTCGCCTTGAGCCGTTCGTTCGGCGGCGCCTATATCCAAATGAACGCCGCGCTGGCCGCGATCGATCTGGAGCCGCGGCGCGACGACAGCCGATTCCGGCGCGGCGCGCGGCCGCCGGCGAATTCGCCGTGGCAGATCGGCAATGCGGTGCCGCTCGACGATGCCGGCGCGACGACGGCGAGCGCCGCGTATCCGCGGGTCGGCCAGATCGCGCCCCTGGATGTGCGCGCCGGTCTGCCGTGGCCGGTGCGCTATCAGGGCAATCGCGGTACCTGCGTCGCGTTCGCGGTGGCGGCTTTGGTCGAACTGGAACGGTGCCGGCGCGGCGAGCGCATCGATCTGTCCGAGCAGTTCCTGTACTGGGCGATCAAGACCCATGGCAACGACGGCCTGCCGAATCAGGACGGCACCTGGCTGCAATTCGCGCTGGCGGTGCTGGCTTCGCACGGCATCGCCGAGGAAGCGCTGTGGGAATACGAGCAGCGCCTGGACCCGGACAACATCAGCCACGGCGGTCCCGACCGGCCGTCGGCCGCAGTGCTGCGCGATGCGCTGACCCGCGCGATCGGCGCCGGCGTGCATGTCGACGCGCCGGTCGCCGCGGCCGTCCCGGTGCTCGACCTGCTGCGGCAGGGACGGGCGGTGGCGGCCAGCCTGCCGGTGTTCGTCGATCCGATGGGGCGCGGGCGCAGCAACTGGGATGCCGCGATCGCAGTCAACCTGGGACAGGTGCTGGACCCGCCGCCGACCGCGGTCATGGACGGCGCGCACGCGGTCTGCCTGACCGGGTTCGCGGCCGATCCGGACGAGCCGGCCGGCGGCTATTTCATCCTGCGCAACAGCTGGTCCGAGCGCTGGGGCGCCAATCTGCCCGCGCCTGGGGTCCACGGACCGGAGCCGGGTTACGGGCAGGTGTCGGCGAGTTATGTCGACCGCTATCTGTTGGAGTACGCTGCGCTCTAGAAGCCGGTTCAGCTTGTCATCTGCCTCGGAGGTAGGATAGGCCGCATGAAAATCGTCAGCGACAGTCTGCTGCACACCACCTCCGACGACCTTGGCGTCAAGGTCGTCGACGAGGTGCTGCACGCGCCTCCGGAGCTGGTCCGGCTGTTGAACCGCATCGGCATCAAGGACGCGGCCTATCTGCCGTCCGTGGTCGAAGACATGCCCAGTCTGTTCGTGCAGGAACTCGGCATCAGCCGCGGCAGCCTGCGTTCGATCCAGGAGGCCTTGTCGGATCAGCTCGAACAACTTACCGGGCCGATTCGCAACGACTTCGTGATGCCGCCGCTCGGGGCGATGATTCACCGGGCGAAGAAAGTCTAGGCGCGGTCCGTCGCGGATAACGCGGTCAAGCGGTGCATGCCAGGGTTCGGATGAACCTTCGCAGCGGGCGTCGCCCTCGCGCGATGCAAGGCATCGATCGCGAATGCAGCTGAGCCGTCGCTGCACGACCCTACATTACCTTCACGCGAGTATTGCCCGACGCTTACGCGCGTCTGGCTAGGCTGAACCATCACCCGTGATGGAGAGCCACGATGCACATCATCCTCGGCGGCACCGGACATGTCGGCTCGGCCTTGGCCGAGACCCTGCTCGAACGCGGCGAAGCGGTCACGGTGGTGTCGCGCAACGCGTCGGCGCGGCCGGCCTGGGAGCGCAAGGGCGCGCACTTCGCGGTCGTCGATGTGCGCGACGTCGATGCCTTGCGTCGGTTGTTCGAACGCGGCCGACGCCTGTTCCTGCTCAATCCGCCGGCCGATCCCGCAACCGACACCGATGCGGTCGAGAAAGCCAACCTGCGCGCGATCCTCACCGCGATCGAGGGCTCGGGCCTGGAGAAGATCGTCGCCGAATCCACCTATGGCGCGCAGGACCGCGAACGCAGCGGCGACCTAGGCATCCTGTACGCCATGGAACAGGCCTTACGCGCGCAGCCGATTGCGTTCAGCGTCATTCGCGCCGCGTACTACATGAGCAATTGGGACGAATCGCTGCGCAGCGCGCGCGAACACGGCAAGGTGCTCAGCTTCTATCCGGCCGACTTCGCCCTGCCGATGGTGGCGCCGCGCGACCTGGGCCGAGTAGCGGCCGATCTGATCACCGCGCCGCTCGCCGATACCGGCATGCACCATGTCGAAGGCCCGCGCGCGTATTCGCCCGCCGACGTGGCCGACGCATTCGCGCAGGCGCTGGGTCGCGAGGTCGACGTCGAGGTGGTGCCGCGCGCGCAATGGGTGGCCGCCTATCGAAAGCTCGGCTTTTCCGAGGCGGCGGCGAAGTCGTATGCCGACATGACCGCGGTGACCCTGGACGAGGACTATCCGATTCCCGGCGAACCGATTCGCGGACGCATCACGTTGCAGGCCTACATCCAGGATCTGGTCGACAGGCGCTGAGGCTGGGCGACGGCTCGCACGCGACCGCGATCCTGCCGTTCGATTCGCATCCCGGCGCCGCATGCACATCGCGCGCGCCGACGACAGCTCATTGCCATGGCGTCGTGGCCGTCGCGCCGGTCCGCGTTCGTTTCAGTCACTAAGGGGGCGCGTCGTCCCGCGCCGGTAGGTCGAGCCATGGACGGCGGAAAACGTGTGCTTGCCGCATCAATCCCGCAACGCACTGGCCCCTCGGTCGCGACGGCGAGAGGTGCGCTCATGCTCAGGGAAAATCGTTCGCAACATCGCCGCCGCGCGTTCCGCGCGCCGCTGGCATCGCCGATCTGAATATCGGGACGCGGCGGACTGGCTTTGCGTTTGTTCGAAGGCTATCGCGGCCCACCGCGGCGGCGATCGTAGCAATTCAGGGGGAAGCATATGGCGAACACAAGCGTTCCGCGCTTCGCATGCGCGGTCATGGTCATCGTGCTGTGCAGCGGTTGCATGAATGCGATCCGCGGCGGGCCCGGGTCGGTGCTGGACGAGAAATTCGCCGACGATTCCGAGCATGTCAGCGATACCGCCAGGGAGTTGAACGAAAAAGGAGACAACAAGGTCGAGCGCAACAAGATCATCCGGCAACGGCTGATGATGATCGACATGGCTTACCACCAGTACGTGCGGAAACTTCAGCAGGAACAGACCACCGGGAATCTGTTCTCGGACATCGCCGACCTGGCGCTGGGCGTGGCCGGCACCTTGACCGGTTCGTCCCAGGAAATGACCCGCTATGCGGGCGCCAGCGCCTTGTTGGCCGGCTCCAGCGCGGCGGTCAACCGGCGAGTGCTGTTCGAACAGACCACCACCGCGTTGGTGTCGGCGATGGATGCGTTTCGTTCGCAGGTCAGGTTGCGCATCGTCGAATCGGCGAAGCAGGAAACCGAGCAGTACCCGCCGCAGGAGGTGTATTACGACCTGGCCGCCTACGAGTTCGCCGGCACCTTGCTGGGCGGAATTTCCTATGTGCAGTCCACGGCCGAGAAGCAGAAGAAGATCAACGAGGCGGACATAGACAGTTCGGTCCGCGAAATCTACGCATTGAATGTCTCGCAGCGCGCGCTCAAGCGCTGCCTGACCGCGAGCCTGGCCGGCAGCAACGCCAATCGGACCCTGGTCGGCCTGAATACCGCCGGCGCCAAGCTGGCTCCGCCGATAACCGCCGATGCCTCCGCCACCGCCGACCAAGTCGCGCAGACCCTGCAGAGCCGGATTCGCGACGCGAAACCCGACGAGCTGGTGCCGATCAAGCAGGCGTTCGTCGACGCCCAGTTGATTTCCGACTGCAAGGAGGAGTGAGGCCATGTACTTCCGAATCATCCCGGGCAATCTGGATCTGGCCGGCATCCGCGACCGGATCAGCGATGAAGAGCTCGGCGCCTCGCGCTTCGTCGAATCGAAAATGGCGCAGGACAAGGAGAGCGGCGCGACCAAGATGGTCAACGTGGTGAAGTTCGTGCCGCTCGCGCCCGGGCAGATTCCGCCCGATCCAACCGTCACGCTCGCGTCCGGCCAGTCCGCGCCGCCGCCGGAATGGCGCGGCGTCATGGTGGTGAAGGGGGAGGCGGTGGTCATCGAGTTGCGTCGCTGACAAGCGCGATGCAGCAGGCCGCGCGCGATCGCGCCGGCACGGCGGACAAAATCTTCGAGCCGGTGGTCAAGCCGCTGGCGGGCGCGATCGGCTATGTGGCCGTGCCGGGGTTTTCAGGCGGCGACGACGCCGGCCGCGACGCGTTCGCGCGCGGGATCGTCGAACGCATCGCCGCGCGCGCGCCGAGCGCGTCCGCGGGCTGGATCGTCGATCTGCGCGGCAACAGCGGCGGCACGATGTGGCCGATGTTGGCCGGCCTGCGGCCGCTGCTCGGCGCCAGCGAGATCGGCGGCAATGTGTCGGCGCCCGGCCAGCCGATGCGGCGGTGGCGGCCGGAACAGCTCATGCCGAACGCGGCGACCTGGCCGCAACCGGATTTGCGCGCGGCCAAGGTCGCGGTGTTGATCGGGCCGCGCACCAGCAGTTCCGGCGAAGCGGTGGCGATCGCGTTCAGCGGTCGCGCCCGCACGCGCTCGTTCGGTCAGCCCAGCGATGGTCGTTCGACCTCCAACGAAACTATCGCATTGCCCGATGGCGGCGCCCTGCTGCTGACCACGGCCGTGTTCGCCGATCGCAGCGGCAAGCTGTTCGGCGGCAGGATCGAGCCGGATGTGGTGGTGCCAGCTGGCGACGGCGACGGCAATTCCGATGCGTCCGATCCGGCGCTTGCGGCGGCGCAGGTGTGGCTGGCCTCCGACGAGTAGGGCGCGCTTTGATGCGACAGTGACTCGGCGGTGACTCGGTACTGATCCCGTATTGACCCGCGTCCGAACCCGCCGTCCGGGACAAAGCGATCGACGCCGAAAGCGACTCGGCGCTTGCGCCGCGCACTCGCACTCACGCCCCCGCCCCCGCCCCCGCCGCGAGCCAGCGAGCAAAAACGTTTCATTCCTGAAATGTCCTGCCCCGCGTTGCACGCTCGTTTACTCGGGGGTGATCGGCGCGGACAGCGCATCGATCCACATCAAGGACCGGACCGGGCGCTGCTGCGTTCGGCCGAACAGCGCGCCGCGCTGAACTTTCAAGGAGAAACGCATGCCGCTGGGTCGACTGCTCAATATCAACCAGGTCCTCGCCGGCATCCGTCCGGCGCCGGCCGCGCAGCCGATCAAGCTGCCCGGCGGGATCGTGGTGCCGGCGCCGGTGACGCCGGCCGTGGTGGTCGCGCCGCCGGCCGCGCCGCCCGCCGCCGCGCCGCCCGTCGCTGCGCCTGCGCCGGCCGTGCGCGTGGCGCCGCCGTTCATTCCCGGCGCGGTGCGGGTGAACCCGGCGATCCTGCGCGCGCAGCCGGCGATCGTCGCGCAACTGGAAGGCCGCACCCTGCGTCCGCGCTTGAACGACCTGCGCCCGGACCTGTTTCCGATCAAGACCGGCGGCGGTTTCGGCCGCGGCGAATCGCAGCATCCGATCAGCCCGACCCAGACCCCGGACGATCGTTGCCTGTATGAAAGCCCGAACAACCCGCAGCAACGCTACTGGCTGCCGCGCTATCGCCTGCGCAACGCCAACGGCCGCTACGAGATCAACGTCGCCGAAGGCCAGAACGGCTTGTGGGCGGTGAGCCTGGGCCTGGAAACCTATCCCGCGCCGGAGATCGCCGATGCCGCGCGCACCGCGCAGATGCTCGAGGTCACGCGCAGCGCATCGGTGACCTATCGCGTGCCCGGCACCGCGATCGAACAGCGCCTGCCCGCCGGCGAAGTGCAGAAGGACGCGACCGGCTGCGTGGTGATGCTGCAGCTCAGCCTGGCCGATCGCGACGGCCTGCTGCGCGCGTTCATGAGCAACGACGCGCAATGCAAGCTGGTGCTGTCGCGCGGCTTCACCGTCGCGGTGCCGTTGCCGGCGGGCACCTCGCCCGACGTGCCCAAGCGCCAGCTGATGATGGTCAAGGGCCAGATGCAACTGGCGCGCGCGCCGCTGGAAAGCGCGCAGCTGATGTCGCGCGCGGCGGTGGTCGATGCGAGCATGGTGGCGAAACCGGCGGTGACGCTCGATCCGGGCATTACCGCCAAGATGACCGCATCGATGGCGCCGATGCGCGCGGTCGGGGTCAAGCCGCCGGTGTCGCGCATTCCGATCTCGACGATCAAGGCGCGCCGTTTCGACGGCACCCCGATCATCGTCCAGCCCGAGCCGATGCCCGACGACGTACCGCCGCCGCCCGCGCCGGAAACGCGTTACGAAATCTCCAACCAGGTGCAGGACTGGGCGGTCGCGTTGTTCTTCGAACCGCAACTGCATCCGTATCTGTACCCGGCCGGCAGCGCCACCGGCCCGCAGGCCAGCCGCTGGGTCGTGCATGCGCTGCGCTATCCGGCCGGCAGCGGCCGCAGCCACGCGTATTTCCAGGACTTGAACGATCCGGCGCGGATCTTCTACCTGCCCGACGCGTTCAAGCTCGCGCGCCGCAGCGAAGCGCCGCACGCGCCGTCGCTGGTGTTCCAGGTCGACCAGGGCGACAACGCCGAACAGGTGATGGTCGATCTGACCTGCGAAGTGCGTCCGGTCACCGACGGCGAGCGCCTGCTCGCCGCGCGCCGCGAGCTGGCCGACAAGGTGCCGGCCAGCGCGGCCAATCCCAATCGCGAATTCGAACTGCGCCTGCTGCGCGCCAAGTCGAGCCTGCAGATGGCGGTGCTGCGCAACGGCGCGGTGCGTTCGGAAACCGTGGCCGCGACGATCGACTGGGACAACGGCTTCACCGTCAACGAGCGCTTCGAGTTCAAGGATTTCCAGGACGTGTTCGGCGTGCTGATGGCCGCGTCCAACTCCAACCTGCTGCAGGGCAGCGTGGTGGTGACCACCGGCATCAACGAGAACGTGATGGTGCCGGTCAAGCT
Organism: Lysobacter capsici; assembly: GCF_014779555.2. Taxonomy (NCBI): domain Bacteria; kingdom Pseudomonadati; phylum Pseudomonadota; class Gammaproteobacteria; order Lysobacterales; family Lysobacteraceae; genus Lysobacter; species Lysobacter capsici. Next base: position 880,088 of record NZ_CP094357.1, read on the forward strand.
CAACTTCGCCGACATGGAAGGCGAGTTGTTCCAGTCGATCGAAACCCCCGATCCGCAGACCGGCGCGGTCGCGGTCAAGCTGCTCAACGCGACCGAGAGCAAGCTGCGCATCACCCAGTTGCCGACCTGGATCACCCGCGGCGAAGGCCTGGTGGTCGGCCGCATCGAAGGCCTGGACCTGAGCCAGCCGGTCGAGGTCGAGCCCGAACAAAGCCTGCAGTTCACCGTGCAGCCCACCGATACGCTCAGCGGCAACGCGCCGGCCGATGCGATCTTCAACACCGCCTCGGTGCGCAGCATCCCCGACGGCGAGGCGATCCTCAAATACACCCTGGACGACACCATCGATCAGGAAACCTTCCGCGCGGTCACGGTGATGACCGCGCCGGAAGTGCTGGAGAACATCGCCACCGGTTCGTCCGGCGGGCCGATCCTCAACATCATCGTCGAGTTCCGCGGCAACCGCCGGGTGGTGCTGGGCGAGGCCAACCAGAGCGTCGACATCGACGTGCCGGTGCCGTTGATGGACATCCTGTTGCGCAAGGACAGCGAAGGTTTCTACGAATACCGCCAGACGGTGGTGTTCAAGTCCGGCCAGAAATCGCCGACGACGCCGTGGCGCCGCGACGATGCGGGCGTGCTGTTCGTGACCGCGGTCTGAGCCATGTCCTTTTCCGGTCATCCCGATTGGCGCGCGCCGATGCAGATCGGCGAACGCATCGCCTATGCCGCCTACGATCGGCCCGGCGCGTTCGCGCTGCCGCCGACCCAACTGGCGGCGCAGACGCTCGACGAAACCCCGCCGCTGCGCCTGGACATCTTCCAGCAGGACCGCGGCAGCGCCGGGCTGGAGCGTTACTCGATCCTGTCGCTGGCGTTCGCCGCGCAGTTCGGCCTCGACGCCGCGCGCCAAGCCGCGTTCGACGCCGCGCAGAACGTGCGCCTGTCGCCGTTGCCGGTCGAAGGCGGCTGGCTGCGCTTGAACGCGGTGCAGGCGCTGGACTTGCCGGCATCGCTCGGCGAACTGCTGCCGCTGGATGCGGCCAGCCTGGGCTCGATGGGCCTGGCGCTGCGCATGGACAGCGCGGCGACCGATCTGTTCGTCGCCGCCCTGCAGCGCGGCCTGCTCGCGGTCAGCGCGCAAGCCTGGCTGCGCGTGCGCGGCGTCGCCGACCGCCTGCCGCTGACGATGAGCTTCGATCCGGCCGCGTTGCTGGCGGCGATCAAGTCGCTCGGCAACGGCGCGGCCACGGTCGATCATGCGCTGCTGCGGCAACGCCTGATCGACGCGCCTCAGACCTTGGGTCTGGGTCTGGCCGCGACCTCCGGCGACATCCTCAAGCAACCGCTGGCCGATGCGGTGCTCGATCGCATCGTCGCGCGCTTCGCCTCGCCACAGCCGTCCGCGGCCGATGCGCCGAGCGGCGTGCGCCTGGTGTTCGACGAAGCGGCGATGCGCAGCGGCACGGTGCAGTGGAATCTCGCCGAGCCGCTGTTGACCCCGCGCCTGTTCGTGATCGAAGCCGATCCGCTCGGTCCGCTGCGCACCTTGCCCGGCGGCGAACTGCACGACACCGTCGTGCGCCGTCACGACGTGCGCGCGCTGGCCAGCGGCTGGCGCACGGTGACGGTGCGGCCGAACCTGCCGCAGCGGCGCATCGGCGTGGTCTCGACCCAGGTCGAGCTGCAACTGCCGGCCAAACCGCCGGCGCGCATGTTCACGATCAAGACCAGCACGCCGCTGGCCGCGTCGGATCGGCCGATCACGGTCGATCTGCGCCTGAGCCCCAAGGAAGCGCTGAGCTATCAGTGGCAGACCACCGCGGTCGTGCTCAGCGACGGTCGCGCCGAATCGATCAAGGGCCCGGTGCGCAAATCCGAGCGCGAGCATCTGCTGATCGAAGCCGAGGATTTCGGCCTGCGTTTCGTTCCGATCGAAGCCGAGCCGGCGTTTCTGGCCCAGGCCGACGTCGAGGTCGAATGCGCGGGCACACGCAAGGGTCGGGCCTGGTCGGTGCGCGGCGTGCTCGACGATGTGTCGCCGAGCCTGGCGTTCGCGATCCCGGCCGATGTCCAGGACGCGAAGCTGCGCGCGAGCGCGCGTTCGCGCCAGGACGGCCGCGCCTGCGCGATGGCGCCGGTCGATGCCGACAGTCTGCGTCTGGATGCTTTCAGTTTCGAAGGCGCCGGCTCGCGCGAACTCGAAGCGGTCTGCGACTTCGACGACGCCGCGGCGCAGATTCTGATCGAGATCGCGCCGGAAGACGGCACCGAGCAGCCGGCACGACGCCGCCTGCTGAAATTCACCCGCAACACCCCGCGCGCGCATTGGACCTGGCTTGCGCTGTCGCCGTTCCGCTCCGGCTATCGCTGGCGCTGGACCGCGCAGTCGCCCTGGTCGGACGTGCTGCAACCCGATACGCCGCTGCGACTGCGCAGCAGCGATGCCTCAAGGACGAACAACGGAGCAGGGACATGAGCTCGAACGAATCCCCGACCGCCGACACCGGCGCCGGTTACGAAAACCTTCGCGGGGTGCTGGTCGCGCCGGGCGATCAGGCGACGACCTGGTATTACCGCGCCGCCGCGCCGACGCTGGCGACCGATGCGAACGGACGCGTGCAGTTCACCTTGATCAACGCCGGACCGATGACGATGTTCGCCTGCACCGGCATGTGGGGCGTGGCGACCGCGACCTTGGACGCGGTGCGCGCCGATCTGGCCGCGCGCGCCGGCGTGCCGGTGGCGCAGTTGAACCTGCTGCCGGCGCCGGTCGAAGTCGGCGAGGTCAGCCTGATGCTCGGCGACGGGCAGGGAGGATATGTGCAACTGGGCAAGACCCGTTCGTCGGGCGCGCCGCCGTACCACGCCGCGTTCAACATCATGCTCGACGCCGATCAGGCCGCGCGCGTCCGCAAGGCCTTGAGCGGCGAACGCGGCTGGCTGGAGCTGCGTTACGCGATCACCGCCGCCGCGCCGAGCCGGCATACCGCGAGCACGACCACGAGCGACGCGGTCGATGTCGAGGTGTCGCTCCGCGCCGACGGCGAGCAGTCCGATGCCGGCCTGAGCCTGCGCAGTCAGGTCAGCACCTATGCCGAACGCGGCCAGGAACAACAGCAGACACAACACGTATCGGCGGACGCCGCGGACTGGGGATTGCCCAAGCCATGAACGTGGGATCTTGATCGTGTCGCGACCGGGCGCGAGCTGAGCGAACGCCGCCCGCGGCCGCGCTGCGAATCGTAACGGCGCCATCTTGCGCCAGCGGCGCTTGCCGCGCGATGCAACGGAAACGTTCGCGACCGGTGGATCGGTCGCGACGGTAGCCGTCTCTTCGGGAACGACGATGTGGGTCTATCGCAGGCCCGCAGCGGGCGAGTATTGCCTTGTCGTTTTGTTGGAAACAGCTGAAAAATAGCACTTTTAACGTGTCCGGTACGAAGCGGTGGTGGCGTTCTAAAGATTCGAACCGCACAACGTTCGCCGCGGAACATCGTCGCTGTAAGCGCGCAAGCCAACGCGCGAGGCAATCAAACGAACTCAGGATTTATCAGGATAAGGAGCAAGTCCATGCTTAAGATCGACAACGTTGACACCATCCTCGACCACGTGGTTTACGGCGACGATGCCAACGACTTCACCTACTACATCATGCCGAACACGCCGAACTTCGCGCGCATGGCCAGCGGCGGCCTGGCGCTGCGCTTCGTCGAGTACGGCCAGATCCGCGAGGACGGCGGCAAGAAGTTCGGCGGCTTCATCGCCTTCGACACCGAGCTGGCGGTCGCCGCCGACGTGCAGACCAAGATCACCGCCGAACTGCAGAAGAAGCTGGCCGAGAAGTACAAGGGCAAGAACGTGCCCAAGGTCGCGATCGCGCCGGTGACCTGGACCGACGGCACCGTCGAGCTGCTGCTGACCGAGGGCGGCGCGCTGGTCGAGAAGATCCGCGGCGCCGGCAAGCCGTCGATCTACGGCAAGAACGTCGCCTCGTTCATGGTCGAGCTCAGCGAACTGGGCACGGCGATCTTCAAGGAAACCCTGAGCACCGGTTCGGCCTCGGCGGTGCAGGTCGTCTACAAGATGAACTGCTACATGCGCCTGCCGGAAATGAAGGCCTGGGGCACCTGGAACGCGTCGGAGTTCTACAGCTTCTTCCAGGACATCAACACCGAAGACCGGATGTGGCACGAGGACAGCTACACCGAGGTGATCAGCTCCAGCCGCTGGAAGAACGACATCACCAAGACCCACTTCGAGTTCGTGCAGGCGCCCAACCTCAGCGCCGAGGACAACGCCAAGCTCGAGGCCGACATCCGCGCGATCATCAACAAGCAGCTCGAAGCGGCGGTGCAGCGCAACTTGCTCAAGGAAATCGCCGAGGTCGATCCGAACACCAAGGACCTGCGCGAAGAGCAGGACATCGAGGACATCCGCCGCACCATCAACAAGAGCCAGATCGCCAACGTGCGGGTGGAGTGGAGCGAGGCCAAGGCGGTCATCGTCAACCGCAACCCGCAGGGCATGCTGCCGACGATCACCTCGCTGACCGACGACAAGAAGAAGCCGCTGAAGTGGGAGGACTACTACTCCAAGATCAACCTGGACGAGTTCCTCAAGACCGTGCAGGTGGTGATGCGGGTCAACGCCGATTTCGCCAACCTGCCGATCCACAGCGTCGAGGTCAAGATCCGCTACCCGTACGGGCCGAACAAGAAGGTCCAGGAGTTCGTCTTCACCAAGCCCGACGACGTGGCCAAGTTCGAGGCCTTCGTGTTCGAGGGCAAGCGCGACTTTACCTATCAGGTCACGGTCAACTACAAGGGCGCGACGTTCAAGCAGGTGTCGGAGGAGATCAAGACCGACGACACCAACCTGACCATCAACGTCGACGACCTCGGCGTGCTGGCGCTGGACATCGGCCCGGGCGACATCGACTTCGCCCAGGTGCCGCGCACCCAGATCACCGTGCGCTACAAGCACGGCAAGCAGCCGGTCGAAGCCAAGTTCAACATGACCGCGGCGACGCCGAACTTTGCCCTGCGCAAGATCATCGGCACGCCGCGCACCGAGGACATCGACCTGGAGTTCCTGTACACGCTGGCCGACGGCCGCCAGGTCAAGAAGCTGGCCAAGCAGCAGGCCAAGGAACTGTACGTCGACGATCCGTTCTCGGCGTCCAAGACGGTCAGCTTCCGCGCCGCCGGCGATCTGTCCGCCGAGATCGCCTCGATCACGGTCGAGGCCAGCTACACCGACACGGCCAACAAGTACAACCAGAAGACCATCGTGACGCTGTCCAGCGACATGACCTCGTTCGACTGGACCTTCCCGGTGGTCGACGAAACCCTGGGCGAGGTGAAGTACGCGGTCACCACCTTGTTCGCCGACGGCACCAGCAAGGAAGAGAACGAAAAGGTCGCGACCCGCTCGACCATCATGGTCGGCAAGAAGCTCGACGCGCTGGAAGTGGCGGTGGTGCCGGACCTGCTGAACTGGGACGAGCTGAAGATGGTCAGCGTGGCGCTGTCGCACGGGACCAAGCGCATCGATCTGCGCTTCAAGCCCGGCGACGAGGAAAAGAGCTGGAAGCTTCCGCTCACCGACGGCGAAGAGCCCGAGTACAAGGCCACGGTCACCTACTTCCTCACCGACGGCAAGCGCAAGGTCGTGGGCCCGGAAACCAAGACGGATCTGTCGCTGTTCCTGGAACTTCCGGCCTGATTCCGTCGCTACGACCTTAGCCGCAAGCGCGGCGGGCCCGAACCTCGGGCCCGCCGTCGCCGACACTCATCACGCTTGACTCGGAAGGAGTCCGATCATGCTTCTCCTCGACAGCCGCACTCGCGAGATCAACGGCATCTCGGTCTTCCCCGACCATGCCGATCCCGAGCAGTGGTATTACATGCCGCTCAATCCGCACCTGACCACGGTGCGCGACAAGACCCTCGGCGTGGATGTGCCGCAGTTCCTGCTGATCGGTTTCCGCGGCGACGCGGGCACCGGCGGCTTTGTCAACTTCGACTGCAACCTCGGCGCCACCCAGAGCCAGCTCGACGATCTGGCCCGCGAGATCGCCAACTCGGAAAACCTGCGCAACAAGCCGCGGATCGCGCCGGTGCCGCTGGAAGACGGCGGCGTCAAGCTGATGATGCTCGGCAAGGCCACCGGCGATGTCGCGCCGACCGCCGGCCCCGGCCCGCAGTTCGTGCTCAAGATCGATCAGTCGGCCAAGCCGGCGCTGTACGGCGCCAACCAGGCCTCGTTCTCGGTGCGTCTGGACCAGGACGGCTACACGGTGATGGAGCAGTGCCTGGAAGGCGAGATCCTGCCGGTGGCGGTGATCTATTCGCTGGACTTCCTCGGCCTGCGCCCGGCCTACAACATCAATCTGAAGATCGATTGGGACCGTGTGCAAAAGCACATGGACGAAAGCTTCTCCGGCGGCAACATGTTCTTCTCCACCGAGATCGGCAAGGCGGTCGACGAACTGGTCGAAAGTCGCGCGATCGTGTTGGAGGCCGATACGTTTGTTGCCGAAAGCGAGGACACCAAGGGCATCATCGACCGCCGCGACGCCGCCCTGGCGCAGGTGCGCAACATGATCACCGATGCGTTCTTCCAGGCCAGCCTGCCGCCGTGGACGCCGGAGAAGAAGTCCGATTTCGAACGCGGGCTCGATGCGCTGGGCAAGTTCGCCAGCCAGTCCTCGGCGATGGCCGCCGGCGGGCCGATCGGCGCGCTGATGCCGAGCTTCAGCTACAAGCGCATGGACTACACGCGCATCGACAAGAAGAAGCTCAACGTCAATTTCTCCGAGCGCGTCGCGGTCAAGCGGTCGATCTATCCGCAGGGCCATCTGGCGGCGTTGTTCAAGACCATCCGCGAAGGCAACGTGCCGCGCGACCGCCTGGTCAAGCAGATCAGCCTGGACAACGACTTCTTCAAGAAGCGCCGGGTCAAGGTGATTTCGCGCGCCGATCTGGCCGCCGACGACATCGGCAGCCTCAACGTGCGCGTGCGCTACGGCGACAAGGCGCAGAACGCGCTGCTCGGCGCCAGCCAGGGCGACGCCAGTTTCGAATGGCTCAGCCAGCTCGACCGCGGCCAGATGAAGCGCGAGGTGCAGGTCGAGTACGAGGTCAACTTCAAGGGCGTGGACGCGGCCGAGCGGCCGACCAAGCTCAAGTCGAAGGTGCAGACGTTCGATGTGGAAAACGTCGAGATCATCCCGCGCGACCTGTACACGATCAACACCGTGCCGGTGTTCGCCGAGAACTTCCCGTGGGATCGCTACAGCTCGGTCGACGTGTTCCTGCGTTATCGCGATCCGGCCAACAAGATCAACCAGAACGACCTGGTGCGGCTGACCAAGGATGCGCAGACGGGCGCGTGGAAGATGTTCATGCTCGACCAGAGCAAGACCGCCTATGAAGTGCGCATCGTCTTCCATGGCATCAGCGGCGGCGACACGGTCCGCGACTGGACCTCGCTGGACGAGCCGCAGGTGTCGATCCGCAATCCGTTCCAGACCCGGCGGGTGGTGCAGGTGGTGCCGAACTTCAACTGGAACGAGGTGCAGGAAGCCTTCGTCGACCTGCGCTACATCGACAAGGCCAACGGCGTGCAGGAAGAAATGCAGATGTCGTTCCAGGAAGGCGCGGCCGCGCAGACCTTCGCCGTGGATATGCGCAATCCCGAGATCAAGGGCGTGTTCTACAGCGTCAGCATCCTGTACAAGGACGGCCGCGATATCGAGGAGATTCCCGAGTCGGTGACCAACAGCAATCGAATCATGCTCAAGGCCGGCATGAAGGGAAGACGCATCGTCACCGTAAAGCCGCCTTTGGATTTCGCCAAACGGAAAATGCGCAAGGCCAAGGTCTCGCTGCGCTTCGAGGACTTCGCCGGCGGCCTGTCGTTCGCCGAGGACTTCGAGTTCACCGACGGCCAGGCCTCGGGCGAGTTCGAATACGACTACCTCGACCCGGCGCGCATGCGCTACGAGTACAAGGCCAGCTATCTGCTCGAGAACGGCACCAACAAGGCCGGCAACTGGGTGGCCAGCGATGCGACCGATCTGGTGTTGAAGATGGCCTGATGTCCGCCGCCGCTGCCGCGTGCGGGTCGCTGCGTTTTTGCTCGTCATTCCCGCGAACGCGGGAATCCAGCGACTTACGGGCACGGTCGCGATAAGGCACTGGATTCCCGCGTTCGCGGGAATGACGGTGATGTGTATCGCGCAGACGGGTGGACATCAGTCGCGTAAGGAAACGTTTCCGTAGCGCGCGGCACGCCGCGCGCATGGACTCACGATCTCAGGAGTTCGTCATGCTCAGTCTCGAAAAGCCGCTTTCCATCGACGGCATCACCGTGTTCCGCGACCACGCCGACAAGGGCCAGTTCTGGTACCTGCCCGGCCCGGTCACGCTGGCCACGCGTCAGCCCGATGGGCGCAAGGAATTCAGTTTCCTCAAATACCGCGTCGCCGATGCCACCGCAGCCGACAAGGGCGGCGGCTTCGTGATGTTCGTGACCACCTTGCAGCTGTCCTCGTCGATGGAGTCGAAGATCATCGGCCGGCTCAACGCCGAACCGGGCGTGCAGTTGCCGGTGCGGCTGACCTGCGCCACGTTCGAGGAAGGTTCGGTGCAATGCATCGCCTTGAACGCGCAGGGCGGTGGCGGCACCTCGGCGCAACCGGCCGCGCCGGGCACGTTCAACGCGGTCGAACACATTCTCGGCGCGACCGTGCCGTCGATGGACGCGGCCAACCGCGCCGCCTTCAGCCTGAGCCTGTCGGCGGAAGGCGCGACGATTCTCGAATCCGCGCTCAGCGACGGCATGACTCCGATCGGGGTGATCTACGACTTCAAGTACCTGGCCATGCGGCCGGCGTTGAAGGTCACCATCACCGCCGACTTCGAACGCATCTACAACCATTTCAGCGCCAGCCTGGAAGGGCAGTACGCGTGGTTCAAGGCCGGTATCGACGCGGCGTTCGAGTCGCTGGTGCAGAACGGCGTGATCGACATCCAGGTCGAAGCGTTCACCGACAGCGAAGACAAGCGCGACCAGGAAAAGTGGGCGCTGGATTTCTTCAAGGACGATCTGCTGAGCAAGTGGTTCGAACCGACCCTGGTGCCGGGCAAGCTGGCGACCGATGCGGCGCATGCGGGAACCGGCACGGGTACGGGCACCGGCACCAATCCGGGCGGCACGGGCGGCGGTACGGGCGGAACCGGCGGCAGCACGGGCGGCACGGGTGGCAGCACCGGTGGAACCGGCGGCAGCACGGGTGGCACGGGCGGAAGCACCGGCGGAACCGGCGGCAGCACGGGCGGCACGGGCGGAAGCACCGGCGGAACCGGCGGCGGCACGGGTGGCACGGGCGGGAGCACCGGCGGAACCGGCGGCAGCACGGGCGGTACGGGTGGCAGCACCGGCGGAACCGCTCCCGGCGGTTTCAGCGGCACCAGCGGCGCAAGCAGCGGCGGAACATCCGGCGGCACCGGCACCACCACGCCGCCGACCGCGCAGATCCAGCCGGCCGCGCTGACGGTCGAATCGCAATCGCCGACGCCGCTGCCCGCGGGGCAGACGGTCACCCACACCCCGGCCGCGAACGGCCTGGCCGAAACCATCACCGTGACCGGCGCCGGCGCGGTGGTGAAGGTCGACGGACAGACCGTCGCCGCCGACGCGCAGGGCCGGGTCAACCTCACCGTCAATCCGGCTTCGGAAAAACTCATCGAAGTCGAATGGCCGGCGGCGACCCAGGAACAGACCTTCGGCCTGTTCTTCGATTTCGACAAACCCGCCGCGAGCGGCTGGATGATCAATCCGCCGTCGACGCAGTACCGCGCCTATGTCGAGAACACCACCACCGACCCGCGCTATCGCGACGCCTCGGGCACCTTGCGCATCGAAGGCGACGGCAACTGGACCGGCACCGAACGCGGCGCCGATCGTCTGGCCGCGTGGGTGCGCAGCCTGCCCGCGCCGCGCAACGTGCGGCTGGAAGCGTACGCAAGCCACGAGCACGCCAACGGCGCCACCGAGGCGCAGCGCGTGACCTACAACCGCGCGCTGTCGCAGCGTCGTCTCGACGTCGCCGCGGCGGTGGTGCGTCGCGCCGGCGGCAACTTCACCGTCACCCCGGCCAACGCGCACGGCGACGTTCCGGCGAGCAGCCGTCCGGGCACGCATTCCACGATGGGCGGCGATCCCGACAACCGCGTCGTCCACGTGATCGGCCAGGTCGCCGGCACCACGCCGAGCCGTTGGCGCGGCCGTCTGCGTCGTCCCGCGTCGGTTACGCCGACTCCGACTCCGACTCCGACTCCGACGCCTACACCCACGCCGACGCCTACACCGACTCCGACGCCCACTCCAACCCCGACGCCCACACCCACTCCGACCCTGCCCACGCCGCCGACCGCGGTCAGCCTGTCGCTCAAGCTCAAGTTCGTGCACCAGGAAGAGCGCAAGAAACTGACCCTGCGCTACAACCGCGCCGAAGCCACGCGCCGCACTTACGCGCCGCAAGGTTTCTTCGGCCTGATGCTCGGCGATCTGCGCGACAAGTCGAAGTACTTCAAGGAAATCGATCTCGACGATCCGTTCTTCCGCCAGTTCGCGGTCGAGGCGAGCATGCCGATCGCGTTCGAACCGATCGACCTGAAGTCGGCGCAGGTCGCGCTGGACTACGGCGACAAGAAGAAGCCGCGCGATCACAAGCACGCCGACTTCGTGTTCACGCCCGGCGAAACCGGGGTCAAGCGCTTCGAAGCGTTCATGAACGAGACCCGCGATATCGGTTACGACGCCGCGTTCCAGTACCACTTCGATCCGCAGTCCGACTGGGCCGCCGACCGCAGCTCGTACACGATCCCGGCGGCCAAGACCGAAGACCGCACCTTGTTCGTCAATCCCTACGAACACGTCGAGTTCCGCCAGATCACCGCGACCCCGGGCGATATCGATTGGGAAGTGGTCGAATCGATCGACGTGAAGTTGCAGGCGCGCGGCTACACCACGCCCGAGCCCAAGACCACGCTGACCCTGACCAAGACCTCAGGTCCGAAGACCTGGCGTCTGCGCGGCGCCAAGCCGGCCCCGGCCGATCGCGGCGTGACGTATCAGATCGTGCAGCGGCGCAAGGGCGTGAGCCAGGCCGATCCGGCGTCGCCGCCGATCGAAGTCGACGTGCCCGAGTTGATCGTGCACGACAGCTTCGAAGATGCGCTGCAGCTCGAGTTCATCCCGGTGTTCGATCCGGCCATGGTCAAGCGCGTCTACATCGACGTGAAGTACGAGGACGGCGCCTACAAGCGCAACGAACGCATCGAGATGGCCGGCACCCAGGCCGATCCGGTCAAGCTGCGCATCGCCTTGAAGAACGCGGACAAGCGCAAGTTCCGTCGCCGCTTCACCTTCGTCGGCATGCAGGGACAGTTCGATCAGCGCGCCTGGGTCGACGAGACCGAAGAACTGATCGCGGTGCAGTGACATGACGAACGCCGCCTACGTGATGCCGTTCGAAGTCACCGGGGCGTTGCCCGCGCCGGTCGCCGCGACCTTGCGGCGGCTGCGCGCGGTGTTGCCGGCGCAGGCCGATGCGGCGCAGACGATGTTGGGCCGCGTGCTCGCGCCGTTGGCCGAGTCGGTATGGCCGGAGATGGCCTGGCGTTTCAGCAGCCTGACCAACACCGGCGTGCCGGTGGAGTTCGCCTGGACCACGCGCGAAGCGGCGGTGCGATGGACCGCCGAAGTCGCCGCGCCGGAAACCGACGACGGCGAGCGCTTGGCGATCGCCGCGCGCGCGCTGGACTGGCCGCTCGATTCGCCGTCGGCGGATCTGGCGACGTGGTTCGAGCATCAGCGCGATTGCCGCCTGAAGTTCGGCGCCTGGGCCTCGGCGCGTCACGGCGACGGCACCGCGATCAAGTTGTACGCGGATCTGCCGTCGGGCCGTCTGCCGTCGGCATGGCAAGGTCGCCACCCGGTGCTCAACTCGACCTTGTTGTTCTGGCGCATGGCCGGGGTCAATCCGGACGGCAGCGTCGAGTTGTACGCGCGCACTCACGACCTCGACCTGAGCGGATTGGCGTCGTTGGCGCGAACGCTGCTCGGCGATGCGGCGCCGATGATGAGCCAGTTGGCGGCGTTGATGCCGGGCAGCGATCTGCCGCGGCCGTCGGGCCTGAGTCTGGCCTTGTCGGCGAGCGGCGAACCGCGCGCGCTGACCTGGTTCACCTTCGCCAAGGCGATCTACCGCGACGATGCGCAAGTCGCCTCGGTATTGCGCGGCTTCGGTCAAGGTGTTTCGGCGCAGGTATACGCAGCGTTGGCGTCCGGCCCGGACGACGGACGCTGGCGTCACGGCATGATCGGCGTGGGCGGCGATATCGCCGGCAATGCCTGGGTGCAGTGCGGGGTGCGGCCGACGTGAGGTCATGATGCGATGCGCTCGCAAGGCATCGCGGTGCAGCCAAAGATGAAATAACAAGCGCCCGTAGACGATCACAAAGACGAAAGGCCCGGCGCAATGCCGGGCCTTCGTCGTTGCAACTTGCCGCGATGTCGAACAGCGCATCGATCGGCGCGTGCCGGCCGATGCGCGAAACCTCAGTTCTTCGGCGCGTAACGCAGGGTCACGAACCACTCGCGGCCGGGCTGGTTGTAGTACGACACCGTTTCGTAGTCGCGATCGAACACGTTGGCCACGCGCGCCTGCAGGCTCAGCGCGTCGCTGATCGCGTACTCGGCGCGCAGGTCGAAGGTGCCGTAGCCGCCGACGCGGCTGCTGTTGCCCACATCGTCGTAACGCGAGCCGTAACCGACCGCGGTCGCGCCGATGCGGAACTTGCCGAACGCGCGATCCAGGTCGATGCGGCCGCTGCGCTTGGCGCGGCGCGGCAGGTCGTTGCCGCGGTAGAAGCCGACCCGGTTTTCGGTGTCGAGGAAGCTCGCGCTCGCCGCCAGCGTCCATTGCGCGAAGGTGGTGTCGACGCCGATCTCGGCGCCGCGCATGCGCGCGCGTTCGATGTTGTTGGGCAGGTTGATCGCCGAGTCGAAGGTGATCAGCTGATCGACGCGGGTGTCGAAGCCGTCGATGCGCGCGTTGAAGTTGTCGCCGCGGTAGGCCAGGCCCAGTTCCCAGGTCTTGGACTCTTCCGGCTTGAGCTTGGCGTTGCCGAAGAACGGGTAGTACAGCTCGTTGAAGGTCGGCGCCTTGAACGCGGTGCCGTAGCCCACGGTCACGCGCCAGCGCTCGGCGAAGCTCAGGCCCCACGCGGCGCCGCCGGTGGTGTGGCCGCCGAACTGCTCGTTGTCGTCGCGGCGCAGGCTGGCTTCGAACGACTGGTTGCCGAAGCGGCCCTGGTACTGGACGAAACCGGCCTTGTTGTCGCGTTCGAGTTCGTCGTAGACGGTGTCGCTGTCGACGCGATCGCGCAGCCAATCCAAGCCCGCGGTCAACGTGTTGCCTTCGAAAAGATTGAAATCGGCCTGCAAGGTCGCGCTGTCGCGATCAGTATCGAAAAACCCGATCCGCTGCCCCGGAGAAACGCCGCCGGGATAAGCGCCAAATCCCTTGAGATCGTAATTCTGCGAAGCATCGACATTGCGGCCCGCGCTCAGCTGCACATGCACCGTGTCCGACGGGCGCCAGTCGAGCTTGCCGCCGATCACCTGCTGCACCGTTTCGGAATAGTTGCCGAAGTCGCCGTCGTAGTGGTTCTCGCCTTCCACGCGCAGCGCCTGGCCTTCGATGCTCCACTGGTCGCTGATCTCGATGCCGCCGCGCAGCGACAGCGCATGGCTCTCGTAGCCGTCGCGGTCGGGCTCGTCGGTGAAGCAGCCGGCGAACACCGGGAAGCCGCCGCCGCGGCAGGCGTTGATGCCCTGGGTCTTGCGGAAGCTGTAGTCGGCGCCGAACCAGCCGCGGCCGCTGCGGCCGCCGAAGCCGGTGCCGAATTCGATGCTGTCGTTGCTGCCGCCGCCGACATGCACGCGCGGGGCGAAGCCCTGCTGCTCGCGGCGGGTGAACACCTGGATCACGCCGCCGATGGCGTCGGCGCCGTACAAGCTAGAACGCGGGCCGCGCACGATTTCGATCCGGTCGATCAGTTCCAGCGGCAGATCCTGCAGCGCGGCCAGGCCCGAGGTCGGCGAACCGATGCGGATGCCGTCGACCAGCACCAGCACGTGGTCGGATTCGCTGCCGCGCAGGAACAGCGTGGTCAGCTTGCCGGCGCCGCCCTGGTTGGCGAGGGTGATGCCGGCGCGGCCGCGCAGCAGATCGTTGAGATCGCGCGCCTGGCTGCGCTGGATGTCGCTGCGGTCGAGCACCTCGACCGGGGTCAGCAGATCGTTGACGCTGACCGCGGTGCGGTTGGCGGTGACGACCACTTCGTCCAGGTCGGTGGCCTCGCCGGCGGGCGCCGCGGCCGCGACGGTCGGCAGCGCCAGGGCACAGGCGATGGCGAAGGAAAGGTTCAGGGCACGCAGACTTGCAACCGGCATGGGGCTAGCTCCAGCGCGCGCCGTGGCGCGCGCGATTACGACAACGGAATGGGCGGTTGCGGGAGAAGGCGAGCGGGCAGCGGAAGGCGCACGAAGTGCAACAGCCGCCGCGATGCCCTCCGCATCGCAACCTGTAGCACCCCAAGGCCGGTCTCCGGACTCGCCAGCGGGCCGACGCGGGGTCGACTCCGGTCGCGGCGCCTTCCCGTGCCTTGCACAGTGGCGGATGCCGCGATCTGACTGGCTTACCGTTGCGGGGGCAGTGCCGGAATGGCGCCGGCTCGTCCGATCGGAGGAGGGCGTGTCACCGGCTTCCCGTTTCAACCCCGGCGGCGCAAGCCGTGGGGGTCACCTTGAAGCGGTGCGCAGTCTACGCGATGCGGGGGGCAAAGTCCGGGCGTGCCCTCACCCCAACCCCTCTCCCGCAAGCGGGAGAGGGGCCTTGGTAGCGGGAGAGGGGCTTTGTAGCGGTACAGGGGTTTTGTAGCCGGAAGTGGGAAAGGTTCTCTCCCATGGCGCATCAACGAGGTGATGGCCCGCGAAGCGAACAGCAAGCTCCCGGAAGCTCCCTTCTCCCGCCCCGCGGGAGAAGGTGCCCGAAGGGCGGATGAGGGCACTTGCGCTGGCGACTGCGACGAAGGCCGTTGACCAACGCCTCACACCTCAAAGCCACCGAACCGGCCGACCTCAATCGTGGCGTTCTTCGCCGTCCTGATCGCCATGCCGCCAGCACGCTCCCGGAAGCTCCCTTCTCCCGCTGTGCGGGAGAAGGTGCCCGAAGGGCGGATGAGGGCGCTTGTGCTGGCGACTGCAACGAAGGCCGCTGACCAACGCCTCACACCTCAAAACCACCGAACCGGCCGACCTCAATCGTGCAGTTCTTCGCCGTCCTGATCGCCATGCCGCCAGCAAGCTCCCGGAAGCTCCCTTCTCCCGCTGTGCGGGAGAAGGTGCCCGAAGGGCGGATGAGGGCACTTGCGCCGGCGACTGCGACGAAGGCCGCTGACCAACGCCTCACCTCAAAGCCAGCCGAACCGGCCGACCTCAATCGTGCCGTTCTTCGCCGTCCTGATCGCCATGCCGCTCATCGCCGCCGGACGCATCATCGTCGTCATGCGCCGCCGGACCACCGTCGTAGGCCGAAGCGTCGTCATGCCGTTCCTCGGCATGCATGGTCGTATGCACCGGCGCGGCGGCCGGCTTGTTGCGCGGCGCCGGCAGCAGCGCGGTCGCCGCTTCGGCGGCCAGGATCAGTTCCTGGCGGCGTTCGTCGCTGATCTCCTGCCAATGGCAGTCGAGCAGCGCGCCTTCGATCGCGTAAAGCAGGTTCAAGGTCGGCTTGAAGCCGGCGCGCTTGACCCGCATGAACGCCTCGACCGTGCCGATCGCGGCAATATCTTCATGCGTGCGCAAACCCACTTGGCGCAGCCAAGCCGCACTTTTAGGGCCGATGTTGCGCATCTTGGGTGCCGCGGTCATGCCAAAGACTCCAGGTAGACCTGCGCCAGGGCTTCCAGGCCCGCCTGGTCGTCGGCGTCGAAACGGTTCGGTACCGGGCTGTCGAGATCGAACACGCCGATCAGCCGCTCGCCCTTGAACAACGGCACCACCACTTCCGAACGCGAGGCCGCGTCGCAGGCGATATGGCCGGGGAAGTCGTGGACATCGGCGACGCGCTGGGTCTGGCGGCTCGACGCGGCCGCGCCGCACACGCCCTTGTCGAGCGGTATACGCACGCAGGCCGGCAGGCCCTGGAACGGTCCGACCACCAATTCGGCGCCATCGTAGAAATAGAAGCCGACCCAGTTGAGCTGCGGCAGCGCCTGATTGACCAGCGCCGACAGGTTGGCGGCATTGGCGATCGGGTCGCGCTCGCCGTCGAGCAGGCCGCGTGCCTGATCGAGCAACTGGGCGTACTGCTCGGGCTTTCCGCCCGAAAGTGTGGAGGCTGTAAACATTCAGGGAGTGTAACAGCGGGGCCTGCCGCGACTACCATGGCCGGCTGGCATCGCTGGAAAGCGCGAGATGAGTCACATCCACGGTGACTTGAGCGCCCACGCCGCCTGCATCTTGGCCACCTTGCCGCATCGCCTTACCCATCTCCCAGGACCCTGCGCTTCCCGCATGACCGACTCCCTCCGACTTCCGCGCGGCCCGCTTCCCAACGGTGTGTTCGTCACCGGCACCGACACCGGCATCGGCAAGTCGCTAGCCAGCGCCACGTTGCTGCACAGCCTGCGTTCGCTCGGCGCGCGCGCGGTCGGGATGAAGCCGGTCGCCAGCGGCTGCGACGCCACCGCCGACGGCTGGCGCAACGAGGACGCGCTGCTGCTGCAGGCGGCCAGCAGGCCGACGCCGCGCTACGACGACATCAACCCCTACGCGCTGCCGCAACCGCTGGCCCCGGAGATCGCCGCCGCGCAGGCCGGAGTCGAGATCGCGCTCGCGCCGATCCACCAGGCCTATGCGCGGTTGTCGGCGCAGGCCGATACGGTCGTGGTCGAAGGCGTCGGCGGCTGGGCCGCGCCGATCAGCGCCGAGCTCGATCAGATCGACCTGGTGCGCGCCCTGGATCTGCCGGTGGTGCTGGTGGTCGGCGTGCGCCTGGGAGCGATCAACCACGCGCGGCTGAGCGCGCGCGCGATCCAGGCCGACGGCGCGCGGCTGGTCGGCTGGATCGCCAACGGCATCGATCCGCACATGGCGAGCGCCGAGGAAAACTTCCAGATCCTGTGCCGGCGCCTGCCGGTGCCGTGCTGGGGCCGGCTGCCGTATTCGCCGTCGCCCGATCCGGCCGCGATGGCGGGACTGTTGACGCCGGTGTTCTGAAAACGCGGCATTCGCGACGCGGGCCGAGCGAAGTTCGGCGTTGCGAGGGTGGGCGTGGCGTGCGGCGAGTTCGAAAGAGCGGTTCGCGCTTCGGCCACGGAGGCTTGCGGCGACAGCCGCACGGCTCTTTCCATGCACCAGTGAAGACGTGGCAGCGAAGCGGTCGAGGCGAGCGGCCGCGATCGCCGATCCGGCATTCCTCATTGACCCACCCGCGCGACGACTTTCACGCAGACAACAAAAAACCCGACAGCCTGCGCTGCCGGGTTTTTGTATCCGCGTTACCCGCCGGATAGAGAAACGGTTGCGATTACTTCGCAGCGGTCGCCTTGGTCGCGGCCTTGGTGGCCTTCTCGACGTTGGCCTGGGTGGCCTTGGCGGCGGTTTCGATCTGCGACTTGGCCAGCTCGGCGATGGCTTCGTTGGCCTTGATGGTGCGGCCGAACGCTTCCTGACCGGTGCTGACAGCGCGCTCGACGTTTTCGCGAGCGATCTGCACGCCCTTCGGCCACAGGGTCTTGAACGCTTCCGGATCGCGCGCTTCGGCGGCTTCACCGAAGAAAGCGAAGGTCGCGTTGACGCGCTCTTCGATCGCGGCGATCTGCAGACCGAACACGGCGCCGGCGTTGTCGAGGGCCAGGCGGTTGACCTGAGCGGCCGTGTCCGCGAACTGGCGCGTAGCGGCGGCGAACTGTTCGTTGAATTGCTGGTACATGGCTGAGCTCCTGAGTAAGGGTCCAGACGAAGAACGACTGGATTGTGCGGTGCAGCATAGGCCCGACTTTGTTGCGATGCAACATCGACCCGACGAGCGGTCGCCAACCGTTCAGAAAGCTCGCCTATTCAGCTAGTTAGCGCCGAGGCAGCTGTTCAGGCAAAGCGTCGCGACACGGTGGAAACCGGGCCCGAATGCGCCGGTTGGGCGCGCATCGGCCGGCGGTCGCGAGTGCGATCGGCCGACCGTGGGCACCGTGCATGGGCTGGGTTACAGATGGACTATTCGCGGCCCGGTTTGCTGGCGGCGAAAGATGGAATTGCGCGCGCGGTCCAGGAACGCATCCTTGCGTTCCGGCGCAGCAGTCGCGTTTGCGCGAGGTTGCGATGCCGCATGGCGAGCGGACGCCGTCAGGCCTGGGGCCGACGCGCAGACATAACGGCGATACGTTCGCGACCGCGCCGATCGGCGGGCCGTCAGGCCGAATCAGTCCCGGATCCGGGCCGCGGCCTCAGCCGCGATAACGACAACCCGCGGTGCAGGTCTCGTGGACGACGATTTCGCTCAACAGCGGCAGCACCGGCTTGAGCTGATCCCAGACCCACACCGCCAGACGCTCGCTGGTCGGGTTTTCCAGGCCTTCGATGTCGTTGAGGTAATGATGATCGAGGCGGTCGTAGATCGGCTGGAATGCCTTCTTGACGTCGGCGTAGTCCATCACCCAGCCGGTGTGCTCGCCCAGTTCGCCGCGCAGATGCACCTCGATCCGGAACGAGTGGCCGTGCAGGCGCGCGCACTTGTGGCCTTCGGGCACGTTCGGCAGCCGGTGCGCGGCTTCGAGGGTGAAGACCTTGAAGATATCGACGGCAGTCATGGCGGTAACCGGTGGCGGTGCGGACGCGGCGCGGCGTCGGTGAGTGGGGCGGCAGGCGCGTCCGGCGCCGGAAACGAAAAGGCCCGCAGCGCGGGCGGGCCTGGGTCTTGCTGCGCGGGTATCCATGGTGGCTATGGGTGGACTCGAACCACCGACCCCAGCATTATGAGTGCTGTGCTCTAACCGGCTGAGCTACATAGCCATGGGGAACCGCGAATTCTTCATGCCGGACGGGCGCTTGTCAATCGTCTGAGCGCGGCTTTGCCCGACTTGTCGTCTGCGCCACCCCGTGGCAGAGTCGGTCTCAGTGAATTTGGAGTCCGCATCGTGATCGATCCGGACGGCTATAGGCCTAATGTCGGCATCGTGCTCATGCACCCGGACGGCCGCTTGTTCTGGGCCCGGCGCGTGCATCGCGACGGCTGGCAATTCCCGCAAGGCGGGATGAACACCGACGAGACGCCGCTCGAGGCGATGTACCGCGAGTTGCACGAGGAAACCGGCCTGCTCCCGCAGCATGTCGAAGTCCTCGGCTCGACCCCGGGTTGGCTGCGTTATCGCCTGCCGCGGCGGGCGGTGCGTCGCAACGACCGGTTGGTCTGCATCGGCCAGAAACAGGTCTGGTTCCTGCTGCGCCTGACCGGCGAGGAGTCCGACCTGCGCCTGGACCTGACCGACAAGCCCGAGTTCGATCACTGGCGCTGGGTCGATTTCTGGTACCCGGTGGAACACGTGGTCATGTTCAAGCGCGGGGTCTATGCCAGTGCCTTGCGCCATCTGGCGCCGTTCGCGCGCCAGCTCGCCGGTCCCCAGGCGGTTCCCGTGCCCAGCCCGGAAGCGCGTCTGCGCGAGGCGCAGATGGGCGGCTGCGGCCACCCGCCGCGTGCGCGGGCGTTCGGGGGCGGCAATCCGGCCCGCGGCAGCGGGTCCGATTCGGGCGGCTGAGCCGGGTCGGGCCTGTCCGGGCAAGCGTTTGCGGGCTTGTTGGTCGCGGTTAATTGACAATCATTCGCATCCGTGGCGGAATGGCGCTGCAGCCAGTTGGCTGCATGACCGAAGACCTGCGCCGTGTACGTCTGCATCTGCAACGGAGTCACCGACCGCGATATCCGCCAGGCCGCCGAAGCCGGTTGCCGCAGCGTGCCCGAGCTGACCATGCGCACCGGTGCCGGCGCCAATTGCGGCAGCTGCCTGGAACTGGCCAGCTCGCTGCTGGAGCAGGCGCGCAACGTGCGCGAGCTGCCGTTGAACGTGCTGCAACAGGCCGCCTGAGCCGTCGCAGCGTTGTGTGATTCGGGCTGCGCCCGACTTCGAGTTTCCCCCTGTGATCTTCGCCGCGGCCCCGACGCTGCGGCCCGGCCTTGTTCCGCGGGCCGACTCGCCGTTTGATCGCGTCATCGACGCGACCTTCCAGTAACGCCGCGCGCCGCTTGCGAGCGACGCCGTGGCGGCGCCAACGACACTGATTCTCGGCTCCCGTTGCGCACGATTCGCGTTTCGTCATGGCGCGGGCGAAACCGTTAGAGTGCCGCCCATTGCAACGTCGGAGCACGGCCATGAAAGGCGACCCCAAGGTCATCGAATACCTCAACAAGGCGCTCTTCAATGAGCTGACCGCGATCAACCAGTACTTCCTGCACGCCAAGATGCTGAAGAACTGGGGCCTGAAGGAACTGGCCGAGCACGAGTACCACGAGTCGATCGACGAGATGAAGCACGCCGACAAGTTGTCGGACCGCATCCTGTTCCTCGACGGCCTGCCGAACTTCCAGGCGCTGGGCAAGCTGCGCATCGGCGAAAACCCGCGCGAGTTGCTGGCCTGCGATCTGGCGCTGGAACTCGAGGCAATCCCGCTGCTGCGCGAGGCGATCAAGTACTGCGAAACCGTCAGCGACTACGTCAGCCGCAAGCTGTTCGCCGACATCCTGGATTCCGAAGAAGAGCATGTCGACTGGATCGAAACCCAGTTGGCGTTGATCGAGCGTCTGGGCGAGCAGAACTATCTGCTGACCAAGATCGAGGAGTGAGTGGACAGGAGTGAGGAACGAGTGGTTCGGTGTCTGCCGCTTACCTGATTTCGGTTCCAGCCAGCCAGCGACGTGGATGACGTAGCCAGCCCGCCAGGATCGCGATCGGCCGAGCGCTTATGAGCGCCTTTCGTTTCTCGCTTTTACGCTTGCCTTCAATGCAACAAGAAAAAGCCGCCGGCGATGAGCTGGCGGCTTTTTTCGTTGTTGCGATCGCAGTGCACGCTCAGGAATGCGTCGATGACATGAGTGGGAGGGGCGTGATCGAAGCGTCAGCCACGGAGACTTCGTGACATCGCCGTGACGTGCTGGAGCGCTGTGGCCGGCGGCGTTTTCCGACTCGACGCTCTGGGTTCAAATCATCATCGCGGTTCGGCCGAAGAAACAATCCGCGCATCGACGTGGCGAACGATCCCGCCTGTCTGCCGCAACGAGGCCTTACCCCGAAGCCGCGGCCCCGGCCTTCGGTCTGCGACGGAACAGCTTGCGCCACAGCCACCATAGCGCCATCGCGATCACCACGCTGATCAGCAGCACGACGCCGAGCACCACCCACGGGTAGGCGAACACCAGCGACAGGCCGCCGAGCACGGCGACGTCTTCGGTCACCGAGGCGGTCCAGTTGCTGACCGGTTCGGGCGAGGTGTTGAGCACGGCGCGCGAGCCCGACTTCAACAAGTGACTCGTGAGTGCCACACCGGCACCGGTGGCGAGCGCGCCGGCACCGAGCTGGCCGTCGGGCGACATCGCCGCGGCCGCGAGAAAGGCGCCCACCGGCACCCGCAGCAAGGTGTGCAGCAGATCCCAGCCCGAGTCCACGCCGGGGATCTTGTCGGCGAAGAATTCGCCCACCGTCAGCAGGCCACAGACGCCGAGCACCCACGGCGACTGGGTCGCCTGCAGCGCGGTCGGCAGCTCCAGCCAGCCCAGCGCGCCGGCGATGCCGACCCCGAACACGGTCAGATAGACCCGGACCCCCGACAGCCAGGCGAGAACTACGCCAACTGCGAACAGGTGCGCATCGGACATCGTGGCTTTCCCGTTAAGATTTAGGGTTGAGTATAGGTAAAGCCGGCGGTGTGAGCCGTCGTTGTCGAGTATGGCCAAAACCCCGCCGCCGCGTTTCGTCATCGTCCAGCAGCAGCCGGACAAGCGCCCTTATATCTGGACCGCCGTCGGCGTGGCGTGGGCGTTGTCGCTGGTGGTGGCGTGGATGTGGTCGCAGTCGCTGGCCGCGCCCAGGCTGCCCAAGCTGACCGCCGAGCTGGAGACCACCAAGCGCGAGTTGCGCGACCGCCAGAACCAGCTCGACCGGCTGGCCCAGCGCGAGGCCACCTTGCAGCGCTCCGACCAGATCAGCCGCGCCGCCAACAAGCAGGTGCAGGGCTCGCTGGCCCAGCGCGAAGAGGAAATCTCCGATCTGCGCGCCGATGTCGCCTTCTACGAACGCCTGGTCGGCGCGACCGCGCCGGCCAAGGGGCTCAACGTGCACTCGGTCGAGTTCACGCCCGAAGCCGGCGGCACCTGGCATTACCAGATCGTCCTGACCCAGAATCTCAACCGCGGAGCGGTCAGCAGCGGGGGGCTGCAGTTCCAGGTCGAAGGCGTGCGCGGCGGCAAGCTGGCCGCGATCGGCTGGGACGAGTTGCACCAGAAGTCCAAGGCGCCCGCCCAGGACTATTCCTTCCGCTACTTCCAGCAGGTCGACGGCAGCGTGATGCTGCCGGCCGGGTTCACTCCGCAACGCGTGCGCATCTCGCTGCGCGGGGAGAACGCCTCGATCGATCAGCACTTCGCCTGGAAGAGCGGCGTCACCGTAAACGGGGAAACTTAAACACCATGTTCAAGACCAACAGCAAACCGACCCAAATGCGCGAAGGCCAGGTCGATACCATGATCGGCCCGCAGGTGGTGATCCGCGGCGACCTGCACTTCAGCGGCGGGCTGTACATCGAAGGCCGCATCGTCGGCAAGCTGGTGGCGCTGGACGGTCAGCCGGCCAGCCTGACCCTGGCCGAGAACGGCAGCATCGAGGGCGAGGTGCGCGCGCCGGTGGTGATCATCAACGGCGAACTGACCGGCGATGTGTATTCCAGCGAGCGGGTGGAACTGGCGGCCAAGGCGCGGGTCCAGGGTAATGTGCATTACCGGGTGGTCGAGATGACGGCCGGTTCCCAGCTCACAGGCCGTCTGATTCATGCAGAGTCCGCCGCTGCGTTGCCGGCGCCTGAAGCCCTGATTACCGCCGACGCCCTGATGGATTGAGGGCGAACGCCCCAGCCCCCAGACGGTGCGGATGAGCGAAGAATCTTCCCAGTCCGCGCCGAGTTCCGCCGAACCGGCGACCGCCGGCCCGGCGGCGTCCACGGACCAGCCCGCACCCGCCGGCGACGGCCGCCACCCGTGGCGGATCCCGGCCGCCGTGCTGCTGACGGCGGCCCTGGCCTTCGGCGCCTGGGGCCTGTGGCGCAACCTTTCCCAGCCCGAACAGGCCCCGCCGCCGCCGAGCGCGGACGGCGCCGCCCTGAGCCCGCGGCAGATGCAGGCCGAACTCGAGCAACTGCGCCAGCGGGTGACCACCCTGGGCCGCTCCGACGCGATCAGCCGCCAGGCCAACCGCGACCTGCAAAGCGCGCTGGCCGAACGCGACGAGGAAATCGCCGGCCTGCGCGCCGACGTGGCCTTCTACGAGCGCCTGGTCGGCGCCACCGGCCAGCGCCGTGGCCTGACCGTGCACGCGCTGAAGATGCAGCCGCAGGACGGCGTGCCCTCGGCCTGGCACTTCACCACCACCCTGACCCAGAACCTCAACCGTGGCGCGGTCAGCGCCGGCCGGCTGACCCTGGCCCTGGAAGGCACCCGCGCCGGCAAACTCGAAAAACTGGCCTGGGCCGATCTGCGCCAGCAGCCCGCCGCGCCCGGCACGGCGTATTCGTTCAAGTACTTCGAACAGATCGAAGGCGACGTGTTCGTGCCGCAGGGCCTGACCCCGGTGCGGGTCACGGTGCGCCTGACCCCGCAATCGGGGCCGGCGGTCGAGCAATCCTTCAGCTGGGCCGACGCCACCCGCGACACCGCGGGCGCCGGCAACCCCGGCAGCTGATCGCAGTGTTCGCCTGGCGCGCTTGAATGCGAGGGCCGCGGCCCTCATCCTTTCGGCATGGAAACCACCACTCTCACCGCGGCGCCTGGCTACCAGTCGCTGGATCGGCCGTTGCAGTTCAGTTCCTCGGCCGCCGGCAAGGTGCGCGAGTTGATCGCCGAAGAAGGCAACGACGCGCTCAAGCTGCGGGTCTACATCCAGGGCGGCGGCTGCTCGGGCTTCCAGTACGGTTTCGAATTCGACGAACAGCAGGGCGAGGACGATCTGGCCGTGCAGACCGACGGGGTGACCTTGCTGGTCGATCCGCTCAGCCTGCAGTACCTGATGGGCGCGGAAGTCGACTACACCGAGAGCCTGCACGGTTCGCAGTTCGTGATCCGCAATCCGAACGCGAAGACCACCTGCGGCTGCGGCTCCTCGTTCGGCGTGTGAGCACGGCCCCAGCCTTCGCGTTCGTCGAAGCCGATTCGGCCTGGCGCGCGGCGCTGGACCGCGCCGATCATCTGCGCGACCAACCTCAGGCCCTGGCGGCGTTGTGGCCGCAGGCGCGGGTGATCGTGCTCGATGCCTCCGGCCAGGCTTATGCCGACGACGACGACAATCTGCTCGCGCCGCTGGGCCATGAGCTCACCGACGGCCCGGGCGGCACCGGCGCATCGATTTTTCTGGGACTGGCGGCGGACGGACAGGCTTGGTTCGCGATCGAATCCGGGCTGGTCGCGTTCCAGGCGCCGCGTCGGGTCGATCTGCGCCGCGCCGCCGCGCAGTGGTCCTTGCTCGACGCCAGCGTGTTCGCCCAGGCCCGCGCGCTGCAGCACTGGCGCAGCCGGCATCGCTATTGCGGCGTGTGCGGCGGCGAAATCGCCTTCGCCCGCGCCGGCTGGACCGGCCGTTGCGGCCAGTGCGGCACCGAACACTACCCACGCACCGACCCGGCGGTGATCGTCGCGGTCAGCGACGGCGAGCGCCTGTTGCTCGGTCGCCAGGCCGGTTGGCCGGCGCAGCGCTATTCGGTGATCGCCGGTTTCGTCGAGCCCGGCGAATCGCTGGAGCAGACCGTGGCCCGCGAGGTGCTGGAAGAAACCGGCGTGCGCGTGCGCAGTTGCCAGTATCTGGGCTCGCAGCCGTGGCCGTTCCCGAGCGCGCTGATGCTCGGTTTCGCCGCCCTGGCCGAACCCGACGCGCCGCAGGTCGGCGACGAACTCGAAGAAGCGCGCTGGTTCACGCTCGAAGAGATCCGCGCCGCGGCGGCGCGCGGCGAACGCAAGGCGGCCGCGCCGTCGGCCGAGGCCGCTGCGGGCGACGACGACGGTCCGTTGCTGTCGCCCAGTATCTCGATTTCGCGTTGGCTGATCGAACATTGGCGCGTGGCCGCCGAGGCGCGCGCGGGGCGTTGAATCGAGCGAGGGCGCGGTGGTGAATCGCGCTGCCTGGATCTGAGTGGCGACCGCGCCGCGACCTTGATGGCGCTTGGGTGATTAGCTGATCTGCTCGGTTGTGTTCGGAACGATCGAAAACGTCGTGTCGACCCGGGGCTGTGTGAGAGGGCTTCCGCGCCTTTGCGGTTCGATCCGAGGTCGGTGGTGCTCAGTCCGCCTGGCGTTATCGCGAGCCGAGCGGAACGCGTCGGCGCTCAAGCCCGACCACAACCGCAGGCCTCGCACCGGAACGGTCTCGCGAATCCACTCGCCATGCCATGCGCCCGCGACCGCGCCTGCACGCGGTCGCGCTAGAATCGCGAGAGTTTGATGCTTGCCTTCTTCGCCTCGCCAGGAGCGTCGCCCCGATGTCCGTCACGCTGATCGCCGCCGTCGTCGCACTCGTGCTCGGCCATCTCGCGCAGTCGCTGGCCGCGTCGGTGCGTCACTACGGCTGGTACAGCGACTGGCTGCGCTGGATCGACAGCCGCTTTCCCGAAGGCAGCTTCTGGCGCGGCCGCTGGGGCCTGCTGATCGCGCTGGTGCCGCCGCTGCTCGCGGTCGGCCTGTTCCAGCTGGCGCTGGACGAACCCCTGATCGGGCTCGGCGGTCTGGTGTTCGGCATCTTCATCCTGTTCTACGCCTGGGGGCCGCGCGACCTGGATCTCGATGTCGAGGCGTTGGCCTCGGCGCGCGATCCGGCCTCGCGGCGCGAGGCGGCGGCCAAGCTGTGGCCCGAGGGCGTCACCCCGCTGCTCGACGGCGGCTCGCTGGTCGAAGCGGTGTTCCGCAGCGCGTTGCGGCGCTGGTTCGGCGTGCTGTTCTGGTTCCTGCTGCTCGGGCCGATCGGCGCGCTCGGCTATCGCCTGGTCGCGCTGGCCGCCGAGGGCGAAGCCTCGCGCCACCTGCCCGGCGAGACCCGCGCCGGCGCGCACACGCTGCTGGCCCTGCTGGACTGGCCGGTCGCGCAGTTGTTGACCCTGGCGCTGGCCCTGGTCGGCAATTTCGACACCGTGCTCGGCGCCTGGCGCGAGGCCGGCGGCACCCGCTTCAACCTCGACAACCGCTTCCTCGGCGCGGTCGGGCGCGCCAGCGTCAAGTGCGAGCTGGCCGAGGAAGCCGCCGATTACAACGACGAATCCGGGGTCGCCGCGCCGGCCCTGTCCGGCCCGGGCACCGCCCTGGTCGCGGCCGAAGTGCCCGAACTGCGCGACGCGATGAGCCTGGTCTGGCGCAGCCTGCTGGTGTGGCTGGCGGTGCTGGCGCTGTTCGTGATCGCCGGCTTCGTCGCCTGACCCGCCGCGGCGCCTGCGCGCCGCCCGCCCGGCGCCGAACTGAGACCGCCTGAGCGGAAACCCAACGCCGCCGCATGGATGGGGTAGGGAGGCGGCGCGCGAGCTGCGTTAGTAGGGACAGGTTCCGCGCAATCCGCGAGCCGCGCGACTCCGTCCGTCCCCGGCCACCCCGGCGTCGAACGGTTGTCCTGTCGCAGGGGGTTGGACAGGGCCCGCGCGCCGCGGATGTGCCGGAACCGGTTCGCACGCTCGCGCGTGCGTTCGCGTCACAGCAGCCAGAAAGCGGCAATCGCGACGAAGAAGCGCCGGTTACGCATGCACGGGAGTCCAGCGATCAAGAACTGAGCCCCGTGCATCGCGTAAGCGGTCGCCTCGCGTCCATGCGCCATCACGCTTGCGGAGGATTCGATTTGGGCAATCGCTTCACGTCTGTGATCCATGCCAGTTTTGCGCCGGCAATCGCCGCGCATGACGGCCTTGGCTTCGTTCAATCCCCGGCGCCGGCTGGGCTAGTATCGAAGCAGGTGACCGCGACGTGGGCGAAAGTGGACGTAGGCCAGGAATCTTCAGCGGCGAATCAGCCCGCGGCGACGCGCGAGGGCGACGATCATTTCGTCGTGTTCCTGCGCGAGCACCGCGAGCCGTTGATCGCGTTTCTGCGCAAGTCCGCGGCCTCGCACGAGGACGCGCAGGACATCGCCCAGGAAACGATGATGCGCATGCTGCGTTATCGCGATCAGCCTGTCGATGCCTTGAAGATCCTGATGTACCGCATCGCGATCAACGCGCTCAACGATCGCGGCCGGCGTCAGAAGACCCGCCACGCGCCCGAGCACGTGAGTCTGGATGAGGACTATCACGCGTTGCCGTCGCACGAACCGGCGCACGATCAACGCGTGGCCACCGAGCAGGAACTGGCGCTGGTGCGCGCGGCGATCATGCAATTGCCCACGCGCAGCCGGCAGATTTATTTGCTCAATCGCATCAATGGAATGAGTTACACGCAAATCGCTCGCCACTGCGGTATTTCTGTAAAGGCAGTGGAGAAGAATATCGGCCGGGCGCTCGCGCTGTTGCGCGTGCGTATGAAGGAAAGCGGCTACGAGAGCTTGCAAGAACCATGAAGACCACACTGCTCACATCCACGGCCGATCATTCCGCCGATTCCGACGACGAACGCGCGAGCGCGTGGGTCGCGTTGCTGGATTCGCCCGAATGCACCTCGCACGATCGCGCCGAGTTCGACCGCTGGCTCGACGAATCGCCGCGGCACGTTCTCGCCTATGTCGAGGCCGAGCGCGCGCATCAGGCGGCCGCGCAACTGAAGGACGACGAACTGTTGCAGGCCGCCGCGCGCATCGCCTGGCGCGCGACCGGGCGCGACAGTTCACGCACGCGCTGGTGGGTGCCGACCACGCTGGTCGCCTCGCTGCTGGTCGCGACCGTGGTCGGGGTCAGCTGGCTGCGCGCGCCGGGCGAACCGACCGTGCAGCACTACGCCACCGCGATCGGCGAGCAGCGTTCGCTGCGTCTGGCCGACGGCACCCAGGTCATGCTCGACACCGACTCGGCGATCGTCGCGCGCTTCGGCGACGACCGCCGCGAGATCGAACTCGATCGCGGCCGGGTCCAGTTCCAGGTCGCCGCCGACGCGAAGCGTCCGTTCTCGGTCAAGGCCGGCGACGGCGTGATCCGCGACATCGGCACCACCTTCCAGGTCAGCAAGCACGCCGACTCGATCAACGTCGGCCTGATCGAAGGTTCGGTGATCGTGTCCAGCGGCGTGGCCCAGGCCGGCAGCACGCTCAATCCCGGGCAGCAGATCAGCTACGACCGCAGCGGGCGCATGACCCCGGCCGAGCCGCTCGATCTCAACGTCGCCCAGGCCTGGCCGACCGGCGACCTGGTGTTCAAGAACAGCCGCCTGGACACCCTGCTCACCGAGATGAACCGCTACTCGTCGACCAAGCTGTTGCTGGCCGAACCGGCGCTGGGCGAGATCACCATCAGCGGCGTGTTTCACATCGGCGATCAGGCGTCCTTGCTCAAGGCGCTCGAGCAGGGTTGGTCGTTGCGCGCCGAGCAGGGCCAGGGCGGCGAAATCGTGCTCCATCGCAAGTCGGGCTGAGTCCCCTGGCCGCCACGGCGATGCTATGGTTGGACCGCGCCTGCATACAGGGGGCGTATGGGTTCAGCAGTAGCCTGATCGATGCGGTTGGTGGATGGCCAAGATTTCCTATGCGTTCATCGTTTCCGTCGCGCTGACGTTTGCGTCGCAAGCCGGGGCCTTCCCGGCCGCTGCGGACGATTTTCCAGCCGATGGCTACAACATTCCGGCCGGCGCGCTCGACGACGCGCTGAACGAGTTCGCGCGTCGGCATCACCTGCAGATCTCCTATTCCCCGGCCCTGGTCGCGCGTCGGCGCAGCCGCGGCCTGCGCGGCGCCGGCTCGGTCCGCGAAGGCCTGGCCCGCCTGCTGGAGGGCACCGGCCTCACCGCGGTAGCCGTAAAGCCCAATGTTTACTTGCTACAGGCCTCGCCGCGCCCGGCCCGGCCTGAGCCCGCGCCGGTGCCGGCAGCCAAGCCGATGGCCACCGCCAAGCCGCCTGTGCCGACCGAATTGGACACGGTTCATGTGACCGGGACGCGCATTGGACGTGCCGATTTCGAAAGTTCGCTGCCGCTGACCCTGATCACCAACGAACAGATCCGCGCCAGCGGTCACCAGACCCTGTTCGACCTGCTGCGGCTGATGCCGGGCATGACCGGCCACCACCCGCGCAACGTCGCCACCGAGGGCGGCGCGACCCAGGTGCCCTCGGCCGCGGCGGCCTCGGCCAGCCTGTATTCGCTAGGGCCGCGCGCGACCTTGTTCCTGGTCGACGGCCGGCGCATGGCCAACTACGGCCTGGTCTCCACCGACATGGGCGCGCTGACCGATCTCAACGGTATTCCGCTGAGCATGGTCGACCATATCGAGATCGCCCACGGCGGCGCCTCGGCGATCTACGGCGCCGACGCCATGGCCGGCGTGGTCAACATCATTCTCAAGAAGGATTACCGCGGCGCCGAAGTCGGCGGCAGCTTCGGCGTGTCGCAACGCGGCGACGCCGAACAGCAACGCGCCTACGCCAGCTTCGGCGAACGCACGCCCGGCGACGGCAGCATCTTCGTCAGCATCGATCACTACACCCGCAATCCGCTGATCGGCAGCCAGCGCCGCTGGAGCACGCTGGACCAGCGCTTCGACGGCCAGCGCGACCTGCGCGTGCCGTCGGGCTTTACCTTCGGCAATTTCGTCGTGGCGCCGGCGCCGGGTTGCGAGGGCGGCGAAGCGGTGCAGGAAAGCGCCGCCTGCAGCCTCGACATTCCGCGTTACGTGAGCCTGCAGCCGGGCATCACCAGCAACGCGTTCTACACCCACTTCCGCCAGCCGCTCGGCGACAACGCCGAGTTCTACGCCGACCTGCGCGCGACCCGGGTCAGCCTGGAGATGCAGAACGCGCCGTTTTACGCCTCGGTGCAACTGCCCGAGGGCCATCCGGATTCGTTCAAGCCGTTCCCGTTCCTGAACCTCAATTACTGGTTCTCCGAACTCGGTCCCGTGCGCAACCGCAGCGTCACCACCACCCGCGACTACACCGCCGGCATCAAGGGCTATCGCGGCAAGTGGGAGTGGGACGTCAGCCTGTCGCGCCGTCGCAACAAGGTGGTCAACCGCATCGACGGATTGATCGACGAATCGGCGCTGTTCGGCACCGAATCCGATCCGGCGGTCAGCACCTTCCGTTTCAGCAAGACCGAGGAAAACCCGCCCGAGGTGCTCGCCGCGATCTCGCCGCGCACCACCCTGGGCGGCGAAGTGGTGCTCGACACCGTGTCGGGCAGCATCGAGGGGCCGCTGTTCGCGCTGCCCGCGGGCGATCTCAAGGTCGCCGCTGGCTTCGAGGCGCGGCACGAACGCGTGCGCAACCGGCCCGACGACGCCTTCATCAAGGGCAAGATCGCCTTGGCGCAGGAAGCCGACTCGCGCGACGCCAGCCGCAACACCTCGGCGATCTACGCCGAATTCAACGCGCCGCTGCACGAGAAGCTGTGGGTCAACGCGGCCTGGCGCCTGGACCGCGATGCCGGCTACGGCAACCAGATCTCGCCGATGTTCGGCGTGCGCTGGCAGCCGTTGCGTTCGCTGGCCTTGCGCGGTTCCTTCGGCGAGGGCTACCGCGCGCCGACCCTGGCCGAACTGCGCCGTCCGCTGGTGGTCGACAACCAGGCGTTCGTGCGCTCAGACGCCACCACCCAGCCGTGCCTGATCGATTACGGCGATTACTGCCAGGTCGTCCAGCGCGCGGTGATCAATCCCGACCTGCGCCCGGAAACCTCGACCAGCCGCAGCCTGGGCCTGATCTGGACGCCGAACGAAGACTTCACCGTCACCGTCAATCGCTACCGCATCCGCCGCAACAACGAGATCCTGGCGATCGACGCCGCGTCGCGCCCCGACCTGTTTCCGAAGGCCTTGATCCGCGACGCCGACGGCTATCTGGACACGGTCGAGACCTACCTCGACAACGTCGGCAGCACCGAAGTGCGCGGCTGGGAAATCGACGCCGAATACCGTCACCAGACCCAGCGCTGGGGCAACCTGTCGTTTCGCATCAACGGCCACTACATGGACCATCTGCTGCGCCGGTTGCATCCGAAGGAACGCGAGTACGACTTTTCCGGCTACGGCACGCCCAACAACACCGTGCTGGGCAGCGTGCGCTGGAGCTATCGCGACTGGATCGCCACGCTCAACCTGCGCTACATGGGCCACGCCACGGTCGGCATCCAGCCGGGCCAGGACTGCGTGCTGCTGGGCGAGCCCGGGCGTTGCCGCACGCCGAGCGCGACCCTGGTCGGGTTCGACGTCGCCTACGGCGGTTTCGACAAATGGCTGATCGGTTTGAACGTCAGCAATCTCAACGATCGCCGGCCGGTCAATTACGACTACAGCTTCGGCGGCTACAGCATCGTCGACGACGACCCGGTCGGCCGCTATTACCTGGTCAGTGCGGTGTACCGCTTCTGAGATCGCGGCGCGGCCGCGATCGGCCCGACCCGAGCGGCCAGGCGCTCAGCCCGGCGCGAGCCACGAGAACGGCGGCCACGGCAGATTGCGCAGCACCCAGAACGCGCCGAGCCCGATCAGCCAGAGCTTGCCGTCGACCAAGGTGGCGATCGCGCGCCGCGGCAACGGCAGCCGATAGCCCAGGCCGTGCAGCACGATCAGCGGCAAGGTCAGCATCGCCACCGGCAGCAACGCATTCATCGCCAGCATCTGGGCGATATCGCCATGCACCAGCGCGTGCAGCGCGCGGGTGATGCCGCAGCCCGGGCAGTACAGCCCGGTGAAGCTGTGGAACACGCACGCCGGCAACGGACTGCCGGCGGCGTTGGGATCGAAACGGCGCAGCACCCACACGCCCGCCGTCGCCGCCGCGAGCGCGGCGGTGGCGGTCGCCGCGAGGGCGAGATGACGCGGGTGGGTGCCGGGCTGCACGTCGAGCGCTTAGCGCGACTGCGCCTGCTGCAGCTGCTGCAGGAAGTCTTCCGACATGAACGACATGCCGTTGACGAAGAACGACAGGATGTTGAGCAGCAGGCTGATGGCGACCAGGGCGGTGCCGACCCAGCACCAGATCTTGGCGTTCTCCGAAGCCTTGCGCGCGCCGGCATCGTCGCCGGCATTGAACTTGGTGTTGACCTGATTGCCGAACACGATCGCGACGATGCCGGGGGCGGCACCGATCAGGCAGCAGAAACAGGCGCCCAGCACGGTGATGGTGATCGACCAAGCCAGGTAGGTGGGATACGGCGAGGCCGCGGTGGTGATGGGCTGATTCATGGTGTCCTTCCCCAAGACAAACGTCGGCCGCCGACGCGGCGACCGTTCGCGGGCATCCTAGCAGCGCGTCGCGACGAGGGCACGTCGCGGCGATGCGGGCGGACGTGCCGATCGCGGCCGATTACGCCCGGCCGCGGCCGATCATGGGCACCTGAGGCGATCGGCGACGGTTCGCGCCGCCGCCGGCCCGACGCCTCGTGCGGCGATCAGGCGCGGTCGCCGCGCAGCGCGCGGACCTGCGCTTCCAGCGATTGCGCGCTGACGCCGGCGGCGTCCTGCGGCGGATCGGCGACCACCTCGATCGCGGCGCGGAACCGGCGCGGCACCCGCATGCGGTCCAGCCGTCCGCCTTCGGCGCGGTTGCTGCGGCGGCTCCACATGCTGGCCCACATGCCGCGCAGCGCCATCGGGATCACCGGCACCGGATTTTTCTCCAGCACCCGCTCGACCCCGGACTTGAACGCCGCGATCTCGCCGTCCTTGGTCAATGCGCCCTCGGGGAAGATGCCGACCAACTGACCGTCGGCGAGCGCGGCCTCGATTTCCTCGAACGCGCGCTGCATCACCTCGGGGTCTTCCTTGGCCCCGGCGATCGGGATCGCCTTGGCGGTGCGGAAGATCCAGCTCATCACCGGGATGTTGAAGATCTTGTAATACATCACGAAGCGCACTGGCCGCGGGATGCTCGCGCTGAGGATCAGCGCGTCCATGTAGCTGACGTGATTGCACACCACCAGCGCCGCGCCTTCGTCGGGAATCTTCTCGACCCCGGACACGCGCAACCGGTACAGGGTGCGCACCAGCACCCAGCTGAGGAAGCGCATCAGGAACTCGGGCACGATCGTGAAGATGTAGATCGCGACCAGCGCGTTGGCGATCGCCAGCGCCAGGAACACCTGCGGGATGGTCCAGTGCAGGAAGCGCTGCACGACCACGCCGAGCACCGCCGCCGACACGATGAAGGCCGCGTTCTGGATGTTCATGCCGGCGATCACGCGCGACAGCTCGTTCTTCGGCGAGCGGTTCTGGATCAGCGCGAACAGCGGCACCACGAAGAAACCGGCGAACAGGCCGATCCCGACCAGGTCGATCATGATCCGCCACGAACCGGCGCCGCGCACGAACGCGGCCACGTCCAGCCCGGTCGCGGTGGCCGCGCCGGTGCGGGCGAAATACAGGTCGATCATGAAGGCGCTGATGCCGAACGCGCCCAGCGGCACCAGGCCGATTTCGACCGTGCGCGCCGACAGGCGTTCGCACAGCATCGAGCCCACGCCGGTGCCGATCGAGAACAACGCCAGGGCGAAGATGTACAACGTCGGATCGCCGCCGAGATTGGTCAGCGCATAGCCCGGCAACTGCGAAGTCAGCACTGTGCCGACGAACCAGAACCACGACACGCCCAGCACCGAATTGCGCACCGCCGGCTGCCGGCGGGTCATGCGCATGATCTTCACCGACTCGGGAATCGGGTTCCACTGGATCTTCAGGTCCGGCTCGCCCGCATCGGCGCGCGGGATCATCCGGCTGACCAGATTGCCGGTCACCGCCAGCACGATGATCGCGGTCGCCGCGACCACCGGCCCGTGGGTGCCGGCGAGGGTGAAGATCAGGCCGCCGAAGATCATGCCGGTGAGGATCGCGATCGAGGTGCCCATCTCGACCAGGCCGTTGCCGCCGGTGAGCTCCTCGGGCTTGAGTACCGAGGGCAGGATCGAATACTTGACCGGCCCGAACAGGGTCGACTGCAGGCCGGTGCCGAACAGCGCGATCAGCAGGATCGTCATGTTCTGGGTGACGAAGCCTACCGCGGCCAGCGACATGATCGCGATCTCCATCGAGGTCGTGATCCGGATCAGCTTGTGCTTCTCCAGCTTCTCGGCGATCTGCCCGGCGGTGGCCGAGAACAGGAAATACGGCAGGATGAACAAGGCCGGCGCGAGGTTGGTATAGAGCGTGCGCTGCGCGTCGTCGACACCGAGGTAGAACAACAGCCCGATGATCGCCTGCCGATAGACGTTGTCGTTGAAGGCGCCGAAGGCCTGAGTCAGGAAGAACGGCAGGAACCGCCGTTGGGTGAGCAACGCGAACTGGTTGTGCGCCATGCCGTCCTGCTTGTCGGTTCGTGTCCGCGCGTGGATGCGCGGCTCGGGCGAAGGATTCGCGTGGGGAGCCTAACAAAAGCCGACTGGCCGGGTGTAGCGGCATGAGCGAGGTAGCGCAAAAGTAGCCCCGGCAACGCACGCCCCTAGACCATCCGCTCCCGCCGAACCCCCGAACCCATCCAACCGCCGCCACCCGCCGTTGCCTTTAGCCTTTGCTGTTGCTTTTCCCCCCTTTGCAAAAGGGGGGCAGGGGGGATTCGCTTTTGCCCTGTGCATCACCCTGCCGGCTCTCATCCCGACCTAAGCACTTATCCCCAATCCGCCGCACGGACTCTGGTCGCCACCCCAGACGGACACGCCGCATTAGCCACACCTCTAAAACCCTTCTCCCGCTCGCAGCGACCGCGGCAGGCGCAGGCCGAACGATTCGGGGCGTGAGCCGCGCTCGCAGCCTGACGTCCCGCCCTTCAACGCACCGCCGGCTCCTGCCAATCCGATCCATGCGGCCCGTCCGCGGCCTTCTCCCGAGCCGTCCGGCTCCACTCGGGCTCCTCGCGCCAACGCCGCGTACTGCGCTGGAAGAACTGGCTGTTGGGCACCTGCAGCACCGTGTCCTCGCCGCTGGCATGGCTTTCCTGCAGCGTGGTGAAGATGAAATTGATATCGACCACCCGCCCGCGCAGCCCCGGCTTGTCGCCGCCCTCCAGCACCTCGATGTAGTCGTACAGCCGGAACGGCCGCGTGGTCAAAATCAGCAACGCGCAGAAAATATTCGACAGCACGCTCCACGCCGCGAAGAACGCCACCGCGCCGACCGCGACGAACCCGGTCAACGTCGTCCACACCACCGAGCCCTCGATCCCCAAGCGATTGAGCAACAACAGCAACGCCGCGATATAGATCAGCGTGTTCAATACCCGCCGCACCCCGATCGCGAACGCCGGCGCCAGCTCGTAACGCGTCGACAGCCGCCGCAGCAGATGCCGCAGCAGCGTGGTCAGCAGCCACGCCCCGGCCAGAATGGCCAGCGCTTCGCCGAGTCTCGCGGCGATGTAGGCGGCGTGGGCGATGGTGGGGGACATGCGGGTTCGGCCTTTGACTGCGGATACGGCCGAGCAGTGTACGAAGCCGGGAGTTAGCGCGCCGTGCCGGAGTGGGCAGGAGCCTGATGGCGACGCGTCTGCACCTGAGCGC
Source organism: Lysobacter capsici (assembly GCF_014779555.2). NCBI lineage: Bacteria > Pseudomonadati > Pseudomonadota > Gammaproteobacteria > Lysobacterales > Lysobacteraceae > Lysobacter > Lysobacter capsici. The sequence continues at coordinate 916,071 of NZ_CP094357.1, forward strand.
CGTCTTCGTGTCGCCAAGGCGGCGCCGATGGCCTATGAGTCGCTCGGCCGTTTAGCCTGGACCCGGCGACCTATCGGCAGCGTCATGCGGATGCTGGTTCATTGCCCGCATGAAACCCGCGGCCCGCCATGGCGCGAGCTGCGCCGGATGGCTATTGGTCGATACGTTGATAGGCATCCAGAATCGCGTCCCTGAATTCCGCAGGCAGGGCGTCATAGTCCTGGGCGCGGTCCGCCAGCTTCTGGTCCAAGTCGGTATGCGTATCGAGCCCCGAAGCCACCGCGCGCAGCACCAGCAGGGTGCAGGCGGTGAATTCTCGTTCGTGCCCTGGTTTCAATGACTGCGCGCACAGCTCGATCACCTCGTAGGGATGCCAGTGCTGCCCCCGCGTCAGGACACCGTGTTGTACGTCGATAAGCTGTTTCAGCGCGTCCCGATGCCGCTCGACATCGCTGCCGTAGTCGCTTTCGGCAATGAAGCTGAGTTCGGCGTGGTTGAGCGATTTCAAGAGGTCGTCGAGCATGGTTTCGAACGTCTGTGTCCAAGGTCAAGCGGTTGATGGCACGGCATCGGATCAAAGCAAGGCTCAAAGCTGGTTTGTCGTTACCAAGCCATGTTGAGCGAACGCTACTCGATCCTGCAAAAATTAACCGATGCAACCCTCATTCGAGCCGAGGCGTTTGCGCGGGTCGATGGCGGACCGGGTACGCGGCGGCGGGCGGATGGTTCGCGTGCCGGCCGCGGCGCACGGGCCTTTACGACTCATGGCCCGGCACCCGAACGTCCAGGTAGTGCAGCAGATCGCCGGCCGCGTCGTTCGCATGGCCTCGCACATAGGCGCTCTCGTCCTGCAGCGCGGCGGCTATCAGGGGAACGACGGTTGCCGCGTCGATGCGGCGGCAAGTACGCGCGAGATGGCCGAATCCCAGGACGGCGTTGCCCCTGACATTGACATGCGGATGCGATGCCAACGAGATGCAGATCGCCTGAGACCACTGGAAGTCCGGCGGGTCCATGCTGATCACGATGGGCACGTACAAAAGTTCATCGGGTACACCGCGCGCGATCACTGCGGCGACGTCCTGCTCCGTCCATCCGTCTTGAAACGGGCCCATTGTTCGATCGCGTCCTGATGCGGGACCGAGAGGTCGTTTGGTCTCAGGTGCTTGTGAGCATTCTGGCATGGGTCGGATCCGGCGTTCGACATTGTCGGCGCCGAGTGAAGATTCGGCGTTTATCCCATGCGTGCTGCGCGGCGTATTTCAGGTCCAGCTAGCTTTCCTTCGATACCCTGGGACCAACCTTGCGAAGTGGAGGTCTGTATGTCCGCCGACACCAAGACGCCGTTGGATCATGTCAACGCGACGCTGAATCAGCTCAAGGAAATGCGGCATTACTCCAAGAACTATGTGGAGCAGTTGACCGCGCAGTGGCTGCTGTTCGATGGGGAACTGTCGAAGTTGAAGCAGGCCGAGCGGATCGAGGAACTGATGACGCGCCAGGGCGAGTTGTACGACGCGCTGGAGGCGGAGATCGCGGAGCTGGAGGAAGTCGCGGTCTCATTGCAGCCGATGGCTGAGGACGCGGCGGGGACGGTGCATTAACAAGCCCCGCGCTTGCTTGCCTCGGTGGCTAAGCCATGCCTTTGGATCGAAACCACGACGGCCGGAACAGCGCGAGCTTTTCCGGCCGTCCTGATGTGGGCCAAGCGGGCGCGGGATCCGGACTTTTGGTTAGCGTCGATACGCTCACGCATCGGCCGAGCTCGGCGCCACGCAAGCCGCATCGGCGACCGCATCGGTAAGTTTGGGAGTTCGCCCGGATCGAGTGAGTCGCCGTTCGCGGCGCTCCGGGGCTGCGCGGCAGCCTGTTCATCCGGGCTGGGCGAACCGAGAAGAAAAACATCGGTCCCTGCCCCTACCAACATCTTACTCCCCTGGGGGCTTGCGGCAAGCCCCGGGGCGTGGTGCTCAATCGCCCACCTGACTTGGCCGGTGGATCGGGAGGGTGCGATGAACAGGTTGTCGTTGAAGTACGGGCCGCGTGGGTGGGTTGAGGTCGCGGCGGGAGGAGTGCGACGGTCGCGGGCGGTCGACGCCGTGGCTTGCGAGGTTCGGGCGGCGCGCGCCGCGCTGTTTACGGGAGCGTCGCGATGAACGTGCATGCGGTGGTGATCGTGGGCGGCGGCCCGACCGGGCTGATGCTGGCGGGCGAGTTGGCGCTGGCGGGCGTGGATGTCGCGGTGGTCGAGCGGCGCGCCACGCAGGAACTGGCCGGGTCGCGCGCGGGCGGGCTGCATGCGCGCACGCTGGAGATGTTCGATCAGCGCGGCATCGTCGATCGGTTTCTCGCCGAAGGGCAGAAGGCGCAAGTCGCGGGGTTCGCCGGGGTCAAGCTGGACATCAGCGCGTTTCCGACCCGGCACAATTACGGGCTCGGGCTGTGGCAGAACCATATCGAACGCATTCTCGCCGGCTGGGTCGGCGAGTTGCCGGTGACGTTCTATCGCGAACGCGAGGTACTGGGGTTCGCGCAGGACGACAGCGGGGTCGACATCGTCATGTCCGACGGCAAGTCCTTGCGTTCGCAGTACATGATCGGTTGCGACGGCGGACGCAGCCGCGTGCGCAAGATCGCCGGCATCGATTTTCCCGGTTGGGACCCGACCATCAGCAGTCTGATCGCCGAGGTCGAGATGACCCAGACGCCGGAATTGGGCGTGCATCGCAGCGAACTGGGCGTGCATGCGTTCGGGCGGACCGAATACGAGATCCGCGACGGCCAGGTGATCTACAAGGACGAGGGGCCGATCAAGGTGATGGTCACCGAGGCGAGCGTCTCGGCGACGAACGATGAGCCGACCTTGGACGATCTGAGCCGGGCGTTGATCGCTGCATGCGGGACCGATTACGGCGCGCACAGCCCCACCTGGATTTCGCGTTTCACCGACGTGAGCCGGCAGGCGGCGACGTATCGCAGCGGACGCGTGCTGTTGGCGGGCGATGCGGCGCATGTGCATGCGCCCGATGGCGGTCATGGCTTGCAGACCGGCGTGCAGGACGCGATGAATCTGGGCTGGAAGCTGGCTCAGGTGATCAAGGGTACGTCGCCGGACAGTCTGCTCGACAGCTATCACGCCGAGCGGCATCCGGTCGCGGCGCGGGTGCTGCGCAATACGATGGCCTCGACCGCGTTGCGCCCGGCGGATGCGCGCACGACGGCGTTGCGCGACACGGTGGCCGAACTGCTCGGCATGGATGAGCCGTACCGGCGATTCGCCGCGATGATGACGGGGCTGGATATCCGCTACGACTTCGGCGAGGGGCATCCCTTGCTTGGGCGGCGCATGCCGGATCTGGATCTGGTGACTGCCGGGGGGCCGTTGCGTGTTTACCGCTTGCTGCACGGTGCGCGACCGGTGCTGATCAACTTCGGCGAGGCCGGTGGTTTCGATAGTTCGGGTTGGGCCGATCGGGTGCAGGCGATCGATGCCGGGTACGCGGGGGCTTGGGAGTTGCCCGCGCTTGGCGTGGTCGCCGCGCCTACGGCCGTGTTGGTTCGACCGGATGGGTATGTGGCCTGGGTAGGCGAGGGAAGTTGGCGGGGGCTGGCGGATGCGTTGACCGCGTGGTTTGGGGCGCCTGCGGCCGTTTAGTGAGATCGGTCTGGCCGATGCGTGCGGTTGTTGAGATGCGTGTCGCTGCAGGCTAGATCTCATGCATAGGGCACAGTTCCGACTGTAGGAGCGGCGCGAGCCGCGACCGCGACATCGCGCTTACGTCGCATCTGTGGTGTCGCGGTCGCGGCTCGCGCCGCTCCTACAGGGGGAAACGAAACGGCCGGGAACGTGGAGGTGCTTCCGGCCGTGCGGGCTTGAGGTTCTCGGTAAAAGTTGAGGCCATGGTGCCGACTGTAGGACGGCGTCTTATTGGATTTCTTCGGTCATTAGCCGCGAGCGGACATCGCGCCTACGTCGTATTTGTATTGTCGCGGTCGCGGCTCGCGCCGCTCCTACAGGGGGAAACGAAACGGCCGGGAGAGCGGGGCTCTTCCGGCCGTTTTTTTGTCGCGATGGATGGGGCTCAGGATTTCGCGGCTTGTTGCTCGCGTTCGATCGCGCGCCAGCCGATGTCGTTGCGGTGGAACTCGCCATCCCAGCCGATCTTCGCCAATGCGGCGTAGGCTTCGCGCTGCGCCTGAGCGACGTCGTCGCCCAGCGCGCACACGCACAGCACGCGGCCGCCGGCGGTCAGCACTTCGCCGTTCGGGCCGAGCTTGGTGCCGGCCTGGAAGACCTTCGCGTGGGCGGGCTGCGCCGCGTCCAGGCCGTGGATGACGTCGCCGGCCTTCGGGGTGTCCGGGTAGTTCGCCGCGGCCATCACCACGCCGAGCGAGGGACGCGGGTTCCATTGCGCTTGCGTGGTGTCGAGCTTGCCGTCGAGCGCGGCTTCGACCAGGTCGAGCAGGTCGGAGTCCAGACGCAGCATCACCGGCTGAGTTTCCGGGTCGCCGAAGCGCACGTTGAATTCGATGACTTTCGGCGCGCCGTGCGCGTCGATCATCAGGCCGGCGTAGAGGAAACCGGTGAACGGCACGCCGTCGGCGATCATGCCGTCGACGGTCGGCATCACCACTTCGCGCATCACGCGCGCGTGCACTTCGGGCGTCACCACCGGCGCGGGCGAGTAGGCGCCCATGCCGCCGGTGTTGGGGCCGGTGTCGCCGTCGAACACGCGCTTGTGGTCTTGCGAGGTCGCCATCGGCAGCGCGTGCTTGCCGTCGACCATGGAGATGAAGCTGGCTTCTTCGCCGTCGAGAAATTCCTCGATCACCACGCGCGCGCCGGCGGCGCCGAAGGCGTTGCCCGAGAGCATGTCGGTGACCGCGGCTTCGGCTTCGTCCAGGGTCATCGCCACGATCACGCCCTTGCCGGCGGCCAGGCCATCGGCCTTGACCACGATCGGCGCGCCTTTCTCGCGAACATAGGCCAGCGCGGCGTCGACGTCGGTGTGCACGGCGTAGTACGCGGTCGGGATGCCGTGGCGGGCGAGGAAGTCCTTGGCGTAAGCCTTGCTGCCTTCGAGCTGGGCGGCGGCGGCGGTCGGTCCGAAGATGCGCAGGCCGGCGGCGCGGAAGCGGTCGACCACGCCAGCCACCAGCGGGGCTTCGGGGCCCACTACGGTCAGCGCGACGTTTTCGTCGGCGACCAGCTGGAGCAGGCCGTCGATGTCGGTGGCGGCCACGGCGACATTGCGGCAACGTCCCTCGTGCGCGGTGCCGGCGTTGCCGGGCGCGACCAGCACTTCGTCGATGCGCGGCGACTGGGCGAGCTTCCAGGCCAGCGCGTGTTCGCGCCCGCCGGAACCGATGACGAGGACTTTCATGGATGCTCCTGGCCACGACGGGCCGCGATGGCGTGGGGTACGCGGATTGGAGATTTTACGCGAGTGTGGGTGGGGTTGAGTGTCGGGCATCGGGAATGCGATGTGGGCGAGGTGGCGCGGTCGCGGCTTGCGCCGCTCCTACAGGGGGCGGTTGTAGCCGCGAAGTCCGACTGTAGGAGCGGCGCGAGCCGCGACCGCGACACTCGCCAGCGACGCGATCAGGATGTCGCAGCCGCAACTTGGATTACCGGATCGTCGACCCGGACACGATCACGCCATCCTTGCGCATCCGCCCGATCGCCAGATCCGCCAGGCTGTCCCACAACGGCGGCGGCAGCCGGTTCTTGCGCAGATGCCACAGCAAGGCGATGGACTGCGAACGACCTTCGCGCCAGGTGAGCGTCGCGCGCCAGGACGGTTGCAGGGTTTTCGGGTCCAGCAGTTCGACCCGGTAATGCTGCTCGCTGACGCTGCGGCCGTCGTACTGCAGGTCCTGCAGCGCGACCCGCAGCACCGGCGCGTTGAATTCGCGCAGGCGCTGCATGGTTTGCGCCTGGTACTGCGCGGCGGCATCGCGATCGGCGGCGCGGGTGGTCTGGCCGAAACGTTCTTCGTCGCTGCGCGCGGCGAATTCGCGGGTGGTGTAGCCCAACTGGTCGAACCGTCTGGCCAGCGCGCGCGCGACCTGCACGGTGTAGTCGCGGCGCAGGCCGGCGCCGATTTCCAGCGACACGTCGGGTTCGACCACCAGCACCGCGACCGACGATCCATCGATGCGATAGTCGCCGAGCGTTTCGCTGTCGACCGCCTGCCGGCGCGTGTACTGCCATGCGCCCCAGATCGCCATCACCGCGAGCAACACCGCGATCACCGTGAGCTTGCGCGCGATCGAACGGCCGAGATTGCGGCCCAACGACGGCCGCTCGCTCAGGCCGGTCGCAGCATCGAGCTCGGCCCTGGGCCCGGCGGCGCCCGACCTGGACGCGCCGGGCTTGGAGGAGTCGGAATCAGAAGGATCGGACATAAGCGATCAAGCGCCGCCGCGAGCGCCGAAGCGATCGCGGCCGCGCCAAGCTTCAACCTCAATGACGGAAATGACGCACGCCGGTGAACACCATCGCCAGCCCGTGCTCGTCGGCGGCGGCGATCACTTCGTTGTCGCGCATCGAGCCGCCCGGCTGGATCACCGCCTTGATGCCGGCCGCGGCCGCGGCGTCGATGCCGTCGCGGAACGGGAAGAACGCATCCGACGCCATCACCGAGCCCGGCACGACCAGGCCGGCTTCCTCGGCCTTGAGCGCGGCGATCTTGGCGCTGACCACGCGGCTCATCTGGCCGGCGCCGATGCCGATGCTGCGGTGATCGCGCGCATAGACGATGGCGTTGGACTTGACGAACTTGGCGATGCGCCAGGCGAACAGCAGGTCGCTGAGCTGGGCCTCGGTCGGGGCGAGCTTGCTGACCACTTTCAACTCGTCGCGGCCTACTTCGCGCAGGTCGGCGCTCTGCACCAGCAGGCCCGAGCCGATGCGCTTGATGTCCTGCAAGTTGCGGCCGGCGCCGTGCGGGATGCGCAGCACGCGCACGTTGGCCTTCTTCCTGGCGTAGTCGATCGCCGCGTCGTCGTAATCCGGCGCGATCAGCACCTCGACGAACTGGCGGTCGAGGATGACCTTGGCGGTGGCCGCGTCGAGCTTGGTGTTGAAGGCGATGATGCCGCCGAACGCCGAGGTCGGGTCGGTCGCATACGCCAGCTCGTAGGCGTCGCCGCAGGCCACGCCCTGGGCCACGCCGCAGGGGTTGGCGTGCTTGACGATCACGCAGGCCGGGGTTTCGAACTGGCGAACGCATTCCCAGGCCGCGTCGGCGTCGGCGAGGTTGTTGTAGCTCAGCTCCTTGCCCTGCAACTGGGTGAAGGTGGCCAGGGTGCCGGGCAGCGGGTTGACGTCGCGGTAGAACGCGCCGAGCTGGTGCGGGTTTTCGCCGTAGCGCAGGTCCATGACCTTGACGAAGCTGGCGTTGTGCTGCGCAGGGAAGGCCTGCGCGCTGCCGTCCTCGGCGATCGCCGAGAGGTGATTGCTGATCGCCGCGTCGTACTGGGCGACGCGGTTGAACGCGGCCACCGACAGGGCGAAGCGGGTCTTGCCGCTGAGCGCGCCGTCGTTGCCGTTCAATTCCTCGATCAGGCCGGCGTATTGCGCCGGGTCGGTCGCGACCGCGACCCGGGCGAAGTTCTTCGCCGCCGAGCGCAGCATCGCCGGGCCGCCGATGTCGATGTTCTCGATGATGTCGTCGAAGCTGCTGGCGGGGTTGGCGGCGACTTTCTCGAACGGGTACAGGTTCAACACCAGCAGGTCGATCGCGGCGATGCCGTGCTGGGCCATCACTGCGTCGTCGGTGCCGGCGCGGCCGAGCAGGCCGCCGTGGACCAGCGGATGCAGGGTCTTGACCCGGCCGTCCATCATTTCCGGGAAGCCGGTGACCTCGGACACGTCGCGCACGGCCAGGCCGGCGTCGCGGATGGCCTTGGCGGTGCCGCCGGTGGACAGCAGTTCGACCCCGCGCGCGGCCAGGGCCTGGGCGAGTTCGATGAGGCCGGTCTTGTCGGACACGGACAGCAGGGCGCGGCGGATGTGAACCGGCGTGCCGGTCGAGGTATCGGAGGTCATTCGGGGAAGGGGGCAGCGGAAGGCGCGGGAATTATAGCGGGGGTGGGCCGCCGGGCCGGCCCGTTCAGGCCCGGATCGCGCATCTTCGGCCACCGTGGCCCGGCAATCGCGACGCCGACGGCGCCGCGCGGCCGGCGTCGGCACCGCCACGCTGATCCGGCGGGCCAGTATTTCGATACCGCGCGCATCCGTGGGCACGGGGACCGCGATCGTTGTCCGCAGCCGCTAAGCTGATCGGCGATGCCCGCGAGGGCTTTGGGAACGCACAGGGAATGGCTTCGATCTACGCTTTGAAAGGACGCTTCCAGGGGCTGCTGCGGCCGCTGGTGCGACGCCTGCACGCGCTGGGCGTCACCGCCAATCAAGTCACCACCGCGGCGGCGGCGGTCTCGCTCGGCGTGGCCGTGCTGGTGTACTGGGCCGCGCCGGCGCGGCCGTGGCTGTTCGCGCTGCTGCCGTTGTGGATGTTCGCGCGCATGGCGATGAACGCCATCGACGGCATGCTGGCGCGCGAGTTCGGCCAGCAGTCGCGGCTGGGCGCTTACCTCAACGAACTGTGCGATGTGGTGTCCGACAGCGCCTTGTACCTGGCCTTGTTCGCGGTCGCCGGCCTGCATCCGGCGCCGTTGCTGGCGTTCGTGCTGCTGGCGGCGTTGACCGAATACGCCGGCGTGCTCGGGCCGATGATCGGCGCGCCGCGTCGCTACGACGGGCCGATGGGCAAGAGCGACCGCGCGTTCGTGGTCGGTTTGCTAGGCGTATTGCTCGCGCTGGGCTGGATCGGCGCGCGCGGTACGGAACTGATGTTGATCGTCGCCGGTCTGCTGTGCGTGTTGACCGTGGTGCGCCGCGTGCGCGCCGGTTTGCGGCATGATGCCGCGCAGGACGCCGCAGTACCGCAACAAGGAGAAGGTTGATGAGGGAAGTACAGGAACGCCAGTTCGCCAGTTTCGACGGCACTTCGTTGTTCTATCGCTATTGGCCCGCGAGCGCGCCGGCCGCCGGCCAGCCGCGCCGCGCGATCGTGCTGCTGCATCGCGGCCACGAACATTCCGGCCGGGTCCAGCATCTGGTCGCCGAGTTGGGCATGGAGGACGCCGATTTCTTCGCCTGGGACGCGCGCGGCAACGGCCGTTCGCCCGGCGAGCGCGGCGATGCGCCCGGTTTCGATGCGCTGGTGCGCGACCTGGACCGCTTCGTCGCCCATATCGGCGCCAGCCACGGCATCGCGGTCGAAGACACCGCGCTGATCGCGCAGAGTGTCGGCGCGGTGGTCGCCGCGACCTGGGTCCACGACTACGCGCCGCGCCTGCGCGCGCTGGTGCTGGCCTCGCCGGCGTTCAAGGTCAAGCTGTACGTGCCGCTGGCGGTGCCGGGCCTGAAGCTGATGCAGAAGCTGCGCGGCAATTTCTTCGTCAACAGCTATGTCAAGCCGCAGTGGTTGACGCACGATCCGGAGCGGGTCGAGAGCTATCGTACCGATCCGTTGATTACCCGGCCGATTTCGGTGCGGGTGTTGTTGGGGCTGTACGAGACTTCGGACCGTATCGTGGCCGATGCGCAGGCGATCACGGTGCCGACGCAACTCTTGGTCTCGGGTTCGGATTTCGTCGTCCACCGCGGCCCGCAGGACCGGTTCTACGAGCGGCTGGGATCGGAAATCAAGGAACGCCACCTGCTGCAGGGCTTCTATCACGACACCCTGGGCGAGAAGGGCCGGGTCGCCGCGATCAACCGCATCCGCGCCTTCGTGCAGGCGCGTTTCGCCGAGCCGCTGCGCCGCGCCGATCTGCTCGACGCGCACCGTCACGGCCCGAGCTTCGAGGAATCGGAAAAACTCTCGTGGCCGCCGGAACGCTGGTCGCTGGCGGATCTGCGCTGGCGCTTCACCCGCGCCGGGCTGCGCTTCGGCGGCAAGTTCTCCGAGGGCATCAAACTCGGCCTGGACACCGGCTTCGATTCGGGCAGCAGCCTGGACTACGTCTACCGCGACGAGGCGCGCGGCAAAGGGCCGCTGGGCCGGATGATCGATCGCAATTATCTCGACGCGATCGGCTGGCGCGGCATCCGCGTGCGCCGCACCCATCTGCACGAGCTGTTGCGCGAAGCGATGCGGCGCCTGCGCGCGGCCTCGTTGCCGGTGCATGCGGTCGATATCGCCGCCGGTCACGGCCGCTATGCGCTCGAAGCGCTGGCCGGCGGCACCGAGCGCGCCGATTCGATCCGTCTGCGCGATTACAGCGAGCTCAACGTCGACAAGGGCCGCGCCTTGATCGACACCCTCGGCGCCCGCGCGCTCGCGCGCTTCGATCAGGGCGACGCGTTCGACCGCAACGCGCTGGCCGCGCTCGATCCGCGCCCGACCCTGGCGGTGGTGTCGGGCCTGTACGAACTGTTTCCCGACAACGCGCTGGTGCGGCGCTCGCTCGAAGGCCTGGCCGCGGCGGTGCCGCCGGGCGGTTTCATCGTCTACACCGGCCAGCCCTGGCATCCGCAGCTGGAGTTCATCGCCCGCGCGCTGACCAGCCACCGCGGCGGCGAGGCCTGGGTGATGCGCCGGCGCAGCCAGCAGGAAATGGACGATCTGGTGCGCGCGGCGGGTTTCGTCAAGATCGATCAGCGCATCGACGCCTGGGGCATCTTCACCGTATCGCTGGCGCAGCGGGTCGACGCATGACCGCTGCGACCGCGCGGCGTCCGTGGGGGCGGGCGCTGCTGTGGCTGATCTTCCTCGGGCCGCTGTTCTTTCTGAGCTACGGCTACGCCAACTCGGTCGCGGCCGCGCGCGTCGTCGTGCCCAGCATCGTGTTCGACTGGGAACGGGCGATGCCGTTCTGGGCCTGGACCATCGTGCCGTACTGGTCGATCGACCTGTTCTACGGGATATCGCTGTTCGTCTGCCGCGACCGGCGCGAGCTCGATACCCAGGCCTTGCGCCTGCTGAGCGCGCAGGTCGTCGCGATCTCGTGTTTCCTGTTGCTCCCGCTGCATTTCAGTTTCACCCGTCCGGAGACGGGCGGCGTGTTCGGTTGGTTGTTCGATGTGCTGCTGGGCTTCGACAAACCGTTCAATCAGGCGCCGTCGCTGCACATCGTGCTATTGATCGTGCTGTGGGTGCGTTTCGCTCAGCACCTGGGCGGCGTGTGGCGCTGGATGTTGCACCTGTGGTTCGCGCTGATCGGCTTGTCGGTGTTGACCACCTATCAGCATCACTTCATCGACCTGCCCACCGGTGTGCTGGCCGGTTGGCTGTGCGTGTGGCTGTGGCCGGAACGCGCCGTCGCGCCGTGGCGGCATGCGGCGCTGACGCGCGATCCGCAGCGCTGGAAGCTCGCGCTGATCTATCTGGCCGGCGCCAGTGCCTGTGCGTATGCCGCGATCGCGCTGGGCGGGGCCGCGTTGTGGCTGCTGTGGCCGGCGCTGTCGTTGCTGCTGGTGGCGCTGAACTACGCGGTCCTCGGCGCGGACGGCTTCCAGAAACGCGACGACGGCCGTCTGAGCACGGCCGCGTGCTGGCTGTATGCGCCGTACCTGCTGGGCGCGTGGCTCAATTCGCGCTGGTGGACGCGCAACGCGCCGCAGCCGGTGTGGGTGATCGACGAAGTCTGGCTGGGTCGGGTGCCCGGCCGCGACGAACGCGATGGCTATGCGCGGGTGATCGATGTCAGCGCGGAACTACCGTTGCGGTCGTGGCGATCGGGCGACGTGGTCAGGCCGATGCTGGATCTGGTCGCGCCGAGCGCTGAGCAGTTGCGCCAAGCCGCCATCGATATTGAATCGCTGCGGGGGCACGGCGAGATTTTGGTCTGCTGCGCCCTGGGCTACTCGCGCAGCGCCGCCGCGGTCGCGGCGTGGCTGCTGCACAGCGGACGCGCGGCCACGGTGGACGAAGCGATCGCGATCCTGCGCAAGGCGCGGCCGGCGATCGTGCTGCGCGACCGGCATCGGCGCGCGCTGGGATTGATGACGCGCGCAGCGGCGACGGCGCGTACGCAGGTTCCAGACGGACACATCGCATGAGCGATCCGCAAACGCCGCCGCCTTCGAGTGGCGATCCCATCGCGACGACGGCTTTCGACCTGCGCGCGATGGCCTCGCTGCTGGCGCAGGGGCGGCATCTGCGCAACGTCTCGCTGATCGTGCTGGCGGCCACGCTGCTGGGTCTGGTGTGGCCCGACGCGGGCGCGGATGCCATGCCGGCGTGGTGGCTGCTGAGCCTGTGCGCCGGGCTGGCGCAGTTGTATTACGCGGTGCGGGTGGATTTCGACGCGAGGTTGCTGGCCGCGTTGGCCGATCACGGCGATGACGCCAACGCCGACCTGCACGCCGCGCGACGCCTGGACGCGAGCTTGATCGCGCTGGAGCTGTTGCCGCGCGACCGCGCCGGTCGCGACTGGCCGGCGCGCTGGCGCGGCGCGCGCGGCCTGCTGCGCAATCAAGCGTTGTGCCTGCTGGCCCAATTGGCGATGCTGGTCGCGGCCTATGGGCGAGTGTGGCTATGAGCGAAACGGGGATGGACGATAACGTGTGGACCGCGCCGCGGCGCGCGCTGTGGCAACGCCTGCACCAATACCAATTCGGCGGCGAACACCACGAAGCCTTTCTGACCTGCGTCGCCCACGCCTGCCAGACCACGCGCGAGGGCGCGCAGGCGGCGCTGGAGGAATACCGGCGGTTCTGTTTTCTGGCGATTTCCGCCGGCCATCCGGTCACGCCGAGCGAGCTGATCGATCAGGTCTGGCACGCGCATATGACCGACACCCGCGACTACTGGCAACGCTTTTGTCCGCAGGTGCTCGAACAATCGCTGCACCACGCGCCCTCGCTCGGCGGCGCGCAGGAACAAGAACGGCATCAACAGCAGTACCGCGAGACCTATATCAGCTACGAGCGCTTCTTCGGCGATCCGCCGGCGGCGCAATGGCCGTATCCGACGCTGTCGCGCGCGGCGCAGGTCGCCACTCACGAGCCGCAATCGGGCCGGCGCACGCCGTTGCGGTTCGTCACGCCCTGGACCTTGCCGCCTCGCGGGGTCGGCCGGTGGGCATGGATATGGAGCGGCGCCTGCGCCGCGGCGTATGTGTGGGGTGTATCGGTGTCGGCGGACTACGACCCGCTGCAATGGCGCGGCTATCAGTTTCTCGCGTTCTACATCGCCGCGATCGGCTGCGTGTTCGCGGTCGGCGGTGCATTGGAGCGACGCGTGCGCGGCGCCAACCGGCGCGGCAGCGTCCAAGGCGGCGACCCGGTCGAACTGGGTTTTCTTGCCGCGGGCACCGAACGCGCCGCGGACGTGGCGATCGTCGAACTGCTCGACCGCGATGCCTTGCGCCTGGATTTCGCCGGTCACGCCCGCGATGCGGCGCGCACCGGCGCCTGGCTGCGCGCGAACCCGGACGGCGGCAAGCAGCCTCTTCCCGAATCGCTGCGCGAGGCGATGTGGATCGTGCAGCGCCGGCAGAATCTCGACGATGCCCTCGGCGCGCTCAAGCAGCATTACGACGGACTGGGCGAGCACCTGCAGCGCAAGGGCTGGTGGATGAGTTCGGGGCAGGCCTTAGGCGCGCGACTGGTCGGCACGCTGCCGATCATCGCCTTGGCCGGGTTCGGCCTGTGCAAGATTTTTATCGGCGTGGAGCGCGGCAAGCCGGTGGGCTTCCTGGTGGTACTGACTGCGTTCGCGGGTGTGTTGGCGTTGGTCCGCTGGGCCTTCGCCAAGCGGCGTTCGCGCGCCGGTGATTGGGCGCTGCACGATGCCGACCGCGCCTTGGCCAAGCGCCGCGAATCCAGCGACGTCGAGGCCGGCGCGCGGGTCGCGTTGATGGGCACGGCGGGCCTGCTCGACAGCGCGCTGGCCGATTACCACATCCTGCGCACGCCGGTGTCCAGCAGCAGCGACGGCAGCGGCGGCAGCAGCAGTTGCGGCAGCAGTAGCAACAGCAGTAGCAACAGCAGCGACAGCGGCGGCAGCAGTTGCGGGTCCAGCGGCTGCGGCGGTTGCGGCGGCGGTGGCGATTGAACGGAGCGACAGCATGAGCGACCCCCACGATCCCCGGCCGTCCGATGACGTCGCGCCGTTGCCGACCGCGCCGGGCGAACCGGCGCGGCCCGACTGGCGCATACGCCTGGCCGCGCGGCTGCGTTCGCGCGGTGCCACGCCCAATGGCATTTCTTTGTTCGCCATCGGTCTGGCCGCATTGGCCGGGCTGTCGTTCTTCTTCGCCCTGCGCGATCCGCCGCTGGCCGGCGTGGTGCTGCTGTTGTTCGCGGCCGTTTGCCTGCAAGGGCGGATGCTGTGCAATCGGCTCGACGGCCTGCTCGCGCGTCGCGGCGGCATGGTCGGCAAGGCCGGCGAGGTCTATAGCGATGCGCCCGATCGGCTCGCCGACACGCTGATTTTTCTCGGCGTCGGCTACGGCCTGGCGCCGTGGCTGAGCTGGGCCAGCGACTTGGGCTGGGCCGCGTCGCTGCTGTCGGTCGGTACCGCTTACGTGCGCGTGCTCGGCTTGGCCTGCGGCTTGCGCGAACATGCGCAGGGCCCGATGTCGCGGCGCATGCGCATGATCGCGATGAGTCTGGCCGCGCTGCTGTCGGCGATCGGTCTGGCGTTGGGATGGACCCAGTGGGTCGAGGCCTTGCTCGCCGCCGCCCTGGCCGCGGTCGCGCTCGGCGCGGCCGTGACCATCGGCTTGCGCCTGCGTTCGATCGTGCGCGAATTGGAGGCCAGATGATTTCGAACTTGCTCGCCAGCAGCTTCAGCGGCGCGATCCGCGCGCTGACCGGCGCGCGCGCGCTGTGGCGCTGCTCGCCGTCGTCGGATCACCGCGTGTACTACGGCAACCACGTCAGTCACGGCGATTTCGTCATGATCTGGTCGGCCTTGCCGCCGGCATTGCGGCGTCAGGTGCGGCCGGTGGCCGGCGCCGATTACTGGCAGCGCGATGCCTTGCGTCGCTATCTGATCCGCGAAGTCTTCAACGGCGTGTTGATCGAACGCGACCCGGCCCAGCGCAAGCGCGACGCCATCGATACCTTGTGCGACGCGGTCGACGGCGGCAGTTCGCTGATCCTGTTCCCCGAGGGCACGCGCAACCAGGGCGACGAGCCGCTGCTGCCGTTCAAGAGCGGGCTGTATCACCTCGCGCATTGCCGTCCGGAGCTCGAATTCGTGCCGGTATGGATCGACAACCTCGCCCGGGTCATGCCCAAGGGCAAGGTCTTGCCGCTGCCGTTGCTGTGTACCGCGACCTTCGGCGAGACCTTGCGCCTGCATGCCGACGAAGACAAGCAGGCGTTTCTCGATCGCGCGCGCAACGCCTTGCTGGCCTTGTCCGAGCACGGCTCGGGCCATGCCGCGGGCAACGGTACGACGGGCGGCGCGAACCCCGGCCACGGAGCGGCGGAATGAACGATTTGATCGGTTTCGTGCGCGAATGGCCGCACTCGGTGCTGCTGTTCGCCGGCGTGGCCTGCGTGTTGGTGATCGCGACCGTCATCGCCGAATGGCTGCGCTGGAAGACCCGCGATGCGCCCAGCCAAGTCGTGGCCAATCTGGTCGCGCGCATTCGCGCCTGGTGGGTGATGGCGATCGTGGTCGGGCTCGCGTTCGCGATCGGCCGGGTCGGCATGATCGTGTTGTTCGCGATCGTCTCGCTGTTCGCGCTGCGCGAGTTCATAACGCTGACCCCGACCCGGCGCAGCGATTACTACGCCTTGCTCGCGGCGTTCTACCTGGCGCTGCCGTTGCAGTACTGGCTGGTCTATATCGACTGGTACGGGCTGTACACCTTGCTGATCCCTGTCTACGCGTTCCTGCTGTTGCCGATCCTGTCGACCATCGGCGGCGACACCACGCGTTATCTGGAACGCACGGCCAAGGTGCAGTGGGGGCTGATGATCTGCGTGTTCAGCATTTCCCATGTGCCGGCGCTGATCAATCTGCATATTCCTGGGTACGAAGGACGCAATCTGCTGCTGATCGCGTTCCTGGTGATCGTGGTGCAGTCCTCGGACGTGTTGCAGTACGTCTGGGGCAAGCTGTGCGGCAAGCGCTTGATCGCGCCGAAGCTGTCGCCGTCGAAAACCGTCGAAGGCTTCGTCGGCGGCGTCGCTTCGGCGACCGCGCTGGGCGCGGCGCTGTGGTGGATCACGCCGTTCACGCCGTTGCAGGCGGCCGCGCTGGCGCTGGTCATCAACCTGATGGGCTTCTACGGCGGCCTGGTGATGTCGGCGATCAAGCGCGATCGCGGAATCAAGGATTGGGGCCACATGATCGAAGGCCACGGCGGCGTGCTGGACCGTCTGGACTCGGTGTGTTTCGCCGCCCCCGTCTTCTTCCATTTGATTAGGTATTGGTGGGTCTAGCCGGACCGCTCTGCGCGCACTGCGCGCAGGTCCGGCTAGACGACCGGCCAAGGATGGCCGGGCCGGGCAATCCGAAGCCCGCGCATGTCTCGCCATGGATGGCAACGCGTTCTGGAAAGAAGCGCCGTACGCGCGCACCACGCACGCGAGCAGGTCCGCCTACACGACCGGCCAAGGATGGCCGGGCCGGGCAATCCGAAGCCCGCGCCAGTTGCGCCATGGATGGCAGCGCGAAGTCGAAAGAAACGCCGTACGCGCGCACTGCGCGCAGGTCCAGCTACACGCCCGACCAATCCGAAACCCGCGCACATCACGCCACGGACCGCAACGCGATAATCGCAAACCCGTCGTACGCTAGCTGCCCGCCCGAGCCAGAAACGCGGACCGTTCCTCCGGCGTTACACCCACCCAACAGCACCCCGCAGAGCCCCCAATGACCTCACCCCCACTACAAATGGACGACGCCGTCTACGAACGCCTGAGCCGGCTGTGCGAGGCGGGCAACGCGTTGGTCGCCGAGAAGCGCTTCGACGCCGCGGTGACCCGCTTCAACGACGCCTGGGAATGGGTGCCCGAACCGAAGAAAGATTGGGAAGCGTCGACCTGGATCCTCACCGCGATCGGCGATTGCTATTTCCGTCTGCGCGACCTCAAGTCCGCGCGTCCGGTGCTGGAATACGCGTTGCGCTGCCCGGGCGGGCCGGGCAATGCCTTCATCCATCTGCGTCTGGGACAGGTGCTGCTGGAAGCCGGCGAGCACGATGCGGCCGCCGACGAATTGATGCGTGCCTACAAGGGCGGCGGCGCGGACCTGTTCGCCGAAGACGATCCCAAGTATCTGGCGTTTCTGGCGACCCGCGCGCAGCTGTGACCGCCGACGGGCCGAGACGAGCGGCGCCGCTTATTCCGACTCGGACTCGCGCAGCTTCTTGCGCGGACTCGCGCGATGAATGCCGAGCATCGCCGTAGCTGTGGTTGCCGTCGCGATGCCGAAGCACTTCGGCGAATAACGGAATCAGCGATTCGCGCAGCGCGATCGAAAGCCGGCAAGCGAACCGCGCGATGCAGCCCGCACGCTCAACTCCAATCGAAGGTCAACAACGCCAGCTGTTCGACCGGTTCGTAGAACAGCACGATCAAGTCCGCGCCGGTATGCCGGTAGTGCCAACCCGGCACCGAGGCCACGTGTTCGAAACGACGGCCGCTCGGACTCAGCGGCCACACCGCGTCCTCGCCGTTGTCGCCCGCGCCGACGCCGTGCTCAAGCGGGAACTCCACCGTTTCTTCCCAGTTGTAGCCCGACTCGGCGACGCCACCGAACTGAGTAACCAGTTGCTGCGGCGTCGCGTCTCTGGACGGGCCGTTGCCGAACCGGTTGAGCCGTACCAGCCGACCGTGCTCGCGGTAGTAATCGCGCGATGCCTGGTAGGCGCGGTTTTCGATTTCGTAGTGCCGCTCCAGTTCGGCGCGTTCGGCGTGCAGCTCCGCGGGTGTCTGTTCGAGGCTGCGTTCGAGCAGGAAATAGCGCGGGTCGCCGAGCAGGCGATAACGTCCGTCTTCGACCGCGAAACCGATCCAGTTGCTGCGCAGCAGCGGTGCGTGGAATTCGTCTTCGGTGTACTGACCGACCAGGCCATCGCAGGGCTCCAGCGGGCTGAGCAGATGCAGCCAGCCCGACCATTGCGGCCGCACCGCGGCCAGGTCGATCGATACCAGCGGGTGCAGGTGCCGGGCCAGGTTTTCCTGGCCGGGCGCGAACACGTCCTCGGTCGCCGGAAACGGGCGCAGCACGCTACCGGGCTGGGTGAGATCGCGCATCGGCAGGCATTCCACGGGACGAAGTCGTGGCGATGATCGCATGCGACCGATGACCTGAGCCGTGGTGCGCCGCCGCCAGCGAAACAAGGCGGGTTCGGCAAAGCGAACGGCGCGTCGCGGCGTGTGCCTGGGTGGAAACGATGTGGACTTCGGCGCAGGCAGCGAAGTCGGACGGGCGCTTATTCCAGCCCGTACTCACGCAGCTTCTTGCGCAGGGTCGCGCGATGGATGCCCAGCATCGCCGCGGCGCGGCTCTGATTGCCGTCGCAATGCTGCAGCACTTCGGCGAACAGCGGGATTTCCAGTTCGCGCAGCGCGATTTCGTACAGGTTTTCGGTGCCGCTGCCGTTGAGGTCGCCCAGGTAACGACGGATCGAAGTCGCGACATGATCGCGCAGCGGCACCCGGGGTCCGGTGCGGGCGGCTTCGTTGCGGTCGTTGAGTGCGTTCAAGTGCTTCCCCGTAGCAGGTTTCCGTCGGCCGGGATGTGCCAATTGCGCACTGCGCGCAGTGACGACGGGATCGGGAGTCTAGCGCGCCGGGGTCGCGGCAGACAACGCGACGGCGTTAATTTCAACGGAAATCGAAGGTGAACGCGACCACGTGCGGGGCCGGTTCGAGCACGTCGAACTGCACCGCGGCGCTTTGCCCCGGCGCGATCCGTTCCTCCGCCCGATACCCCTTGCGGTAGTCCTCAGGAGAGAACGCGCGCTGGCCGACCCGGCGGCCATCGACGTCCTCCAGGCTCAGCACCAGCGTCGGCCACGGCTGCGCCCAGCGCGCGTCGTTGCGGAAGCTAGCATTGACGCGCAATACCCCGGCGCGGTCTGCGACCGGCAGCACGTTGCGGTTGAGCATGGTCAGCGCGGTCGGTTCGTGCCACGGCGGAATCTCGCAGGCGAGCACGCCGCACAGTTGCGCGAGCAGCGGCCGCCAGCGCGCGTCGGCGGCGAGTTCGTCGCGCTGCGCGAGCAGCAATTGCAGGACCAGCGCGATCGTCAACACGCCGATCAGTAGCGGGCCGCTCCAATGCAGCCGCGCCGGCGCCGCGGCCGCGCGCGCGTGCTGACGGGCGAAGCTCGGCGCGCGTCGGGCCGAGGTCACCGCGGTTTCGGATTTGCCGGCGCGCTTGGCCGGTCGCTTGCGCGCGATCGGCACCGCGGCGTTGAGCGGGGTCAGCGCGGCGTCGGCCGGTGGCGACGCGGCAGCCGGCGTTGCCGGTTGCGTGGACGCAATATCGTCCGCGGCGATGTCGCTGCCCGGCGCGGCGTCGGTGCTCGCATCGGTAACGGAATCGGTAATGGAATCGGCGGTTTGATTACCGACCTCGACCGCGGCCGGAGCATCGATCGCGCGCGTCGATGCCGAAGGCGCAGCGGGACTCTCGACAGGACTCTTGTGCGGCTTCTTGCGCAACACGCTGGCGATGTCGTCGATGTCGGTAGCGGCGACAGTCGTTGCGGCCGCGATCGATTTGCTCTCCGCCGCGACGGCGTGCGTTTCTTCGTTCGACGTCTGCGCCGCATTCGCCGTGTCGTCGCCGCCGTTCGCCGCGCCCTGCGATTGCAGCGCGCCGGCGCAGCGCGGACAGGTCCGGGTCGGACCGTCCTGAGCCACGACCAGCGCAACCAGATAACCGCAGTGAGGGCAGGCGACGAACATTGGCCTTATTCCATCATGCCGTCGCGCTCAGCGCCGACGCATGCCTGTGACGCGCATCCAGTCTTCGAGACGGTCGGCGCGCAATTGTTCGAAGTCGGCGGCGTAACGCGCGAGCACCTCGTCTTCCTGGCCGGCGAGGATGCCCGACAAGGCGATGCGGCCGCCCGGCGCGACCCGCGCGGCCAGGGTGTCGGCCAGCGCGATCAAGGCCGAGGCGAGGATGTTGGCGACCACCACCGGGTACTGCGCGAGCGGTTCGTCTTGCGGCAGATGCACCTCGATGCGCTCGGCCACGCCGTTGCGCTGCGCGTTGTCGTCGGTGGCGAGCAAGGCCTGCGGGTCGTTGTCGACGCCGACCGCATGCGCGGCGCCGAGCTTGAGCGCGGCCAGGGCGAGGATGCCCGAGCCGCAGCCGAAATCGAGCACGCGCCGGCCGTCGAGTTCGCCTTCGTCGGCGAGGCCGTCGAGCCAGCCCAGGCACAGCGCGGTGGTCGGATGGGTGCCCGAACCGAACGCCAGGCCCGGGTCCAGCCGCACCACCGCGGCGTCGGCCGCGTCGGCGCCGTCGGGCAGGTCGTGATTCCACGGCACGATCCAGGTGCGGCGGCCGAACTGCAGCGGCACGTACTGGTCCATCCACGCGCGTTCCCAGTCCTGGTCCTCGACCTGACGGAAACGCACCTGGGTCCATTCCAGGCCCGGGTCGAACGACTCCAGCGCGGCCAGCAGCACCAGCGCGTCGGCGTCGTGCGGGAACAGCGCGCTGAGCACCATCGACTGCCACAGCGGGATTTCGCCGACGCCCGGTTCGAGGATGGCGTGCTCGTTGCTGGTGTCGGCATCGGCGTCGAGCATGGTCACCGCGAGCGCGCCGACGTCGTCCAGCGCGGCTTCGTAGCGCGGTTGTTCGGCTTCGCTGCAGCGCAGGGTCAGTTCAAGAAAGGGCATCGAGCGGGCGGCGGATGAAAGCGGCGGCCATTATTGACCCGTTTCGCGGCGATCAGATAGCGTGCGCGCACATTCAAGGAGCAATGCGCCATGGAATCCACGCCGATTCGCCGTTCGTTCGCCGCCGCCGGGCGTGTTGTGCCGTCGCCGCGGCCGCTGGCCTGGGCCGTGGCGGCGCTGATCGCGCTGGGCGGGTCGGCCTGCAATCGCGAAGGCGCGGCGACTCCGGCGGCGCCCGCCCCGGCCGCACCCGCGACGCCAACGCCCGCGACGACGCCCGCCGCCACGCCGCCGGCCGCCAAGGCGCTGACGGTCAAGGGCGAGGTCGGCAGCCTGCGCCTGCGCCTGATCGACGCGCTGCCGCCGCTGCCCAAGGCCACGGCCGACAGTGGCGAAGCATCGGGCGATTGCGCGCAGGCGCCGGTCTCGGCCGAGGCGCGCGCCGCCGATGCCGCCGGCTGGACCGTATTCGGCGAGCGCGACTGGGCCGGTTACCGCGCGGTCGGCGTGGCCCGGGTCGGCACCCATCTGGCCGGCATGGGTTGCGTGTTCCCGGACGGACAGGTGCTGCTGTTCCGCGACGGCCGGCCGGTCGCGCAGGTGGTCGACAGCCATGCGGGCAAGGAGGATTCCGATGCCGGCCTGCAGTCGCTGGAGGACGGCGTGCCCGCTCCTTCGGCCGAACCGAGCCAGTTGGCCCGACGCGACGGCGCCGATGCCGAACTGCGGCTCGGCGACTGGAACGGCAGCCAGCTCGCGCGCCTCGTGGTCGGCGCGGACGGCGGCCTGGAGCTGGCTGCGCTGCCGGCGATCGACAGCTACTGCGGTCAGCGCGCGAAATTGCCGCGGCTCGAGGCGATGGCGCTGCCGGCCGCGCGCGAGCGCCTGCTCGCCCAGGGCTGGCAGGGCCGCCAGTCCGATCCCGACGCCGACGAAGGCGAGGACGGCATGCGCGACGCTCTGCGCAAGCTCGGCTTTCCCGAGGTCGAAGGCTGCTCGGGCACCGGCATGGGCTACTGCAATTACCACTATCGCAACGCCGCCGGCGACGCGCTGCAGCTGACCAGCGCGGGCGAGTACGTGCCGCCCGGCGTCGACCAGGCCGAGGCCAACTGGCCCCGGGTGGCCGGTTACAGCGTGCGCTGCGCCGCGCCGAAGGCCGACTGAGCCCTGTTCAGGTGGTCGGGCATCGGTCCCGGCCCGTGCCTGGGCGGGTCGAGTGCCGGGCATCGCGAATGGTGATTGAAGTCACGGTTCGAGTGGCCGTGGGCATCTACGCGGCGCTTGACTTATCATCGACGCCTTAACGATGCGCCGCCGGCGCCGGACAGGTCCTCGCGACCGGTCCGACGGGGCGGGCATCGCGTCCGCGACGCGGACGATCGGCATCGCGCCGGTCGCTCGCGCCATGGCTACGCCAACCCGGGTCGCGAGTCACGCACTTGATGTCCGATACCTACACGTCCGGCTACAAGCAAGATCCGCGCGGGCCGCGTGCGGTCTGGCGCGTGGGCGGGCGTTCGCTGGTCGCGATCCTCGGCCTGACCTTGCTGGCCGGCGCGTTCGTCTATGCCAGCCGGCGCGGTCCCGACGAGGGCGCCGGCGTCGAGTCCACGGCCGACGCGCGCGTCCACGCCGCGCCGACGCCTTCGTCGGCGCGCGCCCGCGATGTCGGCCGCGACGATTCGATTCCGGTCGCCGGCCCGCGGCGCGCGCCGCAGGGCATCGCGCAATCGCCGTTGCGTCAGCAGTTCGAGCAGGCGCGCGATCTGTACTCGTTCGCGCAATCGCTGCGTTCGCGCGCCGATGCCGGCGAGCCCGAGGCGATCTGGCTGCTGACCCGGGTCTACGACTACTGCGCGAATTACGCCAACGCGCCGGTCGATTACGGCAACGACACCCGCGCGATCGAGGCGATGAAATTGCGCACCTCGGCGGCGATGGTCGCCGCGCGCAGCCGGGTGAGTTCGCGCTGCGCGCGCTTCGTACCCGAGGACGAGCTGAGTTTCTCGATGATCCTGGTCAAGCGCGTGGAGGCGGCCAAGAGCGGCAGCCTGCCCGCCGAAGCCTCGCTGCTCGCGGCCGGCAAGCCGTTGGAGAAGACCGAGGAATACCGCAACGACCTGGTCGAACGGGTCGTGCGGTCGAAAGACCCGGAAGCGTATTCGGCGCTGTCGCCGGGCATGGGCATCGCGTCCAGCGGTCGCAGCGCGGGGTTCACCCGCGCGGCCGGTACCCAGTTCGCCGAACTGGCGTGGCAATTGGCCGCGTGCAGGCTCGGCCAGGATTGCAGCGCGAAGGGGTCGTTGATGACCTCCTATTGCGCCAACGGCGGCATTTGTTCGCAGGACCCCGAGCAGGATTTCGCCGGGTTCGTATACGACGCGGCGATCCCGCGTCAGGGGGCACAAGTGGTTGAAGAAATGGTCGATTCGCTGACTGGCGAAAAGAGGATGGTGCAATGAAACGCGAGCACTTCATGAAAACGGCCAAGATCGGCTTCTGGGCGCTGTTGTTGAGCGCTTACTCGGTCGGCGCGGCCGGGGTGATGATCGACGTGTTCGGCGAGGAGTATCGCGACCTGTCGCAGGTGGCGGTGACCTCGGTGGACTCCAAGGCCGAACAGCGCTCGTTGAGCGCGGCGCAGATCGCGGCGGTCTATCGAGCGCGCAGCGGCGCGCCGTTCTCGACCTTGCCGCCGGGCAGCACCTTCAAGGTGATGTGGCCGGACGGTTCGAGCGAGTACGTGATGGTCGTCAGCGCCTCGTCCACCGGCGGCATCCAGCCGATTCCGGGCACCCAGGTGCCGGCGCCGGGCAAGGCCAAGGGCAAGACGGCCACGACCGCGCACCGCAACGTGCCCGGCGCGGCCGAGCTGACCGAAGCCGACGTGCTGGAGATGGCGGCGTGGGTCGAGCCCACCTTGCGTTGAGGCGGGGCGCGCGGCTGTCGTGCGTGCGCCGGTGGGCGCTGCGCGGCGGCGGTGCGCGCGCGGGTCGCGTGTAGCGCGGGCGTCGCGTGGAAGGTCGCTGCGCGGCCGAGTGGTTGAATCAGTCAAAACCCGCGTCGACGACGTGGGTTTTTTTGTGGCCGGCGATGCCTGCGGTTCATTGCGAGGCGCCGGTGCATGCGGCGCGGTTGCCAGGTGTGTTGGTCGTCCGCGGGGGTTCCCGGAGCATGCTTTGGCATCGGACGTTCGCCGGGGGTTGAGGTTTCGCGGTCGCGGCTTGCGCCGCTCCTGCATGAAGCGGTATTCGTGCGTTGTTGAAACGACGAAGGCCTGCGTGGTCGACGCGGGCCTTCGTGTTGTTGCGGCGGAACTCAGACGATCGAGATCGTCGGCACAAGGTCTCAGACGATCGAGATCGTCTTCTCCTTCTGCTCCTTGAGCCGCTTTTCCAGGTAGTGGATGTTCATGCCGCCCTGCTGGAAGCCGGCATCGGACAGGATGCGCTGCTGCAGCGGGATGTTGGTCTTGATGCCGTCGACGACCATTTCGCTCAAGGCCACGCGCATGCGCGCGATCGCGGTGTCGCGGTCGGGGCCGTGCACGATCAGCTTGCCGATCATCGAGTCGTAGTTCGGCGGCACGCGATAGCCTTCGTAGATATGGCTGTCGACGCGCACGCCGGGACCGCCCGGGGCGTGGAAGTGCTGGATCAGGCCCGGGCAG
This sequence comes from Lysobacter capsici, assembly GCF_014779555.2. NCBI lineage: Bacteria > Pseudomonadati > Pseudomonadota > Gammaproteobacteria > Lysobacterales > Lysobacteraceae > Lysobacter > Lysobacter capsici. Next base: position 940,589 of record NZ_CP094357.1, read on the forward strand.
GGCATGAAGGTTTCCGGGTCTTCGGCGTTGATGCGGCACTCGATCGCGTGGCCGTCGAGCACGATGTCGCTTTGCTTGATCGACAGCTTGCGGCCGGCGGCGATCATCAGCTGCTCGCGCACCAGATCGATGCCGGTGACCAACTCGGTGACCGGATGTTCGACCTGGATGCGGGTGTTCATTTCGATGAAGTAGAAGCGGCCGTTCTCGTACAGGAACTCGAACGTGCCCGCGCCGCGATAGCCGATGCGGATGCAGGCCTCGACGCAGACCTTGCCGATTTCCGCGCGCTGTTCGACGGTGATGCCCGGCGCCGGCGCTTCCTCGACGACTTTCTGGTGGCGGCGCTGCATCGAGCAGTCGCGTTCGCCCAGATGGATCGCGTTGCCCTGGCCGTCGGCGAGCACCTGGATCTCCACGTGGCGCGGGTTTTCCAGGAATTTCTCCATGTACACCATGTCGTTGCCGAACGCGGCCTTGGCTTCGGACTTGGTGGTCTGGATCGCGGCGTTGAGATGCGCTTCGGTGTGCACCACGCGCATGCCGCGACCGCCGCCGCCGCCGGCGGCCTTGACGATGATCGGGTAGCCGATCTCGCGCGCGATCTTGATGTTGGCGGCGTTGTCGTCGCCGAGCGGACCGCCGCTGCCGGGTACGCAGGGCACGCCGGCTTCCTTCATCGCGCGGATCGCCTCGACCTTGTCGCCCATCAGGCGGATGGTCTCGGCGCGCGGACCGATGAAGATGAAGCCCGATTGCTCCACGCGCTCGGCGAAGTCGGCGTTCTCGCTGAGAAAGCCGTAGCCCGGATGGATCGCCTGGGCGTCGGTGACTTCAGCCGCGGCGATGATCGAGGCCATGTTGAGGTAGCTGTCGGACGACGGCGCCGGCCCGATGCAGACCGATTCGTCGGCCATGGCCACGTGCTTGAGGTTGCGGTCGACGGTGGAATGCACCGCGACCGTGCGGATGCCGAGCGCGTGGCACGCGCGCAGGATGCGCAGCGCGATTTCGCCGCGGTTGGCGATTACGACTTTATCAAGCATGAGGTGGCCGGTCGGGAATGGGGAATTGGGAATCGGGAGTCGGAAGAGCGGGGTTGCGGGCTCTGGATGATTCGTCGCGCTTCTCGAGTACGTTCATCAGGCCCGTCAGCTTCGCGAACACTCGATCGATGAGGTCGTTGAGCGGCGAAGACGGTTCGGTGAATCCCAGGCGCACGGCGATTTGTTGCTGGGTGTCCAGCTCGGCCAGCGAGCCGCGCGCGATCGAGAGAAAGCGCAGGTACTCCCGGGTCGAGCGCCGCGCGGCGCCCTCGGCGATGTTCGACGGCACGCTCGCGGCGGCTTTGCGCATCTGGGCGGTCAGTCCGAATCGTTCGGCTTCGGGAAACGAGACAGAGAACCGATAAATCGCCACGACGAGATCCATGGCATCGCGCCAGACCTCCAAGCCCTCGTGGGGCCGCTTTGACGATTCCCGATTCCCCATTCCCGATTCCCGTCGTGATCGGCAATCAGCCGATCACGAACAGCGGCTGATCGAATTCGATCGGCTGGCCGCTCTCGGCCATGATCTTGAGCACGGTGCCGGACACGTCGGCTTCGATCGGGTTGAACATCTTCATCGCCTCGATCACCGCCAGGGTGTCGCCGGCCTTGACCGACTGGCCGACCGCGACGAACGGCGGCTTGTCCGGCGCGGGCGAGGAGTAGAAGGTGCCGACCATCGGCGCGCGCACGACGTGGCCGTCGGGCAGGTCGCTGGCGGGCTTGGCGCTGCCGCCGGTGGCCGCTTCGGTCGGCGAGCTCATCGGCATGGCCTGAGCCGTCGGACGCTGTTCCGGCGCCGGCGCGTACATCGGCTGCGGCTGGGGCATCGCATAGCCGCCCTTGGGCGTGCGGGCCAGGCGGACGGATTCTTCGCCTTCCTTGATCTCGATCTCGGCGAGGTTGGATTCCTCGAGCAGATCGATCAGTTTCTTGATTTTGCGCAGGTCCATGGAGCGGGCCTCTGATGTGGAGCTTGGTTTGCAGGTCGCGCGGACGCGGCCCGGACGGATACGGGTAGGGCGGTGGCCGCTCGCTAGCGTGCCAGGCGCTTGATTGCGGCTTCGAGTGCGTAGCGGTAACTGTCGGCGCCGAAGCCGCAGACCACGCCGAGGGCCAGATCGCTGAAATAGCTGTGGCGGCGGAAGTCTTCGCGGGTGTGCGGGTTGGACAGGTGGATCTCGATAAAAGGGATCGCCACCGCCGCCAGGGCGTCGCGGATCGCCACGCTGGTGTGGGTGAAGGCGGCCGGGTTGATCAGGATCAGCGCGGTGCCGTCGCCGCGGGCGGCCTGGATGCGGTCGACCAGGACGTGCTCGGCGTTGGACTGCAGGCTCTCCAGGGCGTGGCCGGCCGCCTGCGCGCGCTCGCCCAGATCGGCGTCGATCTGCGCCAGGGTGGTGCGGCCGTAGACCTCCGGCTCGCGGGTGCCGAGCAGGTTGAGGTTGGGGCCGTGCAGGACCAGGAGCTTGGCCATCGGGACCGCGCGGTTGCCTTCAAAGGGCGGCAGTTTGCGCGATGGCCGCTCAGCTGTCCAGAAGTTGGCCGCCAAATCGGCGAAGTTGTCGCGATTTAAGCGGTTGTTTGAGTGGCGGCTCTAGAAATGCGGCCGCGGGACGGTCTTGTCGCGTTTTTAAGCGCAGCTCGGCGCCTGTAGCCGGACGATAGCAACTTCGCGTTGCATCGTTCAGGGCTGGCGGTGACCGGGTCTGCGTTCGCAGGATGAACCAGGCCCGACAGTCCTGCGAACTCTTGGCTACGCGGCCGGCGACCTGGCGTGGCCTTGGAGTGGTCGATCCTCGCCTGTCGGAGCCGCTGGGGAAAGCCGGTGCCGTCACGCATCCGCTGCGCGTCGGACCACGGGTCCGATGGATCGTCGGGGTTGTGATGAAGGGCTGCGCGGTTGGCTGAACGCGGTCGCGGCTTGGAACTGTGCGCTGGTGCGCAGGTGGCGGCGGCATGACGCGATCCGCCGCAGCGGGCACCTCGTCGCGCCGCGGTCAATCCACCCAGCCGTCGAGTTCACCAGCCTCGAACGGCCCGATCCGTTGCTTGAGCAGCTTGCCGTCGGCGCCGATCAGCACGGTGTAGGGCAGCACGCCCTTGGGGTTGCCGAGCTGGATGCCGGCGTCGCGCGGGCCGGGTCGGTCGAGCAGGATCGGGTAGCCGACCGGCACGCGCTGCAGGAACGCGGCGACGTCTTCGGCATTGTCCAGGGCGATGCCGACCACCTGGGTGCCGGTGGCGCCCTGCGACTGCGCGTAACGGTTGAGTTCGGGCATTTCCTTGATGCACGGGCCGCACCAGCTGGCCCACAGATTGATCAGGATCGGCCGGCCGGCGAAGGCCTGCGGCAACTGCATCGGCTTGCCGTCCAGGCCCGGCAGTTGCAGCGGCGGCATCGCCGCGCCGCGGCTGGCGACGACCAGATCGGCCGGCGGCTTGGGCGCTTCACGCGCCATCTGGTCCTGCAGCACGCGCTGGCCCAGTTCGGTGCGCATCAGCCAGCCGCCGCCGCCGACCAATTGCCCGGCGAGCACGCCCAGGGTGCCGGCGGCTACCGCGATCAACACGATTTTGAGCGTAGACGACCAGGCCATCGGTGCTGTCCTTAGCGGTGGGCGGCGCGCGCGCGATCGATGCGCGCGGCGAACGCGGGGGCTTTCTCGAAACCGAACAGACGCAGCTCGCGGCGTTCGGCGCCGTTGCTGTAATAGAGCGTCGCCGGCGGGCCGATGATGCCCAGCCGCTTCATCAGCGCCTGATCGAGTTCGTCGTTGGCGGTGACGTCGGCCTTGAGCAGGACGAAGCCGTCGAGCGCGCGCTGCACCTGCGGTTCGGGGAAGGTGTACTTCTCCATTTCCTTGCAGGCCACGCACCAGTCGGCATAGAAGTCGAGCATCAACGGCTTGCCGGCGGCCTGGGCCGCGGCGAGTTCGCGGTCGAGGTCGGCGCTGGACTTGATCGTGCGGAACGGCAGCTCGGCCGGATGCGCCGCGGCGCCGCCGCGCAGACCGGCGAGCGGGCGCAGCGGGTCGCTGCCGCCGGCCAGGGCGCCGAACAACTGCGCCGCGCCGAGCACGCCGAACAGCAAGGCGCACAGCCAGCCGATCGCGCGCGCGCCGTCGCCGCGCGCGGCGCGCAGCGACAGCGCGATCAGCACCGCCGCGCCGAGCGCCAGCGCGCCCCACAGGGCGAGGGTGACCGGGCCGGGCAGGATGCGCGACAGCATCCAGATCGCCATGCCGATGAAGATCAGGCCGAACACGCGCTGCACCGCGACCATCCACGGCCCGCTGGTCGGCAGGCCCTTGCCGGCGGCGACGCCGAACACCAGCAGCGGCACGCCCATGCCCAGGGCGAGGGTGAACAGCACCAGCCCGCCGAACAGCGGGTCGCCGGTCTGGCTGATGTAGAGCACCGCGCCGGCCAACGGCGGCGCCACGCAGGGGCCGACGATCAGCGAGGACAACGCGCCCATCGCCGCCACCCCGAGCCACGAGCCGCTGCGCTGGCGGTTGCTGACTTCGCTGAGCCAGTTGCGCAGGCCCGACGGCAGCTGCAGTTCGTACAGGCCGAAGCTCGACAGCGCCAGGGCGACGAACACCAACGCGAACACGCTGATCACCCACGGGGTCTGGAACAGGATCTGCACGTTCGAACCGGCGCCGAGCAGGCCGACGATGACCCCGGCGACGGTGAACACCGCGGCGTTGGCGAGCACGTAGATCAGCGACAAGGTGAAGGCGCGGCGCGCGCTCAGGCCCGGGCCCTGGCCGACGATCAGGCCCGACAGGATCGGGATCATCGGCAGCACGCAGGGGGTGAAGGCGAGCAGCAGGCCCAGGCCGAAGAAGGTCAGCAGGGCGAGGTAGCGGTTCGGGCCGGCCAGCGAGGCGGCGAGCAGGCTGTCTTCGGCTTGCGGCGCGGCGGTGTCGGCCGCTTGGTCGGCGGCATTCGGCGAGCCGGCGACGCTTGCGCCGGCCTGGGTGGTGCCTGGGTCGGCGCTGGCGGCGCCGGTGGCGGGATTGGTGGAGTCGGTGGACGCAGCCGGGGTGCCCGCGGCGGTATCGGCGTTGCCGGCAGCGGCCGTTGCGGCGGCGGCCGCGCTCGCAGCGCTCGCAGTCGTAGCCGCGGCGGTGTCGGCCTTGCTCGCATCAATTGCGGCGGTCACCGTGCCGCGCGCCAGATCGATCGTCACCTTGCGGGTCATCGGCGGATAGCAGATGCCGTCGGTCTGGCAGCCCTGAAAACCGGCGGTCAGGGTGATTTTGGCGGCGTCGGCGGTCTTGCGGATCAGCGGCAGCGGCACGTCGATCTGGTCGAAGAACACCGTGACCTGGCCGAAGTGTTCGTCGCGATGCGCGGTGCCGCGCGGCCATTGCGGCTTGCCGGCGGCGATGGCCGCGTGGTCGGTCTTGAGCGAGGTCTTGTCGCGATACAGGTAATAGCCGCGCGCCGGGGTGAAGCGCAGCAGCAGGCTGTCGCCGTCGCGGGCGATGGCTTCGAAACCGAAGGCCTGTTCCGGCGGCAGCGGCAGCGCGTCGGTGGCGCCGGCGCTGGCGGCGCTGGGCGCGCTCAGCGGCGAACCGCCGCCGAGCAGCGGATTGCTGGCGCCGCCGCGCGGTCCGAACTGGACCAACGGCGCGGATGCCGGCGCCGGGTCCATGGCCGGTCCGCTCGCGGCCGCGACGGCGGCGGCGGGCAGGGCGACGTTGAGCGTGCGGGTCTGCGGCGGGTAGCAGATGCCGGCGTCGGCGCAGCCTTGGTACTTGACGGTCAGCTTGACGCTCGCGCCCTGCGCGCTGCCCGGCAGGCTGGCGCTCAGGCGGTCGCGGTAGGTCTCCACGTCGCCGAAGAATTCGTCCTTGTGCGCCTCGCCCTTGGGCAGTTGCAGCGGCCGCGCGGCGTAGCCGGCGTCGGTCTTGACCGAGATGCGGTGCTTGTAGAGGTAGTAGCCCTTGGCGATCTTCCAATCGATCGCGATGCGCTCGGCGCTCGGCGCGCTGGCGCTGACCGCGAACGCATCGTCGACCGGCAGCAGGTCCTTTTCGTCGACCGCCAGCGCGGGCGCGGCGAATACGGCGGCCAGGCCGGCGGTCGCCAGGGCGAGGGCGAAGGCATGGCCGGCGCGTCGGCGCCGGCCTGGAAGCAGGTCGTCAGTCATCGTTCTCGGGTCTGTTCGGCGATCCAGTGCAGATACGGATCGAGGCCGTCGCGGACTTCGACCACCAAGGCTTCCGGCAGTTCATACGGATGCAGCGCTTGAATGCGTGCGAGCACCGCGCCGACCCGGTCGGGCTGGGTCTTGATCATCAGCTGGACTTCGGTGGCGTGCTCGACCCGGCCCTGCCAGCGGTAGGTCGAACGCACCCCGGGCCAGCGGCTGACGCAGGCGGCCAGGCCGTCCTCGACCAGCGCCAGCGCGATCGCGTCGGCCGTGGCTTCGTCGGGGCAGGTGCTGAAGATCAGCCGGGGCAGGGGCGCGGGGTCGGTCGGGGGCATCGCCGCAAGTGTAATGCGCGCTCATGGCCCGCGACCCGGCCGGGTCGGGCCGGAACGTGCCGAATTGGGGGATGCAGCGTTGCGGCGGTCGCGGAACGTGGCGTGTGTCGCCGAACCGGAAGGGATCGCAGCGTGGCGGCGGGGCGGCCTCGGCTCCGACGCTCGGCGGTCCGACGCGGCGATCCGGGCCGAAGGCGTCGGGGCTGAGGCTTCCCCACAACGGCAGCCCGCGTCGTCGCGACCAGCGCCAGAAGGCCGATCAGCTCAGCCGGTCGATGCGCGCGCCGACGATCGCGCCTGCTCGCGCAAGAAATCGACGAACACCCGCAGCGGCTCCGGCAGCTGGCGCCGGCTCGGGTAATACAGATAGAACCCGCGCAAGGCCGGGGTCCACTCCGGCACCAGCTGCAGCAGGCGGCCGGCGGCGAGGTGCTCGCGCAAGCGGAAGTCGAGCAAATACGCGATGCCGCCCCCGTCGAGCGCCGCGCGCATCGCGACCTCCGGCTCGGTCACGATCAACGGCCCGTCGACCGCCGCTTCGAGCTTGTCCGCGCCGCGTTCGAATTCCCAGTGATACAGGCTGCCGTCGGTGGGCCGACGGAGGTTGATGCAGCGGTGCTCGCGCAGCGCGCGCGGGTCGGCCGGGCGGCCGTGGTGTGATGTTCGGGGGCGAAGATGCCGGTGCGTGGGTAGGTCGATGTTGGCGCGGCATGCGGTGCGGCAAGCGGGCGCTGTGGGGTTGGTTGGATGATGTCAGCTAGATGGCATGGGCCGGAGGTGTGAGGCAGGCATCGTGAGACCGACGGTGTCAGACCGTGGACTGAGGTCACGGTGAAGCCCTGGATCCCCGCCTTCGCGGGGATGACGAGCAAGAGCGAGACGCGCGGTTTATCAGCCCACGCGAGTCATCGACCTGCCGGATAGTCGCGAATCTTTCCTGCCGTCATCCCCGCGAAGGCGGGGATCCAGAGACTTCAGCGTCATATCTGGATGAAGCCGCGCATCGACGGCGCCGCGCGGGAATAACGAGAAAAGCGGCCCAAGCCGTCGCCCCTCCCACCTCGCGCGTTCCCACCCGAAGCGTTCCGCCTTTGCAAAAGGAGGCAGGGGATTCGCTTTTTTGCTTTTTGCTTTCGCATAGACAACAACGCACCCGACGCATTCTCTGCACGCCGACCCAGGTATAAGGTGGCGCATCGAGGAGACCTTATGCGCGTTTCGATTCTGGGTGGTGCGGTGGTCGCGGGCTGCTTGTGGGCCGCGTGCGGGCCGGTGTTCGCGGCGTCGGCGGCGGGCGCTTCCGATGCGTCGCTGCGGTTAGCCAGCGAAATTTCCCACGGCCGCTTCCAGCGCACGCCGGTGCGCCTGCCGCAAGGCGAGGTGAAGCGCTTCGTGCTGTGGTTCGCCGACGGCGTCGATGCCGCGCAGCGCAAGGCGCGCGTGGATGCGCTGGTCGCCGACGGCGCGATGGTCGCCACGGTCGATGTCGCGGCATTGGAAACGCTGCTGCGCAAGGACGGCGGCGCCTGCAATTTCTCCTCCGGCGATGTCGAGAATTTCTCGCGCTACGTGCAGGCCTACTACCGCCTGCCGACTTATCACTTGCCGCTGCTGCTCGGCGACGGCGAAGGCGCCGCGCTGACGTACGCGATCGCCGCGCAGGGCGATTCGACCCTGTTCGCCGGCGCGGTGTCGAACCGGTTCTGCCCGACCCTCGAACTGCCGCGTCAGCTGTGCGCGTCGGCTTCGCTCAAGCTCAACATCGACGGCAAGCTCGCGCGCCTGCAACCGGCGCCGTTGAAAGTGCCGTGGCTGGTCGCCGCGCCGCAGGCCGACGAACGACGCTGCGAGGCATCGGCGGCGCAGGACTTCGTCAAGGCGATTCCACAGGCGCGCAGCTTCGCCCGCGATGCGAACGGCGACGCCACGCCCGGCCTGCGCGCGGCCTTGAACGTGCTCGGCGCGCAACGGCATGCGAGCCTGCCGCCGCCGCCGTCGGACCTGCAGGGCCTGCCGATCACCGAAGTCGCCGCGATGCCCGGCGGCAACGCCGACACCTTCGCGATCTTCGTTTCCGGCGACGGCGGCTGGGCCGATTTCGACAAGAGCGTCGCCGCGCGTCTGGCCAAGGCCGGCGTGCCGGTGGCCGGGGTCGATTCGCTGCGTTATTTCTGGACGCCGCGCACGCCGCAGAGTTTCGCCGGCGACCTCGACCGCATGGTGCGTTACTACCGCGCCCACTGGCATCGCGACAACGTGGTGCTGATCGGTTTCTCGCAGGGCGCCGACGTGTTGCCGGGCGCGTACAACCGCTTGCCGCCGGCCACCCGCGGCACGGTGCGGCTGACCGCGCTGATTTCGGCCGGGCAGAAGGCCGAGTACGAATTCCATCTGTCGAACTGGATCGGCGGCAGCGGCCGCGGCCTGCCGATCGCGCCGGAAGTGCTGCGCATGCCGCCGGCGCGCACGCTGTGCCTGTACGGCAGCGACGACGGCGATGCGCTATGCCCGCACTTGCCGGCGAAAGCCGCCGGCATCGACAAGATGCCCGGCGACCATCACGTCGGCGGCGATTACGACGGGGTCGCGGCGCGGGTGTTGTCGGCGGCGGGAATCGCCTCGCGTCCCTGAGTCGCCGCGACCGGCATCGGCGGCGCCGACACCGGGAACCTGGCGACGTGGCGTTCGCTTTCTTCGTTGCGGTGCGGGTCGAGCGAGATCAGCCGGGTCACGTCGATCAACGCGCTCGGCAAATGCATGCCGCCGGGCGCGGCGAGATAACGGGTGCGCCAGACCGGGTCGTACTTGGCCTTGAACCGGCGCAGGCCGACGAAACCGTAGAAGCGTTCGCCGTGACGCGCGATCAGATTGGCGAAGCGGTTCCAGCGGCCGGCCAGGCGATGCTGCGACAGCCCCGACAGCGGCGCCATGCCCAGCGAGAACCGTTCGAAGCCGTTGGCGCGGCCCCACAGCATCAACTCGGCGAACAGGAAATCCATCGTGCCCTTGGGCGCGTCGCCGCGATGACGCATCAGATCGACCGACAACTCGCGGCCGTTGGTCGCGTTCCACAGGTTCGCGAACGCGACGATGCGGCCTTCGTGTTCGATCAACGCCACTGGCAGGCGGCGCAGATACTCGGGGTCGAAATTGCCCAGCGAAAAACTCTTCTCCTCGCCGGCCTTGTGTTCGAGCCAGTCGTCGGAGATCGCTTCCAGTTCGGGCAGCAATGCGTCGATGTCTTCGCTCGGCGCGATGCGGAAGCTCAGACCCGAGCGCTTGCCGCGGTTCCAGGCCTGACGCAGGTCGGCGCGGGTCGGGCCTTGCAGGCTGAAATCGGTCAGCGGCACCAGCGCTTCCTCGCCGAGCTTGACCAGGGTCAGGCCCATGTCGAGGTAGGTCTGCCAGTACTGCTCGCCGACCTGATAGAACACCGGGCGCATGCCGAGGCGATCGGCTTCCTCGCGGAACCGCCAGATCAGCGCGCGCGCGACTTCGGGCGGGCCGACCGGATCGCCCATCGCGATCAGCGAACCGCCGTAGCGCTGCATCATCGTGAAGCCGCGGTTTTCGCTGTCCAGCAGCAGGGCCTTGTCGCCGGTCAGGGCCAGATGCGCCTGACTGTCGTCGGCGCCGGCGAGGATCGGTCGGATCGCCGCCAGCTGCGCTTCGTCGGCCGCCGGCAGCGGCGCGCGCGCGGCGTGCAGCAGGCGCGCCAGGCCGAACGCGATCACGGTGACGCTGACCAGCAGCATCGCCCGCAACGCGCGCGGCGCGTTGCCCGAGACCAGGAATTCCCACCACAGCTCGTTGCGGTATTCGACGTGGCTGTAGGCGAAGAACATCAGCCAGATCGCCGCGATCAACACCAGGCCGAGGTTGCGCAGCCAGCGCCACGACCAGGCTTCGTCGAGCAGCGCGCCTTCGCGGTAGAACTCGCGCCGCGCCGCCCACAACGCGACCGCGACCAGCGGCGGCATCAGCGACAACACCCAATGCCCGCCGCGCAGCCAGGCCGGCAGCGGCAGCAGCAGGCATACGCCCAGCGCCAGCGCCCAGGCCGCGTGGCTGCGTCGCTGCAGGCCCTGGCCGATCAGCAGCAGGCCGACACCGCCGAGGCTGGCGAGCAGTTGCGAGGTTTCGATCAACGGCAGCGGCGCGCCGACCAGGCGATGCTTCGGCTTGGGCAAGGTGCCGTCGAGAATCAGCGCGGCGCCGAGCACGAACGCGGCCAGCGCGATCACATGCGGCAACCACGGGCGGATCGCCAGCCACGCGGTGCGCAGCGCGCCCGCGCGCCGCGCCACCGGCCCGCGCACCGCGCCGAACAGGCCCAGCACCGTCGCCAGCACCAGCGGCAGCGCGTAGTAGGTGATGCGATAAGCGACCGCGGCCGCGAGCAGACTGGCCGGCGCGACCCCCGGCAGCAGCTTGAGCAGGCTCCATTCGAACACGCCGATGCCGGCCGGCACGCTCGACACCAAGCCCGCCAGCACCGCCACCAGATACAGACCGACGAAGCCGATGAAACCGGTGCCCGATTCCGGCGGAATGGACGGCGCCAGCAACACGTACAGGGCGCCGCCGGCCAAGGCCAGTTCGACCACGCTCAACGCGGTCACGCTGAGCACGGTGCGGCGATCGGGCAGCCACAGCGCATGCCCGCGCAGGCGCAGGGTGCGGCCGTCGCGGCCGACCGCGAACAGCAGGCCGAGGAAGCCGATCGCGATCGCCGCGCCGATCGCGCGGATCGCGCTTGCGCTCAGCGGCAGCAACAACGTCGCCGGCGCGGGTTCGAACATCAGGGCGCAGGCCAGCAACACCCAGGCGCCGAACACGAAGCCCAGCGTGCTCATCAACACGACCTGGCCGATGTCGGCCAGCGACAACCCGGCCGCGCCGTAGCCGCGCAGGCGCACCGCGCCGCCGGTCAGCGCGGCGAAGCCCAGGGTGTGGCCGACCGCGTTGGCGAGGAAGGCGGTGACGATCAGCCGCAGCGGCTTGACCTTGCTCGCGTTGCGGCGCAGGCCGATGGCGTCGAATCCAACCAGGCAGGCATAGCTGGCGAGGGCCAGCACAAACGCCAGGGCGATACGAACAGAATCGATCTGCGCGAAGGCGTGCTTGATCGACCGATACCCCTGCTCGCTGAACTCTCCCGCGAGCGCATGCAGCGCCAGCGCGAGGATCGCCAGGCTGGCGAGCATCGACAAGGCGCGGCGCCACGACGGCGACGGGCGCTCGGCGGCGGACGATGGGGTGGACGTCGGGGTGGTCATGCGGCGCTGCGTGTGGGGGACGGGGAAGCTTTCAGCAAGCGATGCGAAAGCGGAATGAGGGTGGGCGGCGGCATTTTAGGCGACGGGCTTGGGTGAGGGGCGTGGGTGGCAAGAGCAAGAGCAAATCCCCCCTGGCCCCCCTTTTTCAAAGGGGGGAAGTCCTCGGGTTGGTGGAGCGCAAGTTTGCGGGCGCGACGGCTTGGGTGGGGCGGCGTGCTTTTCGACGCGAGAGTGCGAGGTGGGCCTGCGGAACGAGGTGACTGCAGACTGCGCAGTCAGAAGTGTCCCGCGTTCAAAAGCCGCGTTCAAAAGCGTCGCTCAAAAGCCTCGGCTGGTCTCCCATCGTCACCAACCCGATCCGTCTAAACCAATCGAACCCCATGCCCACTTTGGATAGGGGGACAAGCGCCCGGCGCAACCTTGAAGCATGTACATCGCCCAGCGCGGGGGATCGCTTTGCTCTCAATCCCCCGCCACCCCACCCACCCCGGCCCCGATCACCCGATCCCACACCGCCGGCTGCCCGATCGTCTCCTCGACGAAATCGATGAACGCCTCGACCTTGCGCGGCCGGTACTCGCGTCCGGGGTACACCGCGTAGATCCCGATCGGCACCAGGCTCCAGTCCGGCAGCACTTCCACCAGCTGCCCCGAGGCCAGTTCCTGCGCCACCGCGAAGGTCGCGCTCTGCACGATGCCGCCGCCGGCCACCGCCGCTTCGACCAGCGGCACGCCGTAGTTCGCCTTCAAGCGGCCGCGCACCGGCACCCGCAGCGGCTCGCGCTCGCGCTGGAACTCCCAGGTCGGGGTATCGCGGAACAAGGTGTAGTGCAGGCAGTCGTGCTCGATCAGCTCGGCCGGCGTGGACGGCGCGCCGCGGCGGGCGAGGTAGTCGGGCGAGGCGACCAGGATGCGCCGGGTCTGGGCGATGCGCCGCGCCACCAGCCGCGAATCGGTCAGCGCGCCGATCCGGATCGCCGCATCGAAGCCGTCGCCGATCAAGTCGACGAAGCGATCGTCGAACTGCAGGTCCAGGTCGATGCCGGGATGGCGTTCGAGAAACGCCGACACCCGCGGCATCACATACAGGCGGCCGAAATTCATCGGCAGCGACACCCGCAGTTCGCCGCGCGGCTGCAGCGACAGGTCGTGGACGCGTTCGCCCGCGGCCAGGATCTGCGCCAGCGCCGGCGCGACCTCGGCGTAGTAGTGGCGGCCGGGTTCGGTCAGGCTCAAGCGCCGGGTCGAGCGGTTCAGCAGCTTGGCCCCGAGCCTTGCCTCCAGGGTGTTCAGCCGGCGCGTGATCGCCCCCGGCGTGACCTGCAGCTGCCGCGCCGCGGCGGTGAAACTGCCGTGCTGGAGGATGGCCTCGAAGGCTTCGAGTTCGGAATACAGTCCACCGATCATTATTGAGCCATCCTCAATGATGAGTTGCCGGTCCGATCCTATATCAATGAATGGCGCAACAATAGTCTGGGCTCCCCGAACCAGCCGGTCCGCGCGACGGACCTCAGGAACCCCGATGGACGCCTTCCAATTGCAGGGCCACGACCTGGACAGCCTGCGCCGTGTCGAATTGCCCGAGCCCCGCCCCGGTCCCGGCGAAGTACGCATCCGCGTCGCCGCGGCCTCGGTCAACTACCGCGACTACGCCCTGGCCACCGGCCGCTACCAGCCCGAATTGCCGCGGCCGTTCGTGCCGCTGTCCGATGGCGTCGGCCGCATCGACGCGCTCGGCGAGGGCGTGGAGGGCTATGCGCTCGGCGAACGGGTGATCGGGCACTACACGACCAAGTGGATCGACGGCCCGTTCCAGTCGGCCAACCACGCGAGCAAGCTCGGCGGCCCGCTCGACGGTTGGCTGGCGCGGCAGATCGTATTGCCGGCCAGCGCGATCGCGCGCGCGCCCGAGTTTCTCGACGATGCCGCCGCCTCGACCTTGCCGGTGTCCGGCCTGACCGCCTGGGCCGCGTTGCAGCGCATGGCCCTGCCGGCCGGCGCGAGCGTGCTGGTGCAGGGCACCGGCAGCGTTTCCTTGATGGCGCTGCAACTGGCGGTCGCGCGCGGCCTGGACGTGATCGCGACCACCGGCGATGCGGGCAAGGCCGACTGGCTGCGCTCGATGGGCGCGCGCGCGGTGATCGATTACAAACAGCGCCCCGACCTGTCGGCCGCGGTGCGCGAACTGACCGGCGGCCGCGGCGTGGACGGCATCGTCGACGTGGTCGGCGGCCCGCAGTTCCTCGACCTGCTTGGTGCGGCGGCCGACAACGCGCATATCGCGGTGATCGGGTTCCTGCACAGCATGCAGGTCGACGGCAATCTGATCGGCCCGATCATGGCGCGCCAACTCAACATCCACGGCGTCAGCGTCGGCAGCCTGCGCGATCTGCAGGCGTTCCTGGCCGAGGTGGATGTGCGGCGCATCGTGCCGATCGTGGGGGCGCGGTTTTCGTTCGAGCAGGGCGCGCGGGCGATTGCGTCGATTGCGCAGCAGCGGCAGGTGGGCAAGCCGGTGGTGATTTTTGATTGACCGTGCAGTGATGCGATGCGCAGGGACGCAGTGATGTGAGTCGTGGACGTTGGGCAAAGGGCGAAAATGCGAGCCGGCAGGATGCTTCGCACTTTCAAGACGTCATCCCCGCGAAGGCGGGGATCCAGAGACTTCACAGTCATGCTTCGGTGAAGCCCTGGATCCCCGCCTTCGCGGGGATGACGGTAGGGCAGTGACGCGGATGTTGGTTGGTCTCGCGCCGGTCGATGGTCTTTCGCTCAAAGTCGCTGGATTCCCGCGTTCGCGGGAATGACGGTAGGAGGAGGCGTGGCTGTGTGGGCTGTGTTGGTCGATGGTCTTTCGCTCAAGTCGCCGGACTCCCGCGTTCGCGGGAATGACGCGCAAAAGCGGGGCATGCAATTCGCCGGCCGAAGAAATAGTCATGAACCCTTCCGGTCGTTGCGAAGCCTTCCTACCGTCATTCCCGCGAACGCGGGAATCCAGCGGCTTTCGCCCCGGCCGCGTGAATCTGCATTTCAGGCGAATGCGAACCAAGCAGCCAAACCAGACTGCATCGAATCGCACACATCGCAGCCACAGCAACGCGTCACATCGAGTCGCAGCCGCCGCACCACACCGAATCGCAGCCACCGCATCTCACCGAATCGCACGCACAACACAGCCCATCACACGCCGCACCACACCGCGCCACATCGAGCTTCATCTCTCAAAGCCCCATCGCCAAACCCCGAAAAAACAAAGGCCCGCATCCGCGGGCCTTCGTCTCGAAACACTAAAACGCAATCAACCAGCGCTTACGGAATCAACTGACAACTAGCCGGCTTGACCGAATTGAACAACGAAGCCGTCGCCCATTCCGGATGATCGATGAACGGGTTGCGGTTGCCCTGGAAGCTGTAGATCACCTCGTTGCGCGCCTTCTCGGCCGCGTCCGGCGGATCGGCCTGGTGCCACGACAGCAGCGTGGTCAGCAGACCCATGTAGGCCGGCGAGGAGGAGGTGATGACGATCTTGCTGCGGTCGTCGGTCAGTTCCAGGTCCGGCTCGCTCTGTCCGGTGTTCGGATCGGTGCCGCCTTCGTAGCGGATCGCCATGTACAGCACCGCGCGCGCCATGTCGCCCTTGCGCTTGCCCCAGACCTGGAACGAACCGGCGTTGCCGTCGGGCGTCTTGAACCAGTTCGAATTGCCCGGGTACACGCCGCTGCCGCCGCCCTGGCCGTTGTTGACCTCGGTGACGCGCTCGCCGCAACCGCTCGACAGCGAGCAATCGGCGAACGGCTTGTTGCCGCGGTCGGCGTTGTAGGCCGAGTCGGTGAGATACAGCATGTGCGTGTCGGTGTACGGCGCGTACGGCAGGCCGAGGTTGCCGGTCGCGGTGCCGAAGCCCAGCGAGTTCGGCCAGGTGTGTTCGCGGTTGTACTTCACGCCGCTGCCGCTGCCCGCGCGATCGGTGACCTTGAGGTAGCTGCGGTTCTTGTACGCATCGAGGATGCGGCCGGAGTTGTTCGGATCCTCGTCGGCGATTTCCAGGATCGTCCAGGTGTTGGTGGTGCCGCCGCTGTACGGGTACGCGGTGTGGCCCTTGATCGTGGAATGCAGCGAGCAACGCAGCTGGCTGGCGCTGCTGGTGTTGACGTGCGAGTAGTAACCCGTCGGCGTGCCGCCGCCGCTGGCGACGTTGAAGTTCACCACCGTGTTCGCGGCCGGGGTCGCGCCGCCGGCGTCGGTGACCTTGCTGGCGACGACGGTGAAGGTGCAGCTTTCGCCGGCGTGCAGCGCGGTGCCGGTCGATGCGGTGATCGCGGTGCCGCTGGACGGGTAGCTCAGCGCGACCGTGCCCGAGGTGGCGCATTGCAGGGTCAGCGCGCCGCTGGCCAGGGTGACCGCTTCGCTGAAGTTCGCGATCAGGTCGCCCGCCGCCGGGAAGGTGCTTGAGCCGTTGGCCGGGGTGGTCGAACTCACGCTCGGCGGGGTATTCGGCGAGGAGCCGGTGAAGGTCTGGCCGTTGTTGCAGGCGCCGAAGGTCTGGGTCGCCGAGTTCTGCCAGGTGAACTGCGAATACGCGCTGCCGCTGCCCGACAGCTGCAGCGAGGTGCCGGCCGCGGTCGAACCCGATTCGGACACCGGCAGGTTGACGCTGGTCTGACCCGCGGCCGGGCCGCCGCTGGCGGTGATCTGGCCTTCGTAGCTCAGGAACTGGACCACGTTGCCGCTGCCGTCGACCAGGGCGAAGCCGTCGTTGGAGCCGTTCTGGATGCCGTTGGTGGGGTAGCTCAGGGTGGCGATGCGCGCGCTGCCGCTGCCGCAGCTGACCACGCTGCCGGCCGGGACCAGGTCGTTGTCGTAGCTCACCGCCGACGACGGCGAGCTGCCGTTGTACAGATAGATGCGGTAGTTGCTGAGGGTTTCGCCGGCGGTGGCGACGACTTCGATCCGCTCGCCGGTGTCGCCGGCCGAGGTGGCGTCGTCGTAATGGAATTCGTTGATGAACACCGCGGCCGAGGCCATCGACGGCAACAGCGCGGCGATGGCGAGCGAGAGAACGGCGGCGCGGCGCACGCGGGGCGTGCTTGCGAACAGCATGGCGGAACAGTCAGTGACTGACTTGCGCATCGAAACGACTCCTTGTGAGTGGCGTGGCGTCCGGCCGCATGAAAGCGCGAGGCCGGCGCAGCTCAGGCGCCCTCCCCGGGCGCACCGGTCGAGTCTAGACGCGGTTTGTGACCACGCCGGGCATGCGCCGGCGAATGGAGGGGCCAAATAGAGACGTTGGTCGCGGTTATGCGGGTTATCGCCGTAGATCGGCTGCGTTGCGGTCGCGAGACGTCATGGCGGGCCGACGGTCGCGGTGGCGATCGGCCTGTGAGAGGACGCTTCCATGGGGCGGGTTTGTGCCGGCGACTTCAGCCCCGAGGCATTCCGATCGGCTCGTCTGGAAGCCGCTACCTGCTTCGGCGCTCAGCCCTGAGCCTTGCCGCCGCCGCGGGTCTTGCCGGTACGCAGCTCCGCCAGTTGCTCGGCGACTTCCACCAGCGGCGCCTTGGAGCGGGTCGGCGCCTCGCGGAACGCCGCGATCAGACGCAGCTCCAGCGGGTCGTCGATCAGCAGCGCGTCGGCGGCGGCGACCGAGTCCATCGCCGTGTCCAGCGACAGCCCCATCTTGCCGCGCCCGGTCGCCAGCCATTCGAACTGCACGCCGGTGACCAGGGCCAGTTCGCGCAGGTGGGCCATGCTCGGGAATTTGCCCTGGGCGGCTTCCCAGTGCCCGACTGCGCTGCGTTGTACGCCCACCGCCGCGCCGAGGGCGGCCTGGGACAGGCCGGCGTGGCGGCGTGCGAGTCGAATGCGCTGTTGGGGCGTCATAGGATGGTTTTGGCACTTTTATAGCGGAAAAACCGGCAAATGCTACCTATAGTCACCTAGTGAGCGATAGACGCCGTACCTAGTGCGCTTTAGCTAGCGTCGAGCGCTTTCGCTTGCAATAACTACAGCAAGTTATGTGATCGAACAAGCGTTCGCGATACCGAAAGTGGCGGCATCCGGCCGGCCGACATGTGGCAACCGTCGCAAGGACTTCGCAAGATGCTCACACGCTGATATGGACTTCGGCTGGACACGAGGTCGGTTCGGGGGACGGGCGCTGGATTGCGCCGTGCGTAGGACGGCCATCTCCGTACCAAAGAGCGCGTTCCACGGGACGCGCTCTTTCTTTTTGTGCGGGCCGTCGAGCCCGAGCCGCGCAATGGCCGAGGGGCCGCGCGCTCAGGCCACCGGACGCAATTGCTCGTCGAGCGAACGGGTCTTGTCGGTGACCACGTCCCCGGTGTGCCGGGTGCTCTTACGTTCGATCAGCAGGATGTGGCATTCCTCGTTGGCGACCGGGTTGTGGCGTACGCCCTTGGGCACCACGAACAACTCGCCCGCGCCCAGTTCGACGGTGCGGTCCTCCATCTCGATCGCCAGCCGGCCCTTGAGCACCATGAACAATTCGTCCTCGTCGGCATGGCTGTGCCAGGCCAGCGTGCCGTGCACGCGCGCGACCTTGATATAGGCGTCGTCGACTTCGGCGATCACCCGCGGCGACCACAGTTCGGTGAGCGTTGCGGCGATCTGGGCGGGTGAGGTCACGGACGACATGCGAAATCCTGGCGACGGCTGGGAATCCCAGTCTAGTACGCCGGTTGGCACGCCGCTGATGCGGCGTGTCCGGTCATCCAGATGCCGCAAGCGCGTCGCAGCGCCGCGCGCGTCAACTCAATGATTCGATCCATGCGCGCAGCCTGGCATCGCGAATCTCCAGCACCTCGAACAAACCCACCGCGCGCAAGGCGGGCAGCGCTTCGCGGATGTGCTGTTCGGCCTCGGCGCGCATGGCGTCGTCGGTCCGCGGATCGCTCAGGCTGCGGGCGTTGGCCAGGAACGCGGCGACCGAGCCTTTGCGTACGGCCACGCCGTCGATCCGGGCTTCGTCGAGGTGGTCGGGCAGGATGTCGTGAGCGCGCATCGGAAACTCCATCGGGACGGTCGGAAAGGTGCGTCCATGCTGGGTGGGCCGGGCCGGCTCTGCTACGTTGCCCCGGCCATCCCATCGCGCGTTCCGGCCATGTCCGATCCTTTGCTTGCTCCGGCCCGCGCCGATTCGGATGCGGGGCCGTTCGTGATCGCGGTGACCCTGGCCGCCGACGGCGTGCGCGACACCGCGCCGCACCAGCACGCGCGCGGGCAATTGCTGGGCGCCCATCGCGGCCTGCTGTCTGTCGGCACCGGGCGGGGACGCTGGCTGGTGCCGGCGACCGATGCGGTGTGGCTGCCGCCGCACGCGCCGCATTCGCTGCGCTCGCACGGCGAGGCGTTTTCCGGCTGGAGCGTGTATGTCGCGCGGGCCGATTGCGCGACGTTGCCGGCGCAGCCGTGTGCGCTACGGGTGTCGGCGCTGCTGCGCGAAGCGATCGCCCGAGCCGCGAGCTGGCCGGCGTCGCAGCCGTTGGACCCGGCCCGCGACCGGCTGGCCCGGGTGCTGCTCGACGAGATCGTCGATTGCCATGCGCACAGCCGGGCCGGCGAACGCATCGGCCTGCCGATGCCGGGCGACCCGCGCGCGCTGCGCGTGGCCCAGGCCCTGATCGACGACCCGGCCGATCCGCGCGGTCTGGCCGAGTGGGCGGCCTACGCGCATTTGTCCCAGCGCAGCCTGAGCCGCCACTTCAGCGCCGAGACCGGCTACAGCCTGCTGCAATGGCGGCAACGCGCGCGGCTGATGCGCGCGCTGGAGCGGCTGGCGGCCGGCGAACCGGTGACCACGGTCGCGCTGGAGATGGGGTACGACAGCGTCAGCGCGTTCACCGCCATGTTCCGGCGCCACCTCGGCGCCGCGCCGACCCAGTACCTCAAGCCCTCGCGGGGCTGAGCCGGCTGGACGTGGCAGGCCTGGCCTGGCGTTCGGCCGTGCCCAGCGTCGACCCCTTCGGCCCAGGCGTCGCTGACCTTCAATGAGCTTTGCCTCGCGCGTGAGGCATCGGCGCCGCGAGTCCGCGCCGGGCGGCATCGAGAATTTCTTCGCCCCGCCCCTTGAAAGGCGATCAGGACGCCTCATCTTCCGTCCAGTCCCGGTTCGCCCGGGCGCTTTTGTCCCCGGCGTTGGCACTCGACGGGGGCGACTGCTAAAATTCCCGTTCTTTCTCCACCCATTCAATCACTTACAGAGGGTCGCCATGAATCTCAAGCCGCTTTACGACCGCGTTGTGGTCAAGCCGATCGAAGCCGACGAAGTCTCCGCCGGCGGCATCATCATCCCCGACGCCGCCAAGGAAAAGTCGACCAAGGGTGAAGTCGTCGCCGTCGGCGAAGGCAAGGCCCTGGACAACGGCAGCCTGCGCGCGCCGAAGCTCAAGGTCGGCGACAAGGTCATCTACGGCCAGTACTCGGGCAGTTCCTACAAGCAGGACGGCGTCGAGTACAAGATTTTGAAAGAAGACGACGTGCTGGCGATCGTCGGCTGATCGGGCCGGGAATCGGGAATGGGGAATCGGGAATCGTAGAGCGCTTGCGCTGACGGACCCGCCCCGACCGATTCCACCCGCTTTCGCTCTTCCCATTCCCTATTCCCCATTCCCAATTCCCGGAGTTTCACCATGGCTGCCAAAGAAATTCGTTTCGGTGAGGACGCACGCGCCAAGATGGTGCGCGGCGTCAACATTCTCGCCAATGCCGTAAAGGCCACCCTCGGTCCGAAGGGCCGCAACGTCGTGCTCGAGAAGAGCTTCGGCGCGCCGACGATCACCAAGGACGGCGTGTCCGTCGCCAAGGAGATCGAGCTGGCCGACAAGTTCGAGAACATGGGCGCGCAGATGGTCAAGGAAGTCGCTTCCAAGACCTCCGACAACGCCGGCGACGGCACCACCACCGCGACCGTGCTGGCGCAGGCGCTGATCCGCGAGGGCATGAAGGCGGTCGCCGCCGGCATGAACCCGATGGACCTCAAGCGCGGCATCGACAAGGCCGTGGTTGAAGCCGTCGGCGAACTCAAGAAGCTGTCCAAGCCGTCCTCGACCAGCAAGGAAATCGCCCAGGTCGGCGCGATCTCGGCCAACTCCGACGCCGACATCGGCAACCTCATCGCCCAGGCGATGGACAAGGTCGGCAAGGAAGGCGTGATCACCGTCGAAGACGGTTCGGGCCTGGAGAACGAGCTCGACGTGGTCGAGGGCATGCAGTTCGACCGCGGCTACCTGTCGCCGTACTTCATCAACAACCAGCAGTCGATGTCGGCCGAGCTGGACGACCCGTACGTGCTGCTGTACGACAAGAAGATCTCCAACGTGCGCGACCTGCTGCCCGTGCTGGAAGGCGTGGCCAAGGCCGGCAAGCCGCTGCTGATCGTCGCCGAGGAAGTCGAAGGCGAAGCGCTGGCGACCCTGGTGGTCAACACCATCCGCGGCATCGTCAAGGTCTGCGCCGTCAAGGCGCCGGGCTTCGGCGACCGTCGCAAGGCGATGCTGGAAGACATGGCCGTGCTCACCGGCGGCACCGTGATCTCCGAGGAAGTCGGCCTGCAGCTCGAGAAGGCCACGATCAAGGATCTGGGCCGCGCGAAGAAGGTGCAGGTCTCCAAGGAGAACACCACCATCATCGACGGCGCCGGCGACGGCGAGACGATCCAGTCGCGCATCAAGCAGATCAAGGCGCAGATCGAAGAGACCTCGTCGGACTACGATCGCGAGAAGCTGCAAGAGCGCGTGGCCAAGCTGGCCGGCGGCGTCGCGGTGATCAAGGTCGGCGCGTCGACCGAGATCGAGATGAAGGAAAAGAAGGCACGCGTTGAAGACGCGCTGCACGCCACCCGCGCTGCCGTGGAAGAAGGCATCGTCCCGGGCGGCGGCGTCGCGCTGCTGCGCGCCAAGGCCGCGATCAGCGGTCTGAAGGGCGCCAACGAAGATCAGAACCACGGCATCCAGATCGCCCTGCGCGCGATGGAAGCGCCGCTGCGCGAGATCGTCACCAACGCCGGCGAAGAGCCGTCGGTCATCCTGAACAAGGTCCAGGAAGGCACCGGCGCGTTCGGCTACAACGCCGCCAACGGCGAATATGGCGACATGCTCGAGTTCGGCATCCTGGACCCGACCAAGGTCACCCGCACCGCGCTGCAGAACGCCGCGTCGATCGCCGGTCTGATGATCACGACCGAAGCGATGGTCGCCGAGCTGCCGAAGAAGGACGAGCCGGCGATGCCGGGCGGCGGCGGCATGGGCGGCATGGGCGGCATGGATTTCTGATCCCCCGATCGCCGTGAAGCAACACAAGGAACCCCGCCGAAAGGCGGGGTTCTTTTTTGGGCGTGGCTTGCGGCGCCGATCTTTCGCGGCGCCGATCGCGCCGTCGTGGATGCGCGATTGCGGCATGGATTTGTGAGCCGACGTTCGCCGTCGCGCGAACGAAAAACCTCGCCGGGAAGCGGGTTTTTTTGTGTCGATCCGGGTCGCGGCGCGCGCGAACGCAGATTAGAGAATCGCGCCCAGCAGATCGCGATTGAACGGCGTCACGTAAGCGGCCATGTCCAGCACCGTGTGCTCGGCACTGGCGCCGGAGCGGGCGAATTGATCGATCACGCTGACGCAGCGGTCGCGTTGCCGCGGCGGCAGGAAGCGCAGGATCGGCACCAGCCGGCGATGGCCGATGGTTTCCCACAGTTCCACCGCGTCCAGTCCGGCCATCCATTCCAGGGCCCGCTCGTCCGACAGGCCCAGCGCCGGATGCCCGCCGATGGTGCGGATGCTCTGCTCGCGCAATTGGCGGATGTGGCGGTGCGTGGACAGTCGGCTGTCGCCGCGCGCGTAGCCGATGTCGCCGCTGGCCGGGCCGAAACGGGTCGGCACGTCCTTCGCGGCGGCGCCGAAACCGAACCCCGACAGCAGCTGCTCCTGTTCCTGCAGGTCTTCGCTGATCGTGCTGAGCGTGCGCATGCGGGTGCCGCCGAGCAGCGACTCGCACGGGAAGAAATAGCCGAAGGCGGCGAACACGCGCTCGTGCAGCGCTTCGTATTGTCCGGCCCGGCCGGGTATCGCCAGCGCGCGGTCGACCGCTTCGACCAACTCCGGCGCGACCTCCAGGTCGGTGTCGGGATCCAGCATCAGCACGACCTTGGGCGCGATCATCTCGTCGACCAGATGGATCGCGGTGACTTCGTTGCGCCGCAGGCGTTCGAGGTCGCGACGGAAATCCGCGGCCAGGCCGAAGCCGTTGACGCCGCCGCCGGCGTTGGCGTTGTGGATGCTGCGCGTGTGCAACTCGTGCAGCACCCGGCTGGCGGTGGCGCTGATGGTCCAGCGCGAGGTGAACGAGACCCCGCCCGAATGCGGCGGCCGCTGGGGATGCCGATAGATCACCGGCGAACGCGGCGAGCGCGCGCCGAACAAGGCGTCGTTCGGCGCGGGGCCGAAACGCAGGCCGCGGTCGAGCCGGCGCGCGGCGAACAGCGCCTGCACCGTCGCCAGCGGCAGCGCGGTGAATTCGTCGGGCGTGCGCACGCTGAACCCGGCCAGCCGGCCCTGCAATTGCGCCAGCAAGTCCGGCGTTTCGTCTTCGCCGCGCAATCCCCAATTCGCTTCGCCGGGCCGCGCCGTGGGCGCGGTCGGGCGCAGCGCCGGGCGTGGCGGCGCGGGCGCCGGTGTCGGCTCGGGCTCGGGTTCCGGCTCAGGCTGAGGTTCGGGCGCGCGCGGCGGCGGGCGCACGCTGAGCACGCCGTCCTCGCTGATCACTTCCTTGAGTTTGGTGTCGGCTTCGATCGACGGATCCATGCGGACATTGCCGAAAAGGAAGCGATCCGCCGGCGCCATCGCGTCCAGGGCCGCGAGTTGTTCGCGAACCTGGCGCAACGACGCGTCCGGCTGCAGGCGCACGACGAGGTTGCGGTCGGGTTCGCCGGCGAATGCGATGGTGACGAGCATGCTGAGCCCTCGGTTGCGCGATGAAGCGGGCGCGGCGCGCGGCCGCTCAATCCGGATCGACGACGAAAAAATGCACGCGCAGCTGCGCGGAGAAGTCCCGATCCGGATCGTCTTCGGCCTGTACCTGGATGCGCTCGAAGGTCTGCTCGGCGCTGCCGTCGGCCCAGATCACCCCGGCGTTGACCTGCAGCGTCGCGCCGCCGATCGCGTCCAGCGCCGCGCCGCGCCGGGTAGGCACCGGCCCGGCGGGCCGCGTCGGCGCGAAGCGCGGGTGGTTGCGGGTATAGACCCGCGCGCTGATCGGGTCGAGAAACTGATGCACGTCCCAGATGGTGATGTCGCAGGTCCACAGCTGTTGCAGCGCGTCGAGCCGGTGCGAATGGCCGAGCCGCGCGCGCATCAGGTCGATGGTGATCAGATTCGCATCGCGCTGGAACCGGCGCACGGTGACGTTGCGAAAGCCCCACGCATCGGCGCGGTGCACCGCGTACAGGCGATCGACCACCGGCTCGGCGCCGGTGGCGATGCGGAAACCGAAGCCCAGCGGCCCGCGCGGCCGCGCGCGGATCTGGATCGACAGCGCCGCGCCGCGGCTCACCGCGACCACATTCGGAAACACCCGATCGGGCGCGACCCGCGGCAGGCGCGCGTCGGTGAACATATGCACCTGCGCGCCGCGATTGCGATGGCGCGCGTCGGCATCCTCGTCGTTGAGGCCGAAGCGGACCAGCAGATCCTCGTTGTCGCTCAGCCAGTCGGCCGGTTGGCCTTCCAGCGCGTGGGACGTGGCCATGGACGGATGCCTCAGATGCGGTTGACCGAGAAACTCAAGGTAGTGCCGCGCACGCTGAAGGTCGCGGTGTGGCCGTTGGGCGCAAAGGCCACCGACGGGCCGTCGCGGCGCGTCCCGCCGATCGCGCGCGCGCGGATGCGCACGCGGTCGCCCACGTCCAGCGCGTGGCCGTGGAAGCGCAGCGCGGACAGATCGACGCTGCGGGTCTGCCCGGCCGCGAATGCGCCGCCGGCCGGGGTCTGGCTGATCACCCGGTCGCCGTCCAGGCGCTGGACGACGAAACGCAGGACGAACGCGGCGTTGTTGACGCAGGCGACGTGCTGGACGTGCAGTTCGGGCTGGCCTGACTCTGCGGGATTTCCGAGCGGGTGCATGGTGGGGCGCCTCGTGCGCGCAAGAAGGAAAGCGGAAGGGTCGACACGGAAAACGCGCGGATGAGCCTGGTGTGAAGACGCGTTGGTGTTTACGTCTGGGCGGGCGCGCTCGACAATGCCAACGGTTTCCGCCCGGTGGATAGGACATGCGTGGTTTGGTCGGCTTGTTGGCGGCACTGGTGTTGCTCGGCGGCAGCGGTTGCGCCGTGGTCAAGGTCAAGGAACGCGCGTTCGGCGATATCGCCGCCGAGCGCAATCTCGATGCGCTCAACGGCGGCAAGCTCAGCACCGCGTCGGCGACCGCGCTGGGTTCGGCCGGGCTCGACCCGGAGCTGTGCGCGCGCGACCCGGCGCCGTGCATCGAACAATTGCGGCCGCTCGCGTCGAGCGAATCGTGGCTGGCGACGGCGTCGGAACTGCAATTGCTGCGCATGAACGCCGCGCCGGCGACGGTCAGCAAGGCCGCCGAGAGCGCGGGCCTGTCGCGACGCAAGGCCGCGGCGGTCGAAGCCGGCGAAGGCGACGCCAACGCGGCCGCCGCGAGCCAGGTCGCCACCGACGAGCGCACCCGCGCCGCGGTCGAAACCGCGCGCTACGCCTACGCCTATCTGTTCCTGACCGCGCGCACGCCCGAGCAGCGCGTGTTCGAAGCGCGCCAGCAACGCGTGCTGCAGTACTACAACCGCGCGGTCGACGTCGTCGCCCAGGCCGCGTTCGAAGCCAGCCGCGGCCAGGTCGGCGCCTCGCCGCTGCGGGTCGGCGGTTTGAATCTCGGCATCGGCCTGCATGGCTACGAAGCTTCGGAGATCAGCCTGCAACCCGAGGCCTTGCTCGCCTCCGACACGCTCGGCTTCGACAACCTGCGCGCGGTGTATCGCCGCGACGGCTTCGGTACCGGCCTGGTCGCGGTGTTTCCGCGGCGCGCGCCGTCGCCGGCGCCGATCACGCCGGCCGATGAAGCCAGCGCGGACGACACGCCGTATCGCGACACCCGCTATCTGCCGGTGACCGCGACCCTGCGCTTCGACGGCGACAGCCTGGACGCGGTGCTGGCGAGCGATCAGGCCAGCATGGACGTCTACAACCCGTATCGCATCGACAGCGAAACCATCGGCGGGCGCAAGGTGCCGCTGGCGGCGAATTACTCGGCCGCCTACGGCGTGTGGCTGGCGCGTTCGGAACTGGCGCGCTTGAGTCTGTCGAGCCTGCTGCGGCCCAAGCAGGCGCGCGCGTTCAAGCCGCGCATCTACCTCAACCAACCTTACGATCCGAACAAGCGGGTGATCGTGCTGGTGCATGGCCTGGCCAGCAGCCCGGAGGCCTGGGTCAATCTCGCCAACGAGATCCTCGGCGACGAGGCGCTGCGCAAGCACTATCAGCTGTGGCAGGTGTTCTATCCGACCAACATCGGCATCCTGGCCAATCGCGCGGCGATCGCGTCGGCGCTGGACAAGACGTTCAAGCACTACGATCCCGAAGGCGACGATGTCGCCAGTCGGGATGCGGTGTTGGTGGGGCATAGCATGGGTGGAGTGATTTCGCGGCTGTTGGTCAGCGACAGCGGCGAGCAGGTGCTCGACGAAACCCTCAAGGCCTTCGATCCGGCGGTCGCGCAGCGCTTGCGCAAGGAACCGCTGGTGCGCGCGCTGACCGTGTTCCAGCCGATGCCGCAGTTCGGCCGGGTGGTGTTCCTGGCCTCGCCGCATCGCGGCGCGGTGGTCACCGACGGCTGGCCGCTGCGGATGGTACGCAAGCTGATCCGCCTGCCGTTCGATGTCTTGCGCGAGGCCGCCGAACTGGCGCAGCGCACCAAGGTCGATCAGGACGAGTTACAGAAGGTCGGTTTCCGCAAGGGCCGCCCGCCGACCGGCCCGGACGATCTGAGTCCGAATTCCTTGTTCATGCGCAGCACCGAGAAGTTGCCGATCGAAGCCGGCCTGCCGTACCACACCATCGTCGGTCAGCGCGATCCGAAGATCGCGCTGCTGCAATCCAGCGACGGCGCGGTGCCGTACCGCAGCGCGCATCTGGATGGCGCCTTGTCGGAGAAGGTGATCGTGTCCGGCCACAGCGTGCAGGAAACGCCGCAGGCGATCCTGGAGTTGCGGCGGATTCTGCGCGTCGATATGGCGCAGTACGGGAAGAATGCGAAGCGGTAACGGCGCGGTTGGCGAGGTTGCGCGGTCGCGGCTCGCGCCGCTCCTACAAGGGGCTGTCGCGTTATCGCTGTGGGCTGGGGGTGTCGCGTTTCCGACTGTAGGAGCGGCGTGAGCCGCGACCGGCGAGGTTGGCGGAGTTGCGCGGTCGCAGCTTACACAGCTCCTACAGGGAGCCATCGCGTTATCGCTGTGGGCTGGACGTCGCGACGTTTCCGACTGTAGGAGCGGCGCGAGCCGCGACCGCCATGCCCGACTAACCGCGCGATCGCGGTTCGGACGTCATCGCCGAATGCGGCCCACCGCTGCCACGGCAGGCCGCATCTTCAACCTTAGTGGTGGCTGGTGGTCGAAATCCCGCCGCCCTTGCCGTCGGGCACCAGCACGCGCACGTTCTGCATCATCCCCTGGTCCTCGTGATCGAGGATGTGGCAATGCAGGACGTATTCGCCGATATAGCGCTCATAACGGGTGCGCACGTACAGGTTGTAGCCGTCCTTGACGAACAAGGTGTCCTTCCAGGTGCCTTGCAGGTTGGCGTACTGCGGATCGGTGACATTGCCGTCCTTGTCGAGGTCGCCGGTGACGCTGACTTCCTTGCCGTTCTTGTCGAGGATGCTGACGATCTGGAACGGATTGACGTGAATGTGGAAGGGGTGGCCGCCGCGCTGCGACGTCAGGTGCCACTCCTCGGTCTGGCCGAGGATCAGATCGCGCGCGGCGCTCGGATCGTAGGGCTTGCCGTCGACCAGGTAGATGTCGCCCACCTTCTTGCCGTCGACGATCTTGTCCTTGATGTCGAACACCACCGTCTGGCCTTTGCCGTTCACCTCGCTCTTGGTAATGGTCTTGTGCGGGACGAACGCATCCAGGCGCAGATGATCGCGCAAGCCGGCGACGATCGAATCGCGCACGCCCTCGGGCATGCGCTTGTGCGCCGAGGCGACCAGCGCATCGGTCACGTAGGCTTCGACATCGGCGACCTTCGCATCGCCGGTGACGTCGGCGATACCGAGCAGCTGACGGTCCTCGGCGGCGTTGGTGATGCTGGCGCTGGCCGGCGCGAAGGCGTCGAGCACGCAGTACCGGCCGGCCTTGGGAAACACCACCAGCGCATCGCTGCGGTAACCGGGCTGCAGCATGTTCTCGCTCTTGACGATGGTCTTGGCGTGGGTCAGGCCGTCGCTGGCGACTTCGAACTGCTTGAGCGGCGCGCCGGTGCAGTTCTTGGTTACCCAGTTGTCGAGGGCCTTGCCGGACAGACCCTCGATGCTGGCCGAGGCCGCCTTCATTTCGCGGAACTGCAGGTTGACGGTGTCGCGCACGCCGGCATGCAGCAGGCGCCAGCGTTCGATGCGGCCGGCGACCAGGTCGTCGAAGGTCGGCAGCACGGTGCCGTTAATGCTGGTGTGGCGACCGGATTTCTGCCACACGCCGAAGCCGAACTGGTCGTCGTATTTCTCTATCTCGCCGACGTCGTTCTCATCGCAGGTCCAAAAGCCGGTCTCAACATCGGTCCTGATCTTGCCTTTGCTGTCGCGGCAGGCATACGCGACCTGCTGGAAGATCAGCAGCCGTTCGTGCATCGCCGCGCCGTCCGGATCGCGCAGCAGGGTGTCGATGTCGCCGGTGCGGTCGCTGGCGGGCAGGCGCTCGCCGCGTACCAGCAGCGCGCCGGCCATGCCGCTGGACACCTGCAATGCAGTGGAGCCGTGCAGATGTGGGTGATACCAGAAGGTGCCGGCCGGATGGTCGGCGGGCAGGTTGTATTCGTATTCGAACTTCACTCCGGGCCGCAGCGTCAGCAGCACGTTGTCGCTGTTGCCGGTCGGGCTGACCCACAGGCCGTGCGAATGCAGGTTGGTCGAGTTGAAGCAATGCGGGACGTTGATGTCGGCCGGATGGCAGTCGGGCTGCGGCGGCAATTGATTATCGAGCGCGATGCGCACGGTTTCGCCGGGCGAGGTGACGATGGTCGGCGCGAGGAACGGCACCTCGGGATTGGTGCCCGGGCTCTGGTAGGAACGCAGCTTGACCGTGTCGAACTTTTGGCCCTTGGGATCCCAGATTTTCGAGGTGGTGAAAGCGATGCGCAGGTCGAGCTTGGCTTCGCGCGTGTCCAGCGGCTTGGCGCCGGCCTCGGTCAGGCTCAGCAGCGGTTTGGCGCTGTCGCCCGAGCGCAGCATGCGCGCGAACACTGGCTGTTCGAGTTCGCGCGGGGCGGGTTTTTCCTGCGCCGGCGCGGTCATGGGCGCGGCGATGAGCACGCACAGCGCGAGCGCGAGCGGACTGCGCGGACGCGATCGCGATTGAACGGCGGGAATCGAAGAAAGGCGTTCCATGCTGGGCTCCTGATGGATTGAGAGGAATGCGGTGACGGCGCCGGCGATGGCCGCGCGTGAATGACACGCGCCTGCGCGCGCCGCGCCGTCGCGTGCGGCTCGGATGTTGCGGTTCGGTCATGGCCCCTGTTGCCCGTCGTCTACGGCTGCCCGATCGCGGAAAACCGCGCGGCGGCCGCTTCGACGGTGCTGCTGATGATTCGCTCCGTTCGCACGGCGGCGGGATCGCTCGAACTGAGAACGCGATCGCGCTGCGCCGTGCTGCCGGATCGGCATTGAGAACGGCGTCTCCTTCGCGGAGTCGGCGTGCTCGCTTGATCAACGGCGAAAGCCCGCGCGGCAGGCCAATGCGGCGCAAGGCACGGCGCCCCGCGTCGCCGCGGGGGCCGAGTGAACTCAAAGCAATTGCGATGCCGGCTTAGTGCTGCATCGTCTTCGCGGCTTGCGGCGCGGCCTGCGTCGGACCGGCCGGACCGATCGCGTCGAGTTGGCGCAGCGATTCTTCGGTCGCCGGCGCCTGTTGCGGCGAGGCGCTGACCCGCGTGTGCGAGGGGCTGTCGAGTTCGCCCTTGACCAGGAACACGGTCTTGCCGACTTCCTTGGTCGCCGGGTCGACGCTCAACACCACATGGTCGCCGCTGCCGATGCCGGCGGTCTTGCCTTGCACCGCCAGGGCCGCCGCGACCCGCTCCGCGTCGGGCTCGGACAATGGACTGCCGTGACGCGCGAATTCGGCCTGGACCTTGTCGCGGATGTCGCCGATCAGCGCTTGATCGCGATGGCCCGCGCTCGCCGGCGCGGCGCGTTCGGCTTGTGCCGTCGCCGTCGCCTCGACGCCCGGCGCGATCGGATCGCGCACCGGCAGATGAGTATCGATGGTGTGGTGGAACCGGGCCTGGGTCGGCGGCGTGGTGCTGGTGTCGTAATACGGCTGCACGGTCGCGGCCGCGCCGAGGTTGAGGCCGTTGGTCTCCATGATTTCGCGATCCAGGTGCAGCGCTTTCATGTCGATGTGGACCTGCGGCTTGCCGCCTTCGGCGGTGCGGCCGTGCGCCTGCTCCCATTGGCTGATCATCGGCACGTAGATCGAGCCGTGATAGTTGGGGTAGTCGGAGTTGCCGCCATGGCCCAGCCGGGTCTGCGCCGGCGGCAGGTCGTAGAAATGCTTGGCCATGCCGGCGGTGTTGGCCGGATTGACCGCGATGGTCAGGTCCGCGCTCAAGGTCAGGCCGTCGCGCGCGGCGTAGGCGTAGTTGGGCGCGGTGCCGGTGCGGGCGATGAAGTCCGAGGCGCGGCCGGGCTGCAGGTTGTAGACATCGCCGAGGGTGGCGGTGGGCTTGGCTTCCTTGGCCGCGCTGACCAGCGCGTTCCAGCCGGCGATGTTGGCGGTGGATTCGTTGACCCGGTCGCCTTCGATCACCTTGTTCAACAGCGGGGTGTAGTCGTGCACCGCGGCCGGGTTCTTGGCCAGCGCTTCGGCTTCGGTGTAGAAGGTCGAGCGCACCGCGTCGCGCGCGCCGCGGTTGTAGCCGTGCTGCACTTCGTGGCCGAGCACGAAGGTGATTTCGCCCTTGTTGAAATTCGCGTCGAGCCCGGCGACCGGCAACGACATGGCCTGGGTGCCGCCGTTGTACGAGCCGCCCATGTTCGGGTCGGTCAGGGCCTTGAACGATTTGAGATGGCCCGCGGCGACCGCGCCGTTCAACTGGTCGGTCAACACAGGCGAGCCCTTGATGGTGTCGCTGAGGTTCTTCACCGCGTTGGCGCTGACGCCGGGCTGCTTGCCGAAATCGTCGATCAGTTTCTGCAGATCGGCGCTGATGGGTTTGGGCGACATGGCGGCCTCCTGGCCTGCGGACCGCTGGTCTTATTCGACGGTGATGGTTTTGACGCAGCGATGGCCGATCGCTTCGGGCGAATCGTTGGACTCGCCTTCGACGAACACGCGCAGCGTGACCGGGCCGCGGAAGTTCCAATAACTCAGACGGCCGTGCTCGGCGTAGGTCGGGCTGTCCTGAAAGCCCATGTCCTTGAGCGCGCGCGCGTACGCGTCGAAATCCAGCGCGCATACCGCGGTCATCGGCGCGGCCGGGTCGCCGGTGCGGGCGAAATCGAAGGTCAGTTGCTGGCGCGGTTCGCCCAGCTTGGGACTGACGAGCAGGTTGTACGACCAGTTGGCGTCGATCGCCGCGCCGGCGCCGAACGAGCCGTCGCCGCTGTCGGCGCGCTGCATGCGCAGGCCGGTGTGCCGCTCCAGGTGCTCGGCGGTCAGGTCGGCGTTGGACCGCAGGCTGCCGATCAGCTTCAACACGCGCCGGCTGACGTCTTCGCCGGACAGCGGGGTCGATGGAGAGGCGGTGGTGGTCATGGGGAACTCCTGGGTGGATCGGGTGTTGGCGTCGGTAGTGGCGTCGGACGGAGCCGGCAGGCTGGCGCAGGCGCTCAGCAGGCCGCCGCACAACGGCAGCCACCACGCGCGGCGAGGGAGGGAATGCGACGGACGGGGCATGCGTCTCCTCCTTGGAACGCTGGGGCGGCCGCGGGGGCGGTTCGCTCCGTTGGGGTCGCGCTTGTGTGGCGGCTAGCGAGTTAACGCAGCCAGCATGCCGCTCAGGCCATCGCGGCCACAAGCGCGGGCCGGTGATGTGCGCGTCGTGGGCGGCGTTCGGCGCAAACCGGGGTCGGCTTCGCCTGTTCAGTTTTCTCGCGGCGAACGTGGCGAGCCGGCGCCGCGTCACAGCGGCGAATTCGATGTCATCGGTAACAGCCCTGCCGTTATTAGCTTTCGGCATAAGCGCCCGGGATCGGCTCAGGGCGTTTCAAATGAACCGGTTAGTTCTGTTTTGCAGTGCAGCGTGCAAAGGGGATAACGCTTCCTTCACGATCGCCCCGCATCCCGACGTGGGGGAGGGAGCAAAGCCCGCTACCGGTTCTACCGGAAGCGGGCTTTTTTATTGGCTGGGGTTTTGTGCTGGGTTTTGGCGTGTGCGGCGTGAGGGTCGCTCGGTCATTGAGCGCGGCGTCGCAATCGCGGTAGCGCGGTCGCGGCTTGCGCCGCTCCTGCAGGAAGCGACTGTAGGAGCGGCGCAAGCCGCGACCACGACACGACGACTGCGTCGAAACACCATCGCAGCCGCGTCCGCATCAGCCGCCACCAGCGTCATGCGATCATCCATGCACACCCGCATCCGCATCGTTGATGGCTTCTCCCGACCGCACCATTTTCGAATCCGCCCACGTCGAACGCGCCGTCGCCCGCTTGCGCGCCGCATCGCCGCGGATCTCCGCCGCGCTCGATGAGCCATCGTTGCTCGCGCGGCTCGCGCGCATCGCCGTGGTCAGCGATTTCGCCATCGACACCTTGGTGCGCCAACCCGAGTTATTGCTGGCGCTAGCGGCCGACGACGGCGCCACGCCGCTGCCGCCACCGCGACTCGATACAGAACATCGCGCCGACTGGGGCACGCGCCTGCGCCGTTACCGCAGCGCCGGTTCGACCCGCTTGATCTGGCGCGACGCGCTCGGCCTGGACAGCGTCGAGGACACGCTCGAGGGCAGCACGCATCTGGCCGAGGTTTGTCTGCGCACCGCGCTGCGGGCATTGGAGGACGAATTCGCCCAGCGCCACGGCGTGATCCGCACGCCCGATGGACAACAGGTGGGATTGGTCGTGTTCGGCCTGGGCAAGCTCGGCGGCGGCGAACTCAATTTCAGTTCCGACGTCGACCTGGTCTACGCCTACGAACACGATGGCAGTACGCAATTCGATGGCCGTGATCCGGCGCGCGCGCTCGATGCGGAAACCTATTTCGCCAAGCTCGGCCAGCAGCTCGCGCGGTTGCTCGACGAACTCACCGCCGAAGGCTTCTGCCATCGCGTGGATCTGCGTTTGCGCCCGTACGGCAATGCCGGCCGCGTGGCCTGGTCGTTCGCGGCGATGGAGCAGTACTTCCAGCGCGAAGGCCGCGATTGGGAACGTTACGCCTGGCAGAAGGCGCGTCCGGTCGCCGGCGATGCGCAGGCCGGCGAACGTTTCCTCGATAGCCTGCGTCCGTTCGTGTACCGGCGTTATCTGGATTTCGGCGCGCTCGACGGCCTGCGTTCGATGAAGGCCGCGATCAGCGCCGAGGTCGCGCGCAAGGAACTGGCCGACGACATCAAGCGAGGGCCCGGCGGCATTCGCGAAATCGAATTCCTGGTCCAGGCCTTGCAGCTGATCCGCGGCGGGCGCGAGGCCGAACTGCGGGGCCGAAGTCTGCTGCCGGCGCTGCGCGAACTGATCGCGCAGCGGCAGATCAGCGACGAGGCCGGCGCGGCGCTGGGCGAGGACTACCGTTTCCTGCGTCGCCTGGAAAACCGCCTGCAGATGCTGCGTGATGCGCAGACCCACGCCTTGCCGAGCCTTCAGGCCGATCGCGAACGCATCGCCGCCGGCCTGGATTATGCCGACTGGGCCGCGTTGCTGAGCGATCTGGAACGCCGCCGCGAACGCATCACCACCGAGTTCGACGCCTTGCTCGCGCCGCGCCGCCGTCGCGCCGCGCCCGATGCGCTGACCGCGTACTGGAACGCGCTGCCCGATGCCGGCGACGCGACGATACTGGCCGATGCCGGGTTCGACGCCGCCGCCGATGCCGATGCGGTCTTGCGCGACTTCGCCCGCAGCCCCGGCGTGCGCGGCCTGTCGGATGCGGCGCGCACGCGCCTGGACCGGGTGTTGCCGGCCTTGCTGCAAGGCACCGCGTCGTCGTCGCAACCGATGCTCGCGCTCAAGCGGCTGCTCGCGCTGCTGCACAACGTCTTGCGCCGCAGTGCTTATCTGGCCTTGCTCGACGAACAGCCGGCGGCGTTGTCGCGCCTGATCGAAGTGGTGTCGCGCAGCGCGCTGTTGGCCGAGCGCCTGGCCTCGCATCCCTTGTTGCTGGACGAATTGCTCGACGCGCGCGTGGTCGGCCCGTTGCCGCGACGTGAGGAGTTGCTGGCGGCCTGCGCCGAGGTCGATGGCGACGACGACACCGAACTGACCTTGCAGGCGCTCAACGAAGTGCGCCAGTCGCTGAGTTTCCGCATCGCGATGGCGCTGCGCGACGGTCGCCAGTCGGCCCAGGACAGCGCGCGCCAGTTGGCCTGGCTCGCCGATGGCGTGGTCGCGCGGGTGTTGCGCCTGGCCGAACAGGAAGTCGCCGCCGCTCACGGCCGGGTGCCGGGCGCGCGTTTCGCCGTGCTCGGTTACGGCAGCCTCGGTGGCGAGGAGCTGGGCTTCGGTTCGGATCTGGATCTGGTGTTTCTGTACGAAGTGCCCGCGGCCGAGGACGGCGCCGAAGCGGCAAGCTCCGACGGCGCGCGCGCCCTCGACGCGCCGCGCTGGTTCGCGCGGCTGGCGCAGAAAATCGTCGCCTTGCTCGGCGCGGTGACCGCGGGCGGGCGTTTGTTCGATATCGACGTGCGGCTGCGCCCGGATGGCGCCAAGGGCCTGCTGGTGTCGTCGCTGGCGAGTTTCGCCGACTACCAGCGCGAGCGCGCCTGGACCTGGGAACATCAGGCCTTGGTGCGCGCGCGTTTCGTCGCCGGCGATGCGGCCCTGGGCGAACGCTTCGAAGCGGTGCGCGCGCAGACCCTGGCGAGCGCGCGCGATCCGGCCAAGGTCTACGAGGACGTCGGCGCGATGCGCCGGCGCATGCGCGCCGAACTCGATCGCAGCGATGCGGCGGCGTTCGACTTGAAACAGGGCGAAGGCGGATTGGTCGATCTGGAGTTCCTGTTGCAGGCGCTGGTGCTGCGCGATGCGCGGCGGCACGCGGCGCTGCTGGGGCCGCGCGATACCGCTGGGTTGATTGGCACCGCGCACGCGATCGGCGCCTTCGACGACGCGGTCGCGGCATCGCTGCTGGCCGCGCACGCGACCTTGTTGTCGCGCGGATTGGATTGCACCCTGGATCGGCGCGCGCGGCGGATTGCGCCGGATGCGGCGGTGGAAACGGCGCGCGCGGCGATTGGCTCGGCGGTGGCAGGGCAGGGGCTGGTGTTCGAGTAGGCATCGGATTCGCACAGGCATCGCGGCTTCCGCCGCCACGCCGCCACCGCGCGGATCGCGATCGATGCCGCGGCGATGCTAAGGTCACGCCGCCCGAGCCCCAGGACCCAAGCCATGATCGACGACACCACCCGCGGCGTGATTTCGGTCTGGATGGGGACCTCCACGCAGTCGCTCGCGGCCTTCAACCGCTACACCGAAGGCATGGAGTCGCGCGGCTCGGGTTGCCCCGCGCACCGCGATTTCGGTTGCGACTTCATCGACTCGGATTTCTTCGTCGCCTGGCGCACCGCCGGCGACAAAGTGATTCCGGTCGAACAGCTGGTCAAGGAAGTGGGCGTCAACGCGATCGAGACCGAACAGGCGATCCTCGCGCGCTGCCATGCGCTGGGCGTGACCGAAGGCAATGCGCTGTACTACTACGATCACTGCAGCTTTCGCGAAGACGCGCCGGGCCGGCTGTACAACGAATTGCGCTTCATCGGCAGCTTCGCCGACCCGCGCCGCCGGATCGGTTGAGCCACCCCGATGGCGTAACTACGTACGCCCCCTGTAGGAGCGGCGCGAGCCGCGACCGCGAAACCACGCATTCGACGCAAGCATGTTTCGCGGTCGCGGCTCGCGCCGCTCCTACAGGGGGCTTCGTGACGTTGTCGATTAGCCGGTGGGTTGTTCGATCGACAAGCCGCGATCAATCCTGCAGCGCGAGCCGTTGCCGAACCTCCTGCGCCACCCGCGCGGTCTCGCGCAGCGGCACCACCGGATAGGCCAGCAGCGACTGATCGAACACCCGCACCCGGCCCAGGCTCAGCAGGCTGTCGATGAAACGCCGCGGCCGGCCATCGACGCGCTCGACGCCGAAGGCGAACACCGGCGCACAGGTGGCCGCGGCCTCCGACAGCATGTTGACCGAGTCGGCGGTGCAGACGATGCGGTCGGCCCAGCCGAGCAGGCCGGGATAGGGATTGGTGCCTTCGCCGGGCTCGTACCACGACACCCGCGGCAGCCGCGCCAGGCGTTCGCGCAGGCGCGCGCGGATTTCGGCCGGGGTGCGCCGCGAGGTCGTCGCCAGCAGGCTGCCGCCTTCGCGTTCGAGCAGCGCCTGCAACTGCACGGCCAGGGTGTCGAACGCGGCCTGGTCGAACGCGGCATGCGCGCTCGGGCCGCCGAGCAGCAAGGCGGTGCGCGGACCGGGCAGGGCGCCGAACGCCGGAAACGCCTTGCGCGCGCCGGCCAGCCACAGGTCGTCGACCGGATTGAGGCTGCCGAGCAGGGTGATGACGTTGCTCCCGCGCAGGCCGTCGTGTTCGGGCGCGATCACCAGGTCCCAGTGCGCGGGGTCGATGCGCGGATCGAGGATCTGCACCGCCGCGCAGCCCGGGCCGCGCAGCAGCCGGGTGGCCAGCGCGGCCTGGCGGCCGCAGCCGATCGCCAGGCGCGGGCGCGCGCTCAGGGCGCTCACGAAGTCGGGACCGAAGGCGCGCTCGGCGCCGATCAGCTGCCGCGGCGCCAGCCAGCGCCAGGGCGCGCGCGGGTGCAAGGTCCAGTCGGTGGCCGCCCGCCCCAGCGCCTGGGACAGGGCGCTGGCCTGGCGTTGGTTGCCGGCATGGCCGTCGGTCAGGATCCAGGTTGCAGAAATGGGGTCAGTCTTCGCAGAAAAGCCGTTTCGTTGCACAGATGCAGTCAATCCGTTCCGGGAGTGGCGGTCTAGCGGTCCGATCGAGACTCTACACTTCCGACTCCCGACCACTTTGCCAAGCATGGCAGCCCCACGGAGAAGACGATGTCCAAGGCTCTTGACGACCAGACGCTCGATCAGCTGTTCCGCACCGCCCGCACCCACAACGTGCTCGGCGGC
Source organism: Lysobacter capsici (assembly GCF_014779555.2). Taxonomy (NCBI): domain Bacteria; kingdom Pseudomonadati; phylum Pseudomonadota; class Gammaproteobacteria; order Lysobacterales; family Lysobacteraceae; genus Lysobacter; species Lysobacter capsici. The sequence continues at coordinate 977,939 of NZ_CP094357.1, forward strand.
GAGGTCAGCGACGAGACGCTGCGCCAGCTCTACGATCTGGTGAAGTGGGGCCCGACCAGCGCCAACGGTTCGCCGGCGCGCTTCGTCTTCGTCAAATCCCAGGAAGCCAAGGAAAAGCTGGCCCCGGCCCTGTCGCCCGGCAACCTGGCCAAGACCCTGGCCGCGCCGGTCACCGTGATCGTCGCCCACGATCTGGAGTTCTACGAAAAGCTGCCCTACCTGTTCCCGCACGACGATGCGCGCAGCTGGTTCGCCGGCAACGACGCGGCGATCAACATCACCGCGTTCCGCAACGGCAGCCTGCAGGGCGCGTACCTGATCCTGGCCGCGCGCGCGCTGGGTCTGGACACCGGCGCGATGTCGGGCTTCGACAACGCCAAGGTCGACGAGGCGTTTTTCGCCGGCACCAAGATCAAGTCGAATTTCCTGATCAACCTTGGCGCGGGCGATCACGCTCAGTTGTTCCCGCGTTCGCCGCGCCTGCCGTTCGACGAGGCCGCGCGCATCGACTGAGGCGTGCCGCCGGACACGGTTTCGCGGCGCGGACACTTCGGGTTCGCGCCGTTTGCGCGATAGTGCCGCCGGCGAATGTTCATCCGATGTTTGTTGGTTTTTTCAGCGACACACCCCGAGCAAGTCCCTTCCCAAACCCAGATCCAGGAGTTCCCTCATGAAGCGTATCCTGCTCGCCGCCGCCCTCGGCCTGGCTTTCGCCGGCACCGCCAGCGCCGCCGCACTGACCTACAAGATCGATCCTAACCACACCGACGTGGTCGCCAGCTGGAGCCACTTCGGCTTCTCCAACCCGGTCGCGCATTTCGGCAAGGTCGACGGCAGCATCACCTACGATCCGGCCAAGCCGGCGGCTTCGAAGGTCGAAGTGACCATCCCGCTCGACGGCCTGGATTCGCACGTCGCCGACTTCGACGAGCACCTCAAGAGCGCGGACTTCTTCGACGCCGCCAAGTACCCGACCATCACCTTCAAGAGCACCAAGGTCGAAGCGGCCGGCGCCAAGAAGCTCAAGGTCACCGGCGATCTGACCGTGCACGGCGTGACCAAGCCGGCGGTGCTGGACGTGACCGTCAACAAGATCGGCGAGCAGCCGATGGCCAAGCGCGCGGCGGCCGGTTTCGACGCCACCACCACGCTCAAGCGCAGCGATTTCGGCATCGCCAAGTACGTGCCGAACGTCAGCGACGAGATCAAGATCCGCATCACCACCGAAGCGATCGTGCCCAAGCCCTGAGCCGTCGCCAGGCCGAACCGATAAACTGTTCGGCATGATCATCGAACGACCCTCCAGCGCCCGCGGCCGCGTCCAGGCCGGCTGGCTCGACAGCCGCCACACGTTTTCGTTTGGCGGCTATTACGATCCGGCCTGGATGGGCTTCGGCTGTCTGCGGGTGATCAACGAAGACCGCGTCGATCCCGGCGCGGGCTTCGCGCCGCACCGCCACGCCAACATGGAAATCCTCAGCTACGTGCTGAGCGGCGCGTTGGCGCATCGCGACAGCAGCGGCGGGGGCGGCGTGATCGGCCCTCGCACCTTGCAATGGATGAGCGCCGGGCACGGCGTGGAGCACAGCGAGTACAACGCCTCGCAGGCCGAGCCGGTGCATTTTCTGCAGATATGGGTTCAATCCGACCGCTTGAACGCGCAGCCGGCGTACGCGCACAGCGATGCGTCGGTGGAACGCGACGGCGAGTTCGTGCTGCGCGCATCGCGCGATGGCGCGCGCGGCGGTCTGCCGATTCGTCAGGATCTGTTGCTGTATTCGTTGACGCTGGGCGCTGGCGTCAGCGCGCGGCGCACGCTCGACGGCGGGCGCTGGTATTGGCTGCAGGTTGCGCAAGGGCGGGTCGAGGTCGACGGGCGCGTGCTCGAAGCCGGCGATGCGTTGGGGTTCCGTGAGGAATCCGGCGAGCGGGTGCTGACCGGGCTGGGCGATGCGGCGGCGGATGTGCTTTGGTTTGATTTGCCTGCGGGTTGAGTGAAGGCAAACGCAAAAGCAAAAGCAAAAGCAAAAGCAAAAGCGAATCCCCCTGGCCCCCCTTTTGCAAAGGGGGGAACCCGGTAGGTGGGGGCAGCGTTGCTGAGAGTTCGCCAGGATCCGCAACCACCTCATTGGCAACCATCTCATCGAAATAGCGGCCATCGACCCGTAACACGGCCCGTCGCCACCATCCCGACCGCTCCTGCTATGGCTTTTCCCCCCTTTGGAAAAGGGGGGCAGGGGGGATTCGCTTTTCACCCCACTCCCCAGCGAACCCACACACCGCCTGCACCCGGCCCAGCCCCCCAACACTGCTAAACTGCCCGCCCGCGTCGCCATCCGTAGTCCCCCCATGACCACCGCAGCCAACGCCCATCCCACCCAGGCCAGCGCCGATCTGCGCTACACCGTCACCCGCGCCGATCTACCGCTGAGCTGCCCGCTGCCGTCGATGGCGCTGTGGAACTCGCATCCGCGCGTGTACCTGCCGATCGAAGCCGAGCGCGAATGCCTGTGCCCGTACTGCGGCTCGCATTTCACCCTGGTCGACGACTGACCCAGCGGCCATGACGCCCGAGCAGCCGACCCACGCGCGCCGGCTGACGGTGATGCAGTTGCTGCCGGCGCTGGAATCGGGCGGGGTCGAACGCTCCACCCTGGAAATCGCCGACGCGCTGGTGCGCGCCGGCCATCGCGCCATCGTCGTGTCCGCCGGCGGCCGCCTGGTGCCGCGGTTGCTCGAATCGGGCGCCGAACACATCGAACTGACGATCGGACGCAAGTCGCCGTCGACCTTGCTGCACGTGTTCACGCTGCGCCGGTTGTGGGCGCAGCTCGGCGTCGACCTCGTACATGCGCGCTCGCGCCTGCCGGCTTGGATCGGCCTGATGGCCTGGCGCGGCCTGCCCGAATCGGCGCGGCCGCATTGGGTCACCACCGTCCACGGCTTGAATTCGCCGTCGCGCTACAGCGCGGTGATGACCCGCGGCGAGCGGGTGATCTGCGTATCGAACACGGTCCGCGACTATGTGCTGCAGCATTACCCCGACACCGATGCCGACACGCTGCGGGTGATTCCGCGCGGCATCGATCCGGCCGCGTTCGCGCGCGCGCCAATGCCCGATCCGCAGGCGCGCGCGTGGGCCGCGTCCCTGCATCCGGCCCTGGCCGGCGACGGCCCACTGCTGCTGTTGCCCGGCCGAGGCACTCGCCTGAAAGGCCATGCCGATGCGCTGGCGCTGCTGGCCACGCTGCGCGCCGACGGGCGCGATGCGCGCCTGTGGCTGCCGGGCGCGCGCGCCAGCGGACGCGAGGCCTACATCGCCGAGCTCGAAGCGCAGGCGCAGGCCTTGGGTATCGATGCGGCGATCGCCTTGACCCCGCCCACCGACGCGATCGCGCGCGCCTACGCCGCCAGCGATCTGGTGCTGCAGCTGTCGCGCAAACCCGAAGCCTTCGGCCGCACCGTGATCGAAGCCTTGTCGGTCGGTCGGCCGGTGCTGGGCTGGAACCACGGCGGCGTCGGCGAATTGCTCGCGCGTCTGCAGCCGCGCGGCGCGGTCGCCGCGTTCGATGAGCGCGCCTTGCGCGAGGCGGCTTGCGAATTGCTAACGCAAGCGCCCGCGGCAGTGGATACGATGGCGTTTTCCCTGCGGGCGATGCAGGAGGCCACGCTTGCCGTCTATGCCGAACTCGTCGACACCCCCTGACGCGGCCGTCGCGGCCGCGACCGGCGAGAGCGTGGCCGATCCAGTGCATTGGGCCGGATCGCGGCCGCCCGAACTGCCGCCGGCGATCGTCGGTTGGCGTTGGGCGCCGGCGTGGATCCTGGCCTATGTCGCCTTGTTGTTCGCGCCGGGCATCGCCGAGACGGTACTGAGCCTGGGCGCGATCACCATGCTGGTGAAGCTGGTGCTGGCGCGCTTCAACACCGGCGCGCGTCTGCTCAGCGATCCGGCCTGGGCCTTGACCAGCGTGTTGTTCGCGGCCTATTGGCTGCCCGAACTGATCTCGGCGATCGATGCGGTCGATCCCGCCCGCGCCCTGCGCGAAGCGGCGGTGGACCTGCGTTATCTGCCGTTCCTGTGGCTGGTCGCGGCCGCGGTCGCCTCCGCGCAGGGACGGCGCACGACCTTCGGCGGGCTGGCGATCATCGTCGGTGTCTGGACCGTGGACGCGCTGCTGCAGGCCATCAGCGGCACCAGCCCGTTGTTCTTCGCGATCGACTCGCTCAAGGTCGCGATCAGCGGCCATCGCACCTGCAGCGCCGAGGAAATCGCCGCGGTCGATCGGCTCGGCGGCATTCTCGGGCCGTGCAATCTCAAGCTCGGCCAAGTGATTGCGAGTTTCTCGCCGTTCGTGCTGTACGCGGTCGGTCGGCGTTTCGGCCGCGGCGGCTGGATCGCCGCGACCGCGGCGGTCGGCATCGTGGTGGTGTTGGCCGGCTCGCGCGCGTCGTGGATCACCTTCGCCCTGGTGCTGTTGCTGTCGGGCTGGCGCATGCTCGGCTGGAAGCGGCTGCTCGGGCTGTTCGCCGCGGGGCTGCTGGCCCTGGTGATCTTGAACCAGACCTCGACCCAGGTGCATCAGCGCCTGGAGCGCACCGCGCAGATCGTCGGCGCCGACCTGGCCGGCGTCGATACCGCGCTGTCGGGACGCACCCGGATCTGGCGCGCGGCGCTGTGCATGGTCGCCGAGCATCCGGTCAACGGCGTCGGCGCGCGCGGTTTCCGCGAAGCGTTCCCTGCCTGCGATCCGCAGCCCGGCGTGACCACGTCCTGGGGTTACGGCCCGGCCTTGCACGCGCATCAACTGCTGTTGGAAGTGCTCAGCGAGACCGGCGCATTCGGCTTGCTGATGTGGCTGGCCGGCGCGGCGCTGGCCTGGCGCGCCTGGACCTTCGCCGACGGCGCCGCGCGCGAACGCGCCCGGCCGGCGATGGTGGCGTTGTTGGTGACGGTGTTTCCGTTCAACACCCACCTGGCGTTCTATTCGACCTTCTGGGGCGGGCTGACCTTGTTGTTGGCGGCGCTGTATACCGGCAGCTTGCTCGCGCAACCGCCGCGGGATGGAACGGTGCTCGACAGCCGTTAGCGTTGTGCGAAGTCAATCAGCGATAGTCGCGGGCGCCCCCTGTAGGAGCGGCGCGAGCCGCGACCGCGAAACCTCGTTTACGTCGAAGCGATGAAGTCCTGATCGAGAATCGGCATTTGCGCCGTAGACGCGATGTCGCGGTCGCGGCTTGCGCCGCTCCTGCAGGGGGCGGTCGCGGCTTTCTATGGGCTCAGGGCTGTTTCTGATACGGCGACACCATCCCCGCCGGCCGCCGCTTGAAACGGCGATGAATCCACAGGTACTGGGTCGGCGCCTGACGCACCATCGCTTCGATCTGCGCATTGACCCGCGCGCTGTCCTGCGTCGCATCGCTGGACGGAAACTCGGGCAACGGCGCGCCGACGCGCAGGATGTAATCGGCGCCTTCGCGACGATGGAAGAACGGCACCACCGCGCAGCCGCTCAGGCGCGCGAACTGGTGGGTCGCGGTGATCGTCGCCGCCGGCACGCCGAAGAACGGCGCGAACACGGTGTCCTTGCCGCGCATGTCCTGGTCCGGCGCGTACCACAGGAAGCCGCCCTGCTTGAGGTGGCGCATCGCCGGGCGGATTTCCTCGTTGGTGAACATCGCCGCCGCGTAGCGCAGACGTCCGCGCTTGACCGCCCATTCCATTACCGGATTGCGGTGCTTGCGGTACATGCCGGCCAGCGGCAGGTGATCGCACATCAGCCGGCCGCACATCTCCAGGGTCATGAAATGGCCCGAGATCATCAGCACGCCGCGTCCGGACGCGCGCACCTCGTCGAGCAGTTCCAGCCCTTCGATCCTGACCGTGCGCCGCATCGGCGCGACCTCGCCCCACCACGCGCGGGCGAATTCGAAGAAACCCACGCCCAGGTCGCGAAAGCTCTCGCGCAGCAGGACCTCGCGTTCGGCCTCGCTTTTCTCCGGGAAGCACAGCTTCAGGTTGATCCGCGCCGCGCGCCGGCGCTGGCTCGCCGCGCGCAGCGCGAACGCGCCGATCAGCGCGCCCAGCGCGCGTTGCAGGCCCCAGGGCAGGCGCGCGCCGGCGCACATCGCGGCCAGCGCGAGCCACATGGGCCACAGGCGCGGCGAGAGCAGGGACGGACGTGGGGGCAGGGTCGATTCGGCCATGGCGCTAGTTTATGCGGTGAGGCGATGAATGCCGCGGTATCGGCGCAAGCCGCGCGCCCGGCCGCTTCGGGCCGCATTGGCCCAGGCCGACGCGCGCGCGGCGCAGTGGGCCGTGGTTCGCCTTCTCGCCCTCGCGGTCACCGCATCGCCGCCGCAGCCTTTATCCTTACGCCCATGCGGAAGGATTTGATCGAGCGCCTGTTGCGCGGCCTGTATTCGGTCGCGCTGTACCTGTTGGCCCCGGTCACGGTGTATCACCTGATCTGGCGCGGTTTCCGCCAGCCGGCGTATTTCCAGCGCTGGCTGGAGCGTTACGCGATCTACCGCGGCCCGGCGCAGACCCGCACCTTGTGGCTGCACGCGGTCTCGGTCGGCGAGGTCAACGCGGCGATTCCGCTGGTGAACGCCTTGCGCCGCGGCCGTCCGGACCTGCGCCTGCTGGTCAGCACGATCACCCCGACCGGTTCGGACCGCGCGCGCGCGGCCTGGGGCGATTCGGTCGAACACGTGTATCTGCCCTACGACCTGCCCGGCGCGGTCGGGCGTTTCCTGCGCCATCACAAGCCATGCGCGGCGCTGATCATGGAAACCGAGTTGTGGCCGAACCTGTTGTTCGGCTGCCGCGATCGCGGCATCCCGGCCTACATCCTCAATGCGCGGCTGTCGGAGCGTTCGCTGCGCGGCTATCGCGCGCTGGCGCCGCTGGTGAGCCGCGCGCTGCGCACGGTGCGCACGGTCGCGGCGCAGTCGCGCGCCGACGGCGAGCGTTTCATCCAGCTGGGCGCGCGGCCCGAGCAGGTCATCGAGACCGGCAACTTGAAGTTCGACGTCAACGTGCCCGATGCGCTGGAGGAGTTCGCGCTGGAATGCCATCGCCACACCGGCGAGCGGCCGGTGTGGATCGCGGCGAGCACCCACGAGGACGAGGAAGCCGCCACGGTCGGCATGCACCGGCGTCTGCGCGAGCGTTTTCCGGGTTTGTTGCTGCTGTGGGCGCCGCGTCATCCCGAACGCTTCCGGGTGGTCGCCGAGACCGCGCGCAGCGCCGGCTGGCAAGTGTCGACGCGTTCGCGCGCGCGCTGGCCGCAACCGGGCGACGACGTGTTCGTGATCGACACGCTCGGCGAATTGATGAGTTTCTACGCCTGCGCCGACGTGGCCTTCGTCGGCGGCAGCCTGCAGGCGATCGGCGGGCACAACCTGCTCGAACCGGCCGCGACCGGCACGCCGATCGTCACCGGCCCGCATCTGCACAACTTCGTCGAGATCGCGCAGCGGCTGGAAGATGCCGGCGCCTTGCGTATCGGCCTGGATGCGGACGCGGTCGAGGCGGCGGTCGAGCGCTTGCTCGACGATCCGATCGAACGCGCGCAGATGATCGACGCCGGTCGCGCGCTGGTCGAACTGGGACGTGGCGCGCTGGCGAGGACGATGGCGTTGTTGCAGCCGGCGTTGCCGCCGTTGGGGCCGTAGCGCTGGGTTTCGGCGCTTGCGTTGCGGTCTTCGTCTTCTTTTCTGCTTTTCTCGTTGCTGTTGCCTTTCCCCCCTTTGGAAAAGGGGGGCAGGGGGGATTCGCTTTTGCTCTGCTTAATGCCTTGCCCTTTCGAACAGCAACAGCAACAGCAACAGCGCAAAGCAAAAGCGAATCCCCCCCAACCCCCCTTTTCCAAAGGGGGGAACAGCGAAGGCGCGGCAAGACCAAGCGAACGGAACTCAGCAAAACAAGCCGACCCAACAAAGCCGACCCAACAAAAAACCGCCGGACATGCCGGCGGTTTTTCGTATCGCGAATCCGTCGCGAGCGTCAATCCGTCGCGAACGTATCGGAATCTGTCGCGGACCTATCCGACCAAGCGTTACCCAATCACTGCATCCCCGGCGGCGGCGCGAGGTTGGTCGCGGCGTCGGCGGTCAGCAGGCGATTGATGTCCTGCACGTCGGAGACGTCGAGCGAACCGGCCGACTGCTCCAGCAGCAGGCGGTTCTGCAGGAAGTTGTACTTGGATTGGGCGTAGGCCTGCTGCGCCTGCAGCAAGGTGCGCTGGTTGTTCAACACGTCCAGCACGGTGCGGGTGCCGACTTCCAGGCCGACCTGCGAGGCGTCGTACGCGGCCTGCGCCGAGACCACCGCCAGGCGGCGCGCTTCGACTTCGCTGATGCCGGCGACCAGGGTCTGGTAGGCGTTGCGGGTGTTGCGCACCAACAGGCGCTTCTGCCGTTCGAGTTCGTCCTGCGCGGCGTCGCGGCGGGCCAGCGCCTGACGCACGCCGGACTGGATCGCGCCGCCGGAATACAGCGGCACCGACAAGGTCAGGCCGATGCTCGGGCCATGGCTGGCGCTGCCGCTGAGCGCCTGGGTCTGGCCGCCGAAGGTGCGGTCGCCCCAGCTCGCGTTGTCGCCGTAGCTGCCGCTCAAGGTCAGGGTCGGCCAGTGGCCGGCGCGCGCGGTTTCCACGCCGATGTCGGCGGCGCGCACCGCCAGCTCCTGCGCGCGCAGCGAGGGATTGCCCTGCACCGCGTTATTGACCCAGGTCTCGACCTGCTGCGCTTCGGGCAGCGCCGGCTTGAAGTCGGCCGGCAGCGCCTTGAGCGTGCGCACCGGCTGGCCGGTGATTTCGCTCAGCGCCTGATACGAGTCTTCGACCGTGTTGCGGGTGGTGATGGTGCGCGCGCGCGCATCGTCGTACTGGGCGCGCGCTTCGTGCACGTCGGTGATCGGCGCCAGGCCGACTTCCAGGCGCTTGGAGGCGTAGTCGAACTGCTTCTGCAGCGCGGTTTCGGCCGCCTCGGCCGCGGCCAGGTTTTCCAGCGCGACCAGCACGTTGAAATAGGCCTGCGAGGTGCGGGTGATCAGCGCCTGGCTGGTCGATTCCAGGGTGAAGTCGCTGGCTTCGCTCAGCGCGTTCTGGCTTTGCAGGTTCTTGATGCTGGCGCGGTTGTAGATCGCCTGGCTGGCGCTGATCGAATAATTGCGCGAGGTGGTGTCCGAACGCACGTTGGTGCCCGGCGCGATGCCGGACGTGGGATCGGTCGGGTCGACGAGGCCGTTGGCTTCGCTGTCGTTGCGGCTGCGGGTCAGGCGCGCTTCGCCCGACAGCGACGGCAGCAGCCGGGCGCGGGCCTGGATGCGGTCTTCCTGGGTCGCCAGCCGGTTGGATTCGGCCGCCGACAGCACCGGGTCGCCCTGGCGCGCGAGCTCATAGGTCTGCAACAGATCTTCCGCCGACGCGGCGGCCGGCAGCAGGACGAGAGCCAGGGCAAGAGCGAGCGGACGGCGGATCATGCGGCTTCCTTGGACTTGCTGGTATTTGAGAACCCGCATGCTGGCACGCGGGTTCTTACGAGGGACTGACGGTTGACTGACAGGATCGTCAGAACTCGAAGGCCGGCGCGGGCGCCGCGCCTTCGAGGTAAGGCAGATCGGTTTCGAACAACGATTGGATGCGCGAAGCGTTGACTTCGTTGCGCTCGGCCGACGCGGTGACCACGATGCCTTCCATCGCCGGCGAGCGGCCGCGCATCACGAACAGGCGTCCGCCCGGCTGCAGCCACTGCAGCCACTGCTGCGGAATCTGGTAGACCGCGCCGGTCACGCAGATCGCGTTGAAGCGGCGGTCGGTGCTGTAGTTCAGCGCGTCGGCCTGAATCACCTGGGCGTTGAGCACGTTCTGCGCGGCCAGGCGCGCGCGCGCGGTCGCGGCCAGGTCGGCATGGATTTCCAGGCTGACCACTTCGCGCGCCAGGCGACCCAGGCAGGCGGTGAGATAACCGCTGCCGGCGCCGATCTCGAGCACGTCGTCGGTCGGGTCCACCGCCAGCGACTGCAGGGTGCGGCCTTCCAGCACCGGCTTCATCATGAACTGACCATGCGCCAGCGGCAGCGAGATGTCGGTGTAGGCGAGGTTGCGATGCGCGTCGGCGACGAAGGCCTCGCGCGGCACGGTCGCCAGCACATCGAGCACGCGAGGGTCGAGCACATCCCACGGCCGAACCTGTTGTTCGACCATCGTTTCGCGTGCCTTGGCGTAATCGATCGTAATCATGAGCAGTCTTCTGAATCGTGCGCGGGAACCGCGAATTCTACCGGGACCGCACGGCCCCCGGCGGAAAAAGAATCAACCACGGCGGGGGCCGGGCTTAGTGCCGAAAGTCACCGGAACTCCCGGCACCGTGCCGTTTGGCGGCGCGTTCGCCGCGTCGGCGCGGGCGGCCAGACCCGGCGCAGTCATGGCTCGCGCCGGGCATAGGCGCGCAGGAACATCGCCACCGAGGCCTCGATGTGGACGGTCAGCTCGGTTGGCGCGGTGACGCCGCAGCCGAACATCAGCATGGCGTGCGGCTCGCCCTTGATCAGGGCGAAGAACTGGGTCGCGGCGCGGGCCGGGTCGTTAATCTCCAGTTCGCCGGCCTCGACCCGCCGCTGCAGCAGCGCGGCGAATTCGTCGTGCAGGCGTTGCGGACCGGCGTCCCAGAACATCTTCGACAGCGGCGATTCGGCCAGTTGCGGCGAGCACAGCAGGCGGTGGATCTGGATCGCCTCGGGCGTGCTGATCATCTCGTAGAAGGCGGTGGCGATCTCGATCAGGCGCTCGCGCAGCGCGGTGGCCGGGGCCGGCTCGAACAGCGGCGGCGGCAGATGCTGCTCGCAATAGGCCTGCACGGCCGCGCTGAACAAGGTCTCCTTGTCGCCGAAATGGCTGTAGACGGTGAGTTTGGAGACCCCGGCGCCGGCCGCGATCTGGTCCATGCTCACGCCGTCGTAGCCGTCGCTCAGGAACAGACGCTTGGCGGCTTCCAGGATCGCGTTGCGCTTGCTGAGGTCTTTCGGGCGGCCGGGGCCGGCGGGCTTGGTCGAAGCGGCCGGCGGTGCGGACGCAGCCGATTTGTCCGCGGTGGCGCTCGCGGTGGGCTTGGGCGGGTCCTGGGCTGCTGTGGATGGGGGCACGGTGGGCTTGGGCTGGTCTGTGGCGGCGGGTGTGGTGGGCTTCGGCTGGTCCTGCGCTGCTGCGGATGGCCCCGCGGTCGGCTTCGGCTGGTCCACGGTGGCGGGTGGGAGCGCGGTGGACGTGGTGTCAGGCGTCGGCATAGTTGCAATACTGGACTACGTGGTTCGATATTTATACAGTACTGCCAAGTACATTAATTCCCTATGAGGCCATCCGCAATGCGTAGCCGGATTTTTTCCGCCTCCACCCCGGTACCGGCGCTGCTGGCCGCGGGCCTGGCCCTGAGCCTGGCCGCCTGCGGCGACGGCAAGCCGGTGGTCGAGGCGCCGCGACCGGTGCTGGTCGCCCAGCCCAGCGGCGCGATCAATGCGGTCTCGGCGTACGCCGGCGAGGTGCGGGCGCGCGAAGAGAGCCCGCTGTCGTTCCGGGTCGCCGGCAAGCTGATCGAGCGCAAGGTCGATGTCGGCGCGCACGTCGCCGCCGGGCAGGTGCTGGCGGTGCTCGATCCGGGCGATCTCGACGCCCAGGCGCGCGCGGCCCAGGCCCAGTACGCGGCCGCCGAGGCCGAATACGCGCGGGCCCGCGCCGATCAGCTGCGTTTCGCTCAGCTGGCCAAGGACCAATTGGTCAGCCGCTCGGCCCAGGACGCGCAGGACGCCGCGGCCAAGGCCGCGCAGGGCCAGCTCAATTCGGCCCGGGCCAATCTCGAAGTGGCCAAGAATCAGTCGGCCTACACCCAGTTGCGCGCGCCCAGCGCCGGCGTGATCGCCTCGCGCAACGCCGAAGCCGGGCAGGTCGTCGCCGCCGGCCAGCAGGTGTTCGCGCTGGCCGCGGACGGCGCGCGCGAAATCGCCTTCGCCGTGCCCGAAGGCGCGATCGCGACCTTCAAGCCCGGCCAGGAGGTGTTGATCGAACTGTGGTCGCAGGCCGGCAAGCGCTGGCCCGGCCGGGTCCGCGAGGTGTCGCCCGCGGCCGATCCGGCCTCGCGCACCTACGCGGCGCGGGTCACCGTCGACGCGCCGGACGGGACCCTCGAACTCGGCCAGAGCGCGCGCATCTACCAGGCCGACGCCGCCGCCTCCGGGCTCAGCGTGCCGCTCGCGGCGGTGCAGCGCACCGGCAACGGCACGGCGGTGTTCGTGGCCGATATCGGCCGTGGTGTGGTGAAGCTCAAACCCATTGTCGTCGGACCTTACGGCCAGGAGCGCGTACCGGTCATCAAGGGACTGGGAAGCAACGACTGGGTCGTCACCGCCGGCGGCCATCTGCTGCGCGACGGACAGAAGGTGGTCGCGGTCGATCGCGAAAACCATCCGGTCGGGAAGTGATCGCGGTGCGCGGGGCCGGACGGTCCGCGCATCACTGAATTCTAGTTTGCCGGCGCTTGCGCCCTCACCCCTGCCCTCTCCCGTAAACGGGAGAGGGGGACAATGAAGTGGGTTTATTTATGCGCTTCAACCTTTCCGAATGGGCCCTGCGCCATCGCAGCCTGATCGTCTACGCGATGCTGGTGCTGGCGATCGCCGGCGCGATGTCGTACCTGCGCCTGGGCCGCAGCGAAGACCCGGCGTTCACCTTCAAGGTCATGGTCGTGCGCACGCTGTGGCCGGGCGCGACCGCCGAGGAAGTCTCGCGCCAGGTCACCGAGCGGATCGAGAAGAAGCTCATGGAAACCGGCGAATACGAGTTCATCCGCTCGTACTCGCGGCCGGGCGAATCGCAGGTGATCTTCGCCGCGCGCGACTCGATGCATTCGGGCGATATCCAGCCGCTGTGGTATCAGGTGCGCAAGAAGATCGGCGATATCCGTCCGACCTTGCCCAGCGACGTGATCGGCCCGTTCTTCAACGACGAATTCGGCGACACCTTCGGCAACATCTACGCCTTGACCGGCGAAGGTTTCGATTACGCCGTGCTCAAGGACTACGCCGAACGCGTCCAGTTGGCCCTGCAAAGCCAGACCGACGTGGGCAAGATCGAACTGATCGGCGTGCAGGACGAAAAGATCTGGGTCGAGCTGTCGAACGTGAAGCTCTCGACCCTCGGCGTGCCCGCGCAGGCGGTGCAGGACGCGCTCAACCAGCAGAACGCGTTGGCCCCGGCGGGTTTCTTCGAAACCGCGTCGAGCCGCGTGCCGCTGCGGGTAGGCGGGCAGTTCACCTCGGTCGAACAGATCAAGCAGTTCCCGATCCGGGTCGGCGACCGCACCTTCCGCCTGGGCGATGTCGCCGAGGTGCGTCGCGGGTTCTCCGATCCGCCGCAGCCGCGCATGCGTTTCATGGGCGAGGACGCGATCGGCATCGGCGTGTCGATGAAGCAGGGCGGCGACATCCTCAAGCTCGGCAAGACCCTGGAAAGCGAATTCGCCGCCCTGCAGAAGACCCTGCCGGCCGGCATGCAGCTGCGCAAGGTCGCCGATCAGCCCGCCGCGGTCGAGGAATCGGTCGGCGAGTTCGTGCGCGTGCTGGCGGAGGCGGTGGCGATCGTGCTGCTGGTGAGCTTCTTCTCGCTGGGGTTGCGCACCGGCCTGGTGGTGGCGCTGTCGATTCCGCTGGTGCTGGCGATGACCTTCGCGGTGATGGATTTCTTCGGCGTCGGCCTGCACAAGATTTCGCTCGGCGCGCTGGTGCTGGCGCTGGGGCTGTTGGTCGACGACGCGATCATCGCGGTGGAGATGATGGCGATCAAGATGGAGCAGGGCTTCGATCGCCTGCGCGCGGCCGCGTTCGCCTGGGACAGCACCGCCTTCCCGATGCTGACTGGCACCTTGATCACCGCGGCGGGCTTCCTGCCGATCGCGACCGCCGCATCGAGCACCGGCGAATACACCCGCTCGCTGTTCCAGGTGGTGACGATCGCGCTGTGCGTGTCGTGGATCGCCGCGGTCGCGTTCATCCCGTTTCTCGGCGACAAACTGTTGCCCGATCACGGCGCCGCGGCCGCGTTGCCCAAGCCCGGTTCGCTCGCCGCCCGCTGGCGCGATGCGCGTAGCCGCATGGCCAGGCGCTTGCCGATGTTCGAAAGCGTGCTCGCGCCGAAGGAGCCGGTGGGCCACGCGCACGATCCCTACGAAACCAAGTTCTATGTGCGCTTCCGCGGCTGGGTGACCTGGTGCGTGCGCCGGCGCTGGCTGGTGATCGGCATCACCATCGCCGCGTTCATCGGTTCGATCTTCCTGTTCCGTTTCGTGCCGCAGCAGTTCTTCCCCGACTCGGTGCGTCCGGAACTGATGGTCGACATGGAACTGGCCGAAGGCAGCTCGCTGCGCCAGACCACCGAACAGGCCAAGCGCCTGGAAGCGATGTTCAAGCAGCGCAAGGACCTGGGCAATTACGTCGCCTACGTCGGCACCGGTTCGCCGCGTTTCTACCTGCCGCTGGATCAACAGCTGCCGGCGGCGAACTTCGCCCAGTTCGTGCTGATGCCCAAGACCCTGGCCGATCGCGAAGTCCTGCGCACCTGGATCATCAACGACGTGGTGCCGCATTTCCCCGAGCTGCAATTGCGGGTGACGCGCCTGGAGAACGGCCCGCCGGTCGGTTACCCGGTGCAGTTCCGCGTGTCCGGCGAACACATCGACGTGGTGCGCAAGATCGCCTACCAGGTGCGCGAAAAGATCCGCGCCAACGCGCACGTGGCCAACGTCAATCTGGATTGGGACGAACCCAGCAAGGTGGTGCGCCTGCAGGTCGATCAGGAACGCGCGCGCGCCCTGGGCATCAGCTCGGCGCAGTTGTCGCAGTTCCTGTCCAGTTCGCTGTCGGGCTCGCACATCAGTACGTATCGCGAGAGCAACGAGCTGATCGAGATGCTGCTGCGCGGGCCAGACCAGGAACGTCTGCAGCTGGACATGCTCGGCAGCCTGATGGTGCCGACCAGCAACAACCGCAGCGTGCCGCTGACCCAGATCGCGACCCTGGAGTACGGCTTCGAGGAAGGCATCATCTGGCATCGCGATCGCCTGCCGACCATGACCGTTCGCGCCGACATCTACGACGGCACCCAGCCGGCCTCGGTGATGGCGCAGATCTCGCCGACCCTGGACGGTCTGCGCGCGAAGCTGCCCTACGGTTACTCGATCGAGGTCGGCGGCAGCGTCGAGGACTCCGCGCGCGGGCAGAAATCGATCAACGCCGGCATGCCGCTGTTCCTGTTCGCGGTGTTCACCTTGTTGATGCTGCAGCTGCGCAGCTTCTCGCGTGCGTTCATGGTGCTGTTGACCGCGCCGCTGGGGCTGATCGGCGTGACCTTGTTCCTGCTGATCTTCCGGGTGCCGTTCGGTTTCGTCGCGATGCTCGGCACGATCGCGCTGGCCGGCATGATCATGCGCAACTCGGTGATCCTGGTCGATCAGATCGAACAGGATCGCGGCGAAGGCCATGAGCCGTGGAAGGCGATCGTCGATGCGACGGTGCGACGATTCCGTCCGATCGTGTTGACCGCGCTGGCGGCGATCCTGGCGATGATTCCGTTGTCGCGCAGCGCCTTCTTCGGGCCGATGGCGGTGGCGATCATGGGCGGGTTGATGGTGGCGACCCTGCTGACCTTGTTGTTCCTGCCGGCGTTGTATGCGGCGTGGTTCAAGGTGAAGGTGCCGGAAGAAACCTGAGCCTGAGTTTGTCAGCCTTGCTTGTCTCCCTCTCCCGCGCAGCGGGAGAGGGCCGGGGTGAGGGCACGTGGCATCGCAGAGGCGGCGTCGTCTTGAAGTCGCGCGCGCCCTCACCCCAACCCCTCTCCCGCACGCGGGAGAGGGGCTCAGAGCGGCTTTTTAGTCACGCGTGCTCGACGCTGAAAGCCAACGTCGCCTCGATCGCCCGCTTCCAGCCGGCATACAACCTCTCGCGCTCGTCCGCGAGCATCCGCGGCTCGAAACTGCGTTCGACCTGCCACTGCTGCGCGATCTGCTCGCGGCTTTCCCAGAACCCGACCGCCAACCCGGCCAGATACGCCGCGCCCAGCGCGGTGGTTTCGTTGACCCGCGGACGGTTCAACGGCACGTTGAGAATGTCGGCCTGGAACTGCGCGGTGAAATCGTTGGCGATCGCGCCGCCGTCGGCGCGCAATGCCTTGAGTTCGATCCCGGAATCGGCCTGCATCGCGCTGAGCACGTCGCGGGTCTGGTAGGCCAGTGATTCAAGCACCGCGCGAATGAAATGCTCCTTGCTGGTGCCGCGGGTCAGGCCGAACATCGCGCCGCGCACGTCGCTGCGCCAATACGGTGCGCCCAGGCCGACGAAGGCCGGGACGAAGTACACGCCCTCGGTCGAACGCGCGCGTTCGGCGTAGGCCTGCGAGTCGCCGGCCTTGCCGAGCATGCGCAGCCCGTCGCGCAGCCACTGCACCGCCGAACCGGCGACGAAGATGCTGCCCTCCAGCGCGTACTCGACCTTGCCGTCGATGCCCCAGGCGATCGTGGTCAGCAGGCCGTTGTCCGAACGCACCGCTTTCTCGCCGGTGTTCATCAGCAGGAAACAGCCGGTGCCGTAGGTGTTCTTGGCCATGCCGGCCTCGAAGCAGGCCTGGCCGAACAGCGCCGCCTGCTGATCGCCGGCGACGCCGCAGATCGGCACCGAGTTGTTGAAGAAATGACGCGCGCCGGTGTGCGCATAGACCTCGCTGCTGGAGCGGACCTCCGGCAGCATCGACGCCGGCACCCCGAGCATCTCCAGCAGTTCCGGACACCACTGGCGCTTGTGGATGTCGTACATCAGCGTGCGCGAGGCATTGCTGTAGTCGGTGACGTGGGCCTTGTTCTCCGACAGGTTCCAGATCAGCCAGGTGTCGATGGTGCCGAACAGCAGATCGCCGCGCTCGGCCTTTTCGCGCGCGCCCTCGACGTTGTCGAGAATCCACTTGACCTTGGTCCCGGAGAAATACGCATCGATCAGCAGGCCGGTGCGTTCGCGCACCATCTGCGAATAGCCGTCGGCCTTGAGCTGATCGCAGATCGCCGCGGTCTGCCGCGATTGCCAGACGATCGCGTTATGCACCGCCTGGCCGGTGTGGCGGTCCCACACCACCGTGGTCTCGCGCTGATTGGTGATGCCGATGCCGGCGATCTGCGAGGCGCTGATCTGCGCCTTGGTCATCACCTCGATCGCGGTGGTCTGCACGCTGGCGAGGATCTCGCGCGGATCGTGCTCGACCCAGCCCGGCCGCGGAAAGATCTGTTCGAACTCGCGCTGCGCCACGCCGACCACCGCGCCGCTGCGATCGAACAGCATCGCGCGCGAACTGGTGGTGCCTTGGTCGATGGCGAGGATGTATGACTTGTCCATGGGAGTCTCTCGGAATCGGGAATCAAGGGGGCCAGGATGCTGGGATTCGCTGGTCAGGAGCCGTCGCGACGAATTACGACTCCCGATTCTCGATTCCCCATTCCCGGCTTTTAGCCGTAAACAGCCACGAACGCGAACGCCCCGATCAGTGCGCCAATGATCGGCGCGACCACGGGCACCCACGCATAGCCCCAGTCCGAGCCGCCCTTGCCGGCGATCGGCAGCAGGGCGTGGGCGATGCGCGGGCCGAGATCGCGCGCGGGGTTGATCGCATAACCGGTCGGGCCGCCGAGCGACATGCCGACGACGACCACCAGCAGGCCGACGCCGAGCGGCCCCATCCCGGGCGCCAGCGAATTGGCGCCGACCGCGAGCGCGCCGAAGGTCAGGGCGAAAGTGCCGATGACTTCGGTCAGCACATTGGCCTTGGTATCGCGGATCGCCGGCGCGGTGCAGAAGATCGCGAGCTTGGCGGCGGGATCGTCGCTGACTTTCCAATGCGCGAGATAGGCGAGCCAGACCAGGGTCGCGCCGGCGAAGGCGCCGGCGATCTGCGCGACGACGAAGCCGGGCACCACCGCCCACGACAGCTTTCCGATCGCGCCCAGGGCGATGGTGAGCGCGGGATTCATGATCGCGCCGCTGGTCGGGCCGGCGATGAAGATGCCGATCAACACCGCCAGGCCCCAGGCCGCGGTGATCACCCCCCAGCCGGCGCCCTGCGCCTTGGATTTGTTCAACAGCGCGCCGGCGACCACGCCGTTGCCGAGCAGGATCAGCATGCCGGTGGCGATGAATTCGCTGAGGTATTGCGACATCGGTGTGGCCATTGCGGTGGATCTCCCTGGTGCTGGGTGGTGCTTATTGTTTTGGGTGCTGCTGGGTGGTACTGGGTAATGCGAATGCCGGTGGGTTGTTCTATTTTTCTTATCGCTTATCGCTTATCGCTTATCGCTTATCACCCGACACGCGCGAATCCCCCCAGCCCGTCATTCCCGCGAACGCGGGCTCAGCCTTACTTCGGCGCAGCCGAACATCCAGTGCCTTTCGTGCGAGAACGCATGAAGTCTTGCAGTACAAAGTCGCTGGATGTTCGGCTGCGCCGAAGTAAGGCTGAGCGCGTCTTCGTGGGAATTACGGACAATTGGTCGATACATTGGCGGGGATATTGAAACACCCGGCATTCCGGCAGGTTCGTATCGACCTGTAGGAGCGGCGCAAGCCGCGACCGCGACATCACGGTTACGACGCAATCGCGAGGTCGCGGTCGCGGCTCGCGCCGCTCCTACAGGGGATGACCGTGGCTGGCGTGGAAGCGGGTTCATGCGTCGCCAACGCGTTGCGCCACGTAGCGCTGCAAGGCTTCGCCTTGCGCCGGGCTGAAGCGCAAACCAAGCTTTGACCGGCGCCACAAAATATCCTCCGCCGTCCGCGCCCACTCGCAATCGATCAGGTAATCCACCTCGGCGCGATACAGATCCGCGCCGAAGCATTCACCCAACTCCTCCAGACGCACGCAACTCTCGACGATGCGCAACGCGCGGCTGCCGTAGTTGCGGCACAGCCGCAAGGCCAGCGCATCGGGCAGCCACGGGCGGCGCAGGCTGAAATCCTCATGGAAGGCTTCGAAGTCCGCGCCGGGCAGATCGCCGCCCGGCAGCGGCGCGTCGCCGGTCCAGGCCGCGCGCGGCGCGCCGAACAGCGGCGACAAGGTGTCGCAGGCTTCTTCGGCGAGCTTGCGCGAGGTGGTCAGCTTGCCGCCGAAGATATTGAGCAGGGGCGCGCCCTCGCGGTCGAGCAGCAGCAGGTAGTCTCGGGTGATCTCCGAGGCCTTGTCGCTGTCGTCGTCGAGCAAAGGACGCACGCCGCTGTAGGTCCACACCACATCGCTCGGCTGGATCGGCTGCTTGAAATAGCGCGAAGCCGCCTCGCACAGGTAGGTGGTTTCGCTGTCGTCGATGCGCGGCGCCGACGGATCGGCCTGGTAGTCGACATCGGTGGTGCCGATCAGGGTGTAGTCGTGTTCGTAGGGGATCGCGAACACGATGCGCCGGTCGGGCTGCTGGAAGATGTAGGCGTGATCGTGATCGAACAGCCTGGGCACGACGATGTGGCTGCCCTTGATCAGGCGCAGGTTGTGCGAATGCGCGACGTGCGCGACCTGGTCGAGGAAGCTCACCGCCCACGGGCCGGTGGCGTTGACCAGGGCGTGCGCGCGCACGCGGCGGGTCGCGCCGTCGGCGCCGCGCAGTTGCACGTCCCAGTGGTCGGCGCCGCGTTGCGCATGCACGCAGGCGGTGCGGGTCAGCACGCGCGCGCCGCGTTCGCTCGCGTCCATCGCATTGAGCACGGCCAGGCGCGCGTCCTGCACCCAGGCATCGGAATAGACGAAACCGCGGAAGAATTCGTCGCGCAGCGGCCGTCCGGCGATGTGCTTGCGCAGGTTGACCGAGCGCGAACCCGGCAGGTCGCGTCCGCGCCGGCCGCCGAGGCGGTCGTACAGGAACAGGCCGATGCGGATCATCCACGCCGGGCGCAGATGCGGCTGATGCGGCAGCACGAAGCGCAGCGGCCAGATGATGTGCGGCGCCATCCGCAACAGCCGCTTGCGTTCGGCCAGGGCCTTGCCGACCAGGGCGAACTCGAACTGTTCCAGATAGCGCAGGCCGCCATGGATGAGCTTGGTGCTGGCGCTGGAGGTGTGCGAGGCGATGTCGTCGCGTTCGCACAGCAGCACCGACAGACCGCGGCCGGCGGCGTCGCGCGCGATCGCCACGCCGTTGATGCCGCCGCCGACGATCAGCAGATCGACTTCGGGCAGATCGACAACGGGCTCGACGGCGCCAGGCTGGTCAACAGCGGGCGGGTCGACGCCGGATACTTCGTGCTCGGTCATGCGCTCCCGCGACTGGCTGCGGGTCGCGCGTCGCCGACCCAGGACACATCAGGATGATGGCATACGGTTACCGCGCGATTGTTGCCTGGGTTCACATCAATGGCGGGTGAGGGGATTGTGTCGGATGCGCGGGACGCGACGCCGCGGGCCAGGCAAAAAAATCCCGGTGCCTCTCGGCACCGGGAAGGGGTATACCACTGCATGGATCGCTCTTATGACGTGCTTGTTTTACAGCGGGGCACTCACGGGGTTTGCTTTTCGATAACGGCGCGGTCGCGTGGTCTGCCGGGCCGGCTCAGTCGCGCAACTCGGCGATCTGGCACGGCAATTCCAGCTGGGCCAGCACCGCCGCGGTGACGTCCGCGGTGGTCGCGGCCTGACCGGCGGGCGCCAGGTCGGCGGTGAGCACGCCGGCGTCCAGGACCGCGGCGACCGCCTGCTCGATGCATTCGGCTTCGGCCTGCAGGCCCAGCGAATGGCGCAACAGCATCGCCGCGCTGAGGATGGTGCCGCAGGGGTTGGCGATGCCGCGGCCGGCGATGTCCGGGGCCGAGCCGTGGATCGGTTCGTACAGGCCGACCTTGCCTTCGCCCAGCGACGCCGACGGCAACAGGCCCAGCGAACCGGCCAGCATCGAGGCCTCGTCGGTGAGGATGTCGCCGAACATGTTCTCGGTGACGATCACGTCGAACGCGCGCGGCTTGGCGATCAGGTGCATGGCCATCGAGTCGACCAGCTGATGCTCCACGGTGACATCGGGGAATTCGTCGCGCGCCAACCGCGTGGCGACTTCGCGCCACAGCCGCGAGGTTTCCAGCACGTTGGCCTTGTCGACCGAGACCACGTGGTTGCGGCGTCCGCGCGCGAGTTGGCAGGCGCGGCGCACGACCCGTTCGATTTCCTCGACGCTGTATTCGCACAGATCGCTGGCGGTGGTTTCGCCGCGCTGCTTCTGGCCGAAATAGATGCCGCCGGTGAGTTCGCGCACCACGATCAGGTCGACCCCGGCCAGCAGGTGCGGCTTGATCGGCGAGGCGCCGAGCGTCGCGGCATGCGGCTGCACCGGGCGCAGATTGGCGTACAGGCCCAGCCCCTTGCGCAGCGCCAGCAGGCCTTGCTCGGGACGCACCTTGGCCTTGGGATCGGACCACTTCGGCCCGCCGACCGCGCCGAGCAGCACCGCGTCGGCGCGGCGGCAGGCATCCAGGGTGGCCGCCGGCAGCGGTTCGCCGGTGGCGTCGATCGCGGCGCCGCCGATCGCGTGTTCGTGCAGATGGAATTGATGGCCGTAACGGGTCGCGACCGCGCGCAGCACTTCGACCGCGGCGGCGGTGACTTCCGGACCGATGCCGTCGCCCGGCAGAACGACGATGTCAGCGCGCATGGGTTTGCTCCTGTGTAGTGTTCCGCGCCGCCTCGCGACGCTGTTCGAAATGGTGGATGGCGTCGATCTGACGCAGCAGATAACCGAGCTGATCGACGCCTTCGATCAGGCAGGTCTGGGCGAAGGCGTCGAGCGGGAACTCGAC
The DNA here is from genome assembly GCF_014779555.2 of Lysobacter capsici. NCBI lineage: Bacteria > Pseudomonadati > Pseudomonadota > Gammaproteobacteria > Lysobacterales > Lysobacteraceae > Lysobacter > Lysobacter capsici. Next base: position 999,795 of record NZ_CP094357.1, read on the forward strand.
CGCGCGGCCGTCGGGCAAATGCAGGCTGCGCGTGCGCACATCGATGCGCAGTTCGATCCCGGGTTGGTCCAGCAGCTCATCGAGCAGGTCCTGCGCGACCACGATCGGCAGCAGCCCGTTCTTGAGCGCGTTGCTGCGGAAGATGTCGGCGATCTCGCTGCTGATCACCGCGCGCAGGCCGAGGTCGGTCAAGGCCCACGGCGCGTGTTCGCGCGAGGAGCCGCAACCGAAGTTGCGCCCGGCGACCAGGATCGCGGCGCCGGCGTTGTGCGGTTTGTTGAGCTCGAACTCCGGATTGGGCGAACCGTCGGCGAGGTAACGCCAGTCGTTGAAGGCGAACCGGCCCAGGCCCTTGCGTTCGGTGGTGGTCAGGAAACGCGCGGGAATGATCTGGTCGGTGTCGATATTGCGTTCGCGCAGCACCGCGGTGCGCGAGATCAGTTCGACGAAGCCGGCCTCGGCGGACGCGGCATGGATGGATGCGGACATCACGCGACCTCCTTGATCGACGGGTTGAACGCTGGGTTGAGGTAATCGCGCGGATCGACCACGTGCCCGGCGACCGCGCACGCGGCGGCGGTCAGCGGCGAGGCCAGCAAGGTGCGCGCGCCCTTGCCCTGGCGGCCTTCGAAGTTGCGATTGCTGGTGGACACCGCCAACTGGCCGGCGCCGACCAGATCGCCGTTCATGGCGATGCACATCGAGCAGCCCGGCTCGCGCCATTCGGCGCCGGCCGCGCGCACCACCGCATCGATGCCTTCGGCCTCGGCGTCGCGCTTGACCTGCTCGGACCCGGGCACCACCAGCATGCGCACGCGCGGATGCACGTGGCGGCCGCGCAGCACCTCGGCGGCTTGGCGCAGATCGGACAGGCGCGAATTGGTGCAGCTGCCGACGAACACCACATCGACCGGTCGACCGGCCATCGCCGCGCCGCCGTCGAAGCCCATGTAGGCCAGCGCCTTGGCTTCGTCGGCGTCGCGTCCCTGCGGCAGGCGCGCGTCGATCGCCGCGACCTGGCCCGGATGCGTGCCCCAGGTCAGGGTCGGCTTGATCGCGCTGGCGTCGATATGCACTTCGCGATCGAAGCTGGCGCCGTCGTCGGTCTTGAACTCGCTCCAGCGCGCGACCGCGCGGTCCCAGTCGGCGCCGCGCGGCGCGCGCGGGGTCTTGGCCAGATAATCGAAAGTGACTTGATCGGGCGCGATCAGGCCGGCGCGCGCGCCGGCTTCGATCGACATGTTGCAGACGGTCATGCGTTCGTCCATCGACAGCGCGCGGATGGTCGAGCCGCGGTATTCGATGACGTGGCCGGTGCCGCCGTTGACGCCGATCTCGCCGATGACGTGCAGGATCAGATCCTTCGCGCCGACGCCGGGCGCGAGTTCGCCTTCGACGTTGATCGCCAGGGTCTTGGCGCGGCGTTGCAGCAGGCACTGGGTCGCCAGCACGTGGCCGACTTCGCTGGTGCCGATGCCGAACGCCAGCGCGCCGAACGCGCCGTGGGTGGCGGTGTGGCTGTCGCCGCAGACGATGGTCTGGCCGGGCTGGGTCAGGCCCAGTTCGGGGCCGATCACGTGGACGATGCCGCGGTGTTCGCTGTCGAAATCGAACAGCTCCACGCCATGGCGTTCGCAGTTGCGGCGCAGGGTCTCGACCTGATGCTCGGCCTCGGCGGTGTAGTAGGGCAGACGGCCGTCGTTGCCGGCGGGCAAGGTCGGGGTGGAGTGATCGAGGGTGCCCTTGGTCAGCTCGGGCCGGCGCGGCGACAGGCCGCGCGCTTCGAGTTCGGCGAAGGCCTGCGGCGAGGTGACCTCGTGGATCAGGTGCAGATCGATGTAGAGCACGGCGGGCGCGGCGTCGCTTTCGGGCGCGACCAGGTGCGCGTTCCACAGTTTTTCGAACAAGGTGGTGGGTGTGGTCATGAGTTGAGTTAGTTCGCTTTGGCGTTCGGCTTGAGCATGGTTTGGCTGTTGTCTTTGGCTCCTTCTCCCGCTTGCGGGAGAAGGCTGGGATGAGGGCGCTTTGGCTGTCGCGTTGTTGGATTCGCGGCGATCCTTAGGCCCTCACCCCAACCCCTCTCCCGCAAGCGGGAGAGGGGGCTCGATCAGGCGGTTGCGGCTAGTCGCTTCTGCGGTGCCTGTTGCGTGCGATGCATCCGATTGGCCAACTCCAGCCAGGCCAGCGCGCTGGCCTCGATGATGTCGGTGCTGGTGCCCGAGCCGGTCAGTTCCACGCCGTCCACGCGCGCGGTCACGCTGGCCTGGCCCTGGGCGTCGTCGCCGGTGGTCACGCTGGACACGTTGTAGCTGTCGATGCGCAGCGCCACGCCGGTCGCGCGCGCCAACGCGGCGAACAGCGCATGCACCGGGCCGTCGCCGACCGCGGCTTCGCTGACCGTCGCGCCTTCGGGATCGACCAGTTGCACGCTCGCGGTCGGCAGGCTGCCGTCGGACACGCCGGTGCTGACATGCGCGCGCACCAGGCGATAACCGCGCGCGGCCTTGGCGTCGGCGCCGAGCACCAGCGCTTCCAGGTCGGCGTCGAATACTTCGCGCTTCTTCTCGGCCAAGGTCTTGAACGCCGCGAACACCGCGTTCAAGCGCGCTTCGTCCAGGGTGAAGCCCAAGGTCTGCAGGCGATCGCTCAATGCGGCGCGGCCGCTGTGGCGGCCCATCACCATCTGCGACTGCGCCCAGCCGACGGTTTCCGGATGCATGATCTCGTAGGTGCCGCGATGCTTGAGCATGCCGTGCTGATGGATGCCCGACTCGTGCGCGAACGCGTTCTGGCCGACGATCGCCTTGTTGCGCTGGACCACCATGCCGGTGATGCGCGACAGCAGACGCGAGGTCGGCACCAGACGGCGCGTGTCGATGCGGGTGCCGACGCCGTAGTAGGCGTTGCGCACGCGCAGCGCCATCACCAGTTCTTCGAGCGCGCAGTTGCCGGCGCGTTCGCCGATGCCGTTGACGGTGCATTCGACCTGACGCGCGCCGCCTTCGATCGCGGCCAGGCTGTTGGCCACCGCCAGGCCCAGGTCGTTGTGGCAGTGCGCGCTGAATACGGCTTGGTCGGCATCGCGGACGGTGGCGCGCAGGTATTCGAACAACGCGCGAATTTCGCTCGGGGTGGTGTAGCCGACCGTGTCGGGGATGTTCAAGGTGCGCGCGCCGGCGGCGACCGCGGCGCTGCAGATTTCGGCCAGATAGTCGTGTTCGGTGCGCAGCGCGTCCTCGGCCGAGAACTCGACATCGTCGACGTACTTGCGCGCTTGTTCGACCGCCGCGACCGCGCGCTCGAGCACCTGCTGCTTGTCCAGGTTCAACTTGTGCTGGCGGTGCAGCGGGCTGGTCGAGATGAACACGTGGATGCGCGGCTTGGCCGCGCCTTCGAGCGCGCGCGCGCAGGCTTCGATGTCGCCCGGGTGGCAACGCGCCAGAGTGGCAAGGGTGGAGCCGCGCACTTCGCGCACGATCGCGCGGGTGGCTTCGAGGTCGGCTTCGGAACTGGCGGGAAATCCGGCTTCGATCACGTCCACGCCGAGTTCGCTGAGGGCGTGCGCGAAGCGGAGCTTCTGCGTGGCGCTCATGCTGCAGCCGGGCGACTGTTCGCCGTCGCGCAGGCTGGTGTCGAAGATCGTGACGTGGGGCTGGGCGTCGGTAATGGGCGTTACCGGGCCGGACGGATCGTTCATGCGGGCAGTTCCTCTGTTGCGTCTGAATGCTGCGGGGAAGGGCTTGCTGTGTGCGTCCGCGCCGGTTGGGCCGCGGAGTCGAAGGAAAGATTGGCGAGCTTGTAAATGTCCGCCTCGACGGCGGTGTCGCGGCCGAGCGCTTCGCGGGCGCGGCGGCGCGGACGGCGCGGCGCGCGCGGACGCACTTCCGACAGCAGGCGCGCGAGCACGCCGGCATCGAGATTGCCGCCGGAGACCACCGCGCATTTGCGCTTGCCGGCGATGCGCCGGCCGGCGGCCAGCGCCAGCGCGCCGGCGCCTTCGGCGATGATGTGTTCTTCCAGGGCCAGACGGACCAGGGTTTCGCGCAGTTCGGCTTCGCGCACGATCACCACGTCGTCGAGCAAGGTGCTGAGCACGCGTTCGGTCAGTCGGCCGGGATCTTTCACGCGCACGCCGTCGGCCAGGGTCGCGGCCGGTTCGATCAGGCGGCGATCGCCGCGCAAGGCGCGCGCCATCGAGTCGACGCCTTCGACCTGCGCGCCGATCACCCGCACGCGCCTGGCCGCGGCCGAACCCGACAGCAGTTCCGACTTCAGCGCGATCGCGACGCCGGCGGCCAGGCCGCCGCCGCCGATCGGTACCAGCATCACGTCGGGCGCGAACGCGGCCAGTTCCAGCGCGACCGTGCCTTGTCCGGCGATCACGTCGGGGTCGTCGAACGCCGACAGCAAGCGGTAGTCGTGCTGATCGGCCAGTTCGATCGCGAAGGCCTTGGCTTCGTCGTAGGTGTCGCCGTGCAGACGCACGGTCGCGCCCCAATGGGCGACACCGGCGATCTTGGTCTGCGGCGCGCAGCGCGGCATCACCGTGATCACATTGACGCCCAGGCGGTACGCGGCCCAGGCCAGGCCTTGCGCGTGATTGCCGGCCGAGGCGGCGATCACCGTGCGGTGATCGCCGCGTTCGCGCGCGGCCAGCAGCGCGTTGAGCGCGCCGCGCACCTTGTACGAACCGGTGCGCTGCAGGTTCTCCAGCTTCAGCCAGCAGCCGAAGCGCTCGGCGTGGTGCAGCGGCGTGGGGTCCAGGTAACGGCGCAGCCGCGCCTGCGCCGCCAACAAGTCGGCGGCGCTGATCTGGGCCAGGCTGGCTACGTCGCAGTCCATGATCAGACCGGGGTCAGCCAGGAGGCGTAGCGGCTTTCCTGTCCGCGCACCACGCGCGCGTACAGCGCGGCCAGTTCGCGGGTGACCGGGTTGTCGCCGAATTCGCGGCGGTCCAGCACCGCGATCGCGGTGGCTTCGGCGGCGGTACCGCAGACGAACACTTCATCGGCGTCGAGCAGTTCGTGCAGGGTCACTTCGCGCGATTGCGCCCCGGACAGTTCGATCATGGTGTCGCGGGTGATGCCGGGCAGCGCATCGCGATGATCGACCGAGGTGATCACCGAGTTCTTGACCATGAACACATTGGCGCCGGTGCATTCGACCACGAAGCCCTTGTCGTCGGTGAACAGCGCTTCGTCGAAACCGCGTTGCTTGGCTTCGCGCTTGGCCAGGATCGAATTGACGTAGGCGCCGCTGAGCTTGAGCGGAGGCATCGAGGTGGCGGGATTGCGCTTCCACGGCGAGACGGTCAGGCGGGTGCGCGCGCCGCCCAGATGCACGACCTTGGCCAGGGTCGCGATCATCAGGTGCTGGGTCAGCGGATCGACGTCCAGGCCGATGCTGCCGGTGCCCATCCAGGTCAGCGGACGGATGTAGGCGTCGCGATGGCCGTTGGCGCGCAGCGTGGCGAGCGTGGCCTGGGTCGCGCGTTCGATATCGAAGTCGATGCCGAACATGTCCGCGCCCTTGCGCATGCGCTCCATGTGCTCGGGCAGGCGGAACACCGCCGCGCCGGCGTCGGCGGTGGCGTAGCTGCGGATACCTTCGAACACCGCGGTGCCGTAGTGCATGGCGTGGGTGGTCAGCGGGGCTTCGGGCGCGTCGCCGGCGATGAAGCGGCCGTCGAACCACACCAGGGGTTGATCCGTGGCCGCCGGGATTTCGCCACGCGCGCGGGACTCGGAACGCTCAGTCGCGGTCGAAGCCGTTTCATTGCGCGAAGGCGTGTAGCTGCGTTCGCGAACCGCGGCGGCCGCGAAGCCGCCATGCGCCGCTTCGGTAGCGGCCGGTTGATTGACGATTTCGGTGGTCAGCTGCATGGAGAAACCTCAACGGCAAGACAGTCGTAAAGCTTGGCGAGCTGGCTTTGCAACGCGGTGTCGGCGCGATCGCCTTCCACCGTCATGCGCAGATGCCAGCGATCGCCGTCGGGTTGCGCTTCGCCGTCCACCGACAGGGGACGGAAACCGCGGCGTTCGGCGGCGCCCAGTACGCGAGCCAGCGCGCCTTCGGCCTGGCGCAGGGTCAGTTCAAGCTGGTATCGCATGGGCGTCCTCCTTTTCGGCGGTGGTGGGTGGCGTGAGACTCGTGATGGCATCGGCATCGCCCGCTTCCGGGTCGAGCATCTGCGCGTTGTTGTGATTCGGCGGAACCAGCGGCCAGACGTTGGCGGCCTGGTCGATGGCGACGTGCAGCAGCACCGGACCCGGGGTCTGCAGCATGTAGTGCAGCGCTTCCTCGACCGAGTCGGCGCGGTCGACGTACATCGCCTTGACTCCGAACGCGGCGGCCAATGCGCAGAAGTCCGGGTTGTCGGACAGGTCGACTTCGGAATAGCGGCGTTCGAAGAACAGTTCCTGCCACTGCCGGACCATGCCCAGCGCCTGGTTGTCGAGTAGCACGATCTTCACCGGCAGGCGGTAGCGCGCGATGGTCGCCAGCTCCTGCACGTTCATCAGGAACGAGCCGTCGCCGCTGACGCAGATGACCTGCGCGTCGGGGCTTTCCAACTGCGCGCCCAGCGCGGCCGGAACGCCGAAGCCCATCGCGCCCAGCGCGCCGCTGGTCAGATGCTTGCGCGGGTTGTTGAACTGCCAGTGCTGCGCGACCCACATCTGGTGCTGGCCGACATCGCACGAGACGATGGCGTCCGGCGCCAGTTCCGACAGGCGCCGCAGCAGCGCCGGCGCGTACACGGTTTCGCCGGGCGCGTCGTAACGCGGCGCGCAGTCGCGCTTGCGTTGCAGGCAGGTGTCGCGCCAGGCGCGGCGCGCGCCGCCGTTGCGGGCCTGCAGTTGCGCGGTGACCGGCGGGGTCAGCGCATCCAGCGAACGGCGCAGGTCGCCCTGCACCGCGGCATCGGCATAACGCAGCTTGCCGATCTCGCAGGCGTCCAGGTCCATATGCACCACGCGCGCGTTCGGCGCGAACTCGGCCAGCTTGCCGGTGGCGCGATCGTCGAAACGCGCGCCGACCACGATCAGCAGATCGCATTCCTGCACCGACAGATTCGCCGCGCGGTTGCCATGCATGCCGAGCATGCCCAGGTTCAAGGCGTGCTCGGCCGGCAGCGCGCCCAGTCCCTTCAAGGTCAGCACCGACGGGATCTGGCTGCCCTCGACGAAGGCGCGGAACGACTGCACCGCATCGCCCAGCGCGATGCCGCCGCCGCCGTAGATCAGCGGCTTCTTCGCATGCGCGATCAAGGCCGCGGCTTCGTGATAGGCCGCGTCCGGCGCGGACGCAACCGGGTCGGTCGGCAGCGGCACGTGCGCGGCCAGGTGCGAGGCATCCTGGTTCTGCACGTCCTTGGGCAGATCGATCAGCACCGGACCGGGACGGCCCGAGCGCGCCAGGCGGAAGGCTTCGGCGACGATGCGCGGCAACTCGTCGACGCTGCGAGCGAGGAAGCTGTGCTTGACGATCGGCATGGTCATGCCGAACACGTCCAGTTCCTGGAACGCGTCGGTGCCCATCAGCGAGGTCGCGACTTGCCCGGTGATCGCCACCATCGGCACCGAGTCCAGCATCGCGTCGGCGATGCCGGTGACCAAGTTAGAGGCACCCGGTCCGGAAGTGGCTACGCACACGCCGACTCGCCCGCTGGCACGGGCGTAGCCGTTCGCCGCGAAAGCCGCGCCTTGCTCGTGACGGACCAGAATGTGTTTCAGGTCCGACCCGTGCAGGGCATCGTAGAAAGGCATGATCGTGCCGCCCGGATAACCGAACAGCACGTCCACCCCTTCTGCGGCCAGTGCTTGCACCAGCCAGCGGGCACCGTTCATCAGGCAGCCTCTTCCTGTCGTTCGCCCTGGGTCGCGGCGGGAGCGGCCTGCGCGGCCGCCGGTGTTTTCGGCGCGTTGTCCAGCCACTTCATGTTCGCGCGCAGCTTCTTGCCGACCGCTTCGATCGGATGTTCCAGATCGCCTTGCTTGAGCGCCTTGTAGTTGGCGTTGCCGGCGGCGTATTCGGCGATCCACTGTTTGGCGAAGGTGCCGTCCTGGATCTCGGTCAGGACTTTGCGCATCTGCGCCTTGGTGTGATCGTCGACGATGTAGGTGCCGCGGGTCAGCGCGCCATACTGCGCGGTCTCGCTGATGAATTCGTGCATGCGGGTCACGCCGCCTTCGTAGAACAGGTCGACGATCAGCTTCAGTTCGTGCAGGCATTCGTAATAGGCGACTTCCGGCTGATAGCCGGCTTCGACCAGGGTTTCCCAACCGGCCTGGACCAGCTTGGTCGCGCCGCCGCACAGCACGGCTTGCTCGCCGAACAGATCGGTTTCGGTCTCTTCCTTGAACGTGGTCTTGATCGCGTTCTGACGCGCGCCGCCGATGCCGCCGCAGTAGGTCAGGGCGAACTCTTCGGCGCGACCGGTCTTGTCCTGATGCACGGCGTAGACGCTGGGCACGCCGCGGCCGATTTCGTATTCGCGGCGCACCAGCGCGCCCGGACCCTTCGGTGCGACCAGTACGACATCGAGATCCGCGCGCGGGGTGATCTGGCCGTAATGCACGTTGAAGCCGTGCGCGAACAGCAGGCAGGCGCCTTGCTTGATGTTGGGTTCGATCACGTCGCGATACAGCTGCGGCTGGACCATGTCGGGGGTCAGCACCGCGACCAGTTCGGCTTCGGCGACGGCTTCGGCCGGGGTCTTGACGGTGAAGCCGTCGGCCTTGGCCTTCAGTTCGGTCGGGCCGCCCGGACGCAGGCCGACGGTGACGTCGAAACCCGAATCGCGAAGGTTGAGCGCGTGCGCGCGGCCCTGGCTGCCGTAGCCGACGACGGCGATCTTGGGGCGGGAGGTGGTAGCGGTCATGTCGATGGTCTCTGGGGAGGTGAGGTTTTGCTTTTGGGGTAGGAGCGGCGTGAGCCGCGATTCGTCGTTGCAGAAGTCGTGAATGTCTGGTGGCCTTCGCGTTCGCGGCTTACGCCGCTCCTACAAGGGCGGGTTCTTCGATTAACGTGGCTTCGATCTTTTTCGCCGGCGGCGATTGCAGCGGGCCGGGCGCGGTGACCGCGCCTTGCGAGGCCGAACCAACCAGCTTCGCGTACTTGGCCAGCACGCCGGTGGTCACGCGCGGCGCGATGCGCGCGGGTTCGCGCGTGGACAAGTCGGCGGCGACGTTCAACGCGCGCGTCTTGACGTCGATGCTGACCCGGTCGCCTTCGCGCAGACGCGCGATCGGACCGCCGTGCGCGGCTTCCGGCGAGATGTGGCCGACCATGAAACCGTGGGTGGCGCCGCTGAAACGGCCGTCGGTGATCAAGGCGACGTCGTTGCTCAGGCCCTGGCCGACCAATGCCGCGGTCACCGCCAGCATCTCGCGCATGCCCGGGCCGCCGGTCGGGCCTTCGAAGCGGATCACCACGATGTCGCCGGCCTGGATCTGCCGCGCCTGCACCGCGGCGAACGCGGCTTCTTCCGAATCGAACACCCGCGCCGGGCCTTCGAAATATTCACGGCCGTGGCCGGCCAGCTTGAGAATGCAGCCTTCCGGCGCGAGGTTGCCGTAGATGATCGAGTAACCGCCGCGCGGCTTGATCGGATCGGCGACCGGACGCACCACGTCCTGTTCGTCGGCCATCACCGCTTCGGACAGCTCGGCGAAAAAGGAACGGCCGGTGACCGTCGGAATATCCTCGATCAGACCGGCCGTCTTCAGCTCGCGCGCCACCAGCGCCGCGCCGCCGAATTCGAACATTTCCGCGGCGGTGTAGCGTCCGCCGGGTTTCAGGTCGGCGATCACCGGCGTGCGCGCGGCGGCTTCGAACTCTTCCAGGTCGAAGGCGACGCCGGCTTCGTGCGCGATCGCCAGCAGATGCAGCGCGGCATTGGTCGACCCGGCAGTGGCCGAGACCGCGCGCGCGGCGTTGCGCAGCGCGTTCGGGGTCAGCAGCGTGCGCGGCGTGGGACCGCCGTTGCGCAGCTGCTGCATGACCAGTTCGCCGCACAGGCGCGCGGCTTCGGGCTTGTCGTCGTGGATCGCGGGGATGTCGTTGTAGCCCAGCGGCGACAGGCCCAGGAAGGTCAGCACCATCGCCATGGTGTTGGCGGTGAACTGGCCGCCGCAGGCGCCGGCGCCGGGACAGGCGTGCGATTCGATGCGATGCAGTTCGCTGTCGTCGATGCGCCCGGCCGAATGCGCGCCGACCGCTTCGAACACGTCCTGCACGGTCAGCGGCTTGTCGTCGCTGGCGCCTTTCTTCGACGGGCAATGGCCCGGCATGATCGTGCCGCCGTACAAAATCACGGTCGGGATATCCAGGCGCGCCGCCGCCATCGCCGCGGCTGGGATGGTCTTGTCGCAGCCGACCAGCAGCACCATCGCGTCCAGGCAATGGCCGGACACGGCCAGTTCGATCGAATCGGCGATGGTTTCGCGCGAGGCCAGCGAGGCGCGCATGCCGTCGGTGCCCATCGCGATGCCGTCGGTGACGGCGATGGTGTTGAACTCGATCGGCGTGCCGCCGCCGTCGACGACGCCGCGACGCACGTGCTGGGCCAGGTCGCGCAGGGTGATGTTGCACGGCGACACGTCGGACCAGGTGTGGACGACGGCGACCAGCGGTCTGGCGATGGCCGCGTCGTCCAGACCCGTGGCGCGCAGCATCGCGCGCGCGGGGGCTCGGGCCGGGCCTTGCTTGATGGCGTTGCTTCTCACGAACGGTGATTCCTTGGCCGCGAATCCTTCGCAGTGCCCGCACGTCCGCGTGCGGTGTTTTCAGGAACCCGAGGCCGTAAAACGAAAAACCCCGCGCCTTTTGGGCGCGGGGTTGAGGTTCTTTCGACCTTGGATTGTGTGGTTTTCTACACGAACCCGACTCCCGCGCTGGTAAGCCCGGTAATAAGTACGAGGACGAGAATAATCGTGGCGATCAAAGGCGCGGAGCGAAGCGCGACGCGCGCGGCGTCGTTCGAGGCCGGAGCCTGGAGCGAAGTCGTCTGCGAGTGGTTGTTGCGCTGCGTCATGGGGTCGAGAAGAGCATGCCCGTTTGCGGCTTGTCAATAGTTTCTGAAAAAACCATCGCGAACTGTGGCCTGCGCCTCCGCTTGGGCGCGGATCGAAGGCGCGGGCATGCGGCGCGCCTTCGGGCTTGCCTGTGCGGCGGCGGCCGGCCGCGCGGGATCGATCAGGACGGCGCCATCCTGAATTGAAATATTTCTCCGATATGAGATCGTGTCCTCCTTTTTAACCGGGGCAACCGGATCGCACAGGGACGCGGCATTCGATTCGGGCGCGAGGCAGCGGGGTCGGCCCTGGGTGCCGCGTGTTTCGACCTGGATGCCGCGCGCGCCGGATGCGCCAGCAGGGGGGAAACACAGATGCACGGCTCGAGCAGCAACTGTCTTGGCGCGCTGTCGTCGCGGCGGGCGGATGTCCGGCGCGCGGTCCGCCGGGGTGCCTTCGCCTTGCTCGCCTGGGCGGGGCTGACCTGGTTCTCACCGAGCGTGTTCGCCCAGGCCGGTTCGCGCGTGATCGTCAACGGCGACCTGGAGTTCGGCGTGGCGAACGGCTCGGGGGCGATGGTGGACACCGATTTCGGTATCGGCGCCACGTTCGACGGCGGCGCGAACGCATCGAATCCCTGGTTCACTTCGCACCCGACCCAGGCCGGGCAGTGCGATCCGGCTTTCGGGGTGGTCGGCGTCTGTCATCCGGTCGAAACCTGGGTATCCAACAACAACCCGGACCTCACCGGCCCGGTCGCGGCCAACACCGGGAACAACTTCGTCGAACTCAACGCGTTCGTCGGTTCGATGATTTACCAGAATGTCTGCCTGGTCGCCGACGAGACCTTGACCTATCGCTTCGCCCACCGTCGCCGCGTTCTCGGGGGCAGCAGAAGCAATCCCGACAGCGCGGCGTTGCGGATCAAGGATCAGGCCAACGGGCTGGTGCAGACCGTCACCACCTCCAGCGTCACCGGCAGCAGCTGGAACATCCGCAGCGGCAGCGCGACGATCGGCGCGGGCGTTTCCGGCATCCTGCGCCTGGGCTTCGAGGCCATCTCGACCTCGACCGGCAACATCAGCGCCGGCAACTTGCTCGACAGCGTCAGCATCAGCCTGCGTCCGCTCGTCGATCTCGGGGGCACGACCTCGTCGGGTCCGCAACCCGAAGGGCAGGACCTGGGCGATATTTTCATCCGCCTCAACGGCACCTCGCAGGCCGGCGGCACGGTGATCGCGCTGCAGCGCGTCGCGCCGGTCAACGGCGACGCGGCGGCGCTCGATAGCGATTTCATCCTCACCGTCGGCGCGGGCGCCAGCATGACGCATACCGCCGGCAGCGATATCTGGCTGATCGCGATCCCGGCGGGCGCGGAATTCGACGGCGGAATCGCGCCGGGCGCCGCCGGCGCGAGCAATCCGCCCGACGGCATCAGTATCGATGTCGATGCCGCGACCGATGCGTTGATCGAGCCGCGCGAATCGTTCCGCTTCCAGATCGTGAATCCCGGCGCCTCGGGTTCGAGCAACAACTGGCTCAGCAGCGCGCCGACCTGCGGCACCCAGACCACCGCCAGCGCGGATTTCGTCATCGTCGGGCAATCGCAGGTGCGGCTGGCGAAGATCAGCGACGGCGCCACCGGCAGCTTCGACTACGTCTTCGGCAATGCCGATACCGATCTGCTCGCCGCCGGCACCCAGAGCGCCGCCGTCGTCACCACCAGCGCGAGCGGCACCGCGGCTTTCCACGACGCCGATGCCGGCGCGGCCGGCGCGCAAGGCAGCGCCGTCGTCGTGCCGGGCGCGGCCGTCACGATCGCCGAAACGATCCCGGCCGGGTGGGTGCTGGATTCGGCCACCTGCGTGGACGCCGCCAATGCGCCGGTGGCCGGCACCAGCGTCGCCGGAGGCACGCTGACCATTCCGGGCGCGGCCACGGCGGCCGGCGCGTCGCTGACCTGCACCTTCCGCAACGGCCGCTCGCCGATCGTGCGCCTGGGCAAGCGCCTGCCGAACGGACGCTTCGCCGCCGCCGACCAGTTCGTGTTGAGCATCGCGCCGCCGGGCACGGGAGCGGCGGCGTTCACCACCACCGGCAGCGGCGACGCCGCGGCGGGGCAGGCGGTGGTCGATCCGGCCGTCGCCGGCACGAGTTATACGCTGTCGGAAACGGCGGCGGCGGGGGCCGATCTGGCCAACTATGCGAGCAGCTATGCGTGCACGAACGCCAACGCGTCCGGCACCGCGGGACCGTCCGGCACCGCCGCCACGTTCGACCTGGTGCCGGCGGCCGGCGACGATTTCACCTGCGCGTTCGTCAACACGCGCAATCCCTTGTCCGCGTTGTCCATCACCAAGACCAATACGCCGGCCGCGGGCGCGCTGGATCAGGCCGACGATGTGGTGATGCGCGAAACCAACACGGTCTATCGCATCGTCGTGACCAATCACGGTCCCGATGCCGTGACCGGCGCGCTCGTGCGCGATCCGGCCTCGGCCGGCCTCGATTGCACCGCGGTGACGTGCTCTGGCGCCGCGTGCCCGGGCGCGGTGACGGTGGCGTCGCTGCAAGGCGCGGGGATCGCGCTGGGTCCGTTGGCCGACGGCGAAGCGGTGAACTTCGACCTGACCTGCATGCCGCGATGACGAACGCCGGTGCCGCGATCGGATCGCGATGACGCGTGCGAACATCGGCTCCGGGCCGGTCGCTTCATGACCGGCGGCTCGGGCACAGCTCAGGCCAGCAAGCGCGCGCGCAACGCCGCATAGTCCGCCGCCATCGGCTCGGCCGAGGCCGGCCGCGCCAGCGATTCGGCCAAGGCCGGCGGCGGCTGCACCGCATGTCCGATCAGCGGCTCGACGATGCTGTCGAACTTGGCCGGATGCGCGGTGGCGACCACCGCCCACGGCCGCTCGTCGCCTTGCGCGCGCAGCGTTTCCAGCACATGCAGGCCGGTCGCGGTGTGCGGGCAGGGCACGATGCCGTGGCGTTGCGGCGCGGCGCGTATGGTGTCGACGATGGTGGCGTCGTCGACGCCGTCGGCGCGGATCGCCGCGCGCAGTTGCGCATCGTCGCGATGCCAGTGGCGCAGGCGTTCGAAGTTGCTCGGCGCGCCGACGTCCATCGCGTTGGCGAGGGTGGCGCGGGTCGGCTGGGCGGCGTATTCGGCGCCGGCGAAGTAGCGCGGCAAGGTGTCGTTGGCGTTGGTCGCCAGGCGGATCTCGCCGATCGGCAGGCCCATGCGCTTGGCCACGAACGCGGCGCAGGCGTTGCCGAGGTTGCCGGTCGGCACGATGAAGTTGAGCGGCTCGCCGCGCTGCGCGTAATGACGCGACGCGGCGTGCGCGTAGTAGGCCGCCTGCGGCAACAGACGGCCCAGGCTGATGCTGTTGGCCGAACTCAGCGGGCGTTGCGCGCGCAGGTCTTCGTCCGACAAGGCCTGTTTGGCGAGACGCTGGCAGGCGTCGAAATCGCCGTCGACGCGCAGCGCCTGCACGTTGTCGCCCCAGCAGCCCAGGCCGTGCGCCTGACGCGGCGAGACCCGGCCGTCGGGGTAGAGAATGATCACGTTGAAGCCCGCGCGGCGATGGAACGCGGCGGCGACCGCGGCGCCGGTGTCGCCGGAGGTGGCGACCAGGATCGTGGTGGCTGCCTCGGACTGCGCCTTCAGTCCGGCCAGCGCTTCGGCCAGAAAGCGCGCGGCGTAGTCCTTGAACGCGGCGGTGGGGCCGTGGAACAGCTCCAGCAACCAATCGTCGGCGCGCGCGAGCGGGCGCAGCGGCGCGTCGAACGAATACGCGCGCGCGCAGATCTCGGCGAGGTCCGGCTTCAGCGCGGAGTGTTCGAAGTAGGGCGCGAGCACGGCGTGCGCGGTGTCGGCGAGGGTGTCGGTGTCGAGCGGTTGCGCCAATGTCGCGAATCGCTCGGGGACATACAGACCGCCGTCCGGCGCGAGGCCGGCCGACAGCGCCGCGTCGATGGCGGTGGGCGGCGTTCGTCCGCGGGTGCTGAGGAAATTCATGGTCGGTCTCTTGGGGGAGGCGGCGTTGGGGTGGGGGCTTGGAGCTAAGAGCTAAGAGCAAAGAGCAAATCCCCCCCTGGCCCCCCTTTTTCAAAGGGGGGAAGCGTTAGGTGGGGTGGTGATGATGTGCCGTTGCGCAAATGCGCTTGCGGCGTGGAGTGCGGCGTCAGATAGCTGAGGAACTCCAGATGCGCGCAGAGCCGTTCCCCCCTTTGAAAAAGGGGGGCGAGGGGGGATTTGCTTTTCCCCCAAGCCACCGCGCCCCACCCACATCAACCGATCACATCCGCGCGCGGCCCGCTCACCGCCGTGACATAAGCGCGCGAATCGAAGCCGGCCTCGGCGAACGCGGCGCGCATCGCCGGCGCGGCGACGCTGGCCTGCGCCCTCGATGCGAACCAGGCGAAGCAGCTCGGACCGGCGCCGGAGATGCTCGCGCCGAGCGCGGCGTGATCGAGCGCGGCGGCCTTGACCGCGGCGAATCCTGGAATCAACGGCGCGCGGCGCGGTTCGACCAGCAGGTCGACCAGGCCTTCGCGCAGCAGTTGGGTATCGCCGCGCTGCAGACCGGTCAGGAACAAGGCCAGATGCGCGCTTTGCCTGACCACCAGCGACAGCGGATACGGGTCGCTGAGCACGGCCCGCGCGCGGCGCGTTTCCAGCACCTGATCGGGATGCACCACCACCGCGTGCAACCAATCGGGCACCGACAACGGAATCATCCGGGTCGAGGTCGCCATCACCACGCCGCCGAGCAGCATCGGCGCGACGTTGTCGCCGTGACGGCTGCCGCTGGACACCGATTCGCCGTCGAGCGCGAATTCGTACAGCGCATCGCGCGACAGCGGCTTGGCGAGCAAGGCGTTCGCCGCGACCAAGGCCGCGACGCACGACGCCGCGGAACCGCCAAGCCCCGAACCCAGCGGAATGCCCTTGTCGAGTTCCAGCTCGAACCCATGCGCAAGCCCGAGCTTGGCGCGCAGGCTGATCAAGGCCTGGCCGGCGGTGTTGCGTTCGGCCTCCAGCGGCAGCGAATCGGCGCCGGGCACATCGCCGCGGATCGCGCGGATGCGCACCACCGGCTCGTCGATGCGCCGCACCGTGGCGATATCGCGCGGCCCATCGATCGAATGACCGAGCACATCGAAGCCGACCCCGATGTTGCCGACGCTGGCGGGCGCGAACGCGCGCGCCTGCTGGGCGCCGTCGGCCGCGGCATCGGAACGGGCGGGTGAAGCGGGCGAGGCTGCGCTCATGCACGGGCTCCGAGGGTTTGCGCGATCGTCAACAGGTCGCCGAACACGCCGGCGGCGGTGACATCCGGGCCCGCGCCGGGGCCCTGCACCACCAGCGGATTATCCGCGTAACGGCGGGTGCGGAACTGGATCAGGTTGTCGGTCAGCGCGCCGTGCAAGGAGGCATGCCCCGGCGGCGGCGAGACCACGCCGACGCTGGCGCGGCCGTTGCGATCGAGCCGCGCCAGATAGCGCAGGCTCAGCCCGGCCGCGCGCGCGGCGTCGAAGCGCTGCTGCAGCGGCGCGTCGAGTTCGTGCAGGCGTTCGAAGAACTCGTCCTTCGATACCTCGCGCAGCGATTCGGGCACCAGGCTTTCGACCTCGATCTGATCCAGCGACAGCGAACGCCCGGCCTCGCGCGCCAGGATCACCAGCTTGCGCGCGACGTCGGTGCCGGACAGATCGTCGCGCGGATCGGGTTCGGTGTAGCCCAACGCATGCGCCTCGCGCACCAGTTCGGAAAACGCGGTCTGGCCGTCGTAGCGGTTGAACAGCCACGCCAGCGTGCCCGACAGGATGCCTTCGACCTCGGTCAGCTCGTCGCCGGTGTCGAGCAGCGAACGCAGGGTCTGGATGATCGGCAGGCCGGCGCCGACCGTGGCTTCGTAGCGGAACTGGCCGCCGTTGCGCGAGGCCTCGCGGATCGCTTCGTAGCGTTCCAGTGGGCCGGCGCCGGCGTGCTTGCTCGGGGTGACGATGTGGATGCCGGCGGCGATCCATTGCGGGTAATACGCGGCGACCGCGTCGCTGCCGCTGCAATCGACGATCAACGCATGCGGGATGTGCTCGGCGCGGACGTGTTCGGCGAAGCGTTGCAGGTCCAAGGCTTCGGCGTCGGCGGCGAAGTGCTCGCCTGCTTCGTCGAACGGCATCGCGCGCGGCGCCAGATGCATGCGGCGGCTGTCGGCGAGCGCGCGCAGGCGCAGGTCCAGACGCGAATCGCGCTGGAAACGCGGCTGCGCCGCGGCCAGTTGCGCGAGCAATGCGCGCCCGACCTTGCCCGGCCCGATCAGGCCGAGCGAAATGCATTGCGGCGACAGCCAGAACGCCGAGTGCGCCGCGCGCAGCGCGCGGGTCGCGTCGCGCGCGCCGATCGCCACCGAGATGTTGCGTTCGCCCGCGCCCTGGGCGATCGCGCGCAGGTTGATGCGCGCCTTGGCCAGGCCGTCGAACAACTGCGCGGCGACACCGGGCAGGCCGACCATGCCGTCGCCGACCGCGGCGAGCACGCAGATGTCGGGGGTGATGGTGACGTCCTGCGCCTGGCCGTCGGCCATCGCATCGGCGAACGCGGCGAGGATCGCGGCGCGTCCGCGCTGCGCTTGATCGGCGCGCACCGCGCAACAGATCGAATGCTCGGACGAGCCTTGCGAGATCATCGTCACCGACACGCCCGCGCCGCGCAGCGCGCCGAACAGACGTTCGGCGGTGCCGGGCACGCCGACCATGCCGTTGCCGACCAACTCAAGCACGGCCAGGTCGTGCACCAGACTCAAGCCCTTCACCGGCGCGCCGTCGGCCTGCGAGTGCAGGCTGATCAGCGTGCCCGGCGAATGCGGGTTGCGGGTGTTGCGGATGCGCAGCGGAATGCCGCGCTGCTGCACCGGCGCGAGCGTCTGCGGATGCAGCACCTTGGCGCCGAAATAGGCCAGTTCGCAGGCTTCGGCGTAAGACATCGACGGTAGGCAGACCGCGTCGGGCACCAGTCGCGGATCGGCCGACAGCACGCCGTCGACATCGGTCCAGATGGTCAGCGCGTCGGCGTCGAACAGGTTGGCGAAGATCGCCGCGGAGTAATCGCTGCCGTTGCGGCCCAGGGTGGTGTCGCGGCCGTGGCTGTCGCGGGCGACGAAACCGGTGACGACGACGTTGCGGCCGGCGTGTTGTTTGCGCCACGCATCCAGGCGTTCGCGGCTCAGTGCCCAGTCCACGCCGACGCCCATTTCGCCGGGATGCACGACCAATACCTCGCGTGCGTCGAGGCGGGTCCAGCCGGCCGCTTCGCCGCCGAGCGCGGCCAGCATCAGATGCGACGACAACACTTCGCCCAGTCCGGGCAGGGCGGCGGCGAACTGATCGTCGGCTTGCGCCGCGACCCGTTCCAGCGCGCCACGCAAGGCGTCGAATTCGGCTTCCAGCACCGCGCGGGTGCCGTGGCGGCGATGCGGGTCGAGCGAATCGGCGGTGTCCAGATGACGGCGGCGCAACGCGGCCCAGGCCGGCGCCCAATCCTGGCCGTCGCGCGCGGCCGCGACCAGCGCGACCAGCGCATCGGTCACGCCCTGCATCGCCGAGACCACGGCGATGCGATGCGGCGAACCATCGTCGAGCAGGCCGACCGCGACCCGGTAGCGATCGGCATCGGCGAGGCTGCTGCCGCCGAATTTGTGGGTGTGACGCGCCGGCGCCAATGCGGCGGTGGATGCGAACGGGGCGACGGCCGCGGCGGCGGGCGTCAGGGCGGCGGAAAGCTCGGACTGGGCTTCGGACGGATCGGCCTCGACCACGTCGGGCTGGGCATCGAAAGCGGCTTGGTGCGGTGCGGACGACATGGAAAGCTCCTGGTGGAGCTCCGCGTCTCGACTCGGGTGAGGCCAGCGGCCCGCACCCTGGTCGGGTGCGGAGCGGCGTGGTCTGTTAGCTGGACACGCCCGTCCGCACCCCTGTGGGAGTGGTACCGGTACCGGTGGTGGTAATCGACATCGACGCTACGCGCGATACCCAGCCGCAGGGCTGGGTCGAGGCGTTGCGGTCGATGGCGAAGGCGGGGTGCATGGGCTAGCAATAACCCGCCGTTGTGCGGCGCGTCAAGAGGCAATCGAGAGGAATGTGGCGGGCGGCGGGTTCGGCGGTCGATCGGCGGATCGGGCCGTGGCGCGGGCCGATCCGCGTTGGGAGGTCGATACGGGACTGGTGCCGGGCGATGGGTGCGATGCGCCGTAGTCGCGGTGTCGCGGTCGCGGCTTGCGCCGCTCCTACAATCGCTCCCTGTAGGAGCGGCGCAAGCCGCGACCGCGCCATCTCGCTTACGACGAAATCAACCGATCAATCGTCACGCACGCGCGACCGCCTCGCGCACGCGACTTATCCGCACGTTCGCCCATGCCTCAACGACTGTAAGTCGCCGTGATCTTCGCCTGCCCCAACGCATTGCCCTTGATCATGAAAGCCGCCAGCGCGGCATTGGCTTTCGCGTCGATCTTGAGCTTGTCGCTCTTGAGCGCCCACACCGAAAACTCGTAGCGATGGGTCTTGCCCGGCAGCGAGCACGGGCCGCCGTAACCGGGGCGGCCGTAGTCGTTGCGGGTCTGCACCGCGCCGGCCGGCAGGCCGGCGGCGCCTTCCTTGAGCTCGGTGGTTGCCGCCGGCAGATTGACCACGATCCAGTTCCACGCGCCGTTGCCTCCGGGCGCGTCGAGGTCCTGCACGGTGACCGCGAAACTGCGCGTGCCGGCCGGCGGATTGCGCCACATCAGCATCGGCGCGAGGTTGCCGCCGCTGCAACCCAGCTCGGCATAGGCATGGCGGATGCTGATGCGGTCGCCTTCGTGGATGTCGACGCTTTCCAGCACGAAGTCGGCGGCGTGTACGAACGGCGACAGCAACAACAGCGACAGTGGAAGTACGAGACGGCACAGCGATTTCATGGCGATCCGATCCGTTGGAAGGTAGGGGGAACAGCGCGCGCGGGCAGGGCGCGAGGGGCGGATTATGCCGGGCCCGCCCGCGGTTTCGACCCATCGCGGCGACGCGGCGCCGGTCCGCTGTGACCCGCGCATCCATCGAAAACCGACGCGGCGAATGCGCGAGCGGTGAATTTCATACTGAATTTATGTGGTTTATCAACCCGACATCGGCATGTGTCGATGCCGCCGCGGATTCCATCCCGCGGCGAATGTTGCAGCGGGATGTCAGAACTGGAGAAACAGTCTCACTTGAAACCATCGGAACGGACCTGCGTCGCGCGACACGGCATGCCCCCGCCTCCAGAGTTTTCGCTGCTCGCATCACCACAGAGCGACGGATGCGAACGATCGACCACCACGCGACCCGACCCGACGACGATTCGGAGCGGCGCGCGACGCTCGCTCATTCAATCATCGGGAGCTAAGGCAATGAAGGCGATTTCGGGAGCAAGAATCACGCTGTTGGCCGGTTGCGTGTTGATCGCGATCTGCGGCGGGGCGGCAGCGGCGGAGCGCGGCGGGTTGTCGGGCGAGGATCTGGTCTATTCCTACGACGAGATGTTCGACTTCGACACCGACACCTATCTGGCCAAGCACGCGCCGCATCTGCGCAAGCATTCGGAAGAGATTTCGCATTGGGCCGGCTACAGCGGGATCAGCCCGAAAGTGCTGATCGCGTTGATGGAGCAGCAAAGCGGCGCGGTCAGCGCCAAGCGCGCGTCGAACCGTCCGTTCGGCAAGCTGGCCCGCGCCGACGGCTTCGGCGCGCAGACCCGCGAAGTCGCGCTGGCGCTGCGCGAGTCGTTGTACGAGCGCGATCCCGACGGCGCCAAGGGGCCGGTGACGCTGGCCCGCGCCAACCCGTTGCAGGCGCTGTTCGAACGCGCCGGCGACAGCGAGCCGGCGGCCGCGCTGCGCGGCGACGGCGAATTCCAGCTGATTTACGGCCGTTTGTTCAACGAACCGCGGCAGGCCCGGCCGACCTCCGATCGCTTCGCCAAGGCCGGTCCGGACGTGCAGCCGCTGTCGCCCAACGGCCTGCTGCAGTTCCCGTTCCCGCGCGGCGCGCGCTGGCACGTCGGCGGCGCGCATACCAACACCGGCTCGGGCAATTACCCGATGTCCTCGCTCGACATGTCGCTGGGCGGCGGTTGGGGCAGCAACCAGAGCGGCACCTGGGTGTCGGCGTCGGCGGCCGGTTCGTTCAAGCGCCACTCCTCGTGCTTCGCCGAAGTCGTGCATTCCGGCGGTTGGTCAACGACCTACTACCACCTGATGAACATCCAGTACAACACCGGCGCCAACGTGTCGATGAACACCGCCATCGCCAACCCGGCCAACACCCAGGCGCAGGCGCTGTGCAACGGAGGCAGCTCGACCGGTCCGCACGAGCATTGGTCGCTCAAGCAGAACGGCAGCTTCTACCACCTCAACGGCACCTACCTGTCGGGCTATCGCATCACCGCGACCGGCAGCAGCTACGACACCAACTGCAGCCGGTTCTACCTGACCAAGAACGGTCAGAACTACTGCTACGGCTATTACACCAACCCAGGCCCGAACTGAGGTCGGCGCGTATCGCCCGCGTCCTCAGTCGCCCCACGGCGGCGGAGGCGCGGGCACCGGCCGGGTCAGGTCGAATTCGACCCGGAACAAGCGCCCGGGACGGGCGAGTTCGTAGACGAAACGTTCATCGTCGATCTCGATCGCCCATACGTTCGCCATCGAGACTTCGCGACCAAGATCGCGAAACATGGCCTTGCTGTAATCGTCGCCCGGGAATTCGTAGCGGCCGCTGTGCTCGCCGAGCCTCAGATCGCCGCCGTACATCGTCATCGCATCGGAGCTGCCGTCGCGGTGGCGATGATCGTGCTTGAGACGCGCGCCGTCGGACAGGCGTTGAAACACCCAAGTGCGCGAGTGGTCGTCGCCCACGTGGAACGGGACGCGAATGGTGTCTGGTTGCGTGCAGTCGCGCACATGCATGACCAACTGGCGACCTTGGAAGGTATCGTCGGTATTCGCCGGCGTATCGGCGACGATACGGCCGGCGAAGGCCTTGCCGCATAACGGCCTCAAACGTCCGAGAAGTTCCGCGCCCTGAGCGGCGGTGGCTTCGGTGCCCGGCGCGGGTGGGTCGAGCGGTGGGTGACTCATGGTGGCGCAGCTCCCGAGCATGAAGGTAAGGGCGAATGCGGCGAACGCACAGGGCGGACGATTTGTCATGCCGGCACGCTAGCCGCTCGACGCGCGCGCGGCAATGACGGACGGGTCAAACCTGATTAGCGCGTCTGATTTCGGTAAGCGCTGCACGCTGGCTCGCGACCGCACCGGGTAAATCCGCGTCTCGGGGGCTTTTGCGCAAAGGGCTTGAGCCCCGATGCGACCGGTCGGATCACAGCGATCTGAACGAAAGGCGCCGGGGCCAGAGCCCTACCCGCAAAAGATGCCGCGACTTCGTTCGCCGCCGCCTGCCGCCGCGATCCCCGGCCGAATTGGCGCCCACGCCCGTTTCCATGTCTAATGTGCCTTGAAGCGGGGGTACCGCGGCCCAGGGCCGGCGGTTGAGACAGTCCCTTCGAACCTGATGCGGTTGACACCGCCGTAGGGAAGCTTCGCCGGACACGGCCTCGCCGTGGCCGTGCGCCGCCCGCTTCGTCCCTGCTCGCCAGAGCGCGCTCATGAGCCCACGCCATGAGTTTTTACCAGGACGAATGCCAATGAATGCGGTGCCCTCGAGCAAGCAAGACCTGATCCAGCAAGCCGAGAAGCTGTCGGCCGACGTGACCCGCCCGATTCCCGGGTCGCGCAAGATCCACGTGCAAGGTTCGCGCCCGGATCTGCAGGTGCCGATGCGCGAGATCGAACTGGCGCGCACGCCGACCATCTTCGGCGGCGAAGACAACATGCCGCTGGCGGTGTACGACACCTCGGGCATCTATACCCAGACCGGCGCGAACATCGATCTGGTCGCCGGGCTGGCGCCGCTGCGCGCGGCCTGGATCGCCGAGCGCGGCGACACCGAGGCGCTGAGCGGGCTGTCGTCGGAATTCGGCCGCAAGCGCGAGCACGACCCCAAGCTGGCGCACGTGCGCTTCGGCAACCGGCCGCTGCCGCGCCGCGCGATCGGCACGGCCAACGTCACCCAGATGCATTACGCGCGCCGCGGCATCGTCACCCCGGAAATGGAATACATCGCGATCCGCGAGAACCAGCGGCTGGAGTCGATCCGCGAAGCGCATCTGCTCAGCCAGCATCCGGGCCAGAGCTTCGGCGCCAACATCCAGAAGATCATCACCCCCGAATTCGTCCGCGACGAAGTCGCGCGCGGCCGCGCGATCATTCCGAACAACATCAACCATCCCGAAAGCGAGCCGATGATCATCGGCCGCAACTTCCTGACCAAGGTCAACGCGAACATCGGCAACTCGGCCGTTTCGTCCGGCATCGCCGAGGAAGTCGAGAAGCTGGTGTGGTCGATCCGTTGGGGCGCGGACACGGTGATGGACTTGTCGACCGGCAAGCACATCCACGAAACCCGCGAATGGATCCTGCGCAATTCGCCGGTGCCGATCGGCACGGTGCCGATCTACCAGGCGCTGGAAAAGGTCGATGGCCGCGCGGAAGAACTCACCTGGGAAATCTTCCGCGACACCCTGATCGAACAGGCCGAGCAGGGCGTGGATTACTTCACCATCCATGCCGGCGTGCTGCTGCGCTATGTGCCACTGACCGCCAAGCGGGTGACCGGCATCGTTTCGCGCGGCGGTTCGATCCTGGCCAAGTGGTGCCTGGCGCACCACAAGGAAAATTTCCTCTACACCCACTTCGAAGACATCTGCGAGATCATGAAGGCCTACGACGTGGCCTTCTCGCTCGGCGACGGTCTGCGTCCGGGCTCGATCGCCGACGCCAACGACGCGGCGCAGTTCGGTGAACTCGAAACCCTCGGCGAGCTGACCAAGATCGCCTGGAAGCACGACGTGCAGACCATGATCGAAGGCCCCGGCCACGTGCCGATGCAGTTGATCAAGGAGAACATGGACAAGCAGCTCGAGGTCTGCGGCGAAGCGCCGTTCTACACCCTCGGGCCGCTGACCACCGATATCGCGCCGGGCTACGACCACATCACCAGCGCGATTGG
The DNA here is from genome assembly GCF_014779555.2 of Lysobacter capsici. Classification (NCBI taxonomy): domain Bacteria; kingdom Pseudomonadati; phylum Pseudomonadota; class Gammaproteobacteria; order Lysobacterales; family Lysobacteraceae; genus Lysobacter; species Lysobacter capsici. Next base: position 1,023,959 of record NZ_CP094357.1, read on the forward strand.
CGCGGCGATGATCGGCTGGTTCGGCACCGCGATGCTGTGTTACGTGACCCCGAAGGAACACCTGGGCCTGCCGAACAAGGAAGATGTGCGCGAAGGTTTGATGGCGTACAAGATCGCCGCGCACGCGGCCGACCTGGCCAAGGGTCATCCGGGCGCGCAGGCGCGCGACAACGCGATGAGCAAGGCGCGTTTCGAGTTCCGCTGGGAAGATCAGTTCAACCTGGGCCTGGACCCGGAACGCGCTCGCGAGTATCACGACGAAACCCTGCCGAAGGACGCGCACAAGGTCGCCCACTTCTGCTCGATGTGCGGCCCGCACTTCTGTTCGATGAAGATCACCCAGGACGTGCGCGACTACGCCAAGGAGCACGGCGTGGAAGAGGTCGCGGCCTTGAGCGAGGGCATGGCGGAGAAGTCGGCGGAGTTTTTGGCGCAGGGCGCCGAGGTTTATCGGCGGGCTTGAGTCGTGGCGGACAGGGCGCTGCCTTCGAGGCGGCGCCCGGTGGGTTTGCTGTCTGCGTGTTGTTTACGTTGGGTCGTGCAGCAAAGAGCAAATCCCCCTCGATCCCCCTTTTGCAAAGGGGGAAGCGCTTCGGGTTGCGGCACCGGTGACGGGCAGCGGTGATGCGTAAGCGGGCATCATGGGTCGCCGATACGCCGATACGCCGATACGCCGATCACGCCGATCACGCCGATCACGCCGATGTGCCGATGTGCCGATGTGCCGATATAGCGTTCAAGCTACCCGTGACCGTTGCCTCACAGGCGACAACTCAACAGCGTTGACTCGATAACCCGGCGAAGCCGCTTGTCTTCCCCCTTTGTAAAAGAGGGATTGAGGGGGATTCGCTTTTCGCGACGGGACGACTGCCGCCACCTGTCCGTCGCCTAGGCATGCAGGGAGCCGTCGGAGAAGGCCAAGGACCGAGCGAAGAAAATCGAAGAGTGAGAAATGCCCCAAACCAAGGCATGCTTGCCTCGCTTTTACTACCTCCTCACTCCTCTCCACTCACTCCTCGCCTCCACCCATGCCCCAATACGCCACCCTGAAATGGCGCGTCATCGCGCGCAGGCATCCGTCCGCGTTCCTGCTCGCGGCGCAGTTGCTGAGCATGCTGGCCTATCCGCTGTTCGATCCGGTCGGCGGCGGGCGCGTGGTGTTCGGCGCGTTCGGCGTGCTGGTGCTCGCGTTGGCGGTGTGGGTGGTCAATCGCAGCCCGGCGATCAAGTGGATCGCGTGGCTGATCGCGGTGCCGGCGTTCGCGCTGTCGATCCTGTCGGTGGTCTACGCCAGTCCCGGCCTGCTGGTCCTGTCCTCGGCGCTGGAGGCGGCGCTGTATTTCTATGCGGCCTTCGCCCTGATCGGCTACATGATGAGCGACCACAAGGTCACCGCCGACGAGCTGTTCGCGGCCGGCGCCACCTTCACGCTGCTGGCCTGGGGCTTCGCCTATGCGTTCCTGGTCTGCCAGGCGTGGTACCCGGGCAGCTTCGTCGGCACCGAGCGGCCGGGCGAGCCGCGGACCTGGATCGAGCTGCTGTTCCTGAGTTTCACCAACCTGTCGGCGGTCGGCCTGGGCGACATCCTGCCGATGAGCCCGGCGGCGCGGGTGCTGACCATGTTCGAGCAGTTCGCCGGGGTCGGCTATATCGCCGCGGTGGTGTCGCGGCTGATCGGCCTGACGATTCTGCGGCATGAACGGCGCTGAAACGATGCATGGCTTTGTTACAGATAAACACGCCTGTGGCACAGTCTTTTGGAACGATACGTTTCGGCGTTTTGGCGCCTGAAACCGCCCGCGCGACGTTCCGACAGGTCCGACCCCGGCCGGCGGGCGCTAGAATGGGCGGCTAAAACACCCAGCCGCGGCGCGCTTTTCCGATCGCGCCACCGCGCCGTGCCGGATTTGTCGGTTAGTCATTGGTGTGCCCTATGCGTTCAGGCACATGACCGGCATCGCGCCATTGCGCACCATCCACAGGATTCATGCCCCGCATTCACGACCCAGCGACCTCGCCTCTGCCCGCCGAACATCTGCGGGTAGGCGATTGCGTGGTCGATATCCCGTTGCGCGAGATCCGCGCGCCGGGCGCGCGGCGGCCGCGCCGGATCACGCCGAAGACCATGGGCGTGCTGCTGGTGCTGGTCGACCACGCCGACCGGGTGGTCAGTCGCGATGCGCTGCTGGCCGAGGTCTGGCCGGACACGCTGCCGACCGACGACGTGGTGACCCAGGCCATCACCCAGTTGCGCAAGGCCTTCGACGAAGACCGCGGCAACCCGCGCTACATCGAAACCATCGCCAAGAACGGCTACCGGCTGCTGGCCCAGGTCGAGTGGCTGGTCCGCGAGAGCGCGCCGCGCGAGGCCGAGGCCGCCTCGGCCGGCGACAGCGATGCCTTCGCGGCCACGGCCGCGCCGACCCCGGCGCCCGCGCCGCTCGCGCCGGTGCCGCTGCCGTTGCAGCCGCAGTCGCGCGGCACCCTGGGGTCGATGATTGGGGTGATCGCGGCGGTGATCGTGCTGGTCGGCGGCCTGGTCTGGTGGTCGCTGGCGCGGCCGCCGCGTTCGGCCGATGCCGCCGCGCCGGCGGTCGACCCGACCCGGGTCGCCAGCACGGCTCGCCCGTACCGGTTGATCACCTCGATGCCGGGCTTCGAACTGGCGCCGACCCTGTCGCCCGACGCGGCCATGGTCGCCTACGTGGCCGTCCCCGACGGCCAGCGCGGCACCGCGATCCTGGTCCAGACCACCGATCAGACCCCGCCGCGTCAGCTGACCCGGCCGACCGGCCTGGCCGAAGACAGCGCGCCGGCGTGGTCGCCCGACGGCCGCTCGATCGCGTTCCTGAGGGTCGAGCCCGGGGTCGATTGCCAGGTGCTGATGATCGCGGCCAACGGCGGCGCCGAACGCGAGATCGGCCAATGCGACCCGCGCAGTCCGCCGACCTTCGAATGGACCCCGGACGGGCGCGGCCTGATCTTCGGCAGCATGCTGACCGCGCAGGGCATGGTCGGCATGCGCGTGCTCGACCTGGCCAGCGGCGAGTGGCGCGCGGTGCCGTACCGGTCCGGCACCGGCAATCTCGACCTGTCGCCGCGGTTCTCGCCCGACGGGCGCTGGATCGTGTTCCTGCGCAACAACCCGCAAGGCGATTTCTGGCGTCTGCCGGCCGAGGGCGGCACCGCCGAGCGGATGAGCCAGCTGAGCGCCGACGTGCGCGGCTGGGACTGGCTGCCGGACAGCCGCAGCATTCTGTTTGGCCGCATGATCGACGGCGATACCCGCATGTTCCGCCTGGACCTGGAAACCGGTCAGGCCCGCGACCTGGGCATCGAGTCGGCCCAGGCGCCAGCGGTCGCGGCCTCGCGGCCGGCCGCGGCCTTCGTCCAGCGCAAGCCGTACTTCGGCCTGTTCCGGGTGGTGCTCGGCGATACCTCCAAGGGCGCGGTGCACGTGGTCGACCCGCTGTTCCCGTCCTCGGCGCGCGACATGCTGCCGATGGTCGCGCCGGACGGCCGCCAGATCGTGTTCTTCTCCGACCGCTCGGGCAGCAACCATCTGTGGTGGGCCGACCTCGACCAGCCCGACTCGCTGCGCATGCTGCCGGGCGTGCAGCCGGGCACGCGCTATGCCTCATCGTGGTCGGCCGACAGCACCCGGGTCACCGTGGTCGGGCCCGACAGCGACGGCCGCAACGTGATCCACGAGATCGTCCCGGCCAGCGGCCGGGTGACCCGTCTGGCGGTGCCGGTGACCGAGCCGATCCAGGCGGTGCAGCTGCCCGATCCGGACCGGCTGATGGTCCTGGCCAGTGTCGGCGACGGCCGCCTGCGGCTGAACCTGTTCGACCGCCGCCGCTCGCCGTGGAAGCTGCTCGGCGCGATCGAGGACGTGTCCGAGGTTCGGGTCGACGGCGCGCGCAACCGGCTGCTGTTCACCCGCCAGACCCAGACCGGCCTGTGGCAGGCCGATCTGGCCCTGACCCCGGCCAGCGTGCGCCGCATCGACGACCGCGAACCGGTCGCCGAGCGCTACCGGCTGTGGGACGTGGCCACCCAGACCGGCGAATTGCGCTACCTCGACCAGCAGCCGACCTGCCTGGCGCTGCTGCGCCGGATCGCCAGCCCGGAGCTGCCGCCGTCGGTGCTGTGCCTGGACCAGAGCCGGCGCTCGGCGATCAACGGATTCAGCCTGAGCCCGCGCGGCGACACCGTGTATCTGTCGCTGGCCAAGTGGGACGGCGCTGATATCGGTTACATGGACCTGCCGGAAGAGCCGAAGACCTTCGTGCCGGGCTGGCTCAACTGATTGAATAAGAACGAAAAACCTCTTTCGGAAAAGCTTCGGTTGTGACGTCGTTCCGATTTCGGGTAACTCTCCGTCAAATTTCCGGCGCCGGCAGTCGTTGCGTAGGCAAATAAAAACCTCATTACCTGCAAATGAGGTGGACCAATGGAGCAAGCATTGTGGGCGGATCGTGGACAGCTGGTGCAGCTGGACGCGCAGGACCCCGCCATCCAGGCCAGTTGCGTCGGCGTCTCGCGGCTGGGCAGCGCGCAGCTGTCCGGTAGTCATTTCTCGATCTGGGTCCAGCTGCGCGGCAGCTCCTGGGTCGAAGCCAAAGAAGGCAAGTTCCGGCTCAAGCGCGGCGACTGGATCGCGTTCGAGCGCGACTCCAAGCCGGTCCTGCAAGCCGACCGTTACGGCGTGTGCATCGGCCTGAACCTGACCGCCGACGCGATCAAGGCCATGGCCCGTCTGGCCGACGCCAGCCTGTATGCCGGCCGCGGCCGCATGAGCCGTCACGACGCCCGCATCGCCCTGCGTCTGTGGCGCCAGGCCCATACCCGCAACGGCGAGGCCGACCTGGGCTTCGATTTCAACGCCCTGCGTCCGATCCTGCTGCACCTGGCCGGCGTCCAGCGCGAGCTGACCGCGCGCATCCAGCGTTGCCCGGGCCGCTCGCGCAGCCGCAAGCGCCAGGTGTTCGGCCGTCTGCAGCGCGCCCGCCTGTACCTGGAAGGCAACTGCGACCGGGTCGTGCGGATCAGCGAACTGGCCGAGCTGACCAGCTTCTCCAGCTGGTACTTCTCCAAGACCTTCCACAGCCTGTACGAGGAAAGCCCGCAGGCCGCTTCGGCGCGGATGCGTCTGGAGCACGCGGCCGACCTGTTGAAGAGCACCTCGATGATGGTCGGCGAAGTCGCCGCCGCCAGCGGCTTCGACAACTGCTGCAGCTTCGCCCGCGCGTTCCGCGCCCGCTTCGGCACCTCGGCGACGCGTTACCGCAGCGCCGCGGCCAACGCCAAGCTCGAAGCGGTTCGCGCGGCGGCGCCGGTGCACAAGCTGGCGGCTTGATGGCTGGCGGCGCGGTTCTTCGTCGCCGGGCATCGAGATTCGTCGGGCCGTCGGGTCTGCGAGGACCGAGCCGCTTGAAGTTGCGCCGATCGCCGGCGTTGGTGTCGCGGATGCAAGCGTTGTAAAGCGAAAGGTCGTAAAGCCAGACGTCGTAAAGCGAAACGTTACAGAGCAGTACGTTGCAGGCGGCCACGGCCTTTGCCGTGGGTACACCGCCGTACCGGCGCCGTTGGACGGAACCGCTTCGCAGTCGCGAGGTTCCGCCGGCGCCAGGCAGGCCGTGGCAACAGACCCACGCGAGCGCGGTTGCGGCGGCACCCTCGAACAACCCGCCCTCTCCCACGCAGGCAAGGTTCCGGCTTCATCCCACGCAGGCACCCCGCGTCGCGCATGACACGCCGAGGTTTCGCAAGCGCCGCTGGCGCTGTGAACCTCGGCGTTGTCGTTTGTGGGATGGGGTTGCGGGGTGGTTGCCTCGTGTTTCTCGCGTTTGCCGTGCGACGGCCGACCGCCATGCGCAGCCATGCCATCGCGACTGTCTCCCACGGCCGTCATTCCCGCGAACGCGGGAATCCAGCGACTTTGCTCTAGGCGCCGACCTCTCCGGGGGGCGGCTGTCACATCGGACCGAAAGCCACTGGATTCCCGCGTTCGCGGGAATGACGGTGTGAGAGTGCGCGGACGCGTGAGGGTGGGCGTCGGCATGCGCGAAAGTCGAAGCAAAGCGAAGCGTAAGTGGCTGCGCGCGCAGCAGCGGTGCCGATCACGATTCGATCGCCGTCCCATGTGGCTGCTCGAGTGGATTCCATGGCTCGCGACCACTGCGACCATCGCGACCATCGCGACCATCGCGACCATTGCGACCATTGCGACCATTGCGACCATTGCGACCATTGCGACCATTGCGACCATTGCGACCATTGCGACCATTGCGACCGCGCACGCATCCGCCGCATCAGCGAATTCCACGCTCGCGCAACTTCACGACTTCATCAACCTCGCATCCATCGCAGCGCATCCAGGCATGCAGCCAAATCCACGCAACCCATCGCGGGAATGAACGACCACATAACGCGTCATGCAAGTTCCAGCGAAAAATATCGACTCGTTTAAGTGCTATTTACGCTGGCTAACGAATACGCATGCGCGCGATGAACGCACTCGCGCGCCATCGCAAACGATGAAGTCAGATTCGGCAAAGCCGGCGATGAATTCGCCGATCGTCGCGCACGCGTATCGCAAAAACAAAAATTATTTGCAAGTCGCAACACGCGAATGCAACGCGATGCGTATCGACATTTCATGACGCGTATGCAGTGCGTTGCTAGGGCCGATTCGGCAAATTTTCCCGGCCCTCACCGCAAAGCAGCATCGACGCTTCGAACGTAATTTTGCTGGGCGTTTTAACACGCTCATAACGAGATCACTGGAGAGAGATAGATGAACCATCGCAGTCTGCGCCCGACGGCGCGGTACGGCTTGCTGCCGTCCGCTATCGCTGCGGCGTTAGTGTCGGCCTTCGTCCCCGCCATCGCGGGCGCACAGGAAGCCGACGCCTCCAATCAGGCGACCACCACGCTCGATCGCATTGAAGTCACCGGTTCGCGCATCCGCCAGGCCAGCCTGGAAACCGCGCAGCCGGTCGTCACCATGTCGCGCGCCGAAATCCAGAAGCAGGGTTTCACCAGCGTCGCCGACATCGTCCAGAACATCACCGCCAGCGGCTCGCCGGCGATCTCGCGCGCCGACGCGCTGTCCTCGGGCGAAGAAGTCGGCGGTCAGTACGTCGACCTGCGCAACCTCGGCCCGCAGCGCACCTTGGTGCTGATCGACGGCAAGCGCATGGGCATCAGCTCGGCTGGTTACTCCGACCTGGCCGCGATTCCCAGCTCGATCGTCGAGCGCATCGAAGTGCTGACCGACGGCGCGTCCGCGCTGTACGGCTCCGACGCCATCGCCGGCGTGATCAACATCATCACCCGCAAGCGTTTCGACGGCCTGGAAGCCAGCGCCTACCTCGGCCAGTACGGCCAGGGCGACGGCAACAAGGAGATCTACAACTTCGTCATCGGCCAGACCGGCGAGCGCGGTTCGATCACCTTGGGCGCGGAATACAGCAAGGAAGATCCAGTCCTGGCCAAGGACCGTTCGATCACCCGTTACCCGAATGGCCCGCGCCATCCGTTCCCGACCGCCGACGACACCAACGGTTGGAGCCCGATCAACCAGTGGGGCACGCTGTTCGATTCGGCCGGTAATCCGCTGACCGCCAACCGCGGCACGACCGACACCAAGAACCCGAACAACTTCCACCCGACCGACGCCATCCTCGACCAGGCCAACGCCAACGAGCAGATGTACCTGTCGACCGGTCTGGAGCGTCGCTCGGTGTTCGCGAACGCCGAGTTCGACATCACCGACAACGTGCGCGCCAAGGCCGACGTGCTGTACACCGATCGCGAAGCGACCCAGCAGATCGCCGGTTATCCGTTCCGCTCCAACGGCTTCAGCAGCCGCTACGCGGGTGACCTGCGCCTGGACGGCAACAGCGCGTTCAACCCGCTGGGCTACGACGCCGACTTCTACCGCCGTGGCTGGGAAGTGCCGCGTCAGACCAAGTCCGAGCTGACCACCTACCGCTTCAGCGGCGGCCTGGAAGGCACGTTCGAGTTCGCCGGCAAGCCGTGGGATTGGGACATCGGCTACGTCTACAACCAGAACAAGGGCGTCAAGACCCAGACCGGCAACCTGTTCCTGCCGAACGCCGAGAAGGCGCTGGGCCCGTCGTTCATCGACGCCAGCGGCGTCGCGCGCTGCGGCACCGCGGCGGCTCCGATCGCCGGCTGCCTGGCCTGGAACCCGCTGCTGGGTCCGGACGTCAACGCGCCGGGTTCGATGAACAACAAGGAACTGCAGAAGTACCTGTTCCTGCCGACCCACGACACCTCGACCACCGAAACCCAGGTCTACAGCCTCAACCTCAGCGGCGTGCTCGCCACGCTGCCGGCGGGCGACCTCGGCATCGCGGCCGGTTATGAACACCGCAAGGAATCGGCGCATTACTCGCCCGACGCGCTGCTGCAGTCCGGCCTGAGCACCAGCCTGGCCGGCAGCGAAACCCAGGGCGGCTACTCGCTCGACGAGTTCTACGTCGAACTGGCCGTGCCGTTGCTGTCGGACGTGGCCTTCGCGAAGGAACTGTCGTTCAACATCGCCGGCCGTTACTCCGACTACAACACCTTCGGCGACACCACCAACGGCAAGTTCAGCCTGAAGTGGAAGCCGATCGACGACCTGCTGATCCGCGGCACCTACGCGACGGGCTTCCGCGCCCCGACCGTGGCCGACCTGTACGGCGGCGTGGGCGAGAGCTTCGACAACTACACCGATCCGTGCGACACCGTGTTCGGCGCGGTCCGTGGCAACGCGCGTTGCGCCGCCGCGGTGCCGGCGAACTTCCGTCAGGCCGCTTCCGGCGGTTCGGCGGCGACCGGTCCGAACGCGCAGTCCAACACCGCGTTCCTGTCGGGTTCCAACCCGAACCTGATCCCGGAAACCTCCAAGTCGACCACGATCGGTTTCGTCTACAGCCCGAGCTGGGTCAGCGGCCTCGACGTCAGCCTGGACTGGTGGAAGATCAAGATCGACGACGTGATCGCGGCCGAGACCGTGACCTCGCTGTTGAACAACTGCTACGTGCTCGGCATCGACGAAGCCTGCAGCCGCTTCGTGCGCAGCACCAACCCGCGCAGCCTGGGCCAGGTGGTGGGCGTGACCCGCACCCTGATCAACGGCGGCTACCAGGAAACCGCGGGTTACGACCTGGGCATCTCCTACCGTCTGCCCGAGACCCGTTTCGGCAACTTCGCGTTCAACTGGAAGACGACCTACGTCGACTACCTGGAATACAAGCGCGACAGCGAGTCGACCACGCCGGTCGAGCAGCGCACCAGCTGGGTCGCCAACGACAGCGCCAACTTCCGCGTGCGTTCGAGCTTCAATGCCGACTGGAGCATGGGCGACTTCGGCGCGAGCTGGAACGTGCGTTACTACTCCGGTCTGAAGGAAGAGTGCGCGTACGACCTGGACGGCGGCCCGGAATGCGACATCCCGGATTACCGTTCGGCGTACAAGGGTCAGGTGGGCGTGCGTGAAGTGGGTTCGAACACCTTCCACGACATGCAGGTCCGCTACAACACCCCGTGGAACGCCACCGTGGCGGTCGGCGCGAACAACGTGTTCGACCACCTCGGCCAGACCATGTACAGCCAGCCGAACAGCAGCTTCAGCTACAACGGCAGCTTCGACATCGGCCGCTTCGTGTACATGAAGTACACCCAGCGTTTCTGATTTCGAATCAGGCGGTAATGTTGTGAGAACTACGGCTCCGAAAGGGGCCGTAGTTTTTTGTTGTTCGGGGTTTGAGTCCGGGAAGCCAAGACTTGGATCGTTAGCTGCGGCGTTATATCGACGCGCACGAATCGCAAGGTGATGTCGTGCGATCGATACCTGAAGTGTCGGACTTTTTTCTCCCTCTCCCGCTTGCGGGAGAGGGCCGGGGTGAGGGAAGCGCCGCAGGCACGAGTGCTCTCGACGCAGTGCGAGGCCCAGCGCCCTCACCCCAACCCCTCTCCCGCAAGCGGGAGAGGGGCTCTGAAGGGCCGTCGCGATCTGTTCGCTCAACCGCTCAACGCCGCGATGCCGTAAATTCGCAAAAGCAAAAGGCCGCCCTGAGGCGGCCTTTCGCGAATCGCGATACCTACGCAGCGATCAGAAATTCGGCTTCTCGACCTCAGCCGCATACCGCTCGATCGACTCGACCAGGATCTTCTTGGCCTCTTCGGCGTTGCCCCAACCGTCGAGCTTGACCCACTTGCCCTTCTCCAGGTCCTTGTAGTGCTCGAAGAAGTGGCCGATGCGCTCGAGCCAGTGCGGGCTGACCTGGTCGATGTCGTGGATGTGGCTGTAACCGGCGAACACCTTGTCGACCGGCACGGCCAGGATCTTCTCGTCGCCGCCGGCCTCGTCGACCATGCGCAGCACGCCGACCGGACGGCAGCGGATCACCGAACCGGGGATCAGCGGCAGCGGCAGCACCACCAGCACGTCGGCCGGGTCGCCGTCGCCGCAGACGGTGTGCGGGACGTAGCCGTAGTTGCACGGATAGCGCATCGGGGTCGAGAGGATGCGATCGACGAAGATCGCGCCGGAGGTTTTGTCGACCTCGTACTTGACCGGCTCGGCGTCCTTCGGGATTTCGATGATGACGTTGAGCTCGTGCGGCGGATTATTGCCGGTGGGAACGAGGTCCAGACCCATGTGTGCTCCGACTGCTGAGGCCCGCGCAGGTGCGGGCCGTGAAAGAAAGGGGTGGGGCATTCTACGCGGCTGGGTGTTGCATTGCAGCACACGCGATCGGCGGCGCCCGGCCCGGCCGGGACCCGGCGTAAATGTCCAATCGTCGGCAAAGCCACGGCTTCGTGCATCGATCTGCGGTGAACCGCGGGCCAGCGGCGCAGCAGCGCCGGCCCGTCCAGGGCGCGTCCAAAAAACGCCAAGTCGCCGTCCAATGTGCGTCCGGTCCGGTGGCCGCGTCCGCCTTGCCGGCGCCCGCGGTCGGTGTTAATCCTGCATTTAGATCGATACAAATGCAGGGGCCGCGATGCAGTGGTGGCAGCACGTACAACACGAGGTGATCGGTTTCTTCGGCCTGGGGGCCTTGCTGCAGTTGCTGGCCGAACACGGTTACCGGGCGCTGCTCAGCGCCGACGGCGCCGCGGCGCTGCTGTACCCGGTCATCCCCTTGCTGCTGGTGTACGAGCTGCTGCGCACCGTGGCCGCGCGCCGGTTCAAGCTGGAGGACTACAAGCTTCCGTTCCTCACGATGCTGGCCAACCGGCTGATCGCCGGGTTTCTGACCTTCGGCGTGGTGACCTTGTGCATCGGCCTGTTCCAGCCGTATGCGCCGTTCCAGGTCGGCATCGGCGTGGTCGGGCTGATCTACGGCTATCTGGTGTGGGAGTTCGCCCACTTCGTCTACCACTTCCTCGCCCACAAGGTGCGGCTGCTGTGGTGCCTGCATTCGACCCACCACGCGCCGACGGCGATGAACCTGTCGGTCAATTACGCGCATTTGTTTTTGGAAGCGCCTTACGCCGATCTGGTGCGGACTACGATCTGCATCCTGGCCGGGGTCGAGCCGCCGCTATTGCTGCTGATCATGTTCATCGACGGACTGTGGGGGCAGTTCATCCATCTGGGCGAGCACGCGCTCAAGGACGGACGGCTGGGCGCGCTGCACCGGATCATCCTGACCCCGGCGCACCATCGTGTGCATCACGCGCGCAACGTGCTCTACATGGACACCAATTTCTGCAATCTGCTCAATGTCTGGGACCGCGTGTTCGGCACCTATCAGCCGCAGCGCGACGATATCCGCATCGAGTACGGCATCACCCGGCCGATGAAGCCCGGCAGTTTCCTCGATGCCTATGTCGGCGAGTTCCACGCGCTGGGGCGCGACATCGTCAAGGCGCCCGGATGGCGCAACAAACTGCTGTACCTGGTGATGCCGCCGGGCTGGAGCCACGACGGCGAACACAAGACCGCGCAGGCCAGCAAACGCGCCTGGCTGGCGCAGCAGGAGGCGTCATGAAGTCGCGGATCACGTTGGTCGCGATGCTGTTGTGCGTAGCGTCGTTGCCGGTCGCGGCGGCCACGGCCGCGGACGCGGCGCCGGTCAATTTCGCCCTGCATCGTCCGACCACCGGTTCGGCGATCTGCAAGCCCGGCGAAGAGGCCGAGAAGGCCGTCAACGGCCTGCTCGCCAGCAAGACCCACGACAAGTTCTGTTCGCTGGCGCGGCCGGCCTGGCTGCGCGTCGATCTGCAATCCGAACGCAAGCTGCGTGGCTTCACCGTCAAGCACGCGCAAGCGGGCGACGAGCCGGCGTCGATGAACACCCGCGCCTTCGCGTTGTCGGTGTCGCGCGACGGAGTGAACTGGCGGCAAGTGGTGAACGTCGACGGCAACATCGAAGGCGTCAGCGTGCATCGCATTGCGCCGGTGCGGGCGCGTTATGTGCGCCTGGACGTAAGCCAGCCCGCGCAGGACCCGGCCGATCCGGCCACGCGGATCTACGAGCTGGAAGCGTGGTGAAACCGCGCGGCTGACCCCGCGAGGGGCGCATGACCGGGCCTGGGGCCGACCCTAGCGTGGGGTACGCCCTAGCTTGGACGGGCTACATACCGTGGCGTATCTAAGCCATTCGATCCCGTCAACGCAGGTCTGCCATGTCCGCTTCGCTCGACGCCGCCCGCTCCGCGACTTCCAACCCGACCGAGCAGTACTGGGACAACCCGGCTTCGACCGATCCCAACCGTCTGGCCGATCCGTCCTCGCCCATCGCCCCGCTGCGGGCCATGGCCGAGCCGCAGCGCGAGGCGATCGACGACGCGGTCGCGATCAACGGCGGCGATACCAATCCGCAGCAGCGCACCCAGGGCCAGACCCCCGACGGCAAGACCATCCAGATCGACCCGCTGCATCAAGGCGCGGAAGTCAGCATCGCGCGCGAGCAGACCCTGGCCGATGCCGGCCTGGGCCGCACCTACGTCAGCACCGATCAGGTTGTGCTGACCACCGGCGCCAAGAACGACGACGTGCAGATCAGCCAGCGCGACGACGGCACGTTGGATGTCGGCGTCAACGGCGAGAAATTCGAAGTGCGCCTGGGCGAAAACCAGGAACTCACCATCCGCAGCGGCGCCGGCAACGACACCATCAATGTCGCCTCCAACGTCACCGTCAACATCGTCGTCGACGGCGGCGCGGGCGACGACAAGATCGCCACCGGCGCGGGCAACGACCGCATCGACGGCGGTGTGGGCAACGACGAGATCACCAGCGGCGCCGGCCGCGACGACGTGTTCGGCAACAGCGGCGACGATCGCCTCGATGCCGGCGCCGGCGACGACGTGGTCTACGGCGGCGACGGTGCCGATCGACTGGCCGGCGGCGAAGGCGTGGATTTCCTCGAAGGCGGGCAGGGCAACGACACGCTCGAAGGCGGCGCCGGCAAGGACATGCTGTCGGGCGGCATCGGCGACGATACCTTGCGCGGCGGCGAAGGCGACGACGCGGTCTACACCGGCGCCGGCAAGGACAGCATCGACAATCAGTCCGGCAACGACACCGTGTACGCGCAGACCGCGAGCGACGTGATCAACGCCGCGACCGGCGCCAAGAACACTGTGATCAACGTCGAGATCAGCTCCAGCAAGGGCGTGACCATCGAAGGCTCCGACGCGTTCAAGCAGCGCGTCGGCGCCGAGATCGATTTCCTGCGCAGCTCGCCCAACGGCCAGCAGATGCTGACCCAGTTCGATCAGGCCGCCGCGCGCGGCAACAGCGTCACCATCAAGGAACTGGCCAACGAGCAGAACGGCTACGCCCAGACCTTCAGCAACGACGCCGACATCGTGAACGGCAAGCCCGGCGCCGGCGGCGACGTGCAGATCAGCTACAACCCCTCGTTCCACATGGACGCCTTCCCGGCCCCGGTGGTGGTGCTGTACCACGAGATGTCGCATGCCTATAACGGCGTGACCGGCACCTTCCAGCCCGGCACCTACCGCGGCACCGGCCCGGACAACGGTCAGGTCCCGAACGCCGAGCGTCAGGCGGTGGGCCTGGAAACCAGCGCGCCGGCCTACGACTTCGACGGCGACCCGAGCACGCCCAAGACCACCGCCAATCCGGATCATCTGACCGAGAATGGCCTGCGCGGCGAGCTGGGGTTGCCGGATCGGCCTAGTTATTCGTTGTAAGCGTTCCGGTCGGTTGCACGGCCTTCTTATATCGCCATGCATGAAGCGCACGGTGGCCGTCGTGGGTCAGCGTGCGTCTTTGTGGGCGGAAAGATCGCCGATCGGCCGGTTTGACACTGTTCCTGGGCTGGCGTATCACCTGTCCAGACTTGCATGCGCAGGAAGCCGTCATGTCCTCTGAAACGGAAACCCGCTCCGCCGCGGCCGCGGCCAGCGCCAGTGGCGCCTCTTCGGCGTCCGCCGGTACGACCGCAGGCGCGGCCCCGGCCGGCGCCGCGCCCAGCCCGCCGCCGGTGGCCATCAACGGTCTGGTCGCGCCCGCGGGCGCGGCGACCAGTTCGTGGACGACGCCGGACGGCAAACCGGTCAATTCGCAGGAGCTGTTCCGCGCCGGCGACGTGGCGATCAGCCGCGAGCGCACCATCGGCACCGACGGCAACGGCAACAACTACGTGACCCTGGACCAGGTGGTGCTGACCACCGGCAACGGCAACGACGACGTCCAGGCTACTCAGCGCAGCAACGGCCTGTTGGACGTGACCGTCAACGGTCAGAAGTACGAAATCAATCTGGGCCAGTACCAGTCGTCGCCGCCGGGACAGCCGCCGCAGGAGTTCGCGGTGCGCACCGGCGATGGCGACGACATCGTCAACGCGCCCAGCGTATCGGTGAACATGGCGGTCAAGGCCGGGGCCGGCAACGACCGCATCACCACCGGGTCGGGCCTGGACGGCGTCGATGGCGGCGCGGGCGACGATGTGATCGCCACCGGCGCCGGTCGCGACGACGTGTTCGGCGGCAGCGGCAACGATCGCATCGACGGCGGCGCGGGCGACGACGTGCTGTACGGCGGCGACGGCCGCGACAGCGTGATCGGCGGCGACGGCAACGATTATCTGGAAGGCGGCCGCGGCGACGACACGCTCGAAGGCCGCGCGGGCAACGACATCCTGTCCGGCGGCATGGACAACGACACCCTGCGCGGCGGCGCCGGCGACGATCGCGTCTACACCGGCGCGGGCCGCGACACGGTCGACAACACCGCCGGCCGCGACACGGTCTATGGCCAGGCCGCGACCGACACCCTCAGCGCCGCGACCGGCGCGCAGAACACCGTGGTCGAAACCGCGCCCAGGGCCGGCTGGAGCGTCAAGGTCGACGGCACGCCCGAATTCCGTCAGCGCGTGGAAGCCGACCTCGACCTGATGCGCAGTTCGCCACAGGGCCAGCAGTTGCTCGAGGCGCTGGACAAGGCGGCGACCGAGAAAGGCAACAGCGTCACCCTCACCGAACTGCGCAACGAGCAGAACGGCTACGCCGGTTTCCGCGACCCCGCCAGCGGCCAGGTCGTCGGTTTCGATCCGGCGAAGAACTACGCCACGCCCAGTGGCCCTGGCGCGGGCACCGACGCGGAAGTCGTGTACAACCCGTCGTTCCACAACGCGGAATTCCCGACCCCGGTCGGCGTGCTGCAGCACGAGCTCTCGCATGCCTACAACGCGGTCACCGGCACCTTGCAGCCCGGCATCTACATGGGCACCGGCCTGGATGCGCCGACCCTGGACGCGAGCGGCAACGTCATCGGCGGCATCAACAATCTCGAACGTCAGGCCGTGGGTCTGCCGACCACCGCGACCGCGGGCGTGGCCAATCCCGCCTACGCCACCGAGAACGCGCTGCGCCAGGAATTCGGCCAGCCCGACCGCCTGAGTTACGCGCTGCCGTCGTTCTCGGCCTCGCCCGGTTCGGCCGCGTCGCTGCAGTCCAATCCCAGTGCCTTCGTCGATCAGATGCTCGAAGCCTCGCGCTCGGGCGACCGCGAAGCGTTCAGCCGGCTGACCCAGCAGGCCGCCGGGGCCGAACCCGGCGTGCAGCTGCGCCGCGAAGCGAGCGAGACGGTGGATAAGCAGGAACGCGCGGCGGTGCCGCAGATGGCCGAACCGCCGCCGATGCAGGAACCGCACTCGGTCGTCGCACGCGGGCCGGGCAGATGAGCGAGCGCGACGTCATGAACCATGGATCCTCGCTTCACCTCGCGACCGGCGAACCGCATCGCGCGCGCGCGCGGCCAACGCGCGCGCTGCTCGCCGCCGCGACCGCCGTGATCGCGGTGGGATGCGCGCACGCCAAACCACAATCTTCACCGGAGCCGAGCATGAGTTCCCCCGTTTCCACCCAGACTGTTGCGAACCAGCCCGCTCCCATCCAGGCCGCCGACCTGGCCCGAACCACGGTGCGCGGCCAGGCCGCGACGGTCGAAGTCGAGATGGGCTTCGACGCCGCCACCGGTACGGTGGACGTGCGCTATCGGCTGCGCAATAACGACCCGGCCAAGCCATTGGCGGTGTTCGATCGCGGCAACCGTCATGAAGTAAGCATCGGCCGTCAGACCCTGGGCGCGATCGCGGCACCGACCTGGAAAGGCATGGGCGAAGAGGTCGAGCTGTTCCATGTGGCCGCGCCGCTGCCCAATCCCAGGCCGATCTCGCCACCGTCGCCGCTGGCGCTGGAAGTGGCGGCCGGCGGCGAGCTGCGCGGCGCGTTCAAGTTCGCGTTGCTCAGCGGCGCGCCCAAGCGCTTGCGCTGGTGCCTCGGGGTATTGCCGTGGCAGGCATCGTATTTCGATTCGCCGAGCTCGACCGACGCGGGAAAAATCTGGCGCGCATCGTTCGCCGTCGCGAACGAGCAGGAAACGCTGTGCACGCCCTGGTACGACGTGGCCAAGGGCGCGTTCGCGCCGTAACGGCGCGAGCGGGTGCGGGCCGCTGCGATTCGTTCGAAGCGGCCGCGTGATCTGGCGGGTCATCGGGCTTACGCGAACGCCGCGAGATTATTATTGGCGGCGTTTCAGCCTCGACATTCGAAGCGGCATGGCCCGCATGATTCGACATCGCGATCCAGAGCCGTCGTCGCCGACGTTCCGGTCGTTAGTGAACGTCTTTCGACGAGCCGCGAGGCTTACTTCAGCAAGCCCTCAAGCTCCGCTTCGCTGAAACCGATCGTCGTCTGCGCACCGGTGTCGGCGAGGATCTTCTTCGCGATCAGCTCGGTGGTCGGCGCCAGCACGCTGAAGTGATCCGCGCGCGGCACCACGAAGAATTGCGCCTTCGGGTTCTTGCTGCTCTCGCGCAGCAGTTCGACCTGGTCGGTGTTGGCGTCGTGATCGCCTTCGAACACGAACACCGGGCCGTGGATGGAACCGAGCCAGTAACCCGGCGAGCGCAGGCGGATTTCGCGTTCGTCGCTCAGCGACACCGGCAGCATGTCCTGGCCGTAGCCCGACACGTCGGCGACCGGTCCGAACGAGAACACGTCGCGGAAGCGCGGATCGATCTCCGCCACCAGCAGCACCAGGGTGCCGCCGGTGCTGTGGCCGCCCAGATAGATGCGTTGCGGGTCGACGTAATCGAGCTTGGCCAGGTGGTCGGCGGCGGCGAGGATGTCCTGCACTTCGCCGTAGAAACCTTCGCGCTCGCCCGGGTTGTCGTTGCCGCCGCGCAGCGAGGGATACATGGTCACGATGCCGGCGGCGCGGAACGCGGCCGCGCTCTGATCGTTCTCGCGCGGCTGCGGCGACCAGAAATCGCCGATGGTGTTGGAGTCGCCGCCGCTGATCCAGATGATCGCCGGATGCTTGCCCGGCGTGGCCGGTCGCGGCGTCAGGTAGGCGGCGAGCTTGCCGGCCGGCGCGTCGTAGTGGATGAGGTCGAGCACGCCGGATGGCGGCGCCGGTGGCGCTTCGCCGCCGCTGCTGTGGGTGATCAGCTTGGTCGCGACGCCGGTGCGGGCTTCGGCCAGGGTCTTGCCGGCGGCATCCGCGCTCGCTGCGGCCTGGGCGGCGTCGCCGGCCGGCCTCGAGCAGGCCGCGCAGGCCAGGGCGAGCGTCAACAGCGCGAGGTGTGTGCAACGGATCATGGCGAGGTCGTCCCTGAGTGGTCTGCGATGACGCTCAGCGTAACCGCTTGGCTTGCGCGATGCTGGGCGTCGGGTCTTCACGCGTAGGCCAGGCCGGCCGTCATGCATGCGAACGCGCTGGCTTCGCATCATTTCGGCGCGGTCCAGTTCTGCCAACCTGTGCTCTTCGCCCTTGCCGCCTCGGCGCGCTCGCATGCGGCGTAAGTTCTTTTTCGCCACGGCTTGGCGATCGCGTTGCAAGAAAGAGACGGCGCGGAAAACGAAGGCGCAAAAAAAACGGCGGCCGAAGCCGCCGTTTTTCATATTCGCGATCGTGTTTCGACCGCAACGGCGGCCGCGTCGCTGCCGGCGCGCTTACTCGACCGACACTTCCACCCGCCGCGCTTCCTCGGGCTTGCCGCCGCCTTCGGTCACCGCCGGTTTGTCCAGCACGATGCGATCGGCCACGATGCCTTGCGACTCGAACCACTGTTGCACGGCTTGCGCACGCTTTTTGGCCAGTTCGGCGTTGGTCGCGGCGCTGCCGGTTTCGTCGTGGAAGCCGGAGATGCGCGCCTTTTCGTCGGGCAATGACTTGAGCGTCGCGAGCACATTGGCCAGATCAACTGAGGCATTCGCCGGCAAGGCGGACGAGCCCACGTCGAAATACAACCTGGCATTCCGTGTGGTCGCTATTTCGGCCAGAGTGCCACCAGCCGCCGGTTCGGTCGCTTCCGTGGCGGCGGCGTCATCCTTCGATGTCCCGACCATGCCGGTCTCGGTCGGAGCCGCTTCCGGAGCACTCGACGCCACCATGGCGGTCGCG
Source organism: Lysobacter capsici (assembly GCF_014779555.2). NCBI lineage: Bacteria > Pseudomonadati > Pseudomonadota > Gammaproteobacteria > Lysobacterales > Lysobacteraceae > Lysobacter > Lysobacter capsici. Next base: position 1,042,869 of record NZ_CP094357.1, read on the forward strand.
CCGGCGGCGTGAGCCGCGTTCGCCGTTTCGCTGGTCGCCGACACCGGCAACAACGGCACCAGCAACAAGGCGACGATGTTGATGATCTTGATCAGCGGATTGATCGCAGGACCCGCCGTGTCCTTGTACGGATCGCCGACGGTGTCGCCGGTGACCGCGGCCTTGTGCGCCTCGGAACCCTTGCCGCCGTGATGACCGTCCTCGATGTACTTCTTGGCGTTGTCCCAGGCGCCGCCGCCGGTGGTCATCGAGATCGCGACGAAGATGCCGGTGACGATGGTGCCGATCAGCAAGCCGCCCAGCGCCTTCGGCCCGAGCAGCAGGCCGACCACCACCGGTACCGCGACCGGCAGCAGCGAGGGCACGATCATTTCCTTGATCGCCGACTTGGTCAGCATGTCCACGGCTTTGTCGTACTGCGGCTTGCCGGTGCCGTCCATGATCCCGGGAATGTCGCGGAACTGACGGCGCACCTCCTCGACCACCGCGCCGGCGGCGCGGCCGACCGCTTCCATCGCCATCGCGCCGAACAGATACGGAATCAGGCCGCCGATCAACAGGCCGATGATGACCATGTGGTCGGACAGATCGAAGTTGAACAACACGCCCGGATGCGCGGCTTGCAGGTTATGCGTGTAGTCGGCGAACAGCACCAGCGCGGCCAGCGCGGCCGAACCGATCGCGTAGCCCTTGGTCACCGCCTTGGTGGTGTTGCCGACCGCGTCGAGCGGATCGGTGATCGCGCGGATTTCCGGCGGCAGCTCGGCCATCTCGGCGATGCCGCCGGCGTTGTCGGTGATCGGGCCGTAGGCGTCCAGCGCCACGATCATGCCGGCCATCGACAGCATCGAGGTCGCGGCGATCGCGATGCCGTACAAACCGGCCAGATAATGCGAACCCCAGATCGCGATGCACACCGCGATCACCGGCAGCGCGGTCGACTTCATCGACACGCCCAGGCCGGCGATGATGTTGGTGCCGTGACCGGTGGTCGAGGCCTGCGCCACGTGCTTGACCGGCGCGTACTGGGTACCGGTGTAGTACTCGGTGATCCACACGATCACGCCGGTCAGGATCAGGCCGATCAACGCGCAGCCGTACACGTTCAAGGCGCCGAAGCTGGCGTCGCGCATCAGTTGCGTGGTGATCGGGTAGAACGCGATCGCGGCGAGCACCGCCGAGACGATCACGCCCTTGTACAGCGCGCCCATGATCGAGCCGCCTTCCTTCACCTTGACGAAGAACGCGCCGATGATCGAGGCGATGATCGACACGCCGCCGAGCACCAGCGGATACAGCACGCCGTTGGCGCCGACCGTGCTGGCCATCAGGCCGCCGAGCAACATCGTCGCGATCACCGTGACCGCATAGGTTTCGAACAGGTCCGCGGCCATGCCGGCGCAGTCGCCGACGTTGTCGCCGACGTTGTCGGCGATCACCGCCGGGTTGCGCGGGTCGTCCTCGGGAATGCCGGCTTCGACCTTGCCGACCAGGTCGGCGCCGACGTCGGCGCCCTTGGTGAAGATGCCGCCGCCCAGTCGGGCGAAGATCGAAATCAGCGAGGAACCGAACGCCAGGCCGACCAGCGCGTGCAGGGCTTTCTCGCTGCTGACGCCTAGCTTGCCCAGCGCCAGCCAGTAACCGGCCACGCCGAGCAATCCCAGGCCGACCACCAGCATGCCGGTGATCGCGCCGCCGCGGAACGCCACGTCCATCGCCGGGCCCATGCCCTTGCGCGCGGCTTCGGCGGTGCGCACGTTGGCGCGCACCGACACGTTCATGCCGATGTAGCCGGCCGCGCCCGACAGCACCGCGCCGATCAGAAAGCCGATCGCGGTATGCCAGTTGAGGAAGATGCCGATCAGTACGAACAACACCGCGCCGGCGATGGCGATGGTGGTGTATTGACGATTGAGATAGGCGCGTGCGCCTTCCTGGATCGCGCCGGCGATCTCCTGCATGCGTGCGTTGCCGGCGGGTTGAGCGCTGATCCAGCGCGCGGACACGATGCCATACAGGATCGCGATGACGGCGCAGCCAAGCGCCATGATCAAACCGTACTTCTCCAGCATGAACCCCTCCCCAAGGTAGAAAGTGGACATCACAGGACAACGGATCGAGTTGTAAGTCGCGAGTCGTTCGTTGGCCGATGTGCCGCGGAATCGCGTCTGCGCGCTGCGTTGTGTTGCATTGCAGCGACGCCGTGGTGCGAGCACGGCGATGCGGCGACTATGGCATAGGCGCCGGGCCGGCGTCAGCGGCCGCGGCCGGGCTGCGACGCGCGTCCGCAGGCCGCGGCCGGGCTTGCGACCCAAGTCACGGATCGCATGCGGCGGGTTTCAGGATCGATACGTTTCGAGCCGGGCGAGTGGGGCGACGCCGCAAGCGCGATGCGTGGCTGAATACGCGTGTCGCGCTGACGATGCGTTCGCGCGCAGTGAGCGAGTGAGCCCGAGCGAGCGAACTCGAACGAGCGACCGGCGCTGGCGCGCCGGCGTCATGACCGGCATACCCGAGCGGCGCCGTCCGGGGTGAAGTGATGGTTCAGCCGATGCGTGCGAGTCTGCCCCGGCCTTGTAGTCAGGAGCCGACGATGCGAACCGTCCCCGTCTTGGCCTGCGCCTTGCTCGCGCTGGCCCCCATGCTGGCCTCGGCGGCCGCCGATCCGGTCCCCGAGATCAAGCGCGATGCCGCGATCGCCGCCCAGCCGGTCGGCGGCGTGCATACGCTGCGGCAGATTCCCGAAGCCTGCGCGCGCATCGAGGGCCAGTTCACCGGCCAGGCCGAACCGGCGTACAAATTCGCGGTCGTGCGTACCAGCCCGAACTGCCAGCCGCGCGCGCGCTTCGTCGATGCGGCCAAGGCCAAGCCGTCCGAAGCCGCCGGCTGGAAATTCAACGATCTGATCCGGGTGCCCAGCGCGGCCTGTCCGCAGCAGCAGGCGGTGGTGCGGATCTGGCGCAAGCCGGCCGCGGCCGCGGTGCCGCCGAGCCTGGACGCGCAGGGCAAATCGCGGCTGTACCTGCAGGACGAAAAGGAAAAGGCCGCGGCCAACAAGCTCGCGGCGATCCCGATGTTCGCCGCGGCCATGTCGGTCGAGGGCAAGCCCTGCGGCGGTTGAACCGCTGGGGGCGATCGATCCGCATCCGTGTTGGATAACGAGTCCGCCGGATAACGAAAAAGGGCCGCGATGCGGCCCTTTTTCTTGTCTCGCTGACGGCGAGTTGCGCGGCGATTACTTGGCCGCGCGGCAATCCTTGAGGATCACCAGACGCTCGGCGTCTTCGTAGTAATCGAAGGTGCCGGTGAGGTTGATGCGGTCGTTGGTGCGCAGCGACAGTGCATAACCCTTCTGGTCGGAGGCCAGCTTGCACATCACCCGGGTCTGATAGAGCAGGGTGCGGCTCTGGGTCAGGCCGGGAATCAGCGACGGGTTCATGTCGTAGAACACGCGCAGGATGCCGCCTTCGGTGGTCACGCCCTTGTTCACGCCCTTGAGCGTGTAGACGCGGCCCTTGTAACGGGTGTCGACGACGGCGACGTTTTCCTTGGCCTGCTGCTCGACCTCGGTGGCCAGCGCGGTGGCCGACATCGCGATCGGCTTGGCCGCCGCGGCCGCGGCGCGCGGCGGCGCGGTCTTGCCCGGCTTGAGCTGGGTCAGCATGCCGCACATGGCCTTCTTGATCTCGCCGGCGTTGCCGAACGAGCCCTTGCGGGTCTTGAGCACCATGCTGACTTCGCCGTCGGCGGTCGCGCTGATGCTGATCGGCAGCGGACGATGCACGGCGCTGGCCGGTTCCTCGACCAGCAGCGAGCCGCCCTGCAGGTCCTCGTCGAGGATCTGCATGCTGTTGCCGATGGCGATGTTGCGCATCTGGCCGATCGCGCTGGCGGTGCTCAGGCCGGCGACCTTCACCGAGGTGGAATACTCGCCGCCGGTGATGGGGTTGCCCTTCTTGGTGAAGTTGTCGTCGCATTGGTCGGCGAAGGCCGACAGCGACGGAACGAGCAGCAGCAGCGGTAAGAACTTGCCTTTCATCGAGCACTCCCTGAGTGATGAAACTTTGCGTCCGTGCGCCCCTGTGTCGCATGAACGCTTGCGGCGGCAGATTGCCGCAATCTCAGTGGCTATTCAATGTGTAGACGGTGACGCCGCGCGCGCAGCGGCACGATTACCGGACGCAGCGCACAGTGTGACGGGGTGCTCGGCCTGGGAGGTCGGCGATGCCGCGTCGGGAAAGACGGATTCGTCGCGCCAGCCGCGGCGGTTGCTGCGCGGTTTGCCGATCCGGTCGTGATCGATCCGCCGCGCCGGGTTCGACTCAGCAATCGGGATCTCGATCGTAACGGCGCTGCATTTCGTCCGGCTCGATTTTTTCGATGCTGTGGCCGATGTTCCAGCGATGGCCGAACGGGTCGATCACGGTGCCCGAGCGCTCGCCGTAGAAATGATCGCGCGGCGCCATCGCCAGTTGCGCGCCGGCGGCGACCGCGCGCGCGACCACGTCGTCGGCGTCGTCGACATGCAGGTGCAGGGTGTGGCTGTGGCCGCGCGCGGGTTCGGGGCGGCGGATATCGACCTCGGGGAATTCCTCGCACAGCATCAAGGTGGTGCCGCCCAGGTCGAGTTCGACATGGCCGATGCGGCCGCCGGGTTCGACCAGGCGGAACTTCTCGCTGGCATCGAACACCTTGCAGTAGAACTCGACCGCGGCCTGGGCGTCGGCGACGCACAGGTAGGAGAACAATTCGTGGACGGCCATGGCGGGGCTCGGTTGGGTTGTGGTGGTGAGTCTGCGTCGGCGATCAAACGCCGGATTGGACGGAATTTACCTGTGCTGCATCGGGAGCGCCGATGCTGTCAGGCCGGGCCCGTCACGATGCGCGGTTTAAGCCACCGGCAAATGATGCGCACTCGCCGCGGCGGCGGCCAGATACTCGCGCGGGCTCACTCCGGTGAACTCGCGGAATTCGCGGATCAGATGCGATTGATCGAAATAGCCCGCATCCAGCGCGAGTTGCGCCCAGCCCGGCCGCGGCGTCGCCGACAACGCCGTCAGCAGGCGCTTGAAACGCAGCACGCGCGCATAGCGCTTGGGCGCCAGACCGGCGACCTCGCGAAAGCGGGCGATGAAGTGACGATGGCTGCGGCCGCTGCCTTGCGCGAGCGCGGCGATGCCAGCGGCGCCGATCGGTTCGTGTTGCAGTCGGTGCAGGGCGTCGGCGATCTGCGGATCCAGCCCATGCAGGGGCCGCAGGCGCGCGCGCAGGAAACGTTCGAACACGGAGCGGCGTCGGACCGGGTCGGCGGTCGCGGCCAGACGTTCGTACAAATCATCGGCCTGCGCGCCGCACAGATCGCGCAGATCGGTATGCGCGCCTTCCAGTTCGGCCGCGGACACGCCGAACAAGGCCAGCGCGGCGCCCGGCCGCAACACCGCGCCAACCGAAGCGGCCGGCAAGGAAGTGTCCTTGATGCAATACGAAGCCCGCGCCCCGCCCACCACCGCAGGCGAATACACCCGCCCGACCCGATCGGCCGCATCCGCATACAAGCGCAGCGGCGGACCATCCAGCCGTATCGCCAGATGCATCGCGCCGCTGGGCAGCGAGTGCTCGCGCGCATGCGCGGGCGCCGCGGCCGGACGCGCGCTGACCCAGACCTGTTCGATCCAGGGCCGCAGTTCCGGCAGCGACGGCGCGTCGGCGGACATGGCCCGGGCTCAGCCCTCGAACGGCGGCAGCTTGGGCTTGACCGCGACGTTCTTGAGCGCGACGTACTTCGGCAGGCCATCGCGCCCGTACGGCGGCGGCGCCTCGCCGCGGATCAGCGGCTCCAGATAGCGCCGCGCGGCCGCGGTGATGCCGTAGCCGTCCTTGCGCAGAAACCCGGCCGGCATCTTCTTCTCGTGATTGGCCACCTTGTCCAGCGGCGCGGCCTCGATCTTCCAGCGATACGGCGAATCGGAGGTGCGCACGATCACCGGCATCACCGAGTTCATGCCCTTGAGCGCGTACTCGACCGCGGCCTTGCCGACCGCGCGCGCCTGTTCGACGTCGGTCTTGGAGGCGACGTGCCGGGCCGAACGCTGCAGATAATCGGGCAGCGCCCAATGCACCTTGTAGCCCAGCGCGTCCTTGACCCGCCCGGCCAGATGCGAGGCGACCCCGCCGAGTTGGGTATGGCCGAACGAATCCTTGCCGCCGCCGGCATCGGCGACGAAGCGGCCGTCGGTGGTCTGGATGCCCTCGCTGGCGACCACCACGCAGTAACCCACGCGTTCGACCGTGGCTTTGACCTTGGCGAAGAAATCGGCTTCGTTGTAAGGGCGCTCGGGAAACAGGATCAGGTGCGGCGCGGCGTCCGCGCCGTCGCCGGCCAGGCCGGCCGCGGCCGCGAGCCAGCCGGCATGGCGGCCCATCGCCTCGTAGACAAACACCTTGGTCGAGGTCTCGGCCATCGCCGCCACGTCCAGCGCGGCCTCGCGCACCGACACCGCGGTGTACTTGGCGGCCGAGCCGAAGCCCGGGCAGCAGTCGGTCACCGCCAGGTCGTTGTCGACCGTCTTGGGCACGCCGATGCAGGTCAGCGGATAGCCGAACTCGGCCGCCAGGCGCGACACCTTGAGCGCGGTGTCGGCCGAATCGTTGCCGCCGTTGTAGAGGAACCAGCGCACGTCGTGGGCCTTGAGCACGGCCAGCAGGCGCTCGTAGCGGGCGCGGTCGGCGTCCAGCGACTTCAGCTTGACCCGGCACGAGCCGAACGCGCCGCCGGGGGTGTGGCCCAGGGCCGCGATCGCCGCGGCCGACTCCTTGGAGGTGTCGATCAGCTCCTCGCGCAGCGCGCCGAGGATGCCGTTGCGGGCCGCCAATACCTTGATTCCGCGCGCCCGCGCGGTCTCGATCACCGCCGAGGCGGTGGCGTTGATGACGGCGGTCACACCGCCCGATTGCGCATACAGCAGGTTTCCAGCGGGTTTTGCGGAGGACTTCGCGGTCGGCATGGGGATTCCAGGATTTGCGCCGGTTTGCGGTAAGCTGACCGCACTATTCCCGGCGGGTGAATGGCGGCTGTGAGTGTAGCGCCGCCCCGCGGACGGGCCAGCGACGGGGTCGGCGATCGCCGATCCGGGGCGCGGCCCGGCGGGCCGCCCCGGCGCAGTGCGCGCGGGTGCGACGGTTTCATGTTGTCTCAGGAGCGATGTTGATGCGATTGGTATTACTGGGCGCGCCCGGTTCCGGCAAGGGCACGCAAGCCACGCGGCTCAAGGAGCATCTGCAGGTGCCGCATATTTCCACCGGCGATCTGTTGCGCGCCGAAGTGGCCGCCGGCAGCAAGCTGGGCCTGGAAGCCAAGGCGGTGATGGACGCCGGCAATCTGGTCAGCGACGAAATCCTGCTGGGCATGCTCGAGGACCGCTTCTCGCGTCCCGACACCGCCGGCGGTTTCATTCTCGACGGCTACCCGCGCAACCTGGCCCAGGCCGATGCGATGGACGCGCTGCTCAAGAAGATCGGCCAGCCGATGGACTTCGCCGTGCAGCTGGAAGTGCCGATCGAGCTGCTGGTCGAGCGCATCGCCGGCCGCGCCGCCGAGCAGGGCCGCAAGGACGACAGTCCCGAAGCCGTGCGCACCCGTCTGAAGGTGTACGACGAGGTCACCGCGCCGGTCATCGAGTACTACCGCCAGCACGGCCGCCTGACCGTGGTCGACGGCGTGGGTTCGCTGGACGAAGTGTTCACCCGCATCATCGAGGCGCTGGAGCCGGCGCCGACGGTGGGTTGAGTTATTCGTAGTGGTTTGTGCTCCCTCTCCCGCCTGCGGGAGAGGGCCGGGGTGAGGGCTCACACGCCCGTACTCCTGTCGTGAGCGGGGAATCTGAGGCTGTCGAGCAGGGCTTGTGCGCGGTTGCAACTGCCGTCGTTGACCGATCCTCGCGTGCCCTCACCCCAGCCCTCTCAGCTCTGCACTTCCTTCGGTCGCCGCAAGCGGAAGAGGGGGCGCTGGTGCCAGCGGGAGCCGCTTTGTTGAACACCCGCCTCCTCTTTCGGAATCTCGGATCTTGAAGCTCCATATCTTGGGCATCGCCGGCACCTTCATGGGCGGCGTCGCCGCGCTCGCGCGCGAACTCGGGCATGAGGTCGAAGGCAGCGACCAGGCGGTGTACCCGCCGATGTCGACCCAGCTCGAACAACTCGGCATCGCGCTGCAGCAAGGCTACAAGCCCGAACACATTTCCGCCGATTGCGATCAGATCGTGGTCGGCAACGCGCTCTCGCGCGGCAACGCCGCGGTCGAGCAGGTGCTCGACGACGGGCGCAAATACACCTCCGGCGCGCAGTGGTTGTCCGAACAGGTGTTGCCCGGGCGCGACACGCTCGCGGTCGCCGGCACCCACGGCAAGACCACGACCACTTCGATCCTGACCTGGCTGCTGCAGGCCGCCGGCCGCGAGCCCGGTTTTCTGATCGGTGGCGTCGCCGAGGATTTCGGCGTGTCCGCGCGCATCGGCGGCGGCCGCGAGTTCGTGGTCGAGGCCGACGAATACGACACCGCGTTCTTCGACAAGCGCAGCAAGTTCGTCCACTACCGGCCGCTGGTGGCGATCCTCAACAACCTCGAATACGACCACGCCGATATCTTCCCCGACGTGGCCGCGATCCAGCGCCAGTTCCACCACTTGGTGCGGACCGTGCCGCGCCGCGGCCGCCTGATCGTCAACGGCGAAGACGAGCGCCTGAGCGAAGTGCTGGCGATGGGCTGCTGGACGCCGGTCGAACGCTTCGGCCTGGAAGGCAAGGCCGGTTACGAATGGACCGCGCGGCTGCTGGCCGACGACGGCAGCGCGTTCGTGGTGATCCATCGCGGCCGCGACATCGGCGAAGTGCGCTGGCCCTTGCTTGGTCGCCACAACGTCATGAATGCATTGGCCGCGCTCGCCGCGGCCAACGCGGTCGGGGTCGACGTCGCTTCGGTGCTGCCGGCGCTGGCCGGGTTCCGCAGCGTCAAGCGCCGGCTCGAAGTGATCGGCGAAACCGGCGGGATCACCGTGTACGACGACTTCGCCCATCATCCGACCGCGATCGCGACCACGCTTGCCGGTTTGCGCGCGCGCGTGGGCGACGCGCGCATCGTGGTGGCGATGGAGCCGCGCAGCAATTCGATGCGGCTGGGCGCGCATTCCGACGCGCTCGCGCCGTCGCTCGACGGTGCCGATGTCGTCGTGTTCCTGCATCGGCCCGAACTGGCCTGGGACGCGGGCAAGGTCCTCGCCGGCCTGCGCGGCGAAGGCGTGACCGTGGCCGACGCCGATGGCTTGATCGCCGCGTTGCGCGAACGCGTGCGCGCCGGCGACCACGTCGTGTTCATGTCCAACGGCGGCTTCGATGGTGCGCCTCGGCGGTTTTTTGCTGAGGCCGGGATTGGGGATTCGTGATTCGGGATTGGCAAAAGCGGGATTGGTGAGGGCGGGATTTGCTTCGGCTTGGGTGATGCGTTGAAGCGTGGGGCGATGCGTTCAACGCCATCATGCGATCGCGATTTTGTTTATCGGCTTTATCGCCGTGCCGCTGGCGCGAGCCGAGCTCGCGTTTCTACAGCACCGATAAAGCGCTCGAAACACCGGCCTGGGGCCGGGTACACTGCGGCCATGTCGTCCGAGCCCGCCGTCGCCGAATCGCTGGGATTGTTCCCGCTGCACACCGTGCTGCTGCCGGGCGGCTCGCTGAGCCTGCGCGTATTCGAACGCCGTTATCTCGATCTGGTGCGCGAATGCGGCCGGGTCGGTCGCGGCTTCGGGGTCTGCCTGATCATCGATGGCGAAGAAGTCGGTGCGCCGGCCGCCGCAGCAGCGTTCGGCACCGAAGCGGTGATCGAGGATTTCGGCACCGGCGACGACGGCCTGTTGACCTTGCGGGTGCGCGGCGCGCGACGCTTCCACGCCGACCGCGTGCGGGTACGCGACAACGGCTTGCAGGTCGCGGACGTGCGTTGGTGCGAGCCCGATCCTGACGAAGTCGTGCGGCCCGAGCATTCGCTGCTGGTGACCTTGCTGGAGCGTTTGTTCGAACAGGCCGGCGGCGAGCACAGCAAGGCCGCGCATTCGCGTTTCGACGACGCGGCCTGGGTCGGTTGGCGGCTGGCCGAACTGTTGCCGTTGTCGTTATCGCAGCGGCAGATGCTGCTGCAACTGGACGATCCGCATGCGCGGCTGGATCAGGTGTTGGCGTTGTTGCCTTGAGTGGTTGGGGTTGGCGCTGCGGCTGCATCAAAAGCAAAGCAAAACAAAAGCAAAAGCGAATCCCCCCTGGCTCCCCTTTTCCAAAGGGGGGAACCCGTCTTGTGGTTTTTGGGGGACGGATGCGGCGAAGCTTCGAATAGAGGCTTATTCGAATGGGATGAGCCGCTAGGCGGTGACTCATGCCGGATCGATCGCAACGAACTCAATAGCCTGCAATTTCAAGCCTGCAATCGGCCGAACTGATCCGGCCGAGAGAGAGCGATCAAACCAACCCGACGCGGTGCCCCTTGCCCAAAGGTTTTCCCCCCTTTGGAAAAGGGGGGCAGGGGGGATTCGCTTTTACTCCACGCCCCAACGCATCCCGCATCCATTCACTGCCCCGACACAGCCCCCGGCCCCCGATACTGCGATTGCATCCGCAGCACCTCCACCCCGTTCTTCGGATGCGCCTGCTGGATCATGGTGAAACCGGTCAGCGCCCTGCGCACCTGCGCATGCGCATTGCCGTCGTCGGGCTGCGGCAACCACAGCGCGGCCGCGTCGAACGGCTTGTTGAGCTTCAAGGTCTGAGTCGTGCCGATCCACAGCGGCGTCCCGTCGGACAGCACCGCCGGCGCCGGCCACAGGCGCAGCGCGTACTGAACATCCGGGGTCGGCCCGTCGCGCAGCATCAGCAGGGTTTCGGCCTGCGCGTCGAGGGTCGCCGGCAGCACCACCTGATCGCGCGCCGCGGTGTCGTCGTCGAGCAAGGCGATCGTTGCCAGCCAGTCGGCCTGCGGTTGCACGCGCCAGCCATTGGCTTCCAGGGTCGCGCGCAACGGCGGCAAGGGCCCGGCGATCTGCAGGTCCAGCGGCCAGCGCCGGCGCGCATCGCTTTCGTTGCGTTGCGCGGGCAAGGTGGTCCAATCGTGTTTCCACCACGCATCGGCGTTCAACACCGTGGTCGGCGTGGCCGAGGCGAACTTGGCCAGCAGCGCATCGGCCGAGCGCGGCGCATGCCACAGCGCGGCGGCGACGAACACGCTGTAGAACAGCCACGCCAGCGGCCGCATCCAGAACGAACGCGCGACGTGGCGGCGATAGGCGATGCCCAGCACCAGCAGCCAGACGATGCCGAACAAGGTGCCGCCGACCAGATCGCTGGGCCAGTGCGCGCCCAGATACAACCGCGAAAATCCGACGAGGGTGGTGACCACGCCCGCCAGCAGGTACGGCCACACCCGCTGCCGTCCCGGCAATTCGCGCGCGATCAGCACCGCGAAGAAACCGAACACGATCGTGGTCATGGTGACCGCGACCGACGGGAAGCCGAAACCGGCCGGCGCGGTCGGCGGACGCGGCATGTCGATCGCCGCCTCCAGCAACGAGGTCAGCACCAGCCCGAACACGATCGCGCCGACCCAGTGCGCCGCGGCCATCCAGCGCCGACGCCAGGCCAGATACGCCAGCACCGCCAGCGAGGCCGGGGCCAGCACCTGCGCGTCGCCGAGGCAGGCCAGCGCGGCCATCAATCGGTCGGCGAGCGGATTGCGCAAGGTCCACATGAACTCGTGGATGGTGTGATCGATCTGCAGCGGCCCGCCGCTGGCGAGCAAGGTCGCCAGCAGGGTGAACCAGATCCAGCTGATCGCGAGCAGACACACCGCCAACATCACCAGCGAGGCCGATTCGGGGCGGTTGGGATCGATCAGCGCGCCGGCGTAGCGGCCCAGGTGCGGATGCGCGCGGGTCCAGCGCAGCGCGCGCGCGAGCAGGTTGTTGGCGTGCGAGGCGAACCAGCGCCAGGTGTAGAGCACCGTCGCCCAGACCAGCGCCACCGCGATCAGCAGCGCGCCGAGCACCAGCGCGAGCCGGTCGGCGACCGCCGCGACCGCGTCGTAGGACGCGCCCAGCACCCAGCCCGGCGCGAGGAACAACGCCGACCAGCCCACGCAGGCGACGAAGCTGGGCAAGGCGTAGCGGCGTATCGGCATGCGCAACATGCCGGCGATGGCCGGCACGAACGGCCGGATCGCGCCGACGAAGCGGGCGATCAGGATGCTCTTGCTGCCGTGGCGGTGGAAGATGGTTTCGCCGCGGTCGAGCCATTGCGGATAGCGCGCGAACGGCCAGCGTTGACGCAGCTGCGGCCCCCAGCGACGACCGATCCAATAGCTCAGGCCGTCGCCGGCGAACGCGCCGAGGGTCGAGCAGGCCAGCGCATACGGGCCGTTGATATGGCCCAGGCCGACCAGGGTGCCGACCGCGAACAGCAGCGGCAGCGCCGGCACCACGATGCCGAGGATGATGAGCGCGTCGCAGAAGGCGATCAGGAAGATCACCACGCCCGCGGCGATCGGATGGGCCGCGATCCATGCGGTCGCGCTTTCAAGCCAGGCTGAGTCCATCGGGCGATTATAGGCAGCGCTCTCTGTGGCGCGGGTGACTGGATGGTGCCGGGAATCGGGAATAGGGAGTCGGGAATAGTGGAAGCCGGATGCACCGGCTGGCTTGCGTCAACGAGCCCATGGGCTTTTGCTGTTCCCGATTCCCGATTCCCGATTCCCGATTCCCGATTCCCCGCGAAGTACACTTCCCCCAATGTCCCCCGAAGTTACCGAAGTGGCCGCGCTCAAGGCCGACAGTTTTGGCCGGATCGCGTTGATGCGCGACGGCGATGGCCTGTTCGTGCGCCGCGACCTGGCCCATGTGCCGTGGTGGTTACGCTTGCCGGCGTGGTGGCTGGCGCGGCGCGAGGCGCGCGCGCTGCAGCGCGTGGACGGGCTGGAGGCGACGCCGCAGCTGTTGCGCTGGGACGGTCGCCGGCTCGATCGCAGCTATCTCGACGGCGCGGCCATGTACCAGCGCCCGCCGCGCGGCGATCTGGCCTATTTCCGCCAGGCGCGGCGCCTGCTGCAGCGCCTGCATCGGCGCGGTCTGGCGCACAACGATCTGGCCAAGGAGGCCAACTGGCTGGTGCTGATCGATGGCACCCCGGCGATCATCGATTTCCAGCTCGCCACCCGCGGCGATCCGCGCTCGCGCTGGATGCGCCTGCTCGCGCGCGAAGACCTGCGTCACCTGCTCAAGCACAAGCGCACCTACTGCCCGCAGGCGCTGACCCCGGTCGAACGGCGCGTGCTCAAGCGCCACTCCTGGCTGCGCGAGGCCTGGTTCGCGACCGGCAAGCCGGTCTACCGCTTCGTGACCCGGCGCATCCTGCATTGGGAAGACAACGAGGGGCAGGGGCCGAAGCCTTGAGAGCCGGGAATGGGGAATCGGGAATCGTTGAAGAGGCGCTGCGATCTGGGGCGCGACGATTGGGATTAGGATTGGGTTTGTGCTTTTGCTTTTGCCGTACCGATTCCCTATTCCCGATTCCCCATTCACGGCCATGTCCATGACCAGCCTCTCAGGCAAGACCCTCTTCATCACCGGCGCTTCGCGCGGCATCGGCCGCGAGATCGCGCTGCGCGCCGCGCGCGACGGCGCCAACATCGCGATCGCGGCCAAGTCCTCGGTCGCCAATCCCAAGCTGCCGGGCACCATCCACAGCGTCGCGGCCGAAGTCGAAGCTGCCGGCGGCCGCGCGCTGGCGCTCAAGTGCGATATCCGCGAGGAAGACGAAGTCAAGGCCGCGGTCGCCGCGACCGTCGATGCGTTCGGTGGGCTCGACATCCTGGTCAACAACGCCAGCGCGATCTGGCTGCGCGGCGCGCTGGACACGCCGATGAAGCGGTTCGACCTGATGCAGCAGGTCAATGCGCGCGGCAGCTTCCTGTGCGCACAGGCCTGCCTGCCGTACCTGCAGCAGGCCGCCAACCCGCACATCCTGACCCTGGCGCCGCCGCCGAGCCTTGACGTGAAGTGGTGGGCGCCGCATACCGGTTACACCTTGGCGAAGATGGGCATGAGCTTCGTGACCCTGGGTCTGGCCGGCGAGTTCGGTCCGCGCGGGATCGCGGTCAATGCGTTGTGGCCGAAGACCATCATCGCCACCGACGCCTTGAATCTGATTCCGGGCGTTGCGCTGGATCGCTGCCGCAAGCCGGAAATCGTCGCCGATGCGGTGCATGCGGTGTTGGTGCGACCGGCGCAGGATTTTTATGGGCGCTTCCTGATCGACGAGGAAGTGTTGACGCAGGCGGGTGTCACGGACTTCAGCAAATACGCGGTCGATCCGAGCAAGTCGTTGTTGCCGGATTTGTTCCTGGGTTAAGTGGTCGGTCGTGATCGACTGGTAAAGCGCAGGACCCATGTCCTGTGGCGCGCCTGCATGAGCTGGCCTATGGCGCCGTAGCCCCCTGTAGGAGCGGCGCAAGCCGCGACCGCGCCACCGCAGCTACGCCGCAAGCTTCGTCGAATCCGTAATGTCGCGGTCGCGGCTTGCGCCGCTCCTACATCCAGGCCACGCCGCTTTTGCTTGCGCCGGAAGTCACGCAGTTCACCCAGCGCTGCGACGCTTGGAACTCGCGAGAACAACAGCACACCCGAAGGGCGGCGCACATGGATGTGCGCCGTGCGCCACCGGGACAGGATGTCCCGTGTGGCGCATGCCCGCGTCTGAACCGATCGCGCGGGCCCTTGATTCACAACAAAGCATTTTTCTTTGGTTACCTTTCTTTTGTTGCTTTAGACAAAAGAAAGTGACCCGCCGCTTCAGCGGCGGAACGCTTTTGATCCTGCTTGCAGCTTAAAAAGCTTCAAAGCTTTGAAGCTCTAGAGCTTTTGAAGCCAAAGGCAAGATCAACAGCTTTCGTCCGCAAGCGGCCGAGTTACTTTCTTTTGTCAAAAGCGACAAAAGAAAGGTAACCAAAGAAAAACGCTTTTCTTTGAATCAAGAGCCCGCAAGTGCGGTGCTGACGCAGGCACGCGCCACACGGGACATCCTTGTCCCGGTGGCGCGCGACGCGCATCCATGCGCGTCGCCCTTCGGGTGTCCTGTTGCTAACGCGAGTTACAGGCTTCGCAGCGCTGGATGAACTGCGTGGCTTCGGGCTCAAGCCAAGCTATGTGGCAACAGCAACAGCAACAGCAACGGCAACGGCAACGGCAACGGCACGAGTCAAGTCGAATCGGCAGGCCTCGGCGCAAGCCCGTCCCACTTTTGCGGCAGGAAGCTTCAACCTCCGCCGCGACGATCCAATAACCGCGCAAGCACCATCGGCCCGATCACTTGCCGGGCTGCTTCAACGCATCCGCCAACGAATACAACAGATCCACATAGAACCGTTCCCCTTCCTCCAACCCCGCCACCTTCGACCCCTTCAGCGGCTCCACCACCATGTACTCGTTAGGCGCATGCGCCCCGCTGCCATGCCCCAGGCCGCCGGCGATCATCGGCAGTCCCAGGGTCTGTGTGAACACGTAATACGGCGCGCTGCCGCCGATGCGCGGCGCCACCGGCGGGGTCTGTCCGTACTTGCGATATACGCCCAATGCCGCGCGCGTCAGCGGCGCGTCCACCGAGGTCTGCGCTGGCGGATAACCCGACAGCTTGCGTATCTCGATATCGTCGAAGCCCTTCGCATCGAGTTGTTTGCGGATCAAGGCCAGCGCCTGATCCGGAGTCTGGTCCGGCACCAGGCGCGAGTCGACCTTGGCCACCGCGCGATGCGGCAGGATGGTCTTGACGCCTTCGCCGGTGTAACCCGCCACCAGCCCGTCGATATTGAGCGTGGTGTCGAACAACTCCGCCGCGGCCGCGTCGCGGAAACCGCGACCGTTCTTCCAGCGCGCCGCGCCCAGCGATTCGAGTTGCTTGGCCTGCTCGCTCTCGCGGCCGCGCACGATGCCGTTGAACAGACGCTGCTCCTCCGCGTTCGGCGCGCGGATCGCATCGCGATAGCCAGGCACCGCGATCTCGCCGTCGGGCGTGGTCAAGGTCGCCAGCGCCTGCACCAGGCGCCAACTGGGCGAATCGAGCTTGGCGGCGAGCGAGCCATGCACTTCGGCGCGCTGCGGGCCGCCGCTCTTGGCATTGCCCTTGGCTTCCAGCTCCATGTAGAGGATGCCCTTGACCCCGAGGAACATCGACGCCTGTCCGTCGCGATCCTGGGTGTTCATCGGGAAGAACACGCCGTCGGCCTTGCGCAGTTGCGCCTCGTACTTGGCGACCACTTCCGGATAGTGCGGCGAGCCGAGTTCTTCCTCACCCTCGGCCAATACGATCAGATTCACCGGCGGTTTGCCGCGCACCTTGATGATCGCGTCGAGCGCGTTGAGGAACGCGCGCTGCGGTCCTTTCTGGTTGGTCGCGCCGCGCGCCATCAGCACCTTGCCGAGCGCGGGATCGTCGACCAGGGTGCCGGCGAAGGCGTCGACCTTCCAGCCGGTCGGCTCGATCGGCTGCACGTCGTACATCATGTAGACCACCAGCGTGTGCTCGGCGCCGGCATCGTAATAACCGTAGACGCCCGGATGGCCCGAGGTCGGCACCAGCGCGGTGTCTCGAAAGCCCAGGGTCTGCAGATCCGTGCGCAGCAGCTCGGCCATCTGCGCGATGCCCTGGTTCTGCGCGCTGATCGACGGCTGCCGTACCCAGCGCTGCAACTGGGCGAGGTCGGCGTCGCGGTGCTGGTGCAGGTATGCGTAGACGTCGGCGTAGTCGCCGGCGAAGGCCGCCACGCTGGAGGCGTCGAAGGCGGCGGTTTCGGTGATTTCGATCCTGGGCGGCGCGGCCGTCGCCGATGCGATCGGCAGCAGGATCAGGGCGAGCGCGGCGGACAACAGCGAAGCGGTGCGGCGACTGCGTGAACTCATGGCGTTTCCCTCGTCGTAGGCAAGCTTGAAACGGGCAAGGCGCGTAGCGCCGATGGGCCAGATCCGGCGGGTTCGTAGCGACCCGCGGCCCCGGCCATCGGCGTGGACCGATCATGACCGCAACCGCGGCGGCGCGGCGCGTCGTACTGCCCGCATCGCGCAGCGGCGGCGGACACTGCACGCGCCGCGGCGATCGGCGACAATGGCCGTTCCGCTCCCACTGCCGTTGCCGCCCCCATGGACACCGCCTCGCTGTACGCGCTTTCCGAGCGCTATTACCTGCCCGTCTACCGCCCGCGCCGGATCGTGCTCGATCACGGCAAGGGTTCGCGGATCTGGGATCTGGACGGCCGCGAGTACGTGGACTTCGGCGCCGGCATCGCGGTCAACGCGCTCGGCCACGCGCATCCGGTGCTGATCGCGGCGCTGACCGAACAGGCCGGCAAGCTGTGGCATACCAGCAACGTGTTCATCAGCGAACCGCCGCTGCGCCTGGCCGAACAACTGGTGTCGGCCTCGGGTTTCGCCGAGCGCGTGTTCCTGTGCAATTCCGGCGCCGAAGCCAACGAGGCGGCGATCAAGCTGGCGCGCAAATGGGCCACCGCGCAGGGGCGTGAGCCCGAGCGCCGGGCGATTCTGAGCTTCCGCGGCAGTTTCCACGGCCGCACCCTGGCCGCGGTCACCGCCACCGCGCAGCCCAAGTACCACGAAGGTTTCGAACCGCTGCCGCCGGGTTTTCGCTACAGCGATTTCAACGACCTGGTCGCGGCCGAAGCGGCGATGGCCGATGGCGCGGTCTGCGCGGTGCTGGTCGAGCCGGTGCAGGGCGAGGGCGGGGTGACTCCGGCCACCGATGCCTTCCTGCGCGGCCTGCGCGAGTTGTGCGATCGCCACGGCGCGCTGTTGATCCTCGATGAAATCCAATGCGGCATGGGCCGCACCGGCGAGTTGTTCGCCTGCCATGCCTATGGCGTGACGCCCGATGCGGTGACCCTGGCCAAGGCGTTGGGCAGCGGATTCCCGATCGGCGCGATGCTGGTCGGCCCCAAGGCCGCGCAGTCGATGCAGTTCGGCGCGCACGGCACCACCTTCGGCGGCAATCCGCTGGCGGCGGCGGTGGCTGGCGCGGCCTTGCGCGAATTGCGTTCGCCTGAGTTGATGGCCAACGTCGAGCGTCAGGCGCAGGCGATCCGCGTCGGCCTGGCCGCGCTGGACGCCGAATTGAACCTGTTCGTGGAAGTGCGCGGCCGCGGCCTGATGATCGGCGCGCAGTTGCGCGAAGAACATGCGGGCAAGGCCGGCGAAATTCTCGATCGCTGCGTCGAACACGGCCTGCTGACCCTGCAGGCCGGTCCGGACGTGCTGCGTTTCGTCCCCGCGCTCAATATCGGCGATGCCGATGTGGCCGAGGGGCTGGCGCGTCTGCGCGCGGCGTTGCTGCAGTTTCTCGGCCGCTGAGCGCGGCGCACGCGGCGGCACTGGCGATGAGCGAATGCGAGTGCGTGTTCTGCGACATCATCGCCGGCCGGGTGCCGGCGAGTTTCGTGTATCGCGACGATCGCGTCGCTGCGTTCATGGATCTGCGTCAGGCCGTGCCCGGCCACGTGTTGATCGTGCCGCTGCGGCATATTCCCGATCTGTACGCCCTCGATGAAGCGACGGCCGGGCATCTGATGGCGATCGCGGTGCGCGTCGCCAAGGCTCTGGCCGCCGATCAGCGACCGGCCGGACTGAACCTGTGGCAGTCCAATGGCGAGGCGGGCGGCCAGGAAGTTCCGCACGTGCATCTGCATGTGCAGCCGCGCCGCGTGGGCGACGGAATTCTGCATCTGTATCGCCACGGCTTGCCGGCGCCCAGCGATCGCCCGAGCCTGGACGCACTCGCCGAGCGTATCGCCGCGCGGCTTTGATCCGTGGCGGTTGAGGCGAGCGGCGCCTGAGACAAGCGACTTTCGCGATCACGGACAGGCCGGCAGCGTCGGCCCCGCATGCGGCGCTGCTGCCTTTCGACACCTTTTGAGTCGTTGCGCGACGCCCCGCATCGCCAACAGGGGCTTTACGCGGGCTTTTGGATCAAACGATAATAATTCTCGTTTGCTTCAACTTCGGAGTCCCCCCGCATGTCCCGCAGCCGCCCGCTACCGGCGCCCTTGGCCCTGGCCATCGCTTTTTCCCTGAGCGCGCCCGCGTGGGCGGCAGTCCCCGCCGAGGCCCCCGAGCCCCAGGCCACCACCCTCGATCACATCGTCGTCCAGGGCCAATCGATCGGTTACAAGGCCGACAATGCCACCACCGCGACCAAGACCGACACGCCGATTTCCGAAACCCCGCAGGCGATCACCGTGGTCACCGGCGAGCGCATACGCGATCAGGGCGCGCAGAATGTCCAGGACGCGCTCAACTACGCCGCCGGCGTGCGCTCGGATGCATACGGCCTGGACTCGCGCACCGACTCGGTGCTGATCCGCGGCAGTTCGCCGCAGGAATATCTCGACGGCCTGCGCAGCTCGTTCAACTACTACACCAGCACCGCGCGCACCGATCCTTTCATGCTCGAGCGCATCGAAGTGCTGCGCGGCCCGGCGTCGATGCTGTTCGGCCAAGGCAGCACCGCCGGCGTGGTCAATCTGGTCAGCAAGCGCCCGCAGGCGCAGACGCGGCGCGAGATCGGCGTGCAGCTCGGCAGCTTCGACCGCCGCCAGGTCAACGCCGATTTCACCGGTGCGCTGAGCGAGGACGGCACTTGGCTATACCGCGTCGTCGGCGTTTACCGCGACAGCGAAACCCAGGTCGATCACGTCGACGACGACCGCCGCCTGATCGCGCCCTCGCTGACCTGGAAGCCGAGCGAAGACACCTCGCTGACGCTGCAACTGCGCTGGCAGCAGGACCGCACCGGCTCGACCTCGCAGTTCTTCGGCTGGAGCGGTTCGATCGCGTCCAATCCGAACGGCCGCGTCCCGTCCCATCGCTTCATCGGCAACCCGGGCGACCACTACGACACCGACCGCACCACTGCGGGCTGGCTGTTCGAGCATCGCTTCAACGAAAACTGGACGATTCGCCAGTCCTTCCGCGCCGCGCGCAACAAGGTCGACTACGCCAGCGCGTATGGCGACCCCTTCACCGATCCGTTGAATCCCTTCGTCGATCCGCAGCAGCGGCTCATCCGCCGCGAAGGCTGGTACGCCAACACCGATGTGCGGATGCAGAACATCGACCAGCACGTCGAGGGCCACTTCAACACCGGCGCGGTCTCGCATCAGATGCTGCTGGGCCTGGATGCGGCGCGCTTCAAGCAAGAGGAGCAGCAACTGTTCGAGAGCGCGGAAGACCGCGGCGGCACCATGCCGGCGATCGATATCTTCAACCCGGTCTATCTGTCGCACACGCCGCCGCCGTTCGGTCCGGCGGTCAAGAGCAGCCAGCGTCAGGTCGGCGTGTATCTGCAGGATCAAATGCACATCGGCGAGCATTGGATCGTCGTTGCCGGTCTGCGCCACGATCGCGCCAAGAACGGTCTGGTCGGCGCCGGCAGCGAAGATTCCAGCGCCACCACCAAGCGTCTGGGCGTGATGTTCCACGACTGGGCCGGCTGGTCGCCGTACCTGAGCTACAGCGAATCCTTCACTCCGGTGACCGGCACCCACGCGATCACCGGCGCGCGTTACAGGCCGCAGAAAGGCGAGCAGATCGAAGCCGGTGTCAAGTTCGAACCGGCCGCGCGCGATTTGAGCTTCACCGCGGCGACCTACGAGCTGCGCGAAGAAAACCGCCTGGTGTCCGACCCGGACCATCCCAACACCAATATCCAGGCCGGCAAGACCAAGGTCAGCGGTTTCGAGTTGGAGTTGACCGGCAAGCTGACCTCCAGCTTCGACCTCACCGCGCACTACAACTATCTCGACAACGACAAGCAACTGGAAAGCACCCCGCGGCATCAGGCCGCGGTGTGGGGCAAGCAACGCTTCAGCATCGGCGGCCGCGACGGTTTCGCCGCCGGCTTGGGCGTGCGTTACATGAGCGCGTTCGACAGCCTGCCGGCGCCGACCACGCCGTCGGTGACCCTGGCCGATGCGATGATGTCCTACGACACCGGCGCCTGGCGTTGGGCGCTCAACGTCAACAATCTGACCGACAAGCGCTATTTCAGCATCTGCATGGGGCGCGGCGACTGCTGGTTCGGCTCGCGGCGCACCGTCGGCTTGAGCGCTACGTTCACGTTCTGATCGCGCCTGGATCGAAACGCACAGGGCCGGCGAATTCGCCGGCCCTTTCGTTTGCGCGATCGCGATAACGCGACCGAATTGCTTACAGGGTGGCGAAGGTCGCCCGCGCCGCCTCGATGGTCTGGGCGATCTCGGCCTCGCCATGCGCGCTCGACATGAACCCGGCCTCGAACGCCGACGGCGCCAGATACACGCCGCGTTCGAGCATGCCGTGGAAGAAACGATTGAAGCGCTGCGTATCCGAGCCCATCGCATCGGCGAAGCTTTCCACTGGCCCGTCGCGGAAGTACAAGCCGAACATGCCCGGCGCCCGAGTGGTGTGGAACGCGATGCCGGCTTCGCGCGCGGCCGCTTCCAGGCCGTCGCACAAGGCATGCGTGCTGCGTTCCAGCGCATCGTGGAAACCGGGTTGCTGGATCAGCTCCAGCGTCGCCAATCCCGCGGCCATCGCCACCGGATTGCCGCTGAGCGTGCCGGCCTGATAGATCGGCCCGCTTGGCGCGACCTGGCTCATCAGATCGCGCCGGCCACCGTACGCGCCGACCGGCATGCCGCCGCCGATGATCTTGCCGAACGTGCTCAGGTCCGGGGTTATGCCATAACGCTGCTGCGCGCCGCCGAGCGCGACCCGGAACCCGGTCATCACTTCGTCGAAGATCAGCAGCACGCCGTGCTTCGTGCACAGCGCGCGCAGATGCTGCAGATAACCGTCCTTCGGCAGGATGCAGTTGGCGTTGCCGACGATCGGTTCGATGATCAGGCCGGCGATCTCGCTGCCGGCTTCGTCGAACAACCCAGTTGCCGCGTCGAAATCGTTGTAGGGCAGGGTCAGGGTCAGGTCGGCCAGCGCCGCCGGCACGCCCGGCGAATTGGGAAGGCCCAGAGTCAGCGCGCCGCTGCCGGCCTTGACCAGAAAACTGTCGCCGTGGCCGTGGTAGCAGCCCTCGAACTTGACGATGCGGCTGCGCCCGGTCGCGCCGCGCGCCACCCGGATCGCCGACAAGGTCGCTTCGGTGCCCGAATTGACCATGCGCACCATCTCGCAGCTCGGCACGATCCGGGTGATCGCTTCGGCCATCGTCACTTCTAGCGCGTTGGGCACGCCGAAGCTCAGACCGTTGCGCATGGTCTTCTCGACCGCGTCCAGCACTTGCGGATGCGCATGGCCGGCGATCATCGGGCCCCACGAGCCTACGTAATCGATATAGCCATGACCGTCGACGTCGTACAGATAAGCGCCTTGCGCGCGCTGCGCGAAGAACGGCTCGCCGCCGACCGACTTGAACGCGCGCACCGGCGAATTGACGCCGCCGGGCAACAGTTCGCTGGCGCGGGTGAAGAGTTCGTGGGAGCGGGGGTTATTCATTGGGAAATTCTTCGGATCGGGCTTCATCGAAGCAGGAGAGGTAGGCGCGCACCGCGGCGGCCGGATCGGGCGCATCGAACACGCCGCTGATCACGGCCAGCAGATCGGCGCCGGCGTCGACCAGCGAGCGCGCATTGTCCGGGGTGATTCCGCCGATCGCCACCCGCGGCAGGCGCAGGATCGCCGATTGCTGCAGCAGTTCCGGCGTGGCGCGGCGCGCATTGGGTTTGGTCGGCGAAGCGAAGAACGCGCCGAAAGCGACATAACTGGCGCCGGTCGCGGCCGCCGCGCGGGCCAGATCGAAGCGGTCGTAGCACGATGCGCCGATCAGGGCGCGATCGCCCATCGCCGCGCGCGCCGCGGCCAGTTCGCCGTCGTCTTCGCCCAGATGCGCGCCGTCGGCGCCGATCTGCGCGGCCAGACGCCAGTCGTCGTTGACGATCAGCGGCACGCCGTGGCGGCGGCAGATCGGCAACAACGCCAGCGCCTGCTCGCGGCGCAGATGCGGATCGGCCGCCTTGTTGCGGTACTGCAGCCATTGGGCGCCGGCGACCAGCACCGTTTCGACTCGCGCCATCAGGCGCAAGGTGTCGGTGTCGTCGGGCGTTATCACGTACAGGCCGCGCCGCGGCCATGGTGAATTCATGCGTCTGCTTCCGTCGGAGAGGGCGGGATGGGACAATGCCGTCCCGCAAAACCATTATCCGCCCATGTCCGAGATCGCCGCGACCACCGCTTACCGCACCTGGATGTGCGTCGTGTGCGGCTTTATTTACGACGAAGCCCTGGGGCTGCCGGAAGAGGGCTTGGCCCCGGGCACCCGCTGGGCGGACGTCCCGGACACTTGGACCTGCCCGGACTGCGGCGTGACCAAGGACGACTTCGAGATGATGGAAGTCTGAAGCGGATGAGGGCCGCCGTGGCCCGAGTGGCCGCGGCGGACCTGTATGGAACCACGGACCGGCATTGCCCGTCCGCTCACTCGATCCCGGGCCCGAACTTCAGTTCCGCCCCATCCTTGAGCTTCAACCTGGCCGCCTGGCCGGCATTGAGCTCCAGCACGTACTTCGCCGGCGCATCGCTGGGATAGGGCGGACAGCCGTTGCCGCCCGAGCACGGCGGGACGTCGCGCTGTTGCGACACCAGCCGGCGCTTGCCGTCGAAGTAGAGGATGTCCAGCGGGATATGGGTGTTCTTCATCCAATAGGCCTGCGGCTCCTCGCGCTCATGCACGAACACCATGCCGTGGTCGGCCGCCATTTCGTCGCGGAACATCAGCCCGCGCGCCCGCGATTCGTCGTCCTTGGCCACTTCCACCGTATAACGCTGGCCGCCGATCTCGACCCAGGCCTCGTTGCCTGACCCGCAGCCGGACAAGGCCAAGCCGCAACCCAGGATCAGCACGCGCAGCTTCGACATGGAGCGGTTCCTTGGAGAGCCGGACAAAGAGCTTGCGAACATCCGACAGCGTCCCCGCATCGTCAAGGCCGAAGCGCGCGAAATTATTTTCGGTCACCCCTTCCCAAGCCCTATTCAGATCTGCATAATGCGCGGCCCCGCTGACCGGTTGATTGGCCGGCGGGGACGCGCAAAAGCAGCGGTTTCGGCAGGTGTTGACGGTCTGAAACATTGCTGTAAGATGCGCGGCCCGCTGACCGGTTTGTAGGTTGGCGGGACGCGCGGAAAGCGGCGGTTTCGACAAGTGTTGACGAGTCGAAAACATGCTGTAAGATGCGCGGCCCGGTGAGGTGGAATGCTTCGGAAACGAAGGGTTTCGGCGAGTTGGGAAGCAGCAAGAAGTTCGCGGACAGGTGTTGACGTTCACGAAAACTGCTGTATAGTGTGCGGCTCCCTCGGGCACTTCGGTGACGAGACGGAACAAGGCGCTGAGGCCGGTTCCTAAAGATCTTTGACAGTGTGCGCAGGTGACTTGTGCGGGCGTCTGGCGGGTGGATAGTTGTCCATCTTGCAGACGTTCGTAACAGAGTCCAACGATTTAAGAAGCATGCAAATGCAATTGAGTAATTGGCCTGGAACGAAGTCTGCACTCAAAGCATTGATGAAGGCCGCAAGGCTGGAATCGAAACATTTAAGTGAAGAGTTTGATCCTGGCTCAGAGTGAACGCTGGCGGCAGGCCTAACACATGCAAGTCGAACGGCAGCACAGAGGAGCTTGCTCCTTGGGTGGCGAGTGGCGGACGGGTGAGGAATACGTCGGAATCTGCCTATTTGTGGGGGATAACGTAGGGAAACTTACGCTAATACCGCATACGACCTACGGGTGAAAGCGGAGGACCTTCGGGCTTCGCGCAGATAGATGAGCCGACGTCGGATTAGCTAGTTGGCGGGGTAAAGGCCCACCAAGGCGACGATCCGTAGCTGGTCTGAGAGGATGATCAGCCACACTGGAACTGAGACACGGTCCAGACTCCTACGGGAGGCAGCAGTGGGGAATATTGGACAATGGGCGCAAGCCTGATCCAGCCATGCCGCGTGTGTGAAGAAGGCCTTCGGGTTGTAAAGCACTTTTGTCCGGAAAGAAAAGCCTTGGGTTAATACCCTGAGGTCATGACGGTACCGGAAGAATAAGCACCGGCTAACTTCGTGCCAGCAGCCGCGGTAATACGAAGGGTGCAAGCGTTACTCGGAATTACTGGGCGTAAAGCGTGCGTAGGTGGTTTGTTAAGTCTGATGTGAAAGCCCTGGGCTCAACCTGGGAATGGCATTGGAAACTGGCTGACTAGAGTGCGGTAGAGGGTAGTGGAATTCCCGGTGTAGCAGTGAAATGCGTAGATATCGGGAGGAACATCTGTGGCGAAGGCGACTACCTGGACCAGCACTGACACTGAGGCACGAAAGCGTGGGGAGCAAACAGGATTAGATACCCTGGTAGTCCACGCCCTAAACGATGCGAACTGGATGTTGGGAGCAACTTGGCTCTCAGTATCGAAGCTAACGCGTTAAGTTCGCCGCCTGGGAAGTACGGTCGCAAGACTGAAACTCAAAGGAATTGACGGGGGCCCGCACAAGCGGTGGAGTATGTGGTTTAATTCGATGCAACGCGAAGAACCTTACCTGGCCTTGACATCCACGGAACTTTCTAGAGATAGATTGGTGCCTTCGGGAACCGTGAGACAGGTGCTGCATGGCTGTCGTCAGCTCGTGTCGTGAGATGTTGGGTTAAGTCCCGCAACGAGCGCAACCCTTGTCCTTAGTTGCCAGCACGTAATGGTGGGAACTCTAAGGAGACCGCCGGTGACAAACCGGAGGAAGGTGGGGATGACGTCAAGTCATCATGGCCCTTACGGCCAGGGCTACACACGTACTACAATGGTAGGGACAGAGGGCTGCAAACCCGCGAGGGCAAGCCAATCCCAGAAACCCTATCTCAGTCCGGATCGGAGTCTGCAACTCGACTCCGTGAAGTCGGAATCGCTAGTAATCGCAGATCAGCATTGCTGCGGTGAATACGTTCCCGGGCCTTGTACACACCGCCCGTCACACCATGGGAGTTTGTTGCACCAGAAGCAGGTAGCTTAACCTTCGGGAGGGCGCTTGCCACGGTGTGGCCGATGACTGGGGTGAAGTCGTAACAAGGTAGCCGTATCGGAAGGTGCGGCTGGATCACCTCCTTTAGAGACATAAAGACAGCCAATTGCCTGTCCAGACGTCCGCACAAGTGACCTGCATTCAGAGTTCCCGATCGCCACAGGGCGATTGAGGAGTCGTCCCGTTTCGATGGGGCTTTAGCTCAGCTGGGAGAGCACCTGCTTTGCAAGCAGGGGGTCGTCGGTTCGATCCCGACAAGCTCCACCACCTAGCCAGTAGCAGTTTTGGGTCTGTAGCTCAGGTGGTTAGAGCGCGCCCCTGATAAGGGCGAGGCCGGTGGTTCGAGTCCTCCCAGACCCACCACCCTGGTGAAGAGTTAAGGCAAACGACAAGACTTCTGAATTGCGCACACACATAAAGATTTGAAACTGGAAAGGCGCTGAAGCCTTTCAAGTGTTCTTTGAAAAACTGGAATGTAGCGAGCGTTTTGAGACGGAATGTCCATGACGTGTCGTGAGGCTAAGGCGAGTGTCGAAAGACACTTTATTAATTGAGTCGTTATATTCGAGTCCGGGCTTTGTACCCCTGGACCCGTGTAATTCCGAGGCAACTTGGGGTTATATGGTCAAGCGAATAAGCGCACACGGTGGATGCCTTGGCGGTCAGAGGCGATGAAGGACGTGATAGCCTGCGAAAAGCGCGGGGGAGCTGGCAATAAGCTTTGATCCCGTGATGTCCGAATGGGGAAACCCACCTAGCAATAGGTATCCTGCAGTGAATACATAGCTGCTGGAAGCGAACCCGGAGAACTGAAATATCTAAGTACCCGGAGGAAAAGAAATCAACCGAGATTCCCTAAGTAGTGACGAGCGAACGGGGACTAGCCCTTAAGTTGCATCAGCTTCAGCAAAACGAGTTGGAAAGCTCGGCCATAGAAGGTGACAGCCCTGTATGTGAAGGGGCTGATGCGATGAAATCGAGTAGGGCGGGGCACGAGAAACCCTGTCTGAACATGGGGGGACCATCCTCCAAGGCTAAATACTCCTGACCGACCGATAGTGAACCAGTACCGTGAGGGAAAGGCGAAAAGAACCCTGGTGAAGGGAGTGAAATAGACCCTGAAACCGTGTGCGTACAAGCAGTAGGAGCTCGCAAGAGTGACTGCGTACCTTTTGTATAATGGGTCAGCGACTTACTGTTCGTGGCAAGCTTAACCGTATAGGGGAGGCGAAGGGAAACCGAGTCTGATAAGGGCGCATAGTCGCGGGCAGTAGACCCGAAACCGGGTGATCTAGTCATGCCCAGGGTGAAGGTTGAGTAACATCAACTGGAGGCCCGAACCCACGTCTGTTGCAAAAGACGGGGATGAGGTGTGATTAGGAGTGAAAAGCTAATCGAACCCGGAGATAGCTGGTTCTCCTCGAAAGCTATTTAGGTAGCGCCTCGGACGAATACTGCTGGGGGTAGAGCACTGTTATGGCTAGGGGGTCATTGCGACTTACCAAACCATGGCAAACTCCGAATACCAGCACGTACTATCCGGGAGACACACGGCGGGTGCTAACGTCCGTCGTGAAAAGGGAAACAACCCAGACCCACAGCTAAGGTCCCAAATTTATCGCTAAGTGGTGAACGATGTGGAAAGGCACAGACAGCCAGGAGGTTGGCTTAGAAGCAGCCACCCTTTAAAGAAAGCGTAATAGCTCACTGGTCGAGTCGGTCTGCGCGGAAGATTTAACGGGGCTAAGCGATAAACCGAAGCTTGGGGTGCATCACTTTGTGATGCGCGGTAGAGGAGCGTTCCGTAAGCCGTTGAAGGTGGATTGAGAAGTCTGCTGGAGGTATCGGAAGTGCGAATGCTGACATGAGTAACGATAATGCGGGTGAAAAGCCCGCACGCCGAAAGCCCAAGGTTTCCTTGCGCAACGTTAATCGACGCAGGGTGAGTCGGCCCCTAAGGCGAGGCTGAAAAGCGTAGTCGATGGGAAGCAGGTTAATATTCCTGCACCTCGCGTAAGTGCGATGGAGGGACGGAGAAGGTTAGGCAGGCCAGGCGTTGGTTGTCCTGGTGAGAGAGTTGAGGCGGTTCCCTTTGGCAAATCCGGGGGAGCAACGTTGAGACTAAGGACCGGCCCATTCGGGCTAGGCTGCCGATATCACGCTTCCAGGAAAAGCTCCTAAGCTTCAGCTTACGCAGACCGTACCGTAAACCGACACAGGTGGGCAGGATGAGAATTCTAAGGCGCTTGAGAGAACTCGGGTGAAGGAACTAGGCAAAATAGCACCGTAACTTCGGGAGAAGGTGCGCCCTCCACGGTTAATAGCTGAGGGGGGCCGCAGTGACCAGGCCGCTGCGACTGTTTATCAAAAACACAGCACTCTGCAAACACGAAAGTGGACGTATAGGGTGTGACGCCTGCCCGGTGCTGGAAGGTTAATTGATGGGGTCAGCCGCAAGGCGAAGCTCTTGATCGAAGCCCCAGTAAACGGCGGCCGTAACTATAACGGTCCTAAGGTAGCGAAATTCCTTGTCGGGTAAGTTCCGACCTGCACGAATGGCGTAACGACAGCGGCGCTGTCTCCACCCGAGACTCAGTGAAATTGAAATCGCTGTGAAGATGCAGCGTTCCCGCGGCAAGACGGAAAGACCCCGTGAACCTTTACTATAGCTTTACACTGAACGTTGAGTTCGTCTGTGTAGGATAGGTGGGAGGCTATGAAACCATGGCGCTAGCTGTGGTGGAGCCATCCTTGAAATACCACCCTGTCGTGCTTGACGTTCTAACCTAGGCCCGTTATCCGGGTCAGGGACCGTGTATGGTGGGTAGTTTGACTGGGGCGGTCTCCTCCCAAAGTGTAACGGAGGAGCACGAAGGTACGCTCAGCGCGGTCGGACATCGCGCACTGTGTGCAAAGGCATAAGCGTGCTTGACTGCAAGATCGACGGATCAAGCAGGTACGAAAGTAGGTCTTAGTGATCCGGTGGTTCTGTATGGAAGGGCCATCGCTCAACGGATAAAAGGTACTCCGGGGATAACAGGCTGATACCGCCCAAGAGTTCATATCGACGGCGGTGTTTGGCACCTCGATGTCGGCTCATCACATCCTGGGGCTGTAGTCGGTCCCAAGGGTATGGCTGTTCGCCATTTAAAGTGGTACGCGAGCTGGGTTCAGAACGTCGTGAGACAGTTCGGTCCCTATCTGTCGTGGGCGTTGGAGATTTGAGAGGGGCTGCTCCTAGTACGAGAGGACCGGAGTGGACGAACCTCTGGTGTTCCGGTTGTCACGCCAGTGGCACTGCCGGGTAGCTATGTTCGGAAGCGATAACCGCTGAAAGCATCTAAGCGGGAAGCGCGCCTCAAGATGAGATCTCCCGGGACTTTAAGTCCCCTAAAGGAACCATCAAGACTAGGTGGTTGATAGGCAGGGTGTGTAAGTGCGGCAACGCATTGAGCTAACCTGTACTAATGATCCGTGTGGCTTGACCATATAACCTCAAGTTGCCTTGGCTTCATTGACACGTTAAGACGTTCCATCCAAAATACTGTTCGCTACATTCCAACTTATTCGCCGACAACGGGGTCCATTCCGTTGAAAGCACACCCACGTGAGCGTGAGCGCAACTTCAATCCACCGAAGCCTGCGACCCTCCACCCTCTCCCTGGTGATAATAGCTGTGTGGCACCACCCGATCCCATCCCGAACTCGGAAGTGAAACGCACATGCGCCGATGGTAGTGTGGCCTAAGCCATGCAAGAGTAGGTCATCGCCAGGGGCTTTACCCTAAAACGCCGCAACCACTGGTTGCGGCGTTTTTCTTTGCGCCAAACAAAAGCATGCCAGGCCCGCGGCTGGATTGCGAAGTTAATGCGCTGATAATCGATCGACGTGTCGTTCGGATAATCGATGCCGCCACGGCCCCGACCTGTAGGAGCGGCGCGAGCCGCGACCTGAATACCCACATCCGACGTAAGCGGGGCCTGCGGTCGCCGTTTGCGAAACGCCTACTGCGAGCGGATGCCGGAACGACGCAGACGGCCAGCTGCGCAATACATCCGCTTGGACAGATAACCGGTGTGCGACCACCGGGACGGCTTTGCCGAGACTGGCGATTTCCGGCTCGCATCAAATGCGCGGTCGCGCGGTCGCGGCGTGCGACGCGCCTACTAGGGCTACCGAGGCTGCGCGCCCATTGGCGCGTGGCGCTGATCAGGTCTGGCGGACAACCGATATCTGCTCGCTGGCGCCAAAAAATCTATGCGGAAAACAAGTTGCCGCATGATCTCTGGCAAGGCCTGGACCGGTCGCCGCCGCGTTGACAACGGGCCGGCCACCGCCGGAACGGCGCAATCGATGCGATAGCGCGCTGACAAAATCCAGGCGATGTCCGGTCACCAGTCCGGATCAGGCCAGTGAGCAAGGAATAGCCATGGAAGATATCTCGTTGCAAAGGCGCATGCCCCTGACGTTTCTGGAGGCATGCATGTTCACCCTCATCATCGGTCTGTGTCCGGCGGCATCGGCCCGGGCCGCGGAAGCGCAGCCACTGGTGACCTTGGCTTCGCTGGATTGCATGGCTTATGGATTGACGCCGCCGAACGCGCAAAATCAGCTGGCGCCGTCCCTGCCGTTCTATCAGCCTCGCGTTCCCAGGGCGCAGATCGACAGCGTAGTGAGCAAACCGATCGCCTCGCCGACCGGAAATTCGAAATTCCCGCAGTTCAACCACTTCAAGCTGTGGAGCATCTGGTTCGAACCGGAGGAGCAGGCGGCGGCGTTGCGACCGGTGATGTCGTGGAATATCGGCGAATACACCGGGTTCAACCCGTCCGGTCCGTTAAGCCAGGTCCAACGGGGCTTCATCGACAGCTACGGCCGTTCGGGGTTGCAGCTCGACGATGGACGTCTGGGCATGTGGATGAACTCGCTCGATCCGGATTTTCGTCGCTTCAGCGGTACCCCCGCGAATGTAAACGACGGGCACGGCTCGATGAACGCCGGTTGCTGGTATTACCCGCCCTCTCCGCTTGCCAAGTTGTTTCCCACCGTGGCGCACCAGTTCGATGTGGCATTCGATGTCGGTGTTCACCATGACGGATCGAGCAAGAACGACTGGCTCCCGAACGGAACGATCACCGATGGATCCGCGCAAGCCTACTTCCAGCTGATTGCCAGGAATCGGCAGCCTTACTATTGCGAGCCGCCGCCGCCGCGTGCGCCCGGTGAGCCTGTCCCACCGCCGAAGGTGTGCGACTTCTCGATGACGGTGGAGTTCTATACGCGCGATCCGCAGTACGCAACCAAACAATACGTGCATGGCGACACTTCGGGAACGCTGACGCATCCGATCGCGCAGACCGGTCTGATGGAGCCCAAGGATCAAGCGCACTGGATCCGGCGCATGGACAACTCCATGGTCTACAAAACCAGCGCACCGTTTCATTCGCGCGTGCATTTCCGAATGTCGTCGAGCCAGTTCCGTGCAGTCCTCGAAGCGGTCGCGAGTCATCGCGCCGACCCCAACGATCGGTTGCCGGAAATATCGCTGAACCCGCTCGATTACGACATCACCCTGTTGAACGTGAACGGCGAAATCCACGACAGCAACGCTGTACCGGGCCACGCTCAGCTCGGCATGAGCGTGAGCAATATTCGTATCACCTCGGTACTGGACCATTCGGCGGCGGGCGCGCCGGCCGGTTACATCGGCGATGGTTCGGCCGTGGTGTTTCGCAATAGCGACAATTCGATTCAGCTGTTCCAGGGCGAGATCGGTCAGGGCGCGGCCGACAAGGTCGTGCTTTCAGCGGGGCCGGCGCTCGGCGAGCCGGTGGGTTACTTCGCCGCCGCGGCGCCACGCGTGGTCTATCGCGATACCCATCGCGCGATCCGCGAGATCTTTCGCCACAATGGCCAGTGGACCGAGTGGAATCTATCGGCCGCGCTCGGCGCCGCGGACGCGTATTCCGATCCGCGCACGTTCGTCGACAGTGCGAACATGCCGCATGTGGTGTATCGCGACATGGCCGGCGATATCCACGAACTGTATATGGATGCCGGCGGCTGGCATCGCGCGAACCTCTCCACCGAGAGCGTGCCGGCGCGTCCGCGGCCGGCCTTGGGCGCGATGGCTTACGTCGCCAGCGGTTCGCCGCGGATCGTGTTCCACACGGTCGATAACGGCATCGGCGAGCTGTATTACTGGAACGGCGAGTGGCGGCAATGGGACATGACGCCGCTGGCCGGGCCGGGAGCGAGCGTGCGCTCCGACCCACAGGGGTTCGCCGATACCAATGGTCTGCCGCGTGTGGTCTATCTGGATTCGGCCGGAGATCTTCACGAGTTGCGGATCAACAACGGCGCGTGGACCCATACCGATCTGTCGCTGCTGACCGGCGCACCGAAAGGGCTCGGCAACCCGATGGGATTCGTCGCCGGCAACGCGGCGCGTGTGGTGTACCGAGGCGAAGACGGACGCATCCTTGAGCTGGTCGACTGGAACGGCCAATGGCTGCTCAACGACTTGAGCGCCACGCGCGGCGCGTTGAAAGCGAATGCCGATCCGATGGGCTTCGTCGACGCGAATGGAGTGGCGCGGATCGTATATCGCGGCGACGAGGACATGCAGGCACAGGCGAGCGACGACAACATGCTGCATGAGCTGTTCTACAGCGGCGGGCAATGGTTGCATCGCGACCTGTAAGCGCAGTTCGAAACGCGCAGCGGGCGCCGATCCATATCTGGCGGCGCCCGGATTTGCGATATCGCGACGATCCACCGACTTTGGTCGGATGCAGCGAGCCCGCGACGCGGTTACACTCGCCATCGGTCGCGCATGGCGACCCGCGCGGTCGGGCGATTGCTCCCCGGCCGACCGATCCGAGATCGCAAGGAGAGGTCCAGATGAAGTTCACAACCATCGGCAAGGTTCAGCACTAAGTCCGATTCCGCGGTCCAGGGCGATGCCCGGGCCGTGTCAGGCAGGTCGTTCGTGTCTGGGGTCTGTTATGGCCCTGGATAGCGCGCATTCGCCCGCCGCCTCTCTCTCCCGATTCGTTGATCCGGCGCATTGCTGCGCCCGTTCGCTCTCGTGCGTCATCGCATGCGCCTTGCCGGCGCGCGCGGATGGCTCGCGCCGCGGGAGTTTCCAAGTTCAAACAAGGCTGATCGCCATGATGATTTTTCGTTGGTTCGAATCGTTGATCGACCCGTTCCGGCCCGCGCCGGACACCATGCCGCCGCGTTCGGTGGCGGCGTTCTATTGGCATTTCATCCGCCAAGCGTGGCCGGTGTTCGTGGTCCTGACCGTGGTCGGGTTCTTCGTCGCCATCGTCGAGGTGGTGATGTTCGACTACCTGGGCAAGGTCGTGGATCTGGTCAACACCACGCCGGCGCAGGCGCTGTTTGCCCGGCACGGCAGCGAGCTGCTGTGGATGGCGGCGGTGATGCTGATCGCGCGTCCGATCTGCCTGGGGCTGCACGACCTGCTGCTCAATCAGGCCGTGCATCCCAGCATGACCAACCTGGTGCGATGGCAGACGCATCGCTACATGCTCAAGCAGAGTCTGAGCTTCTTCCAGAACGACTTCGCCGGCCGGGTCGCGAACCGGATCATGCAGACCGGTCCGTCGTTGCGCGAATCCACCACCCAGGCGTTCGACGCGATCTGGTACGTGATCGTGTACTCGGCGTCGGCGGTGTATCTGTTCGCTCAGGCCGATGCCTGGCTGATGGTGCCGTTGCTGGTGTGGATCGTGTTGTTCATCGGCTTGATGCGTTACTTCGTGCCGCGGGTCAAGGAACGTTCGTGGCGCGCATCGGATGCGCGTTCCAAGCTGATGGGACGCATCGTCGACGGCTACAGCAACATCACCACGTTGAAGTTGTTCGCGCACTCGCGGCGCGAAGAGCAATACGTGGCCGAAGCGATGGTCGAACAGACCCAGCGTTCGCGCGACATGACCCGCATGACCACGTCGATGGGCGTCAGCATCAGCGTGCTCAACGGCTTGTTGATCGTCGGCACCTGCGGCCTGTCGTTGTGGTTGTGGCATCGCGGCGCGATCACGGTCGGCGCGATCGCCTTGGCGACCGGCCTGGTGATTCGCATCCACAACATGTCGGGTTGGATCATGTGGACGGTGAACGGCATCTTCGAGGACATCGGCACGGTGCAGGACGGCATCGAAACGATTTCGCGGCCGTTGACCGTGACCGATCGCGTCGATGCGCAGCCGTTGCAGGTCGAACGCGGCAGCGTGCGCTTTGAGAACGTGCATTTCCATTACGGCCAGGACAGCGGCCTGATCGCGGATCTGGATCTGGAGGTGAAGCCGGGCGAGAAGATCGGCCTGGTCGGGCCGTCGGGCGCGGGCAAGTCGACGCTGATGAATATCCTGCTGCGGCTGTACGATCTGGAAAGCGGTCGCATCCTGGTCGATGGGCAGGACATCGCCGGCGTCACTCAGGAAAGCCTGCGTTCGCAGATCGGCGTGGTCACTCAGGATACCTCGCTGCTGCACCGCTCGATCCGCGACAACCTGCTGTACGGCCGGCCGGAGGCCAGCGATGCGGAGATGTTCGAGGCCGTGCGCAAGGCGCGTGCGGATGAGTTCATTCCGCGCCTGGTCGATGGCGAAGGCCGGGTGGGTTATGACGCGCTGGTCGGCGAACGCGGGGTCAAGTTGTCGGGCGGCCAGAGGCAGCGCATCGCGATCGCGCGGGTGCTGTTGAAGAACGCGCCGATCCTGATCCTGGATGAGGCGACCTCGGCGCTGGATTCGGAAGCCGAGGCGGCGATCCAGGAGAGTCTGGAAACGCTGATGGCCGGCAAGACGGTTATTGCGATCGCGCATCGCTTGTCGACCATCGCGCGGATGGACCGATTGGTGGTGATGGATCGCGGCCACATCATCGAGACCGGGACGCATGAGCAGTTGATCGCGCGCGATGGGTTGTATGCGCGGCTGTGGAAGCGGCAGACGGGGGGATTTGTCGCCGTGGATGCGTAAGAGATTGTGTTGAAGAAAGCGGGCGGGGCTTTGGCCTCGCCCGTTTTTTTGTGAACGAGTCGGTGTGATGTTGGTTGTTGAGTAATCGCGATGGCGGGATTGCGTCGTCGGTTTGAATTCGCGGTCGCGGCTCGCGCCGCTCCTACAGGGGGCGAATGTTGGTGCGCGGTGGTTAGAACAGCGAGCCGGTGGTGCCGCGGCCGTCGGGATCGGCTTGGTCGCGGCGTTTGCGGACCCACCCGCCTACGCCGGAAGGTTGGTGCGAAGGTGTCGCCGGTTTGGGTTTCGGCGCGCTGCGTTCGCGCGCCTGACGATGCGCGGTTTCGGCCATCGCCTTGAACTGGCGTTCGCGCTGCAGCCACAGTTCGTCCATGCTCGGGTCGGCGTGCGCGGGGTCGCCGACGTCGGCTTCGGTGGCTTGATCGGGAATGTGCTGGAACGGAATGCGCATCGGCGCGGCGCCTTGCTCGAGCGCGTGCTGCATGGTGCCGAAGTACAGGCGGTTGTGGCCGTAGCGTTGATTGACCTGATCGAGCACGCGGGTCAGCGCTTGATTGCGGTGACGATCGGGAAACAGTGACGCGGTGTCGGCGGTGCTCGGCTGCAGGTCGGTCAGCGAGACGGCCACCGACAGCGGCGGGTAGCGGTGTACCTGCCAGCGGCCGTCGGCGGCGCGCATCAAGGGTTCGATCGCGTCGGCCATCAGTTGCAGCAGGGTCGGGGTGTCGTCGAGCGGCGCGAACGACAGGTCGCGGCTGAAGCGTTGCTCCTTGCCGACGAAACGGATGTGCAGGCTCATGCCGCGCGCCTGGCAACGCTCGCCGCGCAGCCGCATCGCGGCCTTGGCGAGCAGCTTGAACATCACCGAACGCATGCCTTGCGCGCTGCGCATCTGCGGGTCGAGCACGTGCGAGTGGCCGACCGAGGCCACTGTCTTGCGCTGCCGCGACGGCGGTTCGATGCCGCGCAGCTGCGCCCAGAAACGCTCGCCTTCGATGCCGCCCCAGATCGCGCGC
Source organism: Lysobacter capsici (assembly GCF_014779555.2). Lineage (NCBI taxonomy): Bacteria > Pseudomonadati > Pseudomonadota > Gammaproteobacteria > Lysobacterales > Lysobacteraceae > Lysobacter > Lysobacter capsici. The sequence goes on from NZ_CP094357.1 coordinate 1,079,022, forward strand.
AGATGCTCGCGCGGCGCGGCGGCCAGTTTCGCGACTGTGTCGATGCCGGCGTCGATCAACCGTTGCAGCATCGACGGGCCGATCCCGCACAGGTCGTGCAATTGCAGGCCGTGCAGCGCGTGCGGCAGGTCGGAAAGCTCGATCACGGTCAGGCCGTCGACTTTCTGGATGTCGGAGGCGGTCTTGGCCAGGAAGGTGTTGGGCGCGATGCCGATCGAACACAGGATCGGGCTGAGCTCGCGATCGACCAGGGTCTGCTTGATCTTGCGCGCGATCGCGATGGCCTGATCGCGCTGACGTTCGCGGCCGATCAGGCGGCAGGCGACTTCATCGATCGACAGCGGCTTGCCGTCGATCGGGATGCAGTCCTCGATCGCGGCGATCAGCCGGTGATGCAGTTCGACGTAACGCGCCGGCCGCGCCTGCACGATCATGATGTCGGGGCAGCGCTCGAGCGCTTCGTGCACCGGCGTGCCGGTCTTGACGCCGACGCGCTTGGCTTCGGGGCTGGCGGCGATGCAGCAGGTCGTCGCCGCCATCACCGGCACCACGCCGACCGGGCGGCCGCGCAACTCCTTGTGGTCGAATTGCTCGACCGAGGCGAAGTAGGAGTTGAAGTCGACGAACAGGCAGCGCAGGGTCATGGCGGCGGGCCACGCATGGGGACTCAGTATCGCGCCGCGCGATCGCGGGCGGGTGAACCGGCGCCTGAACTGATCCTGGAACCGATCCGCCGAGCCTGCCGGCGGATCGTCGCGTCGACTGAGATCGCGTGTCGCCTCGGTCGCTTACAGCACGATCGGCGGTTCGCCGCCGACGATCACGATGTCGGCCGGGCGGCGCGCGAACAGGCCGACGCTGACCACGCCGGGGATCTGGTTGATCGCCGATTCCATCGTCACCGGATCGACGATGGCGAGGTTGTGGATGTCGAGGATGTAGTTGCCGTTGTCGGTGACCACGCCGGCGCCGTTGGCGTCCTGGCGCCACACCGGCTGGCCGCGGGTCATGCCGAGGATCTCGCGCGCGACCAGGCTGCGCGCCATCGGCACGACTTCCACCGGCAGCGGAAACTTGCCGAGCACGTCGACGCGCTTGGCCGGATCGACGATGCACACGAACTTGGCGCTGGCCTCGGCGATGATCTTCTCGCGGGTCAGCGCGGCGCCGCCGCCCTTGATCAGGCGCTTGTGCGGATCGCATTCGTCGGCGCCGTCGACGTACAGCGCCAGCGGACCGGTGGCGTTGAGGTCGAGCACTTCGATGCCGAGCGCCTGCAGGCGCGCGCTGCTCTGTTCGGAGCTGGACACCGCGCCCTTGATGCGATGTTTCACCCGGCCCAGCGCCTCGATGAAGAACGCGACGGTGGAACCGGTACCGACGCCGACGATCATGCCGTCTTCGATGTAATCGATGGCTTTTTCGCCGGCCAGGCGTTTGGCTTCAGTCATTGGGGCGGGAATCGGGAATTGGGAATGGGGAATCGGTAAGAGCGAGAAGCGGTAAAAGCAAAAGCGGGTGTGGGATCTGAGTGAGATTGGGATGGAGCGCAGGCCGCTTTTAACGATTCCCGATTCTCCATTCCCGATTCCCGGCCCCACCGGCTATTCCATCGCCAACAACACCTTCCACTGCGCCGCCGAGACCGGCAGCACCGACAGGCGGTTGCCGCGGCGGGTCAGGGCGAAGTCTTCGCCTAGCTGCTCGCTGCGGGCCTTGATTTCGTCGAGCGAAATCGTGCGCTTGAGTTTGCGTTCGAAGGCGACGTCGACCAGCAGCCAGCGCGGTTCTTCGCGGGTGCTCTTGGGGTCGTGGTAGTCGGACTTGGGATCGAACTGGGTCGGGTCGGGATAGGCTTCGCTGGAAATCGTGGCGATGCCGACAATGCCGGGCACGGCGGTGTTGGAGTGATAGAACAGCACGCCATCGCCGGTCTTCATGCCGTCGCGCATGTAGTTGCGCGCTTGGTAGTTGCGCACGCCGTTCCACGGTTCGACGCCGACGCGCTGCAGGTCGTCGATGGAGAAGGTGTCCGGTTCGGACTTCATCAGCCAGTAGCGGCGGCGTGCGGTCATGCGGGACTCTGTGGGAACGTGGAGAGGATCAGGCGAACACGGCGGAGCGGCAGTCCAGGGTGTCGGCCTCGGTGCAGACCGCGTCCAGGGCGACGTCCCAGTCGGCGGCGTCGAGGCGATCCACGCGCTGGGTCTCGAACCCGGCGCCGACCAGCCACGGCGGCGCGGCGCGCTGCTGGCGGAATGCGAAGCTGCGATCGTACCAGCCGCCGCCCATGCCGAGCCGGTGGCCGCGGCTATCAAAACCTACCAGCGGCAGGACGATCAGGCTCAGCTGTTCGGGTTCGAGCAACGAGGTTTCCGCCAGCGCGGGTTCGGGAATGCCGAATTTGTTGGGGATCAGCGCGTCGCCCGGCCGCCACGGCGCGAACCGCAACCGCTGGTCTTCGTGCAGCACCGGCAGGCAGTAGATGCAGTCCTTGGGCAGGCGCAATTGCCAGGCGTGCAGCGCGATTTCGCCGTCCATCGCCCAGTAACCGGCCACGTAGCCCTCGCTCGGCGCGAACGGCAGCGCCAGCAGGCGCGCGGCGATGGCCTCGGCGCCGGCGATCCGCGCGGGCGCGCCGAGATTGCGGCGGCGGGCGCGCAGTTCGCGGCGCAGCGTCTTGCGATCGTCGGTCATGGGCGGGTCCTGGAGGGGCGGATCGGGGAAGGCCGGGTTTGGCTGGGTCGGCGATGGGGACCGATGTGCGGCGTCGGCGTGGTGCGTCGGGATTCCGCGGCGGCGCGAGCGGCTTCGGCCGATTTTACCGGGATCCGTGCATGGGCGTCGCCGAGGTCGGCGCGGCGCGCGGGCCTGTCGCGCGGGCATAAGGAAACGGGCGCGAGTTCACCTGGGGTGATCTCGCGCCCGTTCCGGGAAAAGTAGTCCTCCGCCAATGACGATGCTTGCGAAACGACCTTGAACCCTGGGTTCAAGTGGGGACGCTTGGGGATCTTCGGGCTTCCCGCTACGAGGCGGACTTGCACTCCGGATTCCGGTTGCGTCCCCGGTGTCGTTATTAAGGGACAAGGCGAATGTTTGGCAGGCCGTCGCGCACAGCAGAGGACGTGGGCGGGAGTATAGCGCCTGCGTTCGCATAGGTCAGTCCGCTCGTCGGCGATGCAGCGTTGCGGTTCATGCGCTTGTGTTATGCGGATACGCATGAACGGGGACTTGCGTGATGACGGTCGCGCGCAGTCGCAAGGATGGGGACGATGCGGTGGCATGCGTGGATGCGCGGCTTGGTTGCGCGGTGTCGCGTGTGCGCCGAGATGCGGCGATGTCGTGGTGGTCCGAGGACGGTGTGCGCCGGTGCGCGGCGTGCGTGCGGGAACTGGCGGATTCGTCGCAGTGAAGCCCTGGATCCCCGCCTTCGCGGGGATGACGGCCTTGAAGTGCCGGCGTTCTTGGAGTGCCGATGTCGCCGGGTAGATCGCCGCGGGGCGATCGATGTTCTGCAGCGGCCGGTATTCAGCGATAGCCGCCGCGCCGCAGGCGCGTCGGCGCACAGCCGCGGGCGTTCAGCGAATCGCGGCGTCGAACAGGCTGTCGAGCTTGCGGTGCAATTCGTCGAGGGTGCGCGCGAGCTCGCGGTCGCGGCTGTTGCCGTCGCCGCGCAGTTGCTGCAGTTCGTGGGCGAAATTGAGCGCGGCCAGCACGGCGACGCGGTCGAGCGCGGCCATGCGGTTGCCGCCGCGGATTTCGCGCATCTTGCTGTCGAGCATGCGCGCGGCGGCGAGCAGGTCGTCGCGCTCGTTGGGCTCGCAGCCCACGGTGTATTCGCGGTCGAGCAGGCTGATGCTGACGGCTTCGCTGGTCATGCGCTCAGGCTCATCCGAACGGGTTCATCGAAAGGGGGATCACGTGTGCTGCTCCAGCGACTTGAGTCGCGCGATCATGGCCTCGACGCGGGTGCGCGCCTGCTCATTCTTGGCCAGCAGGGCCGAGCGTTCGCCGACCAGTTGTTCCTGCTGCTGGCGGAGGCTGCGGTTCTCGTCGCTGAGTTTGCGCACGCGGTCGCCGAGCTCGTCGACGCGGGCAAGCAGCGACTGCAATTCGGCGAGTAGTTCGGCGCGTTCCATCCCGGCACGATGGCAGGCCGGGGCGGGGGCGGTCAAGGCGGCTGTGGGGGTGGTTGGGGGATGGTTACGGTGGTGGGGGGCAGGTGAGGCCGGTGATGCGCGTGGCGGTCGTACGCGCCATCGGGCCGGCGTGGTGATCGGAAGGGGCGCGGTCGCGGCTCGCGCCGCTCCTACAGTCGGACGTCGGACCGCACGCCGAGACCATTCCCGATTCCCGATTCCCGATTCCCGACTTTCAAACCGCCGGGCGCAGGCTCTCCGGCGGCTGCCATTCCTGGATGAACTTCAGGCACACGTCGGCTTCGAGCGGGCGAGCCAGCCAGTAGCCCTGGATTTCGTCGCAGCCGTGCGCGCGCAGGAACTCCATCTGCTCTTCCAGTTCCACGCCCTCGGCGACCACGTTCAGGCCCAGCGAATGGGCCATGGTGATGACGGTGCTGGTGATCGCTTCGTCGTCGGGGTCGCGGGTCAGGTCGCTGATGAATTCCTTGTCGATCTTCAGCGTGTTGATCGGCAGGCGCTTGAGATAGGCCAGCGAGGAATAACCGGTGCCGAAATCGTCCACCGCCAGCGCCACGCCGAGTTCGCGCAGCGCCTGCATGGTGTTGGAGGTGTGCGCGGCGTTGGACATGACCACGCTCTCGGTCAGTTCCAGTTCCAGCCGCCAAGGCGGGATCCCGCTTTCGCTGAGCGCGCGGGCGACCATCTTGGGCAGGTCGCCGCGCAGCAGCTGGATCGCCGACACGTTGACCGACACCGATAGCTGATCGAGCCCCTGCTGACGCCACTGGCGCAGGCGGTTGCAGGCCTCGCGCATCGCCCATTCGCCGATTTCCAGGATCAGCCCGCTTTCCTCGGCGAGCGGAATGAATTCCGACGGCGGGATGTTGCCGTGCTCCGGGCTGTTCCAGCGCAGCAGCGCTTCCACGCCGTTGATGCGCGCCTCGGGCAGCGACAGGCGCGGCTGATAGACCAGGCGCAGTTCGCCGCGGTCGAGCACCTTGCGCAGCGCGGCGGAGATGGTCGCGCGCTGGCGGATCTCCACGTCCATCGCCTCGGTGTAGCGCATGAAGGTGCGCCGGCCGGCGGCCTTGGCCTGGTACATCGCGGTGTCGGCGTGCTTGAGCAGGTCGGTCGGGACCTGGGCGTGATCGGGGTAGACGCTGATGCCGATCGACGGCGAGATCGCCACGTCGTGGCGTTCGTCGAAATCCAGCGGCGCTTCGAACGCCTTGATCAGGCGCCGCGCCACGTCCTCGGCCTGCTCGGGCGTGTCGAGGTTTTCCAGGACCACGGTGAATTCGTCGCCGCCCAGGCGGGCGACGGTGTGCTCGGCGCCGACGGTTTCCTGCAGGCGCACCGCGGCGGCGCGCAGGATGCGGTCGCCGGCGGCGTGGCCGAGCGAGTCGTTGATGTCCTTGAACCGGTCCAGATCCAGGAACAACAGCGCGATGCGATGGCCGTGGCGGCGCGCGCGCACGATCGCCCGCGACAGCCGCTCCGACAGCAGGGTGCGGTTGGGCAGGCTGGTCAGGGTGTCGTAATTGGCCAGGTAGCGCAGTTCCTGTTCGGCGCGCTTCTGGTCGGTGATGTCGGTCAGCACCGCGACGTAGTGGCCGCGCTGGCCGCTGCTGTCGAGCACGATCGAGGCCTGCAGCCAGCACAGGAATTCGTTGCCGTCCTTGCGCTGCTGCCAGATCTCGCCCGACCAGCGGCCGCTGCGCTGCAGTTCGGCGCGCATGTCCGAGTAGAACTCCGGGTCGTGCTGGCGGCTGTCGAGCAGGCCGGTGGTCTGGCCGATGACTTCGTTCTCGGGATAGCCGGTCATGCGCGAGAACGCCGGGTTGATCGAGACGAACACGAAGTCGCGGTCGAACACCGCCACGGCTTCGGCCATCGAACGCAGCACTTCGCTGGAAATGCGCCGTTCGCGTTCGGCGCTGCGGATCGCGGTGACGTCGCGGCCGGTGCCGGCCACGCGCACCGGATGGCCCTCGGCGTCGCGTTCGACCACCCGGCCGCGGGCGCGCACCCAGCCCCACTCGCCCTTGGGCGTGCGCATGCGGTGTTCGGACAGGAACAGCGCGGCGTCGCCCTTGAGGTGCTTGCGCAGCAGTTCGGTGACCCGCGACAGATCGTCGGGATGGATCTCGTGATCGTCGGCGATGTCGGCCTGCACGCCGATGTCGGGCGACTGCGGGTTGTGATCGTCGACGCGCATGCGGTGCAGCTCGCGCCGTTGCAGGTCGTAGTCCCAGAACTGTTCGCCCGAGGCCCACAGCGCCAGTTTCAGGCGCTCTTCGCGTTCGCGGATCTGGGTGAAATAGCCGCGCTCGCGCTGGCGGGCGACGTGCCAGCGCCAGCCGAAACTCAGCAGCAGGCCCAGCGCGGCCAGCGCCGCGGCGGCGATCGCCAGGGGATGCCGCCACAGCGGCGGATCGACGCTGACCGGGATGCGCAGTTCCTGGGTGTTCCACACCCCGTCGCGGTTGGTCGACTGGGCGCGGAACAGATAGCGGCCCGGCGGCAGGCGGGTGTAGGTGATGTCCTGGCGCGGGCCGTTGTCGATCCAGTCGCGGTCGAACCCGTCCATGCGGTAGCGATAGCGGATGCCGGAGTTGGGGCCGAAATCCAGCGCGCCGATGCGCAGGCGCAGGATGCCGGCGCCGTCAGGCACCTCGAGCTTGGCCGACTGCCACAGCGCGCTGGCGCCGGCGCTGGTGTCCGAGCCGATCCAGGCGCCGAGCAGGCGTACCGGCGGGGTGTAGCGCGAATCGGCGATGCGGGTGGGATCGAACAGGTTCAGCCCGCGCACGCCGCCGAAGGCGAGCCGGCCGTCGGCCAGGGTGGCGACCGCGCCGGCGTTGAATTCCAGGTCCTGCAGACCGTCGGCCAGGCCGTAGCGGCGCACCAGCGAGGCGCCCGAATCGAAGCGCAGGATGCCCGCGTCGGTGCCCAGCCACAGCCGCCCGGCCGGACGCTCGGCGATGGTGAACACCACCGGCACCGGATGATCGCCCAGCACCTGCGCGAGCGGGTGTTCGAAGCGGATGCGGCCGTCGCCGAATTCGATCACCCGGCTCAGCCCGGCCTGGGTGCCGACCCAGATCGTGCCGTCGGCGGCCTGGTGCAGGGCCAGCACCAGATTGCCCGGCAGGCTGTCGGCCTGATCGGTGACGTGGCGGTAGTGGCGCAGGTAGCCGGTGTCGGGATCGAGCAGGTCCAGGCCGTCGCCGGTGCCGAGCCAGACCCGGCCCTTGCGATCTTCCAAGATCGCGTTGACGCGCGGATGGCTCAGGCCCTTGGGATCGCCTTCGCGGTAGGCGTAGCGGACCAGCGCGCCGGAGTCGGGCAGGTAGTGCAGCGCGCCGATGTCTTCGCCGCCCAGCCACAGGCTGCCGTCGCGGGCGAATTGCAGGGTGCGCAGCGGGGCGTCGCGGTAGCCGCGCAGGTCGATGGTCTCGACCCGCTGGGTGCCCGGTTCCAGCCGCAACAGGCCGGCGCGGGTCGCCAGCCACAGGCGGCCGGGCGTGGGTTTGTGCGGCGAGCGGGCCTCGGCCGCACTGGTGCCGGGCGCGGCGGCGACGTCGGGTTCGCGCGCGATCGCGCCGATCGGGCCTTGCCGCGCCGCCGCCGGCAGCAAGCCGGTGAGGTCCTGGAAGCGATCGCCGGACAGGTCGTAGCGGCGCAGGCGCGCGCTGTCGGTGCCGATCCAGATCGCGCCGCTGTCGTCCTGGGCCAGGCTGCGCACGCTGGCGTCGGAGGCCGAACCGCGGCCGCGGTCGTCGTCCAGGTCGAGCACGTAGCTGAAACGGGTGCCGCGTGGATCGGCGACGGCGGCGCCGCGGAACTGGCCGCCGGCCCACAGCAGGCCGCCGTGATCGACCATCAGCGCGTTGATGGTGTCCTCCGGCAAGGTCGCCTCGACCCCGGACTCGGCGTGCACGCGCTGGGTGTGACCGCTGTCGGGGTCGTGCCGGTACAGACCGTTGCCGTAGCCGGAAATCCAGATCCGCCGGTCCGGCGCTTCGACGATGGCGCGCGCGTCGCGCAGCGCCGACAGCGCTTCATCCTCGACCTTGACCAGGATGCCGGTGTGGCCGTCGAGCCGGTACAGGCCGTCGGCGCCGCCGGCCCAGAGCCGGCCGCGGCGGTCGATCATCACGCTGCGCAGGGCGATCGCCGCGCCGATCCGTTCGACCTTGCCGCTGGGCAGGATCCGATGCAGACCGGCGGCGCTGGCCAGCCAGGCGCTGCCGTCGCGGGCCTGGGCCAGCGCCTGCCACGGCGACTGCCGGCTGGCTTCGCCGGGCAGGGCCAACAGCAGTTCGCGCGTGCCGGTCTGCGGGTCCAGCCGTTCCAGGCCGGCGAGGGTGCCGATCAGCAGCGACTCGCGCCACGGCATCAGCGCGACGACTTGCCGCCCGGCCTGCGAATCGGGCGCGCCGTAGCGATGGATGCTGCCGCTGGCCAGGTCCAGGCGGGCCAGGTATTCGGAATGGGTGCCGATCCACAACGCGCGCTGGCCGTCGAGCGCGAGCGCGGTGACGTAGCTGTCGGGCAGGCTGGCCGGGTCGCGCGGATCGTGGCGATACGGCAGGTAGCGCTGGCCGTCGTAACGGTGCAGGCCGCCCTGGGTGCCGACCCAGACGAAGCCGTGCACGTCCTGGGTGAAGGCGGTGACCGAGTTCTGGCTGAGGCCTTGTTCGCTGCCCCGGCGCGAGAAATAGAAATCGCGCGTCGCCGCCTCGGCGGGCTGCGGCCACGCCGTCGCCCACAGCAGCAAGGCGGTGAGACCGGCGGTCAGCAGGGCGGCGGGGGATAAGGAACGCACGGACACCGTGGCGCAAGGCACAAGAGCCGCAGTGTAGGCAAGCGGTCGTGGCAGCAACAAGCTCTGAAGCTATCTTTTCCGGCACGCTGTCGGTTCGAGCGGGGTTCGCCGTCGCGGCGCGCCGCGGCGCCGTCGCCGCGAACCCCATGAATGTCCGCAGGGCGGACTTCCCGCACAGGCCGCGATGCGCCGCGCATTGCTAAACTGCCCCATCCCCCTCGATCCCATGCCTGTGGCCGCGACCGAATTGCCTTTGTTGTCCGATGTCGATGCCGAGAGCCGCAGCCTCTCGCTCGGTGCTTCGCCTTCCGAATTGCACGGCGCGCTGTGCGGCTGGCTCGCCGGAGGCGGCGCGTCGGTCAACGACTGGCCGGCGCGCGTGCTCGCCGATCCCGGCACCGCGACCCCGGCCGCCGACGGCGCGCTGGATCGCCTGCGCCTGACCAGCGCCGCGCAACTGGCCGACCGCAGCTTCGGCTTCGACCTGCTGCTGCCCGACGCCGATGCCTCGCTGAGCGAGCGCAGCGGCGCCCTGTTCGACTGGTGCCGCGGTTTCCTCGGCGGCTTCGGCCTGGCCGCGGGCGCCGCGCCTAATCTGTCGGAGGAAAGCAGCGAGGCGCTCGGCGATCTCGCCCGCCTGGCCGCGGCCGCGCCGCAGGACGACGGCGACGAGGAGGACGAAGAGGCCTTCACCGAGATCGAGGAATTCGTCCGCATCGTCGCCCTGCTGCTGCACGGCGACGTGGCGATGGCGGCGCAGCACAGGCAGCGGCTGAACTGACATGCACACCGCGCTGACCATGCCGGCCAAGGCGTACGCGCGCCGGCGCAAGCAGCTGATGGACATGGCCGGCGGCGACGCGATCGTGATCGTGCCCTCGGCGCACGAGCTGATCCGCAGCCGCGACACCCATTACCCGTTCCGCCAGGACTCGGACCTGAGCTACCTGACCGGTTTCCCCGAGCCCGACTCGGTGCTGGTGCTGGTGCCGGGCCGCAAGCATGGCGAGACCCTGCTGTTCTGCCGCGAGCGCGACGCCGAGCGCGAAGCCTGGGACGGCCCGCGCTACGGCCCGGAAAACGCGGTCGATGCGTTCGGCCTGGACGATGCGTACCCGATCACCGATCTGGACGACATCCTGCCGGGCCTGCTCGAAGGCCGCACCCGGGTTTACTACCACTTCGGCCGCGACACCGACTTCGACCTCAAGCTGATCGGCTGGGTCAACCGGGTGCGCGAGATGGTCCGCCAGGGCGCGCAGCCGCCGCACGAGTTTCTGGTGCTCGGCCATCTGCTCGACGAACTGCGCCTGTTCAAGGACCGCGACGAACTACGCTTCATGCAGCGCGCCGCCGACATCAGCGTGCTCGCCCACGAAGCGGCGATGCGCGCGGCGCGGCCGGGCATGCGCGAGTACGAACTGCAGGCCGAGGTCGAGGCGGTGTTCCGCCGGTTCGATGCCGAGCCCGCCTACGGCAGCATCGTCGGCGCCGGCAGCAATGCCTGCGTGCTGCATTACCGCGCCAACAACGCCGCCTCGCGCGACGGCGACCTGGTCCTGATCGACGCCGGCGCCGAATACCGCGGCTACGCCGCCGACATCACCCGCACCTTCCCGATCAACGGCCGGTTCAGCCCGGCGCAGCGCGCGCTGCACGATCTGGTCGGCGCCGCCCAGGCCGCGGCATTGGCGCAGGCGCGGCCGGGCCTGCCGTACGAAGCCGGGCATCTGGCCGCGGTGGAAACCCTGACCGAAGGCCTGCTGCGGCTGGGCCTGCTCAAGGGCAAGCTCGAACGCAACCTCGCCGACGGCAGTTACCGGCGGTTCTACCGGCACAAGACCGGCCACTGGCTCGGCCTGGACGTGCACGACGTCGGCGAATACCGCATCGACGGCGAATCGCGCCTGCTCGAACCGGGCATGGTGTTCACCATCGAACCGGGGCTGTACGTCTCCGCCGACGACACCACGGTCGAACCGAAGTGGCGCGGCATCGGGATTCGCACCGAGGACGATGTGGTGATCGGCAAGGAGGGCTGCGAGGTGCTGACCGACAAGCTGGCGCGCAGCGCGGATGAGATCGAGGCGTTGATGGGGCAGCGGCGGGCGGCTTGAGCTTGGGTGGTTTGGGGCGATCGTTTTGATTCGCTTTAACTGGCTTTAAAACTGGCTTTAACGGGCTCTAACGGGGCTCTAACGGGCTTCGGCTCGGCCGAGCGCTGCACAGCGCGACTGGCGTCGCTTCGGCGCGATTCGACGTGTTTCGATCAGACGCGGCTGGCTTCGTTTTTATCTGGCTTCGTCTAGTTCCTTCTCTTCCCATTTCGTCTCGTCTCGTGGCCGATGCGTCCGCCACAAATTCTTCCAGCGAGCCGCCTTTGCTTTTCCCCCCTTTGTAAAAGGGGGGCAGGGGGGATTCGCTTTTGCCGTTGCTCTGCGCTGTTGTCGTTCAAAAGCAAAAAGCAAAAGCAAAAGCAAATCCCCCCTGGCCCCCTTTTACAAAGGGGGGACCCTTCGTTGTGGGGGCGTGATTGTTGGGGATGCTCGGCTGACGTCTTGCGCTAAAGCCGCAACGTCGTGAAGGCGCAGAGTCGTGAATGCACGAAAGTGCTCAGTAGAAACGTCAATAGAAACCCCAGTGCAGCACGAAACTCATCGCCGCTCGCGCCAACCGCCCACTCAACGCTCCGGCCCCACACCCCCCGGCCCCATCCGCTCCAACACCAGCTCCACAAACCGACGCAGCTTGGGCAACGGCTGCCGATCGCGCGGATACAGCAGATGCACCGGCCGCGGCGGCGGCAATTCGTTTTCGAACAACGCGACCAGACGGCCCGCGGCGATGTCCTGCGCCAGCAGCACTTCGGGTTGCAGCACGATGCCGCAACCGGCCAGCGCCGCGCGCCGCAAGGCTTCGCCATGATTGGAGGCGAAGCGTCCGCTCACGCGCAGCGGCTCGGCCGAAAGCCGATCGAAGCGCCAGCCGGCGTCGCGATTCCACAGCAGATGACTCAGGCAGCTGTGATCGACCAGTTCGCGCGGATCGGTCGGGGTGCCGCGCGTGCGCAGGTACTCGGGCGAGGCGGCGACGATCATGCGGTAGGGCCGCAGCGGCCGCGCCACCAGGTGATCGGAATCGGCGAGCGGGCCGATCCGGATCGCCGCATCGAAGGCTTCGGCGATCACATCGGACATGCGGTCGGAGAGCACCAGATCGACCGAAACCTCGGCATGGCGCTGCAGGAATTCGGCCACCACGTCGGCCACCGCGCCGCCGCCCAGGGTGAACGGCGCGGTCACCCGCAACCGCCCGCGCGGCCGGTCGTCGTCGCGCATGCGCTCGGCGACCGATTCGGCGTGGCGGACCTGCTCAAGGATCCGCCGGCAATCCTCGACAAACGCCGCGCCGACTTCGGTCAGATGCTGCTTGCGCGTGTCGCGCTGGAGCAGGCGCGCGCCCAGGTGCTCTTCCAGTTGCTTGATGTGCTTGCCGACCATCACTGCCGACAGATTTTCGGCCTGGGCCGCGGCGGCGAAACTGCCGGTCTCGGCCACCGCCACGAACACGGCCATGCTGCGCAGCTTGTCCATGGGCTAACCGCCAGTTAGGGGAGCGCGAAATCCTAGCGCATTCACCGTCGACGTCCCGGCGCGCAGACTGGCGTCCTGTCTCCCCACCCGGAATCCCCGTCATGAAGATCCTGCTCGTCGGCGCCAGCGGCACCCTCGGCCGCGCCATCGCCGATACCCTCAAACATCACGAGATCCTCGCCGCCGGCCGCAGCAGCGCCGACTACCCGGTCGACATCACCGACGACGCCAGCGTCGAAGCCTTGTTCGCGCGCACCGGCAAGCTCGATGCGATCGTGTCGGCGGCCGGCGTGCTGCATTTCGGCCCGCTGGAATCGATGAAGCCGTCGGACTTCGCGATCGGCCTCAACGACAAGTTGCTGGGGCAGGTGCGGCTGGCGCTGCTCGGCCAGCATCATCTCAACGACGGCGGTTCGATCACCCTGACCACCGGCATCGTCTCGGAAGAGCCGATCCGCGCCGGCGCCAACGCCAGCGCGGTCAATCGCGCGATCGAGGGCTTTGTGCAGGGCGCCGCGTTCGAACTCAAGCGCGGGCTGCGCATCAATGCGGTCAGCCCGAACGTGCTGAGCGAATCGTGGGCGGACTACGGCCCGTTCTTCCCGGGTTTCGAACCGGTCACCGCCGCGCGCGCGGCGCTGGCGTATCAGCGCAGCGTCGAAGGCATCCAGAGCGGACGGGTGTTCAAGGTCTGGTGATTGTGTGCGGCGTGCCGTGCGCCGATTACAGATGCCGCGGCACCCGCGCCTGCAGCAATGCCACCAACGCAGGCGCCATGTAGTCGTAGTTGTCGGGAATATCCAGGCAGACCACGCGCTTGCCGCGTAGCTGCGGCTGGAACTTGTGTTGCAGCTTGCTGCGCTGGGCTTTTTCCATCACGAAGATCAACTGCGCCCATTCGATCAACTCGGCGCCGAGCGGTTGCTCGGCGTCGTGATTGAGTCCGGCCGAGGCCACTTCCAGATCGTCGCGGCCGCCGAACACCTGCTCGGCGGTCGGGCTGCGCAGCTTGTTCTGACTGCAGACGAACAAGATGCGCTGCATGCGCGGCTCAGGCGCTCGCGGCGAATTCGTCGCGGGTGAGGTTGAGCGGCGCGGCGTCGGTGCAGACCACGTCGTCCTCGATGCGGATGCCGCCGAACGGACGGAACTGCTCGATGCGGTTCCAGTCGACGCTGTCGGCGTGTTCGCCCTTGCGCAAACCGTCGAGCAGCAGGTCGACAAAGTACAAACCCGGCTCGATCGTCACCGCCATGCCGGGTTCCAGCACCCGGGTCAGACGCAGATACGGATGACCGGCGGGCTTGTCGATGCGGCCGCCGCGATCGGACGCGGCGAAACCGGCCACTTCGTGCACCTGCAGGCCGATGCCGTGGCCGATGCCGTGCGGGAAGAACACGCCGCTCACGCCGGTTTCCACCGCCGCTTCCGCGCTGATCCTGAGCACGCCGAAATCCTTGAGGATGCCGGCCAGCGCCAGATGCGCGTCGAGGTGGATGCGCTTGTAGTCGGTGCCGGCGCGGACCTGATCGCACATGACCCGTTGCGCCGCATCGACCGCGTCGATCAGCGCCTGGAACTCGCTGCCGGCGTCGCTGGCGTAGCTGCGGGTGATGTCGCAGGCATAGCCGTGATGGCTGGCGCCGGCATCGATCAGGAAGCTGCGCGACTGCGCCGGCGGCTCGCGGTCGAGTTCCATGTAGTGCAGCACCGCGCCGTTCTGGTTGAGGGCGACGATGTTGTTGTACGGCAATTCGTTGCTGTCCTGGCGCGCGGCGGCGCAGTAGGCCAGGTGGATGTCGAACTCGCTGCGGCCGGCGCGGAACGCGGCCTCGGCGGCGCGGTGCGCGCGCACGCCCTTGCGGGTCGCCTCGCGCATCATCGCCACTTCGTAGGGCGTCTTGAAGGCGCGGTGGTATTCGAGATAGTCGATCACCGGCTGCGGGTTGTTCGGCGCGAACTCGCCGAGTTTGCTCAGCGGCTCGCCGAGGATGGCGCAGCGCGCCGGGTCCTTGGGCAGATGGGCGAGCGCTTCCTCGGCGGTGCGGATCACGATCACGTCGAAATGCTCGACCCACCAGCCGCTGGGCGCCTGCGGCACGACATGCCAGTAGTCGAACGGCTGCAGGTAGATCAGCTTGGGTGTCTGCCCGGGCGTGGCGACCAGCCAGCTGCCCGGGTTGCGGGTCAGCGGCACCCAGGCCTTGAACTGCGGGTTCGCCGCGTACGGGTAGTCGCGGTCGTCGAACACCTGGTAATGCAGGGTGCCGCTGGGGACGACCAGATGATCGAAGCCGCCGCGCGCCAGCGCCTGCTCGGTGCGGCGTTGCAGTTCGGCGAAGTGTTGCGCGTACAGCTCGGCGATGGAGCGGGACGCGGACGGATCGGCGGTGCGGGCGGGGGCGGTCATTGCGGGGCTTCGGCTGGGGAAACGCGGCTATTTTGCCGGATTGCGCGTCGGGCTGGATTTGCCGCATGCGCTAAGCCCCTCTCCCGCAAAGCGGGAGAGGGGTTGGGGTGAGGGCCGCTGGCCGACTGCGTCGCGCTGCGATTCGCGCGCGCCCTCATCCGCCCTTCGGGCACCTTCTCCCGCTTGCGGGAGAAGGGATAAGCACAAGCTCCCGCTTGCGGGAGAAGGGCGCTGCGTTACTCGTAACTCGCCCCGGGCGAATCCAGCCACTCGGCGGTGCGGGCGGGGGCGGTCATTGCGGGGCTTCGGCTGGGGAAACGCGGCTATTTTGCCGGATTGCGCGTCGGGCTGGATTTGCCGCGTGCGCTAAACCCCTCTCCCGCAAAGCGGGAGAGGGGTTGGGGTGAGGGCTGCTGGCCGACTGCGTCGCGCTGCGATTCGCGCGCGCCCTCATCCGCCCTTCGGGCACCTTCTCCCGCTTGCGGGAGAAGGGATAAGCACAAGCTCCCGCTTGCGGGAGAAGGGCGCTGCGTTACTCGTAACTCGCCCCGGGCGAATCCAGCCACTGGCGCAAATGCTGCATGCCGTCCTCCGGCATGGCGATGAAGCGAAAACCGGTCCAGGTCTGGCCCGGGACGCTGGCGCGGTCCTGCCACAGCAGGTGCGCGCCGACTTCGATCGGCGAGGCGTGCTGCGGCGCGTCGCGCAGGTTGAAGCGCAGTTGATACAGCGCGTCGTCGACCAGCGGCGCGCTGGCGATCAGCATCATCCCGGTCTCGGACAGATTGCCCAGATGGCCGATCACGGCCTCGGTCATGGTGTCGACCACCTGCACCGTCTCGACGATGCGGCGACGGCGGGTGCGGCGGTATTCCTCGTTCATGCGCCGGCCCCGTCGGTGGCCGGCGCGCGACTGCCGCCGAAGCCGCGCAGCACGTCCAGCGCCGCGTGCCAGGCGCGATCGACCAGCCGGCTGCGTTCCTCGGCCACGATCCGCACCTGCCCGCGCGCCAGCATCCGCGCCAGGCTGTCCAGCGATTGCTCGCCCACGCGCTGGCCGCGCTGGTTGACGAACAAGGCGTTGTCGGTGATCGGGCTGAACCACGACAGGCGCCGGCGCACCGCGTCGCCCTGCTGGTTCTGCACGAATTCGAACCAGGTGCCGAACGGCAGCGCGCGGATCTGTTCCCAGCAGGCCTGTTCGCGCTCGTCGCGCGGCGACAGCGACGCGCGCGGCGCCGGCGCGTGGCCTTCCTCGCCCAGGCGCACGCGCGAACGCAGCTTCACCGCCAGTTCGGTGCGCGAGGCGGCTTCGTCGGTCAGCGCCGGGCCGATGGTGAGCTGGCGCGAGATCGCGCCGGCATCGTCGGCGTGATAACCGACCAGGGTCAGGGCATGTTCGATATCGGCGTCGAGCCCGCACGGCGCGGTCGCGCCCACGCCGGTCAGGTTGGCGGCGACGATCTGTTCGGTGATCGCGAGCTGGCGTCGCCAGGCGTCGGAGTCCTCGCCGTGGCGCAGCAGGGTCAGGGTGAGTACGTCGGCCCAGGCCTGGCTGAGCAGGGTCTGGACGAAGCGCGGCAGGCGCTGGTCGGCGGTGCTGGCGTCGATCGCCTGATTGGCGCGGCGCTTGGCCAGTTCGAGTTTTTCCTTGCCGCGCGCGGCTTCGACGTGGCGGCGTTCGCTGACTTCGGCCTTGCGCGCCATGCTCTGCAGATGCTCCTGCAGGCGCTGGTTGGCGGTGTCGAAGGCGCCCGGCGCGACCTTGTAATGCTCGATCACGTGGTCGACCGCCTGCCGCAGCGGCTCGTGCAGTTGCGGGTCGACTTCCTCGGTCGGGGTCCAGCGCGCGCCGGCCTCGGCGACGGTGTTGAGCAACTGCCGCGCCGGATGTCCGCTGTGTTCGAGCAGCGAACGGTCCTGCAGCGCCGCATGCAGCAACGGCGCCTGCAGGCGGTTGAGCAGGGTCGAGATCATCGCGTCGCCGCGCAGGCGTTGTTCGATCTCGCCGTAGAGCAGGTCGAGCAGGTCGAACACGTCGCCGTCGTCGCGCGACAGCGCGATCGGGCGTTCGGTGTCCGTGCCGGCGCTGCCGTCGTTGCGCTCATGCGCCGCCAGCAGCGACTGGCGCAGGTCGGCGACCTTGCGCAGCGGCTGCGGGCCGCGCGGCAGTTCGTCCTTGAGCTGATTGAGCGCATCGAGCAGATCGGCGGTGTTCAGCGCGGCGGCCGGCGCCGACGGCTGCGCGCGCGGGCGCAGCTTGTCGACCAGTTCGCGGCGTTCGCCGAGCCATTGCTGCAGGGTCGCGAAGTCGACCGCGTCGGCGGACGCGGCGGTGGCGGGCTGGCCCGGCCAGGCGGTGTGCGGACGCGGCGGATCGTTTGCGCGCGCGGGTTTGGCGGCCGGTTCCTGGACGGGTGCGGCGCTCGCGCCGGTGCGTGGGCCGGGGTTGAGTCCGGTGCCGGCGGCGCGCGCCGGGTCGTTGGGGCGATCGCCCGCGGGATCGCTCGCGGACGCACGACGCACCGGTTCGGCCGCGAGCGCGGCCAGGCCGTCGGCGGCCGGGTTCTGCGCGCTCGGACGAGTCCGCAGCGGCACGAACGACAGACTCGGCAGCACGTTCTCGCGCGCCAGCAGGGCGTTCATCGACTCGACCATCGCCGCGTAGCCCAGCATCACCTGCTGGTCGAACACCCGGTACAGATCCAGCCGCGATTCCAGGCTGATCTGCAGCGGCTGACAGGCTTCGGCGAAGCTACGGATCAGCCGTTGCGGGCCGACCGGCAGGCGCTCGCTGTCGAACGCGGGCGCACCGGCGAGCACGCCGAAGCGCTGGCCGAGCAGCAACAGGCCGAGTCCGGCGCGCGACTCGTGGCGGCTGGCCACCGCGCGCAGCACGGTGTTTTCGTCGACTTCGCTGTCTTCGACCAACCGAAGTTCCCGAAAATGAGGCGCTGCGTTGTTGACCGGACGCGATGGAGTGGCCGCCGTGTCCCTCAACCGAGTCAGCGCCGTCTCCAACCCCAACAAATACCGAGGAATCAAATCCGCCCGCCGCAACCGCACCAGCCGCAGGGTCTCCAGATACCCCGACTGCAGACTGGGATTGCGGGCCTGATCGGCCTGGCGGAACAACTGCTGCTCGTACTCGGCGAGCATGCGTTCGAGCAGCGGCGCGATTTCGTCGCTGACCAGCGCATACAACTGCTCGAGCAGCCGGCGCACGCGGCGAGGCAAGGCGGCGGTGGCCAAGGTGGCCCGCGGCGAGGCGTCCAGAGGGTCGAACGTGGCGGACATGGGCTTTGGGTACTGACGACCGCGAGATATAACCACGCCTCCCGGGCCACAAGCCAGCCCGAACCGGTCCGGGCGTAGCGAGCAGCCGACAGGAGGCGACCATTGGCACAAACGCGGTGCCTACTGCGTAGCGGCCAGGGTCGAGTGTGTCGCGGTTGCGGTGGTGGCTTTGTGAGTTGGCGCCGGGGCCTAGCGAGTGCGCCGGCCGTTACCGCGCGCCGATCATTCGGGCAGGAACAGCGCGACCACATCGTTGGTGAAGCGTCGGCCCAGCTCGGTCGGCTGGACCCGGTCGCCGTCGCGTTGCAGCCAGCCGGCGGCATAACCGGCCTGCAGCTGCGGCTCGATCGCCGCGCGCTCCAGCCCGGTGCACGACTCGAACGAGCTCAGCGAAAACCCCTCGACCAGCCGCAGCACATTGAGCATGTATTCGAACGGCCGCCGCGCCGGCGCGATCCGGTCGTCGCCGCCGATCGCCGCGGCGCTGCCGGCCGCGGCCAGGTATTGGGTCGGGTGCTTGAGCTTCCAGCGCCGCAGGATGTCCTGCTCGGCGCCCAGGGTGATCTTGCCGTGGGCGCCGGCGCCGATCCCCAGGTAATCGCCATAGCGCCAGTAATTGAGGTTGTGCTGGCAACGCCGGCCTTCGCGCGCGTAGGCGCTGACCTCGTACTGGCCGTAGCCGTGTTCGGCCAGCAGCGCCTGGCAGCGTTCCTGGATGTCCCAGGCGCCGTCCTCGTCGGGAATGCCCTGCGGCGGGCGCGCGGCGAACACGGTGTTGGGTTCCAAGGTCAGCTGGTAATGCGAGATGTGCGCCGGCTCCAGCGCGAACGCGCGCCGCAGGTCGTGTTCGGCCATGGCCAGGGTCTGGCCGGGCAGGGCGTACATCAGATCGAGATTGAGATTGTCGAAGCCGGCGTCCTGGGCCAGCTTCACCGCCGCCTCGGCTTCACCGCTGTCATGGATGCGGCCCAGGCGCTTGAGGCAGCCGTCGTCGAAGCTCTGGATGCCGAAGCTCAGCCGGTTCACCCCGGCGGCCTGGTACAGCTCGAAGCGGCCGTGCTCGGCGGTGCCCGGGTTGGTTTCCAGGGTGATCTCGGCCCCGGGCGCGAAGCGCAGCCGCGCGCTGGCGGCCTGCAGGAAGCGGTCGATGAATTCCGGCGGAAACAGGCTCGGGGTGCCGCCGCCGAAGAACACGCTGTGCACGGTGCGGCCCCAGACCAGCGGCAGGTCGTGTTCCAGGTCGGCGATCAGGGCGTCGACGTAGGCGTCGAACGGCAGCGCGCCGCGGCCCTCGTGCGAGTTGAAGTCGCAATACGGGCATTTGCGCACGCACCAGGGCAGGTGGACGTACAGCGACAGCGGCGGGGTGGTCAGGGCAGGAGTCAACAGCGTGGGCCGGGCGCCAGGGCCCGGTATCGGTCGAAGGGGAACCGATAGCTTACCGGTCGGGCGTCGCGGCGTAGCGGCGCGTCGCCAGCAGGGCGCGCAGATTGGCGTCCAGCTGCACGTCCGGGCGGGCCTGGACGACCAGATGCATGATCGTCGCCAGCGGCTCGGCGTGGCCGTCGCCGGACATTTCGCCGTCGAACACGGTCACCGTGTCCCAGGCGCGGTGCGGGGCCGGGGCCAGGCGCAGTTCCAGGGTCGAGGTCAGGCGCATGCGCCCGTCCTTGGCCCGGTGCAGCGACATGGCGACCACTTCGCGCGGTTCGAACACCCGGCTGCGGTGGCCGCTGGTGATGTTGGCGCAGCGGATGGCGCCGCCGACCGCCGGGCCGCCGAGCGCGGCGTCCAGGCTGACCCGCTGGACCGCGGCCAGCGCGACCAGCCCGACCAGGCCGGCCAGCAGCCACAGCGCCAGTTCGATCTCGCTGCCGAAGCTGGGCGCGCCGGCGCGCAGGCCGTCCTGGCGGATCCAGATCGCGATCGGCATCGCCAGCAGATACAGCACCGCCACCGACAGCACGGTGTGGCCGCCGGTGCGGAAGGCGCGGCGCTGCGGGGCATCGGCGCGCAGCATCCGGTTCATGGGCTCAGCTCCGCGAGGCGCTCGCGCAGGATCGCCAGCGCGCGGGCGCGATGGCTGACCTTGTTCTTGATCGCGTCGTCGATCTCGCCGGCCGACACGTTGTACTGGGTGTCGAAGAACACCGGCTGATAGCCGAAGCCGCGCTCGCCCTGGCGTTGTCGGGCGATGCGGCCGTGCCACACGCCTTCGGCGATGATCGGACGCGGATCGCCGGCATGGCGCAGCAGCACGATCACCGCATAGAAATGCGCGCCGCGCTGTTCGTCCGGGACGTCCTTGAGCGCGGCCAGCAGTTTGTCGATATTGCCCTGGGCGTCGCCGTGGCGGTGATAGCGCGCCGAGTACAGACCGGGCGCGCCGCCGAGCGCGTCGACGCAGATGCCCGAGTCGTCGGCCAAGGCCGGCAGGCCGGTGACCTGACAGGCATGACGCGCCTTCAGCAACGCGTTCTCGACGAACGTGCTGCCGGTTTCCTCTACGTCCTCGACCCCCAAGTCGGTTTGCGCCACCAGGTCGATGCCGGTGTCGCGCAGCAGGTCGCGCAGCTCCACCAGCTTCCCGGCGTTGCTGCTGGCCAGCACTAATCTCATGCCTTCAGTTCCAGCAAATCCCAGCGATTACCGTACAGGTCTTCAAAAACGGCGACCGTGCCGTAGGTCTCGACGCGTGGAGATTCCAGGAAGCGCACCCCGCGTTCGAGCATCGCCGCGTGGTCGCGGTGGAAGTCGTCGGTGTGCAGGAAAAAGCCGACCCGGCCGCCGGTCTGGTCGCCGACGCGCGCGCGTTGTCCGTCGTTCGCGGCCTGCGCGAGCAGCAGCGCGGTCTGCGCGCCGCGCGCCGGCGCGACCCGCACCCAGCGCTTGCCGCCGCCCTGATCGATGTCCTCGAGCAAGCTGAAACCCAGGGATTTGGTGTAGTAATCGATGGCCTCGTCGTAATCGGCGACGACCAGGGTGATGCTGCCGATGCTGCGGTTCATGCGTGTCCTCGTGCGGGGCCGGACGCGATCGCACGGCGAACTCGTCTGGCGAAATCAGCCGCGGCGACGGCCTGTCGGCGGCTGGCGACAATGATCGCGAATGCGCGGCGAAGTTCAGCGCGTGTGGCGAAATTTGAGACGTGGTGCGCGGATGTGTTCACGCGCTGTGTGTGGGGCGGTATCGCGGACGTGCAGTGTCGGGTCACGTCTAAAGGCTTGTTGCCCAGGGGCGGGCAAAAGATCCCGCGCTTAGCGCGATGGTCGGCGTGGTTCGGGCGATCGTCACTGCGCGTACTTGCTCGTCGTTCCCGCAAAGGCGGGAATGAAGGTAGGAGAGTGCGCGGTCGCTGGATAAATTCGAATGCTTTTGCCCGTCATTCCCGCGAACGCGGGAATCCAGTGACTTTGACGAGGCAACGGCTGCCACGTCGCTTCCCAGGCCTACGTTCAAGTCACTGGATTCCCGCTTTCGCGGGAATGACGGTAAGGGAGGGCGCGGCCGCTGGACGAATTTCGAACGCTTTTGCCTGATGCTTTTGCTCGTCATTCCCGCGAACGCGGGAATCCAGCGCCTTCAGCGCGGGTCATGCGAGCGACGTCGTTTTTGCCAGTCCGCCCAAGTCGCTGGATTCCCGCCTTCGCGGGAATGACGGCAGGAGAGGGCGCGGTCGCCGGACAAATTCCGAATGCTTTTGCTTGATGCTCTTGCTCGTCATTCCCGCGAACGCGGGAATCCAGTGACTTCAGCGCGGGTCATGCGAGCGACGTCGTTTTTGTCAGTCCGCCCAAGTCGCTGGATTCCCGCTTTCGCGGGAATGACGATAGGAGAGGGCGTGGCCGCCGGACCAATTCCGAACGCTTTTGCTTGATGCTTTGCTCGCCACTCCCGCGAACGCGGAAATGACGGCAGGAGAAGACGCGACCACCGAATCATCTGTCCCGCGCCTTGCCGGCGAAAACTCAACCCGCCAACGCCTCGCGCTGCTTGAGCACCAACTCGGCGATGCCGGCTTCGGCCAGCGCCAGCAAGCCATCGAGTTCCGAGCGCCGGAACGCATGGCCCTCGGCCGTGCCCTGCAGCTCGATGAAACCGCCGCCATCGTTCATCACGACATTCATGTCGGTATCGCAGTCGCTGTCCTCGGCATAGTCGAGATCCAGCACCGGCACGCCGCGGTACACGCCGACCGAGACCGCCGCGACCGCGCCGAAGATCGGGTCGCGGGTGATCTCGCGCCGCGCCTGCAGCCAGCGGATCGCGTCGACCAGGGCCACGTAGGCGCCGGTGATCGCCGCGGTGCGGGTGCCGCCGTCGGCCTGCAGCACGTCGCAGTCCAGGGTGATGGTGCGCTCGCCCAGCGCCTTGCGGTCGACGCAGGCGCGCAGAGCGCGGCCGATCAGGCGCTGGATTTCCAGGGTCCGGCCGCCCTGCTTGCCGCGCGCGGCCTCGCGGTCGCTGCGGGTGTGGGTGGCGCGCGGCAGCATGCCGTACTCGGCGGTGACCCAGCCTTCGCCCTTGCCGCGCAGGAAACCGGGCACCTTGTTGTCGACGCTGGCGGTGCACAGCACCCGGGTCTGGCCGAAGCTGACCAGCACCGAGCCTTCGGCGTGAGCGGTGTAGCCGCGCTCGATCCGGACCTCGCGCATCTGCTCCGCGGTGCGGCCGCTGGGGCGGACGAGCGGGCCGGCCGGAGCCTGGGCGGGAGCGGCGTTGGGACCGGTCATGAGGCGGATTTACCGTTTGAGGGCCGGCGAGTTTACCATTCGCTCCCTGTAGGCTCGGGATTTCCGAATGATTCGCAGCATGACCGCCTTCGCCAGCGGCGAACGCGTGACACCCTGGGGCACGCTCGGTTGCGAGCTGCGCTCGGTCAACCACCGCTTCCTCGAACTCGGCGTGCGCCTGGCCGACGAGCTGCGCGTGCTGGAACCGGCGCTGCGCGAGCGCGTGGGTTCGCGGATCAGCCGCGGCAAGATCGACCTGAGCCTGCGCCTGCGCGCGCCCGAAGGCGGCGATGCGCTGCAACTCAATCCGACCCGGCTGCGCGAACTGAGCGATCTGGCGATCGACCTGTCGGCGCGCTTCCCGGCGCTGCGCACCGACTTCACCGATCTGTTGCAGTTCCCCGGCGTGCTGCAGGCGCCGAGCACCGACCCGGCGGCGTTGCAAGCCGAAGCGCTGAGCCTGCTCGACAGCGTGCTGGACGAATTCGTCGCCTCGCGCGAACGCGAAGGCGGCAAGCTGGCCACGGTGATCGGCGAACGCATCGACGGCATCGCCCGGATCGCCGCCGACGTGCGCGCGATGATGCCGGCGATCCGCACCGGCCAGCGCGCCAAGCTCGAAGCGCGCCTGGCCGACCTGGCCCAGCCGGCCGACAACGGCCGGCTCGAACAGGAACTGGTGATGTGGCTGCAGAAACTCGATGTCGACGAAGAACTCGACCGGCTCGATTCGCACGTGTCCGAAGCGCGGCGCGTGCTCAAGCTGCGCGAAGCGGTCGGCCGCCGCCTGGACTTCCTGCTGCAGGAATTCAACCGCGAAGCCAACACCCTGGGATCCAAGTCGGTCGACGCGCGCAGCTCGGCGGCGGCGGTGGAGCTCAAGGTGCTGATCGATCAGGTGCGCGAGCAGATTCAGAATATCGAGTAGCCGGGAATCGGGAGTGGGGAATAGGGAATAGCAAGAGCGACAACGTCGCCAGATCCCGCGCTCCGCACTTCCGATTCTCCATTCCCCATTCCCCATTCCCGAGACTTATGCGCGGAACTCTCTACATCGTCGCCGCCCCCTCCGGGGCCGGAAAATCCAGCATCGTCAACGCGGTGCTCGCGCGCGATCCGAACATCCGCCTGTCGATCTCGTTCACCTCGCGCCAGCCGCGTCCGGGCGAGCGTCACGCCGAGCACTACCACTTCGTCAGCGCGCAGGAATTCGAGGCGATGGTCGAGGCCGGCGATTTCTTCGAATACGCGCGCGTCCACGGCGACTGGAAGGGCTCGGCGCGGCAGTCGGTCGAGCCGTTCCTGTCGGCCGGCAAGGACGTGCTGCTGGAAATCGATTGGCAGGGCGCGCGTCAGGTGCGCGCCAAGGTGCCCGACGCGGTCAGCGTGTTCATCCTGCCGCCGTCGCGCGACGCGCTGGAGTCGCGCATGCGCTCGCGCGGGCAGGACAGCGAGCAGGTGATCGGCCAGCGCCTGGCCGCCGCGCGCGAGGAGATGTCGCACTACGGCGAGTTCGACTACGTCATCGTCAACGAGATCTTCGACACCGCCGTGGACGAGATGTGCGCGATCTTCCTGGCCAGCCGGCTGCGCCGCGAACCGCAGGTCGCGCGGCATTCGCGCCTGATCACGGCGCTGCTGGCGGATTGATTGACGGCCGGGATTGGGGATTGGGGATTCGGGATTGGGAAGGCGGGAATCGGGAATCGGGAATCGGGAATCGGGAAAAGCCTATCCGGCCGTCGGTCGGGTCCCCGTACCGGCGTACCCGCGCAATCTTTTGTGAGAGGGGCTTCCAGCCCCGACACCCGATCGCCGCGCATCCCGAAGTCGCCCTGTAGGAGCGGCGCGAGCCGCGACCGCGCCAATCGGTCGATCACGCCTATCCGGGGCCGATTCGCTCCCCAATCGCCGCTCAAACCGCCCTCTCGGCGTCCGTCTCGGCCTTATCTGATTGATTCACAAGGCCAAGCCCACCCAAACCTTGCTCCAGCCAGGGACAGCGACTAAACTTCCCGGTCCCCATCCGCATTACAAAGACGGCCGCACCGGCCGCAGGAGCCCCATGGCCCGCATCACCGTCGAAGATTGCCTGGAAGTGGTCGATAACCGCTTCGAACTCGTCATGCTGGCCGCCAAGCGCGCCCGCCAGCTGGCCAACGGCGTCGAGCCGCAGCTGGACAACAGCGAAGCCAACGACAAGCCGACCGTGCTGGCGCTGCGCGAAATCGCCGCGCGTCAGGTCAACCCGGAATACATCGACGCGGTCGAAAAGGCCGAGCGCGAGCGCAAGGAACGCGAAGCCCTGGAATGGGCCGCGGCCGAAGTGGTCGCCGACGACGACCTGTCCAAGGGCGACGACTGATCCAACCGGCAACCGGCTGCGCGCCCGCGCGCGGACGATCCGGATCGACAAACGGCTCCGCCTCGGCGGGGCCGTTTTCGTTTGTGGCCGGGGCTGGGCTGGCGCGGAAACCTGAAGACCCCCGCTGGACGGGGCTTTGCGGGCGAGACAAGCGCGCTTTCGGGCGAATTTGCCTGCATGCGAGCCGCCATTGCGCGTGGAGCCTCAGCCCCGAGGCCGAACTCGGTGGAATTTCCCGACAACTCGCTCGAACCGCGCGTCGGCGCCGACACCGCTGCCACAAATACTTCGGGCAACCGCTTCCAGGCAGCCCGCTTCAGGCAACAGCCCTGAAGACCGGATCGGGGCGCAGCGACCGAAATAAGCGCCCGCACGTCGCACCCGATTCGCCCGACAGCCAGGCCCAGCCTGAACCGAAGCTCCCGCCAACTGCGCAAGCCGTGACCGTGTGCTTGCGCGGAATCGAGCCGTCGCCACATTCAAAGTACGTAATGCGTTGCGCCATGCGCTCCCGCCCGCGTAAATTTCCGTTATGACCCCTGCCGAGCCCGCGCTGAAAACTTATCCTGCCGCTGCCGAGGACACGGAGCTGCCGGACTACGTGCGCGAGCTCGAGCTCGCCGCGCACTACCTGCCCGAAGCGCAGCGCCATCAGCTGCGCCGCGCCTGGGCGGTCGGTGCCGCCGCGCATGCCGGGCAGACCCGCAAGTCCGGCGAGCCCTACATCACCCATCCGGTCGCGGTGGCCAAGGTGCTGGCCGAGCAGGGCCTGGACGTCGAGACCCTGGTCGCGGCGATCCTGCACGACACCATCGAAGACACCCCGCTGACCCGCGAATGCCTGGCGACCGAGTTCGGTCCGACCGTGGCCGAACTGGTCGACGGCGTCACCAAGCTCGACAAGCTGCAGTTCCGCGATCGCCAGGAGGCGGCGGCGGAAAGTTTCCGCAAGATGCTGCTGGCGATGGCGCGCGACCTGCGGGTGATCCTGATCAAGCTCGCCGACCGCTTGCACAACATGCGCACGCTGGGCGCGCAGAGCGCCGAAGCGCGCGAACGCATCGCGCGCGAGACCTTGGAAATCTACGCACCGATCGCCCAGCGCCTGGGCATGAACCTGATCAAGGCCGAGCTGCAGGATCTGGGCTTCCGCGCGCTGCATCCGTGGCGTCACGCCGTGGTCGAAAAACGTATCCGCACCCAGCCGGTGGTACGGCGCGAGTCGCTGGTGCAGATCGAAGCGCACCTCGCCCAGCGGCTGGCGAAGGAGAAGCTTCAACACCGCCTGATCAGCCGGGTCAAATCGCCGTGGAGCATCTACACCAAGATGCATCACGAGCATAAGAGCTTCACCCAGGTCATGGACGTGTTCGGTTTCCGCATTGTGGTCAAGAGCGTGCCGGACTGTTATCACGCGCTCGGCGTCGCCCACTCGGCCTACAAACCGCTGGATTCGCGCTTCCGCGATTTCATCGCGATTCCGAAGGCCAACGGTTACCAATCGCTGCACACGGTGTTGTTCGGTCCCTACGGTTCGCCGGTGGAAGTGCAGATCCGCACCGAGGACATGGACCTGATCGCCGAGCGCGGCATCGCCGCGCACTGGTCGTACAAGCACGGCGGCGAAGGCCCCAACAGCGCGCAGTCGCGCGCGCACAGCTGGATCGCCAGCCTGGTCGAATCGCAGCGTTCAACCGGTTCGTCGCTGGAGTTCCTGGAAAACGTCAAGGTCGACCTGTTCCCGGACGAGGTCTACCTGTTCACGCCCAAGGGCGACATCCTGTCGTTGCCGCGCAATTCCACCGCGCTCGACTTCGCCTACGCGGTGCATACCGACGTCGGCAACCGCGCGGTCGCCGCGCGCGTCGACGGCAAGCTGGTGCCGCTGCGGACCAAGCTCGCCAGCGGCCAACGGGTCGAGATCATCACCGCCAAGTCGTCCACGCCCAAGCCGCAGTGGCTGGAGTTCGTGGTCTCGGGCAAGGCGCGCACTTCGATCCGGCAACAGCTCAAGCAGCTCGAACACGAAGACGCGGTGCAGCTGGGCCATCGCATGCTCGATCGCGCGCTGGAAGTGCTGGAGACCTCGCTCGACCGCACTCCGGCGCAGCGGCTCGACGCGTATCTGGCGGAAAACCGCTATCCGCGTCTGGAAGCGTTGCTGGCCGACATCGCGCTCGGCAACCGCATGCCCAACCAGGTCGCGCTGGCGCTCGCGCGCGAAGCGCCGGGCAAGGCCCGCGGCCGCTCGATCGATCGTCCGCGCCTGCCCGAGGACAAGATCCTGATCACCGGCGCCGAGCGCGGCGTGATCAGTTTCGCCAACTGTTGCCTGCCGTTGCCGGGCGACGAAATCATGGGCTACCACACCGCCGGCAAGGGCATCGTGGTGCATCGCCTGGATTGCCCGAACGTCGCCGAGTACCGCAAATCGCCCGACCGCTGGGTCGCGATCGGCTGGGACCGTCAGGTCTCCGGCGACTTCGCCGCCGCGCTGCGGATCGAAGTCGACAACCGCCCCGGCTCGCTGGCCCAGGTCGCGGCCGCGATCGCCGAAGCCGAGTCCAACATCGACCGGGTCGAATACCTCGAACGCGATTCCAACATCGCGATCATGCGTTTCGCGATCGAAGTGCACGACCGCAAGCATCTGGCCGACGTGATGCGGCGGGTACGCCGGTTGGCGGTGGTGTTGGGTGTGCAGCGGATGTGAGAGGCCGGGAATTGGGAGTCGGGAATCGGGAATCGTAAGAGCGCGGTCGCGGCGTCTGTGGCTACGCGACTTTGATCAACGTACGGCGAAGCCCAGTTCGTGATCCAGGCCCCGCGACCCCGCTTTTGCCCTTACGATTCCCGATTCTCCATTCCCCATTCCCGGCCCTCAAATGTCCCGCGAAATCATCCAGACCGACCAAGCCCCGGCCGCGATCGGCCCGTACTCGCAAGCCGTGCGCGTCGGCGACACCGTGTATCTGTCCGGCCAGATTCCGCTGGATCCGTCCAGCGGCCTGGTGATCGAAGGCGATATCGAAGCGCAGGCGCATCGCGCGTTCCGCAATCTGCAGGCGGTGTGCGAAGCCGCCGGCGGTTCGCTGGCCGACATCGCGCGGCTGGGCCTGTACCTCACCGACCTGAGCGCGTTCGGCAAGGTCAACGCGGTGATGGGCGAATATTTCAACGCCCCGTTCCCGGCGCGCTCGACCGTCGAAGTGTCGGCGTTGCCGCGCGGGGTCGCGTTCGAGGTCGATGCGATCATGGTGTTGCGCTGAGTCGACCGACAGCGACGCGGCTTCGATGCATCGTGCAGGAACGGCGCAAGCCGCGAGCGTGATGTTGCCGGTGGCCGCGTGAGTTGGCGCGGGCGCGGCTGTTTAAAGCGCGGTGGTCGTCATGCTGCTGTGGTGCGGGCGGTGTCGCCGTAGCCGGGGTTTCGCGGTCGCGGCTTGCGCCGCTCCTACCGTTTGTGACGCGGCTGCGTGGGCTCGCGGCTATCTGCGCTCGCCGGCCATTTCGGCGAGCAGGTGCTCGCGCAGCGCGCGCGGCGTCTGTCCGGTCAGGCGCTTGAACGCGCGGCGGAAATCGCGCGGGTCCTTGTAGCCGATCGCCGCGCCGACGCTGGCGATGGTCAGGTTGCGTTCGCGCAGCAGGGCGTAGGCGCGGTCGATGCGCAGGCGGTCGTGGATGTCGTGGAAGCTGGTGCCTTCGTTGGTCAGCTGGCGGCGCAGGGTGCGTTCGCTGACGTGCAGTTGCGCGGCGATGCCGGCCAGCTTCGGGTCCTGCGGCAGTTGCGCGCGCAGCAGGCGCTCGACCGCGGCGGTGACCTCGCCGGGCACCGCGGCGTCGGGCATCTGCGCCTCGCACAGGGCCAGCACCTGGCGCGAGGCGATCGGGTTGTGGGTCGGCAGCGGCACCGCCAGCCAGTTGGCGTCCAGCACCAGCCGGTCCTGCGGTTGTTCGAACGCGACCGGGCAGTCGAACACCTCGTCGTAATGCTCGCGATACGCCGGCGCCGGATAGCTGAATTCGATCCGCAGCGGCCGCAAGGTGGTGCCGACCAGGCCGCGCGCGAGCGCCAGGCAACTGCTGAAGAATTCCTCGGCGACGAAACGGTGGATGCTCGGATAGGCCAGGGTCATCTGCCCGGCCAGGGCCAGGGTGCCGCTCTCCGAGGCGCTTTCGACGAAACGCATCAGGCTGCCGACCACCGGGGTGAAGCGCAGGCCGATCTGCAGCGCTTCGCCGAAGGTCGCCGCGGTCGTCATCGCCAATCCGAGCAGGCCGAAATTGCCGACGTGCTGGTCGCGGCCGAGGTCCAGGCCGATGGTCGGCGGCAGCACCTTCAAGGCGCGCTCGACCACCACCGCGGTCGGCCGGTCGGGCAGGCGCACGCCGGGGTCGCTGACCTGCGCGCGGCTCAGGCCGGTGCCGGCGAACCAGTCGTCGCTGGGCGCGCCGATCCGGTCCGCGGTCTCGAGCAGACCCCACAGCAGGTTCGGCGACATCAATGCGACGTCGGGCCGGGCCTTGTCCTGATCGGATGACTGACGCATCGCCTCTCACTGTTGATCGCGGATAGGCCGTGAACTTGACCGCGAATGCCCCCTTAGTGTGCCGCATTCGCCCTCACGCGCGCTCACATCGGCGGCGGAGACTCGACGCTTAGCCGTCACGGGGTCCGTTCTCGCCATCGGCGCGAACCCACCCCGCTCGCCAACGATCACGGGGATCACCATGAACCAGCCCATTCGCGCGTCCGTCCTCGCCCTGGCCGTGGCCGCGCTGACCGCCGCCTGCGGCCCCGAACAAGCCCAGCACACGCCGACCGCGCAGGTCGCCGCCGGCGATGCGGGTTTCGCCGACACCTTCCGCACCCGCCTGCTCGACGCCAAGGACGGCGACGTGATCGAGGTCCCGGCCGGCCGCTACACCTTCGACCGCAGCCTGACCCTGCGCGTGGACGGGGTGACCATCCGCGGCGCCGGTCCGGACAAGTCGGTGCTCAGCTTCAAGGGCCAGAAGGCCGGCGCCGAGGGCCTGCTGGTCAACGCCAGCCGTTTCACCCTGGAAAACATCGCGATCGAGGACAGCAAGGGCGACGGGCTGAAGGTCAACGAAGGCGAGCACATCACCATCCGCAACGTGCGGGTGGAATGGACCGGCGGGCCGAGCACCAAGAACGGCGCCTACGGCCTGTATCCGGTCAAGACCCGCAACGTGCTGATCGAGAATTCGGTCGCGATCGGCGCCTCCGACGCCGGCATCTACGTCGGCCAGTCGCGCGACGTGATCGTGCGCAACAGCCGCGCCGAGTTCAACGTCGCCGGCATCGAGATCGAAAACACCGTCAACGCCGACGTGTACGACAACGTCGCCACCAACAATACCGGCGGCATCCTGGTGTTCAACATGCCGGCGTTGTCGCAGCAGGGCGGCGCGATCCGGGTGTTCAAGAACAAGGTGTTCAAGAACAACACCGCCAACTTCGGCGCCAAGGGCACGCCGGTGTCGAGCGTGCCGGCCGGCAGCGGCATGGTGGTGAATTCCAACGACGACGTGGAAATCTTCGACAACGACATCAGCGACAACGCCACCACCAACATCATCGTCTCCAGCGTCTATTCCACCGGTTACAAGGACGACAAGGCGGCCAAGGATTTCGATCCGTATCCCGAGCGCATCTCGATCTACGGCAATCGCCTGTCCGGCGGCGGCGATTCGCCCGATGGTCTGGACTTGAAGGCGCTCAAGACCGCGATCTACGGCCTGAGCGGGCACTTCCCCGACGTGCTGTGGGACGGCTACGCCAATAAGGATCGCAAGGAAGGCCCGCAGATCTGCATCCGCGATGTGTCCGGCGTGGTCAACGCCGACGGCCCCGGCGGCTACAAGAACCCGAGCCAGGACACCAAGCCCTACGCGTGCGAACTGCCGAAGTTGCCGGCGATCGACCTCAAGCGCGGTTGATCGATGCGCCGTATTTCGATGGGTCATGCTTCGACAGGTCGTGCCCCGATGCGTTACGTGTTCGCCGTGGCGATGTCGTTGCTGGTTGCCGGATGCGGGAAGCCGAGCGCGGATATCGCGCCGCAAGCCGCGCCACAAGCGGTCAACATCGCGGCCGATTCGCCCTGGCCGGCGGTACATTTCTTCGCCGACGGCCAGCCGGCCGACTTGGCCGAATGGAACCTGCTGCGCGTCGCCGACGGGCGTCTGCGTCTGAACCGCGACGTGCTGCCCTACGATCTCAACACCGCGCTGTTTTCCGACTACGCGCACAAGCTGCGCACGGTATGGATGCCGAAGGGCCAGGCCGCGCAGTTCGATGCGCAGCGCGAATTCGATTTCCCGGTCGGCACCATCTTCAGCAAGACCTTCTACTACCCGCGCGGCGAAGGCGACACGGTGTTGCGCAGCGCCGACGACGGCCCGGACCTGGCCGGCGGCGGGCTGCAACTGAGCAAGGTGCGCTTGATCGAAACCCGTCTGCTGGTGCGACGTCAGGACGGTTGGATCGCGCTGCCGTACGTGTGGAACGCCGAGCAGACCCAGGCCAGGCTGATGCGCGGCGGCGAACTGGTGTCGCTGCAACTGCTCGCGAGCGACGGCAGCCGCGAACAGGCGCAGTACACCGTGCCCGATCAGAACCAGTGCGCCGGTTGCCACGGCACCGACATGAAGAGCAAGGCGCTGCATCCGCTGGGGCCGCGCGCGCGCCATCTCAATCGCGATTTCGCCTACGACGACGGCGCGGCCAATCAGCTCGCGCACTGGACGAAGGTGGGCTATCTGCACGGCGCGCCCGAGCCGGCGAGCGCGCCGCGCGACGCCAACTGGCGCGATCCGGACGCGCCGCTGGAGGCGCGCGCGCGGGCCTATCTCGATATCAACTGCGGTCACTGCCACAGCCCGACCGGGCCGGGCAACACCTCGGGCCTGTGGCTCGACGCGTCGACCCAGGAACCGCTGCGACTGGGCCGTTGCAAACTGCCGATCGCGGCCGGCAAGGGCACCGGCGACCGGCGTCACGATATCGTGCCCGGCAAGCCCGACGAATCGATCCTGACCTATCGCATGGTCAGCGACGACCCGTCGGTGATGATGCCGGAACTGGGCCGCAGCGTGGTCCACGCGGAAGGAGTACAACTGATCCGCGATTGGATCGCCGCGCAACAGGGGACGTGCGGTTGATCGCTGAATCGTCGGATCGCGGGAGCGCCGCGAGGTTCCGCGTGGATGGGCATTCGCCCCGGCGACAAGGGACGTCGGACATTCGCAAGAACCATCCGATCGGCAAAACCGTCTGAGGGAATACAGACCATTGGAACGCAACCGCTGCACGCGTTCGAACTAACGACAACGAGAGGGGAGCTTGAGATGTCGCTGCGTAAACACCGTTTGGTCACCGCGACCGCCACCGCCATCGCCGCATTGTGCGGCGGCGGACTCGTACTGGCCGCGCCGGCCGCCTTCGCCCAGTCCGCCGAGCCGAATCAGGCGTCGGCGCCGAAAGAGCTGGACAAGATCACCGTCACCGCGCAGAGCCGCGAGCAGGAGCTGCAGGACGTGCCGATCGCGCTGCAGGTGGTGACCGATCAATTGATCGACGACACCGCCGCGCAGGATCTGGGCGACCTCGACAGTTTCGTGCCGGGGCTGGTGGTCGACAGCCAGCAGCCGACCCAGCCCGGGTTCGAACTGCGCGGCATCAGCACCGACGATTTCGGCATCGGCACCGATCCCGCGGTCGGCGTCTACGTCGACGGCGTGTACGCCGGTCGCGGCGGCGGCGTGCTGCTGCCGTTCACCGACGTGGAGCGCATCGAAGTGCTCAAGGGCCCGCAGGGCACCTTGTTCGGCCGCAACACCGCGGCCGGCGCGATCTCGATCATCACCCGCAAGCCCGACGCCAGCGCGACCGAGGTCAAGACCAAGCTGCGCATCGGCAACTACGGCAAGCAGTACCTCGAAGGCATGCTCAACCTGCCGACCGGCGAGGATTCGGCGTTCCGTTTCAATGCGCTGGTCAATCACGCCGACGGCTGGATCCAGGACGCCGCGACCGGTCGCGATCTGAACCCGGAAAACAACTGGGCCACGCGCGCCGCGTTCAAGACCCGCTTCGGCGAGCGCACCAGCGCCTTGATCAGTTGGGATCACGAAAGCCTCGATCAGCTCGGCCAGGCCACCACCGGCATCATCGCGCTGCCGCCGGCGCCGGGTCTGGCGCCGCTGCCGGTGGATGAGTCGGCCTATCTCGACCCGCGCAAGGTCCCGACCATGAGCGACGCCGAGGGCAACGAGGAATCGCGTCGCTTCGACGGCGTGACCCTGATCGTCGATCACGGTTTCGACTGGGGCGGTTTCACCTCGACCACGTCATGGCGCGATTACGACTCGGTCAACCGGGTCGAGGAAGACGGCACCAATCGCAACTACCTGTACGTCGATTCGACCAACACCGAAAGCAACCGCAGCTACTACCAGGAATTCAAGTTCAGCGGCAGCACCGACAAGCTGGACTGGATCGCCGGCGCGAGCTATTTCAAAGAAGACGCGCGGCAGACCAGCGAGGTCAACGCGCTGACCGACTCGGTCGACACCATCGTCCATAACCTGGGCCTGGCGCCGACGCCCAACGGTTATCTGTTCGGCTACGTCGATCAGCAACTCGATGCGCTGGGCATTCCGATCCATCTGCTCGGCCATCGCTGGAACGAGACCTTCCACAATACCCTCGACACCAAGGCCTATGCGGTGTTCGGCGACGTGATCTGGCACGCCACCGACAAGCTCAACCTGACCGTCGGCCTGCGCTACACCCGCGACGAGAAGGACTTCAGCTGGCATAACGACCCGCGCTACGCGCCGGGCCTGGATGCGGCGCTGGATCAACTCGAAGGCCTGGGCTTCTTCGATCTGGCCGGCATCCCGCGCGACTTCTTCGTGTTCGACATCGCCTTCATCGACCCGCCGGCGATGCTCAACAAGGGACTGACCAACCGCGACAAGCGTTCGTGGAGCGATTTCAGCCCGCGCTTCGTCGCCGATTACCACATCAACGACGACACCATGGTGTTCGCGTCCCTGGCCAAGGGCTACAAGGCCGGCGGCTTCAACTCGCTGCAGATCGGCAGCAGCTTCGAGAACGAGGACGTGTGGAACTTCGAGGCCGGCATCAAGAAGTCGTTCCCGGATCAACGCCTGCAGCTCAACGCCTCGGCGTTCTACTACGTCTACGACAACCGCCAGGCGGTGCGGCTCGACAGCAGCACCAGCATCCCGCGTTTCGTCGTCGACACCTCCGACCTGGAAGCCTACGGCCTGGACTTCGACATGCGCTGGCAGGCGACCGATAACTTCGGCCTGGATTTCAACGCCAGCTTCATCGATTCGACCTACAAGAACTACGTCACCTCCGACGGCATCGACGCCAGCGGCGACCCGACCGGACTGCCGTACTGGTCGGCCGCGGGCGGCGCGTATTACGTGGTCAACCTGGCCGATAGCGGCGACCTGCGGTTCTCGCTGCGTCACTCGTATCGCGGCAAGGTGCGTTGCGGCGCGGAGTCGCAGGCGCAGAACCGCTGCGGGGTGAGCCCGGCGCTGGACCTGGGCGAGGCGCAGAACCGCACCGACCTGCGCATCGGCTGGACCTCGCCGCAGGGCCGCTGGGGCCTGGCCGCGTACGGCAACAACCTGTTCGACAACCAGTACATCAACTCGTTGGGCACCTACGGCAAGAACGTGCTCGGCACGGTCGGCGCGCGGGTCAGCGAGCCGCGTACGTTCGGGGTGGAGTTCAGCGCGAAATATTGACGGCCGGGAATCGGGAATCGAATCGCGATTCCCGCCTTTCCGATTCTCGATTCCCCATTCCCGATTCCCGCCCTTATCCTTACGCCATGCCAAGCCGTAAGGACGGGCCCTCCGTCGATCTCCACACGCAGCCGATGCCCCGCATGCCCGGGGTCGGGCCGCGCGTGGCCGAGAAACTCGCCGCGCGCGGGCTGACCACGCTGCAGGATTTCTGGCTGCAACTGCCGCGGCAGTACGAAGACCGCACCCAGATCACGCCGATCCGGTTGCTGCAGCCCGGGGTCGCGGCCCAGGTCGAAGGCCGGGTCGAAGGGGTCGAGCGCGGGTTTCGCTACAAGCCGATGCTGCGGGTAGCGATCGGCGACGATTCGCGCGCGACCGTGGTGCTGCGGTTCTTCCATTTTCGCGCGGCCCAGGTCGCGCAGTTCCAGGTCGGCGCGCGCGTGCGCCTGTACGGCACGCCCAAGCCGGGCCAGCACGGGTTGGAGATCGTCCATCCCAGCTACCGCGTGTTCGACGACGACAGCGACGAGGTCGCGCTGGGCGAACAACTCGATCCGGTGTATCCGGCGATCGAGGGCATCGGCCCGGCCACGCTGCGGCGATTGATCGGTTACGCGCTCGATCGGCTGCCCGACGACGGTTCGCTGGAACTGATCCCGCAAGAGCTGCGCGAACGCCTGCAATTGCCGACCTTGCGCGAAGCCTTGCTGACCGTGCACCGGCCCGCGGTCGATGCCGATGTCGCCGCGCTGATCGCCGGCCGTCATCCGGCGCAGCGGCGGCTCGCGCTGGAAGAATTGCTCGCCCATCACCTGAGCCTGCGACGCCAGCGCATCAGCCAGCAGGCGCACAAGGCGCGCCCGCTCAAGCAGATGCCGTTGGCCGAACGCCTGCGCAAATCCTTGCCGTTCAAGCTGACCGGCGCGCAGAAGCGGGTGTTCGACGAGATCCGCGTCGACCTGGCCAAACCCTCGCCGATGCTGCGCCTGGTCCAGGGCGATGTCGGCAGCGGCAAGACCGTGGTGGCCGCGCTCGCGGCGATGATCGCGGTGCAGCACGGGCGTCAGGCCGCGCTGATGGCGCCGACCGAACTGCTGGCCGAGCAGCACCTCAACAACCTGCGTCGATGGCTGGAGCCGCTGGGCGTGCGCGTGGCCTGGCTGGCCGGCAAGGTCACCGGCCGCGCGCGCAAGGCGGTGCTCGAACAGGTCGCCAACGGCGAGGCGCAGATGGTGGTCGGCACGCATGCGCTGATGCAGGAAGGCGTGGCCTTCGCCGACCTGGCGTTGGCGATCGTCGATGAGCAGCACCGCTTCGGCGTGCATCAACGGCTCGCGTTGAGGGACAAGGGCGCCGGCGGCGCGGTCGGCAAGGACGCGATCGTGCCGCATCAACTGGTGATGACCGCCACGCCGATTCCGCGCACCCTGGCGATGACCGCCTACGCCGATCTCGATGTCTCGGCGATCGACGAACTGCCGCCCGGCCGCACGCCGGTGCAGACCGTCGCGCTCAGCGAGGAACGTCGGCCCGAACTGGTGCAACGCATCCGCGGCGCCTGCGCCGAAGGGCGGCAGGCGTATTGGGTCTGCACCTTGATCGACGATTCCGACGAGGTGATCGCGCAGGCCGCGCAGACCACGTTCGAGGAGTTGTCGGTGCAACTGGCTCCGTTGCGGGTCGGGCTGGTGCATGGGCGCATGAAAGCGAAAGAGAAGCAGGAAGTGATGCGTGCTTTCAAAGATGGCGAACTCGATCTCATGGTGGCCACCACGGTGATCGAAGTCGGCGTCGACGTGCCCAACGCCTCGTTGATGATCATCGAGAACGCCGAGCGCCTGGGCCTGGCGCAACTGCATCAGCTGCGCGGCCGCGTCGGCCGCGGCAGCGCGGCATCGAGTTGCGTGTTGCTGTATCGCTCGCCGTTGTCGGGGCTGGCGCGGCAGCGTCTGGAAACCATGCGTCAGACCGTCGACGGTTTCGTCATCGCCGAAAAGGACCTGGAATTGCGCGGCCCCGGCGAACTGCTAGGCACCCGCCAGACCGGCCTGGCCGGTTTCCGCGTCGCCGATCTCGCCCGCGACGCGGATCTGCTGCCGCTGGTGCAGGATCTCGGCGAGGACCTGCTCAAGACCTCGCCGGAACTGGCCGAGCGGATCGTTTCGCGCTGGGTGGGCGGGGCGGTGCGCTACGCATCGGCTTGAGCTTGGAAGCTCGTAGCGACGTGGCCGATGGGCTTCGCGCCGTCGCAGCGTCCGCGATCCGCAACCGGTCCAATAGTGTTGCCGCGGGCGCTCAAGGATGGCGACGCCCGCCGCGGGAACCACCGTGCCATCGACAGGAGTCTTGCATGCCCATCGCGTTCGATCAGCCGCCCACCGCCGGCGGCGCCAACGTTCACTCGCCCGCGCAGACGCGCTCCGTTAGCGATTTCACCTGGAGTCCGGCGACGCGCGCGGCCAATGCGCGGCTGCGACGCAACGTGCCCGGCCTGTTTTCGACCGTCACCGGCACGGCCGGCGACGATGTGCTGTACGGCGGCCATCAGGCCGATCTCATCGAGGGGCTCGAGGGCGCCGACAGCCTGTACGGCCTGGGCGGCGACGATGCCTTGTACGGCGGCAGCGGCGACAACGCATTGCTCGGCGGCGGCGGCGAGGATCGGCTGTACGGCGGCGAAGGCAACGATTTCTACTACTTCAACATCGGCGACGGTCAGGATCGGGTCTACAGCGCCGACGGCCTCGGTCAATTCCTCGAGATCGTGCATTTCGGAGCGGGGATCGATCCGGCGCAGGTGACGCTGGCGCGCGTGGGCGCCGATCTGGTCGTGAACCACGGCAACGGCGATGTGGTGACGGTGGTCGGTTTCTTTCCCGGCGGCGAAGACCCGTGGCCGCGTGGCGTCGATGAGATCTGGTTCCAGGACGGCACGACCTGGGACGTGGCGGAAATTCTCGCGCGCCTGCCGCCGGGGCAGGGCCTGTGATCGAGACGGTCCGGTCCGCGCGCGCCCGGATGCGGCGCGCGTGGCTCGGACGGTGGTCGCGGCCGACGCCGTGTCGCGGCGTCGGTATCGCCGGCTCCGATTCGCGCCGCCGCTTTTGCGCGGCCGCGCACGCGGCGGCGGCGGGAAACGGCCCGATGGCGCCGATTACCACAGCGCCCCGATATTTGGCATAGTGGCCCGCCAGCTGGAGCGCCTCACCCGGATGCCGGGAGCCCTTCAAAACGCAGCCACGCAATGGTTCGGACCGGATTTCGACCGGCTGCACCCCTTGCTGCAGGCGCTGCACCGTGACGGCGGCGCCCTGGGCGGACAGATCGCGCTGTCCACCGGCACCGGCCTGGCCGGCGCGATAGGCCGTCGTCTGGCGCGCAAGCTCGGCATCCCGATCGATCGCCCGCGGCGCGGGTTCCGGGTCGATATCGTCCACGATCAACAGCAGATGCAGTGGCGCCGCCGCTTCGACGACGGCAGCGAGCTGATCTCGATTTTCCGGCCGGTCGGCCGTTATCCCGACGGCCATTGGTTGGAATCCACCGGCCCGGCGCGCATGCGGCTCGGCGTGGATCTCGACGGCGGCGGTTGGCGTTGGCGTCTGCTCGGCGTCGATGTGCGCGGCCTGCGCTTGCCGCTGTTCCTGTTTCCGCGTACCGATGCCTACAAGCGCATCGAGCCCGACGGCGAGGGCGAACGCTACCGTTTCGCCGTCGCCTTCTCGCTGTTTCCCTTCGGCGAACTGCTGCGCTACGAAGGCGCGCTGCACGCCATCCCGGCCGTTACGGCCTCCACGGCCGATCCGGCCGGCGCGGCGATCGCCGCTGCGCACAGTTCCGCAGAACGAGTGATTCCATGACTGATCGTATTCCCTTGCTTATCGACACCGACCCCGGCGTGGACGACGCGCTGGCCCTGCTGATGGCGTTCAACGATACGCGCCACGAGGTTGTCGGTCTGACCATCGCCGCCGGCAACGTCGGCTTGAAGCACACCGTCGCCAACGCGCTCAAGCTGTGCGAAGTCGCCGGCGTCGACGTGCCGGTGTTCGCCGGCACCGCCGCGCCGCTGCTGCATCCTTCGCCCGATGCGGGTTATGTGCACGGCCAGGACGGTTTCGGCGATGTCGGTTACGAGCCGGCAAAACGCCAGGTCGAAGCCGAGCATGCGGCGCTGGCGATCCTGCGCCTGTCGCACGAGCACGCCGGCAAACTGCTGCTGGTCGCGCTCGGCCCGCTGACCAACGTCGCGCTCGCGCTCAAGCTCGACCCGACCCTGCCGCAGCGCATCGCGCGCCTGGTGGTGATGGGCGGCGCGGTGACCTGCCAGGGCAACATCACCCCGGCGGCCGAGTTCAACATCTACTTCGACCCGGAGGCCGCGCACATCGTGTTCGAAGCGTTCGAGCACATCGACCTGGCCGATTGGGAAGCGGTGGTCGCGCACGGCCTGCATCACGACCGCGTGGTCGAGTGGCTCAAGGCCGGTTCGACCCGCGGCCAGTTCTACGAACGCATTTCCGAGAAGACCCGGCTGTGGTCGATCGACCGGCGCGGCGATCACTGGCATGCCGCCGATGCGTTGGCGATGGCGTTCGCGTTGGAACCCGACGGCGCGCTCGACGTGCAGGCGCGGCCGCTGTCGATCGAACTGGAAGGCACCCACAGCCGCGGCGCGACCATCGTCGACTGGCGCCGTCAGGAAGGGCGGGAGGATCGGGTGGCTATTTTGATGAAGTACGATCACGAGCGATTCGAACGTCTGATCCGGGACGCCCTGGCCGCGTCCCCCGCGTAGTCAGTCGGACTACGACGCAAGGTGCCGAAGCGACCCCATCAAGTCGCCGAGGCACTCTCGATACGCGACGCCCCGCGTAGGCAGTTGGACAGCGACGAAAGGTGCCGAAGCGCCCCTCGCAAGTCGCCGAGGCACTCTCGATACGCGGCGCCCCGCGTAGGCAGTTGGATACCCGCGCAAGGCGCCGAAGCGCCCCCTTCAAGTCGCCGAGGCGCCGTCATCCGTCGGCATATCCGCAGCTGGTAGGAACGCGTCAGGCCGCGAAGCGACCCGCGTCGGGCCGTATCCCGCCCTCAGGCCGGCTCGGAATCCCCCGGAACCGCCCCGCAGCCCAGCGCCGCCAGCCCGGGCCCGATATCACCATCCATCAGCCCCAAACCCCGGCAAACCCAGCCGGGCCAGCCCTCAAGCAGTTTTTACTTTTCGTGCCCGCGAGACTTGCGCCACCCGCCAGGTGGCCGCTATACTGCCCGACTTTCCCGCACATACTAAGGTTGAGTGCCATGAAGGCAGGCATCCATCCCGAATACCGCAGTGTCGTCTTTCAGGACGTCACCACCGATTTCCAGATCGTGACCCGTTCGACCCTGTCGAGCAAGGAAACGATCAAGATCGATGGCACCGAGTATCCGTTGATCAAGGTCGACATCTCGTCGGCTTCGCACCCGTTCTACACGGGCAAGCACAAGATCATGGACACCAGCGGTCGCGTCGACAAGTTCCGTAAGCGTTACGCGCAGAAGTAATTCTCGCCGGAGCGATCCGGGCGCGACATCGTTGTATGCATAACGGCTGCCCGCAATGGCGGCCGTTTGCGTTTGCGCGCCAGGTCGCTGAGTGGTGTCGTTGGCCGCCGCGGGCGCGCAGGGCGGTGCGAGTGGCGACCGGATGGCTGCGGGGCGTGGGGATACGAACGGATGTTCGTGCAGCGCCGCGGGTCGTGGCCGGTGGCGTCTTGGGGTTTCGCGGTCGCGGCTTGCGCCGCTCCTACAGGGGCGGCTGGGGAATATTTGCAGGACGGCCGGGCGGGTGGTGGCGGAGATGTCCGTCGGCGAACGCCCGGGCTTTGCCGCATCGGGCCGCGTGTCTGGGCGGGTGCGGCGGTTCGCCCGGTTCGACGCAAGGGTGAAACGCAGCAACGTCCCAGCGGGGGCGCCCCGACCAAAGTCCGAGCTTGGGCTCAGGAAGCGTTGTGCGATAATTCAGCATCGCAACGCAATGCGACCCCCCGTTCCCCTCCTGTCGCGGCCCTCCCTGCGGCAGGCAGACTGAGGAGTGTTTCGTGTCTGAAGATTCCAGCAAAACCCGCCTCGATCAGGTCACCGTGACCGCCGGCGA
The DNA here is from genome assembly GCF_014779555.2 of Lysobacter capsici. NCBI lineage: Bacteria > Pseudomonadati > Pseudomonadota > Gammaproteobacteria > Lysobacterales > Lysobacteraceae > Lysobacter > Lysobacter capsici. The sequence continues at coordinate 1,120,348 of NZ_CP094357.1, forward strand.
CAAGAACTTCGCCCTGCCGGTGCAGCATCCGGTGCTCGGCGCTCCGTGCGTCGACATCGCCAAGCTGCCGAAAGAAACCGGGATGTTCACCTACGACCCGGGCTTCACCGCGACCGCGAGCTGCAAGTCGGCGATCACCTACATCGACGGCGACGCAGGCGTGCTGTTGTACCGCGGCTACCCGATCGAACAGCTCGCGGAGAAGTCGAACTTCCTCGAAGTCGCCTATCTGCTGATGAACGGCGAACTGCCGACGCAGACCGAGTTCTCCAAGTTCGAACACGAAGTCACGCATCACACGATGATGCATGAGGCGTTCCGCACCTTCCTGTACGGCTTCCGCCACGACGCTCATCCGATGGCGATGCTGGTCGGCATGCTCGGTTCGATGGCGAGCTTCTATCACAACGAACTCGACCTGGAAGATCCCGAACAGCGCCGCCTGGCCGCGATCCGCCTGATCGCCAAGGTGCCGACGATCGCCGCCGCCTGCCATCGTTATTCGATCGGCTGGCCGATCCGTTATCCGAAGAACAGCCTCGACTACACCACGCGCTTCCTGCACATGCTGTTCGAAGTGCCGAGCGAACCGCTGGAATTGAGCCCGGTCGCGGCCAAGGCGATGGACCTGTTGTTCATCCTGCACGCCGATCACGAGCAGAACGCGTCGACCTCGACCGTGCGTCTGGTCGGTTCCACCGGCGCCAACCCGTATGTGAGCGTCGCCTCGGGCGTCGCCGCGTTGTGGGGACCGGCGCATGGCGGCGCCAACGAAGCCGTGCTCAAGATGCTTAACGAGATCGGCCGTCCGGAGAACGTCAAGTCGGCGGTCGAGAAGGCCAAGGACAAGGAATCGGGCTTCCGCCTGATGGGCTTCGGCCACCGCGTCTACAAGAACTACGACCCGCGCGCCGCGCTGGTGCGCAAGATGACCCACGACGTGCTCGGCGAACTGGGCATCAACGACCCGCTGCTGGACGTGGCGATGAAGCTGGAAGAGGCGGCGCTGAAGGACGATTACTTCGTCCAGCGCAAGCTCTACCCGAACGTCGACTTCTACTCGGGCATCATCTACAAGGCGCTTGGCATCCCGGTGGAAATGTTCACGGTGATGTTCGCCATCGCGCGCACCGCCGGCTGGGTATCGCATTGGCTGGAACAGCAGAACGACCCCGAGAACAAGATCGGCCGTCCGCGCCAGATCTACACCGGTCACGGCGTGCGCGATTACGTAGGCGCCGACAAGCGCTGAGTTACCGCGTCATCCGGTGAATACGAAACGCCCCGCGCTCGCGGGGCGTTTTCGTTTGCGCCGAGATACGAAGATGTCCCCTCCGGCGCGATCTCTCGGTTTTGCACTTCTTCCGGCCGCCGCAAACCGGAGAGGTATTCAAGGCAGTCGAAGAATTCGTCGTGGCTCCGTCTCCCTCTCCCGCTTGCGGGAGAGGGCCGGGGTGAGGGGCGCGAATAGTCTGGACGCGTCGGTCGATAACCGATGTCGGTAATTCGCCGCTGCGCCGACGATCGCCGCGGACCCGCGGCTTACTCGACCGTGCAGTCCTTCAAGCTCAAGTAGTCGGTGCCGCTGGTGAAGCCGACCGTGCAGGTCGCGGTGAACTTGGCGCCGATCTTGAGTGCGCCAAGCTTCTTGCTCTGTGCCTCGTCCTCGCCCATCAGGCGGGCGTATTCGGCTTCTTCGCCGGCTTCGGTGGCCTGCAGGATGGGCGTGTCGTCCATCGAGGTGGTCTGGTCGAGCACCACCGCGCTGAAACGCACGCGGGTGTCGTATTCGGCCATCGACAGCGCGCTGTTGCCGGCGTTCTCGTAGCTTTGATAAAGCTTGGTCAGGCTGGTCGCGGCGGGCTTGTCGGCGGCGACGGCGGCCGACGAAAGCGTCAGCAGGCACAGCAGCGCGGTTCCATGGAGTCGCATGAGGCGTCCTTGTGTGGGTGCGAAAAAGGATCGCCATTGTGCCGCCGGTGCGCGGCGGCGTCTCGCACGTAATCGGCCATGTTTCGCGCAAGTCTGGCCGGATCGGGCTGAGCCCGCCTTCACGGGAATGTCCGCGTGAGAGAACGCGATCGTGAGAGCGCGCGGCTACTTGAGGTCGGGAAAGCGCTCCAGCGCGCACTGCATCAGTCGCTCGGACAGTTGCGGATCGCGCTCCTTGAAATAGTCGGACATGTCGCGTTGCGCGCCCGGATCGCCGGCTTGCGCGGCGCGCCAGCGCAGCGCCGTGACCAGATCCTGATCAGCGGACGAGGCATGACCGTCTTCGTAGCTGGCGATGGTGCCGTGCAGTTCGGCGAGCTTGTTGTAGCCGGCCGGCGCGTCGCGTTGCAGCAGCCAGGCGACCAGGGGCTGGGCGGACTCCCAGTCTTCGCCGTACATCGCCACGTTGAACAAGGTCGTGACCGCGCGCCAGTTGCCCAGTTGCGCCGCTTCGATCAGGACCGGCTCGCCCTGCGCGTCGTACGCACCGATGCGCCGGGCCTGCGCGTATTTTTCCTGCGCTTCGGCCGTGATTTTCGGCAGGCCGGCATTGCTGGTGTCGCAGGCGAAGTTGTCGGCGATCAGGCGCGCGGCGGGCGTGCGCATCCACGCCTGCTGGTCGCGCATCGTTTTGGAGATGATCGAGACGATACTTTGTTGGGTCATCTCCGGGCGCATCCATGCGGTGCGCGCCGCCAACCGGCGCTTGCGCTCGAGTTCCTTGCGCTCGTCTTCGGCTCTTTCGTCTTTCTGCGCCTGGGTGTCCTCGCGCGGCCCGATTTCGGCGCAGCTCTCGAACTGCGCCGCGGGTCGTCGCCAACATTCCGCGCTGACCTTGACCGGGAACCGGCCCCATAGCATTTCCAGGACGTAGTGCTCCTGGCCGGCTCGCGGGGTCACCGTCGCTCGCGCGTCGTCATCGGTCACGCTTTGTACCAAGACGGTTCCATCGGCCAGATCCCAGTGATACGGCTCGCCTTTCCAGTGGGCATCGAGCTGCACCTGGCGCGCGTCGGCGGCGGGAGGCGGTTGCGCGAACGCGCTCGATGCGAGGCCAAAGGAACACAACGCGAGCATCATGACGGATAAGCGCGGACGGCCGGGGCGATGGGTCATGGTGCGTTGCTTCCTGCGATGGATCGATGCGGATGTATACATGCTTATGCCTGCGACGACGTAGTGGCGGCCGCGACTATGGGGCGCGCGTACTCGTCTGCAGATCGCGGATGAAATGCGCGTAGGCGTTACGATCGTCGACGGCGCTGGAGGCGATGCGGTCGCGTTGCGCCTGCGCCTGGCGCGCGGCCTGATCGGCGCCGAGGCTGCCGTCGAGCACGCCGTCGCTTGCCATGCTAATCGACTGTTTTTCGCCGTCATCCCCGCGAAGGCGGGGATCCAGAGACTTCAGAGTCATGCCGCGATGAAGCCCTGGATTCCCGCCTTCGCGGGAATGACGGCATGGAGGTGTCGTGAGGATTTTGAGGTGCGCGTGGCGACTGCATCGCCGTCGCGAGTAGGCGTTCTCTCGAGCGGGGGAAAGCCAAGGATGTCTCGACCGACATCGGCCTGCATCGCTCTCGCTCTACATCCACACCGATCGACCGACTGCCGGCATTACCCCACGCCACTCCGCGCCGACACACCCACTACCCCCGCTCGAACTCCGAAATCTCCTCGTCGGCCAACAACTGTCGCACTTGATTGGCGGCCGCGCGTTTCATCGGCTTCTCGTCGACCTGCGACAGCGGCGCCTGGCGCAACACGTCCAAAGGCAGCACGGTCAGGTCGAAGGTCAGTTCCTCGGCGCTGAACACCCACACCGGGAAGTCTTCGCTGCGTTCGCGGTCCAGGCGCAGACGGCGCTCGCGCGCCTCGGCCGGGATCAGGTGGTGATCGAGAAACATCGACACCGCGTCGGGATCGTCGCTGTACAGGTGCAGAGCGACCGGGCTGCGTGCGTCGGCGGTGCCGTCGAGCACCGGGCCGACTAGACGGGGTTCGAACGGGGCGAAGAACTCCAGCGCGCGCAATGCGGCCTCGCGGCGTTGGCGCAGGCCGTCGAGGTTGTCGCGCTGGAACAGGCGCTGGTATTCGCGCAGCGCGTCCTCGATCTCGCGGTTACGCGGCAGCGAGGCATCGTCGAAGATGCCCAATCGTTCGGCGGCCTTGAGCTTGGCCTGGTGGTAGTCGCGGATGCCGCTTTCGGCGATCAGCCGGGCGGCTTCGTGGGCGAGGCGATGACGGCGCTCGCGAATGCGGGTCTGCGCATGCTGATGTGCGTGCTGTCGGGCCTGGTGCATCTCGACCTCCGCGGCGGGCACTCACGGCGAGGGCGCTCGCCGCGGCCGGTTGGGGGCCGGCAAGGCCAAAGCTAGCACGTTCGTCTATCACGGCAATGTCCACGGCCATGCGCCGGTTTCAGCCGCCAGACAGGGCAAGCACGGCGGCGGGCGAGCAACGCGGCGGGCAAAGAAAAAGGCCGCACGCGGCGCGTACGGCCTTCGCCTTGTCCGGCGCGCGATCCGCGCGCCGTCGTGGTCCGCCCGCGATCAGAAGATGTCGAACGATTCTTCCGATGGCGCGGCGTCTTCGGTGCCGTAATCGGTGTAGGTCTGCATGCGTTCGAGGTCTTCGGCCTTGACCCATTCGATCACGCCGCCGGTGCCGTCGGGAATCAGCGCGCCGTTGCCGGCCACCGACACCTTGACCATGCCCTGCGGCGGTTCGTTCGGCTGGATCGGCTTGTCCTTGAGCGCCACGCGCATGTAGTCGATCCAGATCGGCAGCGCGGCCTTGCCGCCGTACTCGCGGTAGCCCAGCGACTTGTAGTTGTCGCGGCCCACCCAGACGGTGGTGACGTACGGGCCGCCGAAGCCGGAGAACCAGGCGTCGCGGTGATCGTTGGTCGAACCGGTCTTGCCGCCGACGTCCTCGCGGCCGAGCACCTTGGCCGCGGTGCCGGTGCCGCGTTTGACCACGTCGCGCAGCATCGACACGATCTGGTAGGCGATGCGGTCGTCGATCGCGCGCGGGGCCAGGTTCAGCGCCGCCATTTCGGCCGGGGTGAGCGGCTTCTTTTCCGGTTCGGCCGGCTTCTTGTCCTTGCTGGCCTTGTCCTTCGGATCGGGCTTCTTGGCCGCGCTGTCGGCGCCGGGCGCGGGGCCCAGGTCGAAGCCGTCGACCACGTTGCTGACCGGCAACGCCGCCGACGAGGTGCCGCCGCGGCCGCCGCATTGCGGGCAGGCGGTGGCCGGCTTTTCCTTGAACACCACCGCGCCGGCGCGATCCTTGACCTCGTCGATGAACCACGGGGTGATGCGGAAGCCGCCGTTGGCGAACACCGAATAGCCGCGCGCGACCGACAGCGGGGTCAGCGAGGCGGTGCCCAACGACATCGACAGGTTCGGCGGCAACTGCTCGGGATCGAAACCGAAATGGCTGATGTACTTGCGCGCGAAATCGACGCTGATGGCATCGAGCAGGCGCACCGAGACCAGATTGCGCGACTGCACCATCGCCTCGCGCACGCGCATCGGGCCGGCGAAATTGCCGCCGTCGTTCTGCGGGCGCCACAGGTGGCCGCGGCGGTCCTTGAACACCACCGGGGCGTCGAGCACGATCGAGGCCGGGTTGTAGCCGCGTTCGAACGCGGCCGCGTACACGAACGGCTTGAAGCTCGAACCGGGCTGGCGCCGCGCCTGGGTGGCGCGGTTGAACTTGGCGCCGGCGAAGCTGTAGCCGCCCGACAGGGCGCGCAGCGCGCCGTCGGCGGGTTCCAGCGAGACCAGCGCGGCCTGCGCCTGCGGCAGCTGATCCAGACGGTAGGTCACGATCGGCGGCTCAGCCGGGGTGGCGGGCGCCGCCGGCGCGGCTTCGCCGGGCTTGGGCTCGGCCACCGGCTTGGCCGGGGTTTCCAGGCGCGCGACCCGGACCAGATCGCCGCGGGTCAGCAGGCTGCCGGGGCTGCGGCCGCCGAAGCCCTGCTTGTCGGTGAGGGTCAGTTCGGTGCCGTCGCCGAGCGCGACCGTGGCCTGCGAGCCGCTGGTCGACAGGACCACGGCCGGCAGCAGGTTGGCCTGAGCCGGAATGCCGCGCAGGCGCACGCGTATGGCCGCCGCGTCGTCGCCGGCGGCGAGGTCGAAGTGCTGCTCCACGCCGTGCCAGCCGTGGCGGCGGTCGTACACCGACAGGCCGTCGCGGATCGCCTTGTCGGCTGCGATCTGCAGGGTCGGGTCGATGGTGGTGGTGACGTGGTAGCCCTTGGTCAGCGCCTCGGCGCCGTAGCGGGCGACCATTTCCTGGCGGACCATTTCGGCCACGTACGGCGCATACACCTCGACCGGGCGTTCGTGCGGGGTCGCGTGCATCGGCACCGCCTTGGCCTGGGCGGCTTCCTCGGCGCTGATGAAGCGCTGCTCTGCCATGCGGTCGAGGATGTAGTCGCGACGGATCTTGGCGCGCTCGGGATTGCTGAGCGGGTTGCCGCTGGACGGGAACTTCGGAATGCCGGCCAGCGAGGCCATTTCGTCGAGCGACAGCTCGCTCATCTTCTTGCCGTAGTAGAACTCGGCCGCCGCGCCCACGCCGTAGGCGCGGTTGCCGAAGAAGCTCTTGTTCAAGTACAGCTCGAAGATCTCGTCCTTGCTCAGCTCCTGCTCCATGCGCATGGCCAGCAGCATTTCGCCGAGCTTGCGCTTGTAGCTGTATTCCGAACTCAGGAAGAACTGGCGCGCGACCTGCTGGGTGATGGTCGAACCGCCCGGCACGCGCTTGTCGTCGGTGGTCGCCAGCAGCCAGATCGCGCGGCCGATGCCTTTGTAGTCGATGCCGTGGTGCTGGTAGAAGCGCGAGTCCTCGATCGCGATGAACGCCTGTTTCTGGCGCTCGGGCACGTCTTCGATCGCGATCGGGTAGCGCCGGGTCTCGCCGAACATCGCCATCAGGCGGCCGTCGCGGGCGTAGACGTACATCGGTTCCTGCAGCTCGATGGTGCGCAGGGTTTCGACGTCGGGCAGTTTGGGGACGATCAGGTAGTACAAGGTGCCGAGCGCGATGGCGCCCAGCAGGGCCACGCCGATGAACGCGTAAAGCGCCCAGCGCAGCCAACGGCGTATACGGGACATCGAAGCGGGTTCCGGGGTCGGTGGTCGTAGCGGGGAAGTATAGAGGAGCGCGGATCGCGACCCGGGGCCCGGTTTGCCGATCGGGTCCGGGCGGTCCGTGCCGGGGTCGCGGCGGCTCCGCGACCGGTCCGGGCGGGCCGGTTTCGCGCAATTGGCGGCCGGACCGGGTGTTTCGCCAACCGATCCGCGCCGTCGCGAACGCGCAAATGCCGGCGCCGGCACGGATCGCGCCCCGGCCTTGGCGGCAGGATCGGCAAAGCGGCCCGCGCCGCTGGGCGATTCCCGATTCGGCCGGCGCAAAGGCGCCCGCGCGCGGTTTCGCGTCGGGACGCCCGACGAGTGGACTGACGGTGGCGGTCACGTGACGTTGAGGGTCAAAAAAGCACGACTTGGTTGGCATTCACGAAAGAAGTGGTTGCCAGCCTGTGAAAAGTCCGTTATCTAATCCGGGGCCACACGAAGTGCGCGTAAGCGCTTGTGGCATGGGGAGATAACTGTGGGACTCATCACAAAAAGCCAGCCGGCCTTGGTCGGCGTGGACATCAGCTCGACCGCGGTAAAGCTGTTGCAGCTCTCAAGAGTCGGCAACCGCTACCGGGTTGAGCACTATGCTGTCGAACCGCTGCCGCCCAATGCGGTGGTGGAAAAGAACATCGTCGAGGTCGAAGCGGTGGGCGAGGCGATCAAACGCGCCGTTGCCCGCTCGGGGACCCGCGTGAAGCATGCCGCCGCCGCGGTCGCCGGATCCTCGGTGATCACCCGGGTCATCGGCATGCCGAACGATCTGGACGAAGACGAGATGGAGTCGCAGATCGAGCTGGAGGCGGCCAATTACGTGCCGTATCCGATCGACGAGGTGAACCACGACTTCGAGATCCTCGGGCCGATGCCCGGCGCTTCGGACATGGTCCAGGTGCTGCTCGCGGCCTCGCGATCGGAGAACGTCGAGGTGCGCGCTTCGGCGCTCGAGCTCGGCGGCCTGACCCCCCGGGTCATGGACGTGGAGGCGTTCGCGATCGAGAACGCGTTCGCGCTGCTCGCCGACACCCTCAGCGGGCCGCGCGACGGTCTGGTCGCCCTGGTCGATTCCGGCGCGACGATGACCACGCTCAACGTCCTGCGCAACGGCCGCAGCCTGTATCACCGCGAACAGGTGTTCGGCGGCAAGCAGCTGACCGACGAGGTCATGCGCCGCTACGGTCTGAGCTACGAGGAAGCCGGTCTGGCCAAGCGCCAGGGCGGGTTGCCGGAGAGCTACCAGGCCGAAGTGCTGGAGCCGTTCAAGGAAGCGATGGTCCAGCAGGTCAGTCGCCTGCTGCAGTTCTTCTATGCCGGCAGCGAGTTCAACCGCGTCGATCAGATCGTGCTGGCCGGTGGCGGCGCCTCGATTCCGCGCATCGCCGAGATGGTCGAGGAGCAACTCGGCGTCCCGACCACCGTGGCCAATCCGCTCGCGCACATGACCTTGGGCCCGCGCGTCCAGGCGCATGCCCTGGCGCAGGACGCGCCCGCGCTGATGATCGCCTGCGGCCTGGCCCTGAGGAGCTTCGACTGATGGCACGCATCAACCTGCTCCCGTGGCGCGCAGAGCGCCGCAAGGCACGACAGAAGGAATTCGGCGCGATCATGCTGCTGTCGGTCCTGGCCGCGCTGGCGCTGTCGGTCCTGATCGTCTTCTACTACAGCAGCGAAATCAGCGGTCAGCGCAAGCGCAATGCGTTCCTGGACACGCAGATCGCCGAGGTCGAGAAGAAGATCACCGAGATCGAAGAGCTCGACAAGAAGAAGTCCAAGCTGCTCGCGCGCAAGGAAGTGATCGAGAAGCTGCAGTCCAACCGTTCGCAGATGGTGCATCTGTTCGATTCGCTGGTGCGCACGATTCCCGACGGCGCGGTGCTGACCGCGATCAAGCAGGACGCGGAAACGCTGACCCTGGAAGGTCGCGCGCAGTCCAACGCCCGGGTCAGTACCTACATGCGCAACCTCGAAGTGTCCGGCTGGATGACCAAGCCCGATCTGAGCATCATCGAGGCCAAGGGCAACGAGAAGGGCCTGCCGTACGAGTTCAAGCTGCAGGTCAAGCTGGCCAACCCGAACGCGCCCAAGGACGAGGACGGCGACGGCTTCCCGGATGCGCCGGCTCCCGGCGACGCCGCCGCGGTGCCTGCCGATGGTGCGGCCGCGCCCGCGGGGACGACGGCTCCGGCCGCGGCTCCGGCGGGTACCGCGCCCGCGGCGCCGGCTGACGCCAAGCCCGGTACCGCGCCGGCCACGACGCCCGCCAAGCCCGCGCCTGCTCCCGCTCAGCCTGCCGCCGCGCCGGTCAAGCCCGTGCCCGCCGCCCCCACCAAGACAGGAGCCGCGTCGTGAGCAAGAAGGCTTCTATGAAGAACCTCGATATCAACAATATCGGCGGTTGGCCGCGTAACGCGCAGATCGTGTTCTGCGCGCTGGTCGGCGTGATCATCGTCGGTCTGGCCTGGTGGCTGTTCGTCAGCGACAAGCGCGAAGAACTGCAGGGCCTCGAGCGGCAGGAATCGGAACTGCGCACGACCTTCGAGACCAAGCAAGGTCGCGCGGCGAACCTGGAACCGCTCAAGCAGCAGCTCGCGCAGATGGAGCAGCAATTGCAGCAGATGCTGCGGCAGTTGCCGAGCAAGACCGAAATGCCCGACCTGATCGTCGACATCTCGCAGACCGCCCTGGCGACCGGCATCTCCAACGAGCTGTTCCAGCCCGGCGCGGAAGTGCCCAAGGAGTTCTACGCCGAGAAGCCGATCGCGCTGCGCATGGTGGGCACCTACCACCAGTTCGGCGCCTTCGTCAGCGGCGTGGCCTCGCTGCCGCGCGTGGTCATCATGACCATGCACGACATCTCGCTGAAGCCCAAGGGCAAGAACAACAAGGACGCGGTCGGCGGCATCACCCCGAACAGTCCGTTGGAGCTGGCCGGTACGGTCAAGACTTACCGCTATCTGGATGAAGACGAGATGGCTGCGCAAACGCAAACCGCAGAAGACGCCGCGGGCGGCAGCAAGGACAAGAAAAAGGCCGACGACAAGAAGGGGGCTGACTGAGATGGCCAATCGCCTCGCTTTCAATCGCTCCTGGACCAGCGGCCTGTTCGCGGTCGCCCTGCTGTTGTTCTCCACTGGTTGCTTCCGCACCATCACCAGCACCCCTGGCGATGCGCCCAACCTGGAAAAGTGGGTGGCCGAGGTCAAGGCCAAGCCGGCGCCGCCGCTGGACCCGCTGCCGGTCATGCAGCAGTTCGAGACTTTCGAATACACCGCGCAGGACATGCGCGATCCGTTCAGCACCGCTTTCACCGATCAGGACAACGGCTCCGGCCCGCGCCCCGAGAAGGAGCGACGCAAGCAGCCGCTGGAACAGTTCCCGCTCGATGGTCTCGACATGGTCGGGACGCTCGGACGCGGCAGCGGTATCGTGGCGCTGGTCATGGCGCCCGACAAAGTGACTTATCGTGTTCGACCGGGTGCGTACATGGGGCAGAACGATGGTCGCGTGACCAGCGTTTCTGAGGAGCGCATCGACTTGGTGGAACTGGTGCCGGATGGCGCAGGCGGTTGGCTGGAACGTCCGGCTTCCGTGGCGCTGGAAGATCAATGATTAGGGGATAGCATGATGATCGTATTCAACGCCAAATCCATGCCGTCGGCCCGACGCCCCATGGCCTCCGGCGCCCGCATGGCCGGGCTCGTGGTCGGCGTGCTCGCCGGCATCAGCGCTGTCCATGCGGCCCCTCCGGCCGCCGTCGCGACGCCCGTGGTTCAGCCGCAGGCTCAGTTGCCCGCCGCCGCGACGGTGGCGCCGACGCCGAGCAACGACCCGTCCAAGCAATTGCCGGGCACGATTTCGGTCGCCAACATCGACTTCAAGCGCGGCGACGGCGGCTCCGGCAAGCTGATCGTGCGCTTCAGCGGCGACGGCGCGATGCCCGACATGCGCAACCAGGGCTCGGAAGTGCTGGTCAATGTCGGCAATGCGCAATTGCCGGCGGCGTTGCAGCGCCAGCTCAACGTGGTCGACTTCGCCACGCCGGTGCAGCGCATCGACGCGCGCGTGGCCGGCACCGGCACCCAGCTGGTGCTCAACACCAGCGGCGCATTCGACACGATGGCCTACCAGACCGGTCGCGACTACATCGTCGAAGTCGTGCCGCGCACCGCGCAGGCCGGCAATCGCGCGGTGGGCGCGGCCGCGGGCGCCAAGTCGTCCGGCAATGCCGCGCCGACCTCGGGCACGATTTCGCAGGCGCCGGCCGGCGTGGTCCGCAGCTACTCGGGCCGCCCGGTGACCTTCAACTTCCAGGACGTGCCGGTGCGCACCGTGCTGCAGTTGGTCGCCGAAGAGTCCAACCTCAACATCGTCGCGGCCGACACGGTCCAGGGCAACGTCACCCTGCGTCTGGTCAACGTGCCGTGGGATCAGGCGCTGGACATCGTCCTGCAGGCCAAGGGCCTGGACAAGCGCCGCAGCGGCAACGTGGTGTGGGTCGCCCCGCAGGCTGAAGTGGCCAAGTACGAGCAGGATCGCGAAGACGCGCGCATCGCGCTCGACAACCGCGTCGACCTGACCACCGAATACATCCAGATCAACTACCACAATGCCGCGCAGATCTATAAGGCGCTGACCGAGGCCAAGGGCATTGGTGGCGGTGGCGGTGGCAGTGGCGGTGGTGGTGGCGAAAGCGCGCAGAACGAGAACGGCTTCCTGTCGCCGCGCGGCCGTCTGGTCGCCGACGAGCGCACCAACACCTTGATGATCAGCGATATCCCGAAGAAAGTGACCCAGATGAAGGAGCTGATCCGGGTCATCGACCGTCCGGTCGATCAGGTCCTGATCGAGGCGCGCATCGTGATCGCGACCGAAAGCTTCGCCCGCGACCTCGGCGCGCGCTTTGGCGTCTCCGGGCAGAAGGGCGATGTGATCACCAGCGGTACGCTGGAGAGCATTAACAACTACCGCAATACCGCTGCCAAGAACGAATTGATCACCGCTCAGGCGAATAAGCTGACGAGCGACGCGAGTCTGTTCGACGGAGTTGACAACGCCAAAGCCACGGCCTTGCGCGATCAGGCACGTTCGCTGCTGCAGACCATCACCAATCCGGCCTTCCTGTTCCCGGCCAGCCTCAACAGCAATGTTGGCGTCCTCAACCCGGCCGGCGCTTTGGCGTTCACGATCCTCGGCAAGTGGGTGAACCTGGACATGGAGTTCTCCGCGATGCAGACCGAAGGTCGCGGCGAAGTGGTGTCCAACCCGCGCGTGGTCACCAGCAACCAGCGTGAGGCGGTGATCAGTCAGGGCCAGGAAGTCGGCTACGTGACGATCTCGCCGCAGCAGGGCGGCAACAGCATTCCGATCCCGAACGTCCAGTTCAAGGACGTGCTGATGGAGATGAAGGTCAATCCGACCATCACCAACGACGGCCGCGTGTTCCTGAACATGAGCGTCAAGAAGGACGAGGTCGAAGGCTTCGTCGATACCTCGATCGGTCAGGTGCCGCAGATCAACAAGCGCAACATCAATACCGCGGTGTTGGTCGAGGACGGTCAGACCGTCGTGATCGGCGGCGTCTATGAGTTCCGCGATCGCACCGATCTGTCCAAGGTGCCGTTCCTGGCCGACATCCCGTTCCTCGGCAATCTGTTCAAGAAGAAGAGCCGCAGCAAGGAAAAAGCCGAGCTGCTGATCTTCGTGACGCCGAAGGTGATGCAGGTGACGCAGCGCTGAGTCGCGGCACCGGTAACAGCGAAGAGGGCCTACGGGCCCTCTTTGCGTTTGCGCGATCGCGACTTCGCGATCGGCCTTTGCGACGACGCTGAACAGCCGCGGACGCCACGGCGCCGCCGCGTCCGGCCCGGCCCGACGGGCGACCCCATGCCCTACCTTCGGCACTTCCCCGCGATCGCCGCGCGCGTCTGAATGAGCCCCTTGATCGCCGAAGTAGAACGACGTTTTGAACCTTGACGGCGAACTTCGGTCAAAATCGGCCCAAACCCCACCTTGCCCCCGCCCTTGCCCGGCGCGTCACCTGGATACCGGATGGACAACGCATCAACCCTTGCCCGCGATCCCGCCATCGCCTCCGGCGCCGAAACCGCGCGCCTGCACGACGCCTTCCGCGCGCTGCGCGATGCGCTGGCGCTGGAAATCGTCGGCCAGGCCGAGCTGATCGAGCGGCTGCTGATCGCGCTGCTGGCCGACGGCCATCTGCTGGTCGAAGGCGCGCCCGGCCTGGCCAAGACCAGCGCGGTGCGTGCGCTGGCCTCGCGCCTGGAAGCCGAGTTCGCGCGCGTGCAGTTCACCCCCGACCTGCTGCCGGCCGATCTGACCGGCACCGAGGTGTGGCGGCAGCAGGAAGGCCGCTTCGAATTCCAGCCCGGGCCGATCTTCCATCCGATCCTGCTCGCCGACGAAATCAATCGCGCGCCGGCCAAGGTGCAGTCGGCGCTGCTCGAGGCGATGGGCGAACGCCAGGTCACCGTCGGCCGCGCGACCTACGCCTTGCCGCAGTTGTTCCTGGTCATGGCGACCCAGAACCCGATCGAGCAGGAAGGCACGTTCCCGCTGCCCGAAGCGCAGCTCGACCGCTTCCTGATGCACGTACGCATCGGCTATCCGGAAGCGGCCGCCGAAACCGAAATCCTGCGGCTGGCGCGCGAGCGCGCGCGGCAGACGCTCAAGACCGCGCCGGCGCCGGTGGCCAGGATGCCGCTGGCCGATGTGTTCGCGGCGCGCGAGTCGGTGCTGGATCTGCATGTCGCGCCGTCGGTGGAACGTTATCTGGTCGAGATCGTGCTGGCGTCGCGCGATGCCGCCCGCTACGACCCCGCGCTCGCGCGGCGCATCGCCTGGGGCGCCAGCCCGCGCGGCTCGATCGCGCTGGAGCGCTGCGCGCGCGCGCATGCGTGGCTGGCCGGCCGCGACTTCGTGACCCCCGACGACGTGCGCGCGATCGCGCCGGAAGTCCTGCGTCATCGCATCCTGCCCAGCTACGAAGCGACCGCGGAAGGTTGGGACGGCGATCGCCTGCTCGGCGAATTGCTCAAGAAGGTGCCGTTGCCTTGAGGCCGGGATTCGGGAGTTGGGATTCGGGATTCGTGACAGCGGCGTTCGCGATATTGGATGGATTGATGAGCGAGCGTGATGTCGAGTCTGGAATTCATGGCGGTTTGGGCGACAACGGAATCGTTTGATGAGTGATGGCGTCGTTCCCAGCTTGGCCGAGTTAGTCGCGCTGCGCGCTGCCGTCAGCGGCCGTCGCAGCGCGCGTCTGGGCCGCCACGGCGTCAGCGGACAGGCGCTGTCGCCGCTGCGCGGGCGCGGCATGGAGTACGCCGAATCGCGTGAGTACTCGCTCGGCGACGACGCGCGCCATATCGACTGGCGCCTGACCGCACGCACCGGTCGCGCACATACCAAATTGTTCCAGGCCGAACGCGAACGCTTGACACTGATCGTCGCCGACACCGCGCCGTCGCTGTATTTCGGTACCCGCGTGCGCTTCAAGTCGGTGCAGGCCGCGCGTGCCGGCGCGGTCGCGGCCTGGGCCGCGGCGCGCGACGGCGATCGCATCGCCGCGCTGCGCGGCAGCCTGCGCGAAGCGCCGGTGACGCCGGCCTCCGGCCCGCGCGGCGCCTTGCGCGTGCTCGACGCGATGGTGCGTTGGTACACCCAGCCGCCGGCCGAGGATGCCGGGCTCGGGGTCGCGCTCGATCACGCCGCGCGTCTGCTGCGGCCGGGCTCGCGCCTGATCGTGCTGACCGATCCGGCCAGCATCGCCGCCTTGCCGCAGCGCCGTTGGGCGGTGCTGGCTCAGCATCACGAAGTGATCGTGCTGCTGCTGACCGATCCGATCGAAACCCAACCGCCGTTGTCGGCGTTGCCGTTCAGTCGCGACGGCCAGCGCATCGAACTCGATCTGGGCGTGGACGCGCAGCGCAAGCGCTGGCACGACAGTTTCGTCGCGCCGGTCGAGGTCGCACTGGACAAACTGCCGCTGCGCGGCGTGCGCGTGCAGGCGCTGTCGACCGACGCGGCCAGCGAATCGTGGCTGCCCTTGCTCGGTCGCGCGCGGCCGCTGGTGGCCTGATGTCGGCGCCGCTGGCTCTGCGCGATGTGCACAACACCCTGGCGCCGTCCTGGTGGCCGCTGGCGCCGGGCTGGTGGATGGTGATCGGCGCGCTCGCGTCGGTCGCGCTGGCGCTGTATGCGCTACGGCGCTGGCGCGAACGCCGCCGCCGTCGCATGAACGAAGTATTCGATCGCGCGCTCGCCGACGCCGCCACGCCCGCGGCCGAAGTGGCGGCGATGTCCGAATTGCTGCGCCGCGCCGCGCGCCGCCGCGATCGCGATGCCGATCGCCTGCAGGGCGACCAATGGCTGGAATTTCTCGATCGCGGCAGCAAACGCCGTGATTTCGCCGACGGCGTCGGCCGGCTGCTGCTCGACGGCGGTTATCGCCGCGAGGTCGATCCCGAACAAGCCAGTGCTTTGCGCGAACTCGCGCGCCAGCGTTTCCTGCGCTGGATGGGCGTGTCCTGATGCCGTGGTGGAACAGCCTGATAAGCGATGCGCGCGAGTTATTCGCGTGGCCGTGGTATCTGGCCGCGTTGCCGCTGCCGCTGCTGGTGCGCTGGTTGTTGCCGGCGGCGCGCGACGGTTCGGCCGCGCTCAAGGTGCCGTTCGGCGAACGCCTGGACGCGGTCGCCGCGGCCGGTGGCCGCAGCCTGCGCGGCGGCGGGGCCGGCGCGCTCGCGTGGCTGGCCTGGGCGCTGCTGTGCATCGCCGCGGCGCGGCCGCAGGAACTCGGCGATGCGGTGCAACCGCCGCAGGTCGGTCGCGACATGATGCTCGCGCTGGACCTGTCCGGCAGCATGAGCGAACCCGACATGACCCTGGGGTCCTCGCCGGTTGATCGCCTGACCGCGGCCAAGGCGGTGCTCGCCGATTTCCTCGATCGCCGCGCCGGCGATCGCATCGGCCTGCTGGTGTTCGGCCGCCGCGCCTACGTGCTCACGCCGCTGACCCTGGATCGCGACACCGTGCGCGATCAACTCAAGGACAGCGTGGTCGGACTGGCCGGACAGGAAACCGCGATCGGCGATGCGATCGGCCTGGCGGTCAAGCGCCTGCGCGAACAACCGGCCGGGCAGCGCGTGCTGATCCTGCTCACCGACGGCGTCAACACGCCCGGCACCGCCGATCCGCAGCGCGCCGCGCAGATCGCCCGCGACGACGGCGTGCGCATCCACACCATCGCCTTCGGCGGCGACGGTTCGATGTCGCTGTTCGGTTTCAAGATCGCCATCCCCGGCGGCGACGCCGAGATCGACGAAGACGCCTTGCGCAAGATCGCCAGCCTCACCGGCGGACAATTCTTCCGCGCCCGCGACACCGCCGAACTGGTCGGCATCTACGCCCAGATCGACCGGCTGGAACCGGTGAAACGTCCGGGCAAGGCGGTGCGCCCGCATATCGAACGCTATGCCTGGCCGCTGGCCGGCGCGTTCGCGCTGGGCTTGCTGGCGTTCGTGTTGCCGCGACGGAGGCGGGCATGAATCCGCTGACCTGGTTCGGCGATGCGAACTTGGTATTCCTGCGTCCGCACTGGCTGTGGGCGCTGCTGGCGTTGCCGCTGCTGGGCTGGCTGTGGCGCAGCCGGCGCAAGCGCAGCAGCGTCTGGCGCGGCGCGGTCGATGCGCATCTGCTGCCGCATCTGCTCGAGTCGCGCGGCGGCCGGCGTTCGCGTTTCGCGGTCATCGCCGCGGTGCTTGCGTACGTGATCGCGGTCTGCGCGCTCAGCGGCCCGAGCTGGCGTCAGAGCGAACAACCGCTGTGGCAGGGAAAAACCCCGCTGGTGATCGCGCTGGATCTGTCCAGCCGCATGCTCGCCAGCGATCTGCCGCCGACACGACTGGCCCATGCGCGAGCCAAGCTGGCCTCGTTGCTGCGCCAGCGTAGCGGCGGCCAGATTGGCCTGGTGGTGTACGCCGACGACGCCTACACCGTCGCGCCGATGACCGACGACCCGCGCAACCTCGCGGTGTTTCTCGACGCGCTCGCGCCCGACGTGATGCCCGGCGACGGCCAGCGCGCGGACCGGGCGATCGAATGGTCGACCAAGCTGCTGCGTCAGGCCGGTTTCGAACGCGGGCAGATATTGATACTGAGCGACCGCGCCGACGGCAACGAACGCCGCGCCGCGGCCAAGGCCGCCGCCGACGGCTACACGGTTTCCGCGCTCGGCCTGGGCACCGCCGCGGGCGCGGCGTTTCAGCGGCCCGACGGACGCATCGTGATGGCGCGCATGGATGTGGATTCGCTGCGCGGCCTGGCCGCCGACGGCGGCGGCCGCTACGCCGCGATCAGCAACGACGACAGCGATCTGCGCGCCTTGCGCATTCTCGCGCCGGGCGCGGCCGACGCCGGCACCGCGCAGGGCGAGAAGACTCTCACCCGCGAAGACAACGGTTATTGGCTGCTGCCTGCGCTGATGCTGCTGGCCCTGCTCGCGTTTCGCCGTCGCAGCGGCGTGGCCGCGGCGCTGTTGCTGTGTCTGTGGTTGCCGATGGCGCCCGGGCATGCGCAGGGCCTGTGGAAACGCCCCGATCAGGTCGAACACGAACGCATGGAGCAGGGCACCCAGGCGTATCGCAAGGGCGAATTCGAGCGCGCCGCGCAGTTGTACCAGCGCAGCCAGGGCGCCGATGCGCAGTACAACCTCGGCAACGCGATGGCGCGCCAGGGCCGCTATGAAGAGGCGATCAAGGCCTACGACAGCGCCTTGAAGTTGCAGCCGGGCATGGCCGACGCGATCGCCAACAAGCGCGCGGTCGAGGCGGCGATGAAGCGCAAGCCGCCGCCGAAGAACGGCGACAAGGGCGATTCGAAATCGCAGCCCAAGGACGGCAAGGACAACAAGGACGACAAGGGCAAGGGCGACTCGCCGCCGCAGGGCGATCCGTCGCAACAGCCCAAGCCGTCCAAGCCCGACGATGCGAAAAAACCCAACCCCGAGCAGCCGCCCAAGGACCCGGACGCGCAGCGCAAGGCCGATGCCGCGCAGCGCGAGAAGATCCAGCGCGAACTCGAGCGCCAGGCGAAGCAGCCTGGCCAGAAGACCGCGCAGGCGCAGCAACAAGCCAAGCCGCTCACCCCCGAACAGCGCGAGCGCCGCGTCGCCAACGACGCCTGGCTCAAGCGCGTGCCCGACGATCCGGGCAGCCTGCTGCGGGAAAAATTCAAGATCGAATACGAGCGGCGCCAGAATCAGGCGTTGCGGGGAGATTGAGGCCGATGTCGCGATTGCTGGTCAAACTCGGGTTGTGCCTGGCGCTGATGACGTTCAGCGCCGGCGCCTTCGCGCAGGTGCGCGCGTGGCTCGATCGCGATCGCATCAACGCCGACGAAAGCCTGGTGCTGAGCATCCAGCTCGAAGGCGTGGCCGGCAGCGGTCCGAACTACGGGCCCTTGCTCGGCGACTTCAAGTTGATCGCCAGCAATGCCGGCACCAGCCTGGAACCCGGGCGCGGCGGCATGGTGATGCGCACCTTGTTCCTGGCCTCGCTGCGGCCGCTGCGCAGCGGGCTGCTGACGATTCCGTCGCTGCAGGTCAACGGCATGAGCACGCGGCCGCTGAGCGTGATGGTCGTGGGCAACGCGCCCGAGCCGCCACCGCAGCAACCGCAACCGGTCGCGACCGGCGCGGACGTGTTCATGGAAACGCTGGTCGACGACGACAGCCCGTACGTGCAGCAGGCGGTGGGTTTGACGGTGCGGCTGTATTCGGCGCTGACCCTGGTCGGCGGCAAGCTCGATCAACCCACGCCGCAGGGTGCGTCCCTGACCCGGGTCGGCGACGACAATCAATACGACCGCGACATCAGCGGCCGCCGCTACACCATCGTCGAGCGCCGCTTCCTGCTGGTGCCCGAACGCAGCGGACCGATGGCGCTGCCGCAAGCGCGGTTCGACGGACGCAGCGCGCCGGGCCTGTTCGATCAGCTCACCGGCAGCGGCGGCGACGATCAGCACGCGCGTTCGCGGCCGCGCACCCTCAACGTGCTGGCCGCGCCGGCGAATGCGCCGCAGCCGTGGTTGCCATTGCGCAGCGTGACCATGCGCTATCGCAGCACGCCGCAAGGCCTGCGCGTGGGCAGCGCGGCGGCGGTGGTGGTCGAAGCCACCATCGACGGCGCCAACGCCGCGCAATTGCCCGAACTGCTGCTGCCGCCGATCGATGGCGTGCAGGTGTTCCCCGAGCCGGTCCAGGCCGACGAGGGCTTCAACGAAGGCCGGCCGCGGGTGCGGTTGATCCGCAAGTTCTCGCTGGTGCCGTCGCGTCCGGGTCCGGTGCGGGTGGACGGTCTGCGCATGGACTGGTGGGACGTGGTCGGCGGCGCGGCGCGCAGCACGACCTTGCCGCCGTTGAACCTGACCGTCACCGGCATCGGCGGCGCGGCGGCTGCGGCGTCCAATCCCGGCGGCGCGCAGGCGACCGACGCGGCGAACACGGGCGCGGCGATCGGCACCGATGCGACGGCCGCATCCGCGTCGCCGCTCGGCAATGCGGCGTGGGCGGGCGCGGCGCTGTTGTTCGCGGTGCTTTGGTTGATCACCCTGTTCTGGGCGCTGCACCTGCGCGGCCAGCCGTCGCGCGCGCCGGCCGTGGCCGCGGCGACCGGTACCGCGCCGGCCGCGGCTGGCGCGCGCTCGCTGGCCTTGAACCTGCCGGCGCTCAAGCAATTGATCGATGTCGGCGATTTCGAACAGATCGCCACGGTGCTGCGTTCGCTCGCGCGTCCGCCCGCGGCCGACGACGACGAACTGGTCGAGCGATTGGTCGATCCGGAGCAACGCGAGGCGGTGCAGGCGCTGCGACGCGCGCGCTGGGGCGGTGGCGACGGCGTCGCCGCGCGCAATCAGCTGCGCGCGGCGTTCGCGCGTCCGCCGCAGTGGCGCGAGGTCGCGGTCGAAGCGCCTTCGCCGTTGCCGCCGCTGTATCCGCCTCGGGGTTGAGGGCTGGGCAAGAGCAAAGGGCGATAGCTGAAGAGCAAAAGCGAATCCCCCTTGGCCCCCCTTTTGCAAAGGGGGGGACCCCTTCGGGATGGGGCGGGACGTTGTGGTGGTTAACCGGCTTGGGTTGCCCTCGCACCAGCTCCGCGCATTTGCTACCGGTATCGCCCCGTCATCGCCCCTTGAGTGTGCGTTCGTTTTCTACGCCTACCTAGCTTCGGCTTCGGCGTTGGCTCGGTTTTGGCTTGATTTTGGCCTCGCGGCCCCGTCGCATAACGGCCACCACCAGCACGACCTCCACTCCGTCTCCAAGCAACCCGTGCTTTTCCTCCCTTTGTAAAAAGGGGGGCAGGGGGGGATTCGCTTTTCGCTTTTGTTTCCAGCCAGCGCCCAGCCGCGCCACCCCCCGACCCACCCACGCCAGCCAAGCCCCACAACCCCCTGGTGTATCCTGCCGATTGTTTTGGCCAGGCCCCTTTAGGAGCGCGACTATGAGCAAAACCATGAGCGCAGCCCGATGAGCGACACCGCATCCGCGCGCAAGCCGCTGCCGCTGCACTGGAAGATGGCGATCGGCTTCCTGACCGGTCTGGTGCTGGGCCTGATCGTCTATGCCGCCGGCATCGGCGGCGCCACCTGGGCGCAGCTGGCCGGCGACGCCTGCCCGACCGCCGCGGCCGGCAGCGACGTGGCCTGGCAATGCCGGCCGTTGCTGAAGCTGTTCAGCGAGACCGTCACCGGCCCGGCCGGCGAGATCTTCCTGCGCCTGATCTTCATGCTGGTGATCCCGCTGCTGTTCTCGGCCCTGGTCATGGGCGTGAGCGAGATGGGCGACATCCGCTCGTTCGGCCGCGTCGGCTGGCGCACGCTCGGGCTGACCGTGGTGATGTCGGGCCTGGCGGTGGTGCTCGGCCTGGTCATGGTCAACATCTTCCAGCCCGGCGCCGGGGTCGATCCGGCCCAGGCGCAGCTGATGATGAGCGAGAACGCCGAGCGCGCGCAGAGCATCGTGGCCGGCAGCAGCGACGCCCCCAAGGGCATCCAGATGCTGGTCTCGATCGTGCCCAGCAACGTCATCCAGGCCGCGGCCGACGATGCGATCCTGGCGGTGATGTTCTTCGCCCTGATGGTCGGCGTGGGCATGGTGCTGACCAAGTCCAAGGGCGTCGACACGCTGCGCGACGGCATCCAGGGCCTGTTCGATATCTCGATGACCCTGATCGGCCTGGTGATCAAGCTGGCGCCGTACGCGGTGTTCTGCTTCATGTTCAACCTCGCCTCGCAGTTCGGCTGGGACTTGCTGTTCAAGTTGGCCAAGTACGTCGCCGTGGTCGTGGCCGCGCTGGCCATCCACTTGTTCGTGATCTATTCGCTGGCGTTGAAATTCATCGGCGGACGTTCGCCGCTGGAATTCTTCAAGGGCGTGCAGGAAGCGATGGTGCTGGCGTTCTCGACCGCGTCGAGCAACGCCACCCTGCCGACCGCGCTGCGCGTGGCCGAGGACGAACTCAAGCTACCGCGGCGCGTGTCGCGTTTCGTGTTGACCGTCGGCGCGACCGCCAACCAGAACGGAACCGCCTTGTTCGAAGGCGTCACGGTGATCTTCCTGGCCCAGTTCTTCGGCGTCGACCTGACCCTGGGCCAGCAGGTGATGGTGATGCTGGTGTGCATCCTGGGCGGCATCGGCACCGCCGGCGTCCCGTCGGGTTCGCTGCCGGTGGTGGCGATGATCTGCGCGATGGTCAACGTGCCGCCGCAGGGCATCGGCCTGATCCTCGGCGTCAACCACTTCCTCGACATGTGCCGGACCACGCTCAACGTCACCGGCGACATCGCGATCGCGGCGATGGTTTCGCGCGGGGTCGAGGACCCGCCGGCGGAGCGATTGTCCGACTGATCGCGCCGCGCGCTCGCGATGCGGCCAACGCCCGCCGAAGGTGGGCGTTCGCACGGGCGCGAGGGGTCGCAAGCGGCGTCGGCGGCACGTTCGCTGTGCGTGCTTGCGACCTCAATCGATCGCGTATTCACGCGTAAGGCACAACCGACGTGCCGGGCATTTCAGTCATGAAATGCCGTGTGCGGTAATCGCACAAAAGTTCCAGAACCGGGCTTGATGTGCAGGTGCGCTGGGTCTTAGCGTCGCTGCTCGATGCATGCACGCGGTCCGCGCATTCCGCAGTCGGCGGACCGCAGGCGATGCCTCGGCGTCGCGACGTCCACGTCGCGATGCGTCATGGCCATACGGACCGCGCGTGGCGGGCCGCATGCGCGATCGGCCGCATTGCGCGGCCGCGGCGCATGGCGCCGCGTATCCAACCCGGAGACGAACAAACATGCGCAATCGATATCGGGTGAGCGCCCTGGCGCTCGCCATGGGATGGTCTGCATCCGCCGCGGCGATCGACCTGGCCGCGCCGCCGGTGAATCTGGGCTCGACCAGTTTCGAGGACGGCGGTGGCGGCAAGGGTTTCATGTTCCAGTGGAGCATGAGCAACTTCCGTGCCTCCGACAGCTACGACGCCGGCGGCCATCGTCGGCCCGGCGCCTTCAGCCGCGACCTGTGGGTCGCGCGGCCGCATCTGGCTTACGCCT
Source organism: Lysobacter capsici (assembly GCF_014779555.2). Taxonomy (NCBI): domain Bacteria; kingdom Pseudomonadati; phylum Pseudomonadota; class Gammaproteobacteria; order Lysobacterales; family Lysobacteraceae; genus Lysobacter; species Lysobacter capsici. Next base: position 1,143,099 of record NZ_CP094357.1, read on the forward strand.
GGGATCGGGAATTCCTCGGCGGCGCGCCGGGCGTGGAAGTGATCCAGCCGATCGCCAGTCTCGACATCAAGACCGGCGCGCTGGACGAGAGCCAGACCCGGCTGGGCAACACCTTCGTCGGCCCGTTCGTGCAGTGGAGCGGCAAGCATCTGTTCGGCCGGCCGTTCAGTTCGCGCCTGACCCTGGGCTTCAACGTGCCGATCGGCGCTTACGACCGCGCCGCCGCGGTCAATCTGGGCAACAACTACTGGAGCTTCAACCCTTACTACGCCTTCACCTGGCGCGGCACTGACAAGCTCGAAGTCAGCGGCCGCTTGATGTACCTGTGGAACGGCCGCAACACCGACCCGGAAACCAGCCTGGACGCGCGCTTCGGCGCACCGGTGCGCAACACCCAGGTCGGCCAGGCATGGCACATGAACCTGAGCGCGTCCTACCTGGTCGCCCCGCAGTGGCGGATCGGCGCGGGCATGTACGTGTTCAATCAAAGCACTGCCGATCGCATCAACGGCATCAGCCAGGCGGCATCGCGCGAGCATTTGTTCGGCGTCGGGCCGGGCGTGCAGTGGCGCGGCAAGAGCGATCGCCTGATCGCCAATTACTATTTCGAAAGCCATGCCCGCAACCGCGCCGCCGGCGAGCAGTTGGTGCTGCGCTGGATGCATGTGTTCTGACGCAGCCGCTTGCGCGGCGCGGGCCGCCACCGCCTTCCCCCGGGCGGTACGCGCATGCCATGGCGATCGCTGTCCGGGCCGGTTCGCCGGCCTGTTTTTTTCCCGCGCGCCGGCGCGCGCGACTACTGCAGCAGCGATTCCAGCTGCATCGCCGCGACCCGCAGTTGCGGCAGCAATTCGGTTTCCAGCTTGCGCAGCGTCGCCTGCGCGGAGGAGGTGCCGATGTTGATCGCGGCGACGACTTCGCCCTTGGCCGAACGCACCGGTACCGCGACCGAACGCAGGCCCAGTTCCAGTTCCTGGTCGACGATGCAGTAGCCGCTGCGCCGCGCTTTCTCCAGCAGCGTGCGCAGGCGCGCGCGTTCGACCACGGTGCGGTCGGTGCGCGGCCGCATCGCCACGCGCGCCAGATAGGTTTCCAGCTCGGCCTCGGGCAGGTGCGCCAGCAACATCCGCCCCAGCGACGAGCAATAGGCCGGAATCCGGCTGCCCGGATGCAGGCCGACCGAAATGATCCGCACGGTCTGCGCGCGCGCGACGTACAGCGCCTCGTCTTCGTCGAGCACGCCGAGCGAACACGACTCCTGCACCCGGTCGCGCAATGCGTCGAGCACCGGTTGCGCCATCTGCGCCAGCGTCGCCGACGACAGGTAGGCGTTGCCGATGCCGAGCACGCGTGGTTGCAGGCAATAGCCGCCGTCGGTCTCCGACACGTAGCCCAGCCGCAGCATCGTGTACAGCGCGCGCCGCACCGCCGCGCGCGGAATGCCGATCTGCAGGCTGATCTGCGACACGCTCAGCACGCGGGTGTGGCCGGTGAATGCGCGCAGCACCGCGAGCCCGCGCGCGAACGAGGTCATGAAGTCGGGATCGCCCTCGCATTGCTCGATGGTTTCGATGATGCGACGCACCGCGCTGGAGCCCATCGGCGGCGCGGACGGCTTTGGACCGCGAACCGTCACGCCGGCGCTTGATGCGGATTTTCTGCGTTCTTTTTGCATGCTCAGATCACTGTTGTTGCGAGGGAAAAACCGGTGGTTTCGCAGCTGTCCGGTAATCGCACAGTAATTCGATATTCGATCTTGAATGCTGCGCTGCGATCAACCTAGCGTCTATCGCGTCGAAGCGCCACCGACGAAACATTCATGTCGGCGCCGCAAGTCGTCATCGCAATTCGTCGTCGCAACAGGAACCTCACCGCGCATGGCCGATATCCTCGAACTCAGCGAAGCGATCGCAACGCACGTGCAAGACGGCGATTTCGTCGCGCTGGAGGGATTCACCCATCTGATTCCGTTCGCCGCCGGCCACGAACTGATCCGTCAGCGCCGCCGCGACCTGACCTTGGTGCGGATGACGCCGGATCTGATCTACGACCAGCTCATCGGCGCCGGCTGCGCGAGCAAATTGATCTATTCGTGGGGCGGCAATCCCGGGGTGGGATCGCTGCATCGCCTGCGCGACGCGGTGGAGCAGCAGTGGCCGCGGCCGCTGCAGACGCAGGAGCACAGCCACGCCGACCTCGCCAACGCCTATGTCGCCGGCGCGGCCGGATTGCCGTTCGCGGTGCTGCGCGCTTACGCCGGCTCCGACCTGCCCAAGGTCAATCCGCGCATCCGCTTCATCGAGTGTCCGTTCACCGGCGAATCGCTGGCGGCGGTGCCGGCGTTGCGCCCGGATGTCGCGGTGATCCACGCGCAGAAGGCCGACCGTCGCGGCAACGTGCTGCTATGGGGAATTCTCGGCGTGCAGAAGGAAGCCGCGCTCGCCGCCAGGCGGGTGATCGTGACGGTGGAGGAGATCGTCGACGATCTGCAGGCATGGCCGAACGCCTGCATTCTTCCGGCCTGGACCGTCAGCGCGGTATGCCATGTGCCCGGCGGCGCCGCGCCTTCGTACGCGCTCGGCTACTACCCGCGCGACAACCGCTTCTACAACGCCTGGGACGCGATCGCGCGCGATCGCGACCGGTTCGCGCAATGGATCCAGCGTCACGTGCTGGAGACCGAGGACTTCGCCGGCTTTCGCCGGGCGCTGGATCGATCGTCGCGGGAGGCCGCATGAACGCGCCGGCTTTCAGCACCGACGAGATGATGACGGTGACCGCGGCGCGGCGCCTGGCCGACGGCGCGGTGTGTTTCGTCGGCATCGGCCTGCCTTCGACCGCGGCCAATCTGGCCCGGCTCACCCACGCGCCGCGGGCCGTATTGATTTACGAATCCGGTCCGATCGGCACCCGCCCGGACGTGCTGCCGTTGTCGATCGGCGACGGCGAACTGGCGCAGACCGCCGACACGGTGGTCGCCACGCCGGAAATTTTTCGCTACTGGCTGCAAGGCGGACGGGTCGACGTCGGATTTCTCGGCACCGCGCAGATCGATCGTTACGCCAATCTCAACACCACGGTGATCGGCGATTACCACGCGCCGAAGGTGCGTCTGCCCGGCGCCGGCGGCGCGCCGGAAATCGCCGCCAACGCGCGCGAGGTGCTGGTGATCGTCAAGCAATCGCGACGCAGTTTCGTCGACAGGCTGGATTTCGTGACCTCGGTCGGGCACGGCGAGGGCGGCGATCATCGCGAACGCCTGCGCTTGCCGGGGCGGGGGCCGGTCGCGGTGATCACCGATCTGTGCGTGCTGGAACCCGATCCGCGCACGCGCGAGTTGACCGTGGTGAGCCTGCATCCGGGCGTGAGCCGCGAACAGGTCGCGCAGGCGACCGGCTGGCCGCTGCGTTTCGCCGACGCGCTGGTCGAAACCGCGAGCCCGCGAGCGCAGGAACTGGCGACGCTGCGCGACTTGCATGCGCGTACCGCGCAGGCGCACGGCGGACCATCGGGAGCGGACGCATGAGCGCGGTGTTTCTCTGCGACGGCGTGCGTACGCCGATCGGCCGCTACGGCGGCGCCCTGGCCGCAGTGCGCGCCGACGACTTGGGCGCGATCCCCTTGCGCGCGCTGATGGCGCGGCATCCCGGACTGGACTGGCAGGCCTTGGACGAAATCTGGCTGGGCTGCGCCAATCAGGCCGGCGAAGACAATCGCAACGTCGCGCGCATGAGCGCGCTGCTGGCCGGTCTGCCTTGGCATGCGCCGGCCTGCACGCTCAATCGCCTGTGCGGTTCGGGCCTGGACGCGATCGGCACCGCCGCGCGCGCGATCGCGGCGGGGCAGATCGATCTGGCCATCGCCGGCGGGGTGGAGTCGATGTCGCGCGCGCCGTACGTGATGGGCAAGGCGGCCGGCGCCTACGGCCGCGAGCAACGCATCGAGGACACCACGATGGGCTGGCGTTTCGTCAATCCGGCCTTGCGCGCGCAGTACGGCGTGGAAACCATGCCCGAGACCGCCGAGAACGTCGCCGAAGTGTTCGGCATTTCCCGCGCCGATCAGGATGCGTTCGCGCTGCGCAGCCAGCAACGCGCCGCGCGCGCGCGGGCGGCGGGTTATTTCGAGCAGGAGATCGTCGCGGTGGAGGTGGCCGGGCGCAAGGGCGAGATCGTGCGCGTGCAGCACGACGAGCAGCCGCGTCCGCAGACCACGCTGCAGGCGCTGTCGTCATTGAAGACGCCGTTCCGCGATCCGGGCACGGTCACCGCCGGCAACGCATCGGGCATCAACGACGGCGCCGCGGCCATGCTGCTCGCCTCGGAGGCCGCGCTGGCGCGCCATGGCCTGCGTCCGCGCGCGCGCGTGCTCGGGCAGGCGACCGCCGGAGTCGAGCCGCGGCTGATGGGCGTCGGTCCGGTGCCGGCGGTGCGCAAGCTGCTGGCGCGGCTGGATCTGGGCATCGGCGATTTCGACACCATCGAACTCAACGAAGCCTTCGCCAGCCAGGCGCTGGCCAGCCTGCGCCAACTCGGTCTGGCCGACGACGCCGCGCACGTCAACAGCAACGGCGGCGCGATCGCGCTCGGCCATCCGTTGGGCATGAGCGGCGCGCGACTGGCGCTGACCGCGGCGCGCCAGCTCGAACTCAGCGGCGGGCGGCGCGCGTTGGTCAGCATGTGCATCGGCGTCGGTCAGGGCATCGCGCTGGCCCTGGAGCGCGTGTCGTGACGCGCCGTCGCCGCTTCGCGGCCGGTGTGTGCGTACCCCTCGTTTTCGCCAAGGTGATCCGATGAAACCCATCGCCGGTTTTCGCCGTCCGCTGTGCAATACCCAGCCGGACTTCATCCATGCGCCGTACCAGTCCAGCGTGCTGCGCGGCCCGCGGCAGGCGCCGATCGCGATCGTCCCGGGCCTGAGCGAGGTGACCGGCCCGGACTTCTCCCGGCTGGCGCTGGGCGAACACGAGCACGATCTGACCCGCGGCCATGCCGGCGAGCCGCTCGGCGAGCGCATCGTCGTGTCCGGCCGCGTGCTCGACGAAAACGGCCGGCCGGTGCGGCGCGGCCTGATCGAAATGTGGCAGGCCAACGCATCGGGCCGCTACCTGCACGCGCGCGACCAACACGACGCGCCGCTGGATCCCAACTTCAGCGGCGCCGGCCGCGCCCTGACCGACGATCAAGGCCGCTATCGCTTCATCACCGTCAAGCCCGGCGCGTATCCGTGGCGCAACCACTACAACGCGTGGCGGCCGGCGCATCTGCACTTCTCGTTGTTCGGCGCGAGCTTCGGCACCCGTCTGGTCACGCAGATGTATTTCCCCGGCGATCCGTTGCTCGAATTCGATCCGATCTACCACTGCGTGGCCGATGCGCAGGCGCGTCAACGCATGGTCGCCCAGCTCGATTGGGAGAACGCGATCAACGAATACGCGCTGGCTTATCGCTTCGACATCGTTGTGCGCGGCCGTCATCAGACCCCATGGGAGCGTTGAGCATGCGCATCGGGAGAGCGTTCGCATGAGTTTCCGTCAGACCCCGTCGCAGACCGTGGGGCCGTTCTTCCTGATCGGCCTGGCCGCCGGCGTGCGCGCCGACCTCAGCGCCGGCGCCGACGGCGAACGCATCGAGATCCGCGGACAGGTACTTGACGGTGCGGGCGAGCCGGTGATCGACGCGGTGATCGAAACCTGGCAGGCCTGCGCGCACGGCCACTACCCGCACCCCGAGGATCCCGGCGCGCACCAGGCCTGCGCCGGCTTCGACGGATTCGGCCGGGTCGTCACCGACGAACACGGTCGCTTCGCCCTGGTCACGGTCAAGCCCGGCCGCGTGGCCGACCTCGCCGGTGGCCTGCAGGCGCCGCATCTGGGCGTCAATGTGCTGATGCGCGGCTTGTTGAAACAGGCCGGCACGCGGCTGTACTTCGGCGACGAGGCCGCGGCCAATGCCGAGGATGCGGTCCTCGCGTCGGTGCCGGCGGCGCGCCGCGCGAGCGTGATCAGCCGGGTCGACGCCGACGGCGTCCACCATTGGGACATCCACATGCAGGGCGAGCGCGAAACCGCGTTCTTCGCATTCTGAGCCGGCCGCCGAGACCGCCCATGCCGACGCCCGAAACCTCATCCTTGCAACCGTTGTTCGACGAAGCGCGGATGCGCCGCGTGTTCGACGATCGCGCGCGCGCGCAGGGCATGCTCGATTTCGAGGCGGCGCTGGCGTCGGCGCAGGCGCGCGCGGGCTTGTTCCCGCCGTCGCTGGCGGCGACGATCGGCGCGGCCTGCGACGCGGGCCGTTACGATCTCGACGCGCTGGCCGCGGGCGCGGCCGGCGACGGCAATCTCGCCATCGGCCTGGTCAAGGCGCTGACTCGCGAGGTGGCCGCGCAGGACGATCCGAGCGCTGGCGAAGCCTCGATGCAGGTGCATCGCGGCGCCACCAGCCAGGATGCGATCGACACCGGCTGCGTGCTGCAGATACGCGCGAGCCTGAGCTTGATCGAAACCGAACTCGACGCGGCGATCGTCGCGCTGGCGGCGCTGGCGCGCGCGCACCGGCGCAGCGTGATGCCCGGCCGCACCTGGCTGCAGCAGGCGGTGCCGATCAGCTTCGGCCTGAAGGCCGCCGGCTGGCTCGATGGCCTGCTGTACGCGCGCGAGCGTTTGCGCGAACTGCGCGCGCACGTGCTGGCGCTGCAATTCGGCGGCGCGGCCGGCTCGCTGTCGGCGCTGGGCGGCGACGGCCTGCGCGTGGCGGGCTATCTGGCCGAAGAATTGAATCTGGCCTTGCCGGCGATGCCGTGGCACGCCCAGCGCGGGCGCATGGTCGAGACCGGCGCCTGGCTGGCGTTGCTGATCGGCTCCCTGGGCAAGATCGCGCGCGACCTGAGCCTGCTGATGCAGAACGAAGTCGGCGAGGCGTTCGAGCCGGCCGCGCCCGGCCGCGGCGGCTCGTCGGCGATGCCGCACAAACGCAATCCGGTGGCCTGCGCGGTGGCGATCGCCGCGGCCACGCGCGCGCCCGGGCTGGTGTCGACGCTGTATGCGGCGATGCCGCAGGAGCACGAGCGCGGCCTCGGCGGCTGGCTGGCCGAATGGGACACGCTGCCGGAACTGTTCGGGCTCGCCGCCGGCAGCCTGGCGCAGCTGCGGCCGGTGCTGGAAGGGTTGCAGGTTGACGTCGCGACGATGCGCGCGCACTGCGTCGACGGCCTGGGTTTGATCTATGCCGAAGCGGTCGCGACCGCGTTGTCGGCGCGGCTGGGACGCGGCGAGGCGCACGCGCGGGTGCAGGCGGCCTGCGCGCGCGCGCTCGAACTGCGGCGGCCGCTGCGCGAGGTGCTCGCGCACGACGCGCAACTGCGGCGCTGGCTCGGTGAGGAGCGCCTGGCGGCGTTGTTCGATCCGCAGGCCTGCCTGGGCGCCAACGATGTCTTGATCGATCGCGTGCTGGCGCGACTGGACTGAACGATGAATCCGACCACGCTGTCCGATCCGATCGACTCATCGCCGCGCGCCGACGGTTCGGCGATCGTCTTCGCCCACGGCATCGGCCAGCGTTACCGGTTCGACGGCCCGGAGCATGCGCCGGTGCTGGTGCTGTGCAACTCGCTCGGCACCGGCCTGGAGATGTGGGACGAGGTGATTCCGGCGCTGGCCGCGAGCCTGCGCGTGCTGCGCTACGACATCCGCGGCCACGGCAGCAGCGCGGACGGCGACGGCGACGTTGCGCCGGCCGGCATCGAAAGCTTCGGCCGCGACCTGCTGGGGTTGATGGACGCGCTGTCGATCGAGCGCGCTCACGTCTGCGGCCTGTCGATGGGCGGATTGATCGCGCAATGGCTGGCGATCCACGCGCCGTCGCGGGTGCGGCGCCTGGTGCTGGCCAACACCGCCGCGCGCATCGGCGATGGCGAACACTGGCGCGAACGCGGCCGCCGGGTGCGTGCCGAGGGTCTGCAGTGGCTGCTCGACAGCACGCCCGCGCGCTGGTTCCGCGCCGATTACCCGCGGCGCGAACCGGCGCGCGCCGCGCAATTACTGGAACGACTCGCGCGGCAGTCGCCGGTCGGCTATGCCGCCGCCTGCGACGCGATCGGCGCTACCGACCTGAGCGACCGCCTCGGCGACCTGCACGCGCCGACGCTGTGCATCGCCGGCCGCCACGACCCGGTGACCACGCCGGCCGACGCCGACGCGCTCGCCGCCGGCATCGCCGGTTCGCGGCGTCTGGATCTGCCGACCTCGCACCTGTCGGCGGTGGAGGCGCCGCAGGCCTTCGCCGCGGCGGTGCTGGATTTCCTCGGCGCGCCCGCGCCAGGCGCGCATCGCCACGAGGACGAGCGCTACGCCCAGGGCATGCAGCTGCGCCGCGCGGTGCTCGGACACGCGCACGTGGATCGCAGCCTGGACGGATTGAACGAACACAATCGCGAATTCCAGGACCTCATCACCCGCTACGCCTGGGGCGAGATCTGGACCCGGCCGGGTTTGCCGCGGCATACCCGCTCGCTGATCACCGTGGCGATGCTGGTCGCGCTCAATCGCGAAGGCGAGCTGCGCCTGCACCTCGACGCCGCGCGCAACAACGCGGTGAGCCGCGAGCAACTGCGCGAGGTGCTGTTGCAGACGGCCATCTATTGCGGCGTGCCGGCGGCGAACGCGGCCTTGCATCTGGCCGAACGCGTGTTCGCCGAACAGGACGCGGCGGATTCGTCGCATCCGCGCGCGGCGTCGGTCCAGCCCGACGGCGCGGCCACGCCGTACACGCTCAAGCCTCCCGACTAGCGCCGGCGGCTTCGAGCCGTCCTTCACTCCCGCACCGCCGCACCACAAGGCGACGCCTCCGGCGTCGTCGTCAGGAGGAGTTTGTCCCATGCATACACAAGTCGCGATTCTGGGCGGCGGACCGGCCGGTCTGCTGCTGGCCCATCTGCTGCATCGTCAGGGCATCGATTCGGTCGTGCTCGAACGGCATCCGCGCGACTACGTCGAACAGCGCATCCGCGCCGGCGTGCTCGAGCAGGGCACGGTCGATCTGCTGATCCAGGCCGGCGTCGGCGAACGCATGCAGCGCGAAGGCCTGCGTCACGAAGGCATCGAACTGCTGGTCGACGGCCGCCGTCACCGCATCGATCTGCGCGAGTACACCGACGGCAGCGGGGTGATGGTCTACGGCCAGCACGAAGTGGTCAAAGACCTCATCGCCGCGCGTCTGGACAGCGGCGCGCCGCTGCTGTTCCAGGCCCGCGCCACTCGCCTGGAAGGCCTCGACGGCGTCGCCCCGCGCGTGCATTTCGAGCACGAAGGCCAGGCCCGCACGCTGGACTGCGACTACGTGATCGGTTGCGACGGCTTCCACGGCATCAGCCGCGCCAGCGTGCCCGACGGCGTGTTCACGGTGTTCGAGCGGATCTATCCGTTCGCCTGGCTCGGCGTGCTGGCCGATGCCGCGCCGGCCAACGAGGAACTCATCTACGCCCACCATCCCAACGGCTTCGCCTTGTTCAGCATGCGCTCGCCGCGGATCACTCGTCTGTATCTGCAATGCGATCCGGACGAAGACCTGGCCCAGTGGCCCGACGAGCGCATCTGGGAAGAGTTGGAAACCCGCTTGAGCTGCAACGACGGCTGGCGGCTCAACCGCGGCCGCATCCTGCACAAGAGCGTCACCCCGATGCGCAGCTTCGTGACCGAGCCGATGCAGTACGGGCGCTTGTTCCTCGCCGGCGACGCGGCCCACATCGTGCCGCCGACCGGCGCCAAGGGCATGAACCTGGCGGTGTCGGACGTGCGCGCGCTGGCGCTGGCGCTGCAGGCGCGCTACCGCGACGGCGACGGCGATGCGCTCGCGGCTTATTCGCGCGACTGCATCAAGCGGGTCTGGCGCGCCGAGCATTTCTCCTGGTGGATGACCTCGATGCTGCATCGCGACGAGGCCAACACGCCGTTCATGGATCGCCTGCAGCGCTCGCAGCTCGACTACGTGATCGACTCGCCCGCCGCCACCCGCACCCTCGCCGAGAACTACGTCGGCCTGCCGTGGCGCTGAGTCCGGCGCCTTTCTTCGTTCGTTCCGTCCGCTTCATTCCCGCAGGCATCCATGGCCATGAATCAATCATCCGCGGTCGCGCAATCGCCGACGTCTACTCAGGCGTTGGACGTCCAGGCCTTCATCAACGAACGCCCCATCTCCAGTCTGCAATGGTCCACCGTGGTGCTGTGTTTCCTGATCGTCTTCATCGACGGTTACGACACCGCCGCCGCCGGCTTCATCGCGCCGGCGCTCAGCAAGCAGTGGGGCGTCGCCGCGTCGATGCTCAAGCCGATGATGAGCGCGGCGCTGATCGGTCTGGCGGTCGGCGCGATCGGCGTCGGCCCGATCGCCGACCGCTTCGGCCGGCGCCGGGTGCTGATCGGTTCGTTGCTGTTGTTCGGCTTGTTCAGTCTGGCCTCGATGCTCGCCTACGACGTGACCTCGATGAGCCTGCTGCGTTTCCTGACCGGCATCGGCCTGGGCGCGGCGATGCCCAACGCGATCACCCTGACTTCCGAGTACTGTCCGGCGCGGCATCGTTCGAAGCTGACCATGGCGATGTTCTGCGGCTTCACTCTGGGCTCGGCGTCGGGCGGCTTCGTCGCCGCGCGCCTGATCGGCCCGTTCGGCTGGCAGAGCGTGTTGCTGGTCGGCGGCGTGGTACCGCTGCTGCTGGTGCCGTTGCTGCTGTGGAAGCTGCCCGAATCCTTGCAGTACCTGGTCGCGCGCCGCGGCGGCGAGGGCGTGCGGCCGCTGCTGCGGCGGATCGACCCGGCCGCGAAGTCGATCGACTCGGCCGTGATGACCCTGCCCGAGATCGTCAAGGTCAAGAGCGATTCGGCGGTCGCGGTGTTGTTTTCGCCGGGTTATCCGATCGGCACCTTGTCGCTGTGGGCGACCTATTTCTCCGGGTTGCTGACCATCTACCTGATCACCAGCTGGCTGCCGACCCTGGTCGCCAACGCCGGCCTGCCGATCGAGCAGGCTTCGGTGATCGGCGGCATGTTCATGTTCGGCGGTGCATTGGGTTGCCTGCTGATGGGCTGGGTGATGGATCGGTTCGAGCCGCATCGCTCGATCGCCCTGGCCTATGCGATCAGCGCGGTGCTGCTGATCGTGCTGGCGCGCCACAGCGGCGATCTGCAGGGAATGAAGTCGCTGGTGTTCGCCGCCGGCTTGTTCATCAATGCCGGCCAGAGCGCGCTGCTGGCGCTGGCCGCGGGGTTCTATCCGACCCAGGGCCGCGCCACCGGGGTGGCGTGGATGAACGGGATCGGCCGTTTCGGCGGCATCTTCGGCGCCTACTTCGGCGGCAGCCTGCTGGCGATGGGCTGGGATTTCCGCGCCATCATCAGCGCGCTGGCGGTGCCGGCGTTCGTCGCCGCCGCCGCGATCCTGGTCAAGACCTTGCAGCGTCCGGCGATTTGAAGGGCGCGGGCGCCGGCCGGGGAGGTCGGGCCGGCCGGGATTCGGGCCGCGGCGCATGGCGATCGCTGCGAACCGGCGGCGAGGCGGGCGGCCCGGCCGGCGCGCGGGGGGCGCGCGCGGGGCGACAGGGCGGGCCGGGGATGGGACAATGGCGGCTTACCGCCGCTCACGCATCGCCGGCGCGCACGGATCGCCCGTCACCGCGGCCTGCTGCTCCCATTCTCCGCTCCCCAGCCCACAGAAGCCCATGACGACGCCCAGCCGCCGCGACCTCGCCAACGCCATCCGATTCCTCGCCATCGACGCGGTGCAGGCCGCCAACTCCGGTCATCCGGGCATGCCGATGGGCATGGCCGACATCGCCGAGGTGCTGTGGAACGACTACCTGACCCACAACCCCGGCAACCCGAAGTGGTTCAACCGCGACCGCTTCATCCTCTCCAACGGCCACGGCTCGATGCTGCAGTACGCGCTGCTGCACCTGTCGGGCTATCCGTTGCCGATCGAGGAACTCAAGCGTTTCCGCCAGCTGGGTTCGATGACCCCGGGCCATCCGGAAAACTTCGAAACCCCCGGCATCGAAACCACCACCGGCCCGCTCGGCCAGGGCTTCGCCAACGCGGTCGGCATGGCGCTGGCCGAGAAGCTGCTGGCGCAGCGCTTCAACCGTCCCGAGCACGAGATCGTCGATCACCGCACCTGGGTGTTCATGGGCGACGGCTGCCTGATGGAAGGCATCTCGCATGAAGCCGCGTCGCTGGCCGGCACCTGGGGCCTGCACAAGCTGGTCGCGTTCTGGGACGACAACAAGATCTCGATCGACGGCAACACCGACGGCTGGTTCACCGACGACACCCCGGCGCGATTCGAAGCCTACGGCTGGCGCGTGATCCGCAACGTCGACGGCCAGGACGCGGTCGAGATCAAGACCGCGATCGACACCGCGCTCAAGCACAGCGACAAGCCGACCCTGATCTGCTGCCGCACCGCGATCGGTTTCGGTTCGCCGAACAAGGCCGGCAAGGAGTCCTCGCACGGCGCGCCGCTGGGCAAGGACGAAATCGTCGCGACCCGCGCCGCGTTGAACTGGCCTTATGCCGAGTTCGAAATCCCGCAGGAGATCTACGACGGCTGGCGCTCGCACAGCACCGGCGCGGTGCGCGAGGATCAGTGGAACCGCCTGTTCGACGCGTACGCCGCGCAGTACCCGGCCGAAGCAGCCGAACTCACCCGCCGTTCGCACGCCGATCTGCCGGCCGATTTCCTCAGCCAAGCCGACGCGTACATCGCCAAGCTGCAGGCCGAAGGCCTGACCATCGCCTCGCGCAAGGCCTCGCAGATGGCGATCGAAGCCTTCGCGCCGCTGCTGCCGGAACTGATCGGCGGCTCGGCCGACCTGGCGCATTCCAATCTGACCTTGTGGAAGGCCAGCAAGTCGGTCGCCAGCAGCGATCCGAACGCGAACTACGTGTATTACGGCGTGCGCGAATTCGCCATGACCGCGATCAGCAACGGCCTGCAGCTGCACGGCGGCTTCATTCCGTTCGATGCGACCTTCCTGGTGTTCAGCGACTACGCGCGCAACGCGGTGCGCATGAGCGCGCTGATGGGCGCGCATGCGATCCACGTCTACACCCACGACTCGATCGGTCTGGGCGAAGACGGCCCGACCCACCAGCCGATCGAGCACCTGGCCTCGCTGCGCTACATCCCGCACAACGACGTGTGGCGTCCGTGCGACGCGGTCGAATCGGTGGTGTCGTGGAAGGCCGCGATCGCGCGCAAGGACGGCCCGAGCTGCCTGGTGTTCTCGCGCCAGAACCTGATCCACCAGCCGCGCGATGCGCAACAGGTCGCGCAGATCGAGCAGGGCGGCTACGTGCTGCGCGACAGCGAGGGCACCCCGGACGTGATCCTGATCGCGACCGGTTCGGAAGTCGGCCTGGCCACCCAGGCCGCCGACGTGCTCAGCGGCGAAGGCGTCAAGGTGCGCGTGGTGTCGATGCCGTCGAGCGACGTGTTCGACCGCCAGCCGCTGGAGTACCGCCAGTCGGTGCTGCCCAACGCGGTGCGCAAGCGCGTAGCGGTCGAAGCCGGCGTCACCGATTTCTGGCGCAAGTACGTCGGCCTGGACGGCGACGTGGTCGGCATCGACAGCTTCGGCGCCTCGGCCCCGGCCGAAGCCCTGTTCCCGCATTTCGGCTTCACCGTCGAGCATGTGGTCGCGGCGGTGAAGGCGCTGGGCTGAGTCGCCGCCGAGGCTTGATAACGAAACGCTAAATCCGGGGCGGAGACGCCCCGGATTTTTTCGTTTCGGCCTCATGGCGCATGGCAAACTCGCCGTGTCCACGGGGCCTGAGAACAGCGTCGCCTTCACAGGTGTACGGCGCGTGTCGCCGACAATCCGTCGCAGCTGCGAAAGCGTGGGCAGCAGATGCCTTCGTTCAACGTAGGGAAACGATCTTGATGTCGACCGCTCCGGCCACCGATCCGCAGCAACGTCTGCCGCAACTCGACGCTCTGCGCGGTATCGCCGCGCTGTACGTGGTGATCTTTCACGTCATGGCGATGCCCGAACCGGATCTGTCGGTGCCGGCGTGGGCGCTGCCGATCGTCGGCATGGGCGGCAGCGGCGTGGTGCTGTTCTTCGTCATGAGTGCGTTTTCGCTGTGCCTGACCTGGCCGCGTCACGCCGCATCGGGGCTGCCCTTGCGCAGCTTCTACCTAAGCCGGCTGGCCCGCATCGCTCCGTTGATGTTGGTCTTGTTGAGCGTGATGGTGGTCAGGGATCGATTCCGCGCCGTGCCTTTGCTTGGCTACGACGAAGTGGCCTGGAATTATTCGCTGCTGTTCGGCCTGTCGCCGCAATGGCAGGAAGGCATCGTCATGGGCAGTTGGACGATCGGCGTGGAGATGTTGTTCTACGCGATCTTCCCGCTGATCGCCCTGTATGTGCGCGGCCTGTGGGCGCAGCTCGCGCTGCTGGTGCTGAGCTATCTGCTGGCCTTGTGGGCCAAGACCGGCTTGCCGGCCGGCTGGGCGCATTTCGGCGGACACGTCGGCCTGCTGCGGCAGTTGCCGGTGTTCGCGTTGGGCTGCGTATTGTTCGAACTGTGGCGACGCTTGCGCGAACTGCCGCAGCGTCGCCAGCACATCGTCGGCGTGAGCCTGTTGTTGCTGGGCGTGCTGGCTCAGGGCGCGTTGTTCTACGGCCGCCTGCCATCGATCCCCGGAATCGCCGACGGCTGGTACCTGTCGGCGCTGTTCTACGGCCTGATGCTGCTGGGCCTGCTGTTGGCGAGCAACCGCGTGCTGGTCAATCGCGCGACCTGCTTTCTCGGCACGATCAGCTATTCGTTGTACCTGGTGCATCCGTTCGTGGTGTCGCGGTCGTACGGCGTGTTCGCGAAGCTCTATGCCGCGCTGCCAGAGGGCACCGCGTATTTCGCTTGTCTGGGATTGAGTCTGGCGTTGGTAATTCCAGCGTCGTGGTTGACGTATCGGCTCATCGAGAAGCCCGGCATCCGGCTGGGGCATCGGTTGTTTGCGTGGGTGCGGGCGCGGCGTGGCTCGTTTGCGGATCAAGACCAGGCGCGTGGTCTGGCGTCCTGAGCGGAGTCGCTAGCGCAGTCGCTTCGCTGTGTGTGCCGATGCGTGGGTTCTGCGGTAGCTGAGCGAAAGCGTCGGGGCTCAGCCTCTCCAACAAGAGACCTCGTAGCCTCGCCATTGGCTTGATTGGCGTTATCAGTGCCTTGACCCGAGGCCGTAGCGTAAGCTGCGCAGCTTCCGATAGCCGTGTCTCGTCGGGAGTCTACGAGTGGGGCTTGAGCCCCGACGCTTTCCGCTCAGGTCGCTGCGGACTCGGAATTTTCCGATCTTCCGACGCAATCAACACCGATAGAATCCAATTGCGCGCAGCTCCAATCTGCGAGCATGAATTCACCCGATCCTCAGCCCGGCCATCGAGCGCTTCGACGCGGTCGCGGGTCCGAGCAACAACGCATTTACTTGGTCACTACCGTGTGCATTCGCCGCCGTCGAATCTTCGCCAGCGACCACTGCGCCGATATCGCCGCCCGCGCCATCGCCGACCCCGGAAAATGGCTGGGAGCGACCTTGCTGTGCTGGGTGCTGATGCCCGACCACTGGCATGGCTTGATTGAGTTGCATAGCGACATTCGCTTGGAAAGCGTAGTGGCCTCGCTCAAGGGCCGCGCCGCGCGCGCGGTCAATCGCAGTTTGCACCGCAAGGGGATGGTGTGGGCGCCGGGTTTTCACGATCACGCATTGCGCGAGGATGATGACGTGCTGCAGGCGGCGCGTTATATCGTCGCCAATCCGAAGCGCGCGGGGCTTGTGCAGCGGGTTGGCGACTACCCGTATTGGGATGCGGTGTGGCTGGAACAAAAGCGTCGGGGTTGAAGCTCCCGCCCATAAAAATCCGATCGATCAGCTGCGATCGGCTGTTTCCATCGCGTCTGGGGGGCGCGCGCATCAGTTGCAACGATCGCATGTCCGCGAGGGCTTTTGTGGGAGGGAGCTTCAGCTCGACGCTTTGCGATCAGCGACCCGCGCTCTCGCGCAAACCCAGCGAAACCAGCTTGGCCTCGATCCGTTCGCCCAGGCCGGACGGTTGGTCAAGGCCCATGCGCTGCAACGCCTGGTGATCCTGGCTCGCGGATGCGAGCAGCGCGCGCAACACGGTTTTGACCTTCGCGCCCTGGGTGGCGGTATTCGCCTTCAGCCAGCCCAGCGCCTTGATCAGCCGTTGCTCGACTTCGTCGAAGTCGCTGCCGAGCGGATAGTCGGGCAGGGTGCCGTCGCGGCGGAACGGCGCCAGTATTTCGCGCAGACGGTCGGGATGGTTGTGGGTGGTCGTGCGCGGCACGAACTGCGGCAGTTTGCCGCTGTCCATGGCGGTCAACAGCAGGCCGGCGATGAAACGCGAGTCGGCGACGGCGGCCATCGCGCGGATGCAGTCCTCGTCGGTCTTGCCGCGCAGATCGGCGATGCCGTACTCGGTGATGTAGATATCGCGCAGATGACGCGGGATGGTGGTCTGGGCGTAGTTCCAGACCACGTTCGAACGCACTTCGCCGCCGCTCTCGCGGCTGGCGCGCAACATCAGCACCGAGCGCGCGTTGGGCAGCGCGTGGGCCATCGCGACGAAGTTGTATTGCCCGCCCACGCCCGACACCACGCGGCCGTCGTCGAGCGTGTCCGATACCGCCGCGCCGAGCGCGGTGGCCATCATGCAACTGTTGAAGAAGCGCGCGTCGCGGCGCTGCAGGCGTTCCAGGGTTTCGTTGCCGCCGTACAGTTCGTTGACCTCGCTGATCCGGCGCATGCTGATGCCGCGGCGCTGGTCCTCGGGCAGATGCCGCAGCCACTGGTAGAAATCCGGCGAGCCCAGGTAGAAGCCGCCCTGCAGGAATTCGCCTTCGCGTTCGAGCCGGGCAAGGTCGTCCGCGCTGGCGTCGCCGTCGTGCACGCGGCGCATCACTTCCAGATCGTCGACGACCTTGCGCTTGATCACGCCGACTTCGACCAATCGCCGGAAGCCTTCGTTGATCATTTCGGAACAGCCAAAAAGCCCGACGCTAAAAGGTCCGAGCGGCGCGACTGGCGCGTTCGCGTTACGGTCTCCGATCAGGTCAACGTCGTTCGAAGCGGTTTGTCCGAGCGACGCGGCATCCGCCTGAGCACCGACCCCCAACGCCGCAATCACCCGCAGATACGCCGCGTTATCCGTATGCCGCAGCGCCAGCGCATGACACAGCGCGTCGGCCAGCGTGCCGATGCCGATCTGCAAGGTGCCGCCGTCGCGCACCAGGGTGCTGGCATAAAAACCGATCGCGTAATCCGCATCGCTGACCGGCTGCCGCGGCAGGCCGAACAGTTTCGGATACGGCCCCGGCGGCGTTACCACCGCATCGAAGAAATCCGCCTCGACCGCAGCGCTGCCGTCGAGCCACGGCAACTGCGGGTCGACTTCGGCGATCAATACCGGTCGCGGCAGGCCACGCGCGACGATCGCGTCGATCGCATCGAAGGTCAGGTCGGTATTGCACGATAGCGACAGACGCGTGCCGCCGTTCGGATCGGCGGCGACTTTCTGCACGATCGCGTTGACCCCGCGATCGGCCAGCGCGCGCGCGACGTGGGTGTAGTTGAGGCTGGCGTAGCGGCGCTGGGTCGCGCTGGCGTTGAGCAACGCGCCCGATTGCAGGTAGAACTCCTCGATCTCGACATGCGCCGGCAGGCTGTTGCGCTTGAGCGCCTGCACGTAGCGCAGGCGCGGGAAGTCGTCGCCGAAATGGCGCTGCGCGAACGGCCCGATGAAACGGCCTTCCAGTCCCTTGCCCGCGCCCGGCGGGTCCAGCGACAGCGCGGTGTACAGATGCAAGGGCCGCGTGCTGTCGCCTTCGGCGCGTTCGTACAGCGCATTGAGCAACCGGTGCGGCTTGCCCAGGCCGAGCGGCGCGCCGACATGCAGCGGGCCGGGCAGGCGCCGGTAGAGGAAATCGACGGCGTCGGTCAGGGAATCGAAATGCAGGGGCGTGTTCATACGGGCCAGTATGGCACCGGCCCCGCGAACGCGATAACCGGGCCAGCCCGGCGCCACACTCGGCGGGCCGGCGCCGCGCGGCGGCTCAATCGAGAACGTGGACCTCGTCGGCGATGCGCCGCACTTCGTCGGGGTAGTGGCTGACGTAGATCATCGGCAGCGAGGTCTCGTCGCGCACCCGTTGCAGGTACGGCAGCAGTTCGTCGCGGCGGTTCATGTCGAGCATCGACAGCGGTTCGTCCAGCAGCAGGATGCGCGGCTGCGAGAGCAGGGCGCGGCCGAGCGCGACGCGCTGCATTTCGCCGCCCGACAGCCCGGCGGTGCCGCGTTGCAGCAGCGGGCCGATGCCGAGCAGGTCGACGATCGCGTCGAGTTCGAAGCGCGGCGCGCGCTTGGCCTCGCCGCGCAGGCCGTAGAGCAGGTTGCGGC
Source organism: Lysobacter capsici (assembly GCF_014779555.2). NCBI lineage: Bacteria > Pseudomonadati > Pseudomonadota > Gammaproteobacteria > Lysobacterales > Lysobacteraceae > Lysobacter > Lysobacter capsici. The sequence goes on from NZ_CP094357.1 coordinate 1,161,561, forward strand.
GCACGTCCAGATGCGGAAACAGGCGCGCGTCCTGGAACACGTAGCCGATATGGCGACGATGCGCCGGCAGGTCGATGCGCGCGGCGCTGTCGTACAGACAGCGGCCGGCGATTTCGATGCGCCCGCGCAGCGGCCGCAGCAGGCCGGCGATCGCATGCAGCAACGAGGTCTTGCCGGCGCCGGAATCGCCGACCACCGCGATCACGCGCTGCTCGCTGCGGATCGCGATCGAGCGGGTGAAACCGCCGCGGCGCAGTTCGACCTCGATCAGGAAACTCGGCGTGCTCATCGTTGCGCACTCGCGCGCTGGCGTTGCACCAGCCATTCCGACACCAGCACCGCGGCGAACGAGATCGCCACCGCGACCACGGCCAGCCGCAGCACGCCCGACTCGGCGCCGGGCACCTGCATCAGGCCGTAGATCGCCGACGACAGGGTCTGGGTTTCGCCGGGAATGTTCGATACGAAGGTGATGGTCGCGCCGAATTCGCCCAGCGCCTTGGCGAACGACAGCACCGCGCCGGCCATCAGCCCCGGCCACGCCAGCGGCAGGGTCACGCCGAAGAACACCCGCCAGCGGTTGGCGCCGAGGGTCGAGGCGGCTTGTTCCAGGCGTTGATCGACCGCTTCGATCGACAGCCGGATCGCGCGCACCATCAACGGAAAGCCCATGATCGCGCTGGCCAGCGCGGCGCCGGTCCAGCGGAACGCGAAACTGATGTGCAGGTACTCGGCGAGGAAGCGGCCGATCGGTCCTTGCGAACCGAACGCGATCAGCAAGGCATAGCCGGTGACCACCGGCGGCAGCACCAGCGGCAGATACAGCAAGGTGTCGAACAGCAGCTTGCCGGGAAAGCGCGTGCGCGCCAGCAGCCAGCCCAGCGCCACGCCGAGCGGCAGGCTGCACACGGTGGCGACCGTGGCGACCTTCAGGCTCAAGGCGATCGCGGTGAGTTCGGCCGGGCTGAAGTCGAACATCGTGGCGCGGTCAGTCCAGCGCGGCGAAGCCGTGGCGGCGGAAGATCGCGCTCGCGGCCGGCGACTTGAGCCACTTCACGAACGCGGCTGCGTTGGGCTGCTTGCTCGCGCTCAGCCGCGCGATCGGATAGACGATCGGCGGATGGCTGCCGGCAGGAAACGTCGCGAGCACGCGCACGTTCGGTTCGGCCTTGGCGTCGCTGCCGTAGACCACGCCGAGCGGGGCTTCGCCGCGCGCGACCAGCATCAGCGCGGCGCGCACGTTCTCGGCTTCGGCGACCTTGGGCTGCAGTTGATCCCACACGCCCAGCGAGGTGAAGGCCGCGCGCGCGTATTTGCCGGCGGGCACGCTCGCGGTCAGCGCCAATGCGATGCGGCCGTCGCCGAGCAGCGGCAGCAGCTTGACGCCGGGTTTGAGCGCGACCGCCTTGGCCTTACTCGTCTTCGGCGCGATCAATACCAGGGTGTTGCCGAGCAGGTTGCGGCGGGTGCCGTCGTCGATCAGCTTGCGTTCGCGCAGGTAGTCCATCCAGTCCAGATCGGCCGAGACGAATACGTCGGCCGGCGCGCCCTGTTCGATCTGGCGGGCGAGCGCGGAACTGGCGGCGTACGACACCCGCACCGGTTGCGCCGTGGCTTTCTGATAGGCCGCGGCGGCTTCGTCGAAGGATTCCTTGAGGCTGGCGGCGGCGAACACGGTGATCGGTTCGGCGGCGGCCGGCGTCCGCGCGACGGCGAAGCCCGCGGCGAGCGCACAGGTTACGGAGCACAGGGTTTGCAGCCAGCGGCGACGCATCGGGTTCATGACGGGCCTGATCGGTTCGGGTGCAAGAAGAGTACCGCCAGCGGGTGAGGGTGGGATGCGCGGCGGTCAGCGCGCGTCGATTACGCGGCGCCGCGAGCATGTCGCGCAAGCCCGATTCAGAACTGATTGAGCGGCAGTTTCAGATAGCGTACGCCGTTGCCCTCGGGCTCGGGCAGCGCGCCGCCGCGCAGATTGACCTGCAACGCCGGCAGGATCAGCGCCGGCACCGCCAGGGTCGCGTCCCGCGCTTCGCGCAGGGCGACGAATTCGGCCTCGGCGGTGTCGGCGCGCACGTGGATATTGCCGCGCTTCTGTTCGCCGATCGTGGTTTCGCAGGCGACCTCGCGGCCGCCTGCGCCGTAATCGTGGCAGACGAATACCCGGGTGCTGTCGGGCAAGCGGTACAGGCGCTGGATCGACTGGTACAGCATCGCCGCGTCGCCGCCGGGAAAGTCGCAGCGCGCGGTGCCGCTGTCGGGCAGGAACAGCGAGTCGCCGGTGAACAAGGCATCGCCGATCAGATACGCCAGGCTGTCCTGGGTGTGGCCGGGCACCGGGATCGCCTGCGCCGACAGCTCGCCCACGGCAAAAGTATCGTCGTCGTCGAACAAACGGTCGAAGCAGGACGCCTCGGTTTCGGCCAGGCCGAACACCGGCGCGAAGAAGCGCCGCACCTCGCCGATGCGGCGGCCGATCGCCAACCGCGGCGCGTGGCCGCCGTCGGCCTGCAGGCGCTGGCGCAAGACATGCGCGGCGCTGAGGTGATCGGCGTGGGCGTGGGTTTCCAGCAGCCAGTCGATCCGCCAGCCGCGCTCGCGCGCTTCGCTGAGCAGCCGTTGCGCGCTGTCGGTCGCGGTGCGGCCGGCGCGCGGGTCGAAATCGAGCACCGGGTCGATGATCGCCGCCGCGCCGCTGGCCGGATCGGCCACGAGGTAGGACCAGGTGCCGGTATCGGCGTGGTGGAACGGCACGACCTGCGGCGACATGCGGATCTCCTGGACGAGCGACGGGCTGGCAAGCGTACGGGCAGGAACGCGGCGCGGGCGGATCGGGACGGCCCGCGCCCCCGGATCAGGTTCAGCGCGGCTTGGCGAACGCCGCGTTGAGCACTTCGGCCAGATGCTCGCCGCCCATGCGCAACTGGGTTTCGGCGACCGGGCGCCAAGTGGTCACGTAGTCCGCCGGCAACTTGTGCGCGGGCTTGCCCGACGGGGTGAGCGGATAGAACCCGGGTTGCAGCACCAGCTTGCACGAGCTTTCGGCCCAGCCGGCCGAATCCGGCGGCAGGCCGGCGCCGCTCACGCGCGGCACTTCGATCGTGCGCAGGCGCTCGAGGTAGGCGTCGTCCTTGAGCTTGTTCATCGACAGCATGGTGCTGTCCCACAACGAATGCAGATTGCTGCCGTAGCCGTCCGGACGCGCGGGCTGGCCGGGGATCGACAGCTGGAAATCGTTGCCGCCCTTGTCGTGGCCGAAACCTGCGTGCAGCGGTTGATGCACGTCGCCGACGAAATGGACCACGAACTTCAGCGCCTGTACGCGCTCGGCCTGCGGTTTGGAGCGGTCGGCCAGGATCGCGGCCTGGGCGCGGATCGCCTCAACCACGCAGTTGCCGCCCGGGCAGTGGCGCGTGGCGTCGTAATGGCAGTCGTCCTCGGCGATGTTGACGTAATGCCACTTGCCGCTGCGCCGGCCGAGGTCGGGGTCGTTGGCGCGCAGCTCGTCGGCCCAGTTGGCGATGGCGGGCAGCGGATCGTCGCTCGACGCGGCGTCGGGTTCGTTGGCCAGCAATTGCTGGATCTGGCTGCGCACGTCGGGGCGCAAGTCGTCCCAGGCCAGGGCGGCGACCAGGCGATGGCCTTGCGGGCCCCAGGCGAGGGCGTTGAGCGGCAGCAGAAGCAGCAGCGCGGCGAACCGGCGCAGGCGGCGGGCGGAACGGGAGGCGTCAGCGGGCATGTTTTTCATGGACGCCACTTTACCGGAGCCGCCGCGGCGGCCGCTGTCCGAACGTGGCGGTGCGAGCAACGGCGGCGAATCGTTCCGTGCGAGCAACGGCAGCGAACCCGCCGTGCTTTTCCCTTCGCGAAGGGCTTCCCCCCCCCCTTCGCGAAAGCGCCTTTCCCCCCTTTGTAAAAGGGGGGCAGGGGGGATTCGCTTTTGCTCTGCCGCTGTAAGCAAGAGCAAAAGCAAATCCCCCCCGCGATCGCTACGCGATCCCGGCCCCCTTTTTTAAAGGGGGCAACAGCAAAAGCCAAAAGCAACGAGAGGCGACGGCGTACATTCGTAAAGCTAGGCGGCCGAAAGCCGCATCAACCCGTCGCCCGACGCGCTCAGAACTTCATCACGTACGCCAGACCGTACACGGCCGGATCGATATCGGCCTTGCCGATCTTCTCGCCGTTGAGCTCGACATCGCTCTCGATGTCGATCCAGCGCGCATCCACGCGGATCGCGCTGCGCTCGGTGATGATGAAGTCGATGCCCACGTGCGCGGCGACGCCGACCGAATCGTCCAGCTTGAGATCGTTGCCGCGCAACGGGCCGCTGGTCTTCTCGCTGAAGAAGGTCGTGTAGTTGATGCCCACGCCGACGAACGGCGAGACCGTGCCGCGGCTGTTCCAGTGGTACTGCAGCGAGAACACCGGCGGCAGGTGCTTGGTGCTGCCGACCTTGCCCAGGCCCTTGATCTCGATGTCGTGCTTGAACGGCGTGGCCGCCAGCACTTCGATGCCGAGGTTCTCGCGGATGAAGTATTCGAAGGTGATGGTCGGCTGGACGTCGTCGCCGATTTCCAGGTCCGCGGTGCCCCCGAGCAGGCTGCCGTTGTCGGACTTGGGCGTGACCTGGTGGGCGCCGATGCCCAGGGTGTAAGTGCCGGCCTGCTGGGCCAGGGCGGGCTGGGCCGCGCAGGCGAGGGCCGCGGCGACGGCGGCGCCGATCAGTCGATGGTTCATTCCTTGAGTCCCCTAGGTTCGTCGGTGAGTGCCGGAATTGTAATCTTGCTGAACAGGCCTTGGCCCGTTTGGCACTCTAAATATGCATTAGAACAGCAAACCTTGATTGTCGTCGCAGTCTGGCGCGCGCTCACCCAAGCTCTCCCCCGGGTAACGGCCGGACTGCGACGCCGGCCACGCCTTGCTAGAATGGCGGTTTCCCACTTCGAACCGCACGCGCGGCCGCAGGAGTTAGCTCAATGACGATCAAGGTAGGCATCAACGGCTTCGGCCGCATCGGACGCAACGTCCTGCGCGCTGCCGTGCAGAACTTCGGCAGCGAGATCGAGATCGTCGCCATCAACGACCTGCTCGAGCCGGACTACCTGGCCTACATGCTGCAGTACGACTCGGTCCACGGCCGCTTCAAGGGCGAGGTCAAGGTCGAAGGTAACACCCTGATCGTCAACGGCAAGCCGATCCGCCTGACCCAGGAACGCGATCCGGCCAACCTGAAGTGGGACGAGGTGGGCGCGGAAGTGGTGATCGAGTCGACCGGCCTGTTCCTCGACAAGGCCACCGCGCAGAAGCACCTCGACGCGGGCGCCAAGAAGGTGGTGCTGTCGGCGCCGTCGAAGGACGACACCCCGATGTTCGTGTACGGCGTCAACGACAAGACCTACAAGGGCGAGGCGATCGTCTCCAACGCCTCGTGCACCACCAACTGCCTGGCGCCGCTGGCCAAGGTCATCAACGACAAGTGGGGCATCAAGCGCGGCCTGATGACCACCGTGCACGCGGCCACCGCGACCCAGAAGACCGTCGACGGCCCGAGCAACAAGGACTGGCGCGGCGGCCGCGGCATTCTGGAAAACATCATCCCGTCCAGCACCGGCGCGGCCAAGGCCGTCGGCGTGGTGATCCCGGAGCTCAACAAGAAGCTCACCGGCATGTCGTTCCGCGTGCCGACCTCGGACGTGTCGGTGGTCGACCTGACCGTCGAGCTCAACAGCGAAGCCACCTACGCCGAGATCTGCGCGGAAATGAAGGCGCAGAGCGAAGGCGCGCTGAAGGGCGTGCTGGGCTATACCGAAGACAAGGTCGTGGCGACCGACTTCCGCGGCGACGCGCGCACCTCGATCTTCGACGCCGAAGCCGGCATCGCGCTCGACGGCACCTTCGTCAAGCTGGTGAGCTGGTACGACAACGAGTGGGGCTATTCGAACAAGTGCCTGGAAATGGTCAAGGTCGTCGCGGGCAAGTAAGCCGCTGCGATTGGATTGCGCCGCCGGCGACGGCGGCGGTCGACGAAAAGCCCCGCGATCGCGGGGTTTTTTGTTTGCGTCGGGTTATTCGCGCCGGCGCGGTGCGCGCAGGTGTTGGCTGTCGCAAGCGCTTGAGTCGATCGTCGCTGTGATCGGATGCAACCCAGCGCCGTCGAGCGCGCCGATATGTGCGTCCACCATGCGCTTTCGATACGGATGCTTATCGGCGGCTTCGTGATGGCTTGCTCAAGCACCGTTGCGATGCGACGGCAGACATAACCGCGGCCTGTCGCGGCGGGCGAATATCCGTAGGACAGCGCGAATGCGCCATGCGGCGGCCTGTGCGTCGAGGGGCAAAAAAGGTCGAAAAAATACGCTTTTTCGTACTAGTCCGAATCCCCGACTGCGCGATGTAGTCAAGTATCGACACCGACTGTTCTAAGCGGGCCGGATCGGCCGTTTCCCCGTCGGTCGTGCCCGCACGCACCGATTCCAACCACGGCCGTCCCGCGGGGCGGCGCAGGACATCGCGCTATGAGCAAGCTGGTTCTGGACGGCATCTTCAAGTACTACTGGAACAAGCCGGTCCTCAATAACGTGAGCTGCCGCTTCGCGCCTGGCCTGACCTTGCTGGTCGGCCCCAGCGGCGCGGGCAAGTCGACCTTGCTCAGGCTGATCGCGACCGCGGAGAAGCCCAGCAGCGGGCGCATCGTCTGGAACGACGAGCCGTTGCCGGGCGCGCGCGACAAGCTGCGGCAAACGCTGGGCTACGCGCCTCAGGCCGTGGACCTGCCCGACGACCTCAGCGCGCGCGAATTCGCCATGCATATGGCGGCGCTGAAGGGGCTCGACCTGAGCGCGGCGGATCTGCAGTTCGGCGCGATCGCCGAGCGCATCGGCCTGCACGCCGACATCAACCGACCCATCGCGACCTTTTCCGGCGGCATGCGGCGAAGGCTGATTTTCGCCCAGGCCATGCTCGGCGCGCCGCGGGTGATCGCGCTCGACGAGCCGACCGCCGAACTCGATCGCGACACCGCGCAACGGGTCGGCGCGCTGATTCTCGAACGCGCCGCCGAGGCGATCGTGGTGATGACCACCCACCTCGCCGACGAACTCGCGCCGCGGGCGGTGGATGTGCTGCGGGTCGAAGCCGGCGTGCTCGGCTCCGACCGCGCGGCGGGTGGGCGGGAGGTCGCTTGAACGCGCTCGCGGTTGCCCGTTCCTCGTTCGCGACCTCGCTGGCGCGCTACCGCCGCAGTTGGGGACTGTGGCTGCTGTTGCTGGTCGCGCCGGTCAGCGCGCGCTACTGGATCGCCGGCAAGGACGCGGCGAGCGCGGCGATCGTCGTCAACGGCAAGGCGCCGGTGCTGACCTCGGCGGTGGTCGGCTTGTCGCTCGGGGTCATCCTCTCCACGGTGCTGCTGCCGATCATTTTCATTTACCTGCGATCCAACACCACGCGGCATCAGCCGTGGCAGGTCGAAGAGACGACCGCGGCGTCGCGCGTCGCGATCGGCTTCGGGCGCTTCGGCGCCGATATCGCCGTGCTTGCGGCGGTGCTGGCGACCCTGACGCTGGCCGGCTGGCTGCTGGCCTGGGTGGTCGGCGCGGTCGACGGGGTGCGGCCGCTCGACATCGGCCTGAGTCTTTGGTTGATCGCGGCGCCCGCGCTGATGGGCGTGGCGGCGGTGCGCGCCCTGTGCGACAGCCTGCCGCTGACTCGCGGCGCGCTCGGCGAGGTCGGGTTCTTCGTTTTGTGGATCGTCTCGATCACCGTGTCGGCGCTCAGCTCGATGCTGGATCGCGGCTTCGTCGCGGCCATGCTCGACTTTTCGGGATTCGTGCGCCCGATCGTCCACGCCCTGCCGCACGATGCGCTGCAGGTCATCACCATCGGCCGGTCGCCGGTGACGGCGGATCGGATCGCCATCGACGTCAACAGCGGCCTGTTGTCGACGGGCTATGTCGTGTCGCGTCTGCTCTGGGCGGGATGGGCGGTGGCCTTGGTCGCGCTCGCCGGCGTCGTGTATCGACCGCATCGGCCGGGCAAGCGTTGGAGTGTGCGGGACACGATCGCCGCGCGGTTCGCGGCCGGGCCGCCGCCGCCGGCGCAGGCCGATGCGCCGCCCGCCCGCGCTGCATCGATGCCGTGGCTCGGTGTGTTGGTAGCGGAGTTTCGCTTGATCGGGCGAGGACGGGCGTGGCGGCTGTTGGCCGTGATGGTGGCGCTGGCTGGCTTGGTCGGCGATTTCTCGCGTGTGGTCGCGCCGGCCCTGGTCCTGCTGTTGATTTTCGGCGCGTGCGCGCAGGCCGGACGCAGCGAACCGCGCGGGCTGCTCGCGTTGACCCGGACCCTGCGCTGCCCGCCGATGCTACGGCGCATCGCGTTCGTCGTGGCCGCGGTCGCGTGGTCGTTGACGATGGCCTTGCCCGCGATCGTCAAGGCCATGGCGACGGGCAGCTTCGGGCCCTTGGCGGTCGCATCGGCCGCCGGCGCGATCGTCGCCATCGTCGCGATCAGCCTGGGCGCCTGGACGCGCTCGGCGGTCGCCGCGCGGCTGATCCTGCTGATCGCCTGGTACGCCTGGATAACCGCGCCGCAGTAGCCGCACTCGCCGCGGCCATGGACGATACGAGCGGCGTGGCGCTCGCGAATCCGGACGCGCCGCGGCTCCTGCGCGACGCGTCCGGCATGGTCAAGACCCGCGTCTCAGGCCGTCGCCAGCACCGACTCGCGCAATCCCTGCGCCGCCCGCACCATCGCCTGCAGCGCCGCGCGCACTTCCGGCCAGCCGCGGGTCTTCAATCCGCAGTCCGGATTGACCCACACCTGCGCCGGATCGAGCACCTCCAGCGCCTTGTCGAGCAACTCGCGCATCTCGGTTTCGCTGGGCACGCGCGGGGAGTGGATGTCGTACACGCCCGGGCCGATGCCGTTGGGATAGCGATAACGCGCGAACGCGTCGAGCAGTTCCATGCGCGAACGCGAGGTCTCGATCGAGATCACGTCGGCGTCCAGCGCCGCGACCGCTTCGATGATGTCGTTGAACTCGGCGTAGCACATGTGGGTGTGGATCTGGGTCGCATCGCCCACGCCGCTGGCGGCCAGGCGGAACGATTCGCCGGCCCAGGCCAGGTACGCCGGCCAGTCGGCGCGGCGCAGCGGCAGGCCTTCGCGCAGCGCCGGTTCGTCGATCTGGATCACCGCGATCCCAGCCGCTTCCAGGTCCAGCACTTCCTCGCGCAAGGCCAGGGCGATCTGCCGGCAACTGTCGGCGCGCGGCTGATCGTCGCGCACGAACGACCACTGCAGGATCGTCACCGGTCCGGTTAGCATGCCCTTGACCGGGCGCGCGGTGAGCGATTGCGCGTAGCGCGTCCACTCCACCGTCATCGCGCGCGGCCGCGCCACATCGCCGAACAGCACCGGCGGCTTGACGCAACGCGAGCCGTAGCTCTGCACCCAGCCGTGCGCGGTGAAGGCGAAACCGTCGAGTTGTTCGCCGAAGTATTCGACCATGTCGTTGCGTTCGAACTCGCCATGCACCAGCACGTCGATGCCGAGCGTTTCCTGCTCGCGCAGGCATTGCGCGGTTTCGTTTTCGAGGAACGCCTGATACGCCGCGTCGTCCAGCTTGCCGGCCTTGTGCTCGGCGCGCGCGCGCCGCACCTGCGCGGTCTGCGGGAACGAGCCGATGGTGGTGGTCGGGAACAGCGGCAGGTTCAGGCGTTCTTGTTGCAGTTGCGCGCGCTTGGCATACGGCGACACGCGCCGGGCCATCGCCGGTTCGACCGCGGCCAGGCGCTTGCGCACCCGCGCGTTGCGCAGCAGCGGCGAAGCCAGGCGCGCGGCGCGCGCGCTGGCGGCGGCGGCGAGATCGCGCGCGGCCTGCGCATCGCCGCCGAGCACGACGGCGAGCAGATGCAGTTCTTCGATCTTCTGCCTGGCGTAGGCCATCCAGTGGCGCAGCGGCGTGGGCAGTTTGCGTTCCAGTTCGATATCGGTCGGCACGTGCAGCAGCGAGCACGACGGCGCCAGCCAGGTCGCCCGATCACCGGCGCGACGGGCCAGGCTCAGCGCGGCGTCGAGATCGGCGCGCCAGATGTTGCGGCCGTCGACCACGCCCAGGCTCAGCGCGCGTTGTTCCGGCAGCAGCGGCAGCAGGCTTTCCAGTTGCTGCGGCGCGCGCACCAGATCGACATGCAGACCTTCCACCGGCAGCTGCGCGGCGAGCGTGGCGTTGTCGCCGAGCGCGCCGAAGTAGGTGGTCAGCAGACGCCGCGGCGCATCGACTTCGGCCAGCGCGGCATAGGCGCGACGGAACGCGGCGCGGTCGGCGTCGTCCAGGTCCAGGGTCAGGGTCGGTTCGTCCAACTGCACCCACTGCGCACCGGCCGCCTTGAGCTTGGCCAGCAGTTCGGCGTAAGCGGGGAGCAGGGCGTCGAGCAACTCGCGCGGGTCGCCGCCGTCGTTGCGCTTGCCGAGCTTGAGGAACGACACCGGGCCGAGCAGCACCGGCCGCGCGTCGAGTCCCAGCGCCTGCGCCTGGGCCAGTTCGGCCAGCGGCTTGTCGCCGCGCAGGGCGAAGCGCTGGCCGGGTTCGAACTGCGGCACCAGATAGTGATAGTTGGTGTCGAACCACTTGGTCATTTCCAGCGCGCGCAGATCGCGACGGCCGTCCTGCACGCCGCGGGCGAGGGCGAAATAACCGCCCAGCGGATCTTCTTCGAACGCCGCGCGGTGCGAGGCCGGGATGGCGTCGAACAACACCGCGTTGTCGAGCACGTGGTCGTAAAGCGAGAAATCGTTGCACGGCACGACGTCGGCGCCGGCGTCGTGGGCGAGCCGCCAATGGCGTTCGCGCAGCGAGGCGGCGGTGTCGTGCAGCGCCTGGGCCGGCGTGTCGCCTTTCCAGAACGATTCCAGGGCCAGCTTGAGCTCGCGCCGCGCGCCGATGCGCGGGAAGCCGAGGTGGGTAACGCTGATCATGATGAGTACCTGCGATGCGTGGGCATGACGCAGGGCAACGAAGGAAACCACGGCCACGCCGGCCCGGCGCGATCAGCGCCCGGCTTCGCCGCGAACTTGGCTTCGACCTTCGCCCCCGCGGGCGAACCGGCACCCGTCGCGCCGCGTGCGGGCACGAGGCGGTCGGATACCGGAGTCGGACGGAAGGCGAACCTTCCGGTCGCGGCAGGTCTTCGGGCTCGGGACTTTGAGCGAGAAGTAGAGTGCAGAAAAGTGAGAAACGAGTAGAAGCCGCGGCCTTACTCGTTTCTCACTGTTCTGAACTCTACCCTCGCCCTTTCCTACTAAGGCCGCTTCCCAGGCTCACCGCCCAGTGCCAAGACCCGTTCGTTTCCCATACCGCTGCGGGGCAGCTCCGGATTCGCACCGGATTCCCTCTGGCCGTCCGCGGCGGTTGCCTCGGGCGGCGTGTCCCATCGCTTTATCTTTATGAAGCGATGTTCACCGTAACGGCGCCAAGGTACGCAGCGGGACCGGTGAAGTCAATCGGCGCGGCGCGATCGTGGGACGCGGTTCGCGGCGGCGACCACGCCGCGCCGGCCGCCGCGGGTTTGCGCGTTATGGCCCCTGCGAGAAGACGCGCGAATGGGCCGGTTTTCTGCGGCTGGCGTTCATGCGCGGCCGCCGATGATGAAGGCCGTCTGTCGCCTGCCTGCACCCACGCCGTCGTTGAGCTTGGCGATGGCTGCCGCTAACGTTTGCATTGGCGCAAGATGCGTGGCGCGGGCCAGGACGGTCCCGCGCGATCCCGACTCCCATGGGTGGAACATGCTTTTCAGATGGACGTTGCTGTGGCTGGTATGCGTGCTCGGGCTGACCGCCTGCGGCAAGGACGCCGTGCCGCCGCCGGGCGCGGCCGAGCCGATGACGCTGGGCAGCCAGAACGAAACCCCCAAGGTCGCGCCGGCGCCGCCGAGCGAGGCCGAGATCCTGCGCGGCACCTACTGGCCGCCGGCCAAGCTCGACGGCGGCGTCGCCCGGATCAGCTGCGAATACGACTACCCCAGTTTCGGCGAAGGCGAACGCCTGACCTCGCTGGATTTCTTCAGCCTGGTCGACGCGCTGTCGCCGTGCCAGGCGCGCGGCGTGGTGCGGCTGCGCTATCAGGGCAAGATCGGCGCGGGATTCACCGCGCTGGTGCAGCGAGTCGCGGCGATGGCCACGCGCATGGAGATCCAGACCCGCATCCTCGACATCGATTCCAGCGGCGGCCACGTCGAGGAAGCGATCCGCGCCGGCGATTCGATCGCCGAATCGGGCTGGGCGATCTGGGTGCGCGACGGTTCGGTCTGCCACAGCGCCTGCGTGCTGGTGCTGGCGGCCGGCGACACCCGCTCGGTCGAAGGCAAGGTCGGCATCCATCGGCTGATGCGCGACCGCTCCACCGCGACCTCGCGCGCCGAACTCAGCCGTGAGCTGCGCTCGATCAATCAGCAAGTGCGCGATTACCTCGAGCGCAACGGCGTGGCCACCAGCGTGTCGGACCTGATGATGACCGTGGCCAATCGCGACCTGCGCATTCTCACTGCGGATGAGTTGAAGCTGTTCGGCCTGGACGGCACCAACGCCGCGCAGGATGATCTAGACCGGATTCGCCTGACCCGCAAATGCGGCGACGATTTCGTCCGTCGCCGCGAAGCGTTCCGTCGCGCCTTCGACGCCCAGTGCATGGCCACCGGCAAGAATTTCGAATCCATGCCCGAGTGCGCCAAGGCGCTGCAGGGCGAATACGGTTTCCCCGACAAGACCTGCCCGTCCGACAGCCCGGCCGATCTGTATGCGCGCGATCTGCCCGACCTGCTGCCGTTCGAGGAAGAGGCGGTGAGCAACGAGGCCAAGGCCGCGGGCGATGGCGGCAAGGGCGCCGAGAAGGGCGCGGCGAAGAAGTCGGCTTCCAGACAGGTCGAGTAAGCGATCGGGCTGAGGGCCGTGGTTGTGCCCTTGATCTGACTGGTCTGCGCACCCGGCACTGAGAAAGTAATTCGGCGCCAAGTCGAACAGACACCCGGCATCGGTGTCGCGGCCATGCGCGTCGACGCGGACAGCGATTCGCACTTGCGATCCCGTCGCGCGGCCGGGAAAATCGCCGCCTGTCAGCCAGAGCACGCCTGCCGGGCTCAAGCCATTCGCCCTCGCAGGAGTTTTCCGATGTCCGCCCTCCCTTACCGGCCGGCGCCGGCGTGTCTCGCGCTGGCCCTGCTGTCGTTGTGCTCGCTGTCGCCGTCGCTGGCGTTCGCCGCCGAATCCGCCGACGAACCCGCGGCCGAAGCGCCCGCCGATTCGCAGGTCCACCAACTCGATCAGATCCAGGTGCGCGGCGTGGCCGGGCCGAAGTTCGGCGCCGAGCGCACCCGCAGCGCGACCAAGACCGACACCGCGCTGATCGAAGTCCCGCAGGCGATCACCGTGCTGCCGCGCGCGCTGATCGATGCCCAGGGCGGACGCTCGCTCAACGAGATGCTGGCGCTGGTGCCCGGCGTCGGCCTCAACAACGGCGACGGCCAGCGCGATCAGGTCGCGATCCGCGGCTTCAGCGCGCTCGCCGACCAATACCTCGACGGTGTGCGCGACGACGCCATGTACTACCGCGACCTGGCCAACGTCGAGCGGATCGAAGTGCTCAAGGGCACCGCGGCGATGCTGTTCGGCCGCGGCTCTTCGGGCGGCCTGATCAATCGCGTCAGCAAGCAGCCGCTCGATACCGCGCAAGGCAAGCTGCGCCTGTACGCCGACAGCGAAGGCGGCCGCCGCGGCGAGTTCGACCTGACCGGCCCGCTTGGGCCCGGCGCGGGCCGCGTGGTTGGCGCGCTCGAGGATTCCGAGACCTTCCGCGAGCAGGGCTTCATCGAGCGCTGGCTGATCGCGCCGTCGTACCGGTTCGAACTCGGCGGCGGGCAGTTGCTGCTGCAGGCCAGCGCGCAGCGCGACGAACGCGTCACCGACTTCGGCATGCCGAGCCTGTTCGGCCGGCCCGTCGATATGCCGATCGATACTTACTACGGCTCCAGCGATGCGCGCCACGACGATTACAGCCGCGCCCGCGTCAATATCTTCAATGCGACCTACAGCAAAGCGCTGAGCGAACAACTCGACCTGCGCGTGACCTTGCGCGGTACCGACTACGAGCTGGATCGCCGCAACACCTTGATCAGCGGCAATCCGTTCCTGCGCAATGGCCGCTGGCTGTCGGCGCGCCGTCACGCCGGCAATACTCGCGACCAGCAGGCGTGGTTCGCGCAGACCGATCTGGTCTACGAAGGCGAGCGGCATCGGCTGCTGATCGGCAGCGAGCTGAGTTACGAGCGCAAGGACCAGGCCAGCTACGGCGGCGTCGCCACGCCGATCGATCTGCTGAATCCGGCGCTCGACCGGCCGCGATTCAATCCGCGTCCCGAGGCCGCCGCGCGCAGCCGTCTGCGCAACGCCGCGTTGTACGTGCAGGACCAGATCACCCTGAGCACGCAGTGGAAGGCCGTGGTCGGCGCGCGTTACGACGATTACCGCCAACAAACCCGCGATACGCTCAATTCCGCCGCGCCCGCGCTGGATCGCAGCGATCGCGAATGGAGCCCGCGCCTGGGCCTGATCTGGATGCCGAGCGCGCAGCAATCGCTGTACGCGAGCTGGGGCGAGTCGTTCCAGCCCTCGGCCGAAAGCCTGCCGCTGAGCACGGTCAATGTCGATATCAGCCCGGAAACCACGTCCAACCGCGAGGTCGGCTACAAGTTCGCGCGCGCCGACGGCCTGCTGAGTTTCGACGTGGCGGTGTTCGAGACCGAACGCGAACACATCAAGACCACCGATCCGGTCGACCCGCGCCGGCAGATCGGCGTGGGCACCCAGCGCACGCGCGGCGCCGAGGTCGGTCTGGCCGCGTCCTTGCTCGACCAGCGCCTGGATCTGTATGCCGGTTACGCCTACCTCGACGGCGAGATCACCAAATCCAACAACGTCGCCAGCGGCGTCGCGTTGCAGGGCCGCACCTCGCCGCTGACGCCGCGCCACAGCGCGTCGGTGTATGCCGAATACGCCTTGGGCCGCGGTTTCAGCGTCGGCGGCCTGGCCCAGCACGTCGCCCTGCAATACGCCGCGCCGACCAATCTGAGCGTGCTGCCGGCGTTCACCCGCTTCGATTTCAATCTGCGCTACCAGACCGGGCCGTGGGATTGGCGCCTGCGCCTGGAGAATGCGTTCGACAAGCGTTACTTCGCTTCGGCGCACGGTTCGGTCGACGGCTTCAACGCGCCGGGCGCGCCGCGCACGCTCAGCCTGACCATGGACTATCGCTTCTGAGGAGGCGTCGCGCTTCGGCGCCGGCGCGAAGGTTCAAGCGATGGCGCGGCTCGGACGCAGGTCCGCTGTCGCGCCGGACGGTCAGCGCGACAGCGGCGGCACCGGCGTGGGCTTGCCGTCGATGCCGAGCGCGATCATGGTGAAACGGCCGCGCGTGGCGAGTTGGGAGTCGCCGGTCAGCAGGTCTTCCTTGTGCATCTCGACCTCGACCTGCATCGAGGTGCGGCCGGTTTCGACCACGCGCGCGACCAGTTCGACCAAGGCGCCCTTGGGCACCGCGGTGTGGAAATCGATCTGTTCCGAGCGCGCGGTCACCACGACCGTGCGCGCGTAGCGCGTGGCGGCGATGAAGGCGGCCTTGTCCATCCACGCCAACGCCTGTCCGCCGAACAGCGTGCCCAGATGGTTGGTGTGATCGGGGAACACGATCTCGGTCATGCGGGCTTCGGACATGGCGGGCTCAGGCAAGTGGCTTTGAAATGCAGCGGATATTCCCTCTCCCGCTTGCGGGAGAGGGCTAGGGTGAGGGGCTTTTGATTTCGTTTCTGGAAAAACGCAGGGCCTGGTCATACCCTCACCCCAACCCCTCTCCCGCACGCGGGAGAGGGGCTTTAAGACAGATGGGAGAGGGGCTTTGAGAGCGACGAAATAAAGCGCGAAAACTCAAAACGCTTCGTCGAACGCCACTTCGCCCTGCACGCCGACCTGATACGCCGAAACCCGGCGCTCGAAGAAGTTGGTCACTTCCTGCACGTCCTGCAGGTCCATGAACGCGAACGGGTTGGTCGAGCCGAAATGCTTGGGCATGCCGAGCTGGGCCATGCGCTGGTCGGCGCAGTATTCCAGGTACTGGCGCATGTCCTTCAACGACAGGCCGACCACGCCGCCGGACAGCACGTCCTGGGCGAACTGGTATTCGCAGTCCACCGCGTCCTCGAACATCCTGACCACCTGCGCGCGCAGATCGGCGTCGAACAGGTCGGGCTCTTCCTCGCGCGCGGTGCGGATCACCTCGAACGCGAACGCCATGTGGCAGCTTTCGTCGCGGAACACCCAGTTGGTGCCCGAGGCCAGGCCGTTGAGCAGGCCGCGCGAACGCAGGTAGTACACGTAGGCGAAGGCGGCGAAGAAGAACAGGCCTTCGATGCAACCGGCGAAGCAGATCAGGTTGAGCAGGAACTGGCGGCGCTGTTCGCGCGTCTCGATGCGCTGCAGGCCCTGGATCGAATCCATCCAGCGGAAGCAGAACTCGGCCTTGGCCCGGATGGATGCGATGTTCTCGACCGCGTCGAAGGCCTTGGCGCGCTCGTTCGGATCGGGCAGGTAGGTGTCGAGCAGGGTCAGATAGAACTGCACGTGCAGCGCTTCTTCGTACAACTGCCGCGACAGGTACATGCGCGCTTCGGGCGCGTTGATGTGCTGATACAGGTTCAGCACCAGATTGTTCGACACGATGCTGTCGCCGGTGGCGAAGAACGCGACCAGGCGCTCGACCAGATGCCGTTCGGCCGGGCCGAACTTGTGCTTGAGGTCGTTGACGTCCTGCGAAAAATCGACTTCCTCGACGGTCCAGGTGTTGCGGATCGCGTCGCGGTACATCTCGTAGAAATGCGGGTAGCGCATCGGCCGCAGGGTGAGATCGAAGCCGGGGTCGAGCAGCAGACGGGTTGAATCGGTGGACATGGTGGTTCCTTAGATATTGCAAGCCTCTCTCGCAAGCGAGAGGCACTTTCTCCCTTCTCCCGCTTGCGGGAGAAGGTGCCCGAAGGGCGGATGAGGGCGCGCGCGAATCGATAACAGCGCGAGCTGCGCGGTACGTTTGCCCTCACCCCGGCCCTCTCCCGCACGCGGGAGAGGGAGCAAAGCGTGTTACTGACAGGCTTCGCAGGACTCCGGATTTTCCAGCGAGCAGGCGATCGCCTCGCTGGCGGTGAACTCCACCGGCGCCAGCTCGGGCTTCGGCGTCGCCGCGACCGGCGCGCTGACCGTGGTCTTGGCGATCTTGGTGGCCGGACGCGAACGCAGGTAATACGTCGTCTTCAGGCCCTTCTTCCAGGCGTACATGTACATCGAGCTGAGCTGGCCGATGTTCGGGCTCTCGATGAACAGGTTGAGCGACTGGCTCTGGTCGATATACGCGCCGCGCTCGGCGGCCATGTCGATCAGCGAGCGCATCGGCAGTTCCCACGCGGTGCGGTAGACCTGACGCAAGGCCTCGGGCACTTCGGTCACCGACTGGATCGAACCTTCGGCCATCTTGATCCGGTCGCGCATCTCGGCGGTCCACATGCCGAGCTTCTTGAGTTCCTCGACCAGGTACTTGTTGACGACCAGGAAGTCGCCCGACAGCGTCTCGCGCTTGAACAGGTTCGACACCTGCGGCTCGATGCACTCGTAGCAACCGGCGATCGACGCGATGGTCGCGGTCGGCGCGATCGCGATCAGCAGCGAGTTGCGCAGGCCGTGTTCGGCGATGCGCTTGCGCAGTTCGTCCCAGCGCTCGGGCTGCGACGGGGTCACGCCCCAGGCTTCGAACTGCAACTCGCCGACGCTGGCGCGGGTGTCGTCGAACGACGGGTGCTTGCCGTGTTCCATCGCCAGTTCGTTCGACGCCGACAGCGCGTGGAAGTAGATCGCCTCGGCGATCTCCATCGCCAGCTTGCGCGCCGGTTCCGAATCGAACGGCAGGCGCAACTTGAAGAACACGTCCTGCAGGCCCATCGAACCCAGGCCGACCGGACGCCACTTCAGATTGGCGCGGCGCGCGGTTTCGATCGGATAGAAGTTCAGGTCGATCACGCGGTCGAGCTGGCGCACGGCCAGGCGCACGGTCTCGGCGAGCTTGTCGAAATCGAACGCGCCCTTGCCGTCCTCGTACATCTCGACGTGATGCGAGAGGTTGATCGAGCCCAGGTTGCACACCGCGGTTTCGTCCTGCGAGGTGACTTCCAGGATCTCGGTGCACAGGTTCGACAGATGGATGACGTTGCCGTCGCGCAGGGTCTGGTTGGACGCGCGGTTGGACTTGTCCTTGAAGTTCATCCAGCCGTTGCCGGTCTGCGCCAGGGTGCGCATCATCCGGCCGTAGATGTCGCGCGCCTTGACCTTCTTGGCCGCAAGGCCCGCGGCTTCGGCGGCGTGGTAGGCGCGATCGAAGGCTTCGCCCCACAGGTCGGTCAGCTGCGGCACCTTGGACGGGTCGAACAGCGACCAGTCGGCATCGGCCTCGACCCGGCGCATGAATTCGTCGGGAATCCAGTTGGCCAGGTTGAGGTTGTGGGTGCGGCGCGCTTCGTCGCCGGTGTTGTCGCGCAGTTCCAGGAATTCCTCGACGTCGGCGTGCCACGGCTCCAGGTACACGCAGGCCGCGCCCTTGCGCTTGCCGCCCTGGTTGACCGCCGCGACCGAGGCGTCGAGGGTCTTCAGCCACGGCACGATGCCGTTGCTCAGACCATTGGTGGAACGGATCAGCGAGCCGCGCGAACGGATGCGCGTGTAGCTCAGGCCGATGCCGCCGCTGAACTTGCTCAGCTTGGCCACGTCCATGTAGCGCTTGTAGATGCTTTCCAGCGAATCGTCGGGCGAGTCGAGCAGGAAGCAGCTCGACAGCTGTTCGTGGGTGGTGCCGGCGTTGAACAAGGTCGGCGAGGACGGGATGTAGTCCAGTTGCGCCATGCGACGATACAGCGCGAGCGCGTCGCTGACGTCTTCGCTGAGCGCGCAGGCGATGCGCAGGAAGAACTGCTGCGGGGTCTCGATGACGGTGCGCGCGGTCGGATGGCGCAGCAGGTAGCGGTCGTACAGCGTGCGCAGGCCGAAATAATCGAACTTGGCGTCGAGGCTGCGGTCGATCGCGTCGTTGAGCTTGCGCGCGTTGGCCTGGACGAAGGTCACCAGGCGTTCGTTGATCAGGCCCAGCTCATGGCCGCGCTGGATCGACTGCGAGAACGCATGGATCTCGATGCCGGCGACTTCCTTCTCGATCACGCCGGCGAGCAGGCGCGCGGCGAGACGGCCGTATTCGGGTTCTTCGGCGGTCAGCAGGGCGGCGGTGCGGATCGACAGTTCGTCGAGTTCCTGGGTGGTCGCGCCGTCGTACAGGCCGGAGATGGTGCGCGTGGCCACGCGCATCGGGTCGATCGAATACAGGTTCTCGCCGCTGCGGGTCACCGCGCGCACGATCTTGTTGAGGTCGACCGGTTCGCGCCGACCGTTGCGCTTGGTCACGCTCATGGTCAGGTTGGCGGCGGGCGGGGTCAGGGCGAAACCGGGCGCGGCGTCTTGCGCATCGCGGGCAACGGGTTT
Organism: Lysobacter capsici; assembly: GCF_014779555.2. Lineage (NCBI taxonomy): Bacteria > Pseudomonadati > Pseudomonadota > Gammaproteobacteria > Lysobacterales > Lysobacteraceae > Lysobacter > Lysobacter capsici. The sequence continues at coordinate 1,181,172 of NZ_CP094357.1, forward strand.
GGCGGGGGCGGCGGGGGCGTCCGCGACGGGGGCGGCGGACGGATCGGTTGCGAGCGTGGTCATGAGCGTTACTCCGGGGCGTGGATGCACGGTGCGGAGACGCCGACGCACCACCGACGACGAACCGCGCGCGCGGCGTCACCGATGGCACGGCCGTGCCCCCGCGGGCGGGAATCTCGGAGCTTGCTGGCTGGGTGTCGCGCGGCCCGAGACGCGAGGTCCGGGACGGTCCGCTCCGCGCATCGCGCCGGAACGGACGGGCACGACGGTGTCCGTCGTGCCGCGACACCGGCCGTCTTCCTCCGAAGACTCCTTAGGGCCGGGACCGCGCGGTGTGCGACGCGCGGCTGTCGGCAGGTCTTCGGGCTCGGGACCCGGAGCGAGAAACGGGCAAAGAGAAGTGAGCGACGAGGGGTGACCCGTTTCTCACTTTTCTTTGCCCGTGTCCCGTTCCTCCTACAGGGTCGCTTCCCAGGCGTACCGCCCAGTGCCATGACCCGTTCGTTTCCCATACCGCTGCGGGGCAGCGCCGGCTTCGAACCACGCGTGAGCGCGATTCCTACCGGCTTCCCTTTTCAGCCGACCTCGCGATCGGCACCGACGAGCACAACATAGTGTGGTTACGCGATTTCGTCAACGCGATATGTGGTAGATGAATCGTGTATATAAGGAGTGAAGGCAATGCTTCCCTACACCTCACATCGGTGTAACCTGCCCGCCATAAGGACTGGGGAACTGTGATGGAAGCACTGCTTGTGTTGTTGGGACTGGGTTTGCTGCTGGTCCCGGTTCTGCTCATCGTCGCGCTGGTCCAGGTGTCCGGACTCAAATCGCGGGTGAGCGAACTCGAACGCCGTCTCAGCCAGGCCGCGCCGGCCCCGTCGGCCCGTCCCGCGCCGGTCGCGCGCAGCATCGACGATGAGACCCTGGCCGAGCGCATGGCGCGCGAAGCGCCGCCGCCGCGACCCCAGGCCGCCGTCCCCGAGGCCGCCGCCGCGCCGCCCGCGCGCGTGGCGCCCGACGCGCCGCTGGCCGCCGCCGCGTCTTCGCCGCCGCCGTTGCCGGCCACGCCCACGCCTGCCGCGCCGCCGCGTTCGCCGCCGCGCCCGATCCCGCCGCGTCGCCCGGCCGCGCCGGTCGAGCCCGACGTATTCACCCTCGGCGTGCGCTGGGTGCGGCGCTGGTTCACCGAGGGCAACGTGCCGGTCAAGGTCGGCATGCTGGTGTTGCTGGCCGGCGTGGCTGCGTTGCTCAAGTACGCCAGCGACCAGGGCTGGATGCGGGTGCCGATGGAGTTCCGTCTGGCCGGCATCGCGATCGCGGCGATGGCCGGGCTGGTGTTCGGTTGGCGCCAGCGCGAACGCAAGCGCATTTTCGGCCTGAGCCTGCAGGGCGGCGCGATCGGCGTGCTGCTGCTGGTGGTGTTCGCCGCGTTCAAGCTGTACGGCATGATCCCGGCCGGCGCGGCGTTCGCGATCAGCGTGGTGCTGGTCGCCGGCGCCGGGGTGCTGGCGGTGAAACAGAACGCGCTGGCGCTGGCGGTGTTCGCGATACTGGCCGGTTTCCTCGCGCCGATCTGGCTGTCGACCGGCTCGGGCAATCATGTCGCCTTGTTCGGCTACTACGCCGTGCTCAACGCCGGCATCTTCGCGATCGCCTGGTGGCGCGCGTGGCGCATCCTCAATCTGCTCGGCTTCGTTTTCACCTGGGGCATCGGCAGCCTGTGGGGCGTGCTCAAGTATCGGCCGGAGCATTTCTCCACCACCGAACCGTTCCTGCTGCTGTTCTTCGCGTTCTATCTGCTGATCCCGGTGCTGTACGCGCGCCGCCGCGCGGCCGGACGCAAGGATTTGATCGACGGCTGCCTGCTGTTCGGCACGCCGCTGATCGCGTTCACCTTGCAGGCCGGATTGCTCGAAGGCGACCGCATGCCGCTGGCGTTCTGCGCGCTCGGCCTGGGCGCGATCTACGCCGCGCTGGCGTGGTGGCTGCGTCGCGATCAACGTTTCGTTGCGTTGGCGACACCGTACGCACTGCTGGCGGTGGGTTTCGCGACCCTGGCCGTGCCGCTCGCGCTGGCCGCCGAAGCCACCGCCTGCGTGTTCGCCTTGGAAGGCGCGGCATTGATCTGGCTGGGCCTGCGCCAGCAGCGCTGGCTGCCGCAGATGACCGGCATGGGTTTGCAGGTGGCCGCGGCGCTCGCCTTCATCATCGGCGCCAGCGATTCGGTCTGGGACGGCGACACGCCGCTGCTCAACGCCAACTTCGCCGGCGCGCTGCTGATCTCGCTGGCCGGTTTCGCCAGCGCCTGGAGCTACCGGCGCAGCGCCGACCGCACGCCGGCCGCGTTGTTCTACCTGTGGGGCATGGCCTGGTGGCTGGCGGCGACCGGCAGCGAGATCGCCGACTTCGTCGCCGACCGCAACAGCGCCGATGCGGTGCTGATGCTGGTCGCGTTCACCGGCTGGATCGCCTCCGAAGTGTTCCGTCGCCACGACTGGCGCGCGTTGTCGGCGACCAGCACCTTGGCGATGCTCAGCGGCCTGCCGTTGCTGTTCATCCAGATCGACCAGCATCAGCAGCCGTTCGCGGCATTGGGCTGGCTGGCGTGGGCGTTGTACGCGGCGTTCGGCGGGCGCAGCCTGCTCAATCTGCGCGAACGCGCCGGCGGCGAACTCGCGGTCGCGCATCTGGGCTGGCTGTGGTCGTGGGCGCTGGTGCTCGGCCTGAGCCTGTTCCGGTTGTTGCGGATGTCGGTGGACGACGGCGTGGCCAACTTCGGTTCGGGCTGGACCGCTTCGGCGCTGCTGCTGCCGATCTTGATCATGGCCGCGCTGACCTTGTGGCGTCCGAACCTGATCGCGCAACCGCTGGCCGCGCGTTTCGCGCAATGGCGCTCGGTCGCGATGGCGTTGTTCGTCGCCGCGCTGGTGGCGGTGATCGCGCTGGCCTTGACGACTCCAGCCAATCCGCATCCGTTGATGTGGCTGCCCGTGCTCAATCCGCTGAGCCTGCTGCAACTGGCGACGCTGGTGGTGATCGGCGCGTGGTTGGCCTCGCCGATGATCGACCCGGCGGTGCGCGCGCGCCGCGTGCCGTTGCTGGCGGTGGCCGGCTTCGTCCTGATCACGGTCGAAGTGCTGCGCAGCGCGCACTTCTGGGGCCAGGTGCCGTGGGGTGCGTCGATGTTCTCGACCAGCCTGGTGCAGACCAGCCTGACTGTGGTCTGGAGCGTGCTCGGCGTGGCCGGCTGGATCGCCGGGTCGCGCCGCGGCCAGCGCGTGCTGTGGCTGGCCGGCGCGGTGCTGATGGCGGTGGTGTTGGTCAAGCTGGTGTGGATCGATCGCGGCCACCTGGGCAACCTGCTCGGCATCGCCTCGTTCATCGCCTACGGTCTGCTGTGTACCTTGGTCGGTTACTTCGCGCCGGCGCCGCCGAGCAAGCCCGACGATTCCGCCGCCCGCCCGGATGGCGAGGACGATTCACGAGAGGTCCAAGCATGAAGCGTTGTGTCCGCAACGGTGTGTTGATCGCCGCCGCCGTGCCGCTGCTGGCGCTGGCCGGCGCGCGCGAGGACTACGCCCGGCAGTGGCCGTTGAACCTGGGCCGCGACGATGCCGGCGCGTATCGCGTGGTGCTCGACGACAGCGTGTACCGGCAGATCCACAGCGCGCAGTTGCGCGATATCGACGTGCTCGACGGCAGCGGCGTGCCGGTGCCGACGGCGGTGTTCACGCCCGAACAGCCCTTGGCGCGCGCGCCGCAACGCGCGCAACTGCCGTGGTTCGCGCTGCCGGCGTCGCCGTCGGGCTCGAGCACGCAGGGCTGGGAACTGGTCAGCGAGATCGAAACCGACGGCCGCCTGCGCCGGGTCGAAGCGCGCAGCACCGGCAGCGACACCAGCAAGCTGCCGCAGACCTCGTTGTTGCTCGATGCGAGCAAGCTGCGTTCGCCGATCCTCGCGCTGGAACTGGAGTGGGCGCCGGGCGCCGCGCTGGACGCGGCGTACACGGTCGAAGGCAGCGACAACCTCGACCAATGGCGCACCTTCGCCAGCAGCGGCCGCCTGGTCGATCTGCAGCGCGGCGGCCAGCGTCTGGTGCAGCGGCGGATCGTGTTCGACTCGATGGGCGAACAGGCGCGTTATCTGCGGCTGACCCCGCAGGACCCGAAGTCGGCCGCGCAGATCAGCGCGGTCACCGCGGAACTGGCGACCACCGCGGCCAGCGCACCGCTGCAATGGCGCGAGTTGAAAGGCCAGCGGGTCGAACAGCGCGACGGCAGTGTCGCGTTCGAATACCGGCTCGACGGCCGCTTCCCGATCCAGCAGGCCGACGTGGCCTTGCCCGGCAATCACGCGCTGGAATGGCGCCTGGACAGCCGCGACGACGCCGAGCAGGGCTGGCGCCCGCAGGCCGGGCCGTGGATGGCGTACCAGGTCGGCGGCCAGGGCAAGGGCGACCGTTCCGCCGCGCGTCAATTGGGCGACACCACCCGCGACCGTCTGTGGCGCTTGCGCGCGAACGGCGCGGTGCCGGGCGAACCGGTGTTGCGTCTGGGCTATCGGCCCGAAGTCGTGGTGTTCCTGGCCCAGGGCGCGCCGCCGTACGCGTTGGTGGCGGGCAGCGGCCGCGCCGCGCGCGCGGAGTCGCCGTTGGCGCATTTGATCGAAGCCTTGCGCAAATCCCGCGGCCAGGACTGGCAGCCGTCCGACGCGAGCCTCGGCGCGAGCGCGCCGCTCGCCGGCGACGCGGCCTTGGCGGCGCCGGAGCCCAAGCGCGATTGGCGTTCGTGGGTGTTGTGGGCGGTGCTGGTGGTGGGCGCGTTGTTGGTGGCGGGGTTTGCGTTCAATGTGCTGCGTACGAGTAAGCCGCCGGCGGGCTGATGGATTGATGGTGTGGATACGCTTGGAATAAAAAGGCGGCGCATGTGGATGCGCCGTTTTTTTATGGCTAAGGAATCATCGTCGTGGTTCTTCCGAACAAGCTGCGTCTTCTTGCTCAGTGCGAAGCCACAATGTCTTCTATGGCATGGCATGGCATGGCATGGCATGGCTTCGGCTCCGACGCTCTGTTTCCAATCGCGAGGGACCTTCCGCCTGGTCGCTTCGAGCACGAAGTCGCCACCGATCCCGGTCTTGTCGCATGGTTCGCAGCAGCCCTGTAGGAGCGGCGCAAGCCGCGACCGCGGGAATGCAGTTGCGATGAAGGTTTCGAGGTTGTCGCAATGGCGCGGTCGCGGCTTACGCCGCTCCTACAGGTAGGCCATGTCGCTTTTGCTTGAGTTTGAAGCCACGCAGTTCATCCAGCGCTGCGAAGCCACTGACTCGCGTTAGCGCCAGCACACCCGGGTGCGCATGGTTCGCCGTGCCCCTGTAGGAGCGGCGCAAGCCGCGACCGCGGAATGCATTTGCGATGAAGGTTTCGAGGTTGTCGCAATGGCGCGGTCGCGGCTTGCGCCGCTCCTACAGTTAGGCCATGCAGGTTTTGCTTGAGTTTGAAGTCGCGCAGTTCATCCAGCGCTGCGAAGGCACTGACTCGCGTTAGCGCCAGCACACCCGTGTGCGCATGGTTCGCCATGCCCCTGTAGGAGCGGCGCGAGCCGCGACCGCGAGAATGCAGTTGCGATGAAGGTTTCGAGGTTGTCGCAATGGCGCGTTCGCGGCTTGCGCCGCTCCTACAGGTAGGCCATGCAGGTCCGGCTCGTGCCTGAAGCCGCGCAGTTCATCCAGCGCTGCGACGCTCGGAACTCGCGTTAGCAAAAGCAGACCCGAAGGGCGGCGCACATGGATGTGCGCCGTGCGCCACCGGGACAGGATGTCCCGTGTGGCGCATGCCTGCGTAGGCACCGATCGTGCGGGCCCTTGATTCACAACAAAGCATTTTTCTTTGGTTACCTTTCTTTTGTTGCTTTAGACAAAAGAAAGTAACTCGGCCGCTTGCGGACGAAAGCTGTTGATCTGGTCTTTGGCTTCAAAAGCTCCAGAGCTTCAAAGCTTTGAAGCCTTTAAAGCTGCAAGCAGGATCAAAAGCGTTCCGCCGCTGAAGCGGCGGGTCACTTTCTTTTGTCTAAAGCAACAAAAGAAAGGTAACCAAAGAAAAATGCTTTTCTTTGAATCAAGAGCCCGCAAGTGCGATGCATCCGCGGGGGTAGTCCACACAGGACATCCATGTCCTGGGTGGCCTACGGCACGCATCCATGCGTGCCGCCCTTCGGGCCTGCTATTGCATCGCGAGTTACAAGCTGCGCCGGGCCAAAGCCAAAGCTCAAGATCGAAGGCAACGGCAACGGCAACGGCAACGGCAACGGCAACGGCAAACGGAAGAACCAGCCCTTGAGCGGGCGAAGTCCGCCAACTCCGATGCCCGACATGCGCACCCGAATGCCAACCCAGCCGGGCCGGCCAGGACCTCCATTCAGCCCCGAGGTTTATTTCGACCTCCCACGCCGCGACAATACCCACCCCGAACCGCCGGTCCGACCGCCCGGACCTGCGCCGCCCCCATCCCCTAGACCCAGGAGTTCCCGTGTCCATCGTCCGCATGACCGATCTCGATCTCGCCGGCAAACGCGTGCTGATCCGCGAAGATCTCAACGTCCCCATCGACGACGGCCGCATCACCTCCGAGCAGCGCATCACCGCCGCGCTGCCGACCCTCAAGCTCGCGCTGGAGAAGGGCGCCGCGGTCATGGTCACCTCGCACCTCGGCCGGCCGAAGGAAGGGCAGTGGAGCGAAGCCGATTCGCTGGCGCCGGTCGCCAAGCGCCTGTCCGAACTGCTCGGCATCGAGGTGCCGCTGGTCAAGGATTGGGTCGACGGCGTCGAAGTGCGGCCCGGTCAGCTGGTGCTGCTGGAGAATTGCCGCATGAACGTCGGCGAAGGCAAGGACGATGAGGCGCTGTCGAAGCAGTACGCCGCGTTGTGCGACGTGTTCGTCATGGACGCGTTCGGTACCGCGCACCGCGCGCAGGCGTCGACTCACGGCGTGATCCGCCAGGCCAAGGTCGCCGCCGGCGGCCCGCTGCTGATGGCCGAACTCGATGCGCTGGCCAAGGCGCTGGACAACCCGGCGCGTCCGCTGCTCGCGATCGTCGCCGGCTCCAAGGTCTCGACCAAGCTGGAACTGCTGGCGTCGCTGGTGAGCAAGGTCGATCAGCTGATCGTCGGCGGCGGCATCGCCAACACCTTCATCGCCGCGATGGGCCATGGCGTGGGCAAGTCGCTGGTCGAAACCGATCTGATCGACACCGCCAGGAAGATCATGGCCGACGCCAAGGCGCGCGGCGCGGATATTCCGGTGCCGACCGACGTGGTGGTGGCGCCGACGTTCGCCGCCGATGCGCCGGCCACGGTCAAGGCGGTCGATGCGGTCGGCGCCGACGAAATGATCCTCGACATCGGTCCGGACACCGCCGCGCGTTACGCCGAGCTGATCAAGAACGCCGGCACCGTGGTCTGGAACGGTCCGGTCGGCGTGTTCGAATTCGACGCGTTCGGCAAGGGCACGCAAACTTTGGCGCGCGCGATCGCCGCGTCCAAGGCGTTCTCGATCGCCGGCGGCGGCGACACCCTGGCCGCGGTCGACAAGTACGGCATCGCCGATGAGGTCAGCTACATCTCCACCGGCGGCGGCGCCTTTCTCGAATTCCTCGAGGGCAAGGAACTGCCGGCCGTGGCCGCGCTCAAGCAGCGCGCGGGCTGAGCCGTGACGGTCAAGACCACGCTGTTCTTCGATCTCGACGGCACCCTGATCGATTCGTCCATCGGCATCACCCGATCCATCGCCTATGCGCTGGAACGCCTGAATCATCCGGTGCCCGACGCCGATGCGCTGCGCGGCTGGATCGGCCCGGCGCTGCGCACCAGTTTCCAGCCGCTGCTCGGCGACGAGGCGAAGATCGAACAGGCGGTGGCGTTCTATCTGGAGCGCTACAGCCGCGAAGGCTGGACCGAGCACCACGTCTACGACGGCGTGGCGCAGATGCTCGACGCGGTCCATGCCGCCGGCCACCGGCTGGCGGTGGTGACGGCGAAGAACGAGAACAACGCGCGCAAGATCCTCGCCCATCTGCCGTTCGGCGATCGCTTCGAGGACGTGATCGGCTCGACTCAGGACGGTCGCCTGACCCACAAGGTCGATCTGATCGAAGAGGCGATGCGGCGTCTGCAGCTGGACGCGGCGCAGTGCCTGATGATCGGCGACCGGCGCATGGACATCGAAGGCGCGGCCCAGCACGGCATGCGCAATATCGGCGTGTTGTGGGGCTTCGGCAGCGAACACGAATTGCGCGAAGCCGGCGCGCACCGACTCGCCGCGGCGCCGTCGCAGTTGCCGGTGTTGCTCGCGGCTTGAAGGCGAAGGTTTTGCCACGACGGGCGCGCCTGGGCGCCCGTTGTCGTGTTCGCCGAGGCCCGTGCCGCGAAGATCGTTTGCGCGCGCGGATGCGGCATTGCCGGGTGTAATCCGCGATCGTCGTCACGGACTCGGGTATCCCCGGCCGCCCGGCGCCCGGGACGCGCGCGGGCTGCGCTAGTGTCCGCACGCGGCCAAGGAGGCCGCGTTCACACACGGAGTCATGCATGAGCCGTCTGTTAAAGATCAGCCTGTTGGGCCTGATGATCGCGTTCGCGTCGACCAGCGCGGTATCGGTTCCCAGCTATCCGCCGCTGGCGCCGGGTTATCAGCGCGATTTCTTCGACGACCAGGGGCATCTGGTCGGTCGCTGGGTCAACGATTGCGACAACGTGCATTTCTCGCAATGGGGCGTGCGCACCGACCGCTATACCGATTCGCCGACCGTCTGCCTGTAATCGGCCGCGTCACCGGGCACGGCCGCTGGCGCATCGCGTCCGGCGGCCGTGCCGCCATGGTCGGCGCCATCGCCAATAGCATGGCCGCCGCGTGAGTAAGCTGCGGAATCGTCCAATCCAAAAAAGCCAAAAGCCAACTCAATCACGAATACACAAAGTCGTGACAGCGCTTAACGCGCATTTCATGCCTGTGCATGACAAGTCTGGGATACGGTGCGCGAGCGGCGAATGGGTGCCGCACACTCGGGAGAGATATCGCATGCGTCGTATCGGATTGTTTTCCGCCGTATTGGCCGTAGCGTTGGCCGGTGGCATGTCGTTCAGCGCCATGGCCAACTGGCAGGGCACTTGGTACTACTACAACGCCGAAGGCGCGCAGATCGGCAAGTGGACCGCGGGCTGCGGCGCAGCCGACGGGCGTTGGGGCGACACCACCCACACCAACACCAACAAGCGTTTCGTGCAGGGCTGTCAGTCCGAGAGCTGATCGAGCCGCTCGGCCTTTGCGTCTTCGCCCGCGGCCGCGACGAGGCCGCGGGCGAAGCGCGGCGCGCACCGACAACCATGATTCGTCCGACGCGATTCGCATCGCGTCCACCGCGATGATGTCGCCGGGTGCATGCCGTTCGAAAAGCTCCGTTCGCTCCGGAGCTTTTCGTTTTCATGCGCATGCCGGCGCCGCCGCGCCGATGCCGGCAAGCGCGATCATCGACGGATTCTTCGGCTGTATTCCTTCGCTTACAGGAGAGACACGCCATGCGTTATATCGCCATCGCAACCCTGACCGCGGTACTCGCCGCCGCCGCGACGATCGGCAGCGCCAGCGCCGCGCCGCCGTGGCAGGGCTATTCGATCACCTATTTCGATTCGGCCGGCGAAGTAGTCGGCGGCGCCACCGCGAATTGCGGCGGCCAGTACCTGTCGTGGGGCGAGCACACGGATGTGTTCGAAAAGCGCACCTGGATTTGCGATTGATTCGATTCGATCTCGCCGCATCGAGTCTGCGGGCTCGATGCGGCGAACCGGTTGCGTCGTTGCCGTGATGTCGTGGTCGCGGCTTGCGCCGCTCCTACAGGTAGCGAACGCGACAACGCAGCGACTGTAGGAGCGGCGCAAGCCGCGACCGCGAACCTTCGGCTACGGCGTCACTGCGTTATTGCCCGCACGTTTCGATGCGCCACCGTGGCCAACCTTACCGCCCGCCGCGCCAATCGCTCGCCAGCAACCCCAGCAACTCGCTGTCGGTGACCCGATCGCCGACGAAGAAACTCTCCCGCTGCCGGCCCTCGGTCACGAACCCCAGGCGATGCAGCAGCGCGCGCGAGGCCTGGTTGTCCGGATCGATGCCCGCATCGCAGCGGTGCAGCCCGAGGTGATCGAACGCCCAGTTCAGCGCCAGGGTGGCGGCTTCGCGCGCGATCCCGCGGCCCCACTGGGCGCGATGCAGCGCATAGCCGAGCTCGGCGCGGCGATGGACGGCGCTGAAGGCGAACAGGGTGCAACTGCCGATCAGCGCATCGTCGCCGTCGGCGATGACCCAGTTGATCAGCCGGCGTTCCTGCATCGACTTGCGGATGTCGACGATCAGCGCCCGCGCCTCGGCCACGTCCTGCATCGGCGGACGGCTCCAGTAACGCATCACCTGCGCATCGCCGAACAATGCGAACAGGGCCGGCGCATCGTCGTCGCGCGGCCCGCGCAGGCGCACGCGCGGGCCTTGCAGCAGCGGGAAATCCTCGAGCGCGGCGAGCCGGGCCGCGATCGCTTCACTGGTAGGGGACACGGTCATGAGAGTCTCGGGCGACGTACTGGGGCGTGTGCTCGGCCGGCGCGGTTCGAAGCGCACACAAGCTGTGCTAGCTTGGCCGACAGTCCAGAGAGTCTGCCATGTCCATCACCCCACGACGCACCAAGATCCTTGCCACCCTCGGCCCGGCCACCGATCCGCCGGGCGTGCTCGATGCCTTGCTCACGGCCGGCGTCGATGTGGTCCGCCTCAATTTCTCCCACGGCGATCCGTCCTCGCAGATCGCGCGCGCCAACGCGGTGCGCGAAGCCGCGCTGCGGGTCGGGGTCGAGGTCGGCATCCTCGCCGACCTGCCCGGTCCGAAGATCCGCATCGAGCGCTTCGCCGAGGGCAAGGTATTGCTCAAGGCCGGCGACCGCTTCGACCTGATCGCCGCGGAAAACCCGCCGCCGGGCAATCTGCGCGAAGTCGGCGTGAGCTACCTGGGCCTGCCCGGCGACGTCAGCCCCGGCGACGTGCTGCTGCTCGACGACGGCCTGCTGCAGCTGCGGGTCGGCGCGATCGACGGCGAACGCATCATCACCACCGTGCTCAACGACGGCACCTTGTCCGATCGCAAGGGGCTCAACAAGCTCGGCGGCGGCTTGTCGCTGGGCGCGCTGACCGAACGCGACAAGGAACTGATCCTGGTCGCGGCCGAATTGAACGCCGACTTCATCGCGGTGTCGTTCTGCCGCAACGCCGAGGACATGAACGAAGCGCGCCGGATCGCCCGCGCCGCCGGCAGCGATGCCGCGCTGGTGTCGAAGATCGAGCGCGCCGAGGCGATCGAAAACCTGTCGGAGATCGTCGAGGCCAGCGACGTGGTCATGGTCGCGCGCGGCGACCTGGGCGTGGAGATCGGCGATGCCGAACTGCCCGGCCTGCAGAAGAAGATCATCCGCGAATCGCTGCTGCGCAACCGGGTGGTGATCACCGCCACGCAGATGATGCAGTCGATGGTCGACAACCCGATCCCGACCCGCGCCGAGGTGCTCGACGTCGCCAACGCGGTGATCGACGGCACCGACGCGGTGATGCTGTCGCAGGAATCGGCCGCCGGCCGCTATCCGATCAAGGCGGTCGAGGCGATGGCGCGCATCTGCCTGGGCGCCGAGCGCCAGTTCAACCACGACACCGATTTCGAAGCCGCGCCGCGCAACCTCGAACGCGCCGACCAAGCGATCGCGATGGCGGCGATGTTCCTGTCCGAACACATCGGCGTGCGCGCGATCGTCGCGATGACCGAATCCGGCGGCACCGCGCGGTTCCTGTCGCGGTTCCGTTCCAACGCGCCGATCTATGCGTTCTCGCGCCACGACGGCGCGCGCCGGCGCATGGCGATGATGCGCGACGTCTACCCGATCGATTTCGACAGCCGCGGCCAGGCCTCGCGCGACGCGGCGCGCAACGTGGTCAAGCAGTTGTTCGATTGCGGCAAGCTGGCCCAGGGCGAGCGGGTGATCTTCACCAGCGGCGACACCATGGAACAGCACGGCGCGACCAATACCCTGCGCCTGCTGCAGGTGGGCGAGGGCGGCAGCGCCGAGGGGCTGGGCGAGCTGTAAGCCGGCGCCATCGCGTGCGGCCGATGCACGGGAGGTCGACGACCTCCCATGCGCGGCGTGAACCCTCGCGGTATCGGTGCAGCGGGGCGATTACGCCCCGACGTAGCCGCCCTTGAACACCGGCTTCCACTGGCCCGACTTGCGCGTCCAGATCTGGTATTCCACGCCCTCGTACTGGCCGAGCTGGAAGATCAGTTCCGGCTCGCCGTCGCCGTCGAGGTCCAGACGATCGAAGTAACGATGCGTTTCCACGCCATCGCCGCCGGTCAGCTGGACCAGCCGGCCGGCGGTCTTGTAGCCGCCCTTGCCGTCGGCCTCCAGGATCAGCACCGCATCGACGCTCAGTTCGCCGGCGTTTTCGCTCTTGGGCGGCAAGTCCCAGACCAGGCTGGCGACATGCACGGTGCCGAGCTTGCCGGCATCGAAGGCATGGATCTGCACGCCGCCGCGCTGCTCGGCGCCGGGGCGGGCCTTGAGCGCCTTGTCGATCTGGCCGCGATCGATCTTCTCGCGCTGCAGGGCCGCGCGCAGTTCGCTGTCGATGGCCTTGCGCGCGCCCGACGACACCGCGGCGTCGGCGCGCGCGGCCTGCGCGGTCGCGGCGAAGTTGGTCGCCAGACCGACGACCTCGTCGCTGCGCGCGGTCATCGGCGCGAGCCGAACCTGCGCTTCCAGGCCCACACCGGCGCTTTCGCGCGGCTCCAGCACCTGCACCACGCCGTCGGCGCCGCCGCGGCGATAGAAATGCAGGCCGCGCCGGACCGGGTAATAGCTCGCCTGCGCCTGCATATCGGTTTCCAGGTAGCGGCCGCCGTCCTCGACCCGCGCGAGCGCGACCGCCCAGCCGCGATCCACCGCGAACAGCAGCTTCGGCTCGCCGCTCAGGCGTTCGGCCTTGGGGTTGAGCAACTGATCGCGGACCAGCCCGGCCTGGCGCGCGCCTTCGCCGTCGCCGGCGGCCTGCAGCGCATCGATCAGCATCTGATGGCTGCGCGCCTGATACGGCGACAAGGCCACCGCGCGTTCGGCCCAGGTCTTGCGCTGATCCGGCGTGGCCGCCGCGTAGCCCGAGGCGATCGATTCGGCCGTCGGCGCCTTGGCCTGCAGCAGGTCGGCGCGAATCCAGCCCACCGACGGCGAATCGCCGTCGGTATGCCCGCGCACCCAACCGTTGAGTTCGCATTCGATCTCCACCGCCGTGGCGATCGGTATCCGGTTGACCAGCCCCGCCTCGCTGCGCGGCACCGGCCGCATCAATGCCGCGGTGACCGAGACGTAGCGCGTGCCGCTCTTGGGCGCGGCCTTGCACGAGGCAACGGCGGATTGGTATTCGTCGTCGATGTCGGCGGCGTGGGCGAAGCCGGTCGCCGCCAGCATCAGCGCCGCGGCGAGCAGGCTGCGATGTTGGTACGCGCGGAAGTGGGTGGTCGGCCGGTGAGCGTGTTGCGGCATGATCGCTGTCCTTTGCGGTGAATGCGGATGCGCAGGCTAGGGCTTGCCGGTGACGCGTGCAATCGCGACGTGGCGGTCAGTTGTCGCCATGGATTTGTTGTAGGAGCGGCGCGGGCCGCGACCGCGTCATCCCGCGTGCGACGCAGGTCGTCTGGCCGTCGATGCGTCGGCGCGGCGATGGGGCGGTCGTCGTATGCGAGGTGACGCGGCCGCGGCTTGCGCCGCTCCTGCAGGGCGGCCACGGTGCATTCGGCGGGATCGGGTCGAAGCGGTGACATCGGTACCGGCCGACACGCTGAAAACGGTTACCGCCCAAACTGGGCGCAAGTGCCTGATTCGACAGGCCCGGCCGCGGGGCAAGGTTCACCGTCAACGGCTATAATCGCGGGCTTCCCACCGCTGCCGCAGGATCTCCATGAGCATCGAACAGCTTGCCGAAACCGCCCTGGCCATGGTTGCCCCGGGCAAGGGCATCATCGCGATCGACGAGTCGACCGCCACCATCGCCAAGCGCTTCGCCGGCGTCGGTATCGAGAACACGGAAGAGAATCGCCGCGCCTACCGCGAGCTGCTGCTGACCACGCCGAAGCTGAGCGACTACATCTCCGGCGCGATCCTGTACGACGAAACCCTGCGTCAGTCGACCAAGGCCGGCGTGCCGTTCGCCAAGCACATGGCCGAGCACGGCATCATCCCGGGCATCAAGGTCGACAAGGGCCCGGCGGCGCTGGCCGGCTTCCCGGGCGAAGTGGTGACCGAAGGCCTCGACGGCCTGCGCGCGCGCCTGGAGGAGTACTACAAGCTCGGCGCCCGCTTCGCCAAGTGGCGCGCGGTCATCAACATCAGCGAAGACATCCCGTCGGGCACCTGCATCGAGGCCAACAGCCACGCGCTCGCGCGCTACGCCGCGCTGTGCCAGGAGCAGGGCCTGGTGCCGATGGTCGAGCCGGAAGTGATCATGGACGGCAGCCACGACATCGACACCTGTTTCGAAGTCACCGAAGTCACCCTGCGTTCGCTGTTCGGTTCGCTGTACGAGCACAGCGTGGTGCTCGAGGGCACGATCCTGAAGGCGTCGATGGTCCTGCCGGGCAGCACCTGCCCCGATCAGGTCGGCGTCGAGGAAGTCGCCGCGGCCACGCTGCAGTGCCTGAAGTCGACCGTGCCGGCGACCCTGCCGGGCATCGTGTTCCTGTCGGGCGGTCAGTCCGACGAGGCCGCGACCGCGCACCTCAACGCGATGAACCAGATGGGCCCGAACCCGTGGCCGCTGTCGTTCTCCTACGGCCGCGCCATGCAGTCGGCGGCGCTGAAGCTGTGGTCGCAGGATCTGGTCGGCAATCTGGCCAAGGCCCAGCAGACCGTGTACGAGCGCGCCAAGGCCAACGGCCAGGCCGCGCTGGGCGAGTGGAAGCCGGCGGCCTGAGTCCGGTTTTCATCCAGCCACTGGCTCGATCGCAACAAAAAACGCCGGCCTCGCGCCGGCGTTTTTCTTTGTGTGCCCGTTGGCGGCCGGCGATTTCTCCGGCGCGGCGGGATGCGCTCTCGCGCCTGGGTTTTTGCTGCAAGATTCGATCCGGACGGCGCGCGGCCGTCGGCTTCACTGACCGCAGGGGCGTGCGATGGAAACCCAATGGCTGGCGTTCGCGTTCGCGGCGTTGATGGTCACGCTCGCGCCCGGGCCGGACACCTTCCTGGTGATCGGCAATGCGCTCAGCGGCGGCGTGCGTCGCGGCCTGGCGACGGTCGCCGGCATCCTCACCGGCGGCCTGTTCCATGTCGCCTTGTTCGCGTTCGGCGTGGCGCGGCTGCTGATGTACTCCGAGCGCGCGTTCTGGACGATCAAGATGCTCGGCGCCGGTTATCTGGCCTGGCTCGGGGTCAAGGCGTTGCGTTCGGCGTTCGCCGCGCGCGTCGAGGCCGATCCGGCCGCCGCGATCGAACCCTCGCCGCGGCCGTCGCTGTGGCGCAGCTATGCGCAGGGCGTGCTGACCAACGCGCTCAATCCCAAGATCGCGATCTTCTACCTGGCGTTCCTGCCGCAGTTCCTCGCGCCCGGCCCGGACATGGCGATGCAGTCGATCGCGATGATCGCGATGCATTACGCGATCGGCACCGTGTGGCTGAGCCTGCTGGTGATCGGCGCCTCGCGCATGGCCGGCGCGGTGCGCAGCACGCGGGTGGCGCGCGCGCTCGACGGGGTGATCGGCGCGATGATGCTGGGCTTCGGCGCGAAACTGGCGTGGTCGTCGCGGTGAGCGGCGGCGCGGCGCGCGGCTGTTAGGCTGGCGCCATTCCGCAACCGGTCCGGTCGCCATGTCGAATTCCGCAACGCCGTTCATTCCGCCGCAGGTGGCGACCTTGCTCGCCGCCAATCGCAAGATCGAGGCGATCAAGCTGGTGCTCGACAGCAATCCCGGCCTGGGGCTGCGCGCGGCCAAGGACGCGGTGGAGGGCTATCAGAGCAATCGGCAGTCGGCGGCGGTCGCGTCGAGCGCGCGCAGCGCTGCGGCAAAGCAGTCGTCCGGCGCGGGACAGGTCGGCGATTTTCCCCAGGCCGCGCGCCAGGCCATCGCCGCGGGCAATCGGATCCTGGCGATCAAGATCGTGCGCGAGGCCTATGGGCTGGACCTGCGCTCGGCGATGCAGCGGGTCGATGCCTACAGCGAAGAGCACGCGCCCGACGCGGACGACGATGCGGACGCTGGCCGTGCGAGCGCCACGGCGAATCTGCCGGCCGAGGTGGTGGCGTTGATTCTCGGCGGCGATCGCGGCCGCGCTGCGCAGCTGCTGGAGGCCAAGTATGGTTACTCGACGCGCGATGCCATGACCGGCATCGTCGCCTACGAACTCTCGCGCAGGCGTCGCGGCTTCGGCGCAGCCGGCGGCGACACCGTGCGCGGCGGCGACAACAACGGCAAGATGCTGGTGATCGCCGCATTGATCGCGATCGCGGCGGTGGCGGCGTGGTATTTCATCGCCGCTTGATCGCCACATGTGGTCCGAGGCATCAGCAACCCATCGAATCGAAGGATCGACCATGAGCGCGCAGCACTTCGCGATTTACTTCAGCGACCCCGCCTTCCGTCTGACCGACGCCGAACAGGCCCTGGGCGAGATCGGGGTCGAAGTGGCGCGCGACGGCGACATCCTGCAACTGTCCGGCGAGGATCTGCCGCGTTTCGCGGTGCGCTTGCTCGCGGGCGATTCGGTCGCGGCGCAGGCGCGGCGGCTCGCCGAGGGCGCCGGTCGCGCGACGCCCGAGGGCGAGGCGCTGTCGCGTTGCGATCGCTGTTTCATCGTGGAGATCGAGGACTTCGACGAGGCGCTCGATGAGATCAATACGATGATGGAAGTGCAGGCGGCGTTGCAGGATGCGAGCGGCGGGGTGCTGTTCCTGTCGTGGAACGGGCACTTGTCGTTGCCTTACGCCGGATGAGCGCACGCGCGGTTGCGGTGACGGCGTGGTTGAGAATTCGCGGTCGCAGCTCGCGCAGCTCCTACAGTCGCTTCCTGTAGGAGCTGCGTAAGCTGCGACCGCGAAAATGGAACCACGGCGTAGCTTTCGGATGACGCGTATTGCAGCCGCGGATCAACCCAACGTCGCCAGCCACTCCTCGTCGCTGCCTTCGTTGACGCCCTCGAACAGGAACGTGCTCAGGTAGCGCTCGCCGGTATCGGGCAGCATCGCCAGAATCACCGCGCCCGGTTCGGCCTGGACCGCGACCTGCAGCGCCGCGGCCATGGTCGCGCCGGCGGAAATGCCGACGAACAGGCCTTCCTCGGTCGCCAGCCGACGCGCGGTGTCGCGCGCGAGCGCATCGTCGACCGGCACGATCGCGTGCGCGGCGCCGCGATCGAGCACGGCCGGGACGAAGTCCGGGGTCCAGCCCTGGATCTTGTGCGGCTGCCAGTCCTTGCCGCTCAGCAGCGAGGCGCCGGCCGGTTCGCACGCGGTCACCCGCACTTCGGGCCGCGCCACGCGCAGCACGTCGGCGACCCCGCTCAGGGTGCCGCCGGTGCCCCAGCCGGTGACGAAATGATCGAGCCGGCGGCCGGCGAAGTCCTGCACGATCTCGGCCGCGGTGGTGCTGCGGTGATAGGCCGGATTGGCCGGATTCTCGAACTGGCGGGCCAGGAACCAACCGTGTTTGGCCGCCAGTTCCGCCGCCTTGCGCACCATGCCGCTGCCGCGCTCGGCGGCCGGGGTCAGGATCACCTTGGCGCCGTACGCGCGCATCAGCTTGCGGCGTTCGATCGAGAAGGTCTCGGTCATCGTCGCCACGAACTTGTAGCCGCGCGCCGCGCAGACCATCGCCAGGGCCACGCCGGTGTTGCCCGAGGTCGCCTCGATCACGGTATCGCCGGGCTTGAGCTGGCCGCGCGCCTCGGCGTCGAGAATGATCGCCAGCGCGAGCCGGTCCTTGACCGAACCGCCGGGATTGAACGATTCGACTTTCGCGTACACGGTCGCGTGCTCGGGGGCCAGGCGGTGCAGGCGCACGATCGGGGTGCGGCCGATGGTGTCGAGAATGCTGTCGTGGATCATGGATGCGGGCTCCTTGGGGGACGTCCGGAGTATGAACCGCGATGCCCGTCGGCGGCGTCGTGGCCGTGGTTGCAGTGCTGCAACCTGCCAAGGTGAGCGCAATGTCAGCGCGCTGTCAGCGCAGTGTCAGCAAGGCTGCTGCATCTGTACGGCTCCCTTGGCACGCATACATTGCGGGTACGACTTTGCGTATACGGTGGTCAACCAATGGCCCACGCGAGCGTTGACCTCGGACCGCTAGACTCACGCCGGTTTTGCAGCCGCCCACGGCAGGGACCGTGCCGGTCGACCGCCGTGCCAGCGTCGTTCGCGCGAATCGCCTGGTCGGTCCGTCTCATCCGCCCGATCCTCACCCGCCCGATCCGCGCCACCGCCCTCACGGGTCCCCGTTCAGAGAACCGCATGCGATCACGTTCCGGATTGAGCACCTGTTGCGCCCTTGCCCTCGTCGTCGCCTTGGCCGCCTGCGGCAAGGGCGGCAAAGCGCAAGGCGGTCCGGGAGGTCCGGGCGCGGGTCAGGGCGATCGACCCACCCCGGTCACCGCCGAGCAGGTGCATCTGCGGCCCTGGAACGACACCGTTCAGGCGCTCGGCAACGTCAAGGCGCGCGAGTCGATCGTCGTTTCGGCCAAGGTCAGCGAAATCGTTCAGGCGGTGCATTTCGACAGCGGCGATCACGTCGCCGCCGGCGCCTCGCTGATCACCCTGAGCGGCAAGGCCCAGCTGGCCGCGCTGGCCCAGGCCGAGGCCACCGCCAAGGAGGCCGAGCAGCTGCTCAAGCGTCAGACCGAACTGGCCGCGCAGCAGCTGATCGCGCGTTCCGCGCTCGACACCCAGCGCGCCACCCGCGACGCGACCCGCGCGCGGGTCGAACAGATGAAGGCCGATATCGGCGATCGCGAGATCCGCGCGCCGTTCGCCGGCGTGCTCGGCATCCGCCAGGTCAGCCCGGGCTCGCTGATCACCCCGGGCACGCCGATCGCCACGCTCGACGATACGCAGCGCGTCTATATCGATTTCCCGGTGCCCGAGACCTTGCTGGCGCGCGTGGCCAAGGGCCAGAGCGTGACCGGCACCAGCGCGGCCTATCCGGGCAAGCGCTTCGAAGGCCAGGTCAGCACGGTCGACGCGCGCATCGATCCGGCCACCCGCGCGGTGACCGTGCGCGCCGATTTTCCCAATCCCGATCATCTGCTGCGCCCGGGCATGCTGGTGCAGGTGACCTTGCTGCAGCCGCAGCGGCAGGCGCTGCTGATTCCGGAAATTTCGGTGGTGCAGGTCGGTACCGATTCCTATGTGTTCCGGGTCAAGCCGGATAACACGGTCGAGCGCGCCGATGTCGAAGTGGGCACGCGGCGCGAGGGGTTGGCCGAGATCG
Source organism: Lysobacter capsici (assembly GCF_014779555.2). Lineage (NCBI taxonomy): Bacteria > Pseudomonadati > Pseudomonadota > Gammaproteobacteria > Lysobacterales > Lysobacteraceae > Lysobacter > Lysobacter capsici. Next base: position 1,200,717 of record NZ_CP094357.1, read on the forward strand.
TCGAGGGCTTGAAGGTCGGCGATCGGGTCGTGGTCGACGGCACCGGCAAGTTGCGGGTTGGCGGCAAGGTGCAGGTGACGGCGGCTGCGGTGCCGCCAGCCGCGCCCACGCAGCCGCGCGAGGCCGAGGCCGAGGCCGATGCGTCCGCGCCGGTGCCCGCGGTGCAAGCGCCGGCCGTCGATGCGCCTGCGCAGAAGAACGCCGCGACCGGCAAGGACAATGCCAATGGCTGAGTCCCTGCGATTACTTGAGCGCCTGCGTTCCTTCCTATCGTCATTCCCGCGAACGCGGGAATCCAGTGAGTTTGGCGAGGCACTCTCCAGCCGTCATTCCCGCGAAGGCGGGAATCCAGAGACTTCGAACGTTCTCGCACGAAAGGCCCTGGATTCCCGCCTTCGCGGGAATGACGAGCAAGAGCAAAAGCCAGAGCAGCAACAGCAACAGCAACAGCAAAAACAACAAGCCGCCCCCGTCTACATCGCCGCCAAACGCGGCGAACCCAAACGCCGCAACGGCGCGGGTGACGGCCGATGATGCTGTCCGACGTCTCCATCCGCCGTCCGGTGTTCGCCACCGTGATGAGCCTGCTGCTGATCACCCTGGGCGTGATGGCGTTCTCGCGCCTGACCCTGCGCGAACTGCCCGCGATCGATCCGCCGGTGGTCTCGGTCGACGTGTCCTATCCCGGCGCCTCGGCGGCGGTGGTCGAAACCCGCATCACCCAGGTGCTTGAAGACGCGCTGGCCGGCATTGAGGGCATCGAGAGCATCGAGTCGCGCAGCGTCAACGGCCGCGCCTCGATCAGCATCGAGTTCACCCTGCAGCGCGAGATCGAAGCGGCCGCCAACGACGTGCGCGACGCGGTCAGCCGCGTGTCCAACCGCATGCCGGACGAAGCCGATCCGCCGCAGATCGAGAAAGTCGAAAGCGACGCCGACCCCATCTTGTGGCTCAACATGAGCTCCAAGCAGATGGACACGCTGCAGCTGTCCGACTACGCCGAGCGCTACATCGTCGATCGCTTGTCGTCGGTCGACGGCGTCGCCCAGGTGCGCATCGGCGGCCAGCAGCGCTACGCGATGCGGATCTGGCTCGACCAGGACGCGCTGGCCGCGCGCGACATCACCGTCAACGAAGTCGAAGCCGCGCTCGGCGCGGAGAACGTCGAGCTGCCGGCCGGACGGATCGAATCGGAATCGCGCGACTTCACCCTGCGGGTCGCGCGCAGTTATCAAAAACCCGCCGACTTCGCCCAGATCCCGCTGAAGAAGGGCGCCGACGGTTATGTCGTGCGCCTGGGCGACGTGGCCAAGATCCAGCTCGATTCGGCCGAACGCCGCGCCTATTACCGCAGCAACGGCGAGCAGAACATCGGCCTGGGCATCGTCAAGACCTCGACCGCGAACAGCCTGGACGTGGCGCGCGCGGTGCGCGAAGCCGCCGACCAGATCCGTCCGGGCCTGCCGCAGGGCACCGACATCTTCGTCGCCTTCGACACCACCGTGTTCATCGAGTCGGCGGTCGAACGCGTGTACCACACGCTGGTCGAAGCGATCGTGCTGGTGCTGATCGTGATCTGGCTGTTCCTCGGCAGCTTCCGCGCCGCGCTGATTCCGGCGGTGACGGTGCCGGTGTGTCTGATCGCCGCGTTCATTCCGCTGTACATGTTCGACTTCTCGATCAACCTGCTGACCTTGCTGGCGCTGGTGCTGTGCATCGGCCTGGTGGTCGACGACGCGATCGTGGTGATGGAGAACATCCAGCGCCGCGCCGATCTGGGCGAGCCGAGCCTGGTCGCGGCCGCGCGCGGCACCAAGCAGGTCGCGTTCGCGGTGATCGCGACCACCGCGGTATTGGTCGCGGTGTTCCTGCCGGTCGGCTTCATGGAAGGCAACACCGGACGATTGTTCCGCGAGTTGTCGGTGGCGCTGGCCGGCGCGGTCGCGTTGTCGGCCTTCGTCGCGTTGACCCTGACCCCGATGATGTCGTCCAAGTTCGTGCGTCCGCACAGCGAGGAGAAGTCGAACTTCATCAATCGCTGGATGAACGCGCGCCTGGACGGCGTGAGCCGGCGCTACAAGGGCCTGCTCGATCACACCGTCGAGCGGCCGTGGCTGTTCGGCGTGCTGATGCTGATCGCGATGGCCTTGAGCTTCGTGCTGTTCAAGTTCGTGCCGTCGGAGCTGGCGCCGCAGGAAGACCGCGGCTCGTTCCAGATCTCGATCCTCGGCCCGGAGGGCGCCGGTTACGACTACACGGTCAAGCAGGTGCAGCAGGTCGAGAAGATCATCGCCTCGCACACCGGCCCGGACAAGACCATCCAGCGCTACAACCCGCGCGTGCCCGGCGGTTTCGGCGCCAGCGAGGAAATGCATACCGGCCGCATCGCGGTGTTCCTGCAGGACTGGGACAAGCGCGAGGTCAGCACCGCCGACGTCGCCGACGGTCTGCGCGGCGAGCTGAGCCAGCTCACCGGCGTGCGCGCCTTGCCGCAGGTCGGCGGCGGTCTGGTGCGTACCCGTGGCCAGCCGATCCAGATCGTGCTCGGCGGCCCGGAATACGTCGAACTGGCGCAGTGGCGCGATCGCCTGCTGGCGCGCATCGAGCAGAACAAGGGCCTGTTCTCTGCCGATTCGGACTACAAGGAAACCCGGCCGCAGATGCGGGTGGAGATCGATCGCCAGCGCGCGGCCGACCTGGGCGTGAGCGTCACCGACATCGGTCATGCGCTGGAAACCATGATGGGCTCGCGCCGCGTCACCACCTTCGTGCAGAACGGCGAAGAGTACGACGTGATCGTGCAGGCCAACCGCGATCTGCGCACCTCGCCGGCGGACCTGTCGGCGATCCAGGTGCGCGCGCGCGACGGCGGGCTGATCCCGCTGTCGAATCTGGTCACCCTCAACGAACTGGCCGAACCCGGCAGCCTCAACCGCTTCAACCGCCTGCGCGCGATCACCATCAGCGCCGGCCTCGCTCCGGGTTACACCATGGGCGAAGCGGTCGCTTGGTTGAATCAGGTCGTCGCCGAGGAACTGCCCGATCAGGCGCAGATCGACTGGAAGGGCGAATCGCGCGAATACCAGAAGGCCGGCGGCGCGGTGCTGATGACCTTCACCCTGGCGCTGCTGGTGGTGTATCTGGTGCTGGCGGCGCAGTTCGAAAGCTTCATCCACCCGTTCGTGATCATGCTGACCGTGCCGCTGGGCGTGCTCGGCGCCTTGCTGGGGCTGTGGATGACCGGCGGGACGCTGAATTTGTTCAGTCAGATCGGCATCGTCATGCTGGTCGGACTGGCGGCGAAGAACGGCATCCTGATCGTCGAATTCGCCAATCAGCTGCGCGACGAGGGACGAAGTATCCACGAGGCCATCGTCGAGTCCTCGGCGGTGCGTCTGCGTCCGATCCTGATGACCTCGATCGCGACCGTGGTCGGCGCGGTGCCGCTGGTGCTGGCCGGCGGTCCGGGTTCGGCCAGCCGCGCCACGATCGGCATCGTGGTGATCTTCGGCGTGTCGTTCTCGACCCTGCTGTCGCTGTTCATCGTGCCGGCGTTCTACGTGCTGCTCGCGCGCTTCACCAAGTCGCCCGAAGCGGTCGCGCACGAGCTGGAGAAGCTGGAGAAGGAAACGCCGCAGGTGGACGGGCACGCTTGATCGCGGTCTAGTCCTGAGAGGTTCGCGTGGGTATCCCCCTGTAGGAGCGGCGTGAGCCGCGACCGCGACATCCATTGACGACGCAAGCGCGATGTCGCGGTCGCGGCTCGCGCCGCTCCTACAGGGCGTTTACGCGCTTGCGCAGCGCCGGGCGCATTGCGGTCCGCGTTCCCGTGTCAGGCCGATTCGATGACTCGCCCGCACTCGTACCCGCGCATCCGCGCCAGAATCCGCAGTGCATCGGCTTTTCCCGCCAGTTGCTCAGGCCACTGCAGACTCAGGCTGTCGCCGAATTCCAGATCCCTGAGCCCGGTGGTGTTGAACACGCCATCGATCGACCGCTCACCGACCCCGATGCGCTCCGCGCCGCCATAGCCCCCACGGCTCTGATCGTCGCGCTCCAGATAGATCGCGTCCATGCCGCCGTCGCGATCCTGCGGCTCGATCTCGCAGGCGCAGACGATATGCAGCACGTCCAAGGGGTTTTGTTCCGAGGCGAAGCCCAGGCTGACCCAGAGGTACTCGCCGTCTTCCTCGCCCGAATGGGCTTCCTCGATCCGATAGGTCTTCATCTTTGCTCTCCTGTCGGTCGCGTGATTCACGCGATCGCCGGCGCCTCGCGGTACAGCCTCAGGAACTTGAACATCTTCGGCCACTCCTCGCGCGGTTTGAACACGATCGCCACCTCGCGGCCGTCCAGCGCCGATTCGGTCAGCACCACGTGGTCGGCGACCTGTTTGGCGTTGTCGAACTCGGTCGCGTTCACCTTGCACACGGCCTTGAAGAACGGCCCGTCCAGCCACCGCGCCACCTCCGGCGTGTCGCGGAACTTCAGATAGCCGGCCAGCGAGGCATGGGCGACGGCGACCATGGCGAAGCCGAGCGGGATGTCGTCGCGGACCAGGATGTACATTTTCATGAAGTCGAAGGGCCGTTGTGGAGCCGATGAGGCGGGAGCGCCGGCCGACGCGATTTGCAGCGGGGCAGCCACGTAATTAGGCTAATCGTATGAACCTTCCCCCCTCAGCCGCCAGCCCGCCGCCGCGGGGCGACGGTTTCGTGCTGCGCCCGTGGCGCCTGGACGACCTCGACAGCCTGGTCGCGCACGCCAACGACGAGCAGGTATCGCGCGGCCTGGCCGATCGTTTTCCCTATCCCTACACCCGCGAGGACGGCGAGCGCTTCCTGTCCGGCGGAGTGATCGACATGGCCGAGCCGGTGTTCGCGATCGAAGTCGACGGCCGCGCCTGCGGCGGGATCGGCGCGCATCCGGGCAAGGGCGAGCGCGCGCATTCGGCCGAGTTCGGCTATTGGCTTGGGCGTTCGCTGTGGGGCGCGGGCCTGATGACGCGCGTGGTCGCGGCGTTCGCGCCGTGGGCGATGAACGAACTGGCGCTGTACCGGTTATATGCGACCGTGTTCGATCACAATCCCGGTTCGGCGCGGGTGTTGCAGAAGAACGGTTTCACCGAAGAAGGCGCGCAACGTTGCGCGGTGGTCAAGCGCGGGCAACTGCACGACCTGCGGGTGTTCGCGAAAGTACGAAGGAGTTTGAACGATGCAACGTGACGATCCGCCGCGCGGTCCGCGCAAGCCTTACAGCGGCCACGGCCCGCGCAAAGACACCGGTGCCGGCACGGGCCAGGGCGCAGGACAGGGTGCGGGCCAAGGCCCGTGGCGCAGCGGTCCGCGCCGCGACGACGAGCCGCGGCCGCCGCGTCAGGGCGCCGCGCCGCCGCGCGCGCCCGATGCGTCCGGCCCATATCGCGCCGCGCCGCGTCCGCCGGCCGGCGACAGCCCGTACCGCAACAGCGGCGAACGCCGCGCGCGCGAGCCCGCGGCCGTGGACCCGGCGGCGGTGCCGCATCGCAGCGGCCACGCCCATCCGCACGATCGCTCCGAGCGCCGCGACCAGCGCCATCGTCACGGCGACGACACTCGCGAACTGCACGCGCGCGAACGCAGCGAACGGCATGCGCGCGCCGAGCGGCCGTATCGCGAACGCGACGACGAGATCGACGGCGGTCCGGGCGAGGACGATTTCGGATCGCCTTCGCCGCAGCGCGCGCGCCGCGACGCCGAGCTGCGCCTGTATGGGCTCAATGCGATCCGCGCGGTGTTCGCGCGCCGGCCGCAGGCGATCCGCAAGCTGTATCTGGATTCGAACCGGATCCCGCAGCTGCAGCCGCTGCTGGCGTGGTGCGTGGCCAATCGGGTCGGTTACCGGGTGGTCGAGCAGACCGACCTGGACAAGCTCGCCGCGAGCAGCCATCACGAAGGCGTGGTCGCCGACGTGCTGCGCGAGGAACCGGTGTCGCTGTCGGAATGGCTGCGCGAACTCGCGCCGGGTCCGCAACTGGCGATCTGGCTCGACGGCGTCGGCAATCCGCACAACCTCGGCGCGATCCTGCGTTCGGCCGCGCATTTCGGCGTGAGCGCGGTGCTGTTGCCCAAGGACGGATCGCTGGCCTTGTCGGGCGCGGCCGCGCGCGTTGCCGAGGGCGGCGCCGAGGTCGTGCCGATGGTGCGCATGGGCCGCAGCGACAACGCGCTGGCGCAATTGCGCGGCTCGGGTTTCAGCCTGGCCGCGACCGTGGTCAGCGGCGGCGACGACGTATTCGCCACGTCCTTGCCCGAGCGCCTGATCTATGTGCTCGGCGCCGAAGGCGAGGGCATGGACCGCGACCTGGCCGCGGCCTGCGACCGGCGTTTGTCGATTCCCGGCAGCGGCAAGGTCGAAAGCCTCAACGTCGCGGCGGCGACGGCGGTGCTGCTGGCGGCGTGGCGCGCGCGGCGTTGAGCCGCGGCGCCTGATCGCGCACGACCCGGCGCGGCAATCGCCGCGAATGTGGGGCCGCCTTTGTAGGAGCGGCGTAAGCCGCGACCGCGACATCCACATACGATGGATGCGTGGGCTTGTCCGATCCGCCCGAATCATCAGACCTCATGCCGGCGCGGTGGGTGAGGTTTCGCGGTCGCGGCTCGCGCCGCTCCTACAGGGAGCGGTCGGCCTGACGTCGCAGCGGTGAAGCCGTCGCGAGTTTGAAATCGCATCCGATTCCGTAGGACACCACCAACGCGGCCCATCGCCGCTTATGTGGGTTAGCCCCCTGTAGGAGCGGCGCAAGCCGCGACCGCGACATCCACATACGATGGATGCGTGGGCTTGCCCGATCCGCCCGAATCACCAGACCTCATGCCGGCGCGGTGGGTGAGGTTTCGCGGTCGCGGCTCGCGCCGCTCCTACAGGGAGCGGGCGACCTGACGTCGCGGCGGTGAAGCCGTCGCGAGTTTGAAATCGCATCCGATTCCGTAGGACACCACCAACGCGGCCCATCGCCGCTTATGTGGGTTAGCCCCCTGTAGGAGCGGCGCAAGCCGCGACCGCGACATCCACATGCGACGGATGCATGGGCTTGTCCGATCCGCCCGAATCATCAGACCTCAGGCCGGCGCGATGGGTGAGGTTTCGCGGTCGCGGCTCACGCCGCTCCTACAGGGGAGCGGGCGACCTGACGTCGCGGCGGTGAAGCCGTCGCGAGTTTGAAATCGCATCCGATTCCGTAGGACACCACCAACGCGGCCCATCGCCGCTTATGTGGGTTAGCCCCCTGTAGGAGCGGCGCAAGCCGCGACCGCGACATCCACATACGATGGATGCGTGAGTTTGCCGTTCCGCTGAATCATCAGACATCAGACATCAGACATCAGACATCAGGCCGGCGCGGTGGGTGAGGTTTCGCGGTCGCGGCTCGCGCCGCTCCTACAGGGAGCGGTCGTTCTGACGTCGTGGCGGTGAAGCCGGCGCGAGTCTGGAATCGCGACACAGCACGCGTCGCGATTCCATCCTGCTGAGCGGCTCAACCCAGTTGCTTGATCGCCTCGAGCACCGCCGCGTACTCCTCGGCGCGTTCCGGCGATTTCAGCATCGCGTCCAGGCAGATCGAGGTCGCGGCGATCTGCACGGCCTGCAGCTGCTGCCGGTATTCGGCGGCGCTGACCTTTTCGAGCCCGTCGACGAAGGCTTCGATGCTGACGCGATGGGCGTAGGCGAACGCGCCGGCGGCGCCGAGGGTGTACTGCTGGGTGGCATCGATCGCATCGAGTATTTGCGAACTGACCGCGCTGCGGGTCGTCGCCAGTTGCTTGAGCTTGCTCGCGGTCGCTTGCACGTCGGCCTCCAGGGCCTTGGGGGCGGGAACGGTGGTTTGCGCGCCGGAGGCGATGCCACCGCCGGATTCGGTGCCGTCCGCGGACGGTTCACCGGGCCGGAACGCCGCGCTGGCCTGGGAAAACAGCGTCACCGCGCCTTGCGTGGCCGCCGACGCATTGATGATGCATTGCTGCTGTTGCGCGCTGACCGCGTTCTCCACCATCACACCGGTGACGTGGGCGATGCTCTGGTAGATCTGCGCGATGGCCATGGCCGGCGCTTGCGCGACGGTTTTGATGTTGGTCTGGGTGACCGCGTCGGTGATCTGCGAATTCACGGCGCCGGAAACGGAAGCTGCCTCATCCATGGTGGGTGTCCTGTGCGGGAAGGGATGCAGGCGCAGCGGGTTTGCCGGCCTTCGTTGCGGTTACAACGCAATTCGGCGGACAGACCGGGCGTCGGGCGCGGCGTGGCGGCGGTTATGCGATGCGCATCGCATTGCGCGGTCGCGCACGGATGAAGTCGGGGCCATACCGCTCGCCGCGGTCTAGCGATCCTGTAGAGATGTCGGGCCCGAAAGGCGTCGTCCTGCGATTCGCGGAGATGGGCGCATCGGCCGTGTCGAGCAAGTTCGCCGGCCTTGCCGCATCGCGTGGAGCTGGCGGCGAGCCGCTTTGCGCGAAGGCGACCAGCTTCGACGTCCTCGCCCCGACGTCTTCGCTCCGTCGCGGCGCGCCTTGAGCAAGGCGAGCAACCTGAAACCACGGGCCAAAAAAAACCGCCCTCTCCCTGATCCGGGAGAGAGCGGTCCTGTCAGCCATCGCCGGCCGCGCTCACTCCTCCGGCGGAGTGACCTTCTTCGCCGCGCTGCCGAAATCGCCGTCGGCCGATGCGGCCAGATACGCGAACACCGCATACGCGGCGACGTTCTGCGCCAGCGCCTTCGGGTCGATCTTGTCGAGCGTATCGTCGGGCGTGTGGTGGTAGTCGAAGTAATCGGTACCGTCCTGCGCCAATCGCGCCCAGGCCAGACCGCCGGCCGCGAACGGCGAGATGTCCGGGCCGGGGCCGCCCTTGCCCGGGGTGTGTTCGATGCCCAGCGGCGCCAGCGCCTGCGCGATCTGCGCGTCGGCGGTCTTGGCGTAGTCCGGCGCCGAACTCGAATAGGCGTAGATGCGGCCCGCGCCGAAGTCGCTTTCCGCGCCGATCTGATGCTTGGCCACGTCGGCCGCGTGCTTGGCCGCGTAAGCCTTGCCGCCGTACAGACCCTGCTCTTCGTTGGCGAAGGCGATGACCCGGATGGTGCGCGCCGGACGCAGCTTGCTCTGGCCGATCAGCTTGGCCGCGGCCATGGTCAGGCCGACGCCGGCGCCGTCGTCGATCGCGCCGGTGCCCAGATCCCACGAATCCAGATGGCCGCCGATGATGACGACTTCGTCGGGCTTGCTCTTGCCGCGGATCTCGCCGATCACGTTGTGCGAGGTCGCCTCGCCGTCCCAGCCGCAATCCAGCGCCACGCGCACGCGGGTCGGGCCGAGCGCGGCCAGCCGCGACAGCTGCGCCGCGTCCGGCGCCGACAGGGCCGCCGACGGAATCGGCTTGAGCCCGTCGTCGAAACGGGTGATGCCGGTGTGCGGCATGCGGTGCGAATCGGTACCGGCCGAACGCATCAGGAAACCGCTGGCGCCGGCGCGGATCGCCGCCGACGGACCGCGGCTGCGCACGCGCCCGCCGGGGCCGTAACCGGCGCCGTCCTTCGCGCGCGGCATGGCGAAGTCGACGAAGGCGATCTTGCCGGCCAGCGAACCGGCCGGCACCGCTTCCAGCGCGGCCAGGTCGGCGAAGCGCGCGACCTCGCCCTCGACCGTGCCGGCCGGGCTGCCGCCGAGCGCGGTCAGGGTCAGCGGCTGCGCATTCGCGCCGAGCACCTGCGCGTGTTCGCTGCGACGTTCCCACTTCGGAAACGTCACCGGTTCCAGCCACACTTTGTCGAAGCCCAGTTCGCGGAATTTCGCCTGCGCCCAGGCGACCGCGCGCGCGTCGGCTTCGCTGCCGGCCAGGCGCGGACCGACCTGCGTGGTCAGCGATTCGGTGATCTTGTAGCCCAGGTCGCTGGCGAGCGCGCGCTCGCGCAGTTCCGCGGCGGCGTCGATCGCGGCCTGGGGTATGCGCGTTTCGCGCGGTGCGGCCACGGCAGAGCCGACGAACAGTACAGCAGCCATCGCTGCCCACAACGGTGCGCGCATCCCCAATCTCCTCAGCGGGCCTTGCCGTCCGGAAGGTCGGGCGGCACAGGCGAAACGTCGAGCTTAGCAACCCGAGCGGCGCTCGCTATCTGAGGAAAGTCACCCCGCGGCTTGAGCGTTTTTTGTCGCTGGCTATCGCGAGGCTTGAGGCGGGCCGCGCCGGCGTGGCCGACTTTGCCGTTCTTGTGGTTTCGCCCGATCGCCATCGTGGCGGCGAGGTATTTTGCGGAAGGGGCTGAAGCCCCTCCCACAAAAGACTTCGAAATCGCGCTGCGGCCCGTGCAAGCGCAAAACGAAACGGCCGCGCTAGGCGGCCGTTTCGGATGCGACTTGTGTCGAGAACTCAGAGCGTGGTCTTGCCCTGCAGCGAATCGCGAATCTCGCGCAGCAGCAACACGTCTTCCGGGGTCGCCGCGACCGGCGCTTCGACCGGCTTGCGCACCTTGTTGTAGGCCTTGAGCACGATGAAGATCACGAACGCGATCAGGATGAAGTCGATCGCGGTCTGCAGGAACATGCCGTACTTGATCGCGACTTCGGCCGCGACTTCCTTGCCGGCCGCGTCGAGCTGCGAAGGCTTGAGCACGTACTTCCAGTCGCTGACGCTGACGCCGCCGGTCAGGTAGCCGATGCTCGGCATCACGATGCCGTCGACCAGCGCGGTGACGATCTTGCCGAACGCCGCGCCGATCACCACGCCGACGGCCAGATCGACCACGTTGCCGCGCGCAATGAACTCTTTGAACTCGCTGATCATGCCCATCGCATGCTCTCCCTGGTTGCGGCTGGACCGTGACGGACCAGACGGTTGACGACATCGAATACGGCGCTGAATCGGGTACTTGGCTGGGCGCTCACTCGCCGGGCCGGACTATACGGACGCTCAGGTGATGCGCCCGTGCAGTTCGGCCACGCCTTCGAGCACGGCGCGGTAGCGGTCGCCGCGCTGCAGCGGACCGACGCCCGACGGCGTGCCCATGTAGACCAGGTCGCCGGCGCGCAATGCGTACAGGCGCGAGAGTTCGTGCAGGATTTCCTCGACGTTCCACACCAGATCGTCGAGCGTGCCGCGCTGGCGCGGTTCGCCGTTGACTTCCAGGCTCAGGCTGCGCGCGCCGAGTTCGCCGACCTCGGCCGCCGGCACGATCGCGCTGATCGGCGCGGCATGGTCGAACGACTTGCCGGTATCCCACGGCAGGCCCTTGGCCTTGGCTTGCGATTGCAGGTCGCGGCGGGTCAGATCCAGCCCGACCGCGTAGCCGTAGATCAGGCTCGCGGCGTCGGCGACGGCGAGTTCGCCGGCCGGCGCGTCGCGGCCGATGGCGACGACCAGTTCGACTTCGTGATGCAGGTCGCTGGTGCCCGGCGGGTAGGGCACGCTGTCGCCGAGTTCCAGCGAATCGTGCGGCTTCAGAAAGAACACCGGCCGGCCGCGATCGGCCGCCGAAGTCGGTACCGCAGCGCCCATCTCGCGGGCATGCTCGGCGAAGTTGCGGCCGACGCAGTAGACGCGGCGCACCGGGAAGGTGGCGTCGGCGGACAGGCGCTGGCCGCGCACGGGAATGCGGGTAAGCGGCGGCGCCGCGATCACGTCGCTCATACGGTCAGCGCGCCGTGTTCGAGCGATGCTCGACCTTGGCCGGGTCGACGACGCGGAATTCGCCCTCGACCACATCGTGCGCATGGCGCGGGCCGCGCCCGGCCATCGGCTTGCCGCGGCGCTGCCACAGCTTGTAGGTCAGGCCGGCGACGATCATCGCCGCGCCGACGAACACGCTGAAGAACACCAGCAAGGCCAGCAGGCCCAGTCCGACGACGCCGAGCACGAAACGCAGGAGGCGGTGACGCGGCTTGCGCGGCTCGAACGCCGTGCGCACGCGCGATTGGAATGCATTCCATTGCGGTCGTTGATCGAAAAAGCGGAAGGTCTGGGCAAACATTTCGGGTGTCGTGAGACAATGCGGCTTGGGCCGGACACTGGAGTATCGTTCCAGGCATGGATGAGGGTGTGAGAACTTCGTTAAATGCCCCGGGCGGCGCCGACCCGGCCGGTCAACCTTTGATCGAGCTGCAGCGCCTGGCCGACGGCGCCTTCGCCGAGGCCGAAGCGAGCATCGACGGCGACGCCGAATCGCTGCTGCTGTACCGCGACGGCGACGCCGTGCGCGCCTGGCTCAACATCTGCCCGCACGCCGGCCGCCGATTAGATTGGGCGCCCGGCCAATTTCTCAAGAGCAAGGACGGCCTGCTGGTGTGCGCGGCGCACGGCGCCAGCTTCGAACTGCTCGGCGGCGAATGCGTGGCCGGCCCATGCCGGGGCGAATCTTTGCGCGCGGTAGAGGTCGTGGTGCGCGACGGCGCGGTGTGGTTGGCCTGATCCCATCGCCGCGAATCCGCCCGCGCCCCCTGTAGAAGCGGCGCAAACCGCGACCGCGAAACCCCACATGCGACGCATGCGGCAATCGCCATGACATCGCACCAAAGACGCGGCCCTGGCGTCCCGCATCCAATCCGCGGCCGCCCCCTGTAGGAGCGGCGCAAGCCGCGACCGAGAAACCTCACATGCGACGCATGCCGCAATCGCCATGACATCGCGCCAAAGACGCGGCCCTAGCGCCCCGCATCCAATCCGCGGCCGCCCCCTGTAGGAGCGGCGCAAGCCGCGACCGCGAAACCTCGCATGCGACGCATGCGGCCATCGCCGTGACATCGCGCCAAAGACGCGGCTCTATCGTCCCGCATCCAATCCGCGGTCGCCCCCTATAGGAGCGGCGTAAGCCGCGACCGAGAAACCACAACCGCTTCGACCGGTCGAGGTCTTCGCGATCGCATTGTTTGCGTCGTGTGCGAGGTGTCGCGGTCGCGGCTTGCGCCGCTCCTACAGGGGGCGGGCGATGTCTCGCGGACGGGCTTATCGCAGGGAGGCGTCGCGCTCGGTTTTTCTGCGACGTCACTTGCCCCAGAACAGGATATTGACCATCAGCACCGTCACCACCGTATAGATCAACGACAACGGCCCGCCGATCCGCCACAGCTCCTTGCCGCTGTAGCCGGCCGGGCCGGAGATCATCGAGATAACCGGGTTCGACGCGGTCATGAAATTGTTCGACGCCGACAGCGCGACGATCAGCGCGAACGCGGTCGGGTTGCCGCCGGCGGCCAGCGCCAGGTTGACCGCGAGCGGCACCACCACGATGGTCGCGCCGACATGGCTGATGACCAACGAGAACAAGGTGGTCAGCAATCCGATCAATATTTCCAGCAGCCACACCGGCGTGCCCGTGGGCAGGCGCTCGATCGTGTGACCGGCGATCCACGCCGCCGCGCCGCTGGAATCCATCGCCCAGCCCAGCGGAATCAGGCAGGCCATCAGGAACACGGTCTTCCAGTTGATCGCCGAATAGGCTTCGTCGATATTGATCACCCCGGCGATCAACATGCCGGCCACGCCGGTCATCAGCGCGATCGACACCGGCAGGCGCGAGGACAGCGCCAGCAGCATGGCCACGGCGAAGATCGCCAGCGCGATCTTGAGCTTGTGCGGACGCTGTTCGCCCTTGGGATAGTCGGTGACCACGACCAGGTCCTTGCTCGCCGCGGCGCTGGCCAGGTCGGTCCAGATGCTGTGGAACACCAGCATGTCGCCGGCGCGCATCGGAACGTTGCGCACGTTGTCGCGCAGCACGTCCTTGTCGCGGTTGATCGCCAGCAGGCTCAGGCCCGACTGCTTGCGCAGGTGCAGATCGCCGGCGGTCTTGCCGATGTAACCGGAGGTCGCCGGCACCACCGCTTCGGAAATGCCGGCGCGCGAAGGGTTGAACAGGTCGGCGAAATTGCGCAGGCGCGAGGACAGGCGCAGGAAATGGTTCTGGGCGAAATCGGCGACCTGCTGCTTGGGCCCCATCGCGCCGAGCACGCTGCCGACCCAGATGCGGGTGTCGGCCGGCGGCGCCAGGCGCGAATCGTTGTCGCTCTTGAGCGCCAGCAGCAGCGGCGCGTCGCGCAGGGTTTCCGCTTCGCCCAGCGACATGCCGACCAGGGGGCTGTCGGCGGTCACGGTGAGTTCGTAGACGTCGCCCTCGATGCCGTAGGCCTTGGCGAAATAGCTCTGGGTGCGCGCCGGGGTCGCGCCTTTCTCGCTGTCGTCCTTGAGCAGCTTGTCGCCGAAGAAATGGAAATACGCCAGCGAGGCGGCCAGCAGGGCCACGCCGATCGGCAGAGGCGCGAACATCTTCAGCGGCTCGATCGTGGCCGCGCCCGAGGGCAGGTTGCTGTTGGCGTTGAGCAGCAAGTCGTTGAGCAGGATCAGCGGCGAATTGCCGACCATGGTCAGCGCGCCGCCCATGATGATCGCCGCGGCGATCGGCAACAGCAGCCGCGGCAGCGACAGGCCGGTGCGCGAGGACAGGCGCGCGGCGACCGGCATGTACAGCGCCATCACCGACGGGTTCTGCATGAAGGAGGAATTCAGGCCGGCCACCGCGGTGGTCAGCAGCAGCAATCGCTGCTCGATGCCGTGCGCGCGCCGCAGCAGCCAGCCGGCGAGGCGGTTGAGCGCGCCGGTGCGGTCCAGGCCGGCGCCGAGGATCATCGTCGCGATGATGCTGATGACCGCGTTACCGGAAAAGCCGTTGAACAGTTCGTCGGGCTCGACCAGGCCCGACAGGCCCAGCAGCACCAGCACGACCAGGGCGACCACGTCGGCGCGGATGCGTTCGAACAGGAACATCGCCATCGTGAACACCACCAGCCCCAGAACGAGCTTCATGTCGGTGGTTAGCGCGAGGGCGGTATCCATCAGGGCCGGGAATCGGGAATGGGGAATCGGGAATCGGAAAAGCCAAGGCAAAGCAAGACATCGCTACCGGATTGGGCGTCAGCAACGTATCGCGGATAGTCGGCAGCTCGCATCCGATTCCCGACTCCCAATTCCCTATTCCCGGCTCTTGTCGTACAGCAAATCCCAGACCCCGTGGCCGAGCTTCTGGCCCCGGGTCTCGAAATGCGTCTGTGGGCGCCAATCCGGACGCGGCACGCTCCCGCGCTTGCCCGCGCGGTTGACGATGCCCCCTGTCGCATCCAGGACGTCCCACATCTGTTCGGCATAGTCCTGCCAATCGGTGGCGAGGTGCAAGCGTCCGTCGCTTGCGAGCTTGCGCACCAGCAATTGCGCGAACGCCGGTTGCACCAACCGGCGCTTGTTGTGACGCTTCTTATGCCACGGGTCCGGGAAGTAAATCCGGACCTCGTCCAATGAACCGTCGGCGACTTCGTTATTGAGCACTTCGACCGCGTCGTGGTGATACAGCCGCACGTGATCGCTGCCGTCCTCGGCCAGGGCGTTCAACAGCCGGCCGACGCCGGGCGCGTGCACTTCGATGCCGATCAGGTCGCGGTCTTTGTCGTTGCGGGCGGCGAAGCGCAGCGCGTCGCCGTTGCCGAAACCGATTTCCAGCACGCGCTTGGCGCTGCGTCCGAAGACCGCGTCGAAGTCGCGCGGCGCGCCGTGGTAATCGACGCCGAAGCGCGGCCACAGTTCGTCGAACGCGCGCTGCTGGGCCGGGGTGAAGCGGCCCTGGCGCAGCACGAAGCTGCGCACCTGGCGGCGGCCTTCCTCGACCGTGAACGGCTTGGGCGGGGACTTGGCGCCGTCGCTGGCGAACGGATCGGTCATATCAGCCGATCAGACCGTCGATGGGGCTGGACGCGCTGGCGAAACGCTTGCGCGGAATCCGCCCGGCCTTGAACGCGGCGCGGCCGGCCTCGATCGCCAGCTTCATCGCATGCGCCATCAGGATCGGGTCGCGCGCGCCGGCGATGGCGGTGTTCATCAGTACGCCGTCGCAGCCCAGTTCCATCGCGATCGCGGCGTCCGACGCGGTGCCGACGCCGGCGTCGACCAGGATCGGCACCTTGGCGTTCTCGATGATCTCGAGCAGGTTGTACTTGTTCTGCACGCCCAGGCCCGAGCCGATCGGCGCGGCCAGCGGCATCACCGCGACGCAGCCGATTTCCTCCAGGCGCTTGGCCAGGATCGGGTCGTCGGAGGTGTAGACCATCACGTCGAAGCCGTCCTTGACCAGGATTTCGGCCGCGGCCAGGGTCTGCACGACATCGGGGAACAAGGTGCGCTGGTCGCCGAGCACTTCCAGCTTGACCAGCTTATGGCCGTCGAGCAGCTCGCGCGCCAAGCGGCAGGTGCGCACCGCGTCGTCGGCGGTGTAGCAGCCGGCGGTGTTGGGCAGCAGGGTGTAGCGGTCTGGCGGCAGCACGTCGAGCAGGTTCGGCTCGCCCGGGTTCTGGCCGATATTGGTGCGGCGAATCGCGACGGTGACGATTTGCGCGCCGGCGGCCTCGGTGGCCCGGCGGGTTTCGTCGAGGTCCTTGAACTTGCCGGTGCCGGTCAACAGGCGCGAGCGGTAGGTTTTGCCGGCGATGACCAGCGGATCGGAGAAGGCGGTGTCAGTCATCCGGCAATTATGGCTGATCGCCGGTGAACATGTCCGGGCCGGGACCGCGCCGGGCGGGGCTGTTCCGGCCTTTCCGCTGTCCCGTTCCGCCCCGGGCTCGCGGGCCCGACTTGGCCGAATCTGGCCGCAAAGTCACGGCGGCTGTCACCGGGGTTTAAGCGTTCGCGCGCAGCATTGGGTGCGGTGGTCGGGCTATTGCCGGGCTTTTTGGATGAAGCGGGCAGGTCGCAGGGCTCGCTTTCGATCTGCTTGAGAACGCCGAACCCATGCGCCTTGACTGCGTCGCCTGAGCCAGTCGATCGATCTCATGCGCGTACCGAGTTGGCATGGTCGGGCGATTGCGGCCATGCCGCGCCGAGGATTCCGACCGTGAGCGTATCGTTCGTTTCTTTGCCGATGGGTCTTATGCGAATGTCCAGACGGAATCGGTGGCGCGGCGCGTGGGCGATGGGCCTGCTGTCGGCTTGTGTGTTGGCGGCGGGCATCGTGCCGAGCGCGATCGCGCAAACGCCGGCCCGAACGCAGGCGGCCGGCTGCATTCTCGATGCCGCCGGCGCGGCCCAGGCCGGTCCCGACTGCGCCGCGGCCTGGATCGATCGCAACCTGCGGCTCAACGATGTGCAAGCCATCGGCACCCACAACAGCTACAAGCTCGCGATCGCGCCGGACGAACTCGCGGCCCTGCGCGCGCGCGATCCGGCCGGCGCCGATGCGCTGGACTACGCGCATGCGCCGCTGCACGAGCAACTTGAGCTGGGCATGCGCAGCCTGGAGCTGGACGTGTACTACGACCCGAACGGCGGGCATTACGCGCATCCGCCCGGCGCGCTGGGCCAGGGATACGGCGACGCCGGTCCCTGGAGCCGCGAGATCGCCGCGCGGATGCAGCGGCCCGGGTTCAAGGTCATGCATCTGGCCAATATCGATTTCCGCAGCCAGTGCATGGTGTTCGTGCAGTGCCTGGAACAGATCCGGGCGTGGTCGCAGACTCACCGCGATCACGCGCCGATCCTGATCCTGATCAACGCCAAGGACGGCAAGGGCGGTGCGGGTTCGACCTCGCCGTTGCCGTTCGACAGCCGCGCCTTCGATGCGCTCGACGCGGAAATCCGCTCGGTGTTCGCGGCCGACGAATTGATCACGCCCGACCGCGTGCGCGGCGACGCGGCGAACCTGCGCGCGGCGGTGCTGGCCGGGCGCTGGCCGACCCTGGGGCAGTCGCGCGGCAAGCTGCTGTTCGCGCTCGATGAGGATGCGCGCAAGGTCGCCGCGTACCGCGGCAAGCGCCGCTCGCTGGAAGGCCGCGCGATGTTCGTCAACGGCGATGAAAACGCGACCGACGCGGCCTACCTGACCCTCAACGATCCGATCGCGCAGGGCGAACGGATCGCGCGCGCGGTCGCCGCCGGCTTCCTGGTGCGCACGCGCGCCGACGCCGACACCGCCGAGGCCCGGCGCAACGACCCGCGCCGCCGCGAAGCCGCGTTCGCCAGCGGCGCGCAGTACATCTCCACCGATTGCCCGAAACCCGACCTGCGCTTGAGCCGCTATCGGGTGACGTTCCCGCGCAGCGAAGTGGTGCGTTGCAACCCCCGCCGCGCGCCGGAACGCTGCGGACAGCGGGCGATCGAGGCGGCCGAGAAGCACGATTGATGGAGGTCGGCGCAGCGCTTTCGTCGCTGGATTGATCGGTACTGCGCGAGGTCGGTGCTTGCTGGTGCACGACGGCGACGTGGCATCGGTCCGTTCGTGAGTCGACGCGCCGATGCGCATGCGTATGCAACCCGCGTTTCGCGCATTCGCGTCGATGAGGCCTGCGCTCGCATGCGTTTCTTCGCGAATCGCATGCGACCTTGGTCGCGAATCGGATGCAAGTTTGATTAAAAGATTTGATCGAATCGATAGGCGGAAGCTTTGCGTAGGCTCCATCGCGAGTCGCGCGGCTCCGGATAAATGCTGTTTTTTGCATGGTAATTATCGATTCTTAGGCACACGACCGCGCCCGCTGCGCGAACTGCCCGATTCGTGGCCGCCAAGCGTGTGACAACGTCGCCATCAGGGTCGTCGACGGCGACGCTGGTTTTTCAATAATCGGCTTGCAACATGCATCGCGCGCGTTCGCGTCGATGCGATCGGCGATGCCGCGCGCCGCGCGAACCGAAAGCGCGCACGGCATAAAAGATGTGTCTGCCAACCACGATAGTGGTAATCGAAGCGTGTTTCGCGGCGATAGAAAATACGAGATGACGATCTTCGCCGGTTCGCTGCGCACGTCGATGCGGCCCGCATGGTTTTCCGCGTTCGCAACGCACGCACACGCCGAATTGCCTGCAAATGAAACTTTTTTCACGTGCTGTAATCCGGCCCGCTTTCGTTCTCGGCACGAGATCGATCGCGAACCGGCCGATAGCGGCCGGCTCCCCCGAAAACCCCAAAGGAGCGTTCCATGCGTATTTCACTTCGTGCGGCAGCTTTCTCTCTTGCGACCGTGTGCCTGATCGCGGCAGGCACGGCCGCGGCGGCCGATTCCTACAAGATCAACCTGGGCACCTTCCAGGGCGATTTCGACGAAGACGCCATCGCCCTGGCGAACAGCGAATTGACCAATGCCTGTGTGGCCAACGGCGACACCCCCGGCCCGATCACCATTCACAACGTCAGCCGCGACGGCTGCAACCTGGTGAGCTTCGTGGAAGCCAGCATCACCTGCCATCGCAAGTGAATTTTCGTCGTTGAGGGATTCCCGTCGCCGGAACATCGGCGACGGGAAGGTAGCGCGGGTGCGCGCGGTGCTGCTTACCGGTGAAGGCGCACCCCATGCCACGTGCCTGGCGCTGCTCGGCATGCTTGTTTCAATTCGGATAGAGGCGGGGTCGGAATTGATCGCGGCTCATCGCATCTCCGTCTATCGATCGGATCGGATGCGCGAGGTTTCGTGCGAAAGGTTTCCGCCTCGATAGCGTTCGATCGGCATCCGCACAAGCATTGCGAGGCCGGAGCTCGCAATGCATCGAACGCGCGTCAGACATCAACGGTCGCTTGTCGCGACAGATGGCCGTGCGCTTATCGCGAGATCGCGACGGGGCTTGGCTCAGCCGCCACCCAAGGCATGCACGATCTCGACTTTGTCGCCGTCGTTCAACGCCGTGTCGGCGTGACGGCCGCGCGGCACGATCTCGCCGTTGATCTCGACCGCGACCCGGCGTTCGCCCAGGCCTTCCTCGCGCAGCAATTCGACCAGCTTGATGGGCGCGGCGAGCGCGCGCGGTTCGCCATTGAGCAGAATGTTCATGCCGATATTGTTGCGTGTACCTGGCGCGACGGCCAGCCTTTGCGTCAGCGGGCGATTCGCTCGGCGCCGCGCGGCCCGACGCTTGCCGGCCGGATGCCCGATGCCGGCCCGGCCCGGACGCGGTGTCATCGCATACCTGTGACCTCTGACCCCGGCACGCGGCGTCCACGAGGACCATAATCGCGCCGCCGGGTCCGATCGCGGCGCTTCCGGCCGGTCGCGGCCGCGCGCCGCGGCTCCGGAGCCGGCCCCCGGATCGGCACGTTTGCCGCGCTGCGCCTTGCTTTGCTCGCATGGCACATGTTTCGATTCAGCCATCCGGCGGCGTATGTCGCGCCGCGCGGAGCATCATCCGGCGCCCGATCGTCCTCGCCAGGACCGGTCGCGCGCCACCACCGCTACTTATCACCGCAGGGAAGTTAATGATGAAACCCGTTCGCACCGCGCTGGCCGCCGCCCTCGTGCTGGCCGCCGCCCCGGCCTTCGCCCAGACCTATTCGCAGACCGTCTTCATCGGCGACAGCCTCACCGACTCGGGCCACTTCCGCCCGGCGCTGATCCAGGCGGTCGGCGCCAACGGCGCGCTGATCGGCCGTTTCACCACCAACCCGGGCCTGGTCTGGGCCGAGTACGTCGCCGACTACTACGGCACCAACGCCACCAGCGACAACCAGGGCGGCAGCAACTACGCCGTCGGCGGCGCCCGCACCGGCGTCAACACCGCCGGCGCGCTCGGCCCGATTCCGTCGCTGACCACCCAGACCAGCAACTACCTCGCCGCCAACGGCGGCCGCGCCGATCCCAACGCGCTGTACACCGTGTGGGGCGGCGCCAACGACCTGTTCGCGGTCGCGGCCGGCGCGCCGGCGCAGGCGACCATCACCAACGCGGTCACCGCGCAGATCGGCGCGATCGGCGCGCTGCGCAACGCCGGCGCCGAATACATCCTGGTACCGACCATTCCCGACCTGGGCGTGACCCCGCAGTTCCGCGCCGGCGGCGCCGCCCAGCAGGCCGCGGGCACCCAGCTGGCGACCACCTACAACACCGCGCTGTACGGCGGCCTGGCCGCGACCGGCCTGCGGGTAATCCCGCTCGACACCTTCAACCTGCTGCGCGAGATCACCGCCAACCCGGCGCCGTACGGCATCACCAACGTCACCGGCACCGCGTGCAACCCGCAGATCACCGCGTCCTCGGTGACCTGCAGCCCGACCAACACCATCCCGGGCGCGGCCGAGAGCTACGCCTTCGCCGACGGCGTGCATCCGTCGAGCAAGGCGCACAAGATCCTCGGCGACTACGCCCTGTCGGTGCTCGAAGCGCCGCGCTTCATCGCCGTGCTGCCCAATTCGGCCGCGACCACCGGCCGCGCCCGCGCCGACCAGGTGACCAACCACGTCGCCGGCGTGCAGGACGGCGACGGCATGCGTTGGTGGGGCAGCGTGCGCGGCGACTTCCAGCGCTACGGTCACGGCGACCTGTACGACGGCGCCGGTCCGGCGCTGACCGGCGGCGTCGACTGGACCCGCGGCAAGCTGGTGTTCGGCGGCTTCCTCGGCTACGGCCAGCAGAAGCAGGACTTCGGCCTGCGCAACGGCGACTTCGACCAGAAGGACGCCAGCATCGGCGGCTTCATCGGCTGGTACGGCGAGCGCGCCTGGATCAACGGCCAGTTGAGCTACACCAAGCTGGACTTCGACATCGACCGCAACGCCAACCTCGGCCCGGCGACCCGCGTGCATCACGGTTCGGCCGACGGCAAGAACGTCACCGCCGCGCTCAACGGCGGTTACGAATTCGGCGAAACCGTGCGTCACGGGCCGGTGATCGGCATCCTGGCCCAGCGCATCGACATCGACGGCTTCGCCGAAAGCGATCCGAACCTGGCGACCTCGCTGGCCTACCCGGACCAGTCCTTCGACTCGCTGATCGGCAGCGTCGGCTGGCAGATCAACTACACCCACAGCGAAAGCTTCCGTCCGTACGCGCGCTTGACCTTCGACCGCGAGTTCGAAGACGCGCCGAAGAACGCCTACGCGCGTCTGCAGACCGTGCCGGGCCTGGGCAACTACGCGGTCAAGGGCCGCGAGTTCGACCAGGACTACGGCACCTTGCTGTTCGGCGCGCGCACCAAGCTGTTCGGCCTGGACGCCAACCTGGGCGCCAGCGTCACCGTCGGCCAGGAAGGCGGCAACAACGCCACCGTGTTCGCGCAGATCGGCAGCGGATTCTGATCGCGGCGCGGTCGCCGCGGCGATCGCGTCTGCTTGCGGGTTTCCGTGGTATTCGAAGAAACCGGGCCGAAAGGCCCGGTTTTTTGTGGCCGCTGATTTGAGATGTCGGGCCGGGCGAATCCGCCTCAACCGCGCCGGACAACGGCCAGCGCATCCGCATCCCTGCACCGCATTGCCACCCGCGTTCGGGCCGCATAGACTGGTCATCCGCGCGGGTGTAGTTCAATGGTAGAACTGCAGCTTCCCAAGCTGCTAGCGTGGGTTCGATTCCCATCACCCGCTCCAGATTCGCCGCGCATCGACAACGAATTAATGGCGCGGCACTCCACGACGGCTCGGTCCATGGACCGGGCCGTTGTCGTTTTCGGGTCGCGGTGCGTCCGGCCACGAGCGCGACGATGCTCTCCCACCGCCGCACTATTCGATGAGCGGCGGTTGCACCGTCCCGGCCTGCTTCAACGCGCATGCGCCCGCGCGCCATGCTTCGTTCGCACCGCACCAAGACGCCGCGACCCGCACGCCGCGGTCGGCGGCATGCATCCGATCCGATTCGCGGGTTCGCGACTACTCGGCCTTAGCAGGCAGGCGATGCCACCCGCGCTCGTAAGCCAAAGTCCCCCACAAGGCCTGCAGGTGCGCGGTCTTCGCCAACTCCGGGTCGACCGAGGCCGCGGGCGTCATGCGTTCCCCGGGCGTATAGGTAAATTGCCGGGGGGGCTGGCCGGGCTGCAACACGATGACGTCCTTGCCCGACATCCACGCGAAGTTCTTGTCGTATTGCATCATCGCGCGGCCGGGCTGGAATCGATCGCGCTGGTTGAGGTCGTGGCCGCTCATCGGTGTCGGCGTATCGATGCCGATCAGCGACAGCAAGGTCGGCGGCAGGTCGATCTGACTGACGATGCGCTTGTCGAGCGCGGGCGCGACCGCGCCGCCGAGGATCACGCCGGGGATATGGAAGTTGTCGATCGGCACCAGGTCGCGTCCGAACGCTCTGGAGTCGTGATCGGCGACGATCAGGAAGATGGTGTCCTTCCAATAGTCCGACGCCATCGCCTTGCGGAAAAATTGGCCCACCGCGTAATCGGCGTACTTGGCCGCGTTGTTGCGCGTGGCCTGCGGCTGCTCGTAGAGCTCGATGCGGTTGCTGGGGAACTCGAACGGGTCGTGGTTGCTTGAGCTGAACACGAAACCGAAGAAGGGCTTGCCCGCCTGGTGCATGCGCGCGAATTCCTGGTGCGCGCGATCGAACAGGTCTTCGTCGGACACGCCCCAGGAACCGGTGAACGCGGGGTGGGGATAGTCCTTCTGCTCGATCACCCGCCGAAACCCGTTCGACAGGAAAAACCCGCGCATATTGTCGAAGTGGCTTTCGCCGCCGTAGTAGAACGTGGTGTCGTAGCCGCGACGGCGCAGCACTTCGGCCAGGGTGAAAAAATTCTGCTGGCTGAGCGGTTGCTTGACCACCGCCTGCGACGGCGTCGGCGTGAAACCGGTCAGCACCGCTTCGATGCCGCGGACCGAGCGCGTGCCGGTCGCGTAAAGACGATCGAACGCCCAGCCTTGCGCGGCCAGCCGATCGATGTTCGGCGTCAACGGTCGGCCGCCCAGGTGGCCGACGAACTGCGCGCCCAGGCTTTCTTCGAGCACGATGACCAGATTTCGCGGCTTGCCGGTGTACGCGGGCGGGCGGCGGGCGAGGGTCGGCAGCTTTGGATCGATGAAGGCCTCGGGCGGAAGCTGCATGCCGTCGGTGACGGCCTTGACGACCTCGGCATCGGCCGCGCCGCCGTAGATGCGCGCGCCCGGATCGTGGCGCAGCCAGTCGCGCGCCGCGTATGCCAGCGTGTAGAACGAATTCAACGGCAAGGTATTGACCGTTGCGTTACTGGAAAACGCCATCATCGCCGGATTCATCGGCCGATGACCGAGCGTGGAGCGGATGCCGAGCGCCGCCAGGCAGATCAGCAACGCGGCGAACGGCAGGCGCGCGCTCCAGTGGGGGCTCGCCTGCGCGCTCGCGCGCAACATGCGGTTGGCGAAGCGCCAGGCGAGCCAGCCGGCGATCGCGCTCAGCACCAGCGCCAGCGCGGCGCTGACGAGGTGGCCCTTGGCCAGGGTGGAGACGACCTCGCGCGGATAGATGAGGTATTCCAGGAACAGGCGGTTGGGCCGTAAGCCGTATTCCTGCATGAAGGTCGGCGTGGCCAGCTCCAGCACGACCAGCACGGTGAGCGACAGTGCAAGCCAGGCCGCCATGACGGTGCGCACCAGCGCGTGGCCCGCGACCCGGGCCGGCAGCAGCAGATACAGCGCGGTGGCGATGCTGAGCAGCATGCACAGCGCGGCGATGTCGACGCGGATGCCTTGCAACAAGACGCGCGACCAGGCGTCGGCGTCGTTGACGGCGTCGGCTTGCCATAGCGCAAGTCCCAGGCGGGACAGCGAGAGCACGGCCAGGCCGATGCCGAAGCAACACAGAAAGGGAGCCACCCGCGCCAGGCAGTCCTTGATCACACGCACAACCATCGCGACTCCCGTACCTCTGCTTCGGGCCGCGGGCGCCGGCCGCGCGCAACGCAAAGCAGATTCTCGCGAAAATGGTCCGGCAAGGTCTGTCGGAGAAAGGTCGGAACCGCGGCTGGCGCCCGGCAAAACCGGGCTGGTTATGGGGCGGGGCAAGGACGTGGCGTGCGCCGGGGACGCCGATATCGGGGTGTCGCGCGAAAACAGGGGTCGTTGCCCGATGGGGCGCGCCTGGGGCGTTCTGGCCCGAGCGCCTGCCCAAAGCGGGCCTAGGTTCATTGCGCCTGATGGATTCGGATGAATCGGTCCCGGGCGATGTCGGGCGGCGCCTGCCGGGAACCAAGGCTGGGGTCAGTGCGATCGTCGGCCTCTGGCGAAGAAACGCCGTGGCGTCCACCGTTCCAGTCCGTCGTCGCTTGCGCGCCTTCGCCGGGCGTGTTGCTAACAATTCGTTAGCGCGATCGCCGGCGCTTTAACCGCGACCAACCGCGAAAAGTTGACAGGCTGCGCAACCGAAGTGGTTGTGGGCACACTCCGATGTGGTCGACAGACGAACGGATGCGGACGATGGGGCAGGGATGCGATGCGCTTGCGCGCGATCATGTGTCGACGAAGCGCGCATGGCGACATGACGGCGAGTAAGCGCGACGCCGCGCGCAACGAGCGCGCGTATGCGTGGGGCGTGGTGGCCTTGGTCCATGCCGGTTTCATCTGGGTCGCCATGCAGTGGCGCATGCCGGCCGCCGCGGTCGAGGACGATTCGGCGCTGGCGGTGATTTTCATCGCCGCGCCGTCGCCTCCGCCCGCGCAAACGCCGCGGCCGGCGCAACCGCGCGAACGACGCGATCGCGTCGCCGCGCCCGCGCCGCGCAAATCGCCGCCGCGCGAACGCGTCGACACGACCGCTGCGCCGTCGTCGCCAGCCGTCGATCCCGCGCCGCAGGATCCGCCCAGCGGCCTGAGCGCCGTGCAGATCGATCCACGCATGAGCGATCCCGCGCGCGCCACGCGCGCACCCTGGGACGCACCCGCGGCCGATCTGCTCGCGCGTCGCGCGCCGAGCCTGCCGGGCCACGCAACGCAGCGTTTCAAAATGCAGCAGCCGCGTTCGCTCGCCAACGCGGTGGAGCGCTTCGGGCAGATGTTCGGCGGACGCGGCGAAGACCCGTGCAAGCGCACCCGCGCCAACATCGACGGGCTCGCATCGCAAGGCGATTCGGCGGATTTGCAGCGCGAACTGGAGTACGAACGACGCTACTGCCGACCCTGAAGGGTTCAGTGGATCGGTGCCGCGCGATGTAAAAAAATCATTGCATCGTCACCATGCACAATCGCGGGCTCACGCCAGCGGTAATCGCAATCGACGCTGCATCGCCGGCGCGTTATGCTTCGCGCCCGGTCCCGAGTGGGGCGCCGCGCATCGCACCGTAGCCTTGGGCCTGGACGATCCGCGCCCGCTTCGGTCCGATACGTACGGCGGCCGCGAGGTCGCCGTTTTTTGTCGCCGCGACGCGAGTGGAACCCAACGACGGCGCCTCGTCGCGGTCCAAGCCCGAAGCGGTCGTCCCGACCCGGTTGCAATCGCCACAGCGGAGGTGCGATGTCGTCCAAGATCGTCCTCGGTTGGCGCGAGGTGGCCGCCCTGCCCGTGTTGGGCATCGCCGCGGTGCGCGCCAAGATCGACACCGGCGCGCGCAGTTCGGCCTTGCATGTCGACGCGCAGTGGCGTTACGTCGACGGCGGTCAGCCCTGGGTCGGGTTCCGGCTCAGCCCGGGCGTGGTCGGCGCCGATGTGATCGAAGCGGCCGCGCCGGTGTTCGACGAACGCTTCGTCACCGACTCCGGCGGTCATCGCACCAGCCGCGTCTTCGTCCAGACCGTGCTGAGTCTGGCCGGTACGCAACGCGAAATTGAAATAAACCTGTCGGATCGTCGCGGTATGCGCTTTCCGATGTTGCTTGGCCGTACCGCGGTGACCCACTTGTTCACGGTCGACCCCTCGCGCTCGTTCCTGCATGGGCGCGCGCGGCGCCGGGTCAGCCGCACCTGAGCCGCGCGCCCGACGCGCGCCGTCCTTCCCCCATTCAATGAATTCCTGCCGATGAAGCTCGCGATCCTGTCGCGCAACACCAAGCTCTATTCGACGCGCCGTCTGGTCGAAGCCGCGCGCGAGCACGGCCACAGCGTGCGCGTGCTCGATCCGCTGCGCTGCTACATGCGCATCGCCTCGGACGGGTTCCAGATGCATTACAAGGGCCGCGAGATCGCCGGTTACCACGCGGTGATCCCGCGCATCGGCGCCTCGGTCACGCGTTACGGCTCGGCGGTGCTGCGTCAGTTCGAACTGATGGAGACCTACACGCCCAACACCTCCGACGCGATCTTGCGCGCGCGCGACAAGCTGCGCAGCCATCAGCTGCTGGCCGCGCAGCGCATCGGCCTGCCGGCGACGGTGTTCGGCGACAACCCCGACGACACCGCCGACCTGCTGTCGATGCTCGGCCCGCCGCCGCACGTGATCAAGCTCAACGAGGGCACCCAGGGCGCGGGCGTGATGCTGACCGAGAAGCTGTCGGCGTCCAAGGGCGTGATCGAAGCGCTGCGCGGCCTGTACGCGAATTTCCTGGTGCAGGAGTTCGTCGCCGAGGCCAAGGGCGCCGATCTGCGCTGTTTCGTGGTCGGCGGCTCGGTGGTCGCGGCGATGAAGCGGCAGGCGCCCAAGGGCGATTTCCGCTCCAACCTGCACCGCGGCGGCACCGCCAAGGGCGTGCGCGCCAGCGCGGCCGAGCAGGAGGTCGCGGTGCGGGCGGCCCAGGTCCTGGGCCTGGGCGTGGCCGGTGTCGACCTGATCCGTTCCGACCGGGGCCCGCTGGTCCTGGAGGTCAACGCCTCGCCGGGCCTGGAGGGCATCGAGGAGGCCAGCGGGGTCGACGTGGCCAGCGAAATCATCCAGTACGTGTCCGGCCGAATCCAGCTCAAGACCCCCAAACGCGCCGGCGGAAAACGCTGAACGGGGCTCGCCGGGGCGGCCGGGCTTGCCCGATCCTGTGGAATGGCAAGCCTGGCAGGTCATCTGCCGGCGACCCGCCGAACGGCAGGTCCCCGGCCCGGAAGGCCCGGGCCGCCGGGAGCGCAACTTCGGGTTGCGAATAACTTTTATTTAACAGCGCTTTTAACGGCGGTTTAATCGAAATCCGCGTAGCGTTACCGGACCGCAGCACTGCAGCTCCTCCAAGTCGCGCTCCTCGTCAGAACGTTACGGATAGGGATCTGGTCGAAGCAGGTTACGGTAATCGGGGCAATACCCTTTTGGCCCAGGCGCGGTGGCCCCGCGTCTGGGCCTTTGTTTTTTGTCGCGGTTTTCCCGGGCAATTTCGCTCGGAACGCGGAACGCGCCGACCCATGACCTTCGGCCTATACCGCCGTCCCGCCGTTTGAACGGCAGCCCCATGCCCCGTTCACCTTTCCGTTCACTTTACATTCGCTCTGGCAGAATCCTCGGCTTGCCGCCGTTGCGCATCGTGCAGCGGCCCGAATGACGGAACCCCGGGCGTCGCCGCACGGTCGAACGCCAACCCACTGGGAAGAGCACATGCGCATACTCGTGATCGAAGACAACCAAGACATCGCCGCCAACCTCGGCGACTTTCTTGAAGACCGCGGCCACACGGTGGATTTCGCCGCCGACGGCATCACCGGATTGCACTTGGCGGTCGTGCACGACTTCGACGCCATCGTTCTCGATCTGAACCTGCCGGGCCTCGACGGCCTGGAGGTCTGCCGCAAGTTACGCAACGAAGCGCGCAAGCAGACGCCGGTGCTGATGCTGACCGCGCGCGACAGCCTCGACAACAAACTCGCCGGCTTCGATTCGGGCGCCGACGATTACCTGATCAAGCCGTTCGCGTTGCAGGAAGTCGAAGTGCGCCTCAACGCGCTGTCGCGTCGCGGCCGCGGCGTGCAGACCCGCGTGCTCAACGCCGCCGATCTGGAATACAACCTCGACACCCTGGAAGTGCGCCGCCAGGGCAAGCTGCTGCAGCTCAACCCGACCGCGCTGAAGATCCTGCAGGCGCTGATGGAAGCCTCGCCGGCGGTGGTCACGCGACAGGAACTGGAGACCCGCGTGTGGGGCGAGGAATTGCCCGACTCCGACAGCCTGCGCGTGCACATCCACGGCCTGCGCGCGGTGGTCGACAAGCCGTTCGACACGCCGCTGATCCAGACCCGTCACGGCATCGGTTATCGCATCGCAGCGCCCGAAAGCAACGGTTGATCGCGTGGCCTCAGGGGACCCGTCCGCATCGCGGCTGAAAAAGAAGAAGCGCTTCCGGCGGCGGTTGCGCAGTCGCATCATCCTATCTTTCGTATTGCTGGGTTTCGGCCTGACCGCGATGTTCGCCTTCGCGACCAACTGGACGCGCACGCGGGTCGAGAATCAGATCGTCGAAGACGTGATGAATCGCAACATCGACGAGTACGCGCGCCAGTTCTATTCGGCGCCGAACGCCAAGCCCGAGTTCGGCGTGCAGCAGATGCTCGGGCGGGTCGTGAAAAGCGACCGCTTCGAATCGCTGCGCACCGAGCAGCCCGACTGGTACGAACTGCCCGACGGCATCCACAACATCCAGGGCAAGAACGCGGACGGCAGCCCGTTTTCGTACAAGCTCGGGGTGCGCAAGACGCCGACGGAGTGGTTCTTCCTTGCCTACGACATGACCCAGGCGACCCGAGGCGAAGCGCAGTTCAACCGCGCGATCTATCTGTCGGTGCTGGTGTTCACCCTGTTCTCGTTGCTGGTCGGCTGGTGGGCGGCGTCGCGGGTCATGAGCCCGGTGTCGGAGCTGGCCAACCGGCTCAAGCGCTCGGGCCGCAGTTCGCAGTCCGAGGCCTTGGCCGCGCACTTCCCGGACGACGAAGTCGGTCAGCTGGCCGAGGCGCTCGACGATTACGCCGAGCGCCTGACCAACGTGGTCCAGCGCGACCGCGAGTTCAATGCCGACGTCAGCCATGAGCTGCGCACGCCGCTGGCGGTGATCAAGGGCGCGGTCGAACTGCTGCTGTCGCGGCCGGACATCGAGGACAAGACTCGCAACCGGTTGTTGCGTATCCAGCGCGCCGAGCAGCAATGCACCGACCTGATCAGCGCGCTGCTGCTGTTGTCGCGCAACGAGCGCGGCCATGGCGCGACCGATATCGCCAAGTTGTCGGAACAGTTGCTCGAAGCGCATCGCGCGCAGCTCGGCGGCAAGGCGCTGGCGTTGCGGGTGGAAGGCGAGCGCGGCCTGGTGGTCGACGCGCCGGAAGCCGCGGTGGCGGTGGCGCTGGGCAACCTGATCGGCAACGCGGTCAAGTACACCACCCAGGGCGAGGTCGTGGTGCGACTGCATCCGCGCTCGGTCGAGGTGATCGATTCCGGCCCGGGCCTGAGCGCCGAGGACGCGGCCAAACTGTTCGAGCGCGGTTACCGCGGCACTCACGCCGGTCATTCGCAGGGCGGCGGCATCGGTCTGTCGATCGTGCGCCGCTTGTGCGAGCTGTATGGCTGGGACGTGCGGGTGAAGCCGGGCGAGACGGTCGGGGTGGTGGCTACGTTGAAGTTCGAGCGGGTGGATTGAGGCGCGGGGCTGCTTGCCCGGCCGCGCCTGTGTTGAGCGCTCGATCGTTGCAGCGATGCGATCTGTTGCGATGGCGCAACGTCACGCTGCCCTGCCGATATCTGCGGTATCTCCGACGCGCAACTGGGTGATGGCTTCGTAGCCCGCGGTCCCATGCATCGTGCCGCGTATCGATGTGCCCCCTTTGGAAAAGGGGGCCGCGCCTTGGGTAATTACGATGGGTGTACTTGAAACGTGGCGCGGGGGATTCGCTGTTGCTGTTGCGTCTTTGACAAGGCAGAAGCAAAGCAAAAGCGAATCCCCCCTGCCCCCCTTTTGCAAAGGGGGGAAAAGCTAAGCGCATTCGTTGTTTACTTGACCGCTTCCAGCCAGCCGTACTTGTCCGCAGTCTTGCCGTTGAACAAGCCGAAGAACAGCTCCTGGATGCGCTCGGTCACCGGGCCGCGACGGCCGGTGCCGACCTGACGGCCGTCGACCGAGCGGATCGGGGTGATCTCGGCGGCGGTGCCGCACATGAACAACTCGTCGCACAGGTACAGGTATTCGCGCGGCAGATCGCGTTCGACCACTTCGATGCCGACGTCGCGCGCCAGGGTGATGATGGTGTTGCGGGTCAGGCCGTTGAGCAGCGCGGCGCTGACCGGGGTGGTGTGCAGCGCGCCGTTGAAGACCAGGAACAGGTTCTCGCCCGCGCCTTCCGACAGCAGGCCGGTCGAAGCCAGCGCGATGCCTTCACCGAAGCCCAGGCGACGCGCTTCGCGCGCGACCAGCTGGCCCGACAGGTAATTGCCGCCGGCCTTGGCGCCGGCCGGGATGGTGTTGGGCGCGAACCGCTGCCAGCTCGACACGCAGGCATCGATGCCTTCTTCGAGCACGCTGGCGCCGAGGTACTGGCCCATCTTCCAGGTCGCCACGGCGACGTCGGTCGGGGTGTCGGCCGACAGGCCGAAGCCGCCCAGGCCGCGGTACGCGACCGGACGCAGGTAATCGGTGGTGTTGCCGTTGGCCTTGATGACTTCATGGCAGGCAGCGTTGATCTGCTCGAGCGAATACGGAATGCCCATGTCGTAGATCTTCGCCGAGGCGAACAGACGCGTGTTGTGGTCGTTCAGACGGAAGATGATCGGGCCGTTCGGCGTGTCGTACGTGCGGATGCCTTCGAACACCGACGAGCCGTAATGCAGCGCGTGCGACATGACGTGGGTGGTCGCTTCGGCCCAGCGCTTGATCGCACCGTTGTGCCAGATCCATTCGGGGTATTGCATCGTCGGCTTCCGTGGTGGGGAGGGGAAACCGCTATTGTGCCCTGCGCCCGGGGGCCGACCCAAGCCGATGCCTCGCCGGTGCGTTGCCGCGCTGTGGCGGCACGCCTGTTCAGCCTTTTATCCACCAGCAGCCGTAGTGGCGGGTCAGACCGAACACGGTGCGCGACGGAGTGACGCCGTTGCCCAGGGTCTGCTCCAGGCGCAGCGCGACCGGCGCGCGCCGATGCGGCACCGGCGCGGGCGCCGCGGCCGTCTGCGCGGTGGTTTCGGCGGCAGGGGCGGCCTGCGGCGCCTGCTCGCCGCTCATGCCGGCCGGACGGCCCAGCCCGGCCGGCGCCGACGGCGTGATCGGCGGCAGCGGCGCGAGCGCGGCGTTCGGCGCGGCCGGCGGCAAGGTGGTCCAGGCGCCGGGCGTGGCCTCGGGTTCGGCCACCGACGGCATCACCGGCGCGATGTCGAGCAGCGGCCGCTGCGCGATCGCATCGAGTCGTTCGATCACCGCATAGGCGCGATCATCGGACATGCCGGTCCAGTGATACACCGAGGCGAGCTTATTGCCGTCGTGGGCGTCGATCGCGCTGGTGATCTGGCCGACCAGATCGCGCAGATTGCGCGCGCAGCCGCCGGTGTACGGCGTTTGCTGCGCGGCCGCGGGCGCGGCGCCGCGCGGCAGGCGGTCGACGCCGCCGGCGCTGGCGCAGTCGCGGTCGGTGTACACCGAATTGCCGTGCGCATCCGTGCAGCGGCGGATCTGCGCCTGCGCGGTGGTGGGATGCAGTGCGAGGCAGCTCATCGCGAGCGGCGGCAGCAGGGACAGGCAGAGTCGGGCGAACCAAGGCATCGGCGAAGACTAGCGCCGAGCGACGGTCGTGGACAGTGCGGGGGTGTGGATTTGCGTCCGGGCCGGTCGCCGCCGATGGCGTTCGGCGTGGCGGCGTCGATGCGCCGACGCTGCTGTATCGGCCGCGATAAAGCCCGATGCGGCCTTTGCGACTCGCCGCGGCAACCAGGCCGCGGCGAGCGCTTGCGGAAGATCATCGCAGCGACCGCGGCCATGCAGCCGCGGCCGCCGCGATCGCGACGATCAGCGGAACGCCGCCACCGTCGCCGCGCGTTCGTTCAACACGCGCGCGTTGTTGCTCTTGGCCGCGGTGCCCATCGGCGCACCGTTGTAGGTGATGTTCGGGTTCGACCAGTAGTTCAGACGCGGACAGTTGCTGCCGCAGCTGTAGGCCATGATCGTGCGCCACGCATTGCCTGGACCCCAGTAGCCGTGGCCGTAGGGATAGACGGTGTTGGTGCCGTTGCTGGGATCGTGGTGCGCGCCGAAGTTGTGGCCGATCTCGTGGGCGAAGCTGTAGTAGCCGGTCATGCAGCTGGCGCCGACCACGCTGAAGGCGCTGGCCGCGTTCGAGTTGAGATAGCCCAGGCCGCAATACGCCGGGTCGGTGATGATCAACACGTTGACGTCGGCGGCGATGGAGTTGCGGGTGGCGTGGTAGTTGTCGAGGTAGCCGTCGCTGGTGCCGGAGAAGCGGCTCAGGTCGGTGTTGAAGCCGGCGCTGACGTAGCTGTTGGTGTACTGGCCGGCGAGTTCGAAACGCACATTGACCGCGCTGTTGGCGAAGCTCTGGTTGCTCTCGGTGATCGCCAGGTTGGCCTTGGTCAGGGTGTTGCCGACCGCGTTGGCGGCGGCCTGGGTGTAGACCACCATCACCCGCACCACCGCCGGCGCTTTCTCGTTGGCCGCGGCTTCGTCGAACTTGGGATCGTTGAGGAACGGCACGATCGGCTTGGCGCTGTACGCGGCGGCCGGATGATCGGCCGGCATCAGCGCTTCGTTGATCAGGCTGACGGTGTGGCCGCCGTTCTTGAGCGGATCGATGCGATAAAGCTTGCCGCCGGTGCGCACGGTGCCGGACATCTGCTCGCCCTGGCGCACGATGATGGCCGACTCTTCCGGGTTGTCGATCAGCTCGGCGCCGGTGAACTTGTTGATGCGCTTGAGTTGGGTGTTGGGATCGCCGACCAGGCCCTGCCAGATCACGATGCCGTCGGGCTTGCGCTGCGCCTGCAGCTTGTGCGCCTTGAGATTGACGCCGGGCGCGAGGTTGAGCAGCAGTTCTTCCTGGGTTTCGTTGATCTGCGCGGCATCGGCGCGGACCAAGTCGATCTTGACCGCGGCGCGATCGGACTTGATCGCCCGATAGGCCAGGTCGCTGTTGAGACTGCGCGCGACGCTGGCGGCGGGGGTGGAGAACAGCGGAGCCGGTTCGGCGGCCGAGGCGGCACCGGCCAGGCCCAGCGAGAGGGCGATGGCGACATTCAGAGGCAATAGTGCGTGGCGTGCGGACATGATGCTCACTCTCCATTGAGGACCGCTGCGCGCCGCGCGCCCGTGGCCTGGGCGCGCGACGGCGGTCGCGAGGGCATCGCTCGTCGCGGCGATGCATCCTGGAGTCAGTGGGCTACCGCCACGTCGCAAGGCTCAAGACCGAACTTGTCGCAGGACAAGCGCAGGCTGAGAACTCGCCTAGCAATTCGCCTTTGGTGCTAGGCACCAAAGGCGATTTTTGTGACGCAATCAAGCTGTCTTAATGTGTCTGAATGTCGCGCCGCGAACACGCTTGCGGCCGAGCGATCAGGCGATGCGCGACAACACCGTCAGCGTGGGCTTGGACAAGTTCAGCGTGTAGAAATGCAGGCCCGGCGCGCCGCCTTCGATCAAGCGGCTGCACAGGCGCGCGACCACGTCGGCGCCGAATTCGCGGATGCTGTCGACGTCATCGCCGTAGGCCTGCATGCGCTGCGCGACCCAGCGCGGAATCTCCGCGCCGCACAGATCGGAGAAGCGGCGCAGCTGGCTGAAGTTGGAGATCGGCATGATGCCCGGCACGATCGGGATGTCGATGCCGGCCGCGCGCACGTCGTCGACGAAGCGGAAATACGCATCGGCGTTGTAGAAATACTGGGTGATCGCGCCGTCCGCGCCGGCGCGGACCTTGCGCTTGAAATTCTCCAGATCCGAATGCGCGTCGCGCGCCTGCGGATGGGTTTCCGGATAGGCCGCCACTTCGATATGGAAATGGTCGCCGGTTTCGGCGCGGATGAATTCGACCAGTTCGTTGGCGTAGCGCAGGTCGCCGGCGCTGGCCATGCCCGAGGGCAGATCGCCGCGCAGGGTGACCAGCCGCTTGCAGCCGATCTCGCGATACAACTGCAACAGCTCGCGGATCTCGGCGCGGGTGCCGCCGACGCAGGACAGGTGCGGCGCCGCGTCGAGCTTGTGCTTGGCGCGCAGCCGGCGAATGGTCTCGGGCGTGTAGTTCAAGGTCGAGCCGCCGGCGCCGAAGGTGCACGACACGTAGATGGGTGCGTACGGCTTGAGCTTGATCGCGGTCTTGTCGAGCTGACCGCGTTGTTCGTCGGTCTTGGGGGGATAGAACTCGAAGCTGATCGGCAGCATGGGCGGGGCCGCGGCGGTGGGAAGATTCGATAATATCGCTTTATCGCGATGAATGGTATCGAGGGTGCCGGTGGGTCGCCGATGGGGACGCAGCCCCGCCGTCGAGCGTTGGCGCGTGGCGCGGTTCGCATCGCGGCGCGCAAGCAACGAAATCCGCGACGCAAACCTGCTGCGACGAGGTCGCCACTGCGCTATAGATGGGAGCGGTTTCCCTATCCCGTTTCGTCATGACCGATCACCCACTCGACAACCCGATCTGGCGATCGCTGCGCAGCCGTCACCGGGCGCTCGCCGTCGGCGACACGCGCGTCGCGCGTTATCCGGCGCAGATCGCGCCGTTCCTCGGCGTGGCGGAAGACGCGGCCGACATCGAAGACCTGTTGCCGTCGCTGCTGCCGCCGGGCGACACCGCGCTGCTGCTCGCGCGCACCCCCGCGGTGTCGACGCGATGGGAGCTGCGCCACATCACCGATCTGGCCCAGATGATCTGCCCCGAACCAATCGAGGTGTCGCCGCACGACGACACCGCGCGCATCGTCGAACTCGACGCGAGCCATCGCGACGACGTACTCGCGCTGACCGCGCTGGTGTACCCGCACTACTTCCGCCCGCACACCATGCAACTGGGCCGCTACTTCGGCATCTACCACGACGGCCGCCTCGCCGCGATGGCCGGCGAGCGCATGGGCACCGACGACTACACCGAACTGAGCGCCATCTGCACTCATCCCGATTTCCTCGGTCGCGGCCACGCGCGCCAGTTGCTGATCTTCCTGTCCAACGACAACCATGCGCGCGGCCGCATCCCGTTTTTGCACGTGAGTCACGAGAACCCGCGCGCGATCGGCTTGTACGAGCGCAACGGCTATCGGATGCGGCAGGATATTGCGTTTTGGTCGTTGCGGCAGCGGGACGAATAAGCCGCATACAGACGTACCGCTCCAAGAAGCGGCCCGCAGCAGTGACATCGGCGCCGCGCAACGGCGAGGATCGCCCCGCCGTTCCTCCAGCCCCCAAGCCGCTCGCCAGCCGCCGCGGCCGCTCGTCATTTATCCACCAGGGCGGCGTGAGGAACCGGGCAAGGTGCGTCCACCACCCAGGCTCTGGAGCCCTTCGATGAACCCGCTCTCCCGTTCGCGTTTCCTGCGTCGTATCGCATTGGCCGCCGCTGTGTTGATCGCGGCCGGCAGCGCGCAGGCCAAGACCGTGCAGTTCCAGGAATTGTCCGTCGAGGTCGTCGGCGAGGGCCGGCCGGTGCTGATGATTCCGGGCCTCAACAGCGCCGGCGAGACCTGGCGCGAGACCTGCGCGGCGCTGCAGGCGGACCATGTGCAATGCCACATCGTGCAATTGCCCGGTTTCGCCGGCGCGCCGGCGGTCAAGACCGATCGCTTCGTCGATTCGATGCGCGACCGTCTGTTGGCCTACATCAAGGATCGCAAGCTGGCCAAGCCGGTGGTGATGGGGCATAGCCTGGGCGGGTTCATCGCGCTGGAGATGGCGATCGAGCAGCCCAAGGCCATCGACCGTCTGGTGATCGTGGACTCGCTGGCGTTCCTGGGCGCGTTGCAGAACCCGGCCGCGACCGCCGAGTCGGTCAAGCCGATGGCCGAGGCGATGCGCAAGCGGATGACCGAGCAGGATGCCGAGACCTACCGTCTGGGCGTCGCTAACGCGGTCAAGGGCATGAGTCTGGACGAAAAGCGCGTGGCCACTTTGGTCCAATGGGGCGAGGCCAGCGACCGCGCCACCACCGCGCAGGCGATGTACGAAATGATGACCACCGACCTGCGTCCGCAGTTGGCGAAGATCAAGACGCCGACCCTGCTGCTCGGCTCGTGGGCGGCCTACGCCAGCTACGGCGCCACCAAGGAGTCGACGACCGCCATCTTCAAGGCCCAGTACGCCACGCTGGACGGCGTGCGTATCGAGCTGAGCCAGGCCGGTTACCATTTCCTGATGTGGGACGATCCGAAGTGGCTGCAGGATCAGGTGCGCGGCTTCATCGATGCCGGCGCCGGCCACGGCGGTTGAAGACCATGCGTGGGTGATGCTCCAGCACGGCCGCGGTTCGCCGCGGCCGTGTGCTGTCTTATCGACATACTTTTTTCGACGGAAACCGCCGCATGTCGCGAACGCAATTGCGTACCGCCCTCGCCGACGCCGCGTTCTGGACCGGCCTGGCCGTGTTCAACCTGACGCTGGCGGTGGTGTTCGGCGGCATGAGCTCGGGCTCGACCCTGATCAGCGTGCTGTTGTCGCTGGAGCTGTGGGCGATTGGCGGCGCGATGCGGCGCATCGCGTTGCGGCGGCACTGGTTCGAACTCGGACCGGTCCGGCTGGCGCTGCGTTTGCTGCTGTGCATCGGGCTCGGCGCGACCTTGGCGCAGCTGCTGTTGATCCCCGTGTTGCGGCTGGCGTTGATCCAGGGCTGGGTGTCGTTGCCGCAATCGACCGGTTTTCGCCCGGCGATGCTGTTCGTGTACTGGGCCAACACCGCGTTCATGCTGGGCCTGTGGGCCGCGCTGTGGAGCTGGACCATGGCGATGCAGCGCTATCGCGAAGGCGAGATCGCGCGTCTCAACGCCGAGTCGCTGCGCAACGCGTTCGAACTCGATGCGCTGCGCGCGCGCCTGAACCCGCATTTCGTGTTCAACGCGCTCAACAACCTGCGCGCGCTGATCAACGAGGACACCGAGCGCGCGCGCGAACTGGTCACGCGGCTGTCCAACACCTTGCGCCATGCCCTGGATCACAGCCAGCGCGAGCAGGCCAGCCTGGCCGAGGAACTCGCCGTGGTCGAGGACTACCTCGCGGTCGAGGCGGTGCATTACGAGGATCGCCTGCGTGTGCAGCGCGACATCGACGCGAACGCGTTGAACGCGCGGTTGCCGCCGATGGCGCTGCAACTGTTGGTCGAGAACGCGGTCAAGCACGGCATCGCGTGCACGCCCGGCGGCGGCGAACTCAGCGTGCGGGCGCATTGCGAAAACGCAGCGCTGCACATCGAGGTCGGCAATCCCGGTCGCATCGATCCCGAGCCGGCGCGACGCGGGGTCGGTCTGGCCTATCTGCGCACGCGCCTGGCCCATGGCGGCAACGCCGGACGTTTCGAACTCAGGCAACGCGGCAACCGGGTGATCGCGCAGTTGGAGATACCGCAATGAACGTCCGTCCCTTGCGCGTGCTGATTGTCGACGACACCCGTCTGGCGCGGCAGGAACTGCGCACCTTGCTCGCCGATCTGCCCGACATCGAGCTGCTCGGCGAAGCCGACGATGTGCCCGCGGCGCAGGCGGCGATCGCGCGGCTGCGTCCGGATCTGGTGCTGCTGGACATCCAGATGCCGTCGGGTACCGGGTTCGATGTGATCGACGGGCTCGACAGTGCGCCGCTGGTGGTGTTCACCACCGCGTACGACCAGTACGCGGTGCGCGCATTCGAAGCCAATGCGCTGGACTACCTGGTCAAGCCGGTCGACGCCTCGCGCCTGGCCGCGGCGCTGCAACGCGCGCGGGCGCGCCTGCCGGAAGCGCCGTGGCTCGGCGCCGCGCCGCGGGGGCTGTTGGGCGCGGACGATCAGGTGTTCCTGCGCGAAGGCGAGCGCTGCTGGTTCGTGGCGCTGCGCGAAATCAGCCGGATCGTGGTCGACGGCAATTACGCGCGGGTGTGGTTCCGCAACGAATGCGCGCTGCTCGCGCGCAGCCTGAGCGCGCTGGAGGCGAGGCTGGACCCGGCGCTGTTCTTCCGCGCCAACCGCAACACCCTGGTGAATCTGCGCGCGGTCAAGGCGATCGATCTGGCGGTCAACGACGGCTTCGAACTGGAGCTCAAGGACGGCAGCCGGATCGAAGTGTCGCGGCGGCAGTCGCGCGAGTTGCGCGAGCGCTTGGCGTTGTAGCCGGGCGAAAAAAAACGGGCGCCGAAGCGCCCGTTTTGGTTTTCATCGTCGCGGCCTTGCGGCGGCGAGCGATCAGTAGCGGTAATGATCCGGCTTGTACGGACCGTCCACCGACACGCCCAGGTACTTGGCCTGCTCGTCGGTCAGGGTGGTCAGCTTCACGCCGATCTTTTCCAGGTGCAGGCGCGCGACTTCTTCGTCGAGCTTCTTCGGCAGGATGTAGACCTTGGCCTCGTAGTTGTCCTTGTTCGCCCACAGGTCGATCTGGGCGAGGGTCTGGTTGGAGAACGAGTTCGACATCACGAAGCTCGGGTGGCCGGTGGCGCAGCCCAGGTTCACCAGTCGGCCTTCGGCCAGCAGGAAGATCGAGTTGCCGCCGGCGAAGGTGTACTTGTCGACCTGCGGCTTGATGTTGAGGTGCTTGGCGCCGGAAGCGACCAGCGCGTCGACCTGGATCTCGTTGTCGAAGTGGCCGATGTTGCAGACGATGGCCTGGTCCTTCATGCCCTGCATGTGGGCCAGGGTCAGCACGTCCTTGTTGCCGGTGGTGGTGACGTAGATGTCGCCGCGGCCCAGGGTGCTCTCCACCGTGTTGACTTCGAAGCCTTCCATCGCCGCCTGCAGGGCGTTGATCGGGTCGATCTCGGTGACCACGACGCGGGCGCCGTACGCGCGCAGCGAGTGGGCCGAGCCCTTGCCGACGTCGCCGTAACCGCACACGACCGCGACCTTGCCGGCCAGCATCACGTCCATCGCGCGCTTGAGGCCGTCGGCCAGCGACTCGCGGCAGCCGTAGAGGTTGTCGAACTTCGACTTGGTGACCGAGTCGTTGACGTTGATCGCCGGAACCAGCAGCGAGCCGGCTTCGGCCAGCTGATACAGACGGTGCACGCCGGTGGTGGTCTCTTCCGACACGCCCTTCCAGTCGCGCACGACGGTGTGCCAGAAGCCCGGACGCTCGGCGTGCACGCGCTTGAGCAGGTTCTTGATCACCTGTTCTTCGTGGTTGCCCGACGGGGTGTTGACCCAGCCGTCGCCGTTTTCGAGCTCATAGCCCTTGTGGATCAGCAAGGTGACGTCGCCGCCGTCGTCGACGACGAGCTGCGGGCCGAGGTGCTTGTCGGTGCCGTTGCCCGGGAAGGTCAGCGCTTCCAGGGTGCAGTCCCAATACTCTTCCAGCGACTCGCCCTTCCAGGCGAACACCGGGGTGCCGCTGGCGGCGATCGCGGCGGCGGCGTGGTCCTGGGTCGAGAAGATGTTGCACGAAGCCCAGCGCACGTCGGCGCCGAGGTCGCGCAGGGTCTCGATCAGCACCGCGGTCTGGATGGTCATGTGCAGCGAGCCGGTCACGCGCACGCCCTTGAGCGATTGGGCGACGGCGTACTTCTTGCGGATCGACATCAGGCCCGGCATTTCGTGCTCGGCGATGTCGATTTCCTTGCGGCCCCAGTCGGCCAGGGTGATGTCGGCGACCTTGTAATCGCCTTCGGTCGAGAAGGTCTTCAGTGCTGCGTTCATTGGATGTCGCTCCAGTTCTTTGGGGAGCCGGCGGATGCCGGGGTCCGGCGAGTCGTTGGACTCAAACCGGGCGCCGTTGGGACCTGCGCCTCGCCGAGCCTGGCCGTGGCGTTCACGGTCGCAGCGCCCCTCGGCGGGCTGAGCGCGCAGTATATCGCGGCGCCGATGACCGCCGCACGGCACGCCGTCATAGCGCGCGGATCGGGCCTGAATCGGCATTCATCGCGCCGTGTCGGCCCGCGCCGGCATGACCACCGGCCCGAATGGCATAAGCCGTCCGCCGCGCGCGCGGGCTAAGCTCGGGCGGGGGAGCGCCGGGCCGGCCCCGTTGGCGTGAACGCGCCGCGCCGGTCCCGCGATTCCGACGTTCATTTTCCTGAGGACCGCCTTCGATGACATCCCTCGCGACGACCCGTCACGCGACCCGCCGCAAGCCGCGGCGCACGCACAGCCTGCTCGTGCTGGGCCTGCTGCTGGCCCTGGGCCTCACCCCGCCGGCCATGGCCGCGCAGAAAGCCAGGAACGCCGCGCCGGCCGCGGCCAAGCCGCAGAGCGACGGCTACCAACTGCCGCCCAAGCCCCTGCAGGCCATCGTCGATGCGCCGCGCCCGCCGCAGATGTTCCTCAGCCCACGCCGCGACCGGGTCGCGCTGGTGCAGACTCCGTCGCTGCCGGGCATCGCCGTGGTCGCGCAGCCGGAGTTGAAACTCGCCGGCCTGCGCATCCATCCGCGGGTGCGCGCGCAAAGTCGTTTCAGCTTCGGCAGCCAGTTGAGCCTGCTCGACACCGGCACCGGCAAGAGCATCGAGATCGAAGGTCTGCCGTCGCCGCTGTCGCTGGCGACCTTGCAGTGGTCGCCCGATCAGCGCTGGATCGCGTTCAACCGCATCGACACGGCCAGCGCGGCCAACGAGCTGTGGCTGATCGAACTGGAGACGCGTCACGCGCGCAAGCTGGTGTCTGGTCTCAATACGGTCGGCGCCGGTTACCAATGGATGCCCGACAGCCGCCGTCTGCTGGTGCAACTGCAGCCCGAAGGGCAGGGCGAAGCGCCGCCCAGCGACGCCACCCCGACCGGTCCGGCCGCGCAGGAAACCCAGGCCAGCGCCACCGTGCGCCAGATCCGCACCTACCAGGACCTGCTGCGCAACGAGAACGACGCGCGCCTGTTCGAGTACTACCTGCGCTCGCAGCTGGCCACGGTCGATCTGACCGGCCAGGTCAGCAAGGTCGGATTGCCGGCCTTGTACGTCGAAGTCGAGCCGTCGCCGGACGGCCGCCATCTGTTGACGACCACGCTGGAGCGTCCGTTCTCGTATCAGGTGCCGGCCTCGCAGTTCGCGCATCGCATCGACGTGCTCACGCCCGACGGCAAGTTCGAACACGAAGTCGCGCGTCTGCCCTTGGTCGAAGGCCTGCCGACCGGCAACGACGCGGTGCCCACCGGCGTACGCGATATCGCCTGGCGCAGCGACGTGCCGGCGACCCTGGTCTGGGCCGAGGCGCAGGACGGTGGCGACCCGGCCCGCGCGGTCGAGATCCGCGATGCGGTGCTGATGCAGGCCGCGCCGTTCGATAAGCCGCCGCAGACCTTGGCGCGTCTGTCATCGCGCTTCGAGCGTGCGCGCTGGGGTCGCGACGATCTGGCCCTGATCGATGAGTTCTGGTGGAAGACGCGCCAGGTCCGGCAATGGCGCATCGCGCCCGATCACGGCGATCGCGCGCCCGAGCTGATTTTCGAGGGCAGCAGTGAAGACCGTTACAACGATCCGGGCGAGCCGCTGATGCAACGCGAAGACAACGGCCGCGAGCGCCTGCTGACCTCCAGCGACGGCGCCAGCCTGTACTACAGCGGCGAAGGCGCCTCGGCCGAGGGCGACCGTCCCTTCCTTGACCGCTTCGACCTGGCCGACAAGAAGCGCACCCGTCTGTTCCATTCGCAGGCGCCGTATTACGAGAAACCGTTCGCGTTGCTCGACGCCGACGCCAAGCGCCTGCTGACCACGCGCGAATCGCCGACCCAGCCGAGCAATCTGAACTTGCGCGATCTGTCCGTGGCCGACGCCGCGCCGCGGGCGCTCACCCATTTCCCGCATCCCACGCCGCAGCTCAAGGACATCAAGAAAGAACAGATCCGCTACAAGCGTGCCGACGGTGTCGAGCTGACCGCGAACCTGTATCTGCCGGCCGGCTTTGACGCCAAGCGCGACGGGCCGCTGCCGATGCTGATGTACGCGTATCCGGCCGAATTCAAATCCGCCAGCGCGGCCAGTCAGGTCAACGACTCGCCGTACCGCTTCAACGCGGTGAGCTATTGGGGGCCGCTGCCGTATCTGGCGATGGGCTATGCGGTGCTCGACAACCCGTCGATGCCGATCGTCGGCGAAGGCGACCGCGAACCCAACGACAGCTACATCCAGCAGCTCACCGCCAGCGCCCAGGCCGCGGTCGACGAAGTGGTGCGGCGCGGCGTCGCCGACCGTAACCGCATCGCGATCAGCGGCCATTCCTACGGCGCGTTCATGACCGCGAACCTGCTCGCCCACACCCGCTTGTTCAAGGCCGGCATCGCCCGCAGCGGCGCCTACAACCGCACCCTGACCCCGTTCGGTTTCCAGGCCGAGGAACGCAACTACTGGCAGGCGCAGTCCACCTACGAGGCGATGTCGCCGTTCAATTTCGCCGACAAGATCAAGGACCCGCTGCTGCTGATCCATGGCGAGCAGGACAACAACTCCGGCACCTTCCCGATCCAGAGCGAACGCATGTACGCCGCGATCAAGGGCCTGGGCGGCCACGCCCGGCTGGTGATGCTGCCGAACGAAAGCCACGCCTATCGCGCGCGCGAATCGATCATGCAGATGATGGCCGAGACCAATCGGTGGCTGGAGTTGTATGTGAAGAATGCCAAGCCCGACGCGCCCGCCGCCGCGAAGACGGCGAAAGAGGCAGCCGCGAAGTAGGGCCGACAATGTTTTGATCGACACGGAAACGGAGCGCCTGCGCTCCGTTTC
Source organism: Lysobacter capsici (assembly GCF_014779555.2). Taxonomy (NCBI): domain Bacteria; kingdom Pseudomonadati; phylum Pseudomonadota; class Gammaproteobacteria; order Lysobacterales; family Lysobacteraceae; genus Lysobacter; species Lysobacter capsici. Next base: position 1,244,079 of record NZ_CP094357.1, read on the forward strand.
TGTTTGCGCCGCCTCGGCCGGATGAAGTGACACCGGGCATCGTTGATGGGGCGTGTCTGGTTCTTACGGGGTTTATCTACGATCCCAGCCTAGTTGTGTTCGTACAGCGCCTCGGTTTCTCCGTCGAATATCCAGTGCCAGCTGTTGCGCGGTGCGTTGTTCTCATAACCGATGACGACTTGATCCTCGGTCTTCCGCCGGCCGAAAAGCGCGGTGGTGTCGGGCAATGCATAGCGGGCGTCTTCGGTGGATTCGCGCAGCGTGTACACGGATTTTTCGGCGGAATCGCCAACCGCCATGGATGACGGAAACTGCCGCAGTTGCGCCGCGGAACCGGTCAGCATCCAGTAGTGGCCGACATGCAGGAGGTTGTCGTTGATATCCCAGTTGTACGCCGTGGCATGAAGGCCGGCCGGCAGCGGTCGGCCGGTCACGAACTCGAACGCGTGCTCGGGATGCAGATACCAGTATTGGTGCCATGCGACAACGCCGGCCGCGATCAAGGCGAGGATTGCGGCAAGCTCCGATAGCGGTCGAAAAAAGGCTGGCATTGTTGTTACCTAGGCTGACGATCCGAACGCGGTTTCAGCAGGCGCAGTGCGGCTCGCGTCAGGCTCGCCAGTCCGAGCACGACGCCGCATGCGATCAACAGCCAGCCGATCGGAATCAGCCCGAATGGCTCGTGCAACACGCCTTGCGCGTCGATCGTGGAGCCGATCAGGTTGAACGCGAGCAGGCAGGCGCCGCCGAGAGCGATCAGGACGAGCGACAAGGTGGATAGCGGATTGATCTTGCTCATGGTCGTTTCCGGCATTGGTTCGAGGTCCAGCGGCGTTGCAATGAGATGCAGATTGATCGGCGCATGTGGGCTGGCGATGAAGCGGGTGTGAGGCGGAGCCCCGCGCTTATCGATCATTGCCGCGGATCGAGGCCGCGACGGCCTTCGCAGGTACGCCGTCCGCCGGTCGCACCTGTCGTGGCCGCGATGCTATAAACGCCGCCGACAACCAACGGAGTGGACCATGTCGCATGCAGTGCCAAGCAGACTTTTGACCCTCGCCGCATTCGTCGCCGCCTTGTGCGCGTGCGGGCGCGGCGACGGCGCCGCCGCCTCGCCGGATCCATCGGCTAGCGCGTCGGTACCGGCCGCGACGGCGGATGCGGCTTCGGCGAATACGACAACGCCGACCGCCAACGCCGCGCCGTTGACCGCCGGCGATCGCGAATTTCCGGTCATCCCGACCATCGTCGTGCCCGACATCCTCGGCGTGACGCCGGCGCAGCGCGCGCTGGAAAGCTCGATGCAGGATCTGATCAATCCGATCGACGGCATCACGATCAAGCCGGCCCGCTGCGGCGACGGCGGCGCGCTGATCAACGACGCGGGCCTGACTCACCTCGACGCCCAGGGCAATCTGTCCCGCAACGACGGCAAGGGCATCTTCAATCTGAGCGCCGACGGCAGCGGTTCGGCCAATTACCAAGGCGGGTTGATCACGGTCAACGCCGACGGTTCGGGTTCGATCAATACCGGCGGCGATGAGGACGATGAGGATGGGGGCGAGAAAGCCGTCATCAGCGTCAACGCCGACGGCTCGGGCAGTTACACCGGCCGCGGTGACACCATCCGTCTGGACGGCAAGGGCGGCGGCAGCTGGAACGGCGAGATGGGCCTGATCACCTACAATGGCGACGGCTCGGGCAGTTGGAACGGCCCGCAGGGCCTGATCACCATCAACGCCGACGGTTCGGGCACCTGGAACGGCCCCGACGGGCTGGTGCGCAACGACGGCAAGGGCCGCGGCACGGTCGGCACGCCGCCGCGCGAAATGGCGATGGCGCCGATCCCGAAGCTCGCGCCGGCCGGCCGTTTCCCGCTGTTGAACAAGTTCGTCGTGCCCGGCGCGCCGTGCGGTGTGCTGATCACGCTCAACGACAAGGTGCTGTTCGATTTCGACAAGTCCGACATCCGTCCGGACGCGGCCGAAGTGCTCGATACGCTGGCCGAAGCCTTGGCCAAGATCCAGGCCAAGGGCATGCAGATCCGCGGCCATACCGACGCCAAGGGCAGCGACGACTACAACCTGTCGCTGTCCGATCGCCGCGCCCAGTCGGTGGTGGCGGCATTGCGGCAGCGCGGCGCGGCGAAGGACGCGGATGCGCGCGGGTTCGGCGAATCGCAACCGGTCGCGCCGAACGAGGTCGACGGCCGCGACAATCCGTCCGGCCGCCAGCTCAATCGGCGGGTGGAGATCTACGTCAAGACCTGAGCGCTTCGCGGCGCCGACGCTGATCGGCAACGCGACGCAAAAAAAACGGAGCGCCGAGGCGCTCCGTTTTCATTACTGCGATAGCGGTTGCGCGGGCAGCTTACTTCTTCAGCCCGGCGTCCTTGCGCAGTTCGTCGGCCTTGTCGGTCTTTTCCCACGAGAACGCGGTCGCGGTCTGCTTCTTGCCGGCGCCGTCGACGTAGCTCACTTCCTTCGGCTTGCGGCCGAAGTGGCCGTAGGCCGCGGTCAGCTGGTACACCGGGTGGATCAGGTCGAGCATCTTGACGATGCCGTACGGGCGCAGGTCGAAGTGCTTGCGGATCAGCTTCTCGATCTTGTCGTCGCTGATCTTGCCGGTGCCGAAGGTGGTGACCGAGATCGAGGTCGGCTCGGCCACGCCGATCGCGTAGGAGACCTGCACTTCGCAGCGGTCGGCCAGGCCGGCGGCGACGATGTTCTTGGCCACGTAACGCGCGGCGTAAGCGGCCGAACGGTCGACCTTGGACGGATCCTTGCCCGAGAACGCGCCGCCGCCGTGACGGGCCATGCCGCCGTAGCTGTCGACGATGATCTTGCGGCCGGTCAGGCCGCAGTCGCCGACCGGGCCGCCGATCACGAAGATGCCGGTCGGGTTGATGTGGACCTTGTTCTTCGGCAGCTTTTCCAGCCACGCCTTCGGCAGCACCGGCTTGAGGATGTGCTCGTACACGCCTTCGATCAGGTCTTTCTGCTTGATGCCCGGGTCGTGCTGGGTCGACAGCACCACCGCGTCCAGGCCCAGCACCTTGTGCTCGTTGTCGTAGCGCAGGGTGACCTGCGACTTGGCGTCCGGACGCAGCCACGGCAGCTTGGAATTCTTCTGCTTGCGGATCTTGGCCTGCTGCTCGACCAGACGGTGCGAGTAGTAGATCGGCGCCGGCATGTACTCCGGGGCTTCGTTGCAGGCGTAGCCGAACATCAGGCCCTGGTCGCCCGCGCCTTGTTCCTCGGGCTTCTTGCGGTCGACGCCGGCGGCGATGTCGGGCGACTGCTTGCCGAGCATGTTGATGATCGCGCAGGTGTGGCCGTCGAAGCCGACATTCGAATTGTTGTAGCCGATGTCGTTGATGACCTTGCGCGCCAGGCCTTCGATGTCGACCCAGGCGCTGGTGGTCACTTCGCCGGCGACGATGGCCGCGCCGGTCTTGACCAGGGTTTCGCAGGCCACGCGCGCGCGCTTGTCCTGAGCGAGGATGGCGTCCAGCACCGCATCGGAAATCTGGTCGGCGATCTTGTCCGGATGGCCTTCGGACACGGACTCGGAAGTGAACAGGTAGCTCGACATCGGGCGGATATCCTTCGATTCGGATAAAAAGATGGCCGCATAGGATACAGCCTCGGCCGGGAGCGCGCATTGTGCCGTGCCTGGGGGTTGTCCGGGCGTTAAGCGGCCCCTGAACGCCTGTTGTCCGCCCGGTCTTTGGGCGGGCGCGTGCCCGGGGCGAGCGTG